>CAVXVR010000001.1:0-206730 GCA_963765285.1 Terriglobia bacterium
CATTTCCCTGGCCCTGGAACACCAAGTTGCCGGCGGTTGAAAGGACGCCGCCATTGGTTGCGATCGGTTCGAGCACGGACCAGCGGGCTGACTGGCCGACCGGATCCCATGCAATCAGCTTTCCCTCCGTGCCACGCATCCATTCGCCAGACTCGACCGGCGCGTCTGATTTTGCGTGGCGGTCAGTCGTTGGGACATAAACCAGCCCGGTCGCCGGGTCGTAGCTCATGGGCCACCAGTTATGCACTGTCCACTGTCTCAACCCGCTGGGCGGGGCTGGTTTTTCTACCGCCCGCCCGCTCTGAAGATCGTACGATTCGGCCCAAGCCAGCTTGGTCAGAGGGTTTGCGGAGATCAACTTTCCGGTCTTAGCGTCGAGAACATAGAAAAATCCATTCTTGGGAGCGGTCATAGCCACATGCCGCTTCTGCCCATCGATTGCAAGATCGGCCATCAGGATGTGATTGTTCTCGGTCTGCAACCCGGGAGAACTGGTCTGGAAGTGCCAGGCGTACTCGCCCGTGTCCGCATTCACGGCGATAATGCATCCCGCAAAAAGCTTGTCGCCAGTGACCTTGATGGACTTCAGTTCCCCATAATCGACTCCGGCGCCGGCCGTGCCGAAAATTATAAAGTTGGTCTCGGGATCGTAAGTGATGGCATTCCAGGCGTCGCCGCCACCGATTCTCCAGGAATCTTTTCCAGACCACGTTTTCGCTGCCATTTCGAGGGCCTTGGTTTCAAACCCCTTCGCCGGGTCTCCGGGCACAGTCCAGAACCGCCAGACTTCTTTGCCGGTCTCGGCATCGTAAGCGGCCAGCGCTCCCCGAACTCCATCATCGGACCCGTTGTAGCCCATGAACACTTTGCCCTTGGCCACATGCGGCGCTCCGGTTATGCCGGTCTGCGTTGGTTCGCAAACGGTCGCTTCCCAGAGCTTCTGCCCGGAAGCCGCATCCACCGCGATCAGGCGGCAATCCCCGGTGCCAACGTAGATTTTTCCATTCCACACAGCCACGCCCTGATTGACCCGCGCCGAGTAAGACCCGTTGATGGCCTGATTGAGACGTATTTGAGGATCGAACACCCAGAGTTGCTTGCCTGACGCGGCGTCGACCGCATACACCTTGGAAAGCGGCGCGCTCACGTAGACGACGCCGTCCACCACGATCGGCTCGGCGACCATGCCCATGGTGCTGTCGATATCCAGGTACCAGGCGAGGCCGAGGCCGCCGATGTTTTTATCAGTAATCTGCTTGAGCGGGCTGAAGTGCTGCTTCTCGAAGTTGCGGCCGTTGACCAGCCAGTTGCTTCCGTCGCTAGCGTCGGTGGCCACGGTCGCCTCATTTACCGTGCCGGCTTTGGCTGAATTGTCCGCCGAAGAACGAAGAGCCGCAATCATCCCCGTTGCCAGGCACAGAACGGTCAAGACAAACACTTGCCAGGTTTTCACGTGGACCGCCTTTGTTCGGAGTTCGAAGTTCTTTAGGCCAGGGCGATGGCCACGGATGAGCATTATACGCGCGGCGTTTATAATCCGAGCGCTATGGATATGGGTCTGAAGAATCGAGTTGCAATCGTTGCTGCTTCCAGCCGAGGCATCGGGCGGGCAACGGCGGAAGCGTTTGCTGCGGAAGGCTGTCGCGTCGCGATGTGTGCCCGCAATGCTCAAACCTTAAAGGCCGCCGCCGATGGGATCCGGGAGAAATACAAAGTCGATGTGTATGCCGAGGCACTGGACGTGACCCACGCCGGCGCGATCCACGCCTTTGTCGAGGCGGTAATCGCCAAATTCGGCAGCGCCGACATTTGCGTCGCCAACGCGGGCGGACCGCCTGCCAAGGGGTTCCTCGCGGCGACTATCGAGGAATGGCACAAGGCGGTGGAAGCAAATTTGTTGAGCACGGTTTATTTTGCCCGCGAAGTGATTCCGCACATGCAACAACGGCGCTGGGGGCGGATCATCACCATCACATCGACTGCCGTCAAACAGCCCATTGCGGATCTAGTGCTCTCGAACTCCGTACGTGCCGCAGCGGTCGGTCTGGTCAAGAGTCTGGCCAACGAGTTCGGCAAGGATGGAATTCTGGTCAACAACGTCGGCCCCGGTTACACTGCCACCGACCGCCTGAGAGACCTGGCCAAGACACGCGCGGCGGCCGCCAATAAAAGCGAAGCCGAAATCTTTGAAACCTGGGCCAGCGAGATTCCGGTTCGCCGGCTCGGTGAACCCCGGGAAGTGGCGGAGACCATTGTGTGGCTCGCCTCCGAGCGAGCTTCCTACATCACCGGACAGACCATCCTGGTGGATGGCGGTCAGTATCGCGGCCTTTAACTGGGCACCGGGACAACTGAAACGAAAGGCGCATTGACATGGCGATAGCAAAACGCAGCAACAAGAGCAGAAGGAAGATTACGGCCAAGGCGTCAATCAGAGGTAAGAAGGCAGCAAAAAGGCTGACAAGAACGGCCGCTTCCCCCAAGGCTGAACTCAAGCACATACCCTGGAACTCCGTGGAACTTGAAGATCTGAACCCGCTGTTGCAGCGCCAGATGGTCTGGGGACAGGGCGTCATGCTGGCTCGCGTTTTGCTGAAGAAAGGCTGCGTCGTGCCCATGCACAGCCATCTGAATGAACAGCTCACGTACATTCTCGAAGGCGCGTTGAAGTTTTTGATCGATGGCCGCGAAATTGTGGTCAATGCCGGCGAAGTGCTGACCATTCCCGCCCACATGCCACACCAGGCGGAGGCTCTGGCCGACACCGTCGATCTCGACATTTTCCATCCTCCCCGCGCCGACTGGATCAACAAGACTGATAAGTATCTGCGCGCCAAATAGCCGGTTCTTCCCGTATTCTTGTACTTCACACAGCGAACTACCATGACTGACAGGACTGCCTCGGTGCCCGAAGTAGGCCACGACGCCGCACAAGTCCGCTGCATCGCCTGTGGCACAGTTTGCGCGCCGGGTTCCCTAAATCTGCGCTGCGCGCAGTGCGGCGATCTGCTCGAAATCATCTTTCCCGATTGGAAATCCGGGCGCGCCGCTGGACTTGACGCTGCCGAGATGAAGAATCTCTGGCAGCAGCGCCGCACCTCGCACCTGCCTATCGATGAAAGTGGCGTGTGGCGTTTTCGCGAGCTTTTACCTGCCTTGCAGGACTGGCACCAGGCCATCACTCTGCGCGAAGGGAACACTCCGCTTTACGAACTGCCGCGCTGCGCCCGCATCGCCGGAATACAGCAGGCTTTACGCCAAGCATCAGGGTATGAATCCGACCGGCTCGTTCAAAGATACGGGCATGACGGTGGCCGCTTCTTTCGCGCGGCAAGGAAGGATTTCGCTGGGTAGCCTGCGCCTCGACCGGCAACACTTCTGCTTCCATGGCCGCCTACGCGGCCCGCGGAGGCATGGGAGCTCTGGTGTTGGTCCCCGAGGGGCAGATTTCGTGGAGCAAACTCTCGCAGGCGCTGGACTACGGGGCTCTCACGTGCCAGTTGAAAACCGATTTCGACGGCTGCATGCGCGTGCTCAACGAAATCGTCCGGCGGAAGCCGGTGTACTCACTGAACTCCGTGAATCCCTATCGACTGGAAGGCCAGAAAACCGCAGCCATCGAGTTGCTGGAGCGGCTTGACTGGCAATCACCGGATCACATCATCGCGCCCGGCGGCAACATGGGAAATTCTTCCGCTCTAGGCAAAGCGTTGTTGGAGATGAAAGAGCTGGGGCTGATTTCTCGATTGCCCAAGCTCTCGGTGGTCCAGGCGGAAGGAGCCAACGCCATGGTGCGTACCATGCGTGAGGCCGGCGGCAAGAGTTTGATCTCCGTACATGCCGAAACCATGGCCACCGCGATTCGTATCGGCAGCCCCGCCTCGTGGAAGAAGGCTGCGCGCGTCCTCGACGCCACTGGTGGAACTGTCGAGCAAGTCAGCGAATTCGAAATCGCGCTCGCCAAAGCAGAGATCGGGGCCGACGGCATTGGTTGCGAACCGGCCTCTGCGGTGACGCTAGCCGGGATTAAAGAAGTTAGTGAAGCAAGGATTCGTCAAGCCCGGCGAACTCGTGGTGTTGATTCTCACTGGCCATTTGCTCAAAGATCCTGACTTCACGCTTAAATTTCATCGCGGAGATTTATTTGCAGGATCCGGGCATGAGAAAGAGGCAGCGGTCCTCGCAGCGCAACAGCGCGCGCCCATTGTGCTCGACGCCAGCGCCGACGCCGTAATTCGCGCGCTGGAGAATGCAGAACAACGAAGCACGTAGCCCCGGACGCCCTCGTCCGGGGGCGAGCTTCGGCTCGCCGGGGGTGGCGGACGAAGGCGTCCGCCCCTACGAAATACCGAATACTGCAACTATGACTAAGTCCTCAAGTCGTGCGCGCCCACAAGCCCTTGGCCTGATCTTGCCCGCGACTTCGGCGAATCTAGGCCCAGCGTTTGATGCCGCCGCGCTGGCCTTCAAATTGTTCCTCAAAATTCACGCCAGTCTTGCCAAGGAATTTTCAATCATCGCCCGCGGACGCGACGCTGCCCTCTGCGGCCGCGTCGAAAATCACCTCATCCTCACGACCTACCGCGAAGTGCTCCAAGCTGAAGGCAAAACAGCCCAACCATTAGCTCTAAGAATGGAGAATCAGATTCCGCTAGGCAAAGGCTGTGGATCGTCCGCCGCAGCCCGTCTTGCCGGCATCGCCTTGGCAGTGCATTTTGGAGGATTGCCCTGGACCGACAGCCGCATCGTGGGCGAAGCGTCTCGCCGCGAGCATCATCCCGATAACGCCGCTGCCTGCTGGCTCGGCGGTTTGGTCGTCGCCCGCATGTCAGGCGAAGCCGAGGCCCAATTCATTCAAGTTCCGGCGAAAGGGAAGTGGCCCCTGCTGCTCGCCGTTCCAGCTGAAGACCTACCCACCGAAGAGGCCCGGCGCGTGCTCCCCGGTCAATATTCCCGGGCGGATGCGGTGGCCAATGTGCAAAATTCCATGCTACTGCTGGCGGCCTTCGCCCGCGGCCGCCACGATTTGCTGGGAGCGGCCCTTGAAGACCGCCTACATCAACCCTACCGCGCGTCTCTTTGTCCGCTGCTGCCCGCGTTGCAGAAAATGGGCAATACTCCGGGCGTCCTCGGGGTCGCTCTCAGTGGAGCTGGGCCATCTGTATTGATTTTTCTCGATGCCAAAGCCAAGGTGAACCAGGTTCGAACCAAGGTGCAGGCGCATCTTCGCGCTCACGGACTCGCAGCCGAACTGATTCAGACTGCGATTGAGGAAAAAGGCGCGTCCCGGGGCCGGGG
The DNA here is from genome assembly GCA_963765285.1 of Terriglobia bacterium. Classification (GTDB taxonomy): domain Bacteria; phylum Acidobacteriota; class Terriglobia; order Terriglobales; family Acidobacteriaceae; genus CAVWZH01. The sequence goes on from CAVXVR010000001.1 coordinate 5,299, forward strand.
CTGGCGTAAGGCACACACTCGTCTTACCTAGCGGCGCTCAACTAGCGGCAAGCGGCGCTTTACCCCCGCCGCCGTTCCTCGCTGTTCCTCGCCCGCTCGGCACAGGCCACGCTGCACAGATGCTGCTCAAAACTAACCTCCGGATCACGTGCCACCCGATCCGGGTACGAGCTGAGAGCCTGCAAGAATTTTTCAAATTCTACTTGTGCGCGAACCTCGGAACCGGTGCGGACCGCGCCCGAGACCTCCGGACGACGCTTGCTGGTCTTCATCTTCCTACCCCTGGAGCGCCAAAAGAAACCCCTGCTCGATCCCTTGCGGGCGGATCGGCAAACATCCTGCGGAAGGCACCAATGGATGTCCGGTAGACTTCTCAACAGAATCGGGGAAGTGCAATGAATAGATGCCGCCTGAGAGCGTGTAAATGGCACTTAGGTGCTATAGGCGATTGGGTCGCGTAAAGGCGGGTCTCCGACCCGCCGGGACGGGTCAGAGACCCGTCCCTTCGCAATCTGAGTTCTACCGACTCGCCGGCGGAACAATCCCGTTCAGGCGCAAATACTCCACAATCTGCCCATAGTGATCAAAGCAATGTCCCACGAGGATGACGGCCATTGATAATCTGGTGGTTGTTCCCGATCCAAAAGGACTCTTGATCTCCCCGACTAAGTTGTTTTGATTGATGGTCGCAACGGCTTTGTGGGCGTAGGCAAAGGAATCTTTCAGAAACTGAACGCTCTGGGCCTTGGTTTTTACCGAAGCTGGGCCATCCTCGCCACCCAGATCGACCGGAGGCTTTTCTTCCAGGATCGCGGCTCCAATCATGTAATTCACGGCCGCCACATGCTTGACCTGCTGGTCGAACGTACGCACGCCTTTGAATTCGCCGTTGGTCGGAGCGAACGAAAATTTCTCTTCCGGCATGGCTTCAGCGGCGGGCACAAATTCTTTTTCCACGCCGGTAACCGTGCGGTCCAGTTCACTGGCGATAGTGCGAGTTGCCGCCGGCATGGCGGATTGGGCAAAGGCAACAGAACCGAAGCTGAGGGCAAGCAGACAGACACAAAGAGAAACGGTTTTTTTCATCGAGCCTCCTAAAAATAAGAAATGATTTGCAACGCAGGCCGTACTAATCGCGGACCACCGATGGGGCGAGTTCCAACTGCTTCCCTGTGAGCCGGTAACGCGGAACAGTAAACAACCCCGCCACCAGTGTCAATGCCGCTCCGAGCAATGCCGCGGGAATGCCGAACTTAGTGGCCAGGGCACCCCAGGCCGCGCTGCCGATTGCCATCCCACCCTGCAGGACTAGCAGGTACATCGACAACGTCCGCGCCCGCAGCCAGGCTGGCGACATGGTCTGCGCCGCCACGTTCAGGCAAGCCAGAATTCCAATCCACGCCGTTCCGCTGGTAAACAATACCAGAGCAAGCCACCCGAAAGTTTGCACGTGCCCGGCGGCGAACGTCATGACCGCGAACAACACGATGGCAAAACATACCGTCCCGTCCACCGACAACCGGCTGCGCAGCCTCGGGAGCACGGCCGCGCCCGCCAGTGCACCCAAGCCGAATGAACCTAACAGCAATCCGTATCCGGGGGCTCCGTAAGGCCGAGCGAGAATCGGTAAGAGCGCCAACAGAGAACTCGCTGCCAGACTGAACGCTCCGGTGCGAATCAGCACCGAACGCACCAGGGGTGCACCGCGCACATAGCGGAAACCGGCCAACAACGCGTCCCTCACTCTTCCTTTTTCCACGTGTTCAACATGCGGACGCTTCCAGCGGTAGAGAAAAAAGATCACGCCGAAAAACGACGCCGCGTTCAGCAAAAACGCGACTCCGGAATTCGTGGCGGCAATCACCATGCCGCCGAGCGCCGGCCCCACCGCCCGCGCCACATTGAATCCGACGGAGTTCAACGCCACCGCCGGTGCGTGCAACCCGGGAGAAACCACTTCTGGCGTAATAGCTTGCCACGCCGGGTCGTTCATCACGGCACCCAACCCGAGCAGAAAAGTGAACAGCAGAAGCATCCACGGGGTGATATGACTGGTTAGGGTCAGAATTCCCAGGGCTCCTGAAGCCAGCACCATCCAGCCTTGCGTAAGCAGCAGGAAACGGCGACGGTCCACCAGGTCCGCCAAAGCACCTGCAGGCAGAATTACCAGAAAAACCGGAACCAGCATGGCGGCCTGCACCAGGCCGACCATCAACGGCGACATGGTGAGCTGGGTCATCAGCCAGCCCGCGCCGACATTCTGCATCCATGTGCCGGTGTACGAGATGACTGCCGCCACCCACAATGATCTGAAAAGCGGTTCGCTTAGCGGGGCCCAGGCGGTGCTGCGGTCGATGGACGTCACGTTTTCAGGGACCGACGAATTGACGCTCACAGACATATTATCGGCTCGAAAGCTCCACTGCTTCGCTGCCCACGCGTTCACCAAATGGCCATTCTCCATGGCGCCACGCGCGGATGAAATAAATCACCAAACCCGCCGTGACGATCACGACGGCATAGCGGATCTCTTTCTGGAAGTTGGGACGTGAAAACAAGATGAACACGAATCCTGCGCTGGCCAGAAGTGCGGGAAGAGGATACAGCCACATGCGAAACGGACGCGGCAAATCCGGGCGTCGTATGCGCAGCACAATCGATCCCACTGCCTGCACCAGAAACTGCAAGAAAATTCGAATCACCACCAGTGCGGCTATCACATCTTTAAGAGATAAGAAGCAAAATGGTATGGCGACGCAACCCAGGGCGAGCAGCGAAATGTGGGGAAAATGCAACCGCGGATGCACCCGCGCGAACACGCGAAAATAATTGCCATCGAGCGCCGCTGCATAGGGAACCCGCGAATACCCCAGCATCAGAGAAAACACGGAAGCGAACGCCGCCCACATCACCAACCCCGCCGCCAGTTTCGCCGCCCACGTTCCGTAAATTCTTTGCATAAAAATCGAAATCACGTACAGTCCACTGTTCGATTGCCCGGGCTGCGTAATTTCCCGCCAGGGCAACACTCCCAGGATGCTGACGTTCATCGCTATGTATAGACAAGCCACCAACAGAATGGATAGCAGCATGGCCCGGGGGATATTTTTTGTCGGGTCTTTCACCTCATCGCCCAGGTAACAAATGTTGTAATAGCCCCAATAATCATAGGAGGCCACCAGCATGGCCGAACCCAGGCCCAGAAAAAACGCGTGCGACAGGCGGAACGCGTCCGGCGGAAAGTTGAACGCCAGGGAAGTGTGAAAGTGCCTGAATCCGGAAACGATAATCCACGCCATGGTGCTCAACACGCCCACCAGCAACAGCTTCGACATCCAGCCGATGCTGGTAATTTTGCGATACAGCAGGACCGTAGCCAGCAGCACCATGCCAATCGCCACAAAGGTCGCTCCGGAAATGATCCAGCGAACTTGCAGCTCGCCCATCAGTGGAAGGTGCACGGCCCAGTCCCGCGCTGCATATTGATGTTCAAGATTGGGGAAGAAATAGGAAGCGTAGCCCGCCAGCCCGATCGATCCCGAGGCAATGGAAAGCGGCGCGCTGAAAGAAAGTTGCCAGATGAAAAGAAAAGAAATCAGGCGCCCCAGCCGCTTCGGGCCGTATATTTCGCTGAGAAAGCGATAGGTGCCGCCGGACCCGGGCAGCGCGGAACTCAGCTCGGCTGTTACCAATCCGTCGCAGGTCGCGAGCAACGCTCCCGCAATCCACCCCAGCATGGCCTGTGGCCCGCCCATCGCGCCCACGATCAGCGGGATCGTGATGAACGGCCCCACGCCGATCATGTCGATCATGTTCAGCGCGGTAGCGCTGCCCAGTCCGATACCGCGGATCAGTTGCCGTCCGGATCCGCCAACCGCCTGCGAAGAATCGGATGCCACGATTGATGTTCCCTCTGTGTCCTTCGTGACCTCTGTGGTTCAAGCCGCGGGTTACAAACCGATTTCGAAGGCAGGGCGGTCTTCCTCTGTTCCCTTCGTGTCCTCTGTGGTGTAAAGCAGTTAACCACCGACGGCCAGCGCCTACTTCTCGTGCCCGGCGCTGAGCAGATTCACATATAGCCGGATCGCTCCTGGTACTCCTGCCGGCAACTGCCGAAAAAATGCATAGCCGGTGTAAATGTAAGTTCCTTTGCCGTATTTCGCCTCCAGCAGGCCGCCTTTGAGAGACTGCTCTCCGGGATCATGAGACGCCAGCAGAGGTTTGAAGTTGCTGTCCCACTGGTCCATGAAATAGAGGCCGCGCTCCTGCACCCAGCCGTCAAAATCTTTCTGCGTGATCTGGTTCGGAAAGTGAAACACGCTGTCTTCGGGAGCTAATATCTCCACCGGCGCGTCTTCCACCGACACTCGCCCGCGCGCAAGTTGAGCAGGATAAGGCGTGAAATGTCCGCCATTAAAATCGCCGATACCGGTGTTGTATTGAGTCACCAGCGTGCCGCCCGCGGAGACAAAGTCGAGCAGCTTTTTATGGTCTGCGATCAGCTCCTTCTGCGTGTCGTAGGCCCGAATGCCGAGAACAATCGTTCCGTAGCGGCTCAGGTCCTCGGTCGCTAACTTGTCGGTCGGAATTAAAGTCACATCCATGCCGATTTGCTGGAGCACCGTCGGAATGTCGTCACCTGCGCCCATGACGTAGCCGACTTTCAATCCCTTGGGAATGTTCACGTCCACCACGCTCACGCGCTGGATCGCGGGTTGGTAATAATACGCGCTCTCGAGGTCGGGGCGCGTCACCAGGCTGTAACCCTCCCTGTAGTCTTTCCCTTCCGAGCTCAGCACGGCTCGAATCTCCGCTCGTCCCTCTTTAAGGCTGGCGGGAAATACTTTGAACTGAAAATCCCGCTTTTCTCCACGCTCGTGAAATTCCACCGGCAATTCCGCCGGCTCTACCCTCCAATTGGGCGGAGCCTGCAAACGCAAGTTGCCCTTTGCCGCCAGAGAACGGTTGTAACTGACGCCGACCTTCACGTCACAGCCCGGATCGCCTGCCATGCGAATGGTCTGGGTTCCCGGTTCCAGCATGATCGAAAACGCCGGTGCCACTGCCAGTGGCCGCTCCATTTCCCCCGCGGCCCCCTTGTATTTCACCATCGCGACCGCCCGCGCCGCGCCGAGTTTCCCGGCCAACGCATAAACTGCATGACCTTGGACGGGAGGCGGAGAAAACGGAAACAGCGCATCGTGCGGATCATCAATCGTATTGACGCTATCGGCCTCTGGATTGTCGCGATGCCAATAAGGGCGCGTGTACTTCGCATCGGCCGGGACAGTAATTCGAAATGTTTCACTGGCCGGCGTAGAGCCGGCACTTGGCCTCACAACCTTCGACGTCCACCCGGCCGGAAGGTCCAATCCGATTTTCTTCAGATCGGATTTCACAGAACTGGTGAAACGAGCAGTTACCTCGAAACTCTGGCTCGGCACGGCCACGAATGCCTGCTCAGCATCCACGCCAACCGGGCCGTCCACTGTGATGCGCAACTCGGCCCCGGCAGCCAGGCCGGCCGCTTTTTCAAACTGTTTCCGCTTGGTGTTCAATTCAACTAATAGCTCGCTTTTGGGCAAAGCCGCAAGCCCGGAGTCCTCGATTCGCTGAATCAGTTGCTCCGTCACCTCCAGTCCGGAAAAAAGTGATCTCGCGGCAAGTTCAGGATCGCCAGCCGTCTGCGCGTTCTTGACATGCTCCTGCATTTCCAGCAGTCCGAGGCTCAGCCACGGCACTTTCTTCTCTTCCTCCCCCAACCTCGCCGCCAGCCCAGGTAAACTGGTGTCAATCCCGTCCCAGAAATCTTTCTCGTGTCCGTCTTTATCCGTGGTCGGAGGCAGTACCGAATCCACCAGTTTGTAGAACGCGAAATGCGGTCCGGCATCCACCGAGATCGCCCCCAATCCCTGCGAAAGCTCGTGCTTCAATCCTTCTATCGCGAACTGGACGTACGTCATCCCCAGCGCGGGATTGAACTGCCCGGTCGCCAGCTTTAGCGTGTAGTTTTCCGGCGGGCAAGTCAGCGCTCCGAAACCGCACACGTTGCCGACATACAACTTTTTCGCTTGCCACGGCTGCAAGCCTTCTTTGATCTGCTCAGGAAAGCGATTGGGGTCGGCCGCCGCGCGAAACGCTTCTTTGGTTAAAATCGCCGAAGCCTGATGATGCCCGTGGCCGTCGCGATCAGTGCCGGAAAATCGCGCTACCAGAACATCCGGCCGGAAGGTCCGGATCACCCGCACTATGTCGCCCAGCGCGATGTCATGTCCCTGCCACTTCTGGAAGGTCTCCTCGGGAGTCTTGGAGTATCCGAAATCCGCCACCCGGCTGAAGCGCTGCTCCACTCCGTAATAGCGGTCGGAGGCCAACTGCTCAAGGGTCCTCACCACGCCCAGCACGTCGAACAAATTGCTGCCGATTTTGTTTTGTCCGCCCTCGCCGCGCGTGAGCGTCATCAGCAGAACCGAGGCGCCCTCGCCGCGCGATTCAAGCGTGAGCATGCCGCCGTCTTCGTCGTCAGGATGCGCCACCGTCTGCATCAGCCGGGCAGTGGTCTGCAGCCGGAGCAACATCTGCTTCAGCCCGGCGGCACCGGTGTCCTGGGGCAGGGGACTGTAAGGATCGTAGATCTGGGAAGGCGCTTCGGCCACCGCTGGAAGGCAGAGGAGCAAGCCGAAGCCCAACGCGCGCGCCAGGCCGCGCCCAGCACAAGCTCGCCCTCGCCGGTTGCGGCGGCCAATTTTCTTCATCATCTCTATGGGATGGCCCAGGGCCGGGATGGGAAGCAAAGTTTTTCCTGGTGAACCGTTCTTACCGAGACTTTGCGGGAGGCAGAAAGTTAGCCGCGCAACCCGCTCTCATCGTACCCTATTCGACCTTCACTTGGGATTAGCGGCCGGAGGGGGTGTAACCGGAGGTGCATTCTGTACCGCCAATTGACATTCATGCGCCGCGGTGAGCAGGGCATCAAACCGGCGGTCGCCGCGCAGTTTGGTCAGCAGCGGATCAGAGAGCAGGTTCGAATAAGCGCAATAATTCTGTTCGACGGCCGTTTGCAGCATGCGGAAAGCGGCGTCCTGCTTTCCGCAGTAGGCCAGGATTACTGCCTGATCGTAAACTTTCTCGGGATCAACCGAGAGCGCTCCGGTTTCGTCCTCATGCGCGATTCGATCCAGCTGCGCAGGCGGGCCCCACAAGCAGGCTTCCAACAGATCGCGGTGATACTGCGGGTTGGTCGACATCTGCTTCACCAGCTGCCGAGCTTCCGCCACTTTGCCCTGGCGCAGAAGCAAAGGCGGAGTCGCGTACGAATTGGACCATTCCGTGCCGGCATCGAGCCGGATGAAATCCATGGCGCGTTCGGGCTTGTTCAACACCTGAAAAGGCCAGGTGCAGGAGCGGAATTGATAATTTCCCGGGGCCAGCGCAAGCGCGGTGTCACATTCGTGCGACGCTTCCTCGAGCATTCCCGCATAGCGCAAAACATAAGCGAGAGTAAAGTGCGCCTGCGCGCTTTCGGGACGCCGCTTCACCAGGTCCCTGGCCTCCTGATACGCTCTTCCTACCTCGCCGCGCTCCACTCGATTGGTAATTAGCTGGCCAGCCGCCACCATGCGGTTTGGGTCAAGCTGCAAGGCATGTTCGCAACTGGTGTTGGAGCGTTGGAACTGGTCCTCGCCTCCGTTGGAATAGGTTGCGTCGTAGTAATAGCGAAGGCCAAGCGCCTCCCACGCGGGAGCGTAGGTGGAATCGAGACTCACCACCCGCTCCAGCATCTCAATCGCATCTTTGTTGGGGGCCGGATCGTGGGGCACGGCAGTGCTGCGCAAGTAGAGGTCGTAGGCCTCCTGGCTCTTGGGACGCGTGCTGGTTTCAAGAAACCCGCCGGAAGCGCCCAAAAGCGGCAACAGGCCCTGACGGACCTGAGTCGCCATTTGATTCTGCAATGCGATCAGGTCCTGCGCGGAAGCGTTCAGCGTAGTCTGCCACAACACTCGATCGGTAGCCACGTCCACTCCCTCGAGCGTCAATAGAAGCTGGTTTCCCTGCTTGAGGAAGTGTCCTGTCACGATGGTGGCGACGTGCAGCTCGCGCCCGACTTGTTGCGGATCGAGATCTGCACCGGTGTATTTTCGCGTGACGCCTGAAGGCCGAACATCCAGCCCGCGGGTGTAAGTAAGGACGTTCGCCAGTTCGTCGGCCAGCGCGAAGCGCAGATAATCCACGCTGAAATCGCCGTTCATGTTCTGCAACGGCAACACCGCGATCGTGTTCTTGTTGACCGCGGACGCAGCTGCAGCTCGATGCTTGAACCACCAGGCTCCCACAGCGATCAACACAGTCAGTAGCACCGCCGTCACCCCGAGCAGCAAATATTTCTGAGGTTTGCTGCTCGATTCAAAGGTGCCCGTCATCACCCGCAGGGGTGAAGTTTCACGCGGGCCGGTACGGGTGAGCCCAGATTCAGTCTCTTTCTTTAAACGCTGAAGGTCGGCCTTGATTTCGAGCGCTGTTTGATACCGCTTGCTGCGGTCCTTCTCCATCGCCTTCCCGATAATGCCCTCGATTTCGGTGGGAAGGGCAGGGTTGATTTGCAGCGGTGAAGGCGGTTTCTGATGCAGCACTGCATCCAGCGTCATGACAACGTTATTGCCGGCGAACGGCTTCTTTCCCGTCGCCATTTCATATAGCACGACGCCGAAGGAGAAAAGATCACTGCGCGCATCCAGTTCGTCGCTGCGGGCCTGTTCGGGAGACATGTAGACCGCAGTGCCCGGAATCACTCCCACTGCAGTGAGAGAGTCTTCGACCGGAGTCTCTTCGCTGGTGGCCAGCTTGCCGTCGCGGATCAGTTTGGCCAGCCCGAAATCGAGCACCTTGGTCTGACCGGTGGACGTATAAAAAATATTTGCCGGCTTGATGTCGCGATGGATGATGCCCTTGGCATGGGAAACCGCCAGCGCATCGCAAACCTGAATGGCGATATCAAGCAACTGGTCGATTTCGAGCGGATGGCCGTGGATGAGCTGTTTGAGGCTCTGCCCATCCAGCTTCTCCATCACGATGAAAGGATGGCCCTTGTACTCTTCGACTTCGTGAATGGTGCAGATGTTGGGGTGGTTCAGCACCGACGCAGCGCGCGCCTCCCGCAGGAAGCGTTCCATGGCCTTGGTGTCGCCGGCCATGTTTTCGGGGATGAACTTCAGGGCCACGTGGCGGCCCAGACGGATATCCTCCGCCTCATAGACCACACCCATCCCGCCGCCTCCGAGTTTCCCGAGGATGCGGTAGTGGGAAATGGTCTGCCCGATCATCGTCTGACCGGACGTGCTTTCGCCGGTCGTCGGTTCACCGTTCATCGGCAGGGCTCGAATCCCGTGGCGGCTATGTTAGGACGCGGGGCAGGTCTGGTCAACTGGCGGGGTTTGGCGGCAGGTCGAAAACGTCGGAAAACCGTCTGGCGGCAGGGAACTGGCTGCGGGCTTTCCCCTTACTGCAGCTTCGCATACTCGGCCTTGGCTTGCTTCACCAGGGGAACCTCGGGATCGGCGTCTTTCCAAACCGCAAACAGATCCTGGTAGGCGGACCGGGCGCCAGCGGTGTCGCCGGCCAGGGCTAGAGCGCGTGCCAGTCCGAGCTGACTCAAAGTGTGCAGCGGGTTGAGCGGGAAGACTGCTTTCCGGTCGATATCCTTTCTAAACTCAACCGCCGCTTCCTTGCCCGATTTCATCGCCAGATACGCCAACCCCCGATAAAAGGCAGGCTCCAAGTCGGCCCCTTCAAACACCGTAGCCGGTTTCAAAACTTCGACTGCCGATGCCGGATTGCCGCGCTTGATGTCCAGCGCAGCCCGCACCAGGGGGATACCCGCCTGCTGCAAGTAAGTGTCTTTGGGATGCTGCGCGGTCAGCTCAGCAATCACTTTCTCTGGCCGCGCGCTGTCGCCCGCCAGGGCGAGAACCGCCGCGGGCCAGACTTCCTGATCGTGATACAAATCCAGAGACTGTGTCGCCCACGATTTTGCCGCCGCACCATCGCCCCACCAGTACTCCGCCATTCCGCGGAATCCGGCCACCAGCCCAGCTCCCGACTGTAGGTCGAATTTCTTGGCCAAATCGAACGCCTGTTGATAGAGTTCGCGGGCTTCTTTCAGCCGCCCGCGGTTAGCCGCAATCTGCGCTTTGGCAAACGCAAAAATATATTCCTGCGGCTTGCCCGCCGCCCAGGCAGATTGCCGCTCCATCTCCTGAGCGTCGCCCTCCAGGTACGCGATGACGAAGCGGGCCTGATGGAGTGGGACGTCGTCCACCTTCTTCTCCACCGCCTGTTTGTAAATAGTTTTCGCCTCTTCCAGTTGATTGAGAGATTGATAGATGTGCACCACGTTCTCGTGCGGCAAGCGGTCGTCGGGTCGCAATCGCAGGGCCTCGAGCGCTTGCGGCAGCGCTTTCTGGAAATCGCCTGTTTGACTGTAGAGCGCCGCAAGGTTGTTGCGTGGCGACCAGTCGCGCGGATAAGTCTGAATCCAGAGTTCGTAGTTTTCGATCGCTTTGGGCAGTTCGCCGGTTACATTGCTGTAATAGTGGTCGGTGATGTAGAACTTTTCCAGTTCGCTGGTGCGTTCGCGCAGGTCGAATGCCTTCTGCGCGTTTTCCTGTGCAAGACTGTCTTCGTCAAGGTTGCCGTGCACCGCTGCCAGGCGCGCATACGCCATGGCGAAGTTGGGATCGAGTTCAATGGCGCGCTTATAAAACGGAAGGCTCTCCAGGTCGCCTTCCCGTGACCGCTTCTCGTCGCCCATCGAATAAGCCTTCAGCGCCTCCAGCGAAGAAGTGGTCGTTTGATCGACCGGCGCATTGAATTTCTCGATGGAAGAAACCGTCTCGCCCAGCGGCCCGCGAATCTCCTTCGCCGCTGTGCCCAGCGCCTGCAGCACCTTTTCTTTGCTGGGGGCTTCCGCCTGTTGCCGTCCGATCGTGTCGCCGGTCACGCAGTTCAGCGCTTCCAGCGTGATCACATAGTTCGATCCAATCGAACTAATCGCTCCGGCAAGGATCGCTTTGATTCCCTCGCGCTGGCAAAGATCGCGGGCCACCGGCACCGTGATGCGATCGTCCGAAGCGCGCCCGGAAAACTTCAGCGCTTTCCTCACCCGTTCCTCGGGATACACGTTCAGGAAGGGAGACTGCTCCAGTTGCACCGCCAGCGCCTGCTTCAGGGTTCCGTCAAAAACGCTGTCTCCGGTGGTGTTGGTAAAGTCGGTGAGCAGAATCGAGTCTTTTTCGGTAAGCGCATGGCTTCGACGCCCATAAACCATGTAGCCGCCGATCCCTGCCGCAATCACCACGACCGCCGCCGAAAGCAGCAGCCATCGCTTTGACCGGGGCGCAGGAGCCAAGGCAGTCACAACCGGCGGTGGCGGCACGGCGGCCGATGCCGAGTCGCTAACCGAGGCCGGCCGGGCCGCCGCAGAACTGGAAGAACCAGCAAAAGCTGTGGCCGCCGGCACAGCCGCATCCAAAACCGCGGGCACAGCTCCGGAACTCCCCGCGCCAGATATTCCGGGACTAGACCGCCCCGATTCGGTGTCCCGCTTCAGCCGTTGCAGGTCGGCGCGCATCTCGGCTGCGCTCTGATAGCGCAGATTCCGGTCTTTCTCCAGAGCCTTGTAAATGACGTCTTCCAGTTTGAGCGGCAGATCATGGTTGAAGCGAATCGGCGGGATCGGAACTGAGTCGAGAATCGCCTTAAAGATGACTCCCGAACTCTCTCCATGAAACGGCAACGCGCCGGTCGCCATTTCATACAAAACCGCACCGAAAGAAAACAGGTCGGTGCGCGCGTCCAACTCTTTCGCCCGTACTTGCTCCGGGGACATATAGGCGACCGTCCCCACCATCGTGCCCGGACTGGTCAAATCCTTATCATCGACTGATCCAGTCTGTGTGTTGAGAGCCGCAATCTGGCTCGATGAGCTGCCCACCGGGCTTACCTTCGCCAACCCGAAATCAAGGATCTTGGCGTGGCCGCGCTTGGTAACAAAAATATTCGCCGGCTTGATGTCCCGGTGAACAATGCCTTCCGAGTGCGCCGCGTCGAGCGCATCCGCGACCTCAATGGCCAGCGGGAAGAGCACTTCCATGTCCAGCGGCCGGCCGGCGATGCGATGCTTCAACGTCATGCCGTCGAGAAATTCCATGGCGATGAACGCCCGGCCATTCTCCTCGCCAATGTCGTAAATCGTGCAGATGTTGGGATGGTTCAGCGCCGAGGCCGCCTGCGCCTCGCGCTGAAAACGACTCAGCGCCTGCGGGTCGCGCGCCACTTCGTCGGGCAGAAATTTCAGGGCTACAAAGCGGCGAAGCCGGATGTCTTCAGCCTTATAAACCACCCCCATGCCACCGCCGCCGAGCTGCTCAATCACGCGATAGTGCGAAATGGTTTGGCCGATCACGAGAAGACGCGCGCTTTCAGGTCGGTTCATCTTACGGACGCAGCATCAGCGAGTCAACGAAAGCCCGGGATGGGTAGTAAGACGGATGCCCTTGCCGCGCTTTTTTCGACAGAGCCTGCCCTGAGCGACGTCCCAGAAGCACCACCCAGGAGCAGGGGGGGGCCCGGGGGCCCCCCTGCAAAGAATCCGCTGACAAAAGGCCCCGGCAGCCGTCCAAAGGTACAATGTTTGTGATCATGCGGTTTGTCCTGGACATCTTCGGGCAAATCTTCCGCACCCTGTGGGCGCACAAGCTGCGCTCGTTTCTGACCATGTTCGGCGTGGCTTGGGGTGTGGGATCGTTGTTGCTGCTGGTCGGTCTGGGTGAAGGCTTCCGCTCGGGAAACAAGCGTGGGCTGGCCGAATTCGGGGAAGACATCATGTTTATCTTCCCCGGCCGCGCGCCGGTGGTCGCGGGCAGCATGAACTCCGCCCGCAACTATCTCCTTACCTACCAGGACTATGCGGACGTCCGTAAGCTGGCTCCCCACGTCCGCAATGCTTCGCCCGTCCTTTCCCGCGATGACGTGCGCGCGGTCAGCGAATTCGCCAGCGCCAACGGACAGATTGCCGGCGTGGAGCCGCAGTACAGCCAGATTCGCTATCTTCCTCTCAAGCAGGGGCGTTGGCTCAATAGCGAGGACGAAACTCAGAGGCGCAACGTCATTGTGCTGGGCGACGAACTGACCCGGAACCTGTTTCTCCGGACGGCCTGCCCTCGGCGCTGCCGTTCTGCTCAACGACGTCCGGTTCGAAGTCATCGGCACCGTGAAACGCATCGGCCGCGGGGACGAAAACCTGACCAACATGCGAGGCTATATTCCCTTCCGCACCATGGCGACTTACTTCCCGCTTAAGGGTGAGAACCATCAGAACTCCATCTCGCTGATCAACTATCAGCCGCGGGTGCCGGCTGAGCACTTGCTGGCGCGCGAAGAGGTGCGCAAGGTCATCGGTCGTAATCATGGTTTCGACTATCGCGATCAGGACGCATTCGAAAATTTGGATACGGTGGAGCAGGCCCAGATGATGGGCAAGATTTTCGACGCCATGAACCTCTTTCTTGGCACGGTGGGACTGGTAACGCTGGCCTTGGGCGCGATTGGCGTCATCAACATCATGCTGGTGGCGGTCAGCGAGCGCACCCGTGAGATCGGATTGCGCAAGGCCCTGGGGGCCACGAACCGGAGCATTCTGTTGCAATTTTTTCTGGAAGGAATTCTGCTGACGTTGTTGAGCGGCATGATCGGAATGGTGCTGGCGGGTGGGTTTATGGCGCTGCTGGCTACGCAGCCCAGTGCAGGTAATTTCGATCCTCCCAAGCTGGTCCCGGCATCCGCGATCCTGGCGATCAGCTGCCTGACGCTGGCGGGCGTCGCCGCCGGACTTTATCCCGCGCGCAAAGCCGCCATGCTACAGCCGGTGGAGGCATTGCGACAGGAGTAGAACTGGAGCCAGACTGGGGTCAAGACGTATGTTCCGTGATTTGCTCGACGAAGCCTATGACGCTATGCGGTACAATCGCCGCCGCACCGCCCTCACCATGCTCGGCATGGCTTGGGGCATAGCCACGGTTGTCCTGCTGCTGGCCTACGGCAACGGCTTTGGCCGGGCCTGTGCCAACATCTTTGCCGAGTTCGGCACCAAGCTCATGATCATGGTTCCGGGTCGCTCCTCCATGCAGGCTGGCGGCCAGAAGGCCGGTGTGCCCATCCGCTTCACTCTCGAAGATGTGGACACGCTCACCACCAACCTGCCGCAAATCGTGCAGATCACTCCTGAAGCATCCAAGAAAGCCAACGTCCTGTACGAAACCCGGAGTTTTGCCTACAACGTTTCGGGCAGCTATCCGAATGTCATGTCGCTGCGCAGGCTCAAAATTGCGCAAGGCCGCTTCTACAACGCGCAGGACGAGATGCAGCACGCCCGCGTCGCCGTCATCGGCTCCGAGGCTAAAGAGAAACTCTTCTCTGGACGAAACGCGTTGGGCGAACGCATTCGCATCGATGGCCTGAGCGTCGAGGTCATCGGAATCCTCGCTCCTAAGATGCAGGCTGGCGACGACAACATCAACCGTCTGATCTACGTTCCCTTTACCACCATGAGCGAGATCAAGGACACCCACTATCTCGACTCCATCTGGTTCAACTATGAGGTTCCGGCGTACGAGAGCCTGGAACAGTCCGTGCGCAATGTGATGGGGCTGCAACATAATTTCAATCCTGCCGACCGCCGCGCCATGCTCGTGTTCAACGTCATGGAACAGGTCCACCAGTTTGAAATTATTAGTCTGGGCCTGAAGATTCTGTTGGGGTTCATCGGCACGCTTACCTTGGGGATCGGCGGGGTTGGCCTGATGAACATCATGCTGGTCTCGGTGACCCAGCGCACCCGGGAAATTGGCGTGGAGAAGGCGCTGGGAGCGCGCCGGCGTCACATCCTGCTGCAATTCCTGGCTGAAGCTCTGACTATCACGTTTATCGGCGGCGCGCTGGGCGTGATTCTCGCCTACGGCGTCTCTCTTTCCGTCGGAAGACTCACCCTCTACAGCGCCATGGCGAAGAACGCCGAAGGCGGCGATGTCCGCCTGATCATTGCGCCCAGCACTTTGATTGTGGCAACGATCATTCTAGCTGTCGTAGGGCTGGTGAGCGGCATGGTGCCCGCCCTCCGAGCCTCGCGCCTGGATCCCATCGAGGCTCTGCGCTACGAGTAACTCGGCGGCTCACACCAGAGCCTGGGTGCCGGTATTTCTAATTTCAGCCGCAAAGCCCACAAGCCTTAGCTGTCCAAGTCAATCCGCACTGTGAGCAGATCGGTCCCGAACAAGCGCACGGCGCGCGCGTTGCTCGCGCTCGATGGCAACTGGGTCGCCAGCCAGCGCTGGCGTTCCCGCGGATCGTCTTTCGGAAGCACCTGTGCCGTGCCGCTGTGCCAGCGTGCCCGGAGCCCGTGGCGCAGCTTCACCCGGACACGCGGATTGCTCGCAATGTTGCGGACGTACCCCGCCCTCTTGCCATGCTCCGCCACCAGCCAGAACTGCGCCCCCACGCGTCCGTCGCCTACGGGGTTACGGCGCGCCTTTCCCGTCTTGCGGCCTGTGGTTTCGAGAAGTGCATATCCGGGCGGTGCCACGCCCAGAGCGAACAAGAGCTTGATGGGCGGATTCAGCACATATTTTTGCAGCACCCGCACGATCTGATATTTCATCAGTCCAAACTTTCCTACGGAAGGTAAAAGCCCGACGACGAACCCACCCACTCCATATTCCGGTTGTGGTCAACGCCCATCATCAACCCCCGCCCCATCCGGATGATGGTCATCACCGGCAGCAGTTCCCCCACCCAGATGTACATCACTCGCACTTCCGCCTTGGTTACGCCCAGCGGCGTCTCGATCACCGGCTCAAAGTTCATGCGCTCCTGCACTATATATTGCGAGCGCTTGTTCGCCGGAATGGCCGCGATATCCGCTTTCGTCGGATGAATGTTCACCCCCAGCCCGGCAAAAGAAAAAAGCGGCTTCAGGATGTAGCGCTCCAGGTCGTCGGGCACTTGTTGCATGCGGTCCAGAAACCAGGTTTTCGGCACGCTGACGTGCTGCAGGTAGGGCAGCGAGAACTTGCTCATGCGGAAGAACCAGTTGGGATGGCCCGCCCACTCAACCTTCAGATCATCCGTGAAACGAAAGCTCAGCTTGATGTCCTTGCGCATGATCTCGTCGACAATCGCGCGGTTGTAAATCCGCTCGATCGGAATCCGCCGGCCGCCGCCTTCGTAGTAAAGCGAACTGCCGGACTTCTTTACGTCGGTGATGGAAACCGTTTTGATTCCCAGAAGTTTCTCCGTCAGAAGAAAGTCCGGCAAAGTCTTCTGGTACAACGGCTCAATCTCCATCAGGATGACGTTCTCGGGATCGCGATCCGCCACAATCGCCTGCCTCAGCAGTTTCTTATAGGACTCCCAGTCCAGGCCGCCGAGCAGGTATTGCAGGTTCTCGTCCAGCTCGAAGATTTCCATGTAAAGCTGTGAAAGCAATGCCTGATAGGCGTACAGGGAAGGGAAGCCCTGCAGCTCTACCAGCTCGGGCTGAAGTTGGCCTGAAGCATCCCGCACCAGCCCAAAATCCACCTGGATAAACATGGGGTGCGGCGCCTCATTGGGCACATTGAACTCGGGCGGAATCGAAGCGAACGAAGCTTTGCGGTATTCCAGGGTGTTGAGCTGGTGAATGAGTTCTTTGCCATACTGCGCCATCTGGTCGAGTAAGGGCTTGGGGAAAAAGCACGGAGTCTCGCTGGTGCGGAACTTCACGTGGGTTCCGCTGCGCTCATCCATTTCGCGCAAGAAGCGCTGATATTTCTCGGGGGTGAAGTTCGCGTTAAAGCGTTGTCGGAGGGCAGGGATCATGATCACCGCTATGGCGCGCCAAGCTCGCGAGCAAGACGGCTCCTAACCGGACCAAACGTTCAGCATTCATCGCTTGGGCGAAGAGGAGACACTTTCCAGTCCCAATAAGTAAGGAGCTGGGTCCCCTGTCCGTCGAACACGGCATGGTAATGGTGCGTATGCGGAGACGGAAACCTGACTTCCTTATTCTCAGTGAAACCGTTGCCCCGTAGGATCTCTTCAAACTTCGCAAGCGGCCCGTAGGCGTAAAGGACGTTGTGTCTGTCGTAAACGATCAGAGACGATTGATCGGCCGCTGCAACCCACAGGTTATGACGCCCATCTTGTTCAAGGAACTCTCGAAAATCGTGCAAGAACGAGAGACACTGCTCTCGGGAAAGTAACTCGGGGCTCTGAAAGCGTCCCGGTGGCGTTTCGTCTCTGGGGACGACCAGCATATACAAAACGCCGAAAGGTTCTTTCATCGCAACAGAAAGCCTCTCTACAAGCTCAATGTGCCCTGCAGACGGAGCGATTATGAGGCGATCTGGGCCACTAGTCTTCTCTCTGGCCCAAACGTCACGGTAACGGAAAGCACGGTCGTCCTCAGACCGGCCCAGATGCCCAAACTTGTAGACGTCCGCTGTCACACCTGGCTACGCCTCAATCAGAAACTTCCCATCCCGCATGATCTGCTCTTCATCCACCCAGATGTCAAACTTCCGCCCCACCACATCAATGTGGGTCGACGAAAACCACTCCGCCCCGGTATGCGCCCCGTAAGGATTTCCGAAGGCAATGTGCACGCCCGGATATTTCTCGTCCTGCAGAATCTGCCCGATGACGTCTTTCAATTCGATGTTCGTGCCGATAGCGAACTCTCCCACGCGGTCGCTGTTTTCATCGGTGTGGGTGTAGCTCCAGAAATCATTTTCCAGATCGCGGTTCTCAGAATGCGCTTCAGTGACGCGGTTGCCCTTCACCTGGATGGTCAGCGGATTCTCGATCAGATCGCCAAACTTGGCGCACAGCCAGTCCCCCACCACACCATCGATCACGAACGTCCCGTTCACCTCGCCGGGCGTAGTAAACACCTCGCCCCCCGGCAGATTGCCCCACTTATCAGGGCTGATCAATCCGCTGGTCTTGATCCAGTGGTAGTCGTGATTCAGATCCGCGACCAGACTAGTTCCGGCTGGAGTTTTGGCTCGAATCTGGTTCGCCTTCCGCACTCGTTCCACCACTTTGGCGCTGATCCGGTCAACCTTAAGGAAATCCGCCCGCATCCCCTCGAGCATGATGCGCCGGTTGATGTTGACCATGTGGGCATGGCGGATTTTGCGCCGATTCACCACGTCGGTCATCTGCATACGGGTTCGCAGTTCGTTACTCTGCGCCTGCACTGCAAAAATGGAAACCTGGCTGGTTTCGAGATCTTGGAGAATCTCGCGGGGAAGTTCGGTCAGCGGCCGCGGCGCCAGATCCTCCAGTATCCAGGCCCGATACGGAGACCCCACCGTGTCCAGTTCACGGGCTATGCTGGCGGCGATTTCCTTGGTGGCCTCGTCCGTGATGACAGTGACCTTCTCGCTGGGTTGTACGCGCAGACACACAAACACCGCGTTGTGGGCGCCCGGAGCGAGTTCAGGATCAAACGGAAGTTGGCTCAGTGTGCGGTTGGCTTGACTGGCAGGAACGCTCATCACCCTACTTTTCTAACGGAGGACGGCGCCTCAGCTTCCGCCAGGCCCACCTCCGTCTCTTCAATAATGTAGTCAACCACTTTCTTGAGATCGCCCGATTCCTGAAAGACCCGCAACTGGCGGTCTGCGCCGCTGCCATGCTCCAGGATCTTGTGAACATAATTCAATTCTTCGCGCGAATCCAGTTCGTCGACCACGTCGTCCACAAAATCGAGATACTCGTGGATCAGGTCGCGCACCGGCACCTCGGTCTGTTTGCCGAAGTCAATCAACTTGCCGCCGAGTCCGTAACGCGCCGCCCGCCACTTGTTCTCCATGATCAAGGCCCGCCGGTAGAGCCGGAAACCTTGATTGGCGGCGTACAGTTTGTATAGCTTCGCAATCGTGGCCTGGATCAATGCAGCCAGCGCGATCGATTCCTCCACCCGCATGGGAATGTCGCAAACGCGGAATTCGAGGGTGTTAAAGAACGGATGCGGCCGAATGTCCCACCATATTTTCTTGGCGTTATCAATGCAGTTGGTCTTGATCAGCAGCTTGATGAAACTCTCGTATTCACCCCAACTGGGAAAATAGTCTGGAATGTTGGTGCGGGGAAACTTGTCGAATACTTTGCAGCGGTATGATTTGAGGCCGGTATCCATGCCCAGCCAGAATGGCGAATTCGTCGAGAGCGCCAGAATGTGCGGCAGGAAATAGCGCGCGTGGTTCATCAACTGGATCGCCGTCTCGCGGTCTTCCACTCCGATGTGCACGTGCAGCCCGAAAATCAAATTGGCCCGCGCCACCAGCTGCATGTCTTCGACGATGTTTTTGTAGCGGTCGTCCGGATAAATTTCCTGCATGCGCCAATCAGCGAAAGGATGCGTGGCTGCCGACGCCAGTCGCAGGCCGTTTTCCCGGGCCAGCCCCACCATGTCGCGCCGTAGTTTCTTGACCTCTTCCTTGGCTTCCTTGATGTTGGCGCAGACTGAAGTCCCCACCTCGACCACCGACTGGTGCATCTCGGCCTTGACTCGCTCCTGCAGCCGCAACTTGCCCTTTTCGATGATTTCCGCGTGGATGTGCGACCGCAGATCGCGCGTGACCGGATCTACCGTCTGGTATTCCTCTTCAATCCCGATGGTGAATGTGGGCAACATGACCGCTGTACTACCGGGGGATAAAACCGTGCTGCCAGCCGTGCGTGGCAGCCCTCCTGAGGCTGAAACAGTATAGCAACGGAGGCGACGAACCGCAGCCAGAATCTTGTAGTTGCAGTGCGACGTGGCGACCGGAGGGCTGGCAGAACGTTGTTTCTGGCAATGCCAGGAAGGCGAGGCTATAATCGTGGCCTTTCTTTTGCTCCTAGGGCACTTTACTCGTTCTTACCTCGTTCCCTGGACCGCACGAATGGAGGAATGATTATGGGGGGTCTGATTCCATTAGGCGATGCGTCACGACGTCCCGCCAACATTCCCATCGTCACTTCCCTGATCATCGCCGCAAACGCCGCTGTCTTTGTACTTGAGCTGATGCGCGGCGACGCGTTCGTAATGCAGTGGTCCGCTATCCCTGCCCAAATTACTTCCGGCCATCACTGGATCACAATTCTGACGGCGATGTTCATGCACGGCAGTTGGTCGCACATCATCGGCAACATGGTCTTCTTGTGGGCCTTTGCACCTGAGATGGAAGATGCAATGGGTCGGGTGCGATATCTGATTTTCTATCTGGCCGGCGGGGTAGTCGCCATGCTGGCCCAGGTTCTGGCGGACCCACACTCCACTGTTCCAAACCTCGGCGCGAGCGGCGCGATTGCCGCGGTGATGGGCGCGTTCATGGTGACCTATCCTCGTGACCGGATTCGTACGCTTTTATTTATCTTCGTGTTTGTGCGGATCAAATTTATCCCAGCCGCGCTGTTGATCGGCTTCTGGTTCCTTACCCAGGTTGTCAATGCTGGATCGGTGGCGCATGTGCAGAGGGGCGGGGTGGCGTACCTGGCTCACATTGGTGGGTTTATCTTCGGAGCCGTTACTGGGCGTTTGTTCGAAGGCCCACGACAAGATTTTGAGCCCGCAAGCTGACGCGGATTAGGCTGATGCTACTTCTCGACGACAACATCCGCTGTTTCCCGTTAGTGAAAGTAAACGTGACCTCCGCCTCTGACTTCAGCGCCAACGGAGGACGAAAGCAGGGGATCAGACGCCACCCTTGTGCCGCACGCTTGGATACACGATCCCTGCTGAGCCACTGGTCAACAATTTCAATCCAAGTGCCTGAGAGGCGGCGTAGCTGTCGGGATCAAGGCATTCCGCAAACTCCGGATCTGCCCGAATGTCGTGAAATTCATGCCGGAAATCGGCGAGGTAGTCGATGTATGGCGAGACCTCTTTAGCTTCCCATCGGATTTCTTTCAACTCCGCGGCTCGATGAAAGGCTACTTCGATTTGCGCAGTCTCCATTTCGAACGCGGCATACCAGGCGCCCCGCTCGCTGCGATTGAAGCGATGTCCGCCTGGATGCGCGTGCGTAAACGACTCATTCACGATATGCGCCAGGCGAAAACCGGAGACCAGCTCAATAGCGCTTATTCCAGGCAGCCTGCCACTCTCGCCGAGCAATCGGTCGTTGGTTGCGCCCTCAAGCTCCGTGAGGTCGCTGAGCAGATCGTTGTCATCTTGCGCAATAAGATTGAGGATTGGCCGTCCGCGATCGCTATAACGGTACGGAATAGGACCGATGGGTTCCGTCCTGTTCCAGCTTCGTTTGCTTCGGAGACTTCTCTGCCGCCGCGACGTGCGTCTAACAGTTGGCGAACCCTCAGCAAAGCAGGTATGCCGCCCTTCTTCGCATAGTTGAGGGGTGAGTCTCCCCCGAACATCGGATTCGCGTTGGGCAGAGCCATCCAGGCGTCGGCCAGCATCTGGCTGTAAAGAATGTTCAGCGCCTTATAGACCCGGATCAAAAGGGAAATTGGGTGAGCTGATCTTCATCCAGTTTCTTGCTGCTGCCATTCTTCAGCCCGTAGAAACTGCCACTGGAAACCCCGCCGAGCAGAGCCCTAGTGTCCTCATCCCGTAAGTTCCAATGCCCTGCGATCCGAAGCAGGCCCTTGATTGCAGCCGGACTGAGGCGGGTTCGATTCTCTTTCTTTGATAGATCGACCGCCATATCCCAAGAAAAACCAACGACGGGTTGTTGTATGGTGGCCACAAATGAACTCCATTTATGATCATATTATACTCCAATTTTGTACAAGCGCAAAGAGCCTTCAGGAGCGATCCGTCTAAGTCATTATCTTAGAATCTCTTATGGAGATGACGAGGCTTGCCCGGTGCGGTGTTGTAGATTCGGACGTCTAAAAGGCACGACGCAGGGGTAATATGACGGATTGATCGAAGGAATCGCCAGTTTTGACCCCATCCAATCCGCCGCGGCTACTTTCAACCCGTCTAAGAACCGCGATGGCATTTTGTCTGACGGCGCTGGTCCTTGCGCTAACAATTCGAGGGTTGCGTTCGAGTCACCCGGGATCCGGGTGGTTTCTGGGCCCTCCCTTGCTACATGGTTGGCCCTTGGTAGCCGTGAACGTTTTCCTTTACGGTTACATATGCTGGCTCGGATTCTGGTTTATTCGTGGCACCGCACGGCGAGAGCGCTTTTTTATGATGGGCTGGTTCGCAGGTGTTTTGCTTTGGCCACTTAAGATGCTACGTCCTCAATGGACTGTAGCCATCGAGCAAGTCGGCGCCTTTGGACTGGGGGTTGCTCTCCTCGCCGCGCTCGC
This sequence comes from Terriglobia bacterium, assembly GCA_963765285.1. Taxonomy (GTDB): domain Bacteria; phylum Acidobacteriota; class Terriglobia; order Terriglobales; family Acidobacteriaceae; genus CAVWZH01. Next base: position 27,661 of record CAVXVR010000001.1, read on the forward strand.
GCTCCTACTAAATCCGTCGGACCCGAATGACTCCGACGGGCATGCGGATGCCGTGTAGACGGGAGCTATTGATACATCCCTATTCTGGAAACGATCTACGCTCTCTTTCGCTTCGTAGTTCTACCCGGCATCTCATCCGCCCCCGCCAGAAACGCCCCCCACCTCAACTCATGCGCCGGATTCTCGTCGCTCAGCGCTTTCTTCACTGCCATTTCGGCCACGGCGTTCACTACCCAATCGAAATTGGCTTGGCCGACTGAGGTGACCTCCGCGTCCGGCGCTGGATTCAAGAAATCGATGGCATAGGGCACTCCATCTTCGACCGCAAACTCCACCGTATTCAGGTCATAGCCCAGCGCGCGGCAGAGGATGAGTGCATCATTCACGATGCGGTCATGCAGCTTTCGACTTGAAGGCGGCGGATTGCCCTTCACATAGCGCTCATGGTGCGGCGCCTTGGGGTCATATTTCATGATGTGAACTTTTTCCTGCCCGATCACATAGCAGCGGTAGTATTCCTCGAACTCGACTCCGTGTTGCAGCGTCATGCACAGATCGCCGGTGTGATTGTAGTAATGAAAGAACTCTTCGGCGTTATGGACTTTGTACACGTGCTTCCATCCCCCGCCGGAATACGGCTTTAGGAAGGCGGGGAAGCCGACGTATTCAAAAAGCTCCTGCCAGTTCAAGGGGTAGGTCAGGTTCCGCATGGATTTTTCCGTGGTATCGGGCGGATGCTGATTATGTGGCAGCAACACGGTCGGCGGAATCGCTACCCCCAGTTTGCTGGCCAGCGCGTAGTTGAAAAACTTGTCATCGGCGGTCCACCAGAACGGGTTATTGATCACAATCGTCCCCGTCAGTGCGGCATTCTTGAGGTACGCCCGGTAGAAGGGAATATCCTGCGAAATGCGGTCGATGATGACGCGGTATCCGCTGGGGTGCGCCATCTTTACTCCGCCCAGCTTCACCGCCTCGGCCGAGACGTCTGCGATCTTCATACTGTTGATCTTCTCCACCAGCGCCGGCGGGAAGGTATTTTCCATGCCAAAGATGATTCCGATTTTCTTCATGACAGGCTCCGATTCTACCGCCTCTTCAAATTGTCATCCTGAGCGTAGTGAGTGCTTGGCGAAGCAAAGCACTCACGCAGTCGAAGGACCCCTGCGCAGCCGGAATTCTCGCGCGCCGTTTCAAGGCGTTCTCAGGAAGGCGCGACTAAAAATACTTCCCCACCATCCTCTGCCAGAGCGGCCAATCGTGCGTGGAATGATCGCCCCAGACATCCAGCCAATTTGGCACGGCTTTGTCGTTCAGCTTGGCCGACAGCTTCACATTCTGGTCCAGGCACATATCCCAATCCGCCGACCCCAGCACAATTTTCATCTGCCGGTAGCGGCTCAGAAACCAGTCATCACTCATGTTGGGGACGTAGTCCTGCGGACAGTTGAAATAGCAATCATTGTCATAATACCCATCCAGAAACTGATGAATGTCGAAGGCCCCGCTCATGCTTACGCAGTGAGTCACGCGTCCGGATGCTTAAAGGCGAAGTTCACTGCATGATAGCCGCCGAAGCTGCACCCGGTGACCGCCAACTGCGGCGTTGGGTTCTTCCATCTTACGAAGGGCAGAAACTCATGCAGAATGTAGCGCTCGTATTGCAAATGCCGCAGTACTCGCACCCGGGGATGCACGCCTTTGTTGTACCAGCTCTCGCTGTCCACGCCATCCGGACAAAACACTTGCACTTCGCCTCGATCGATCTTCTGCCACAGCGTGCCGATCATGCCCCGGTCTTCATATTCGAAAAACTTTCCCATGGAAGTTGGAAACACGAGTACGGGAGTGCCCGCATGTCCGAAGACAAGGGCCTCCATGTCGCGTTGCAATTCCTGACTGTATCCTTTGTGATATTCGCGGTTCATTTCCGGCTGAGCTGTTTAGCGCGGAGTATCTTACCTGATTGGGGGCCTGATTGTGGCTCGGTTCGCACCGCTCTGCGAACCTCGAACCTCGCGGCTACAATTGACTCATGCGTGCCATGGTGCTGGCCCGGGCCGGGTCCGTCGACGAGTCACCGCTGCAGCTGCAGGACGTCCCGCTGCCCTCGCCCGGCGCAGGCGAAGTCCGGGTGCGGGTCGGCTGCTGCGGCATCTGTCACACTGACCTGCATACGGTAGAGGGCGACCTCCCGCTTGCCCCGCCTGCCGCTCATCCCCGGCCACCAGATTGTCGGGGTGGTCGATGACCTGGGTCCCGGCTCGCACATTCTTAAGCAGGGGGACCGCATCGGCATCCCGTGGCTACACTCGACCGACGGCACCTGCGACTACTGTGTTCGCGGCTTCGAAAATCTCTGCGACAACGCCCAATTTACCGGATACCACGTCGACGGCGGCTACGCCGAGTTCACCATCGTTCGCGAAGACTTTGCCCAGGCCATTCCGGAACACTTTTCCGATGAGAACGCCGCCCCGCTGCTCTGCGCCGGAATCGTGGGATATCGTTCCTACCGCCTCAGCGGGGCGCGCTACGGTTCCCGCCTTGGCCTCTACGGCTTCGGCGCATCCGCCCATTTGATTCTGCAACTCGCGCGTTATGAAGGTTGCGAAGTCTACGTTGCCACTCGCACCCAAAGCCACCGCGATCTCGCGCTTCAGCTTGGCGCCGCGTGGGTGGGTCCAGCCGAAGATGTGACGCCCGGCCAGCTTGATTCCGCCATCATTTTCGCCCCCGCGGGCTCGCTCGTCCCTCTGGCGCTCCGTGCTCTGCGCAAAGGCGGTACGCTGGCCCTCGCCGGCATCACCATGAGTCCCATCCCCCAGATGGATTACTCGCTGCTCTACCACGAACGTGTGATTCGCAGCGTGGCCAACAGCACCCGCGACGATTGCCGCGAGTTCCTTTCGCTCGCCGTCGATGCCGGCCTACGCACTGAAGTCGAAGTTTTCGAACTCGAACACGCCAACCGAGCGCTGCAAGCGCTCAAGAAAAGCCAAATTAAAGGCGCCGCCGTCTTGCGCATTCCAACTGAGAACTGAGAGCCGGTCTTTTGAAAAACCGAGAGCAGAATTTCTCCCGTGTTTCCAGGGGCTCAACCGCTCCGGGAGACCGGTTCCCGAACGCGCTCCTGGCGGAATCCTCGTCCGCGTTTCAGTATTCGACAGGCCCAGGCGCCCAGCGACACAGCACAACAGATCTCCACAAATACTTTTCCTCCATCCAGCAGATCCGGCTTGCCGGTCGTAAGCGCTGGATCGGTGAACACACTATGGATGAACATGAGAATTGCCGCTGGAAACACGAGGTAGTGCAGTTTCCTCCATAGCGGCCGCGGCATATGCTTGCGCAGCAGGGAAGTGAGGACCACGATCAACAGCACATAAAGGGAAATTGCGCCCACCGTATTCAACTTGGGCTGAACTGGAGAGCTGACCGGTAGCAAGAGATCACCGAGACCAAAGTGAGGAGACTTTGCCAGCAACAACACTGCGGGGTGCAGCAGGATCAGAACCAATATTAGGTACGCCGTCCAGGTATGCAGACGAAAGACGTTGAGTTTGCGGTGCGGCCACAGCCGCAGGGGACTGTAGCGCAGCGCGATCAGCATCCCCAAAAACATGTTCACGCACACTGCGCCGACAGCGGCCAGTCCCAGGTAGGCGCACACGTCGAGAATCGTCATGGGAAACAGGCATGATACTTCAGGAATTGCAGGCAGGTAACGTGCAAGACTCGTTAGCAGGTAAAGCTAATCGTGCTAATCCTTGGTTACCGGATTCCAGCGCGCATCCGGCGAGTTGTACCAGTTTCTCCAAGCCGCAGGATCATGCGGCAAACTCTGGCCCGTGATGTCCCGCAGCGCCTGGTACACCCATTCGCGCGTGGTCGAATCGAGAGAAGTATCTTCGGCGAAATCCAGCAACTTCGGCACTGCGCTGCGGCGTTGTTTCTCGCTCAGCATCCCCGATTGCGCCAGGCTGCAAGCTGCCCGCTCGCGAACGGTCGGCGAAGGATCGTCATGAAAAATCTGCAGCAGCGGGCCCACAACGCCATCCGTGCCCAGATACGCCAGCCCTTCCACTGCCCAGTACCGGACGTTCTCATTCGAATCGTGAATCGAATCCATCAGGATCTGCCCAGCGCGCTCCGGTTCGACGCCGCGATTGCCCAGCAGGCCCAAATCCCAAAGCGCATTGGCCCGCACTCCCTGCGCTCCCGAACGTGCGTCCGGCTCCAGCCGGTCCACGGTCGCCGCAGTCTTCTCCAGATTGCGGCAGGCCAGATCGATTTCGATCGCAGCCGCCCGCACCCGCAAGTCGTCAGAGTTGATTGCCGTCATGAACAGATTGTTGAGCCGCTGATCGAGCGTGATCTTTCCCCGCCATTCGTCAACCCGGTTGGCAATCTGATCGGTCGCGCCCCGGTAGTGATTGATGGCTCGTTCCAGCAGCAACTCCGCCTGGCTTTGCGGGGTCATCCGGTCCAGGCCCTGGGTTTCGTGCTCCGAGAGCAGGTTGGCCGAAGCGCGCTCGGACTTTCCCTGCAATGCCAGATAGCGCGAGATTTCATCCCACCCAGCCCTCGCGGAAGGGGCGCGCACAAAGAGTAGGGCCAGCAAAATAGCGGCGCCCACCACAGCTGCGAACTGCCAGCCCGGAGCGCCCGATCGGGCCGGTTCACGATGGATGGGATCACCCGCAATCGGATCGGAAGCTGGCGGGATGGTCGGCGAGCCACTGCGAAATACCGGACTGAAAGGCGATTTTGACTGCGTCTCCACGGCGCTAGCATGAAACATGTTCGCCGGAGCCGTAAAGTTACCTTGGACTCCGCGGGCGGTAACGGCTGTCACGACGTAGGGCAGGCCGAGGAAGCCGCGGTACGCGAGAGTGAGAGGCCGAGCCTTTTCTAACCCGCGTCGTGCCCGAGAAATTCGCTCATCGAAGTTGCCAGTTCGTCAGACTGCCGGTTCAGCACCTGGGAAACTTCCTTCAATTCGCCAATGGTGATGGTGAGGGATGTGACCAGCTTTGCGGTGAGGTCGGCGGTGCCGCGGACGGCCGTGATTTCTTTATTGATTTCCCCGGTCGCACTGGCGGTCTGTTCGGAAAGTTTCTTGACCTCGGAAGCCACCACGGCGAAGCCGCGGCCGGCGTCGCCGGCACGCGCACCCTCGATGGTGGCGTTCAACGCGAGCAGATTGGTGCGATCGGCAATGTCGGAGATCAACTCCACAACCCCTCCGATTCTCTGCGAGGCCTCATTGAGGCCGGCGACCGCTTGCTGCAGATGCTGCCGGTTCGACGCGGACCCCTTCTCCGGCTTGGCTGTCTTGGCCGCTGCGCCATTGCTCGATCCTTGGGCCATCTCACTCAACGCCGTCGCAGTGGTGTTCATGCGGCTGGCGGTCGATGCCAGCCCTTTCACAACGCTTTGTACCCGCTCCGAAAGGGTGCGCCGGGAGTCCTCCGCTTTGGCCAACTCGGCTGCATCGTCGGCCAGTTGCTGAGTAGTGTGGTTGATCTGCTCGGCCGCCCGCCGGAATGATCCCCGCATACCCCGGAGCAGCACCCGGCGGTAGAACTTTTTGTTGGCGGCATGGTCGAGCGCGGCCCCAGCTTCGCGCAGCAGACCGTCGGTCATGTCGAGAAGATGGTTGATCGATTGCACCGCGCGCGCCAGGTCGGGAGACTCCGGGCAATGCAGCAGCCTGGGTTCCAGATTGCCCTGGGCGGCCTGCTCACAAATCTCGGCGATCTGCCGTACCCACTCGCCATGTAAGGCAAGCTCGCCTCTCATGATTTCCATATCGGAATCGCCAGCCTCCGCTATGGGCAACTCAAGATCCTCGATCACCGGGGGTGGAGTGCGGAAGAAGGGCATGAATCTGCGAAGGCGAGCCGCGAACCCCGATTCAACCTTCGCCACCGTGGCGTTCGCCATAGGCTCCTGTCCTGTTTCAGACGGAGAAGATGAATTCGTCGTAAGCCATACTTTTCTCCGCCACCATGCGCAGCAGAATCTGTGTGGCGGCTTCCATGCCTTGCCGCCAGTCGGCGTGCCGCCTTTCCTCCGCCCTGAGTTTGGCGTAGATGCCTTCGAACAACTGCACTTGATGGCGTTCCGGGAGTCGCCGGTTGGAGTGGAACCCGATAATCCGGTGAGCATCGTCGAAGGTCGGCGTCACGTGGGCGAATACCCAGTAGTAATCGCCGTTCTTGCACATGTTCTTTACATAGGCAAAGATTTCGCGGCCCTGACCGAGCACGTCCCAGAGCAGCTTGAACACGCACTGCGGCATATCCGGATGACGGATGATGTTGTGGGGCTGGCCTAGCAGCTCCTCTTCGGTGTAGCCGGAAACCTCAAGAAACGTCTTGTTCGCATAGGTGATAATGCCCTTGAGGTCGGTCTTGCTGACAATAATGTCGTCCTCCCGGAAGGTCTGCTCGCCGCGGGTTGGGTGGACGGTAAACTGCTTCATAGCTTCCCCTGCAACGCCTATCGGCTGGAGCTAAGCGAACTTTAATTCCACTCTTGGGGGCGGAAGCTGCCTGCCCGGGTAACAGCGGAGAGGTTTCCAATTTCTGTCAAGCCCCCTCGCCGCTCCATTTCCTGCTAACCCCTTCATCCCAGAAGGATAGTAGTTAGTACATCCATGTCCCATTTACCCTTCGCCATGTGCTATTCTAAAAGTATAGAGTAAAAGACAAGGCATAGCCCAAAGCTGTGCCTTGTTTTCTTGCGAAGAAGCCAACTTTCCGGCCTCGCCGCCCCAGAACCAACGTTCAGAACCACAACAACTCGAGATCACAACCATGGCAGACAACTGCGGAGACTCAGGCCGCCGGCCCCGAGCGCCGGCGCCCCACCAACCCATACGCAAGAACACTAAGCGCACCGGAGAACTCTCCGAAGCTGCTTTCCTCCATAAGGCGCAAAGCCTGGGCTTTAAAGTCTGCAAACCGTGGGGAGACAGCGAACGCTACGACTTCATTCTGGATAACGGCCAGCGTCTGTGGCGGGTACAAGTCAAGTGCACCGAGCATCTGCGGGCGAACGGCTATGACATTGGGTCCATCTACGTGAACCGGAAGGGCGAGAAAACCTCCTACACGGCCGCCGAGATCGATGTGCTCATTGCGCACGTCGTACCAGTTGATGTCTGGTACGTGCTTCCGGTGGAGGCCTTCGCTACGGCAAAAAGCCTGCGCCTTTATCCCGACGCCGCGGGTCCCCGCGCCCGCTTCGAACAATTTCGTGAAGCCTGGCGGCTTCTGCGGTCATGACCGCGAGCGGCAAGTCTTTTGAGATGCGAAACGGATTTTTTACTTTTGTGGCGGAGCGTTTTCAACCGGGTGCCGGGTGAGGATCACCAGAGCGACTTCTTTTCCTGAAACATCCTTCAGGTAAATGCGGTGCCTGTGCTTGCCTACGCGCATTTCCACCGGCTGGCCAACCACCCAATTGCTGGGCAAGTAATCGCTGGCGCGTTGATATCGTCCGACGTACACCATATCCCCAAGCTGGACCGTGATCTCGTAAGTGGCCGCCGTTGGCGGAGGGGCAGCGTCGGTCGCCTTGTGTACCGTGCTCTGCGTGACGGAGGGGCTCAATTTTGAGGACCGTCCCCTGGCGGTATGTCTCCGCGCCAGCCAGACTGGCGAGCAGAAGGACGGCTGGGATCAGTCACGGCGCAACGTGGTTCCCGGAAGTCGGCGGCGTGACCGGATATTCATGGCGGTGACCTCGATACCGCAAAATTGTACGCCTCTTTCCTGTGGACTGTCCTTGCGTCCGGCGTAGGGCGCGGGCACTCTGGCCCGCGCTGAAGAAAGAAAGAACAAAGAGGACTCATGAGCTACCACGTTGACGCCAACTTCGCCACCGCTCCCCACACACCTGATCCCAATTTCCAACTCGAGGGCGTGGTGGTTTGCGACCGATACCACGACTTTCTGCGCTGCACCTTGCCCCAGAACAAATTTCATTTTGATCGGATCGTCGTCGTCACCGCGCCCGAAGACCGCGAGACGCAACGCGTTTGCGAGTTCTATCACGTGGAATGCGTGCTTACCGACGCCCTGCGCTCGCGCTGGAAAGAATTTCGTAAAGGCGCGGGCATCAATGCCGGCCTGGCCAAACTAGCCAAGTGCGATTGGGTGGTGCACCTCGACGCCGACATCTGGCTGCCTCCGCTCGCGCGCAACCTCCTGGCCAACGCCAACCTCGCCAAACGCATGATCTACGGCATCGATCGCTTCATCGTGAAAGGCTACCGCAACTGGGACGGCTTTCTCGAGATGCCGAAGCTGCAGCACGAGTGCAACGCGTACGTTCATCTGAACAATTCGTTTCCGTTGGGCGAACGCATCATGCAGGACTATGCCGGAGGCTACGTGCCCATCGGCTTCTTCCAGATGTGGAATCCGAAAGTCTCCGGAATCGAAAAGTATCCCGAAGGCCACACCACCGCCGGCCGCGAAGACACGTTGTTCCCGCAGCAGTGGCCCCGTGGCCTGCGCGGATTCATTCCCGAGGTCGTGGCCTATCACCTCGAGAGCACCGACTCCGGCTTCGGAACTAATTGGGCCGGAAGAAAGACCTTGCCGTTTACATTCGATGAGAAGAAGACGGTACAGACGTAGATAGCCGTGCGAGGACCGGCCCCTCGCCCGGGGTAAAAGGACCGATGTGTCTAGGATCACAGAAATCCAAGGTTGGCCGATGAAACAATAGACTTGAAAGAGCGCTTTCAAAGGCAGTCCGCAGGAGGCATCATGGAAGTACATGTGCAACATCTTGGAGGAGTGCAATTCGAGATCAGAGCGCGGGCGCATTCCGTCGTTTGCGACCAGCCAGCGGAAAATGGAGGATATGATGAAGGCATGACGCCGCCGGAGTTGCTGCTTGCCGCGCTAGGCTCATGCGCCGGCTTCTACGCCGCCATGTACTTAAAGAAACACAAACTGGCGTCCGAAGGCACGGTGGTGCGGGTCACTGCCGACAAGTTGAAGGATCCAGCGCGCCTGGATAACTTCCGCATCGAGGTCGAAGTACCTGTGGATTTCGACAGTACGCACCGCGAGGGCATCGAACACGCCATCCATCATTGCTTGATTCATAACACATTGTTACGTCCTCCTCAGATCACTATGGAGATCAAGAGTGCGGCATTAGCCGGAAAGTAGCCCGCAGGTCGGCCGCTTTCTTTGGCGTCAACCAGGCAATTTCTCCCAATTGGGCCAGGGCGTGCGTGTCCTGTAACATGGAATTTGCGCTCATAGGCAGTGGCGCTGCACACTGAACGGCCCACCCGGAATGAAACTAGTCTCGCTGAACATCGGACTTCCACGCGAGGTTCTCTGGCACGGGAGAACCGTTGTTACCGGTATCTTCAAGCAACCGGTCGAAGGCCGCGTCAGGTTACGCAAATTGAATTTGGACGGCGACCGCCAGGCCGACCTCACCGTCCATGGAGGAGAATACAAGGCGGTCTATTGCTATCCGCTCAGCCACTACAACTACTGGAAAAAAGCATTGCCCGGCCGCGAGCTGCCGATGGGAATGTTCGGAGAGAATTTCACGATAGCGTTCCACGAAGACATTCTCGCAGCAAATGCCAGCCTGATTGAAAATTCGATTTATATCGGCGATCGATTCTCCGTCGGCTCTGCGGAAGTGGTGGTCACCCAGCCGCGGCTTCCTTGCTACAAACTCGGTCTGCGATTTCAGGCAGACGATATGGTGAAGCGCTTCCTCGCGAGTGGGCGAACGGGTTTCTATGTCGCAGTAACTCGCGAAGGCGAAGTGGGAGCCGGTGACGAAATCAAAGCGATCTCTCCGCGCGAGGGCAAAGATGCCAATCCTGTCCCCGTCTCTGAAATTACTCGCCTGTATATCGCGAGACGATACTCGGACGATGACGCGCTTTTGGTGCGGCGCGCGCTGCACGTCGCGGCCTTGCCCGAGAGTTGGAAGGGATACTTTCGAGAACGGCTGGAAAGAATGAATGTTGAAGAGTGATGATTGAAACGCCGTTTGTCATCATGACCACTCTTTCCCTATTGTCATCTTGAGCGGAGCGATGGGATTGGCTTCGCCAATTCCATCGTGGAGTCGAAAAGCCTGCCCTGAGCGAAGTCGAAGGGACCCCTACTTTCGAAAGATCCCTAGTCTGCCCGAGCCATCAGCGGCCAGGCGAAGAATTCTCTTCGGTCCGCAAACAGGTCTGTAAGTCACTCAATAAATTCAACAACTTAGCGCCATCCGATGCGCCATCCCCCCGCTAAACCTCCATTTTTCCCCGTTCAGCGGAATACCCGTGTGCTTAGCTTTGTGCATCAATAACATAGCTTAGAGTCAATCCACCAAACGGGTACGCTAACCGGCATTCCCAGGGTGTTTGTGGTCGTTGGCGAGTTGTCGTCGGTCATTGGTCGTTCGTCGTTGGCAAAACCAAATCTCAGCGGTTCAAAGACTTGGATTTTCCAGGCAAACGGCTAACGAAGAATGGCTAACGACCAAGGACCAACGACCAGGAAGCCGTAAGCCAGGAGCTAAACGCGAATGCATAAGCCAGTCAAGTATGTGGAGAAAGCCGCTACCCTCGCCGCCAAAGGTGTATGGGCGGTGTTCGATCGCATGAATCGAATCAAGCCGGGCGTTTCTCCCACGCCCAAGTGGTCCGACAAGCCGCTGCTCAAGTCGTACGAAAAGTCGAAGCCGCCGCTGGGCTGGCCGCGCGCCACTGACTCGCTGTGCCCGAAGTGCGTGCCGGAAATTCGCCAGCAGATTCTCGATGGCCAGCTTCCCCACGAAGTTCTGCTCAACGAAAAAGTCGGCGAGATCAAAGCCACCATCATTGAGCGCGATGGCAAGATCCTGATGGTCAAGCAGTGCCCCAAGCACGGCACGTTTGAAGACGTGATGTCGATTGACACCGAGTTCTCGCAGCACCTGGAGGATGTTTTCCCCGGCCGCGACATTCGCGCCCACAACGATGAGAAGCTGCACAACCACGGCACGTCGACGGTGAAATATGGACGCGGCTCGGTGCTGACTATCGACCTCACCAACCGCTGCAACATGATGTGTGATCCCTGCTTTATGGACGCGAACCAGGTGGGTTTCGTCCACGAGCTGCAGTGGGAAGAAATCAAGACCATGCTCGACAACGCCATCACCATCAAGCCGCGCCGGCAGATGAGCGTGCAGTTCTCCGGCGGCGAGCCTACGTTGTCGCCGTATTTTCTGGACGCGGTTCGCTACGCCCGCAAAGTGGGATATAACTCGGTACAGGCCGCGACCAACGGAATTGAATTCGCCAAGAGCTTTGAGTTCGCGCAGCAGGCCGCCGAAGCCGGCATGCGCTACGCCTATCTGCAATTCGACGGCATCGGCAACGCCGCCAACGCCCACCGCAAAGTCGGCAACCTGTTTGACGTAAAGCTCAAAGCTATCGACAACCTGCATCGCGCCGGCGTCGAAATCGTGCCCGTCGTCACCATCGTGAATGGAATTAACAACGAGCAGGTGGGAAAAATCATCCAGTTCGCGCTCGACAATCCTAAGAAGATCGGGTTCCTGTCGTTCCAGCCGGTCAGCTTCACCGGCCGCGATGAAGCGGTCACCGACGAACGCCGCCAGGCCCAGCGCTACACGCTGTCGCACCTCGCGCACGACGTAAAAAATCAGACCGGCCTCGGCGAACCTTCCCGCGACTGGTTCCCCATCAGCTTCATGTCCACCTTCAGCGATTGGGCCGACCTGATGCACGTGAACGACGTGAAGAACGACTGGGGCCAACTCTCCTGTGGCTGTCACCCGAATTGCGGCACGGGGATGGCGATCATGATCGACAAGGAAACCAAGGAAGCCGTGCCGGTAACGGCCTTCCTGAAGGGCGACCAGCTTGCGAAAGACATCGCCAAAGTGAACGACGCGGCGCGGGGAAAATTCCTCACCGTGTTTGGGATGGCGCTGTGCTTGATGAAGAATTACGATCCGTTCCAGTCGCCGACCCATTTCAAGCTGATGGATCTGCTGAAAAAGTTCGACAAGAACTTCAACGCCACCGGGAAGAACTACGGAAAAGTTGGTCCGGACCGGACGATCGACGACGTGATGAAGCGCCGGCAGGACCGCTGGAATTTCCTGTTCGTCGCCGGCATGTGGTTCCAGGACCTGTTCAACTACGATTTCCGGCGGACGGAGCAGTGCATCATTCCATATGCCACGCAGGAAGGCGAAATTTCCTTCTGCGCCTACAACACGGGCGTGGGCTGGCGGAACATCATCGAGAAAATGCACATGACGGCCACGCTCACCAAGTGGTACGAAGAGCATGGACGGCATGAGATCTTCGCCGGCGGCAAGAACGTGAAGATGGATGTCGTCGAGCACTCGCTGGTGCTGCGCGACGGGATCGTTACGGAAGAAGAGCAGCACGATCTCGATAAGCTGGGCATCGCCAAGAACTCAGGCGAAGAAAAGAAGCGGGCGCGGGATGCTCGCCAGAAGGCCAATGCGCAGTCCGGTGATAACGGAACGCCGCGTGGTCCTCAGAAAAACGACGCCGCTTATGATGCCCGCATGGCGGCGCTCTATCGCGAAGTCGTCCTAAAAGAGAAGCCGGCGGTGGCGGAGAACGGATTCATTCCGCTGGGCGCGCTGGCGACCGCGAAGAACGGTAATGGCGCGGCGAAGCCGGAAGTGCCGGAGCCGGTGGCGGGAGATTAAATCAGCGCTTAGCTATTAGCTTTTAGCTCTTAGCTTAAACCTCAATTCAAACCCAGGGCCGCCGCGAGGCGGCCCGAAGTGTTTGCGGGAGGGCACGGCTTTCAGCCGTGCCGGTCAGAAGACCCATACCCCGCGCCGGTAGGGCGCAAGTGCCAACAAGCCGGACGCCGTCACCGCAATTGCCCGAGTCAAAACCCCCGCCACACAAAGCGCGACCCGGCCGGCGCGAATCGCAGTATCCTATTTCTCTATGCCAAAGCGGCGACCCAATCGGCGTCTTTCCCCGCTTGATGAGGTTTCACTGATCGTCAAACGCAAGCCGGTCCCGCATGCCTTTGTGCTGGAGGCAATTGCTGCGGTCTCGCCTGAAACACGTCCCCTGTTCGGCTGCCTTGCCGTCTACGTGAAGGACAAAATCGTCTTCGCGCTGCGCGACAAGCGGAACGACACAGCGGAAGACGACGGCTTGTGGCTCGCGACTACCGTGGAGCATCACGAAAGTCTGCGGCGCGACTTTCCCAACATGCGCTCGATTCGCGTGGTGGGAAAAAAGTTGACCGGTTGGCAAGTGCTTCCGGCGGACGCGCCGGATTTTGAGGAAGCCTCGTTGCGGGCGTGTGAGTACGTGGTTGCGGGCGATCCGCGAATCGGGAAAGTGCCGGCTTCGCGGCGAGCGGTGGCGAAGACGTCAAGCCGACCCACACAGGGTGGCAAGCGGGCGTAAGCTCGGCAGCGGAAATCAAAATCCCATGGCTCGAGAGTTGTGGAATCCCACCTCTGCAAAAACGCAAAGGAGGGCCCACCCGTCCAGAAAAGATGTGTTTTGCAGTGGCGCCCATGCGGGGCGGGGTTGAGTTTCTTTGCCTACCCAGGGCTTACGCCCTGGGCTAATGTATGCCGTCCCTACGGGACTGGGGCTCAGTGTGTTGGGCGAGTCGGCCTGCGTTTACATGAACATCCCCGCCCAAGCAAAACTTGGACGGGCCACCCTCACACGAGAAGAGAAATCACGCCGCTGGCGGCTGAACTTCGCGCAGACGGCGTTCGAGAAAGCGGCGCTCGCTTTCATTTGTGGCCAGGGCGAGGGCGCGCCGATAGCTTTCTGCGGCTGCTTCGTGTGATCCGGTGCGCCGCAGCAGGTCGGCGCGGGTGGCGTGCAGAAGGTGATAGTTGTCGAGGCCGCCGTCGGCGGCAACGGCATCAATCAAGGCGAGTGCCGGACCGGGGCCCTCCGCCATGGCGACTGCTACGGCGCGATTGAGTGATACGACCGGAGAAGGCTGGGCGCGCTCGAGAAGATCGTAGAGGCGGACGATCTGAGGCCAGTCAGTATCTTCGGGACGAGCCGCCCGGCAGTGGGCGGCGGCGATTGCGGCCTGCAAGGCATACGGGCCCGGCCCGCCACGAAAAGCCTCGTCCACCAGAGGCAACGCTTCGGCAATCTGTTGCTGATGCCAGCGACCCCGGTCCTGATCCTCAAGAGTGATGAGGTCTCCGGCCTCGTCGAGACGCGCATCACGCCGAGCGTCATGAAGCAGCATGAGAGCGAGCAAGCCGGTGACTTCTGTGGGAGGATGCGGCGAGGTCAAGCTTCTGACCAGGCGGCCGAGGCGAATGGCTTCGGCACAGAGATCGGTTCTGAGCAGCGGCCCGCCGCGAGTGGCCGCGTACCCTTCATTAAAAACCAGATAGATGACCGTCAATACCGCGTCGAGGCGCGCAGCCATGTCTTTGGTCTCGGGCACGATGTAGGGGATGCGGGCGTCGCGAATTTTGCGCTTGGCGCGTACCAGGCGTTGCGCCATAGTGGCCGAAGGCACAAGAAATGCGCGGGCAATTTCATCGGTCTCGAGTCCGCATAGCGTGCGCAGGGTCAGAGCCACTTGGGCCTCCGGGGCCAGCGCGGGATGGCAGCACGTGAAGATCAACCGAAGGCGGTCGTCGGGAATTTCGCTGGAGTCGTAGTCAGGGTCGAAGGAAGGTTCAAGCTCCGGTCCCTGGGCCTCCAGTTTTTGCGCGAGGTTGGCTTGCCGGCGGATGCGATCGATGGCTTTGTGCCGGGCCGTCTGGATGATCCAGGCACGGGGGAATTCGGGAACGCCGGAAACGCGCCATTGATCCACGGCGGCGGTAAAGGCTTCCTGGGCAGCTTCTTCGGCGAGATCAAAATCGCCGACCAGGCCGATCAGGGTGGCCACGATACGGCCCCAGTCGGAGCGGTAGACTTCTTCAACGGCGGCTGCGGCATCCAAAGGCACATCTCATTTTAGATTTTCTTGTGTTGAGCTGTCGATTTGGAGGCGGGTCGCTCGACTAACCAGTGAAAGGCGAGAACATGAAATATATGTTGTTGATTTATCAGGACGAAAAGCTTTTGAGCGAAGCCGAGCGGAGCCAGTGCTACCGGGAGTCGGCGCAGTTCGCCCACCAGCTCGATGAGAAGGGGCAATTTCTGGCGACCGCGCCGCTGCACCCTACCTCGACTGCGACCAGCGTTCGAACGCGCGAGGGCAAACCGCTGGTCACGGATGGGCCGTTCGCGGAAACGCGCGAACAGCTCGGCGGCTTTTTTCTGGTTGATGCGAAAGACCTCGATGAGGCCATCAGCATTGCTTCGCGGGTTCCGGCGGGAAAGTGGGGGACTGTGGAAATCCGTCCGGTGGTTGAGGTGGAGGGTTTGCCCGGAAGTGCGCGCAGGCAGTAGAGGAGGAACTATGTGCCCGGTGTGTCTGCAAAATATCGCGCTCGCGGTGACAGGGGCGACTTCGACCGGCGGATTGGCCGCTTTTGTGTGGCGGCAGGGCTGGCGGCGGCTAGGAGGTAAGCCGTCACCGCATAGTTCGGGAGTTGTGCAAAAACTTCGAGCGAGCAGGAACGTCCAACAACACAGCGTCAAGGAGAGTGCAGCATGGCAACAAGCACAATAGTGAATCCCAAAGTGGTTTCGCGGGCGGAATGGGTGGCCGCGCGCCGGGAGCTTCTGGCACGCGAAAAGGAACTCACCAAAGCCCGCGACGAACTGAGCCGTCAGCGGCGCGAACTGCCCTGGGTCAAAGTTGAGAAGTCATACGTTTTCGAGGGGCCAAAGGGCAGAGAAACGCTGGCCGATCTTTTCGACGGACGCAGCCAGTTATTCGTTAAACACTTCATGTTTGGGCCAGGATGGAAGGAAGGTTGTGTGGGCTGCTCGTTCGAGGTTGACCACATCGAGGGCGCGCTGGTGCATCTGGAAAATCATGACGTGACGTACGTCGCGGTCTCGCGGGCGCCGTGGGCGGAGATTGAAGCCTTCAAAAAGCGCATGGGCTGGCGCTTCAAGTGGGTGTCGTCGTATGGAAGCGACTTCAACTACGACTACCACGTGTCGTTCTCCAAGACGGACCTGGCCAATGGCAAGGTGTACTACAACTTCGAGAGGACGGATATCCAGATGGAAGAGCTTTCCGGCCGCAGCGTCTTCTACAGGGACGAAGCTGGAGACATCTTTCACACCTATTCCACCTACGGGCGCGGCGCAGAGGAATTGCTGGGCAGCTACGTGGTGCTTGATCTCACGCCGAAGGGCCGCAACGAAACCGGCCCCAATTATACTTTGACCGATTGGGTCCGTCACCACGACCGGTATAGCGCCGGCGGCTTCGTTGACAATACCGGACGGTACCATGCGGAGGAAAAGTCGGACCGTGCTGCCACGCGGAGAATCATTCATAGACGAACCGGGAGCAAAATGATGCCAAAGCTCAGCACTTGCTTGTGGTTCAACACGGAGGCGGAGGAGGCAATGAATTTCTATACCTCCGTTTTCAAGGATTCGAAGAAGGGCAAAGTCAACCGCTATGGCGATGGAGCGCCGATGCCGAAAGGTACGGTGATGGTCGCGAACTTCGAAATCCTGGGGCACGAATTCATGGCGTTGAACGGTGGCCCGCAGTTCAAGTTCAGCGAGGCCATCTCCCTGGTGGTGTATTGCGACACACAGAAGGAAGTGGATGAATATTGGGAAAAGCTGACCGCGGGTGGAGGTGAAGTGCAGTGCGGCTGGCTGAAAGACAGGTATGGCGTGTCGTGGCAGATCGTTCCCAAGATTCTGGGGGAGCTGATGTCCGACAAGGACGCGTCAAAGTCGCAACGCGTGATGCGAGCGTTGATGAAGATGACCAAGCTGGACATTGAGAAACTGAAGCAGGCGTACGACGGGAAATAAAACTTTATTTTCATTCCGAGGGAGCAATCAAAATGCGATTCATGATGATCGTCAAGGCCAGCAAGAGTTCAGAAGCAGGCAACATGCCAAGCGAAGAAATGATTGCCAAGATGGGAAAGTATAACGAGGAACTGATGAAGGCCGGGGTTCTGGTTGACTTAAATGGCCTTCAGTCGAGCGCCAAGGGCGCCCGGGTGAAATTCTCGGGCGGCAAGAAGGCTGTGATTGACGGGCCCTTCGCCGAAACCAAAGAATTAATTGCCGGCTACTGGATCATCGAGGTGAAGTCAAAACAGGAGGCGGCCGACTGGGCCCTTAAAGCGCCGGCTCCTCACGGTGATGGGCAGGAAGCAGAAATCGAAATCCGCCAGTTCTTCGAACTGGATGACTTCGGCGAGAGTAAGGCGGTGGACCAGGCTCGCGGCCTGGAAAAAGAGCTGGCGGGCAGGAAAAAGTAGTTGCAGCAGAAATCAAAATCAAGGAGGAGAACAAATATGCAATTCATGATGATCGTGAAATCGACGAAAGAGTCGGAGGCGGGCGGCGCTCCCAACCCTGAACTGATGGCTGCAGTGGCGAAAATGGCCGACGAGGCCAACCGGCGTGGCGTGATGGTGGGCGGAGGCGGACTGCAGCCGAGTTCGCAGGGAGCGCGGATCCGCGTGGCGGGAGGAAAAACATCTGTCATGGACGGCCCGTTTGCCGAAACCAAAGAGCTGGTCGGCGGCTATGCGATCTTCGATTTGAAATCAAAGGAAGAGGCCGTCCAGATGGGAAAGGAGTTCATGCAGGTCCACGCCGACATTCTTGGGCCGTCGTATGAAGGCGAGCTGGAGATTCGTCCGCTGATGGAACCGCATCCGAACGGCGGGAAGAGCAGTTAACCAGGGGACGGAGTTTTTCGATGTCCGGGAAAAGCAGATTCCTCGCCAAAACCGGGCTGGGAATGACAATTTGCCTGGAGGGACTGTTTTACCGTTCATGCTTGTGACTTTTTTGCGACTCACGTTTGTGCTTTTTGCGATTTTCGTCATCCACAAGGAGAAGACGCCGTGCAATTAAATTCCTATCTTCACTTCAACGGTAACTGCGAGGAGGCATTTACGTTGTACGAAAAATGCCTCGGCGGCAAGATTGACGGGGTGTTTCGCTACGAGGGCGCACCGGGCCCGGAGCAGGTACCGGCCGAATGGCGCAGCAAGATCATGCACGCCCGCATGACGATCGGCGATCAAGTCCTGATGGGCATGGACGCGCCGAAAGAGCGCTTCCACAAACCGCAGGGTTTCCACGTGAACATTGCCGTGAAAGACGCGGCCGAAGGCAAGAAAGTCTTTGAGGCACTGTCGGAGAACGGCACTGTCACCATGCCGTTCGGACCCACGTTCTGGTCGCCGGGCTTCGCCATGTTTGTGGATCGTTTCGGCGTCCCCTGGATGGTGAATTGTGAGCCGGCAGCCTAGGAGCGTGGAACCTTGTCACCGGCGCGCAGCTAAGTGAGCCGCACATCGAGCATTGCCAGCCAGTATTGGAAAGACTGCATGGCAAAACCGCAGAGGATGAGGGCGATGCCGAAGACCCCGAGGCGGCGCTCGGGGAGGTTGTCGGCATAGTACTCGATGAAGGGAATCATGGTCGCACCGGTGCCGGTGACGATACCGGTCACAAGCCCGACACGAATGGCAAAGGACCAGGCATGGTCCAGGTGGTGCACGAAGGCGCTACACAGCAGGGCGGAGACGATGTAGCCAATTGTGCGCACGACTGTGGCGCGAAATTGACGGCGGGTAAAGCGCGGGCGGCGATTGGCGACATAATCAAGTGATGGACGCATGCCGCGAACGTAGGCGACGATCTGCCCCGCGGTGATGAGAACCGCGAAGGGCACTACGAACCCACGGCCCACGATGGGATAGAGTCCCACGCCGAAGGCGATGCCGCGGATGGCGGAGAACACCGCTTCCCATGGCAGGGAGTAGTGGTTAAGGCCACGCGCAATTCGGTTGAGCTCGAGGGCGATGGTGATGCCGGTGGCGATGCCGGCGACGAGTCCGAAGAAAAGGCCGAGGCCAAGCCCGTAGCCGATTCCGAAGACGATCGAGTAGGTGACCGCCCGGGTCAGCAGGCGCAGCGGTCCATGCTGTCCGCCCAGCAGGTCATAGGCAAGATACAAGGTTCCGAGCACATCGAGGCAAGTGCCGGTGATGCTGACAGCGGCGACGGTGTGATGGTCCATTGGCTGACTATTGTAGAAGCAAGGGCGGACATCGCTGGAACTACTAGAGTACATTTCTTTGTTCGGTTGTATCTGCGTGTTGATGTCTCTCGGATGTCTCTCGCAGTGGCAAAATAGTAGCGTAATGCAAAAATGATGAATGGAGACACTCATGTCGTCCGTCCGTGTTCTCGTCGGTACCCGCAAAGGCGCGTTCATCCTGACTTCAGATGGAAAGCGTGAAAAATGGGATGTCAGTGGCCCGCATTTCGCGGGCTGGGAGATGTATCACTTGAAGGGATCTCCGGCCGATCCGAATCGCATTTATGCATCGCAAACCAGCGGATGGTTCGGGCAGATCATTCAGCGCTCCGACGATGGCGGCAAGACCTGGCACCAGCCAGGAACGCCAGCGGGAGAGGCCGCTGCGCCGGGTCCTCCGAAAAGCGAGAGCAATAAGTTCGCTTACGACGCGTCCGCCAAGCCGCTGACGACGCACCAGTGGTATGACGGCACGCAGCATCCCTGGGAGTTCAAGCGGGTGTGGCATTTGGAGCCGTCGCTTAGCGATCCCGACACGGTTTATGCCGGCGTGGAAGACGCGGCCTTATTTCGCTCGACCGATAGTGGGCAAAACTGGACGGAACTGCCCGGGCTGCGCGGGCATGGCACCGGCCCGAAGTGGCAGCCGGGCGCGGGCGGAATGTGCCTTCACACCATTATTCTGGATCCTAGCGACGCCCGGCGGATGTACATTGCGATTTCGGCGGCGGGAGCGTTTCGCACCGACGACGGCGGCGCGAGCTGGAAGCCGATCAATCGCGGCCTCTACTCGCAGTACATTCCTGATCCGCATGGTGAGGTCGGGCACTGCGTTCACCACGTCGCCATGAGTCCCAAACGCCCGAGCGTGCTCTTCATGCAGAAG
The DNA here is from genome assembly GCA_963765285.1 of Terriglobia bacterium. Taxonomy (GTDB): domain Bacteria; phylum Acidobacteriota; class Terriglobia; order Terriglobales; family Acidobacteriaceae; genus CAVWZH01. Next base: position 47,755 of record CAVXVR010000001.1, read on the forward strand.
CACTGGGACGTAATGCGCTCGGACGACGCGGGCGACAATTGGAAAGAAGTGAGCGGCAACCTGCCCACTGACTTCGGTTTTGTAATTGATGTGCACGCGCACGAGCCGGAGACAATTTACGTGGTCCCGATCAAGAGCGATTCAGAGCACTTTGTTCCCGACGGCAAGCTGCGCGTGTACCGCAGCCGGACGGGTGGAAATGAGTGGGAAGCACTGACGAAAGGCTTGCCGCAGAAGGATTGTTACGTGAACGTGCTACGCGACGCCATGGCAGTGGATTCTTTGGATAAGTGCGGAATTTATTTCGGCACCAGCGGCGGGCAGGTGTACGCGTCGGCTGATGCCGGGAACAGCTGGAATCCGATTGTGCGGGATTTGCCGGCGGTCCTGAGTGTGGAGGTGCAGACGCTTGGGTGAGTGAGGCGTGATTTTTATTCAACGCGGGCCACTTTCTCAATAACCTTGTTCTTAAAAGAAGCATCGAATTGGGGCGGGAGGTTGGCTTGTTGGCACTTCAGATCCTCGCCGTTTTGGTTCTGGGGCTCATGTGCGGGAGCGAGCTGAATGTTGGCGTCTTTTCGCACCCCATCCTCAATCGGCAGCCGGTGGATGTGCACATAGTCCTACGCTCCGCATTCGCGCGGCTCTTCGGTCGTGTCATGCCGTTCTGGATGACAGGTTCTACGGTGCTCAATCTGCTTCTGGTTTTACCCTTCGAGCACCTGAGCCGTTGTGCGTGGCGGCTGTCGGCGATTGCTTTGGGTATTCAAATTTCAGCCGTAGTGTTTTCGCTGGTTGCTCCCGTGCCGATCAACAATCGAATTGCACGATGGACGCCGGCGAATCTGCCGCCAGACTGGCAAAAGCAGGAGCATCGTTGGGATGTTTATCACCTGGTTAGAACCTTGGGATTGATTTTGGCTTTCGCGCTGCTTGTCTGGAGCGTCGGAGTACGGTGAACGGGGGGAGGGTCGCCGGGATGCCCAATTCTTGCCTTCCAAGGGTCGAAAGATATACAGTATAGATGTAGATCAATTGTGCCAGGAGGCGCTATGCAGGTTGCAAAATGGGGGAACAGTCTGGCGGTGCGGCTGCCCTCGCAGGTGGTGGAAGCCCTTGACCTGAAAGAAGGCGACCAAATCGAAATCAGGATCGCAAATACGCGTGAATTTGCAGTGCGCCGCGACCCCGCCCGGGAACGGGCCCTGAGTCGCTTACGCAGGATGCGCCGTCCCTTGCCGGCCGGGTTTGTGTTCGACCGGGCAGAGGCCAATGCCCGCTAAGGACTTCTTCGACACCAACATATTGATCTACGCAGTCGCGAAGAATGATCCTCGGGCGCTGAAGGCCGAGGCGCTGCTGGCGAGTGGCGGCATCGTAAGTGTCCAATCGTTGAACGAGTTCGCTTCGGTGGCGCGGCGCAAACTCGGTATGTCCCGGAAGGAAGCAAGAGAGTTCCTGGATCTGATTTGCATTTTGTGCCCTGATCTGGTTCCAATCTCGCTCGCGACCCACAAAGCAGCCGTGGGTATTGCAGAGAAATACGCTTATGGCATATATGACGCGCTGATCATCGCGGCTGCGTTGGAGGCTGGCTGTAAAACGCTTTACTCCGAAGATTTGCAGAACGGACAGATCATCAACCGACGCCTAACGGTTCGGAATCCGTTTGGGTGACGCAGGCTTAGAGCCAGAAGTGAAGCCGCTTTTTGAAGAGAAACGTTGGAGCCGTTCCATATGAGCCGAATCAACTGAGCCGGCGGAAGAAACGAAACGCATAGCATGCCCTTTGATCTGCAGCCCGTCTTGAAAGCCAAACTCCTCGAACTCAGGCCGCTTCGGACGGAGGACTTTGACGATCTTTATGCTGTGGCTTCCGATCCGCTCATCTGGGAACAACACCCGGCCAATGATCGTTATAAAAGAGAAGTGTTTGAGGAATTCTTTCGCGAGGCGATGGGGTCGGGCGGAGCGTTCGTCGCTCGGGATTGCAAAACCAATCAGGTCATCGGTTCGTCCCGATTTCACGGATACGACAAAGAGAAGAGCGAGATCGAAATTGGTTGGACGTTCCTGGCCCGGTCTTACTGGGGCGGCGCTTACAACCGGGAAATGAAGCAGCTCATGCTGCGGCACGCGTTTCAATTCGTGAACAGCGTTGTCTTTCTGGTCGGTCCACAGAATTTGCGCTCGCAGCGGGCCATGGAAAAGATCGGCGGAGTGCGAGCGGGGTCGAGACGCGACGCGAGTGGCCGGGAGAGTTTTGTATATCAGATTACCGCTTCGACACTCAGCGATTAAGGCAGAATCGAGGTCCGCTATCACATGAAGTACGGCACTCTCAGGCAGGCGCTGCGGGGCGGAGATCGGAGGTCAATCGGAAATTCCGATCAGGTCGCGGCTCGGATTCTGCGGCGGCCGGGTGATGTTGCCGAACTGGTAGAGTGCTTGTGGAGCGATGACCCAGTGGTACGCATGCGTGCGGCCGACGCCGCCGAAAAGGTTTCTGTACAAAAGCCTGATCTTCTAAAACCGTTCAAAGCCGAATTGTTGGGCTTGGCCGACGAAGTCACGCAAGCGGAACTACGCTGGCACCTTGCGCTCATGCTGCCGCGGCTGGCTCTGACCCGAGCGGAGCGGGAGCGGGTCATGGCTCGGCTGCATTGCTACCTGGATGATCGCAGCTCAATCGTGAAGACTTTCGCGATCCAGGGCCTTGCGGAACTGGCGAAAGGCGATGCAAATCTGAAAGGCGAGATGACCGATTTGCTTCAGCAGTTCTGTCGCATGGGTACGCCCGCGATGAAGGCGCGGAGCCGAAAGTTGCTCAAGCAATTCCAAAAGCCATGATTCGAGTCATACTTCCCCAACATCTACGCACGCTGGCGCACATCGGCAACGAGGTGACGCTCGAAGTTGAAGCTCCGGTCACGCAGCGGTCGGTGCTGGATGCGCTTGAGGCCCGCTATCCCATGCTGCGCGGAACGATCCGCGAACACGACACCCAGCAGCGCCGCGCCTTCCTGCGATTCTTCGCCTGCGAAGAGGATCTCTCTCACGAATCGCCGGACGCGCCGCTGCCCGAGGCTGTTGCTTCGGGGAGGGAGCCGTTCATTGTGATTGGGGCGATTGCGGGAGGGTGATCCGGTTCCGATGGTTTGCGTCAGGGCATCGCCGCTTTTTTCGGGAATTAGGGTGTACGGCCGAGCCTCATCATGAATAGTCCAACCGCGACCAGCAGCAAGAAACCCGCGGAGAAAACGTAATAGAGAATCCGCACTTTAGGCCAAAGCCACATGGGCAACTGGTCCGCCAGTTTGTCGCCCCAGGTGTCGGCCAGGCGTGGCGGCAAGACCGCCTCTTCGGACTCAGGCTTCCAACTCGATGCTATCCACGTAGCACGCAAGTTGGAAAGCAGAAGCGCCATTAGAAGTACACGGAGCACACCCACTCCGCCGATCAGGGTGTCCGCGAGGTACATGACAAAAACGACCGTCGCTGCGTACCGGCTGCGTTCCCGCACGCCTACGCCACCCAGGTAGAAAAACAGCAGACTAAGGACTCCGGTAAGCGCCTGACCGGTAGCCGCCAGAAGAACAAAGGACAGAATTGCTACGGCCGTGCATACCCAATATCCCTGCACCCCCAGATAATCCAGGTCGCTGCCACTCTTGATAGAAGGCCAAAAGAGACTCTTAAGACGACTCTCGGTTCGCGGCGTCGAATCTGAGAGGCCGAGTGTCTGCACGGGGGGCATTAGAATCCAGAGCCCTCCGGCAGTCCAGCGAAAAATGAGGTCGAGTCAGCAGGACTATGCCGGGACTTAACACGGCAGTTCTTAGTTCCCCGTTCCCAGTTCTCAGTTCGCGGCAGCGCCCTTTCGGGGGGAGCGGGGATTTTCGCCGGGGCTATAATGGCGCGCATGGCCCTCACGGCCGGCTCAAAACTCGGTCCGTATGAGATCGTGTGTGCATTGGGCGCGGGCGGAATGGGTGTGGTCTACAAAGCCCGCGACCTGAAACTCGAACGCACGGTGGCCCTGAAGCTGTTGCCGGAGGAAGTCAGCGGCGCCCCACAAAACAAGAAACAATTTCTGAAAGAAGCCCGCATCGCGTCTCTGCTGGACCACCCGAACATTGGAACGATTCACGGAATGGAAGAAACCGCGGACGGCCGCACCTTCATCGTGATGGCGTTCTACGAAGGTCTTTCTTTGGCCACGCGCCTGGCGGGTCGGCCGATTCCTCCGGCGGAAGTGGCCAACATCGCTTCACAAGTCGCCGCAGGACTCTCGGAAGCGCATTCGAAAAATGTTGTGCATCGCGACATCAAGCCTTCGAACGTGATGATCACCAAGCAGGGCGTGGTGAAGATCGTGGATTTTGGGATTGCCCGCGTGATGCAGCAGACAGCGACCCTGACCCAGGGCACGACGGGCACGATTGGGTACATGTCGCCGGAGCAGGCTCTGGGCCGCGAGGTGGATCAGCGCACAGATATCTGGTCGCTCGGAGTGGTGATGGCCGAGGCGCTTACTGGGCGTAATCCCTATCAGCGTGAGACTGTGCCTGGGACCATGTTTGCAGTGTTGAACGACCCGCCAGGGAACCTGCATGGCGTGCCCCTGGAACTGCAGCGGGTGGTATATCGAGCGCTGGCGAAAGATCCGCTGGAGCGTTACCAGAGCTGCTCGGATCTTTTACAGGACCTCGAGCAGGCCAGGGCAGTTCTGGGGGCAGGGAGCAGTTTGACGGGAACCAGTTCGAGGAATCGGACTGCGACGAGCGAATTGCAGGCCTCGTTGGCAGCTGCTTCGAAGTCGGCCTGGAATCCCGCGGCATCGAAGCGCCGCTGGCTACCGTGGGGGATTGCCGGGGTCTTAGTTCTGCTGGTGATCGGCGGCGCTTTGAGCCTGCAGCCCGTGCGCGAAAGCCTGCGGGGTATTTTTTGGGGGAGTACGAGCGCGAAGCATATCGCAGTCCTGCCCTTCGACAACATTGGTAACGACCCCTCCAACGAAGCCGTGTCGGAGGGATTGATGGACAGCCTCACCGGCAGACTCTCTAACCTTGAAGAGGGACAACAGTCGCTCTGGGTGGTCCCGGCGAGCGAGGTTCGTCGCCTGAAAGTCACTGATCCCGAAGCGGCGCTGCGCCAGCTTGGCGCTACGCTGGTGGTGAAGGGCAGCCTGCAGCGAGACACGTCAGGCGTGCACCTGACGCTGAATCTAATTCGCACGAAAGACGTTCGCCAGGAAGGATCGCTATCCTTGCAGGACCGCACCGGCGACTTCTCCACTCTTCAAGATCAGGCGGTTTCCGGTCTGGCGCGATTGATGCACGTCGAACTGCCCTCGACCGCACTGCACAACGCCGATGTTTCCTCGACTCCTGTGGCCTACGAATCGTACCTGAAGGCACTCGGCTATCTGCAGCGCTATGACAAACCGGGGAACCTCGATCTCGCGATCAGCGCGCTTTCCTCGGCGGTGACGTCAGATTCGCAGTTCGCTCTCGGGTACGCTGGACTGGGCGAAGCCTACCGCCTCAAATACCAGCTTGATAAGAATCCCAAGTGGACTGAACAAGCCTTGGCCAATGGCAGCAAGGCTACACAGCTCAACGATCACCTGCCCGCTGCCTATGTCACGCTCGGACGCATCCACGATGCAACCGGAAAGAGCGACCTGGCACTGCAAGAGTTTCAGCGTGCCCTTGCACTTGATCCGCGCAATGCCGATGCGCTGACTGGCTTAGCGCATGCGTATGAGCACGCGGGACGGGCGGCCGACGCGGAGTCTGCCTACAAGAAAGCGATCGCGCTCCGTCCCGATTACTGGGACGGCTACAACAGCCTGGGGAACTTCTACGACGGCCAGGGCAAATACGATGACGCCGTCGCGCAATACAAGCGCGCCATTGAGCTGACGCCCGACAACGCGCAAGCATATTCCAATCTGGGAGCGACCTACCTCGATACTGGCGACCCCAAGAAATATGCGGACGCCGAAGCGGCGCTAAAGAAATCGATCGAACTCAGCCCGGGCTATGGCGCATACGCGAATCTTGGGTATCTTTATCACTCGCAACAGCGTTACGCAGAATCTGCCGCAGCCATCGAGAAGGCGCTGCAATTCAACGACAAAGACTTCATTGTATGGGCGAATCTCGCAGCGGCTTACGAAGGCCTCAACGACAGGACCAAAGAGCAGATGGCGCTCGACCGTGAGCTTCCGCTTTTAGAACAAGCGGCAGAATCCAATCCGCGGGACTCTGGAGTACAATCCCGGCTGGGCTTGATGTATGCGCGGAAGAAGCTGCGCGACAAGGCCCTGGTGCGGATTCAATTGGCGCTCGCCCTTTCTCCGGACGATCCGGATGTGCTGGAAAATGTAGGCGAGGCTTATGAATACCTGGGTGACAGGCAACGCGCTATCCAGAACATCGAAAAGAGCCTGCAGAAAGGCTATTCGCTGGAAGCGCTGAAAAGCACCGCTGCTTTGCAGAGTTTGTTGTCCGATCCGAGTTTCCGGCCCAAGACCAAGTAATTCACCCTCTAAAAGGAGAACCATATGGGACTCGCAGCGCTAAAACCCGAAGCTAGTATCTGGGGTCTTCCCATCATTGGGAACGCTCAGAACCCGCAAATACCTCAGTCACAGTACCCCGACATAAAAATCGTCAACACTGACAGCATTGAGTTCACCAACAATACGACCTACCCGGTCTCGATCGTGTTCACCAGGGCCGGTGGTGGCAGCAGCGGCAACGCGGTCTTCACCGACATTGCAAGTCTGGCGGTTGGCGCCTCTTCGACGCAGCAATCGCCCATTGCCGGGATCAACAACCTGACGGTGAACTACACAATCACTAATCTCAACAATGGCCAGACTTCTACTCCCTGCGGGGTCCAGATCGGCACAGGCCCTCTGCGCATCAACATTCTGGCGTCACAGACCAACCCTGACCCGGTTTCCATCCCCGATGGCGGTCAGATTCAGTTCCACCCGGACGTTTCCTATCAATTGACGATCACTCCACCAAACGCGTTCCCTAACGCGCCGGCCAGCATCTCACCCACAAACAGCCCGGCGCTGACGGCGACAAACGTCACGACTAAGGCAACCTACTCATTGACTGACAAGATCGCGGGAACGCAAGGTAAAGGCACGGTTCACATCGGGTCTTAAAGGGGAGTATTTGACTGCAAACGCTTACGCACCCGTGGCGAGGAGGGTCCTCGCCAACGGGTGCGGCAGGCCTGCCAGATCCCTACTCAGTAGCGAGTTGCCAGCCTTTGTCTTCCTTAACGGCGGCAATGGCAGCTCTCTGTGGCGGATCGTGATAGAAGCCTGCGCCGTGCTTCTGAATCAGCGTGCCTCGATCCCAGGTGTTGAACGATTTCACTGCTATGCCTGAGGCATCAAAGCTTTCGCCCAGCGCATTCGGTTCCCATTTCCAGGTGTATTCCACGGTGGCGCGGCCCGTGCCAGTCATGGTGATCTTGGAAATCGCGACGAGCTTTCGCTCAGCGAGAGGGACTCGATAGCCTACGGTACCGTCTTTCTCAGTGGACTGCTGCACTCCGGGAATCTGCTTGAGCAATTCATTACCCTTCGGGGTGAGTGCGACAGGGTAGCCCTTCGCGGTCGGTTTTCCTAAAGTCACGAGGCCAAGCTTCTCCAACAGGCGATAGTGCGGATCCTCGGGCTTATCGTTCATGCTGGGTTCGACTTTGCCCGTGTGGAAGTAAACCGTGGCGGGACCTTGCGCCTGAATCACCTGGTTCACGATGTTGGTAGCTTCGGGTGCAGGCAGCACCTGGCGGCTTTGGATCACAAAATAGGCCGCTGCGCCGACTACGGCGAAAATGAGTACAGAGATCAGCAGCAGTGGAACGACTGAAGATTCATGCTTTTCCATCTCAAGTTCTTGTTCGAACATGACGGCCCTCCGTTGGAGGCAGGCGGGAAATTCGGCCTCCTTTATTCCTCAGGGAGATTGTGCCATTGGGTATTATGGGCCGATGTGATTTGGCTCACAATAGGGTGTGAGCGGGTTGCGAGAATGCTCCGACGGAGGAAGTGGGAACATGCGCCGAATCTGCTGGGTAGTTGCCTTTGCGGTTTGGGTCGGGGTCCCGCCGGCTTCTCTCAGCTGGGCTCGGGCTCCCAAACCGTTACAGGTCTATATCATTGATGTCGAAGGTGGGCAGGCGACGCTGATCGTCACGCCATCCCGGCAATCGGTGCTGGTCGATACTGGTTGGCCAGGTTTCGACGGCAGGGATGCCGAACGGATTGCTACAGCAGCCAAACGGGCGCGGGTGAAGCAGCTCGACTATGTTGTGATTACGCACTACCACCGCGATCACGTGGGAGGGGTTGCACAACTCGCCGACAAGATGAAGATTGGGGCGTTCGTGGATCACGGTCCGAACCAGGAAGATTCCGACGACACGCGCGAAAACTACGCTGCCTATATGAAGGTAACGGCGCGAGGGAGGCGAATCACGCTCAAACCCGACGATGGCCTTCCTCTCAAGGGGGTGACCCTGCGGGTCCTGGCTGGCGCGGGGGAGCATTTAAAAGAGTCGTTACCGGGTGCGGGAGAGGCGAATCCTTATTGCCCGACTGAGCCGGAACCGCCGGCGGACGAAACGGAGAATGCGCGATCCCTGGGATTGGTTGTGACCTATGGACGTTTCCGCTTTCTCGATCTTGGGGATCTCACGAAGAAGAAGGAATTGGAGGTCGCATGCCCGAACAATCTGTTGGGCACGGTGGATTTATTCCTGGTTACCCATCATGGGTCCGATCAATCGAACGCCAAAGCGATGGTTTGGGGGTTGCATCCGCGGGTGGCGATTATGAACAATGGCGCGCACAAGGGAGGGAGCGCGGCGGCGTGGCGGATCGTGCGTGACTCACCGGGTCTGCAGGATCTCTGGCAATTGCATTACGCGGTGGACGGGGGCGTGGACCACAACGTCGCCGAGGCGTTTATTGCGAATGTTGAGGGAGGGGCTGACGGGAACTTCATCAAAGTGCTGGCCACGCCGGATGGGACGTTTACGGTCAGCAATTCGAGGAATAACTACGAGAAGACTTATCGAACGCAGGTGTCGGGGAAATGATTGCACGAGCGGGGACGCTCGCGCCTACATTGTGGGTGGGGATCTTGTGATCGTGATCGTTATGGGAGTGGTGGGGGCGGGGAAGACCACGGTTGGGAGTCTTCTTGCTGAGCAACAGGGATGGAAGTTCGCCGATGCTGACAGCTTTCACCCCGCGGCAAATGTGGAAAAGATCAGGCACGGAATTCCGCTCACCGATGCGGATCGAGCGCCCTGGATTGACGCGCTCCACGGCGCCATTGTGAAGTGGATTGCTGAGCGCCGGAATGTGGCGCTGGCGTGCTCCGCTTTGAAGCGCAGCTATCGGGATCGGCTGTGCGTTGGCCCCGAGGTGAAGCTGGTTTATCTCAAGGGCAGTTACGCGTTGATTGATGAACGGCTGAAGCAGCGGCACGGGCACTTCGCCGATGACCAGATTCTGGCCAGCCAGTTCGCTGATCTGGAAGAACCTGAGGACACGGTCACGGTGGACGTAAGTGGCAAGCCTGAGGAGATCGTCAGCGAGATCAGAGGTCGGCTGGGGTTGCCCTGATCAGAATTTCTTGTAGCCTGTTTTCTGAAGCTCACCACAGGAGACCATGCACCGGCCTCGGGCACGCACCCTTGAAGCAGCCGTAATCTCGCGGCTCACATGGCGGCTGCTGCCATTTCTCTTCCTCCTCTATTTTGTCGCCTACCTGGATCGAATCAACGTGGGATTTGCCGCGCTGGAGATGCGGGAGCAGTTGGGATTCAGCGACAAAGTGTACGGATTGGGCTCGGGGGTTTTCTTTATTGGATACCTTCTCCTGCAGTTGCCCAGCAATCTGGTGCTGACCCGCGTTGGCGCACGGCGCTGGATCGCTGCCATCATCGTTGTGTGGGGACTGGTTTCGACTTCGATGATTTTCGTGACTACGCCGCGAAGTTTTTACGTTTTACGTTTTCTGCTGGGGGCGGCGGAGGCTGGTTTTTTCCCGGGAATGATCCTGTATTTGCGGAACTGGTTTCCCGCCCAGGCGCGGGCACGCGCCGTCGCGCTATTCGTGATGGCGTCGCCTGTATCGGGTGTAATCGGCGGCCCGATTTCCGGGGCGTTGCTGGGAATCCACGGCGCGGGTTTGGCCGGTTGGCAATGGCTATTTGTTCTGGAAGGCGCCCCAGCGGCGATCCTGGGCGTGGTCGTGCTGTATGGCCTGGCCGACCATCCGCATGAGGCTCCCTGGCTCACTACGGAAGAAAAAACCTGGCTGACGGAGACCGTGGGACGTGAGCACAGTTTGCAGACGGCGGGGCGTGACGGCCTGCTCGCGGCGTTTGCCATTCCGGCCGTTTGGGGATTGACGCTGGTGTACTTCACCGTGGCGGCCTGCTCATACGGCGTGATTCTTTGGTTGCCGACGATGATCAAAAGAGCCTCGGGCACCAGCAATTTTGCCACGGGAGTCATCTCCGCTTTCCCGTACCTGGCTGCGGCGGTGGGCATGGCTTATTGGGGGATGCACTCGGATCGATCGGGAGAGAGGCGTTGGCATCTGGTGAGCGCAGCTTTGGTTGGGGCAGGCGCGCTTGGCGTAGCGGCATATGTCGCCTCCGCCGCGGCGACTGTTGCGACCCTGAGCGTGGCCCTGCTGGCGTCCGAGGCCATGTACGGACCGTTCTGGGCGGCCGCTACAAGTGTGCTAAAGGGGAGGACGGCTGCGGCGGGCATTGCCCTGATCAATTCGCTCGGAAACCTGGGTGGCTTCTTTGCTCCCTACATGATTGGGTTGATGAAGTCGGGAACGGGCGGGTTCCGGGGTGGGCTTCTGGTGCTGGCGACGGTTTCGGCGATCGGAGGTCTGGTGGCATGGGCTGTGTTGACGGGAGGGCGCCGGCTCAGTCCGGCCCCCGGATAGGGGTGTCAAAATAGGCTTGTTCCCATTGCCCTTCGTCCTTTTGACACAATTGTTTACAATAGGTCAGCACCCTCTTGCCAGAGGAGCCCGGGCCAGATAAGTCTCTTTGGATAAGCGAAGATTTGGAACAGCCAAACCACAATTCTCACGACCCCTCGCGTCTGTACTGGCGGGTCGAGGGCAGCCTGCTCGACCTGACCACCGTGCAGCCGGTGGCGTTCTTCACCTGGAATGCGCAGACATTTCTGGAGCGTTGGGTGCGGCGGGGGTTGGTGTTTCTGATGGCCGTCCTGCGACCGTTTCTTTATGCCTCCAACCGAATTTTTGCCACACGAGTGGTGCATACCGTTTTGCGCGGAATCAGCCGCGACCGTCTGGACCTGTTGGGCGAAGAGTACTTCAAGTATAAGTTGCAGCCATATTTGAAACCGGATGGGATCCGGGAGCTTAAGGCGCGAATGGGAGCCGGGGCGGAATTGGTTTTGGTGAGCCAGGCGCTCGACCATGTAATGCGCCCGCTAGCACAACATCTGGGTGTGAGATGGTTGGTCGCCAATCGCCTGGAATTCCGCGACGGAGTTGCAACCGGACGGTTACTCGAACCCGTGATCCGGCCTCGCGGGGTATTCGCCCGCATAAGGGGGGGTGGGGCGGACGGCAGTCGTTCCCAAGAGCAATGGAAGAGGGATTTGGGGCCTGAGAGCTTCGGGGCTCTGGCGTCGGCGGTGGTGCCGGCGGCGCGGCAAACCACAGTGCTGCCGCGGCCCATCGTGAATTTCGCCGAGCCGCGCGAACCCAAGTCACTTTCGGTGCGACAGGCGCTGGCCGGCAAACACGTGATGCTGATTGGCGTGACCGGCTTCATCGGAAAAGTCTGGCTGGCGAATACGCTCTTGGATTTGCCGAAAGTGGGGCGGATTTATTTGCTGATCCGCCGGCAGAAGGGCAATCCCGCGCGGCAACGGTTTGAGAAGTTGGTGGCGGAGTCTCCGGTCTTCGATCCGCTGCATGAAAGATACGGCGCCGAACTGCCGAGATTTCTGCGCGAACGGGTGGAGGTGGTTGAAGGCGATGTGTGCCAGACCGGCTTGGGCCTGGAGGCTGCTGTGGCGGCGCGGCTGGCCAAGCGGCTTGATCTGATCATTAACAGTTCGGGCCTGACCGATTTCAACCCCGATCTTCGGGATGCGCTGGCCACCAACGTCGATGCGGCTGTTAATGTGCTCGAATTTGTGCGGCAATCGGACCACGCCGGCCTCTTGCATCTTTCCACTTGCTACGTCGCTGGAGCCCGAGACGGTAGAATCAGCGAGAGACTGAGGCCGAGCTACACGCCGAACCACCTGGCGGGCTTCGATGCTGAGCGGGAGTGGCAGGGACTGCGCGATCTAATCAAGCAGGCCGAGGAGAAATCTGAGAGCGACGAGGTCACCGGAGACCTCAAGCGACAGGCCCTGGACAAAGAACACGCCGCAAAAGACCTTAGCGGCGCGGCGCTCGACAACCAGGTACGGAAGAATCGCATGCGCTGGCTGCGCACCTACCTCGTTGAAGCCGGCACCAAACGCGCCCACGAACTGGGCTGGCCGAACACTTACACCCTGACCAAGAGCCTGGCTGAGTCGCTGATCTGCAAACGCGGAGTGGGGCTGCCGATCTCCGTGGTGCGGCCTTCTATTGTGGAGACTTCCGTCAAGAAGCCATTTCGCGGCTGGAATGAAGGCATCAACACTTCGGCATCGCTTTCTTATCTGCTGGGAACCGGTTTCCGGCAACTGCCTTCGAACGAACGCAAACGCCTGGACATTATTCCCGTGGATTCGGTCTGCCAGGGCATGACATTGATAGCGGCGGCGATCATGGAGCGGCGGCATGATCCCCTCTATCAGCTGGCCACTTCGGTAACGAATCCTTGCGACATGGGGCGATCGATCGAACTCACGTCACTGGCGCACCGTAAGCACTACCGCGCCCAGGAAGGCCTGGAATACTGGCTGCGCTTGAGGCTGGATGCGATCCCGGTTTCGAAGGAGCGCTACAACCGTATGTCAGCGCCGGCGCAGAAGGCGATCATCCAGTCGATTCAGCGCATCATGGCGCCTTTGCCGCTGAAGAAAGCGCCCTTTGCGCGAGCGGAACGGAACCTCGAGAAGGTGGAGAAGCTGGTCGAACTGTTTGAACCGTTCATCCTGCACAACGAGCACGACTTTGTTGCTGACAATGTAGAGAAGCTCTCGCGTGCTCTGGTGCCCGAAGAGAAAGAGGATTTCTCCTACGATACCCGGGCGATCGACTGGTGGGAATACTGGATCAACATTCACATTCCCGCCTTGCGCAGGTGGACCTATCCTTTGATTGAGGGACGGCCGCTCGAGGCTAGAAGGGTGCGCGGTTTCCGGCTCGAACCGGCGGCCGACTCTGAAACGGTAACTGCGAAAACCGGCACCAACGGAGCAACGTGGCGATATTCCTGACCGGTTCGACCGGATACATCGGCGCGCACGTGGCCGCTAATTTGTTGGACCAGCACGGCGCCGCGCTGAATCTGCTGGTGCGGGCGCGCGATTCCGACGAAGCTGCGGTGCGCCTGTGGCAGGCTCTGCAACTGCACCTGGAATTTCCCCGCTTCTACGAATATCTGCAAACCCGGATTCGTATTTTTCGCGGGGATTTGACCGCCCCGCAATTTGGGTTGACGCCGGATGAGTACGACCGGCTGGTCCATACCACAGATTCAGTCGTGCATTGCGCCGCATCGTTGAACCGCAAGTCTGAGAAAAGCTGCCTCAATGTGAATCTGCGGGGCACGCTGGAAGTGCTGCTGCTGGCGCAAAAATCTAACTACTACCACGGACTCCGGCGCTTCAGCCAGGTGAGCACCGTGGCGGTGGCCGGCAAGCGGCAGAACGAGGTGGTGACCGAGAACGAATCGATCGACTGGGACCGCTCGGACTATGATCCTTATGCCCGCACGAAGAAATTCTGTGAGCACATGATCCGCCAGCTTCTGCCGGATGTGCCCATCACGATTTTTCGCCCCAGCATCGTACTGGGCGACAGCCGTTATCCGCAGACTACGCAATTCGACATGGTGAAGGCATTTGTATTTCTGGCGGGGCTGCCCGCACTGCCGCTGCGCGCAAGTGACCGCATTGATATTGTGAATGTGGATTTTGTGGCTGGCGCCATCGCGGATTTGCACCAAAAAGAAAATCCGAAGTACGACATCTACCATCTTTCTTCAGGCACGGATTCGCAGACCTACCGGCAATTGACCACGGCCCTCGCCATCGCACAAAACAAACGCCGCCCACTTTTTCTGCCATTTCTGGAAAAGCCGTTCAGCGCCGCAGTCAACGCTTTCTCGAATCGTAAGGGGCCGATCGGATTCGGCGCGTCGCTGATGAAAGTGTTTCTGCCTTATCTGGTCTGGAATACGGTGTTCGACAACACCCGCGTCGTAACGGAACTGGGCCGCAAGCCGGTGGCCTTTTCACGTTACGGTTATCCCCTGATGAAATTCAGCCGTGAAACCAACTTCAACTATCCCTACCAGGCCTGGCCGAGCAAGGCAGGAGGGACTGCGGCATGATGGACCTGATCCTCGAAGCGTGGGTGAGCGGCAGCATCGAAAGCGCCAAGCTGGGCTGGATGCTGGGCAGGAGCAAACCCTGGCAACCCAGGGAGAAGCTGAAGTTGCTGTTCGCTGGCTACAACGGCACGCGCAACATGGGGTCGGATGTCCGCGTGGCCGAGATGCTGCGACAGATGCGCCACATCCTCGGAGCCGGGAACGTTGATTTCAGCGTGATGACGCAGAATTTCAAGTTCTCCGACGGTTATTTCGAGGGCACCCGGCAGGTGCACCTGCCGGATATTTTCCCGCCGTTTCTCTCGGATGAAGTTCCACGGCATCACGGGGTGGTGGCGTGCGAAGGCTCGATGTTCAAGAGCAAGTTTGCCAATGCGCTGACCACGATGATGATTGGATCGCTGGGCATTGCGGCGGCGCAAAACAAACTCAGCGTGGGATACGGCGCGGAAGCCGGACACATGGACCCGCTTCTGCGCAAGATGTGCGGACGCTATTGCCAGAATTCGCTGGTGATCACGCGCAACGAAGAATCGCGGACTCTGCTGCGCGAACTGGGTGTGCCCACCGAGTTAGGAACCGACACGGCGTGGACGTTTGATCCAGCGCCCGCGGAATACGGCCAGGGCATCCTGCGCCAGGTGGGATGGGATGGCAAAGCGCCGGTATTGGTGGTATGCCCGATCAATCCCTTTGAGTGGCCGGTGAAGGCGTCCGTGGCGAAATTCGCGCTCCATGGGCTGACGGGGGCATACAAGAAGAGCCACTATCGCTCAGTGTACTTTCACAATTCCGGGCCGGAAGCCGACCGCGCGCTCACCTATTATTTGACTTCCATCGCGAATGCAGTCGACGCCTTCCGCAAGCGGAAGAACGTATTTGTGATTTTAATGGCAACAGAGCGCCTGGATGCGCGCGCTGCCCGGCCCATCGCAGAGATGCTTGGCGGTGTGCCGGTGCTGACCTCCGACGAGTACAACATGTACCAAGTGGTGAGCATTTTGCGCGCCTGCCACATGATGCTTTCCTCGCGCTACCACGGAATTGTGACGTCGATGCCGGCGCTCGTTCCTTCAGCCGGAATCACCATGGACGAACGCATCCGCAACCTGATGCGGGAACGCGGCCATCAGGACTTGCTGATGAACGTGGACGATCCCGATCTGGAGCAGCGGATATTGGCCGCGCTCGACAAGTTGAGCCGCGAAGGCGAGATGATCGCGGACGGAATCGGGCGCACGGTGGTGCGGAACCTCAAAGTGATGGCGCGCATGGGGGTCCATTTTGAGGAGGAAGTGCAGAAGCGCTATCCCGAGTTCCCCACACGCCAGGGCGAATGGGGATGGGGAGATTACTTGCCGCCGATGAACGCTGGACTACGCGGGCTGGTCGAAGCCTATAACTGAGCCGTAGCAGTCTTCCGCGTGAGATTTAAAGGCCGTAAATCAGCCGCGAAGCGGCGTAAGAACGCAGCCCAAGGCGTAAGCCTTGGGTACTAATGTCCGACGATCCCGAGCCCCGAAGGGACGAAAGAATATTCACGGCACGGGCACAGTTCCCAGATCACAATGAGTTTCGTCTACGACATCTTTACGCAACTGAAGGCCGCTGGCGACACGCGAATCCTGCAGGAAATTCGCGACGGCGAGGTTGTCGGTTCAAGCGGAAGCGAACTGCTTGAACTGGTCCGGACCGCGCGCAGATTTCTCGCTGGCAGAGGTCTGAGAAGAGGCGATCGCTGCGCCCTGCTGGCGAATAACAGCATTGAGTGGGTGGCGCTTGACCTCGCCATCACGGCGGCGGGCCTGATCGTGGTACCACTTTATGCGCGCCAGGCGCCGGCTGAACTGGTTGCCATGATGAAAGACTGTTCACCCAGCCTGATCTGCTGCGGAGACGCTGCCTTGCGTGGTGGAATTGCGCAGAACTGGCCGGACGCGCCGCCGCGGGTCTTGTTCGACGAGATCTTCGCGAAAACCGAAGGCACTGCGTTGGATCGGCTGCAGATCACTGATTCTGATCCAGTCACGATCATCTACACTTCAGGCACCTCGGGCGAAGCCAAAGGCGTGGTGCTGACCGCGGCCAACATCGGCTACATGCTGGGCTGCACTTCGGGCCGGCTGGATACGTTGATGGAAGGCTACGACGGGCAGGAGCGGGTATTTCATTACTTGCCGCTATGTTTTGCGGGATCGTGGATCATGCTGTTGACCTCGCTCTTACGTCGCAGCCTGGTGACGCTGAACACGGACCTGAGCAAGCTGGCGAACGACATGCGCATAGCCGCGCCGGATTACTTTCTCAATGTGCCTGCGCTTCTGGAACGGGTGCGCAAAGCAGTCGACGAACAGCTCTGGAAAACCGGAGGCCTGCCTCTGCTCCTCTACCGCAAGTCCAAGGCTGCTTGGGTTCGGAAGCATGAAGGCAAAACAGAATCCGGCGATTCGCTCTGGCTCTGGCTGGCCAACCAGCTTGTGTTTCCTACGATTCGCAAGAAGATGATTGGGGCGAACCTCCGGGCGCTGATCTGTGGCTCGGCCCCGCTGAATATCGACACTCAGCTTTTCTTCAACTTGCTCGGCATCCCTGTGTTGCAAGTCTATGGCTTGACCGAGACGACGGCCATCTGCACCATGGATGATCCGCGAAACGTCGAACCCGGGTGGGTGGGGCCGGCGATTTCCGGCATCGAAATGAAGCTGGGCGAGAGTGAAGAAATTATTGTGCGTGGCCCAAACATTTTTCCCGGCTACTGGAATCGCTCGCAGGAGACGGCGAAAGCGCTGCGCGACGGCTGGTTTCACACGGGCGATCAGGGTGAAGTGGACGGCCGCGGGAATTGGCGCATCATCGGCCGAATCAAGAACCTGATTATTTTGGGTTCCGGGCACAACGTTGCGCCAGAGCCTATCGAGGATGAAGTCCTGCAGAACCTGCCCGGAGCGCAGCAGGTGGTGCTGGTAGGCAACGGACGTGGCTATTTGTCGGCAATCGTGACGGGAGACATGGCGCGCGACCGGGTGCAGACGGCCTTGGATGCGGTGAATGCCGGGTTACCCCACTACAAGCAGATTCGCGCTTTTCACCTGCTGCCTGAAACCTTCTCGATTGAAAACGGATTGTTGACGGCCAATGGAAAGCTCAAGCGCGACGCGATCGCGGCGCGACTGCGGAATGAGATTGAAGAAATGTACGCGGTGAAGCAGGCCGTATGAAATTTCACGGTCAGACAATTTCGTGGCAAGTGAACGACGGCGTGATCGAACTGGCGCTGCACCGGGAGCCGTGCAATGAAATCGGCTCACTGACGCTGGAGGAGTTCGAAGGGTTTGCTACCGCCCTCGAGAACCTGCGCTACGAAGCGCACGCCCTGATCATCTATAGCACCTTGCCCGCCGGATTCTGTGCCGGGGCCGACTTACGCGAGCTGTACCGCCGCGCTGAGCCGATGGAGAGGGAAGCGGCAGCAGCCGACGTGCGCGACTTTCTGGAGCGCATTCACCGCGTGATGAACGTCATCGATGCCGCTCCGCTGACCACGATCGCGGCAGTGCATGGCGTGACCTTCGGCGGCGGCTTCGAACTCGCGCTGGTTTGCGATTTGATTATTGCCGACAAGATGGCACGTTTCTGTTTTCCCGAGTTGAGGCTGGGGCTGATCCCGGGGTTCGGCGGGATTCCGCGCCTGAAAAGAGATTTGGGCAATGCCATCGTGCGCGACCTGTTGCTCACCGGACGCAGTTTCAACGCGGCCAAAGCGCAACAGATCGGCCTGGTGAGCCAGGTGGTGTCCGAGGGAGAAGCCCTTCGCGTGGCTAGGACGGTCGCAACGCAGATTGGGAAGTTCGACCGCCGGACCGCGATCGCAGCGAAAAAATTCATCAAGCCGATTCCGTATGAGGAGCTGCGGCAGGAGATCGACCTTTTCTGTGAGCTGTTCGCGCAGCCCGCGGTAACGGCCGGATTACGCAAATTTGTGGAAAGCACGGACGCGCTGCCATATCTACCATGAAAACAATGAAGACCATTGATCAGACGTTGGACGAAGTCCTCAACCTTGCCGCCGCGCACTTCAAAGTGGCGCGTGCGAAGCTTGCCCCAGACGACGATTTTTTCAAGACGCTGGGGATCGACAGTCTGCAGGCCTTGGATTTGCTCACCCGGCTCGAGCACCATTTCAATGTCGAACTGCCGGACTACGAACTGCAGGGCGTGTCGGACTTTCGCACCCTGGCCAGCCGGATCCAGACCAGACTCTAGGGCGCGTGACTAAGGACTGGGAACCGAGAACTGACAACTGCTTTGTCGAAAGCGCCGATGCAGCAACGACGCCCAGTTCCGCGTTCCCTCACTCAATCTGTGTTGAAATAAGCTTTCGTGCTCAATCTTGACCAATACAGCTCGTTGGGGGCGGCGCTGCGCGATGCGCTCAACCTCTATGGCAACGAGACCTGCCTGATTGAAGCGGATCGCGACCGGGAAAAAACCCGGCTTTCCTACGCCGACTTTAAGGAACTTGCGCGGCCACTGACCCGGGCACTTGAAGATGCCGAATTCAAAGCGGGCGATCGCGCCGCCATCATCATGACCAACCAGTCGAAGTGGCTGGTCTCGGCTTACGCCATTTTTCACTGTGGCGGCGTGCTGGTACCCCTCGACTACAAGCTGACCGCGTCCGAACAGCTGCGCTTGCTGGCCCATTCGAAGGCCAAATTCCTCATGGTGGAATATTACTTGTGGGACGCGATAACCCGGGCTCCAGAGTTTAGCGATCATAAACTCGTAACCGTACTGGTGACGGAAGCTCCGCCCAGCGCCGATTTAGCCGGGGCATACCGCTGGGAAGATTTCCGGCGCAAAGGTGACCCTGTATTAGTTCCGCGGCGGAGAGAAGATGTGGCCAGCATCGTTTATTCTTCTGGCACCGGCGGACGGCCCAAGGGCTGCGTCTTGACCCACGACAATTATCTGGAGCAATGTAAATCGCTGACTGCGTGGTATCCCTTCTGGCCGGGCGTGCGCTACTTGAGCATTCTTCCCACGAATCACGCGATCGACTTTATGGTTGGCTTTATCGGGCCGTTTGTCTGCGGAGCCTGCGTGGTACACCTGCGCACCCTGCGTCCGGAGTTCGTGCGCGACGCCTTCGTGCGCTACAAGATCACGTATGTCAGCCTCGTCCCCCTCGTGCTCAAGAATCTGGAACGGGGATTGAAAGCCAAGTTCGAAGAATTGTCGCCAGCGAGGCGCTTTCTGCTAAACCGTTTGATCGCGGTGAATAAATTCTTTACCCGCTTGCGGCCCGACGTGCGCTTGAGCCGCAGGCTGCTTCCCCAGGTGCACAAAGCATTCGGGGGCGAACTGCTGGCCATGTTCACGGGCGGCGCGTTTATGGAGCCCTCGACCCTGCAATTCTTCTACGATCTCGGAATTCCCGTCGCCAACGGCTACGGACTCAGCGAAGCAGGAACTGTTGTGACGCTCAACGACTTCAAGCCCTTTCGTCCCGACACGGTGGGCAAGCCCCTGCCGGGAGTCGATCTCCGGCTCCTCAGTCCTGACTCCGAAGGTATTGGTGAAGTCGCGGTCCAAAGCAAGACAGTGATGTCCCACTATCTCGACGATCCCGAGTTGACGGCAGAAGCAATTGTCGACGGCTGGCTGCTCACTGGTGATCTGGGCCGGTTCGATGGCACCGGACACCTGCAGCTTTTCGGGCGCAAGAAGAACATGATCGTCACCGCGGGCGGGAAAAATATTTATCCCGAAGACATCGAGAACACGTTCGATGGCTTGGCGGTAAAAGAATACTGTGTGTTCGCAGCGGACTACATTTGGCCGGGGAAAAAATTGGGGCGGGAAGCGCTGGTGCTGGTGCTGCGCCTCGATCCGGCGCAGGAGTTGACCGAAGTTCTTAAGCAGGAAATCATCGCCCGTAACCGCCGCCTGCCGGATTTCAAGCGTGTCGGCGGGTATGTGATCTGGGAAAAAGATTTTCCGCGCACTGCCTCGATGAAAATCAAACGCACGGTGCTCGCCGAAGACATGGGCAAATCTCTGAGCCGCGCCGCGGTGATCGAGCTGTGAACGACAGGTTCCTGGCCATTGTCAATCCGGCCGCGGGCGGGGGCCGGGTCAGGAAGCTCATGGCTCCCGCCCTGGATCGCCTGCGGGCTGGCGGAATCAGCGTGGAAACTGTCGAGACCTCTGCCCCGGGGCAGGCGACTGCGCTGGCTCGCGATGCTTACGCTCACGGCTACCGGAAGTTCATCGCTGTTGGCGGAGACGGCACTTCGTACGAAATCATCAACGGACTTTTCCCCGGGGCTCAAGGCGGCGAAACGCCTACCCTGGCTTTTCTTCCCCTCGGCACCGGCAATTCCTTTTTGCGCGACTTCAGCGAAAACGGCGTGGAGTTTGCCTTGGAAGCCTTGCTGGCTGGTCGTTCTCGGCCGTGCGACGTTTTGCGTCTCAGCCACAAAGGGGGGACGCTTCACTACATTAATCTGTTGAGCATGGGCTTTTCCGCCGACGTAGCCACCCTTCGCGCACGCCGCTTCAGCGGATGGGGAGAACTGGGATACCAACTTTCAATCTTCCTCTGCCTGCTTCGTTTCCGCCGGCGGCCGTTTCCGCTGGTCGTGGACGGAGAAACGAACCCCGACTGGCGTCCCTGTCTGTTTCTCACTTTCAGCAACAGCAAGTTCACCGGCGGCACCATGATGATCGCTCCGCAGGCCGACGTGAACGATGGACTGATCGAATACGTCCGCTGGGGACCAATCGGACGCCTCGGTCTGATCCGAAACCTGCCCACGCTCTATGACGGGACGCACGTTAATCATCCCCTAGCCGAACGACGCTCAGCCAGGCGCGTTGACTTCCATCTCGATGCCCCGGTCGACGTCATGGTCGACGGCGAGGTATTGACGTTGCACTGTCAAACTCTAGATGTCATGCCTTCCGCGCTCAACGTCGTGGTATAAAAGTTTTCGATGACCGTGCTGCGCAAGGTCCTGACGATTCTGCTGATTGTGGCCGCGTTCGCCGGAGCCTATTATCTGGGCCGGCGTAAACGCAGCCGCCGCCTGGATGTGTTTGCGCAATGTCTCACGGCGAAGCAAGCCAGAATGTACGGACTGTCGTGGTGTCCGCATTGCGCCGAGCAGAAAGAAATGTTTGGCTCCTCCTTTCAGTACATTTCGTATGTGGAGTGCGGCACGAAAGCCCACGACGAAGAAGCGAGTTGTATGCAGGCCGGAATCAAACACTTTCCCACCTGGCAGTTCGCCAGCGGATGGCGGCAGGAAGGCACGCTCTCGCTGCAGTTGCTGAGCGACAAGACCGGGTGCAGCCTGCCGTGAGCGTGAAAGCGCAACGAATCTGCGTGGCCATTGCGCTGCTTTCATTCGCCGGCATCGCCGTCTCGTCGGTCTCTCTTTACCATCATTACAGAAAGGACAAGACCACGTATTGCGATCTGGGAGAGACTTTCAACTGTGACATCGTCAACCGCAGCACTTATTCGACGTTACTGGGCGTGCCGGTGGCGCTGATCGGAATTCTGGGATATGTCTCTCTACTGGCGCTGGCTACGGTCTACCGCGGCAAGGCGGAGACTCCTGCGATGCTGCTGATAGCCTCTCTCGCCGGACTGGGGTTTGCCCTGTACCTCACCTACATCGAAGGATTCGTCCTGTCCACCTGGTGCGTGCTGTGCCTTTCGTCGTTAGCCATGATCTGCGGGATCGCAATCCTCTCCAGTCTGCTTGTAGTGCACAGACTTCGACAATCTTCGCAACCCGGTTCCCTCTGACATGGAGAATCCGTCCGCAGCCGCGCCAATGCCGCAGAACTCTTCCGTCGCCGGCGATCTCCGCTTGCACGAATTTCACAGCCGGGTCTTTTACAACACCCGCATGTTGCGGGTCTGGGTGCCGCCTGGGTACGAGGATGCAGGGAACGAGGGGCGCAAGTATCCAGTCTTTTATCTCAACGACGGCCAAAATCTGTTTGACCGGGCCACGGCATTCGCCGGAGTGGAATGGCAGGTCGATGAGACTGCCGACCGCCTCATCCGCGAGAACAAAGTCCAGCCGTTGATTATCGTCGGCATTGACAACGCACAAAGGGAACGCATCCGCGAGTTTTTGCCGTACCGTTCCATCTATCCGCCAGTTCTGCGGCCTCAAGGCGGAAAATACCTCAAATTCCTGCTGGATGAAATAGTACCCTTTGTCCGCCAGCGTTACCGCATAGCGAGCGGCGCGGAAAATACTGGACTCGGGGGATCATCGCTGGGCGCGGTCATTTCCCTTTTCACCGTGATGGAGCGGCCGGGAGTCTTTGGACGACTGCTCCTGGAAAGTCCATCGCTTTATATCTCCAATCGGCAACTCCTGAAGCAGAGCCGAGCCTTTCGGGAGTGGCCCGAACGAATTTTTCTGGCGGTGGGCACCGCCGAAACCAGCAACCCCGGCCGGAGCAGCGAGATCGTGGACGACGTGCGCCATTTGCAACGCCTTCTGCAAAGATCAGGTCTGTGGGATAACCGTCTGCGCGTCCGGATCGACGAAGGCGCTACTCACAACGAAGCGGCCTGGGCCGCCCGCTTCCCCGAGGCTCTGGAGTTTTTGTTTGGGAAGTAAGGTAGAGCCTAGGTGGCCTTGGCCAGCCCGGAAAGCGTCCTGAGAAAGAAAAAGGATTCTCGGTTTGGGTAGAGGCGTCTATCGCTACCGCCGAAGCCCCAAAGGGGCGGTATGCGTTAGCCCGCGGCGTTAGCCCCGGGTCCAAGCGAAATGAGCGAGTCCCAGAGGGACGACACTCCGGCACTCAGACGCATTCTGCGTTCTCGATCCGTGAAGCCCGCCAAGTAACCCATAACATCGCGGCCATCGCGACCACCCCCAACTGCACATGGGTAAACCGGGTCAACGGACCCAACAAAAACAACGGATAGCAAAAATAAAGAAGCACCCGCATCCCGGCAGCGAGCGAATCCCCCCGGCGGGCCATCGCCCAATCGCAAAGGAGCAAGAATACCGGCGCCAGAATCACCAGGTCGTACACCGTGAGATGGGGCGCAATCAGAACGCTGCCCACCAGCAGCGCGGAATAACGAAGCGCCAGCGAGACCTGCCTCCGCCAACAAATAAGGACGAGCGCAAGCGCAGCCACTCCACTTACCAAGTACAATCCCCACACCGCTGAAGGCCAGGGCACGAGCAGCAGCCAAAATCCGCGTAAAGAGTGAGTCTGATAGAGGCGTGGTTCAAGCGGAGAAAGAACATCTCTCACGTGGGCGAGGGCATGCAGGTAGTTCCGCATCACGCTTGTCCCGTAATGCCACCACGCCATGCCAAGTTGAGCCGCCGCGGCAATAACGGACCCGGCCACCACCTGCCATTCCCCTGCCAGAATGAAAATCACTGCCGCCGCCAATCCAAGCTGAGGCTTGAAGATCAAAGACCCGAGCGCCAGACCGGCCAGAAAAGGCCGATGAACTCGCAGCGCCAGATACACTAGGGTGAAACACAGCAACGCTCCCCCCGACGTCTGTCCCCACAAAAGCAGGTGGAAAGAATCCCGGAAAGGCGATTGCCGCGGCGAGAACGCTCCACTTTTGAGTCGCCAGGTTCGGGCACGTCTTCCATACCGCGTAGCAGCACAGCGCGTATATCAGGACGTTCAAGCTGAGCCATGCGGCAAGCGCCCATCCATAAGGAAGCAGTGCGAAGGGCGCGAAGAATAGCGACACCTGCGGTCCATAAAGAGGAACATATACATACCCTTGCGCTTCTGGAACAAATTTCGCCAGCTCAGCGGACTGAGCCTGCATGTCATAAAGCAGATTTCCGCGACCTTCCAGGGCAAGCTTCCCCAACGTATAGAAATGAAGAAAATCCGCGCCTTTGATAAGGCCGGTCCGGTCGCGTAACCCAGGCGTAGACATATCGACGGCATAAACCGTCCACAAACAGACCGCGAGCAGAAAGGCATGCGCATGAACCCGCCGGGGAGTGAGCCATCGAGCGAGACTTGCCGCAAGGTTCGCTTTCCCCGCATCGGGCGTTTGTTCCTCGACATGTATCATGGCTGAGCTTTCCGGTACGGCTCCAGGCGGGGAGGTGATTCGTCGCCATTCACTCGCCAGATCATGCGATCGTGAAAATAGTCGACCAATTCCTGATTGTCACGCTCGCCCATGTCGCGGGCCCAAACAATTTTGGCCCTGTCGATGTCGGCTGCGTTGTAAACCCATTCCCAGTCCAAGTCGTGATGCTTACCGTAGTTCACGAGCACAAGATGGCGGCCGGGGGTTAGTTCCAATTTCTCAACTATGCCAGCGCGATCCAGGTTCCCGCGCGGCCATGCGCCTTCAATCTGCGCGTGGGCAACCACTGCGGTCACCCGCAACACGATCATGGCACAGGCTATTAAGACGATTGCGCGCACGACAGCAACGCCGGTCGGTCGGCCGTGCCACCGCCACAATCGAAGATGGCGCAGGCACTGGACAAGAATCAGGTACAGCAAGCCGGCGGCTGGAGCCGCATAGTGGGGCAGAGTCCAGGTCTCCAGTAAAAGCCCAGCGAAAAAGAGCAAGCCAACAATCAAAGGAAAGCGCATCCTTCGATCGCGCAGCACCCAAGGCAGAGCCAGCAACGGAACCGTGAGCAAAGGCCCGAGATAGAAGCTCCACAATCCTGCCAGCTTATCGCCGGTCAAGCGCAGCGCGCCGCCGGGAGTCCAGTATTGTAGAAATCGATCAAGCTCCCCGCAATAGAAGTCGCGCATCACGGGATGATGATAGTGAGGTTCAGGCCGTGGCGATTGCCACAGAAAATACGGCGCCATGGAATACGTGCTGCGATTTACCTGGTAGGCCATGCGAAACGGGTTGCCGGTGACACGCCAGTAGTAATAGCCCATGGCCGCCGCGCCGACGGCGAGAATCACGACTGCGGGCAACGCCACTCGCGTCACCAACGCTGCCGAAACTCGGACTGGCCAACAGACAAAAACGGCGGCGGCTATCGCAATCACCAGCACCAGCCCTTCATACGGACGGCTGTTGGCCAGAATAATCAAACCCAGCCCCAACCATGCGCCGTCCCGCAGGCAAGCGCGGCGTTTGAGCCGCGGAAGAGCTCCCAGCACCAGCGTGCCGCCCAGAGCCACGACCGACGCGCTCCAGTAGCCATTCATCCAGTAGCTCAGTATCCCCAGCCGCAAAACGGCAAGCAGCGTTCCGAGCAAGGCCCAACCAGGAGGAAGCCAGCCCTGCAACATCCAGCAGAACGCCGAGCACATCAGCGAAGTGATCACTAATTGCCCAATCCAGGCATTGCCCATCCTTTCGCCTGCCGCCAAGACCAGCCCTTGCGTCGGGGGATACATCGACATGTAAGTAGGTTGCTGAATGATGTGAAAACTTTCGAAGTGAACCCACATGGGATGAGTGGGGTTGGTCACGCGCCCGTGAGCGAAAGTGTCGGCCGCGAGAAGATAACTGAATTCGTCATTCCATCGGGGCTCGGGAATGCCAAGTGTAGGAATGAGGGCCACTCGGAGACCCAGCGTTAAAGCCCCGACCACGAAGACGGAGAGCGTCTTACGGCGAGCCAGCTGGCCGAACCGGCGCTCCACAGAATCAAATGCGTCGGTGCGTTTTCCGTCAGCGCTGGTGAATGCCTTGACCAGGATTGCGGCCCCAGCCGCCAGTACGAAGATCAGTTCGATGATGGGGACCAACAGCGGGGCGAGGCGAGCGTAGGCTCCAGCCATGCTGACCGGATTCTCCTTTGCAGGCCCCGGATTGTCAATTAGTAGAATTCTGCGCTTTGTGAGCCCAGCTTGACGATTGCACTCCGCCGCAAGATTCGCCACAATACTTCGGGCTTCAATAAACACTCATGAATATGGGCAAACTGGTCAGGATCCTGATCTGGCTTGGCATTGCGGCACTGGGCGCGCTCGCGTTGGCCACCATCGCCCTGCACCGGGGCGAAGAGATCAATGCGATGTGGCTGGTGGTGGCGGCCGTCTGCACCTACGCCATCGGCTACCGCTTCTACAGCAAATTCATTGCCACCAAAGTGCTCGTCCTCGACGCGCACCGCGCCACCCCAGCTGAGCGTTTGGACAATGGCCGCGATTATGTTCCCACCAACAAGTGGGTGGTGTTTGGACATCACTTCGCCGCCATCGCAGGCCCCGGGCCGCTTGTCGGCCCCGTACTGGCAGCGCAATTCGGCTATCTTCCCGGAACTCTGTGGATTCTGGCGGGCGCGGTTTTCGGCGGCTGCGTTCAGGACTTTGTGATCCTGCTCTTTTCTATCCGCCGCGATGGCAAATCCCTCACCGAAATGGCCCGCGAAGAAGTCGGTAAGGTCGGCGGCGTCGTGGCCTATGCCGCGATCATCGGAATCATCGTGATCCTGCTCGGAGTATGCGCGCTAGTGGTCGTCAACGCACTCAAAGCCAGCCCCTGGGGAACGTTCACCATCGCCATGACTATCCCCATCGCGCTGCTGATGGGTGTTTACCTGCGGCGTCTGCGCCCAGGCAAGGTGCTCGAAACTTCTGTGATCGGATTCGCCCTGGTTCTTCTCGCCATCTGGGGCGGGCAATGGGTTTCGCATACGGAATCGATCGGCCAATGGTTCACGCTCACCGCCCCGGCACTGGCAATCCTGATCATCGTTTATGGCTTTTTTGCTTCGGCTCTGCCGGTCTGGCTGTTGCTCGCCCCGCGCGACTACCTCAGCACGTTCGTCAAGCTTGGGACTATCGCCATGCTAGCGCTGGGCATTATCGGATTGCGGCCCACTTTGCACATGCCGCCGCTCACCCGCTTCATTGACGGCTCCGGCCCGGTTTTCGCGGGCAAAATTTTTCCCTTCGCCTTCATCACCATCGCCTGCGGTGCCGTCAGCGGCTTTCATGCTCTGATTTCAAGCGGCACTACCCCGAAGCTGATCCGTCGCGAAACTGAAGCCCGCATGGTCGGCTATGGCGCGATGATGGCCGAATCGCTGGTTGCGATCATGGCCATGATTGCGGCTTGCGTGCTCCAGCCAGGAACGTATTTCGCCATCAACAGTCCGGCCGGAATTGTGGGGCAAGCGCCCGAGACCGCCGCGGCGACGATCAGCACCTGGGGATTTCCCGTCACCGCCGCCGAAATGCATTCTCTCGCCCAGGCCGTGGGCGAGCAGACGCTCTACAATCGAACTGGGGGCGCGCCGGCTTTTGCCGTAGGCATGGCGCACATCTTTTCCCACACCTTGGGCGGCCAGGCCGTGATGGCCATCTGGTACCACTTTGCCATCATGTTTGAAGCGTTGTTTATTCTGACCGTACTCGACGCCGGCACGCGTGTCGGCCGCTTTATGATTCAGGATGCGCTCGGCCACGTCTGGAAACCGCTCGGCCGTACAAGCTGGTACCCAAGCATCCTCGCCACCAGCGCACTTATGGTGCTGGGCTGGGGGTATTTTCTCTGGCAGGGAGTCAAAGATCCGCTGGGCGGAATCAATTCGCTCTGGCCGCTGTTCGGCATTGCCAATCAACTGCTGGCGACGGTGGCTCTCTGCGTGGCCACAACCATCGTGATCAAAATGGGCAAAGCCAGATACGTGTGGGTCACTCTCAGCCCGCTGGTTTGGCTCGTCCTGGTGACGTTCACCGCGTCCTGGCACAAGGTGTTCGATCCCAACCCGCGCATCGGATTTCTGTCACACGCGCGCCAGTTGGCCGACGGGCCAGCCACTGCCATAACCGGCCGGCTCATTTTTAACGATCGAATGGATGCGCTGGTGACGGGGATTTTGATATCGATGGTTGCAGTCATTCTGATTGAGTCGGCGGTGCTGTGGACGCGTGTGCTCTCCGGCCGCAAGGCAGCGCGCGTGAAAGAGTCGCCCTTCGTCCCGACCCGCTTCGCGATGGAGGAGCAGGCATGAGGCTTTCCACGGGGAATTGTCATTCCGAGGGGACGCCAGTCCCCGAGGAACCTGGGTACAGGCAGCGCCTCGTCGCGCGACTGAAGTCCGGTTGTACTCTAGCCATGGCGGTGCTCCGCGAAGTCTTCGACGAGTCAGCCTACAAGCGCTTTCTGCTGCGCCAGCAAATCGTGTCCTCACAATCCGCCTACGCGCAGTTTCTCCGCGAGCAGGAAGTCGCAAAGGCACGCCGCCCGCGCTGCTGCTGAGATACACTTCCACCATGCGCGTCCTGGGCATCGACTGCGGCACCGAATACACCGGGTACGGCGTAGTCGAACTCTGTCCGGACGATACTCTGGTTTGCCTGAGTTGCGGCGCCATCAAGCTTTCGCCGCGCGAGCCTTTGCCCGACAGGCTCGCAACAATCTTCCAGTCTCTGGGCGCTGTCATTGAAGAACATCGGCCCGATCAGGTCGCAATTGAAGACGTGTTCTACGCGCTCAACGTAAAATCCGCGCTCAAGCTGGGACAGGTGCGGGGCGTCGCCATGCTGGCAGCTTCTTCCGCCGGGCTTTTGGTCGCAGAATACTCGCCGCTGTCGGTCAAATCATCGGTAGTCGGCTATGGCCGGGCCGAAAAGCAGCAAGTGCAGCAAATGGTAATGCGCTTGTTGCATCTGGCAGAGCCGCCCGAACCCTCCGATGCCGCCGACGCTCTGGCCATTGCGATCTGCCATCTGCACACATCAGCAACGCTCCAGCGGCAACGCGCGGTTGCTCGTTGAATGGTTCGCCCAAAACCACTGGCTGCCTGTTTTTTGGCATAATTCCCTTTGCCATGTTCTCCCGGGCCCATGAAAAGCCGCGGCATCAGATTAGAACCGCGTCGAAATTCATATGGACAGTCTTCTTTTTTCTGGTCCGCCTTGCCTACGCGCAGGACAGCGCCACGCTCACCTTCACCCTGGATTTTCCCGGCTCTGAGCCTTCCCACTATCGTATCTCGATTGCAACCGACGGCCACGCCACCTACGATTCTGACGGCAAACTCAACGCTGAATCGGAGAGCGACCCCTTTCACCTCGATTTCTCGCTCTCCGAGCCCACGCGGGCACGGGCCTTTGATCTGGCCAAACGCGCCAATTACTTCCAGGGCGATATCAACTCTCATAAACGCAACCTCGCCTCCACCGGAACCAAGACTCTGGCCTACAAGGACGCGCAGCGGAGCACCCAGGCCACTTACAATTACTCACCCGTTCAGGCCGTCGAAGATTTGACGCAACTCCTGCAGAACCTTTCCACCACTTTGGAATTTGGCCACCGCCTCGAGTATTACCATCGCTATCAGAAACTGGCCCTCGATGAGCAACTGAAGCGCATGGAAGAAATGTCGAAACAGAACACTCTCGGCGAGTTACAGGCGATTGCACCCATTCTCCAGCAGTTGGCGAACGACAATTCGCTGATCACGCCTGTCCGGGCCCGCGCCCAGCGTTTGCTGGCCTCTGCCAACTTACCCGCCCCACATTAAGTCTCGAGGCGGACCGTTCCCGGCGATTTCATACAACTAAACTACAGAAACAATGTTCTAATGGCTTACAGGCAGTTTGGGGGTGCGTCGTGTCCCATTCGGGGTCCGTTCTTCGCGTTTTTCTTGCCGCGGCTTTTATCAGCTTACTCGCCGTTGCCGGCTTCGCCGATTCCCATGTGCGTATTGTCCGCTTGAGCCAGGTGGAAGGCACAGTGCAGGTGGATCGCGACACGGGTCAAGGCTACGAGAAGGCGTTTCCCAACCTGCCCATAACTCAGGGCACAAAAGTACATACTGGCGCGGATGGCCGCGCGGAAATCGAGTTTGAAGACGGCAGCGCGCTGCGCCTCGCTCCCAATGCGGTCACAGAATTTCCCGAACTCTCCACCCGCGATTCCGGCGCTAAACACACCACGGTCAAAGTGAGCGAAGGCACTTCCTACCTGGATTTCAAAGGCGCAAAGGAGGAAGAGTTCACCCTGCTCTTCGGCCTCGAAAAATTGGTGCTCACGAAGCCTGTCCACCTGCGCCTGCAGATGGGAGATACCAATTCGTCACTCGCGGTTTTCAAGGGCAAGGCGCAAGTGGAAGGCCCATCCGGCCTGGTGAAAGTTGACGGAGACGAAGCTGTCTCCTTTGATTTCCTGAATAACAACAAAGCCACCGTGGCCGGCAATGTCGAAGAGCAGCCTTTCGACACCTGGGACGCGCAGCAGCAGAACTATCACAAGTCCTACGCGGCCTCGAATAGCTACTCGCCCTACGCCTACGGCATGAGCGACCTCAACTATTACGGCAACTACTTCAATGCGCCCGGCTATGGTTTGCTCTGGCAGCCCTACTTCACCGGTGTGGGATGGAATCCCTTCATGGACGGCGCCTGGTTTTCTTACCCCGGCTTTGGCTACACCTGGGTTTCAGCGTATCCCTGGGGATGGACGCCCTATCGCTATGGCACATGGATGTCGCTTCCCGGCCATGGCTGGGTGTGGCGGCCCGCAACTTCATGGTCGGGATGGAACACGCTGCCTACCGTCGCCAATGCACCCAAGGAGTTTGCGCCGCCGACCGCTCCTGCCTCCGGACGCGCGCCCGTGTTGATCGGTCGTGCTCCCATCGCCAGCCCGGCGCCGTCGGCGTCTCATCGCATCGAGATTAATAACGACACGGCAGGGCTAGGCATTGCACGCGGCACCGTCCGCAACCTGGGACGCGTCTCTCAGGAGGTACGCACCCAAGGCTCGGCCTCGGCGAGCGTGCATCCGGCACCCGTCGGTTTTTGGAACACGACCTCGCGGCCTTCCACACCCACCGGAGGGAGAGCATCATCCGGTCGCAGCGTCGGCGTGGGTTCTGTCTCGGCGCCGGCATCTCACGCCGGATCGCCACACGCCGGCGGCGCACACAAGTAAGGCCCAGTTTTCGCTGACACAAGCCCGAATGAGGGTGCCCCACTCTTCGCGGTTTTTGCGAAGGGTGGGAGGCACACAGTCAACGCTAGAACCGCCTTGGTTTCAATCGCCCCGGAATCACCCAGATCTCGGACGACTGGGACTCGATAATCCCGCCTACTGTTCCGCCCGCTTTTGCTGCATCATCTTCATGATCTCCTCTCGGCGGATGTCCTGAAGTTGTTGATATTGCTGCGGCGTAAGAATCTTTTCGACTTGGGGATTGCTCTGTTCGCGGATAGCTCTGATCTTTTCCAACTTTTGCATTCCAGTAAGCGATGTGTCGTCTTTGATGGCCTGCAATTTCGGGGCGTCTGCCTTCAGAATCGGCAGCAGCTTCATTTTTTGCTCTGGAGTGAGATTGAGCTGTTTGGTCAGCGCTTCCAGCTTGTCCATCTTCTGCGCTGTGGTCGTACTTGGTTGTGCTTGCGCCTGTGCCTGCTGTGCCACGAAGCCGGTAACGCAAAGAAACAACGCTGCCGCCAGAATTGCGCGCTTCCTCATCTACCCTCCCCTTCGGTTCCGAATTTGGTCTGTCTTGAACGGCCCTCCTCAACGAGAGGAAGCCTCTTTTTCAAGCCATGAGAGTGTACACCGGCTTGCCTGCAACGGAGAACGCGTTGCCGTGAGGTTATTCCTCCAGCGCCCCCGACCAGCATTCAAAAGACCGCCCCTTGCGTTCATCGTCACGAAAGAATGCAAGATAAGTCATCACCTGGTATCCCACAAACTGCTCCTGCCGCGGGTCGAAGTCTCCCAGCTCGTGGACCGCGCGCCAGGTACCGGAATTGATGTAGATCTGTTTGAGCAGTCCCTGCCCGCTCGGAGCGGCGCGTAAGGGAACCACTTCGTACCAGTGCGTGTGGCCGTAGATTAGAAAGTCGGCGCTCCCGTCCCGGAATGCAGCTTCCTTCAATGCGTAGGCGGCAAACGACGGGTGGCTCTGGGTTCGTTTCAAAATGCGAAGAATAATCCGGCTCAGCGTGTAGAGCGAAAAGTCGCGTGAAAAACGAATCCCCAGTTTGAACAGGAAATGCCCCCGCCGCTCCACAAACGGCGTGCTCAGGAACTGTTTCGCCTGAGTGTTCCAGATGTCCTTGATTTCTTTTGCCTGGCTGGGAGTGCAGGTGTTTTTCAGCAGTCCGTCCAGCCAGACTGGGACAATTTGCAACGGCCGCACATTGTCGAGTTCTTTCAAACCTTGTTTGCAATCGTTGGACAACCTGGAGCCCAGTTGCATTGCGACCAGCTCCGGAAAACGATTGAGCAACTCGATGACGACTGCATCTCCCAGAGAGGACGCATCCCGCGTTTGCTCAAAATTCAGGTCGTCGTAGATGTCCCCGTGCCGCGCGAAAATCCGGTGATCGCGATAGAGCTTCGTGATGGCCGCCGATTCCTTCGGATCGTGTGGGAACGGGCCGGGCGGATTGGCCAGGCCAAGCTCCCTGCGGATCAGTTCCCTGACTTTTTCGTAGGGTTCGCCCGGCAGGTGGTACATCCAGTCGTGATTGCCGATCATGTAGTGCAGCCGGACTTGCACCGGCACGCGTTCAACCGCTCGGGAATCGTGGGACTCTGCGGTGGCTCGCGGCACCGTGACTGCCATGTCCTGGCTCAGACTGCGCAGCACCGCGATGGAACTCGCGTTGTGCGTAAGAATGGTTTCCGTGATCGTCCTCACTTTCTCCTGCACCCTCGGGTCATTCACATTCCCCCATGGGCGGACCTCAGGCGGAGCCGTGCACCACTGCGTGGACCGGATGATGTCGAGGATGTCGCCCAGAAGAATCACGTCAACTTGGCGAATCGGTTCGTAGGTTTCGTCCGAACGCTTCGAGGCATCGTAGACCAGATCCCTTAGCCGTTCGCGAAACAAACGGAACGCGCCCTCGTGAATGGTCTCTCCGGAGGAACCGTCGGTGAGATGCAAGTCGCTGATGATGACGATCACGTGTGTTGTAGAGCTCCTGGGGCGTGTGCTGGAAGGATATTGGGGACATATTGACTGTCCCACTACTGGCTCTCCGAAGTCAACGAAAACCCAAATCCTGTTCGGGAAAGCGAACAACTGTAGTGATTGCGGACTATAGCCAAGAGCTAATTATTCACATGCCTTCCGCGCGGAACATTTGTAGACTCGCGTACAGGGGTCTCTGACCCGCCTCACCAGACCGCAATGCCGGCATATCCCACCACCGTCTCGAGGTCCCCGGACACGTCGCCCGAGGTCGCATACTTGACCAACTCAGCCTGTGTGCCGCCAAGTTGTTTGCACGCGGTCAGCATGGCCACAGTGGGGCCAAAACCACACATGCTGATTTCTTCATTTGTCACCACTTCGAATAAGCCACGCGGGTCGAGCGCCAGTATGCGCTCGATGGCTTTGCTGTCTTTCACCCTGGTGACGCGGTCGCTCTCGTAGTGGTTCATGTCGCTCGAAGCGATGACGAGCAGGGGTTCGTTCTGGACCCGGACCACGCCAGCGATCGCGACGCCCAAGGCCTCGAGAACCTCATAGCGCCCCGTGCCTAACGCGATCGGAACAAAAGTGATGTCCGACCTTCTTGCCTGCAGAAAAGGCAGCTCGACTTCAGCGCCGTGCTCGGCGCGGTGGGCCTCGCTGTCTTCAGTGAATAGCGGGAAGCGTTGTTTCAACGCGTCGGCCAGAGCGGAGTCGATTGGCACAGATCCAAATGGCGTTTCCCACGCCCCACGGCTCATGATCGCCAGTGGCTGCCCCATGCCGGTGTGATTGGGACACATCAAAATGCAGCGGCGCGGCAGATTGAGTCGGGCGAAGACCGCGCCTGCTACGTGACCTGAGTAGATGTAGCCTGCATGCGGCACGACGCAGCCGAGGGCCGAGAGGGTGGGCGCTGGTGCGCCCAGGTAAGACTGCACATCCCTCAACAGAGTTTTGGCGTCGCGGGGATAGAAGCGTCCGGCTACGGCGGGGAGACGTGACGTGGCGGGCATCGTGCCTCCTTAGTTCGACCACAGAGGGCACAGAGAATACGAGGAGACGATCCCAACCCCTCGTCTTTCGTGGTGGCTGCGAACTTCTTTAACCAAGGAGGTCACAGAGAATACCAACGAGCAAGGTCAACCCTGAGCGCCATTATTCAAGGCGCGGAACAAGGCGGCAGTTTTCTCCAAAGACAAGGCCTCGGCCCTTGCGTCCGACTTGACTCCGGCTTGTTCGAGCGCAGCTCGCAGACTCTTGCTTTCGTATTGCGATTTCAAATTGTTCCAGAGTGTCTTGCGTTTCTGTCCGAAAGACAGCCTCAAGAATTGGATGAAGGCCTGTTCGGGCACGTGCAAGCTCTCCAGGCGCGGCGTGGTGGTAAGACGTACCACAGTCGAGTGCACTTTGGGCGGCGGTGAGAATGCCGCCGGCGGAAGCGTAAAAAGTTTTTCTACTTGGGTGTAAAGCTGGGCTGTCGCGGAGAGTAGTCCGTACTCGCTGTGTCCGGGCGTGGCCGCCAGACGATCAGCGACCTCGCGCTGCACCATCAGCACCATGGAATCGAAATAGCGCCGGTAGGCAAAGAGGCGCAACAAAATATCCGAGGTGAGGAAGTAAGGAAGATTTCCCACCACCCGCACCGGGTCGGGATGAAATTCCAGGCCGGGGCGGGTGCTGCCGGGCTTAGGTCCGAAGAGAGAATCGATGTCGACTGCAAGAATATCGCCTTCGATGATTTCGACGTTTGGCGCCAGGGCGAACTGCATGCGCAGTTGCGCGGCGAGCACGCGGTCGACTTCAACGGCGATCAGGCGATGTGCCCGCTTAGCCAGCAGGGAAGTGAGAATTCCGCGGCCCGGCCCAATTTCGAGAACGGTGTCTTGCGACGGCGGGCCCAGGGCCTCCACGATGCGCGAGGCGGCCGAGGAGTCTACGAGAAAATGCTGGCCCAGTTTGGGCTTGCGTCCCGCGGTGGGCGAAACAGCGACCTTTGGCACGTTGACCCCGTTTCTCTGCGGCAGTTAGACTTGCTGGTTCACGCCCAAGCCCGGCCCAGGAAAAGTATGCCGCCACGTTGGCACGTCTCTATCATAGCTTGCGCCAGTCGAACCGTGACAACCTGAAGGAGCCTGCCCATGCACATTGCCTTTGCAGCGTCGGAATGCGTGCCGTTCTCCAAGACCGGCGGATTGGCCGACGTGGTGGGAGCTTTGCCGCGCGCCCTGGCTTCTCTGGGACATCAGGTGAGCGTTTATCTGCCGCTTTACCGGCAGACCAAGCTGACGGATGCCCAAACCGTGGTGCGCAGCGTGACCGTGCCTTTCGATGACCGGTACCGTTTCTGTTCGGTGGTGACCGGAGGCAATCATTCGGGCGTGCGTTTCTATTTTGTCGATTACCCTCCGTTCTTTGATCGCGAGGCGCTGTATGGCACGTCCAGCGGCGACTATCCCGACAATGCGGAGCGCTTTGCGTTGTTTTCGCGGGCGGTACTGGAAGCTTCGAAAGTGCTGGGCGTCCCGCATGTGTTTCACTGCCACGACTGGCAGTCGGCCCTGGTTCCGGTGTTGCTGCGCACGCAATATCTTGAAGACCCGGCTTTCAAAGAGGCGAGCACGGTATTCACGATTCATAACATGGGATATCAGGGCCTGTTCCCTCCGGAGACCTTGCCCTTGCTGGGATTGCCCTGGGACCTGTTCACCATCTCGAAGATGGAGTTTTTCGGCAACGTCAACTTCCTGAAAGGCGCATTGGTCTATTCGGACTTCGTGACCACGGTTAGCAAGAAATACAGCCAGGAAATCCAGACCGCGGAGTTTGGCTTCGGGCTCGAGGGTGTACTGCGCGGACGGGCCGCAACGGTCACCGGCATTCTGAACGGAGTGGATTACGACGAGTGGAGTCCGCAGGCGGACAAATTTATCACAGAGCGATATTCGCCCCAGGACCTGACCGGCAAGCGGAAGTGTAAAGAGGATTTGCTGGCGGCTTACGGCATGGCCAACGCTGATCCGCGGCTCCCGGTGATCGGCATTGTGTCGCGGTTTGCCGCGCAGAAGGGCTTCGACCTGATTGCGCAGATCATGGACCGCTTGGCGCGGGAAGAAATGATTATGGTCGCGCTGGGCGCCGGCGACAAGCTGTACGAAGAAATGTTTCAGCGCATGAGCAAGCAGTTCCCGCAGAAAATTGCGGTCAAGGTGGCGTATGACAACGCCATCGCCCACAAGATCGAAGCGGGCAGCGACATGTTCCTCATGCCCTCAAGATACGAACCTTGCGGCTTGAACCAGATTTACAGCCTGAAATATGGCACCGTCCCCATCGTGCGCGCCACCGGCGGCCTCGATGACACGATCGAGCCCTGGGACGCGCGTACCGGCAAGGGCACGGGATTCAAGTTCAGCGACTACAGCGGAGAGTCCCTGCTGCTGACCGTCAAGCAGGCGTTGCAGGCGTTCCGCGACCAGCATTCCTGGGAAACCCTGATGCGTAACGGCATGAGTAAGGATTTTTCCTGGAGCGCATCTGCCAAGGAGTATGTGCGGGTTTACGAGCGCGTGCGCCAGACGCGGGCGGCGTCGGCAGCGGGGTAAGTTCCCCAAATCGACCTTCGCCCGGCAGACCCAGGCTCAGGCGGCTGTTCCCCACGTCATTTGTACGCGCGAGCGAGTCGCCCGCGACCACACGAATCCTGCAGTTCCGGTTTACAAAGCGCGGGAGAGATTTCTATAATTCCCCGGCACATTTCTGAGGAGAAATAAAATGAAAGCTTTCATCGATTCCAGGGTTCGTGCGGCGGTTGTGGTGGTGCTGGCGCTTTGTTTCGGCGCAGTCGGCTCGGCGGCGCAGGACCGCATGAGCGACAAAGATGTAGAAACTACTATGAACAATATCCGGCAGGATGCGAAGAAGTTTGGTGCAGTCTTCAATTCTGCCCTCAAGAAGAGCACCTTCCGCAAGACGGACAAGGAAAAATCGGCTCGAACGATGGTGAAACTTTTCGAAAGCCGCACGACCGGAATGCTCAACGAGTTCAAGCGGACCAGGAAAGCCGACAATTCGCTGCCCCTGGTGCTCGACAGCGGGAACAAGATCGAGAGTTTTCTCAGAGACAATCCGCTGGGAGATCAGGTAACTTCCGCGTGGACGCCGGTTCGGGGCGAACTTGACAGCTTGTCGAAGGCCTTCAACATGACTGCGCCCGCGAATTGAAAGTGTAGTTCCGACCCGCCGCACTTCTTGTACTACGATGGTGCTGAGGCTGCCCCTTGGAGATCTATCTGGTCGACGGCACCTACGAACTTTTCCGGCACTACTACGCTCTGCCCTCCGCACGCGATGAGGCGGGGAGGGAAGTGGCCGCCGTCCGCGGCGTTCTCCGGTCGGTGTTGGGCATGATCAAGGGTGGCGCCACGCATATCGCGGTCGCCACCGATCACGTCATTGAATCATTCCGCAATCAATTGTGGCCCGACTACAAGACCGGCGAAGGCGTTGAACCTGACCTCCTGTCGCAATTTCCCCTTCTCGAAGAAGTTCTCTCGGCGGCCGGTATTGTCGTCTGGCCCATGGTGGAGTTCGAAGCCGACGACGCCCTGGCTGCCGCTGCGGTCGCGGCTGCCCGTGATGAGCGCGTCCAGCAGGTGATCGTCTGCACGCCCGACAAAGACCTCGCTCAAATGGTGCGCGGCACGCGCATCGTACAACTGAATCGCCGGACCGGTATTACCCTCGACGAGTCCGGGGTGATCAAGAAGTTCGGCGTTTCGCCGGAATCGATTCCCGACTATCTGGCGCTGGTGGGCGATTCTGCCGATGGCTATCCGGGCCTGCCTGGCTGGGGGGCGAAGTCGTCGGCTGCCGTTCTCGCCAAGTTTCCCCATCTCGAATCGATCCCTGCGGATTCTCGCGAGTGGCGCGTCAACGCCACCAACGCGAGCGCCCTGGCGGACACTCTGTGCCGCGAGAAGGACCGTGCCCTGCTCTTTCGCAAACTCGCTACACTCCGCACCAACATTGCGCTGTTTGATGATGTGGACCAGTTGCGCTGGAACGGTCCCACCCCTGGCTTCGACGCGCTCGCTGCGCGACTGGACGCAGCGAGTACCGGCAGCCGGCGAGCGGACGGCCGAGGTTCGCGCAGAGCGTGACTCCCCCACTTTGCGGTATCACTTTCCTCCCGGTCTGTTAAATCTAATAGCCAAACTTAATCTCAAGGCTTATGGGAGCTGCAACAGCTTCGCCGTCTTTCAACGCCGGTCGAAATCTCCACTGTTTTACAGTTTCCCTTGCAATCTCATCCAGGCCGTTGCCGATAGTTCGATCCATGAAGGCGGTACGAATCCGTCCATTGCGGCCAACAATCCCGCAGACTACTGCTGTACCTTTCAGAGTTGCCTTATCGGGGGGTACGACTAGTTTCGTTCTTTTCACCAAAACCGGGGCAGAAACTCCGTTGGCCACTGGGTACACCATCTCGTCTCCCATTTGCACAGGAGGGAATACGGTCGCACACCATGGGATTCTTCCTGAGAATCCCGCCGCGGGAGCAACCTGAGCTGCCAAGTGTGTAACCGTCAAAAACGCTAATAAAGCGGGATATATTCTTCGCATCCCTGACGTCCTTCGTTTCTCCTAAGATTCTACTTTGATTTCTGGTATGCAGGCGGGGCCTGGCCCCGAGGCTCGCGCGGAGCGCGAGTCTGCACATAACGAACCGTCCGTGTCTTGTCTCGATAACTTTGTACGATGCTCTAGATGAGCGCCAGGGATCGCACTCGCGAGCAATAAAATAGTTGAGGCAACTGGGCTGGAGTAATCGTCAAACCTGTATTGCCGTCCCGATGAAACTGCACCTGCCATGAATCCTCTTGCGAATGCCCGCGCGGTGTCGCTCCCGTCGAAGCTGAGCTCGGCTGATCCCTGGCCCATCTTGCGCAGACAATTGGAACGGATTCCTCTCTTTTGGGCGCTCCAATGCGGGGGTTGGCTCGCGTTTGGCTTGGCGATGTTTGCCTGGGGACTGGATTTCCTGAGTCCGCGCGATGCGTTCGTCAATAAGGCTCTTCTTGTGGCGACGGGCTTCGGGCTAACTTTGATTTTCCGCGCACTCTATCGCAGGAGTCGGGCGCGATCTCTTACTCCGCTCGCGTCTGTTGCATTCATCTTTTTCCTGTCATTCGCCGGTGCGGCGGCATGGAGAGAAACCCAAAGCTTACTCTTCCAACTCTATGTGAGCATGCAATTGACGGGCACCCCATCTGCTGAACTGGTCGCGATTCCCGTAGGCACCTTGATGTATGACGGTTTTGTATTGTTTGTTTGGTCGCTGCTTTACCACGGCGTCAAAGACTGGGCGGAGCTGGAAAAACAACGGAACCGCGCGGCAAGAGCCGAAGCGATGGCCCAGGCCGCTCGGTTGCGGGCCCTGCAATCGCAGCTTGAGCCGCACTTTCTGTTTAATACGCTCAACGCCATCTCGACGCTGGTTGTCGAAGGACAAAATGCCTCAGCGTCGCGCATGATCGCGCGCCTCAGCGATTTTCTGCGTCTCTCGCTCGATACTATCGACACGCCTGAAGTTTCAATCGCCGAGGAGCTCGAATTCGTCCGCCGCTATCTGGAAATTGAGCAGGTACGATTCGGAGACCGCTTACAGGTCGCAATCGAAGCCTCGCCGGATACGATGCAAGGTCTGGTTCCCGTGCTCGTGCTCCAACCTTTAGTCGAGAATGCCGTCAAACATGGAGTACTGCAGCGCGAGGGCGGAGGCTCGATAAAGGTGACTGTGGCTCGGACTAACGGCAGGCTTCGTCTCTGTGTTGCCGATGATGGTCCGGGGCCGTCCGGGCACGCGCCGGTCTCCCGGGCTGTGGGCCTCTCAAATACGGCAACACGATTGGCGGAACTGCATGGCGACAAATCGAGCTTTTGCTTTGGTCCTTCTGCAGACGGAGGCGCCGCGGCAGTGATCGAAATTCCGTTCCGGACGGCAGTGTCTCCGTACGAGAACAGTGTTACTTGAGGCCAGGATGATGATTCGCAGCGTAATCGTTGACGATGAAGAACTCTCCCGCAGAGGCATAAGGACGCGGCTTAAGCGTGCGACCGACGTTGAAGTCGTGGCTGAGTGCAGCAATGGACGCGAGGCCATCCAGGCCATTCGGCGCACGTCTCCAGATTTGGTGTTCCTGGATGTGCAGATGCCGGGCAAAACGGGATTCGACGTCATTGAAGCGGTCGGCTGGCGGGCTGTTCCTCACATTATTTTTGTCACGGCACACGACCGGTACGCAATTCGCGCATTCGAGACCAGGGCGCTGGATTACCTGCTGAAGCCGATCGACGACGAACGCTTTGATATTGCTCTGCAACGCGCTCGCGAAGCCCTGACTTGCGACCGCGACAGCGATTTGGGAAGACGCTTCGCCAAAGCCCTCAGTGGCGTTGCGACCCGAGAGAGCAAGGACTCGTCGACCAGTCCAGAGCGCATCGTGGTGCGTTCGGGAGGGCGTGTAGCCTTCGTCAAGACTGCGGAACTCGACTGGATCGAGGCGGCAGGAGATTACGTGATGCTTCATGCCGGGAAGAAATCATGGTTGCATCGGGAAACTATCAGTGGAATGGAGACGCAGCTTGAGTGTAGCGGCTTTGCCCGTATCCATCGCTCGACCCTGGTCAATCTGGAGCGGATAGCTGAAATGAGGTCGCTCGATAACGGCGAATACCGCGTACTGCTGCACGACGGCGTCGCACTCAAACTCAGCCGCAATTATCGCCAGGCCGTGCAACGCCTGAGCAGAGGGCACGTCTGATTGTCCTGCAGCTATTCTGGCGGTCTTGCTTGCGCCCAATTGTCATCCTGAGGGAGCTTTGATCTTCGCGCGAAGCGCGAAGATTAAAGCGAGTCGAAGGACCCCGCAAAACACGCCTCCGGCGAGGTGGCGGCAGGGAGTTTTCTCGATGAACTCCGGAGCGCGGGTTGAATTCCTGAAAGCACCTGTGCCGAACGAAACAGTGCAGGGGTCCTTCGACTGCGAGAAGTCATTCGCTTCGCGAACGACTTCTCTCCGCTCAGGATGACAATTTCTTGAAAGACCGCCGACCGTCAATCCGACGGCAAACATTTCGGCGAGGCCGGACTTCTTCACTCTAAGGCTGGGCGCCGGCTGGGCTGAGCCGTAACAATTGGCCATCATCATTGGCGATGTAAATCATGCCGTCGGGCCCCTGGGCCACCAGACGGATGCGGCCGAATTTACCCAGGAGCAGGCGTTCTTCCAACACTACATGGCCGTTTTCGATTACCAATCGTTGCAGATGATGCCCAGACATGGATCCGATGAAGAAGCTCCCCCGCCAGGCGGGAAACTTGTCGCCGGTGTAGATGAACATCCCGCTGGGCGCGATGGCCGGCGTCCATACCCACACTGGCTGCTCCATGCCTTCTTTCGCCGTGATCCCCATTCCGATCGGCCCGCCTGAGTATTGCCATCCGTAGGAGATCACGGGCCATCCATAATTGGCCCCCCGCCGAATCACATTCAGCTCATCGCCTCCCAGCGGTCCATGCTCGTGCTCCCAGAGTTCGCCGGTCTCGGGATGAACGACCAGCCCCTGGGGATTTCTGTGCCCGTACGACCAGATCTCGGGCCGCGCGTCGGGCCGCCCGAAAAAAGGATTATCCGGAGGAACCTGCCCGTCGTCGCGCAGACGAATAATTTTGCCCGCATCGTTCGCGAGCACTTGCGCCCTGTCTTGATGATGCCGGTCTCCCACTGTGATGAAAAGATAGTCTCCGATGAAAACCAGCCTCCCTCCGTAATGGAACCGGTCTTCGGAATAGGCATCAGCCGTGAAAATTCTTTCCCGCTCCACAATGCTTTTTCCTTGCAGCCGGAAACGGTCCACTACGGTTGTGCTTCGTTCCGGATCGCCACTCGAGTAACTGATATAAATCCATTTGTTGGCAGCGTAGTTGGGATGAAGCGCGATATCGTGCAAACCCGCATCCTCGCCAGTCAAGGCGGCGGGACGGGCGGCATCGTGGACTCCGGTATCTTTTCCGATCAGCGCGTCGAAACCTCCGTCCAGTGCAGTCAGGGAGCCGGATTTGGGATCGAAAATATCGATTTTGGCGCTGCGCCTTTCCACCAGAAGCCCGCGCCCATCGGGCAAAAAAACCAGAGCCGAAGGCTGCTGCAAACCCTTAGCGAGAACGTCGACTTGATAGCGCACCGAATCGGCGGAAATGAATGTCTGGGCGCTCAAATTGCCCAATCCGAGAACTACTAAAACCAGAAACCGCAGCGGACGTCTCGTAATCAAGCTCTTCCTCCCGCCGTGTGGTATTCGGGACTTTCTGCGGAAACCTTATTGGCCGGGTGATTTTCCGACAACCGCTTTTCGACGAAGCGAGAGGCTGCGACGCCGAGGCGAGTCTGATTCAAGACAAGGCGACGGGTGGAGGAAGAGGTCAAACGGTGGGCTGGCACACCCTTGGCCTTGACCTCGGCGGTTGGTCTCTCTTTGCATCACAACTGAAAAGGCTGCCCCAGCCGTCGCGGTGTTCGACGGCTGGGGACCGCAGCCCGGTTTCCGGAAGCGTGGGACAGCTGGCGGATTGACTCGGCGCTTGGTCAACCCCTAACATGGTCGCGCTGCTTTCTGGACTGCCGGCATGGTTGGACGCACCATCTCCCATTACCGAATCGTGGAACAGCTGGGCGGCGGCGGCATGGGCGTGGTTTACAAGGCCGAAGACCTCAAGCTGCGGCGCTTTGTCGCACTGAAATTCCTCCCACCGGAATTTTCCCGCGATCCGCAGGCTGTCGAACGCTTCCAGCGCGAGGCGCGGGCCGCCTCGGCGCTGAATAATCCACACATCTGCACCATCCATGAAATTGACATCGCCGATGGCGAGCACTTTATCGCCATGGAGTTGCTGGAGGGCCAGACCCTCAAGCACCGCATCGAGGGCCGTCCGCTGAAGCTCGATCAGTTGCTCGATCTCGGCATCCAGATTTCCGACGCGCTGGATGCAGCGCATGCCGGCGGAATTGTTCACCGCGACATCAAGCCGGCAAATATTTTTGTCAGCACGCGCGGGCACGTGAAAATTCTGGATTTTGGTCTCGGCCAAGCTGAATCCGCTCGCCCGGCCGGCGGCCGGCGAGACCATGCAGACCGCGGCCACCGATCACAACCTGACCAGCCCGGGAACGGCGCTGGGCACGGTGGCCTATATGTCTCCCGAGCAGTCCCGAGGAGAAGAGCTAGACCCGCGCACAGATTTATTTTCGTTTGGCGTGGTGCTTTATGAAATGGCTACGGGACGGCAGCCGTTCACCGGCGCAACGTCGGCGATGATCTTCAATGAGATTCTGGAGCGCACGCCACCCCAACCTACGAAGCTGAATCCGCAGTTGCCGGTTAAGCTCGAAGAAATCATCGGCAAGACGCTGGAAAAAGACCGCGACCTGCGCTGCCAGACAGCAGCCGAGTTGCGCGGCGATCTGAAGCGACTCAAGCGTGACACGGAGTCGGGGCGGGCCGCGGTACAGACTTCAGGTTCGGCGCCGCTGGCAGTTCCTCCGCCAGAAAAGACCTCTGGATCTCCGCCGCGCTGGCTTCTGGCAGTTGCAGCAGTGATCTTCCTCGGCATAGTTGCTGGAGCGTTTTTTCTAGGGAAATCTGCGCGCCCATCGGCGGCCATAGCGCCTCCGGCGTATCACCAGCTTACGTTCCGCCATGGCAGCATCCGCATGGCCCGTTTCGCTCCCGACGGCCGGACGGTCTTGTACAGCGCTGCATGGGAGGACAATCCAGTTGAAATCTTCACTACTCATCCGGGGAGCCCGGAATCGCGGCCTTTTGGGCTGAAGAACGCAGAAGTGATGGGAATCTCTTCATCCGGTGAAATGGCGGTGTTGCTCAACAGCCGCACGATTGAGCCGTTCATCAACGCTGGAACGCTGGCGCGTGTGCCCTTGGGAGGCGGCGCGCCCCGCGAAGTCCTCGAAGGCGTGCAGTGGGCGGACTGGTCTCC
The DNA here is from genome assembly GCA_963765285.1 of Terriglobia bacterium. Taxonomy (GTDB): domain Bacteria; phylum Acidobacteriota; class Terriglobia; order Terriglobales; family Acidobacteriaceae; genus CAVWZH01. Next base: position 92,317 of record CAVXVR010000001.1, read on the forward strand.
CGATGGAAACGAATTTGCCATCGTGCGCGACCTGGGCGGGCAGAACCGGCTGGAGTATCCCATCGGCAAAGTGCTTTACCAAACCGCTGGTTGGATCAGCCATCCCAGAATTTCTCCCAAAGGCGATTACATCGCGTTTGTCGATCACCCCGCGCGGCGCGATGATGCGGGTTCGGTCGCGATTGTGGATATGACGGGCCACAAGAAAACCCTTTCCGAGGGATGGGGAAGTGCGCAAGGGCTGGCCTGGGCGCCGAATGCGCCGGAAATCTGGTTTACTTCGACCAAGATCGGAAACGGCCGTTCCTTGACCGCCGTAGATTTGTCTGGGAAGGAGCATCCGTTTGCGAGAGAGCCGGGAACCCTAACCCTGCAAGACGTAGGCAAAGACGGAAGTCTGTTGGTGACTCTGGACGCCGTGCGGGCCGGCATGATGGGCCGTGCCACGGGCGACACGAAGGAGCGAGACCTTTCCTGGCTCGACTGGTCTGTCCCCGACGACCTTTCGGTCGATGGCAAAACGGTTGTGTTTACTGAGGCGGGCGAAGGTGGTGGCCAGAATTATGCTGCGTACATACGCAACATTGATGGATCCCCCGCGGTCCGGTTGGGCGAGGGATCCGCGATTGCCCTTTCGCCAGATGGCAAATGGGTGATTTCTGCCGTCGTCGGATCCCCGACCCAGTTGACGCTCTTGCCCACGGGCGCGGGCGAGACCCGTGCTCTCACCAAGGATTCCATTAACCATGTCCGGGCGCGTTGGTTTCCCGATGCCAAGAGATTTCTTTTTCTGGGAAGCGAGCCGGGACACGGAGTTCGCCTGTACGTTCAGGATCTCGATGGGGGGAAGCCGCGCGCCATTTCACCCGAAGGAGTCAGCGCGACGCAATGGGAGATTTCTCCGGACAGCAAATATGTGGCGGCGGTTGGACCGGACCAGAACGGATATCTTTATCCGGTCGAGGGCGGCGATGCGCGGCCGATTCCAGGCTTTCCCAACGGAGATGTGCCGATCGCCTGGGCGGCCGATGGCCGGTCCCTCTACATCTATCGTCCCGGAGAGTTGCCCGCCAAGGTCCAGCGGCTCGACATAGCCACGGGGAAATTACAACCGTGGCGGGATCTGATGCCGACGGATAGTGCGGGAATCACCGACATTGGTCCTATTTTCCTCACGGCGGACGCGAAGACGTACGTGTATGAGTATGGCCGCACGCTATCGGATTTGTATTTGGTGGAAGGGGTAAAGTAAGCGTGGCGGCGGGCGCTCCCGCCCGCGAAACTTGAGGGACCTGCATGGACGGGTCAGAGACTGTCCCTGCCTACGCAAGCAGAGACGACTCCTACCAAGAACCTAGTCGTCGGCGTTGGCCGTTACCTCAGACTGTACACTGCCGCCTGCGGGGTTCGCGGGCGGGAGCGCCCGCGCCGCATTGATCTCCTGATCTTTATATTGCAACTGGTATAGCTTGTAGTAAATGCCGCGCTGCGCCAGGAGCTGCTGGTGCGTTCCCATCTCGCGCACCTGGCCCTTGTGCATGACGATAATCTTGTCGGCTCGCTGCACGGTGGAGAGGCGATGGGCAATGATGATCGAAGTGCGGCCTTCGACCATGCGGTCGAGGGCTTCGCGCACACGGAATTCGGTTTCCGTGTCAACGCTTGAGGTGGCTTCGTCCAGGATGAGAATCTTCGGTGCATGGGCCAGCGCGCGGGCGAAGGAGATGAGTTGCTTCTGGCCGGTGGACAGCGTTGATCCGCGCTCGCGGACTTCTTCTTTGAATCCACCGGGGAGAGTGCGTACGAAGTCGGCGAGGTTCACGTCCTCTGCGGCTTTTTCCACGTCTTCGTCCTCGATCCAATTTGTGCCCAGGCGGATGTTGCCTTCGACGGTGCCACTGAACAGGAAGGGGTCCTGGAGCACGACACCAAAGCGGCGCCGAAGGCTCGCGAGATCCATTTCTTTGAGGTCGACGCCGTCGAGGGTGATGGCTCCGCGCTGTACGTCGTAAAAACGCATGAGCAGGGAGATGATGGTGGTTTTGCCGGCTCCGGTATGGCCTACGATAGCGACCGTCTGGCCGGGTTCGATAACGAAAGAGACATCGCGGAGCACCCAGTCTGGTTCGGAGGCGGAGGTATCACTGTCCTTGACCGGGACGGGCCTGAGACTCGTCCCCGCGTGGGTTAGTGTATGGACGAGGTTTTGCCCCGTCCGGGCGGGGGCAGGTCCCGCCTCTACACGGCTGATGGCGGGTTCAGCGGCGGCTGTTCTGTACGTGAACCAGACGTGGTTGAACTCGATGCGACCTGGGCCCTGCGGTTCGCGAGTCACCGCTGGCGAGGTGATTTCGACCGGCGCATCCAGCAGTTTGAAAACTCGCTCGCCGGCGGCCATGGCGGACTGCAGGATGTTGTACTTTTCGCTGAAATCCTGAATCGGCCGGAAGAAGCGCTGCGCGTACTGAATAAACGCCGCGAGGATGCCGACATTGGCCACTTCCGGCACCCAATGCAACGCCAGTCTGGCGCGGACAAAATCAATGGTCAGTGACGGCGTGCTGACGCTATGGATAATCTGGCTGCCGCCGAACCAGATGACACAGGCAATAGCGATGGAAGAGAGAATTTCAATGACCGGATAATAAACCGCGTGCGCCATGATGGCGTCTTTAAACGCCTCCATGTGGACTTCGTTGACTTCAGAAAACTTGCGGTAGGCGCGCTTTTCCCGATTGAAGAGTTGCAACACCACCATACCGCTGACGTGCTCCTGCAGATAGGCGTTGATGCGGGCGATAGCCACGCGGATGCGGCGGTACGAGTCACGGACTTTGTCGCGGAAAACCTTGGTGGCGACGGCAATGACAGGCAGCACGACGAAGGTGATCAAGGCCAGCTTCCAGCTCATGGCCAGCATGACCGCCATAATCCCAATCAACACGAAGACGTCTTCAAAGATCGAGAGCACGCCCGAGGTAAACATCTCATTGAGGGCGTCAACGTCGGTGGTGACGCGGGTGACCAGGCGGCCGACCGGATTCTTGTCGTAAAACCCGATGTGCATGCGCTGCAGGTGCCGGAAGATCTGGGTGCGCAGATCAAACATCACCATCTGTCCCACCCACTGCATGAAGTAGGTCTGCAGGTATTCCAACAGAAAGGCGAAGAGCAGCAGGCCAACGTAAAGGGCGGCGATCTGTGCAATCCCAATGAGAGGGCTCGTGCTGAGAAAGGAGTCGAAGGGAGTTTTTAGCCCTGGAATTGGCGCAAGATACCGGTTAATGACGACGTATGTCAGGTAGGGTCCGAGGACCTCCGCGCCCACCTTGAGCAAAATAGAACCAAGGGCGATGCCGGTCTGCCACTTGTAGGGCCGTAAATACTTGAGCAGCCGCTTCATCAAGCGGCTGTCGTAGGCTTTGCCGAGTACTTCTTCTTCCTGGGCCATGAGGGCTGCTAACTAAAGAGTACCTCATGTAGATGAGGAAAGCAGGGTGGGGGATGAAAAAGCTTTGAGACTTTGGGGCAGAGCTCTCCGGTTGCTCCGTCCCGAAAACGGCACACCAGGGCTGCTTCGGCGGGTTGGCCATGCCGCCGGATCACTCGTTGCGGTACAGGACCTGGGGTGCGGAGCAATTGTTGGATGCCTCGTTCTTAGCGGGTTGAACCTTCCGCTTTTGTACTTCCTTCATCCAGTTCAGGAAAGGCTTGAGTTCTTTATCGAAAGGCCTGCGCTCGTTGACCGTCATGAAGCTGATGTTTTGCAGCGCATGCTCGCGGGGGACGGAGACCATCAGGGTGTCCATGTTTTGCACGATGCCGCCCTTGGGATCTGCCGTCTTGATGTCAGCGAACTTGCCGTCATCCACTGCGGCTTGCAGCTGTTTCACGCTGTCTGCGGGCAAGGTATCGACATAAACGTGGTCACCGGGCTTGTTGCCGTTGAGGTCCTGATAGGACTTTTCCAGTCGGTACTTGCCGTCCGGGTAGACGAGCACGCAGACATGCGTCATGCCCGAATAGGGGTCATAACTCGTGGTCTCCGCGCGTACCAGGAACGGGCGTTCCACGAGGGTTTGGGAAAAGGATGGTGTGGCGGCCAGGGCAAGCAGCAAAGCGAACTTCGAGAACTTCATGCGCCGGATTAAATCACGAAAATGGGGTGAAAGGCTAGAGGCGGTCTGCCGCCTCAGGCGATTTTGCGCAGAACCAGGGCCGAATTCTTGGACCCGAAACCGACGCAGTTGCAAATAGCGTGCTCGATCTTAGCGGGACGGCCGATGTCGGAAACATAGTCAAGATCGCATTCGGGGTCGCGGACGTCGAGGTTAATGGTGGGCGGAATCTTGCCGTGTTCCATGGCGATAACCGTAGCGGCGACTCCCGCGGCGCCACTTGCTCCCTGGGCGTGACCAATCTGCGACTTCAACGACGACATGGGAGTGCTGTGGGCGTGACAATTCAGCGCCAGCTTCAAGGCGCGAGTCTCGACACGGTCATTGAGCGGCGTGGAAGTGCCGTGCAGATGGACGTACTGGATGTCAGTCGGAGCAATGTGGGCATCTTCGAGGGCTAGAGTAATGGCGCGAGCGGGTTCTTCCGGCGCTTCGCTCATGCGCACGCGGTGGAAGGCCTCGCAGGTGGAGGCGTATCCGGCAACTTCAGCATAGATATGGGCGCCGCGGGCGCGGGCGTGGTCGTAGTTCTCCAGCACAAACATCCAGGCGCCTTCGGCGAGCACGAAGCCGTCGCGGTCGGCGGAGAACGGCCGCGAAGCTCGTTCCGGCGCGTCATTCCAGGCTTGGGTGAGCGCATGAAGCAGGGAATAGCCTTTGATGATTCCGGGAGTGATGGTCGAATCTGCGCCGCCCACGAGAAACATGGGTTGAACTCCGGCGCGAATGTGATCGAGGGCGTAGCCCAGTGCGTCGGTGGATGAAGTGCATCCCGTCGTGACCACATGGCTATAGCCGCGCAGGCCGAAGCGCATGCTTATTTCGCTGGAGATCGTCCCCATGGTGCCCGAGGGAATGCAGAACAGGCTCACCTGCTTGACGTGACCGGAATGCCAGAGACGATACTGCTCTTCGGAGAACTCCTGCGCCCCACCGCCGGTGCCCAGAATGACTCCGATGCCGCGCTTTTCTTCGAGGCTCATGGAAGCGGGATCGAGTCCGGCATCTTGCAGGGCTTCGGTTGAAGCTGCTACGGCCAACGGCACGATGCGGGAGACGTGCTTGCGCTCGCGCGGGTCAACCCAGGCCAGTTCATCGAACTCGGGGATTTCGCCGGCGATCTGGACGGGAAGGGAAGACGGATCGAAGCGCGAGATGCGCTTGACCCCCGACTTGCCGTCGAGAATGGCGCGGCAGAAATCGACGCGGCCGATTCCGTTGGGGCTGACTACGCCGAAACCGGTGATCACGACCCGGGGGGTGCTGTGCTCTGCGATTGCCGTGGGGACTCCTCCTCAACCGGGATTATGCCAGTGCCATAACATCTTACAGGCCTTGGCAAGTGCGATAATCCTACAGAATGCCTTTAGGTCTGTACATCTCCGTTCCGTTTTGCCGCACCAAGTGCAGCTATTGCAACTTCGCCTCAGATGTCTTTTCCCGCGCGCTGTTTCAGCGATACGTGGAGCGGGTCTGCTCCGACATCGCACATGCTGCCGAGGCAGCGACGCAAATGGGCGGAGCGTTCGAGCGGGTCGTGGATTCCATATATCTCGGCGGCGGCACGCCCACCATACTCGATGCAACCCAACTGGAAAGGCTGTTTGGCACGATTTCGCAACATTTCGACCTGTGCGTCGATGCGGAAATCACCGTGGAATGCGCGCCGGGCACTCTCAGCGAAGAAATGGTTGCGCTTTTCAGGCGCTGCGGAGTGAACCGTGTCAGCCTGGGCGTGCAGTCGTTCGTCGATGGCGAAGCGGCCGCCGTGGGAAGGTTGCATAAGCGGGCCACCGTGCTGGATGACGTCGCGCGTCTGCGGGCTGCTGGAATTTCCAATCTCAACCTCGATCTGATCGCCGGGTTACCGCACCAAACCGTCGAGAGCTGGGAGACTTCAGTCAACCAAGTCATTTCCTGCGGAGCGCCGCACGTCAGCGTGTACATGCTGGAAGTGGACCACGACTCCCGCCTGGGCCGCGAGCTCATTGCTGGGGGTACAAGATATCACGCCCACTCGGTGCCCGACGAGGATCTCATAGCAGATTTCTATTCGACGGCTTGCCAGCGGCTGAAAGACGCGGGCATTCCGCAGTACGAAATTTCGAACTTCTCGCGGCCCGGCTGGGAATCGGGACACAACCTCAAGTACTGGACGCGCCGGCCTTACCTGGGTTTTGGTGTGGACGCGCACTCGATGCTGAAGGCAAAAGAAAGCGCGCTGGAAGCCGTTCGCTTCTCTATGCCGGAATCACTGGAAGAGTATGTGGCAGAAGCGCCGGCACGCCGAAAAGAGATCTGCCAAAAAGAAGCGCTGGAAGAAGTTTTTTTTCTCGGCTTGCGCCTGAACCGCGGCGTGAACCTGAAGGATATTGCAGAAAATTTCGGACGGGCAGCCGTGGACGGCCTGGCGCCGGCGATCGCGGAGTTCGAGCAAACGGGATTGATAGCGCAAGAAGACGACGCTGTTCGGCTGACGGCGCGCGGCCGCCTGCTGTCGAATGAAGTGTTCGAGCGATTTATTTCAATTTCGGCACCCGTCGGAAGCGGGCGGTAGCCGGTACCCGTGGCGGCGCATCGACAAACAGCGCGTGGCGTTGATTGCATCTTAACAGGAACCCACACCATGAACCCACACCATGAACCTCGAAATGAACACTGAAGTAAAGGTCAAGCAGGCCGTGCCGTTTTTCCGCGTGTCGAACATCGAGGAGTCCGTTCGCTATTACGTGGAAGGTCTCGGCTTCGAAATAACCAATCAATGGATCGAAGAGGGCAAGCTTCGCTGGTGTTGGCTCCAGCTTGGAGGCGCGGCCCTGATGCTGCAAGAGTTTCGCAAGCAGGGGCACGACTCATGGCTTCCCAGCGTGAAGGTAGGCGAGGGCGTCTCTATTTGCTTCATCTGCGAAGACGCCCTGGCGATTTACCGCGAGTGCATCAGACGGGGCATTCAGGCCTCGAAACCTTTCGTAGGAAACAGAATGTGGGTCACATCCCTGTCGGACCCGGATGGCTATAAGATCGAATTCGAGAGCCCAACAGATGTGCCGGAAGACACGGAGCTCTCCGGGCAGGAAGAGTGAAGCCGGGTCAATACAAACTTGTCGGGGACAACAATTTTGAGGATGGCGGTATAATCCAGCGAAGTAAGCCTCTCCGCCTGGAGGTGGTTCGATGGGTCTCTACTCTCATTACGACGGTGCGCACAACCACCCAGTAAATCGCGCCCTGCACATGATCGCAATCCCGGTGGGCTTTTCTTCCGTGATTGTGGTCTGGTTCCACTGGATTATCGGGCTGCTGCTCATCCCCACCGCCTTCGCGCTGGCCTGGCTGGGGCATCTGATCGAAGGAAACAAGCCCGCGTTTCTTACCAATCCGGCGCATGTCTTCGTTGCTCCACTATGGATGGTGCGAAAGATATTTGGCTCTGGCTCGGAAGCGGGCGAAAAGAAGTCAGCCTAAACCGGTCAAGACCAGCCGGTCGGTCGGCCGCCAACACTCTGTGACAGCAAAAAGGCGCGCCACTCTCGGAGTTCCTGCCTGCCAGTTCCCCATCTGCCGACGGTAACTTCTGTGGCGCATTCCGGCTGTGTTCTAATAAAAAGTTCTGGGACTAGCGCATCGTGATGGGCGCGCCATTGCACCACAGCGGACCGGAGGATTTTTGGATTTCCAACTCAGCGACGAACAACTTCATCTGAAAAAAACGGTGCGCGAATTTGCCGAGCGCGAAATCGCGCCCAACGTCATGAAATGGGATGAGGCCTGCGAATTTCCGCTGGCCACACTCAAAGAGCTGGGCAAGCTCGGCCTCATGGGCACGATTTTCGCGCCCGAGTACAACGGCGCAGGCATGGGCTATGTGGAATACGTCACCGCCATCGATGAACTTTCTCGCGTGGATGGATCGGTTGGCATCATCGTGGCGGCGCACACGTCATTGTGCTCGAACCACATTTATCTGGTGGGTAGCGAGGCGCAGAAGAAGACTTACGTAAGCAAGCTGGCCACAGCGGAATACATTGGCGCGTGGGGATTGACCGAGCCATCATCCGGTTCGGACGCGGGCAGCGCCCGCATGACCGCAGCGAAAAAGAGAGACGGCTGGGTGCTCAACGGCACGAAGACTTTTTGCACCAACGGCCACTACGCGGACGTGCTGGTCGTGATTGCAGTGACCGACCGCGCGGCCCACACGCACGGGCTTTCGGCGTTCATCGTCGAAAAAGGAACCAAGGGATTTCGTCCCGGGAAAAAAGAAAACAAACTGGGGCTACGCGCCAGTGACACGGCTGAGCTGATCTTCGAAGATTGCTTTATCCCCAAAGAAAATCTGCTCGGCAAAGAAGGCGATGGCTTCATCGATGCTATGCAGGTCCTCGACGGCGGACGCATCTCGATCGCTGCTCTGTCGTTGGGCATGGCGCAAGGGGCGTACGATGCCGCGCTGAAATACTCCAAGCAGCGCAGGCAGTTCGGCAAAGCCATCAGCGATTTCCAGGCGATTCAGTGGAAGCTGGCAGACATGGCCACGGAGATCGACGCGGCACGCCTGCTGACCATGCGGGCGGCCTCCATGAAAGACGCGGGCATGAAGACCACGCTGGAGTCTTCGATGGCCAAGCTCTATGCCAGCGAGGTGGCCGTCAAGTGCGCAAACGAGGGCGTGCAGATCCACGGGGGATACGGCTTCATCAAAGACTACCCCGCGGAAAAGTTTTATCGCGACGTGAAGCTTTGTACGATCGGCGAAGGCACGAGTGAAATTCAGCGACTGGTGATCGCGAGGCAGTTGCTGAAGGATTGATTGAGCGAGACTATCTATGACTGAACCTGTTCCGGGTCCACCCCAACCCACCTCGGATGAGCGCACGATGGCTACGCTCGCTCAAGTCTTGCAACTGGTGGGTTGGTGGATTGCGCCCCTGGTGATTTTTCTTGTGAAGCGCGACTCACGCTTTGTCTCGTTCCACGCACTGCAGGCTCTTCTGCTCCAGATTATCTGGATGGTCATCGGTGGCGTTTTGATCATTGGATGGATGGCCATCATTTTTTCCACGGTCGCTTTCCACCCGCAGGGCTCCAGTGGACCTCCTCCTCCGATCTTCTTCGTGTTTCCCTTGTTTTGGCTGGGCTGGATGGTCCTTTGGGCTGGGATGCTGGTGGTAGCCATTGTGTACGGCATCAAAGCGGGACGGGGCGAGTGGGCGGCTTACCCTGTGATTGGTTCTCTCGCACGCCGCATTCTGAAAATCGCGCCCGACGGGACTCCTTTGCCCGCTTGATTTTCAGCACGAATTCCGGCCCGTGCCGCTCCCATCTAGAGAATAGCCGGCCGAATTAGCCTTTCGCTTGCAGCCACACGTGCCAGGCAAATAAGCCCCAATAACTTGCGGCAAGCGCTACAAACAGAGCACGTGAGCGGCGTGTGTCCAATCACGAACTGCCTTCCTTGCGGCCAATCCTTGTGTGAGAAATAGAAGGCGTCGACCACGATACGCGCCGTCCAGTAAGTCCCGATAAAGCAAGCTAATGCCAGCGCGGCCCGGTCGCCGCGGAGTAGTTCCCTGTGGAGGGCAAGAGTGAGCGTGCCGAAGGCCATGATGGTTAGAACCGTGAAGCCGCCTTGTACCCAGAGCAGTTTCCGGTTAAAGGGCATCAGTTTGGCCAGGTCCTCCTTCCAATGGAGGTGGTACGGCACTTGGGCGCTGGCAAAGAGGATGACGAAATGGCCGAGTCCCGCGAGCCACAGGGTGAGATCAAAAAATCGGTAAACTGAAGAATCCGTCATAGGGCCCCTAGGCGTGGAGGAACGGCACCATCACCCGCGTGACAAATGGCGGATGAAATAGCCAGAAGGCTGGAGCCGCGGTGAACACCGCCATGAAGCACCAGCCGCGCCATCCGCTGCGCAAGCCAAGGCGTTGGCCCGTGGACGAACGCTCCAGCGTCACGCCGAGGCCTTGCAGCACGAAGTAGCCCGTTGGCAGGCCGTACCCCCCGCGCGCGGGCAGCGAAATCACGAGCTCATGGATCAGACCGGAAACCACGAACACCGCAAAGCCAGCGCCGGCAACCCCGAGACGCCGCCGAAGAGGACGAAAGACAAGCTCATGGGCAAGCTGGCGGAAGCCCAGATTCCAGCGTTTTCCCCAAAACTCGCTCAACGAGCGGGAGACGATAGGGGCGGACATGATCGGCGTGGCCATCACTCCCTGGGATTGCCAGAACAGCGCGTCGAGCTGGAACCCGCCAAAGTGCAGAAGGAAGATGAGCCCAAGCATTCCTACCCAACCCTGGAGCAAGATCCAAGCCCCTGGAACCTGGCGGGCCACCACCCAGATCAGAGCTGCGCCCAGCCCGGTTTCCAGCGCTGCCAGAATCCACTGCTGCGGGCGTGGTTTGAGTGGCGTACGGCTTGCGTCCAAAAAGGATTCGGCGTCCATGCCCGGCCACGCAAACAAGTACGCGAGCGAGCGCCATGATGGATGCGGGACGATCGCCCTCGCCCGTTGCCATGTGGTCCACTTCAGGCCGAAGAAAATGCCGGCCGCAAGCAGCCACATGAAAACCCACGCCGGCATGCTGGACCGCGAGAGAATGACTACAGAAGGGATGAGAAAGAGCGGGGTCCAAGTGATCCACGGGGACGATTTTCCTGTGTCAGCCGCGGGACTCTCACGCGATCTGATTTTCACGTCCAGAGGCATCTTGCCCTGCTTCGATCCCTAATCTACAGCCGGATACGGCAGAGAACAATTGCCCTTCTGGGTTTCAGCGCGACTGTCGCGGACGGCGCGACCGATTCGCTTGAAGCGAAGCTTTCAAACGAAATGAATTGAGAGTCACTGCAGGGGACAGCCCATGGCGACACGCGCCTTGTCTGCGATCTGGCACACCCGGGCGTTGCTGAGCGTTCGCAGCGGAGACTTCGGTTCGATCAGGAACTCCTTTTTCACCACCGTCAGATCTTCGCACCGGATGCTGGAGGCATGAAGCCCGGTCTCTCCAGGCGAGAGAGGGATGTGGGTCGGGAATTCTTTTTCCACCGAACCGGTCAGGGGCGCGACCAGCACTGTGTTCGCGGCCGGATGCCGGTTTCTGGCATCCAGAGAAACAATCACCACGGGTCGCAGAGCTTTATCCGGCGGGTCGGTGGGTAGCTTTGACGTACCAGATTCTCCCCGCAACGGCATCCGCTTCACGGCTACTCCTCGCTAGGAAATTGGGTCGCGGCAAACTCGCCCCAGGCCCGGTCCTCGGCGATCTCTTCGGGAGTCAGAGAATCGTAGTAGCGTGTGACCGAGGCCGAAATACCGTCCATTTCTTTTGCTTGCTGCTGTTGGCGGACTACTTCTTCCAACACAGACGACATTGAGGCCTTTTTTTGTTGCCCTAGGGTTTCGAGATACTTCACCGTCTCCCGCGACAATGAGAATGTCTTGCGGGCCTTGCGCGCCTTTGTGGTTCTGGGCATGTAAATCCTCTATCCGTCAAGGATGTCTGTGAGCATACCATAGTAAGAGAACTGTATGATAATAATATGAGCAAGTTATGCGCTTTGCTTCAGGAATTCACCAACCCGCTTTCGCGCCTTGAGCCTCGAATTCAGTACTCAGGCTATTCTTGTGAAGCCGTTCCTGTTCTACACTGACTGTTTGAATACCGCCCTCCAAAGTTTGACCGATCAAATCCGCACCGGCGACCCCCGGGCCCTGGCCCGCGCTATTTCTGTGGTCGAGAACCGCGCAGCCGGGCTGGTCCGAGCTGCTCAAGGCCCTGTTTCCCTTCACCGGAAAAGCCAGAATTATCGGGCTGACGGGGGCGCCCGGCGCGGGCAAGAGCACGCTGGTGGACCAACTAGCGCGGCTTTATCGAACCGGCGACCAGAAGCACACCGTCGGAATCATCGCCGTCGACCCAACCAGCCCCTACACCGGCGGAGCGATTCTCGGCGATCGCATCCGCATGCAGGACCATTTTTCCGATCCCGGCATTTATATTCGCAGTATGGCCACGCGGGGCTCGCTCGGCGGCCTCGCGCGTACCACGGCGGATGTAGCCACGGTGCTCGACGCCGCCGGCCGTGATCTCATCTTGATTGAGACCGTCGGTGTGGGCCAGGATGAAGTTGACGTCATGCGCGTCGCCGATGTCACCGTCGTCATTCTGGTCCCTGGCATGGGAGACGACGTGCAGTCGATCAAAGCGGGCATCATGGAGATTGCCGACATTTTCGTGATCAACAAAAGCGACCGCGAAGGCGCCGACCGTGTCGAGCGCGAGATTCGCTCGTTGCAGTCGCTGGCGAGTCGCGGTGACAAGTGGACTCCGCCGATTGTCCAGACCGTTGCCAGTGAAGGGAAGGGAATCGGTGAGCTGGCGGAAGCAATTGCCGAGTACGAGACATATTTGAAGAAGGAAAATCTCGCGCTGACACATGCCGCCCAGCATTGGCAGCAGAGGCTGGTCGAGATGTTGCGTGATGCCATGCTCGACCGAGTCCGCGCACAAATGACCGATGGCGACCTGTCCCGTTATGCGGCGGACGTGGCCGAGCACAAGCGCGATCCGTACACGCTGGTGGAGGAAATTGTGGCTGGGGCAGGGAAGGCTGGAGCTTGACGTTTCGAATCGATCATCTCGGGATTGCCGTAAAATCGCTGGCTGCGGCGAGAGTGATTTACGAAAAGCTGGGACTCCAGATCTCGCCCGAAGAAGTTGTGGACGCAGAACAAGTTCGGCTGGTAATGGTTCCCGTCGGCGAGAGTCGGCTGGAGTTGCTCGAACCGACCTCGCCGGATTCCACCATTGCTAAGTTCATCGCCAAACGCGGCGAAGGTCTGCATCACGTCTGCTTGCGTGTGCCCGACCTCACTAAAGCTGTCGAGGTTCTAAAGAAAGACGGCGTGCGCCTGATTTCCGAGCAGATCAAAGTGGGTGCAGGCGGGCATCGCTACGTGTTCGTGCATCCGTCGAGCGCGGGAGGCGTGCTCCTGGAACTGGTGGAAGAGGGCAACTGATTCTCAAGGATTGTTCTTCGTTCCCGAGTCCTAAGAATTTGTCATCCCGAGGATGGCCGAGCCGCGCCTTCGCGGCGAGGACGACGAGGGATCTGGGTTTGCTGCTACCTTCTCAACCATGCTTCTTCTCGCCGTCGACACATCGGGCAAGCAAGGCAGCATCGCACTGGCGCGCTGCGGCCCGGGCGATACCTGCGAGCTCATCGAAGTCGTGCCCCTCACCGGCGGAACATTTTCCGCCCAACTGGTGCCGCAGATTGCAGCGCTACTCTCTCAACATGGATTCGGTAAGCACGACTTGGATGCATTTGCCGTAGCCTCAGGGCCGGGATCGTTCACCGGCTTACGAGTGGGGCTGGCGGCCATCAAGGCGCTGGCGGAGATTCTCCAAAAGCCAATCGCGGCAGTCTCGCTGCTGGAAGCGGTCGCAGCGGCGGGGCAATCGCGAGGCACGCTCATCCCAGCCCTGGATGCCGGTCGCGGCGAGATCTACGCCGCTGAGTATGACGGCGCGCGCACGAGCAACGAGCGCTTGCTGACGCGCGCGGAATTATTCGCCTCGGCGCATGGGGCGCCAATTGTCACGCCCGACACGGTCATCGCCGAGGCTACCCGCGCCGCCGGATTGCAGGTCGAAGCGATCGAGCGGCCGCGCGCCGATGCCATCGCGCGGCTGGGTTGGAAGAAGATTCTCGTCGGCCAGACGGTTTCCGCCGAGGCGCTCGATGCCAACTATGTCCGGCGTTCCGATGCTGAAATATTCGCAAAACGCCCCTGAGGGCCACACCGTGAAACTGCTGATCCGCCCCGCAATTCCCGCCGACATCTCCGCCATGATGGCTTTGGAGCGTCATGCCGCCACAGCGTCCCACTGGTCGGAGCAGCAGCACCGATCCGTGCTCGATGGATCACCCTCAAGGCGGCTCGCCCTGGTGATCGAAGAGGATTCCGTAGTTTGCGGATTCCTGGTAGCTCGCAACGTAGCCAGCGAATGGGAGATCGAAAATATCGCAGTCGCCGGCACCGCGCGGCGCCGGGGGCTCGGCACACGCTTGCTGGGAGAATTTCTCAACCGCGTACGCGATGAACAAGCCGCAGCGGTTTTTCTGGAAGTCCGCGAATCGAACCACGCAGCGCGCACCCTTTACGAAAAATGGGCGTTCGTAGAAAGCGGGCGGCGGAGCCAGTATTATCAACATCCTCAAGAGGATGCGATCCTCTATCGCCTTGATTTTGCGTGAGTTGCACCAGATTCAGTGCATTGAGACTTCGTTAACACTGTGTTAATTTAGCAATTGAAGGCATTTTGCAAGTGTGGTAGTTTAAGGCCGTAAAATTAGCCTGGGAGGTCTGCTGGATGACTCCAAGAGACCAGCTCCTGGTCAGCCACGATGAGTTTCGCAAGCTGGCACAGGAGCACACGCAATACGCGCAACGCCTCGAATCACTCACCCAAAAGCGTTATCTCACCGAAGACGAAAAACTTGAAGAAGTGCGATTGAAAAAGCTGAAGCTGCGTCTCAAAGACCAGATGCAGTCGATTGAGCGCGACTTCCGGCTGCAAGTGCAGAACCAGGTCGCTTAATTTCTTGCCTCCCTGCCACGCGGCTCCGGCCGCAGCGCAATACATGTATCTCCAACCTCAGGGCGCATAAGCGCCTTTTTTGTTAGCACTTAACACTAAACCAGCATGCGCAGGCCGAAGCCTGCACTATAATTGCCTAGCTTCCCATGGTTCCAGATGGCTACTATTACGCGCTTCCGCTCGCAGCCGCGGGCGTGGTCGTGGGCTGGCTGACGAGTCCGGCGTGGGCCGTGCCCGCATTTCTGCTGGCGGCGTTCTTCCTATGGTTTTTCCGCGATCCGGAACGCCAGATTCCGCAGACCGATGGAGCAGTGGTATCGCCAGGCGACGGCAAGGTCACTGACGTTTCTCCCGTCACCGTGGAAGGTGTGCGGCGCACGCGAATCAGCGTCTTCCTAAGCGTGTTTGACGTTCACGTGAATCGCTCTCCGGTGAGCGGGGTGATTCGAGAGGTTCACTATCGGCGCGGAAAGTTCTTGAACGCGATGAATCCAGCCTCGGCCGTCGAGAACGAGCAGAACGTTGTGACCGTGGAGGCCGACGGCCATACTGTGATATTCAAACAGATCGCCGGAGTGCTGGCCCGCAGAATTGTGTTCACCAAGAAGGTGGGTGATCGCGTGACCCGTGGAGAGCGTGTGGGCCTGATCAAATTCGGGTCGCGAGTGGACTTGTTGTTCGATGCGTCTGCCAGCTTGCAAGTGAAACCGGGGGACCGGGTAAAGGGCGGAGCGACCGTGATGGCGTATCTGCCCCCAGAGCGGGGACAACTTGCCGCAGCAGGATTAGAAACGACTCGCCAAGGAGCGGAATGATGGATGATCCCGAAGTTCCGCAAACGCCCAGACGCCGAAGAAAAACCGACACACCGGGAGGCCGCCTGCGCCGCGGCTTATACATCCTGCCGTCGTTGTTTACGACCGGAAATCTTGCCCTCGGATACTACGCGATTTTGCAGGTGACCCGCGGGTCGGCGCTCGAGCCCTGGCATTTTGACAACGCGGCCAAGGCTATTGGCTTCGCGGTGCTGTTTGATGGCCTGGACGGGCGCATTGCCCGGATGACCAAGACCAGCAGCGAGTTCGGCCGCGAACTCGATTCGCTGGCTGATGTCACCACCTTCGGAGTCGCCCCCGCGATGCTGGCCTGGCTCTGGGGATTCCGCCAGCTGTTGACGAGCAGCCTGGGATCTCTGCATGTGAACCTGCCGCAACTCGGAGAGTTCGGCGGATTTCTATTCCTGCTGGCCGGCGCCAGCAGGCTGGCTCGATTCAACATCAGCCATAATCCTGAGCCTTCGAATCCCGGGCGTCCGGGAAAAAAGTATTTTGTCGGCATGCCGATTCCAGCCGCGGCTGGGGTCGTCGCTGCGGTCGTTCACTTTACCAGCGGCGAACCGCTAGCTTCGGCGTGGACCGCCATCAGTTGGTTGCTCCTGCTGGCGGCCGTTGCCTACTTGATGGTGAGCACATGGCGTTTTTACAGCTTCAAAGACATTGATTTGGGTTCCCGCCAGCCCTTCCGGCTAATCATTTTGTTCGGGTTGTTATTCACCGCGATCCGGTTTTACTCGCACTGGGTGCTCTTTCTGATTGCCCTGCTGTACATGTTCTCCGCCGTTTTCTGGCGATTGAAGTGGATTCTGCGCCGAAAGTCCGGTCCACCCGCGCCGCCGGCGTATAAGGAAGCTTCGCAGACCTCATGACTTCCCTGCCCAAACCTGTGGTCGTAGCCCACCCAGAACCGGCTCGTACCGGCAATCTCTACCGTGTGGCCATCGTGGGGGCCGCCACGCTCAAAGGGAAAGAGGTGGCGGAGGTGCTCAACGACCGGAACTTTCCGTCCGTGGATGTAAAGTTGCTCGACGATGACGAATCGCTGGGGCAATTAGAAACCATGGGCCAGGAAATCTCGTTCATCCAAAGCGTGCGGGCGGAGCAATTCGACCGGGTGGACTTTACCTTTTTTGCTTCGAACCCGGAGTGCACACTGAAGAACTGGAAGACGGCGCAGAAGGCAGGCAGCGCCATTGTGGATCTTTCGTATGCGTTAGAGGGCGAACGCGACGCACTCATTCGCTCGCCCTGGATCGAGCGCCAACTGGGGCAAGTGTGGACCCCTCAACTGCAGCCCGGGCCGGCCGTGGTGGCTCATCCGGCCGCAGTGGTGTTGGCGCTGTTGCTGCTTCGAGCCCAGAAGGCCGGCACGCTCAAACGTGTAAATGTGGCTATGTTTGAGCCCGCTTCGGAGCACGGACAAAAAGGAATGGACGAGCTGCACGAACAGACGGTGAATCTGCTCTCATTCCAGCCGCTGCCCAAGAAGATCTTCGACGCGCAAGTGGCTTTCAATATGGTGGCACGTTACGGCGAACACTCGGCTACGGCGCTGGCGGCAGTAGAGCAGCGTGTACTGAGGCATTATGGGCGAATCGCGGGTAAACAGGCGCCCTTGCCTTCGCTGCTTCTTCTACAAGCGCCAATTTTCCACGGATATGCTTTTGCACTGCATCTGGAACTGGATCAGCCGGCTGATATCGAAGAGATGACACGCGCGCTGGCCGGAGAGCATGTGAACGTGACTCATCTGGCCGAAGATTCGCCGAGCAATGTGAATGCGGCCGGACAAGGCGATGTGCTGGTCTCTGTTCTGCCGGATGCGAATCTCGCGAACGGCCTATGGCTCTGGGCGGCGGCCGACAATTTACGCATCGCGGCAACCACCGCGGTCGAATGCGCCGAATCCATGGCCGCCAGCCGTCCCCGGGGGCAGATTCAATGACGCCGGGTCGCGGACTTCCGGCCAGGATCTGTTTGGCCGGAGTAGTTGTCATCTGCGCCTTCGCTCTCGCATGCGGTTATCACACTGGCGGCCATGCGGTCACGTTGCCCGAGAATGTCCAGACCATTGCCATTCCCGCCTTCAGCAATCAGACGCAGACTTTCAAGATTGAACAGTTGCTCACGGCAGCTGTGGTGCGCGAGATGATCACACGGACCCACTATCATGTCATCAATGAAGCAGGAGAAGGCGCCGACGCCACGCTGAAAGGATCCGTGCTGAGCACCTCCACGGTGCCGTTGACTTATGATTCCACAACGGGGCGAGCTTCGAGCGTGCTGGTGGTGGTGAGCATGAGCGTTTCTTTGACCGAGCGTGACGGCAAAGTGCTGTATCAGAATCCGGCGTATTTTTTCCGCGAGCAATATCAGGTTTCGAGCGAGAACCCCAGCTTCTTCGAGGAGGACACGCCAGCCCTGGAGCGGCTCTCGCGCGAGTTTGCCCGGACTCTGGTTTCGAACATTCTGGAGGGCTTCTGATGCGCGCCTTCGCCCAGGCGGACCGTTTCGTTGCCGATGTGCAAGCGCGCAAACTGCGTCCGGCTTACGTTTTCGTGGGCGATGAAGTTTTCTTCCGCAAGCGCTGCCGGGAAGCCATCATCGAGCATCTGGTTCCTGCCGACTTGCGGGATTTCAGCCTGTTCGAGTTTGATCTGGCCGAGACTAGCCTGGGTGAAATCCTGGACCGGGCGCGCACCCCCTCGCTGATGGCCCCGTTTCAGGTGTTCTTCATTCGCGGGGTCAAGACTCTGTTCGGCCGGGGATCGAATGAAGAAAAGCTGGCGGCCATCGAGAGCTACTGCAAAGATCCGAATCCCGATGCGGTGCTGATTCTGGTGGCCGACCACATCAGCATTCCCGCCGACGCTCGCCGCATGGACATGCAGGACAAAGAGCGTTACGAGCGCATCCGCGAAACTCTGGGTGAATATTGCGGAATCGTCGAACTGGCGCGCGTGGAAGAAGGCGAAGCCGTCCGCTGGATTGGCGAATACTGCGTTACGCGGGATGTGAAGATCGATCCTGACGCAAGCCGCGAGCTGGTGGACGCGCTCGGCGGCGACATGATGATGATCTCCAACGAACTGGAGAAGCTGATTCTTTACGTCGGCGAGAAAAAACGCATCACCCTGGGCGATGTCGAGACGATGGTGCTGGCGGCCAAGCAGCGGTCGTTGTATGAACTGACCGATGCGATTTCCGCGCGCGACTGTGTGCGAGCCCTGCAAGTGCTGGATGCAATCTTATCGGCCGGTGAGGGGGACGAGGCCGCGATCGGCCATCTCTACATGCTGGCCAAGACGTTCCGCCAGATGCTGGTCATCCTGGAGCGCAATGTGCGCGACCAGCGCATGTTGTGGGCGGCGCTGTGGCAGGGATTTCGAGTGCCTCCGTTTGCCGCCGATGACATCATCCGGCAAGCGCGGCGCTACAAATCGAAACGTGACCTGACCCGTGGAATTCGCCTGATTGCGAAAGCTGATCTCGCTCTACGCTCGAATCCCGTGAGCAAGCGGATGGTGCTGGAAAAGCTGGTGATGGATCTGGCAGCCGAGCCGAAACCAGAGATCCCGGGCTGGGCGCAGGAAGAGTTGCCGGTTTAGCTTTCAGCTTTCAGCCGTCAGCAATCCGCTCGCGCCTTTCTAATTTGGACCAATCTACAATGGCGGACGTAGCTGCCTATTTCCATCGCATCGGTTACACCGGACCCACAACTCCAACTACCCAAACCCTACGCGATCTTCATCGCGCTCACCTGTTTGCGGTTCCCTTCGAAAATCTCGATATCCCACTCGGCCGCAAGATCGTTTGCGACGAAGAGGCTTTTCTCCGCAAGATTGTTGAACGGCGGCGGGGCGGATTTTGCTACGAGATGAACGGCGCCTTCGCTGCTCTGCTGCGGGCGCTGGGGTTCAAGGTGACGCTGCTCTCGGCCCGCGTGCCGCGGGAAGATGGAAGCGACGGGCCGGAGTTTGATCATCTTGCGTTGCGCGTCGACCTGGAGGAGCCGTGGCTGGCGGACGTGGGATTTGGTGAATCGTTTCTTGATCCCTTGCGCCTCGAGCCCGGAACTGAGCAGTCGCAGCCGGTCGGAAGATTTCGCATTACGGAAAAGGAAAACGCCCTCCACGTCGAGCGCATGACGGCGGACGCGGTTTGGAAACGGGAATATTCGTTTACTCTGCAACCGAGGCGGCTGGAAGAATTTGCTGCCATGTGTCGATACCACCAGAGTTCGCCCGAATCGCCCTTCACCCGCAAACGATTGTGCACCAAGGCGACGCCCGACGGGCGCATAACGCTCTCTGACCGGCGGCTGTTGATAACGCGAGAAGGAAAGAGGGAAGAGCGACTGCTGAGTGAGGAAGAACAACAAATTGCGTTGCGAGAGCGCTTCGGTATCTTCCTTTGAACCCGGAAATACCCGCCGCCCAGCATGGCGTCGGTCGGGGCCGCTCGTAGACCCGGTTGTGCGCCCGGCGCACAGGGTCTAATTTCCATCGGGAGGGGTCGGGATGACCCTCGGCCCCACTTGGCAGTTTCAAGCGGATCAGAGCCAGACGGGGAAAGGATACAAGCTGAAAGCTGACGGCTGAAAGCTGACAGCTTATTTCAACGCCGCCAAACGCTTGCTCAGGCGGGACTTATAGCGCGACGCAGTGTTTTCGTGCAACGTGCCCTTCTGGATCGCCTTATCCAGCACAGAAACCGTCGTGCGGAAGACCAGCTCGGCTTCTTTCTTGTCGCCTTTGGCGAGGGCCTCGCGCAGTTCGCGCAGCGCGGACCGCAGATGAGAGGCATTGGCCCGGTTGCGGGCGGTGCGCTTTTCCGTCTGACGGACGCGCTTTAATGCAGAAAAATGATCAGCCATGTTTACTCATTACCTTCGTTTTCTGTGAGATGCTTCCGGCGGGCACTGAATTAGCGACCGAAACAGTATTCTACGAGAGTAAGTTGCGCCTGGTCAACCTGATATGTCGAATCCTGGTATGTCGAACCCTGACTTGTCGAATCCGCTGGAGCGTCTGAAAGTTCTCATCAACTCCTCCACGCCGATCGTGGTGATGGAGACGGTCGAGGAAATGCGCGCGGTCAGCCTGGTGCGGGCTTCCTGCGCCGATCTGAACATGGCGGTTTTCGAGTGGAGCATCGCCGACGGCCTGGTGCGTTCGGGCAGCAACGCTCCGGCAATTCCTGCGGCAGAGTTGCAGATGCGCATCAATGCCGGGCACGCGGCTGATCCGGCCGCGGCGGCCACGAAGACCGCGATCTATAACACGACCGATCCGGTGCAGGCGCTGGCTAATCTCGAGACGATGACAGTTGAGGCCGTGTTCATCCTTAAGGATTTTCACCGGCACATGGAGAATCCCGTAATCGTGCGCCGGCTGCGCGATGTGGGGCAGAAATTTTCGGCGAACCGGCGCACTCTCGTTCTCACTGCCCCTTCCATCAGCATGCCGGCTGAGCTGGTGAGCCTGGTGGAGTATCTGGATTTACCTCTGCCCGATCCGGCACGATTGCGCGAGATCATTGAAGAGACGTTCAAACGACTCTCGAAGACCTATACGCTGCAACTCCGGCTGGATTCGGCCGGCGTTGATGCCATGGCGGCCAATCTCCGCGGGCTGGCGGAAGAAGAAGCGGAGCGGGCCATTTCGCAGGCGCTGGTGGCGCGGTATGCGTTGTGCCCAGAGAGCGTGAGTGACGTGCTGGAGGCTAAGAAAGAACTTCTGCGGCGTTCGGGCATGCTCGAATTCGTCGACGCCGCGGACGACATGGCGAGCGTCGGCGGATTAGAGAACCTGAAGCAGTGGCTGGCTCTGCGGCGTGGCGCGTGGGAGGAGTCGGCCCGGCAGTTTGGGCTCGAACCTCCTCGGGGCATGATTATTCTCGGCGTGCAAGGCTGCGGCAAGTCTTTGTGCGCGCGGGCCGTCGCGGGGGAATGGAAGCTTCCGCTGGTGAAATTCGATACCGCCGCGATCTTCGACAAGTACATCGGTGAGACAGAAAAGCGGATCCAGAAAGTGTTTCAGGTGGCGGAAGGGCTGGCGCCATGCGTCTTGTGGATCGACGAGCTGGAAAAAGTCTTCGCCGGGAGCGGGCCGGATTCGGCTTCGGCGGATGCAGGGGTTTCGTCGCGGTTGCTGGGTTCGTTTCTTTCCTGGATGCAGGACCGCAAAGCGCCGGTGTTCGTGGCAGCGACCTGCAATAACGTGACGGCGCTGCCGCCGGAACTGATCCGCAAGGGACGCTTCGACGAATTGTTCTTTGTGGATCTGCCGAATCAAGCGGAGAGAAAGCAGATTCTGGCGATCCAACTAAAGCGGAGGAAGCGCAATCCGGCGGAGTTTGATTTGGATCGGGTCGCTAGCGCTGCAAAGGGATATTCCGGCGCGGAAATCGACGCAGCGGTGCAGACGGCGCTGTATGCGGCGTATTCGGGTAGGGGCGGGTCTACGACCCGCCCGGACGGGGCAGAGCCCCGTCCCCACACGCCCAGTGGTAGCGATCTGACCACTCAGCACTTGCTCGACGCTTTGGCGCACACCGTGCCGCTTTCCATCACGCGGGCCGAGGAGATCCAGGCGCTGCGGGAGTGGGCGAAGGACCGGGCGGTGCCAGCGTCTTCCTCGGATGCGCGCGGAGAAGGCGCATAAAGTCCTCGTTCGACGCTGGATCGGCGGCCCATTGACTCCCGTCCAACGACGGGGGTAGGCTTAACGTAATGGTAGTTGCTTGCGCCTTGAGCGAGCACCGTCGGTTTTGCCTCCACTTAGAGAAGAATGGTTCGCGCGCGGGCGCGGGTGTGCCTGAATTTGAAAATTGCCGGCCCTGCGGGGTCGGCTGGACGGGTTTGAGACCCGTCCCTACACGTTAGGAAGTGCGGGCTAGAGAACCGCATCTACCGTGCAGAGTATGGGAGTGAATGAAGAAAAGCATCGCGATTAGCCCTAACATCGAGACCTTGTTCGGCACGCGGGATGAGAATCTGCATGTGCTGGAAGACGGGCTCAACATCACCATCGACCTGCGATCCGACGCCATTGACTTGGAAGGCGCGGCGCGCGACGTGGCTCGCGCCGAACAGCTTTTCAGTGACTACGACCACCTGCACCGTGCGGGCTTCACCTTCAATAATGGTGATTTGAACAGCATGCTACGGGTGTTGGTCGCCGATCCCAAAGCTACGCTGCGTGGACTGGCCGAGGCCGGGCGGCAACGGTCGTTCGGCCGCCGGACGGTGCAGCCCAAAAGCGTGAATCAGCGCCGGTACGTGGAAGCGATTGAGAAGCACGACATGGTTTTCGGCATTGGGCCGGCGGGGACGGGCAAAACGTATCTGGCCGTGGCGATGGCGATCTCGGCGTTGCTGGCCAAACGGGTGAACCGGATCATTCTGGCGCGGCCTGCGGTTGAGGCGGGCGAGCGCCTGGGCTTTTTGCCGGGGACTTTGCAGGACAAGATTGATCCTTATCTGCGGCCGCTCTACGACGCGCTTTACGACATGCTCGATCCGGAAAAAGTGGACCGGTATCTGGAGAAGAATGTCATCGAGATTGCGCCCATTGCGTTCATGCGCGGGCGGACGCTGAACGATTCGTTCGTCATTCTCGATGAAGCGCAGAACACGACTTCTGAGCAGATGAAGATGTTCGTTACGCGGCTGGGGTTCAATTCCAAAGCCGTGATTACGGGAGACGTGACGCAGATCGACCTACCCAGCGCGCGGCGTAGCGGACTGCTCGAGGCCGTGGATGTGCTCAAGACGGTGGAAGGCTTGACATTCGTTTATTTCGACGAAGGCGACGTGGTTCGCCATCATCTTGTGCAGCGCATTATTCGGGCCTACGACGAGCACAAAACCCGCGTGGCGGAGGGCCAGCTGTCTCTGCTGGATAGCAGAGGAAATGCCAACGGCAAGGCGGCAGGGATGATCGAGAAACCGCCCGCACCGCACATCGTAGAAGTCGCCCGGGAAACCCCACTGGAAACCGAAGAGTAGAGAGACTAAGATTCTCAGGGAGGGCGCGGCAAATGGCCCTCCTGTTTATTCTGTGCGGAAGCGGCAACCGCCGCGGGCACGAACCAGATATCCAAGGACAATCAGCAAGGCTTGATCATCTTCAGAAAACGAGTCTCCGGGCTGACCAGCGCGGCGCTGGCCAATTTTGTGGGCCGCGCCAGCCGGGCCACGGGGCTGCGGGGAGCAGTAAACGTGCTGGTCACCAGCAGCCGGGAACTGCGCGCGCTGAACAGTCTCTTCCGCCGTGAGGACAAGGCGACCGATGTGTTGTCTTTTCCTCCCACTTTACGGGACGGCTTCGCCGGGGATGTTGCGATGTCAGCTCAGATTGCTTCGCAGAATGCCAAACTTTTGGGACACTCGGCCGCGGACGAAATCAAGATTCTGACGCTGCATGGGATCCTCCATCTGGCTGGGTACGACCACGAGAACGACAAGGGAGAGATGGAACGCCAGGAAATGCGCCTTCGAAAGACTTTCGGTCTGCCCGTCGGACTCATCGAAAGAAATGCCGCGGGACGAAAGAAGGTTGCCTCAACCGGGGCCAAAGCCGCTCGCCGAGCGTCCTCACAATGAACTATGCCATCGCAGCTGCGCTTCTGATTCTGGCTGGACTGCTGACGCTGGTCTCCTACCTGGACCGGATCTACGCGGAAATCGGCAAGTTTCTTTCGCGCGAGTTTCAAGACAATATCACCGTCTTCGAGCAGAGGATTGAACCAAGGCTTGGCGTCAGCCGGGCGCGAGCTTCGCTTTCCATGGCGTTGCTGGTTCAGATTCTCATGGCGGGTATGGCGATGCTGGTGTCCTTCGCCGTATTCCGCGACCCCGGCTGGAGGGCCTACGAAGTCCTGCAAGGCGTGCTGGGTTTGCTGCTGTTCATCGTGATCTGCAACCGGTTCTTGCCTTTCTTGTTTTTCTCCCGGACAAAGGGCGAGTGGCTTTCGGCCTGGCTGCCGTTGTTGCGCGCCCTGATTTTTGTGACGTTGCCGATTACGCTCGTGCTGGGGTTCTTGCAGTCGGTGACCACGTTGACCAAGGGGCATTCGGACGCAGCTCCGGAAACCCAGGCGGAAGCAGTGGACGCGCTGATTGAAGCGGGCCAGGAAGAAGGCATTCTAGACGCCAGCAACCGCGATCTCATTCAGTCGGTGGTGGAGTTTGGCGAGAAAACCGTGCGCGAGGCCATGAAGCCCCGTCCGGAAATCGTAGCGGTTTCAACTAATACGACAGTCGAACAATTCGTCGAATTGCTGCGTGGAAAGCCATTTTCGCGCGTGCCGGTGTTTGAAGGCACAATTCACAACATCGTTGGGATCGTCTACGCGCAAGATGTACTGCAAGTGCCCGACTCCGAAGCGCATACTCGCACCGTCGATACACTGATGCGTAAGGACGTGTATTTTGTCCCCGAGAGCAAGCTGACCAGCGATCTCTTGCGGGAGATGCAGAAGAACAACGTCCGCATGGCGATTGTGGTGGATGAGTACGGCGGAGTCGCCGGCCTGTGCACCATCGAAGACCTGGTGGAAGAGATCGTGGGCGAAATTCGTGATGAGCACGAGAAAGCCGAGTTCGTTCGCGAAAGTGAACACTCCTACGTCGTGCCGGGAAACATGGATATCGACCGGCTGGACGAGTTGTTTGGCCTACGTCCCGAGGGCAAAGAGGCGGCCACGGTTGCGGGCCTGGTGAGCGAACTGGCGGGGCGAATTCCGCAAAAGGGTGAAGTGGTGGAAGAAGGCGGCCTCCGATTTGAAGTGTTGGACTCTACCGAACGGCGCGTGGAACGCGTACGCATTTCCGCAGTCGAACCACGGCATATGAAGTTAATTTGATCTGACCCTCACTCATGCCCTTTCACTCTGGATTCGCTTGTATCCTTGGCCGGCCCAACGCCGGCAAGTCGACGCTGCTGAACGCGCTGGTGGGCGAGAAGCTGGCCATCGTCAGTCCTAAGCCACAAACTACGCGCAACCGCATTCTGGGCATCATCAATGTGCCCGAACGGAAAGGCCGGTCGGGGGCTCAGGTGATCCTGATCGATACGCCCGGAGTACATCGGCCCGACGGCTCACTTGGCCGGAAGATGATGTCAGAAGTGCGGGAGGCGATGGAAGGTTGCGACATCATCCTGCTGATCGCCGACGTGTCGAGCCGGCCCGGCGCTGCGGATCAGTTCGTGCTCGATTTGGTCAAGAAGTCGAGGACACCGGCTTTTCTGCTGTTGAACAAAATCGATCTCTTGCGCGAGAAGTCGAAGCTCCTGCCTATCATCGATGAGTATCGTAAGCTCCACGAATTTCAAGAAGTCATTCCCCTCTCCGCGCTCAAGCGCAAGGGGCTGGATGTGCTGCTCGACAAGATCGTCGGCGCCTTGCCAAAAGCAAAACCATATTTCCCGGAGGACCAGATCACGGACCAGCCGACGCGCTTTATGGCGGCCGAGATCGTCCGCGAGCAGGTTCTGAAGGAGACCAGCGAGGAAGTGCCCTACCAGACTACGGTCGTCATCGAGGAATTTGAAGAACGCCCGAAGCTCACGCGGATCGCCGCCGTGATCTTTTGCGAGCGGGAGGGACAAAAGGGAATCCTGGTCGGCAAACGCGGGCAAATGCTGAAGAAGGTCGGTACCGCGGCCCGGCTGGAGATCGAGAAGATGCTGGGCACGAGGGTATTTCTGGAGCTGTTTGTCAAAGTGCGGCCGGGTTGGCGGGACTCACGCGAGTTTGTAGAAGAGTTGGACTGGAGACGGCAGTTCGAGCATCTAATTAGCCAGAAAGGGCCGTGAGAACCTTGTTCTTGCCCGATTCCAGCGCGCCTTATAGAATCTGCGGGCGTTCCGCGAATGGCGGACGACGGATGAAAGATGGTGACCATGCCGAACGATACTCCGATACGTAATTTTGATTGCAACAAGTTGCTCCTGAAGTTGAGCGTGACCTTATCCGCGGAGCGCAGTGCCATTCCGCCCGTCGTCGAAGGCGTCATGGATGTTGTCCGGCAAATGAGATGTGCGGTGGGGAAAGAAGACGATATCGAGCTGGCGCTGACCGAGGCGCTGGCTAACGCCGTGGTTCACGGGGCCAAGGGAGATCCTTCCAAAACGATTGAATGCGATGTGGCGTGCGACGAAAACCAGAGCATGCTGATTATCGTTCGCGATCCGGGCACTGGATTCGATCCCAAGACGGTACCGAGTCCGATGCAGGGAGAGAACCTGTACTCCGACCATGGGCGTGGCATTTATTTGATCAACCAGCTTATGGACCAGGTGCAATTCCGCAAGAACGGAACTGAGATTCACATGTTGAAGCAGGGGCAGGGATGAAAAGCAACCGCTTGAGCTGACCGTTTTGGTCAGTCAATGTCCGTTCAGTAAACTCTCACACCTATTCCTTCACCGCAATACCCAGAGTCTTCATCTTGCGATAGAGATGGCTGCGCTCGAGGCCGAGTACTTCGGCGGTGCGGCTGATGTTGCCGTGATTCTCATCGAGCTTCTTGAGAATGTAGTCGCGCTCATAGGCGGCGCGGGCCTGGTGCAGCGTGGAAAATTCTGCGCCGGCAGCGCGGCGTCCGCCGTCGCGATGTACCAGGGGTGGCAGATGCCGGCGGTCGAAACGTGTGGTCGTGGGATTCATGATGACGATTCGTTCAATCACATTGCGCAACTCGCGTACATTGCCGGGCCAGGAATAGCGCATCAGGGTATCGATGGCGTCGTCGGTAATTTCGCGCGGCCGGCGGCCGTAGGTGGCGGAAAATTCCTTAAGAAAGTGGCGCGCCAGCAAAGGAATGTCTTCGCCGCGCTCGCGTAAAGGCGGCACCGAAAACGGAATGACATTGAGCCGATAGAAAAGATCTTCCCGGAAATTGCCGCGGGAGATTTCTTCCTCTAAGTCTTTGTTGGTGGATGCGATGACGCGAACGTCCACCGTGATCGGTTCCTGGCTGCCGACCGGGGTAACGCGTTGCTCGTCGAGAGTGCGCAATACCTTGGCCTGAGTTTTGAGGCTCATGTCGCCGATTTCATCGAGAAAGAGTGTGCCGCCGTTGGCCCGCTGAAACTTTCCTTCCTTGTCGGCGGTGGACGTAGGGAACGACCCCTTGAGATGGCCGAAGAGTTCGCTCTCGATCAGGTCCTCGGGAATGGCGGCGCAGTTTACTTCCACGAACATCTCATCCTTGCGCAGGCTCTGAGCGTGAATGGCGTGGGCCACCAATTCCTTTCCCGTGCCGGACTCTCCGTAAATAAGAACGCGGCCGTTGGTGGGCGCCATAAGCTGGATCTGCTGGCGCAACGCTTTCATGGGGATGCTCTCGCCAGCGATGACACTGCGCGGTGTGAGCTGCCGTTTGAGATCACGATTCTCTTGGCGCAAACGCTTCGCATCGATCGCGTTCTTGACCAGGATCAGCGTTCTATCGATAGAGAGGGGCTTCTCCAGAAAGTCGTAGGCCCCGAGTTTGGTCGCACGCACGGCAGTTTCGATGGTGCCGTGGCCGGAGATCATGATGACTTCCGGGCCATTGTCCATTTCGCGCATTCTTTCCAGCGTCTCGAGGCCATCCATGCCGGGCAGCCAAATATCAAGCAGAACGACGTCGAACGCTCGCCGGCGTACGGCCTCGAGGCAAGCCTCTCCGCTTTCGGCGACGAGGACTTTATAGCCTTCATCTTCCAGCACGCCCTTCAGCGACTGGCGAATGCCGGACTCATCATCCACAATGAGGATGCTATGCATGCTGAGTAATTGGGGGCGGGTTAACCGCTTCGGGCGCGACCGGCAATTCGACCACGAATCTTGCTCCCACGGGCGCGTTCTCCTCGACCCGAATCGAGCCGTGATGGTCTTCAATGATGCGGCTCACGATTGCTAACCCGAGCCCGGTGCCGCGCTTCTTGGTCGAGAAGTAGGGCAGGAAAAGTTTCTCCTTCAATTCCTGAGTAACGCCGTCGCCCGTATCCGATACGACGATCTCGACCGCATCGCGGCTGGCGACCAGTGAGGTGGAGATCTGGATTTCCCGCACCAGCGAGCCTTGCATGGCTTCGGCGGCGTTGTCGACCAGGTTGGCCAACACACGCTTGATGGCTTCGGAGTCGGCCATTACCTCGGGCAGGTCGCTGCTCAGGAAGGTCTGCACGCGAATCTTGTCGAGGCGCCCATTAAACATGGTCAGGGCGCTCTCCACAATCGAGTTGATATTCGCGGGCTGGGGCTGGGCAGTGGGGAAGCGTGCCAGGGTGGAAAATTCATCCACCAGGGTGCGCAGAGTTTCGACCGCGCTGCCAATGCTCTCGGCGCAACCGTGCAGCACTTCGACCGAAGCCGCGTCGGGAGGAACGCCGCGGTTGAGGTGACGCCGGATGCGCTCGGCAGAAAGTGCGATGGGGGTTAGAGGATTCTTGATCTCGTGTGCTACGCGGCGAGCCACTTCGCGCCATGCGGCTTGTTTCTGGGCTTTCAGCAGATCGGACAAATCTTCAAACACCAGCACGTAGCCAAGGCCCTGGCCGGCATGCTGCAGCGTGGCCACGGTTACTGCCACATCGAGTTTGGCTCGCGCCAGAGCAAGTTCAATCTGGCTTGTGGTTGTGCCCATACGGTCCGCCCGCCGCAACAGAGGCTGAAGGTCCTCGCATACCTCGGCAGGGAACACATCCGAGAGTTCAGCGCCAATAAGTTCCTCGGGCGTCCCGGACTCCGCCCCGCCCGGACCAAACAGGCGCAACAAGGCGTGATTGGCGTGGGTCACGCGGCGATCGGCGTCGAGAGAAAGCACGCCGGTGGGAATACTCTCCAAAATGGTTTCGATATGACGCCGCCGCTGCTCCAGCGCGATGTTGGCGGCGCCAAGATCGCGAGACGAAGATTCGATCTGGCGGCGGCTGGCCTCGAGGTCTCCGGCCATTCGGTTGAAGGACTGGACCAGATCTCCCAGTTCATCCGCCGCCGGCACTTCCACCCGGTAGTCGAGGCGGCCCCGCGAGATCTCCTGCGTTGCCTCCGCCAGCGCCGCGACCGGACGGGTCACCAGCTTGGAGAGAAAAAACGCCAGCGAGGTGGTGGCGAAGAGCACCAGCACCGTGAGCAACAGCAACAGGCCCATGTAAGTGCGGCGCACCCGCCTTTTTTGTTGGGCAAGCTGATCGTAGCGTTCTCGGCTGGCTTCGAGTTGCCGTACCGCCTGCGAAAACCTCGGAGGCAAAAGCATGGCAACCAAAATCAGGCCGCGGCCGTTGACCGGAGCGCTCCCCAGGATGTAATCGCTCTGGTCCCAGGTGAAGTGCAAGGGACTGGCCGAATTGAGCTTCTGCAAAGGCAGTTGGGCCTTGAGCAGGCCCCAGGGCGCAGGCGCCCCGAAACTGGCCTCGGCGTTTCCATCCACAATCGCCAGCGCAAACCCGCCCTGCAATGTGGCTTCGTGCCGGCGGAATTCGTTCACCACTCCGGCAAAACTGTGACCTTCAAAGGCGTGCTCCGTCTCCGGGGCGGCGGCAATCGATTGGGCCTCAGCCTGCGCGTTCTGATACGCGTATCTCGAGAGTAAGGAAGCCATTACAGAAGTGTCCTGGCGGACCTCTTCCACCGGACTGGAAAACCATTTATCGACCGACCGGTTCATCAAGCCATAGGCAAACCAGAACATGAAGATGGCCGGTAGAAACGATTGCAACAGACCTACGACCACCAGGCGCGTCCGGAACTTGGAACCTAAAACCCCCAGCCTGCGCTCTGCGAATAGTTTCAGCAGATTGCGCATCAGCACGAACGTCAGCGCGACGAATAGAAGAAAAACCAGAGCGGAAAGAGCAGCGAAGAAAAGGAGTTGCTGGTTGGTGTCAGGATTCAGAAAAGGCAAGTCAAACGACGATTGAGAGAGCAGAAGCCCGAAAAGCAGAGCAATCCCGATCACCAGCCAAAGGATGACCCTCTTGCGGTGCGTTCTTTCGTTCGAGCGGTTTGGAGCCGAGACGGCCACGGCGAGCAGTGCCCGGCGCGCAGCTTACAAGTGAACCGGGGTCTTGGGCTTTCATTATAAGCCTCATGCAGAATCTGAAGTGTTAGCGGCGCGCATACGTCGCTGCTCCTCCCCAGCTATCTTCCAAGCCCAACCCTCAGAACCAATTTTTTTAAGATTGGACCAAATCAGTCGGCGTCGGTTGGCTGTTTGTGGAAGGCTGGGTCGACGTCAGGACCAGTTCTCAGTTCGCTGGGGCTCGTCCCGCTTACTGAAGGTCATGACCTGCGGAAGCACGTAATCTCAGCCAATTCACGAAATACGCGTCAGTCGCGGATTTTGTAGCAGCGCAGACAATTGCCGGAAACTCCACATCCAGTACAGGTACCAAAGTTACTGGTGCCGTAACCCATATGCGTTGACAATTTGTGTCAACGCGATAGGCTGCAATTGCTCCCCCCTGAACAGGCAGCGATTTCGCGCCGGTAACCATAAACCGTAATTTCTCTGTCGCTTAAAGAGGAGTCCGAGGTATGTCTCAACGACTGGGTGATCTTCTCGTTAAAGAGAAGGTCATAACCCCAGAGCAGTTGGAACAGGCAACGAAGGTCCAGAAGGAGACGAACTGTCGCCTGGGCTCCGCCCTGGTGAAACTGGGCTTCCTCACCGATGAGGACGTTACCAACTTTCTATCGCGGCAGTACGGCGTTCCCGCCATCAATCTTTCATATTTTGAGATCGACGCTTCCGTGGTCAAGCTGATTCCGTTCGAGACTGCGAAGCGCTACCAGATTCTGCCTTTGAGCCGCGTAGGCGCATCGCTGACGATCGCCATGGTCGACCCGACCAACGTCTTCGCCATGGACGACATCAAGTTCATGACCGGTTTCAACATCGAGCCGGTGGTTGCGTCGGAAAGCTCGATTCTGGAGGGCATCGAAAAAGCCTACGGCACTACCCAGCAGGAAGATCTCGAGACGGTCATGCAGTCGATGACCGACATGGGCGATGCCGACGTCGAGCTGCAGGCTGAAGAAGCCGAGATGGACCTGGCCAACCTGGAGAAGGCGGCCGACGAGGCTCCCATCGTCAAGCTGGTCAACCTGGTGCTGACCGATGCCGTGAAGCGGGGCGCAAGCGACATTCACATGGAGCCCTACGAGAAGGAATTCCGCGTCCGCTTCCGCATTGACGGCGTACTGCAGTCGATCATGTCTCCGCCGTTAAAGCTTAAAGACGCCATCATTTCGCGCGTCAAGATCATGGCCAAGCTGGACATCAGCGAAAAGCGCTTACCGCAAGACGGCCGCATCATGCTGAAAATGAACCTGGGCGGAAGGAAGAAGCAGCTCGATTTCCGCGTCAGCACCCTGCCCACCCTGTGGGGCGAAAAGATTGTGCTCCGGCTCCTCGACAAGGAAAACCTGCGCCTGGACATGACCAAGCTCGGTTTCGAGTCGGAGTCCTTGGTTAAGTTTGAAAAGGCGATTCTGAAACCTTACGGAATGGTGCTGGTGACCGGACCGACCGGGTCGGGCAAGACCAACACGCTGTATTCCTCGATCGCCCGCCTCAATACGCCCGACACCAACATCATGACGGCCGAAGACCCGGTGGAATTCCAGCTGGCCGGAGTCAACCAGGTGCAGATGAAGGAGCAGATCGGCTTGAACTTTGCGGCCGCACTCCGCGCCTTTCTTCGGCAGGACCCGAACATCATTCTGGTCGGCGAAATCCGTGACTTTGAAACCGCAGAAATCGCCATCAAAGCGGCCCTCACCGGCCACCTGGTGCTCTCCACGCTTCACACCAATGGCGCGCCCGAGACCATTACCCGCCTCATGAACATGGGTATTGAACCGTTCCTGGTGGCGACTTCGGTGCACCTGATCTGCGCCCAGCGCCTGGTCCGCCGTATCTGCCGGGAATGTGCCGAAGTGGTCGAAGTACCGCAGCAAGCTTTGATCGAGGAAGGGTACACGCCCGAAGAGGCCAAGACCACCAAGATCCAAAAAGGCCGGGGTTGCGGCACCTGCAACAACACCGGATACAAGGGCCGCACCGGTCTTTACGAAGTCATGGAAGTGGATGACGAGATCAGGGAACTCGTCCTGGTGGGCGCTTCTGCGGTCGAAATGAAAAAGAAAGCGATTGAACGGGGCATGATCACGCTGCGCCGCAGCGGCTTGATCAAAGTGGCGGCAGGCATGACCACGCTGGAAGAAGTGGCCCGCGAGACCATTCATTGAGTTTAGGCAAGAAGCAAAAGTTCGAAGCATGGGAAGGAACACGAAGGGAAACGAAAATATATGGCGCTCTCACTAAGTGATTTGTTGAAACGACTGCTGGAGATGGGAGGAAGCGATCTTCACATCACCACCAACTCGCCGCCGCAAATTCGCGTGCACGGACACCTGGTGCCGCTCGATCTGCCCCAGATGACGCCGGCGGAGACCAAACAGCTCGCCTACAGCGTCATGACCGACGCGCAGAAGCACCGCTTCGAAGAAAATCTCGAACTGGACTTCTCCTTCGGGTTGAAGGGACTGGCCCGGTTTCGTGCCAATACGTTCAATCAGCGCGGCGCGACCTCGGCTGTGTTCCGTCTCATTCCTTTTGAGATCAAGTCGTTCAACCAGCTGGGACTGCCGGCCGTGGTCAGCAAGCTGTGCGACAAGCCGCGCGGACTGGTGCTGGTGACCGGACCAACCGGCTCCGGCAAATCCACGACCCTGGCCGCCATGATCGACAAGATCAACAGTGAACGGCACGATCACATCCTCACCATCGAGGACCCGATCGAGTTCGTCCACATGAACAAAAACTGCGTGGTCAACCAGCGCGAGCTGCACGCCGATACCAAGAGCTTCAGTGACGCCTTGCGCGCCGCGCTCCGTGAAGATCCGGATGTGGTGCTGATCGGCGAAATGCGCGATCTGGAAACCATTGAGTCCGCATTGCGTATCGCTGAAACCGGTCACTTGACCTTCGGCACTCTGCACACTAACTCGGCGTCTTCCACCATCAACCGCATCATCGACGTGTTCCCGGCGCACCAGCAGCCGCAGATTCGCGCCCAGTTGTCGCTGGTGCTCGAAGGCATCATGTGCCAAAGCCTGCTGCCCCGGACCGACGGGAAAGGCCGCGCCATGTGCATGGAGATCATGGTGCCCAATGCCGCCATCCGCAACCTGATTCGCGAAGACAAAATCCACCAGATTTACTCGGCCATGCAATCCGGCCAGGACAAATTTGGCATGCAGACCTTCAATCAGGCGCTGGCGACAGCCTATGCCCAGAAGCAGATTTCCCTGGAGATGGCGCTTTCCCGCTCCAGCAACCAGGACGAATTGAACGAAATGATCAGCCGCGGCGCCACCCTGCAGAACCGCGCCGGCACCATGGCTAAGGGGGCCGCACCTGGCAAGCGCTAGGCGGCGAGGATGAAAGATCGGCAAGAATGAAAGATCGGCAAGGATCCGTTTCGTCACAAGCGTAGCGGACGGCAAGCAAGGCGGCCCAGGACGCCGAAGCAGTGAGCCTGGGAGGATTTAGCAGCGAGGAGAGACTTACATGCCAGTTTTTACATTTTCGGGAAAGAAAGACTCCGGCGAGAAAGTAAGCGGCGAGCGCTCCGCGGTAAACAAGGAGACCTTGGTCACCCAGTTGCGGCGCGAACGCATCACCCCCGGCCCCATCCGGGAGAAGGGCAAAGAATTTGTCCTGCCGACTTTCGGGTCCGGTAAGGTCAAAACCAAGGACATCGCGATCTTTTTCCGCCAGTTCTCGGTCATGATTGACGCCGGTCTTCCCTTGGTGCAGTGCCTGGAGATTCTGGCGGCGAACCAGGAAAACCCGGCATTCCAGAAAACCTTGACTGGCGTGCGGACCACGGTGGAAGGCGGTTCCACCCTGTCAAAAGCCATGCAGCAGTATCCCAAGATCTTCGACGACCTCACGGTCAACATGATCGATGCCGGCGAAACCGGCGGCATTCTGGACATCATTCTCCAGCGCCTGGCGATCTATGTGGAAAAGGCGGTGAAACTCCGCGCCGCTGTGAAGTCGGCCCTGGTCTACCCGGTGGCGGTTGTCTCGCTGGCCTTCCTGATCGTCGGCGCCCTGCTGAAGTGGGTGGTCCCGATCTTCGCCAACCTGTTCATCGGCCTGGGCGTTGCCCTGCCGCTACCCACACGAATCGTGATCGGACTGAGCGCGTTCGTCGGCCAATTCTGGTGGTTTTTCCTGGTGGGTGGGGTGGGCATCTATTTTGGCGTGGGGCAAATCCGTAAAGATCCGCGCGGTCGTTACGCGTTTGATTACATGCTGCTCAAGCTGCCGATTCTCGGACAACTTCTGCGCAAGATCGCGGTGGCGCGTTTCACCCGTACCCTCGGCACCCTGATCACGTCAGGCGTGCCGATTCTCGAAGGCTTGAGCATTACCGCCAAGACCTCGGGCAACGCAGTTCTCGAAGAGGCGTTGATGAAGGTGCGCAAGGCGATTGAAGAAGGCCGCACCATTGTCGATCCTCTGCGCGAATCTGGCGTCTTCCCCAACATGGTTACGCAGATGATCGGAGTCGGCGAAGCCACCGGCGCCATGGATGCCATGTTGCAGAAGATCGCAGACTTCTACGAAGACGAAGTCGACGTTGCCACCAAAGACATGTTGGCCATGTTGGAACCGGTCATCATCGGCTTGTTGGGCGTCATGATCGGCGGCATCGTCATTTCGTTGTATATGCCGCTGTTCTCGATGATCGCGAAACTGGCCGGCTAAGACTCAGCTCCGGGAAAGCCGGGCGGGCGCTCTCGCCCCGGCTTTCCCCGCTGTTTCAACTCTTACCGCGCGCCACAGTTTGCAAGTTGCCGCGCTTTACGTTCTCCGGGCAGGGCGCCCGGATTGACCGGATAAGGATCAGGCATGCAGTCGACATTCGATGAGCGGCTTGGGCTGGCCTGGCTGGCCAAAGTCCGCATCATTATCCTCACGTTTCTGTTGGGGATCGAGCTGGCCATAGCCCGGCTTACGCCCAGCAATCTCCCTGTCCGGCTGTTCATCGATATTGTGCTGTTGTGGTATGCGATGTCAGTGTTCTACCTCCTTCTGATCTCGTTCTGGGAGGAACATCGCATCCAGTCGCTTTTGCAGGTGCTTACTGACCTTGCGCTGGTCAGCATGGTGGTGTACGCCACAGGCGGCGTTGACAGCTCGCTGAATTTCCTTTATCCGCTGGTGATTATCGTCGCCTGCATCATGCTCCCGAAAGCCTGGGCATATCTCGCAGCGGCGCTGGCCTTCATCCTGTACGGAACCGTGCTGGAACTGACCTATTTCGAGGTCATTCCGTCTTACTCCACTACGCACCCGGGGTTGGGGGCACTGCAGGCAATTATTTTCGTCAATCTGTTCGGCTATTTGGCCGTTGCCTATCTTGCAGGATTGCTGGCCACCAAGCTGCGCCAGGCGGATGTGAAGCTCAGGCACGCCAGCGGCGCGCTCGAGAATCTGCAGGCTTTGCACGAGAACATCGTGCAATCCATCAGCGGCGGTCTGATCACCACCGGACTCGATGGATACATCACCCTGGTGAACGCCGCCGCCCTTCAAATGTTCGACCGGAGGGAAAACGATCTGGTGTATCAGCCGGTACAGCAGTTTTTTCTTGATCCTCTGCCCAACGTTGGGTCCGAGCGCACCCACGCGGAAGTGCGGTGCATCACGCCCAACAAGTTCCGCAAAACCTTCCGGGTTATGGCCTCATCGCTGGAAGTGCCGGGCCGGGGCTGTATCGGATATGTTTACACCTTCGACGATCTCACGGAAATCCGTCGTCTGGAGCGCGACCTGCGCACTCAAGACCGCCTGGCCGCCGTGGGGCGCCTGGCGGCCGCCATCGCCCACGAGATTCGCAATCCCTTGACCTCCATCGCCGGGTCGGTCAGCATGCTGTCGGGCATCCCTGACCTGAGCGACGAACATCGCCAACTGCTGCAAATCGTCACCCGCGAATCGGAACGTTTGAACGGCATTATTACCGATTTTCTGGCCTATTCCCGCGGCAAGCAATACCAGTTCACCAAGGCCGATCTGGTTCCGCTGCTGGAAGACACGCTGACCTTGCTTGAGAACCGGCTGCTGGCGCAAAGGACCGGAATCCGCATTCAGCGGCGGTTCAGTGTCCCGCAAGCGTGGGCGCTTTCCGACGGTGACAAGATCAAACAGGTCTTTTGGAATTTCTGCGAAAACGCGGTCAAAGCCATGCCCGAGGGCGGAAGTCTTTCCGTCTCTCTGGACGCCGTGGGGGAGGATTGGCAGATCAGTTTTGCCGATACCGGGCCGGGGATCAATCCGCAGCTGGTGGAGAAAATCTTCGAACCATTCCAGTCACAGTTTGAGGGAGGCACCGGTCTCGGCCTTGCCATTGTGTACCAGATCGTCCAGGCGCACGAGGGCAAGGTCTGGGTGCGCTCCAAGCCGGGGGAAGGCAGCGTGTTTGTGCTGCGACTGCGCCGCATGGCCAGCGAACAGCTTCCCGTGGAACGTGTTTCCTCCGCCGGGCAGCCCGTTCCCTTGTCCCGCCACACCGAAAAGAGCAGCGCTGCCGCTGCCGTAGCAGGAGGCCGGGCGCGTGGGTAACATTCTGGTCTGCGACGACGAACGTTCCATCTGCCAAATGCTGGACATCGCGTTGCGGCGCGAGAACCACAAAGTCGAAACCGTGACCTCCGGAGATGACGCCAAGCGGAAGCTGGATGGCGCGCTTTACGACGTCATTGTCACGGACATCAAGATGCCCAATACCGATGGCATTGAAGTGTTGCGCTACGCTCATCAAGTGTCTCCCGATTCGGCGGTCATCCTGATGACGGCAGTCGATGACTATGAAGCCGCAGTGCAGGCGGTCAAAGCGGGCGGCGCCACGGACTATATTCGCAAGTCTCCCGGCCTGGTCGAGGAAATCAAGCTGGCGATTAATCGCGCCCTGCAAAAGATAGCGCTGAGCCGCCAGAATTTTGCCTTTAAACGCGATGCTGCCACGCGCAATTCGCTCGACAACATCGTCGGCGTGAGTCCTGCGATGGAGAAGCTCAAACAGACCATCCGCACTGTGGCCTCCACGCAGAGCACCATCCTGATTTATGGCGAAAGCGGGACTGGCAAGGAACTGGTTGCCCGGGCAGTACACGTGTGTTCTCCGCGGGCCGGCGAGCCTTTTGTCTCCATCAATTGCGGGGCCTTCCCGGAAACCCTGCTCGAAAGCGAACTGTTTGGCTACGTGAAGGGCGCGTTCACCGGAGCGAACCAGAACAAGCGCGGCTTGTTCGAGGTGGCCGACCAGGGAACCATCTTTCTCGATGAAATCAGCGAAATGACTTTGACCATGCAGGTCAAACTGTTGCGCGTGCTGCAGGAACGCTGTATCCGCCCGGTTGGCGGCACAAATGAAATTGCCATCGACGTCCGCGTCATTGCCGCGACCAACCGTGATCTCGACAAGCAGGTGGCTGACGGTTCCTTCCGCGAAGACCTCTACTACCGCCTGAGCGTGATTCCCGTCCAGGTACCCGCGCTGCGCGAGCGTCGCGAAGACATCCCGCTGCTGGTGAGCCACTTCCTGAAGAAATACGCGCCCTCGGCCGGAAAGAGCATTCTGCGGGTCAGCATGGGATCGCTCGAAGCCCTATGGGGCTACGATTGGCCGGGCAACGTCCGCCAGCTCGAAAACACCGTAGAGCGGGCCGTGGCTCTCGAAACCACAGACGAACTGCACGTGGAGCTGCCGGCAGAAAAGCCCAAAGCGCGCGCCGCCGCCGCAGGAGTCGGATTCGGCGGCGCGGCAGGCCTGTCCTCGGCAGGCGGTTTGCTGCCTGAGGACATGGATATGGAGAAGTACGTGGCCGACATCGAGAAATCGTTGCTGCAAAGTGCCCTAAACCAGTCCAACGGCGTGCAGACCCGCGCCGCCGACCTGCTGAAGATTTCCTACCGCTCGTTTCGGCATTTGGTGAAGAAGTACGATTTGTAGCTTTCAGCTCTTGGCTCTTAGCTTTTGGCTTTTAGCCAAACCTGCGACACCCCAAGTCCGGCACGATCTCGACGCCAGTTGCCAAGAGCCCAGAGCTAAGATCCGCTTTTCTTCAACTGCTGCTTCCATCCCAAGACTCTCGCCTTGTTTCCCTCGGCTTCCGCCTCGGGGATCATCCCTTTTTTCTGGTAGAGCACCGACAGGCTGGTGTGGGCGAGCACGTCGTCGGGATCGACCTCGGAGATCCGCTTGGCTACCGCGATGGCTTCGTCCAGACGGTTCAGGTCCTGCAACACCCGCGCCAGACCGTGCATGGCCTCGGTGAACGTAGGGTCGGCCGCTAACGACTTCTCGTACTCCGCCAGCGCTCGTTCCTGCTCGCCTTCCGCGACCAGGTCGAGTGCGGCGTAGTAATGGTCTTCCGCCTTCTGGCGGGCATCAGCATCAGACATGCGCGAAAAATCCTCGAGCAGGGAATTGCGATTCTAGCATGGGGTTATCGGGCGGACCGCAGCGTGGCATTTTCGAACGACGTGCTTTCAGCATCACTGTGTGCTCTGTGCCCTCCGTGGGTATGATGTGTATACGCCATGCGCTACATGCTTCGCTTCCTCTGGAATGCAACGCGCGGACACCGCCTCACTCCCTGGCGCAGCCCCTATCTTCTCTGGCGGGTAGAAACCTACTGCGGCGTGAAAATGCAGCAGATCGGTTTTCTTGAGTTCTGGGAGTTTGTCTGGCGCGAACGCAGCCATCTCTGGCGTTTCCTCAAATGGACCGCAGAAATGGAGCGCTACGTCCATCCCGTAGCCAAGAGTTCCTAGCCAGGCAGGCTGCAGAATACTGCTGCAGAATACTAAAGATCTTGTCAATCCGAGGAGCGAAGGCGACGAGGAATCTGGGTTCCTCCGGGATCGTCGCAGCCGCCTATTCGCCTTGCGACGCTGCCGCGGCGCCTTCCAGCACCAGGGAAACCTCGCTGCCCTTGGTCGCCCCGGCCTGTTGCGCGGCCGAGCCACGGTTGGCGGCGATTTCCAAATATCCCATGCTGCCCAGGATTCCAAACACCTCGCCCGGAGCGCCTTCGGAATAATTCTTGTGAATCTCGCTGATTTCTCGCTTGCCCACCACCAGCCGGAAGGGCGCAGGCTCGGCTTCAAACAGCATGGGCGCATCCTGCGGCGTGATGTTGGTCACCAGGTTGCCGAAGCGGTCCACTTTGAGGACCACGCCCCGCAACGTCTTTCCGTCCGTCGGCTTGGGCTTGGGAGCGTTGAAACGCACGAAGTCGGTAATTTCCTCCCCGAACTTGGCCCCATCCACTCCCTTGGCCAGATAGGCTGCCACGGGCGCAAAAATATCGCGGGCGTGAAACGTGTTGCTCACCGGCTGCTGATAGTAGTGGTCGGCACTGATATGGCGGACGCTCATTCGCTCTTCGCGTCCATAAATGAGTGAAAGAACGCCGTTATCGGGGGCGACGAAATGATGACGTTCGCTCGAGGCCAGAATCGGACGCCGCGCGCTCCCCACTCCCGGATCAACCACCACCAGATGCACCGTGCCGGAAGGGAAGTAGGAATACGCCTGCGCGATAGTCAGAGCGCCATCGAGCACATCGAATGCCTGCACCGAATGGCAAATATCCACGATCTCGACATCGCGGACAATCTCCAGGATGACGCCCTTGAGCACTCCGATGAAATGATCGTTGAGTCCGAAATCCGTGGTCAGTGTGATGATCGGCCGTTGTGCCAAGGTACTCCTTGATATCCAGTAAGCGGAATTCACCCCTGAATGGCGAAAGTAACGTGCTATGGTGCAAGAGTCAAGGTACGGAGGTAATGGATGGTCGATCGCGCCGCAATGGAAACGTAGTTTAGCGCGGCTCCAGTTTTTTATCCGGTATCATTTGGACGCGGATACGGATATGAAGGAGTTGGTTCTCGACGGCGCAGACTGGCTGACACAGGATGACGTTTACGATGCGTTCCTCCAGGCTGTGGGAGCACCTGAGTGGCACGGACGCAACTTCAATGCGCTGCGCGACAGCATCGCCACGGGGTCAATCAATCGCTTAGAGATTCCTTATAAGCTGGTGATCAAGAACTACGACAAGATTGGAGCCGGAGCAAAGGTGTTGGCCGACGATTTCATTGATTTAATACAAGAACTCTCGGCAGAGAGTTGTCCCGTGCAGATCCGCAAAGAGACTTCTGGCGATGGAAGCAGCCGGGCGGGAATCACCGAATGATCAGGGCTTACCGGCCGTAGATCAGCCTTACCGGATCTGAATATCTCCCGACCCAGTCGCCACTTCCACCGGCACGCCTCCGCCACGGACCTTGCCGCGTATCTCCTTGTGGCCCAGGTTTCCCTGCACCGTTACGGGATGATCGACGGAGATCGACCCTGAGCTGGTGTGAGCATCCAGATCGAACGCGGCGTCTGAGGGCAACTTAAGCTCGACGGATCCCGATCCAGTGTGCACGCTCCATGCCCCAGTTGGCTGACCGTCAGCGTGAATGGTTCCGCTGCCCGCCTTGGCTTCGAGCGATCCGCTGAGTCCGTGCAGCTCCAAACCGCCGGAGCCCGTCTCGGCACGCACCGAGCCCGGAGCAGTCTGCTGCAGCGTGATGCGCCCGCTGCCGGTGTCGCCCTCAAAGCCACCCGCAATGTCGCCAGCACGAATTGAGCCACTGCCGGTTTGGGCGTGAACGCTCCCTTTGATCCGGTCGAGCTCGATGTTGCCCGATCCGGTCTCTGCCCGTACGTGATCGCCGATCGAGGAAATCTTCAAGCCTCCCGAGCCCGCCTCTACTTGCGCGGGACCCCGAATGCCTTCCACGCTCTGATTGCCCGAGCCACTGTGCGCCCGCAACTCGGTCTGCACTGGTACGATCACTTCGTAGTCGATGGAAATATTGTGGCGCAGGTCTGGGTCATCGATGTGACCGATGCGAATGTCATTGCCGCTCTGCTGTATGGGAGGGTTCTGCTCGATCCTCTTTACCTTTTCCTCAGAGCCCGAGCTGAACCAATCGCCCGCCTTGATGTGGCCGGTAATCTGGACTTCAGTACCGCTTCCAGGACGGACGCTGATGCTGCCGGCGCCCGTCGTGATGTCCAGATTCACCGGGCCGTTTACCTGCAGCGTACGCTGGAACGAGCCTTCCGCGGCTGCCATCGCAGGGATCGAAGAAAAGTACAACCCAGCCGCCAATACCCACGCCACCGCAACCAAAGCGATCCCTCGCTGAAGCCTCATGGTTCCTCCCGAAGCCAGAATTTTTCGTCGTATCGCGGCTTTTACTGCAAGACCACCTGGTCGCCTTCCTTCAGGCCGCCCAAGACCTCAGTTTTGGCGCCGTTCGAGATGCCGATATTGACCGCGAGCTTCTTTTTTCCGTCTTTCGCGCTGCTGTCAGGTATCTCAACCGAAGCTTTCTTGTCTTTGTCGTAGATGATCGAGCCTTCGGGGATCTGTAAAACGTTTTTGTGCTCTTCCAGGATGATTTCCGCGTTGGCGGTCATCTCGGCCTTCAATTCGCCACCCGGATTGTTGATCGAAACCCGCACCTCGAATGTGGTCACGTTGTCTTTTTCCACGCCCATGGGAGAAATTTTGGTCACCACGCCGTTAAACGTTTTGTCTTTAAAAGACTCCACTTTGATGCGTGCTGGCTGGCCCAGGTAGACCTTGCCGATATCGCTCTCATCCACTTTGCCCTTCACATACACCTGGCTGGTATCGCCTAGAGTCATCACGAGTGTGGCTGAGGACCCCAAGACCAGAATGGAGCTGACCGCGTCGCCCATTTGCACATCGCGGGAAAGCACGATTCCGTCAATCGGAGATTCAATATCCGTGTAGCTGAGCTGCTCTTGTAGTTGCTTCAGGTTGGCCCGGTCGCGCGCCACCTCGGCCCGAGCCTGGGCGATTTTGGCCTCCAGCACGATGACTTGGGCTTTTGAGACATTCTGCTTGTTCAGCGCCATCTGGTAATTTTTCTGCGCCTCGTCCAGGGTCGAAACCGAAACCACGCCCTCTTTTGCCATGCCAGTGGCCCGGTCATACTCACGCTTCAGTAAGGGCACGTCTGGCCCTTCGGCATCGACTTTGGCGCGCTCGTAGTCGGCCTGGGAACTCTTAAGATTGGCTTCGGCGGCTTGCAGGGCAGCTTCAGACTGCTCCACCTGGGCTTCAATCTCAACTTTGTCCAACTGCACCAGGAGCTGACCCTTCTTCACTTTGTCGCCGTAGTCCACCAGAAGCTTTTTCACGATGCCGCTGGCTTTCGACTTGACCTCTACTTTGGTAATGGGGGTGACCTTGCCTGTGGCCACTACGCTTTTCGCCAAATCGCCCTTTTCCACCTTGGCCAGCTTGGAAGGATCGATTTTGGTGCCGCCGCGAGCGACGGCAAAAAGCGCTATGGCGAAAACCAGGACGACGCCCACAATGATGCCGATGATGATGATCCGTTTCCGCTTCTTCTTGCCGTTACCGTTGCCGTTCACGCCTGCCTCCTGCTGAATCGAACTCGCGCTCGCTCTCGATGTTAGTTACGTGAGAGTTCGGTGGTTTGTTCCTGGAAATTGGTATTCGCCCCTGAGATGCTTCCCGTTGTGCCTTGAATGAGCCGCCTGCTGCGTTAGACCGCGGATAGGCGAAAATGAAAGCAAGGAATCAACTGCAGCGAAGCCGCTCAAGGCCGGACTTGGACCAGCTTTGGGCCTAATGTTACAACAACTTAGCGGGTTGCGGTGCGGGAAACTTCCTTTGGAATGTTAGAATTAGAGCTTCCATGATTGCATTCGTGCTGCTCCGGGTGTTCCTTATTTTTCTCCTGGTCGCGGCCAACGCCTTCTTTGCCGCCGCCGAGTTTGCGCTGGTGAGCATTCGCGAGACGCGCATCCAGCAACTCATCGAGGCCCGCCGTATCGGCGCCCGCGCAGTGCAAAAACTGCACCGCAACCTGGATGAACTGGTCAACGGCGTCCAGTTGGGGGTCACTGTCGTCAGTCTGACCCTCGGCTGGCTCGGCGAGCCCATGGCCGCCCACATGGTGGAGGGCCTGCCTTTCCTCCGCCAGGTTCCGCACGCCGCAGTCTATGCCCATACCATCGCGATTATCATCGCCTTCAGCCTGATCACCTGCATGCACGTGATTCTGGGTGAATTGGTGCCCAAGTCTCTGGCGTTGCAGCGCGCCGAGCAGATTGCCCTGGCCGTGGCTGCCCCGATGGACGTCTTTCTCACAATCACCCGCCCGTTGATCTTCCTGATGAGCCGGGCGGCAGGCTCAGTGCTCCGTATCTTCGGTTCACGCAAGATACGCCAAGGCCCGATTCATTCTCCGGACGAACTCAAGTTGATCGTCACCGCCAGCCGCCAGCTAGGGCAAATCCCGCCTTCGCAGGAAGAGATGATCCACAACGCGCTCGAACTGGAAACCATCACGGTGCGCGAGGTCATGGTGCCGCGGCCGGACATCTTTTCTCTACCCGGCAACCTGACTCTGGAAGAGGCCCTCACCCGCATTGTCGAGGAGCAGCATTCGCGCGTTCCGGTGTACGACCCATTGCGCGGTCCCGAGCACATCATCGGCGTGCTCTATGCCAAAGACTTAATGCGATGGACCCGCCTCCGCTTGACTGTTAGCCCCATGCAACCAGTGGCCACGCGCATCGCAGTCATGAAGATCAGCCAGATCATGCACGACGTGCTGGTGGTGCCGGAAACCAAAGTTCTGGCCGAAATGCTCGATGAATTCAAGGAACGCAAACGGCATCTGGCCGTGGTGGTCGACGAGTTCGGCTCAACCGCGGGCGTGATCACAGTTGAGGACATCCTTGAGCAGTTGGTCGGCGAGATCGAGGACGAGTTCGACCTGGCTCCGCCCGAGCAGCCCTTCGTGGAGGGAAAAATCGCGATCGTCCTCGAAGGCGCGGTCAGCATTCGCGATCTCGAATCGCAATACCAGCTTTCCGTGCCCCGCGA
Organism: Terriglobia bacterium; assembly: GCA_963765285.1. Taxonomy (GTDB): domain Bacteria; phylum Acidobacteriota; class Terriglobia; order Terriglobales; family Acidobacteriaceae; genus CAVWZH01. Next base: position 136,979 of record CAVXVR010000001.1, read on the forward strand.
TTCCGGATTCGAGACCCTGGCCGGCTTCGTCCTCGCCCGCCTGCAGAAGATTCCCAGGTTAGGCGACGGTTTCGATTATGATGGCCACCGTTATTCGGTAGAAGAAATGGAAGGCCACCGCATCGCCAAGATCCGGATCGAAAAGCTGGAGCCCGCAGCCGTGAGCAAGGCCGGGGATTAAGGTATATTGGACGCGATTTGTGGTTCGGGTTTAAGGGGAGGGCGCGAGTTCACTCGTGCTGTTGGATCGTTGAGATTTCTTGTTCGCGCTTTAGCTCCCGAGGTCTCCTCAGCGGCTGAAGCCGCATTTGTCCCGGCCGCAGGCGGCACGGCTGAAGCCATGCCCTTCCCAACCAAGTGATATTGAACTACTGACCACTGGCCACTAATCGCTAGCCACTGACTCTATGCTCCGCTACCTCTCCCTGCGCGTGCTCTACACCGTCCCGGTAGTCTGGCTGGTAGTCTCGATCGTCTTCCTCCTCATTCACCTCGTCCCCGGCGATCCCATCTTGCAAATGCTCGGCGAAGGCGCTCCCGCCACCGACATACAAGCCGCCCGCCACGCCTACGGACTCGATGTCCCGTTAGGTCAACAATACATCCATTACTGGAAAGGTGTTCTCCACGGCGATCTCGGCCTTTCGGTTCGCCTGAATCAAAGCGTCAGCAGCCTGATTGTGCAGCGCTATCCCTATACGCTGCAGTTAACTCTGGCGGCATTGTTGGTGGCGATCGTGCTTTCCATTCCTGCAGGCGTCCACTCGGCGCGCCGACGCAATCACTGGGATGACCGCGCGCTCAGCGTAGTCAGTCTGTTCGGCCTCTCGTTCCCCAATTTCGCGCTGGGCCCGGTACTGATTTTACTCTTCGCCATCAAGCTGGGATGGCTGCCCGTCTCTGGCTCGGGCACATTCGCAAATCTAATTTTGCCCGCGATCACTATGGGCGGCGCGCTGGCCGCGATCCTAACTCGCATGGTGCGGACTTCGATGCTCGAAGAACTCAGCCACGACTACATCCGCACCGCCCGCGCCAAAGGATTGCCTGAGCGCACGGTGGTTTATCGCCACGCCCTGCGCAACGCCATGATTCCCATCATCACCGTCCTGGGCCTGCAGTTCGGCGCGCTGCTGGCCGGCGCCATCGTCACCGAAACCATTTTTTCCTGGCCCGGCCTCGGCCGCCTGACCATCCAGGCCATCGGCAACCGCGATTATTACTTGGTGCAAGGCTGCATTCTGGCGATTGGGTTGACTTATGTGGCGGTGAACTTCCTGACGGATTTGCTGTACTCGGTGGCGAACCCGAGGATACGGCAGTAGCGGCGCCATCACGATTGACAAGTGTTAAGCTACAGGCTACACTCCATTAAGTGAAGATACGGAGCTTCGCCCACAAAGGTCTGAAAAAGCTCTACGCCGAAGACAGCGTGAAAGGCGTTCCGCCCGATTCCGCGGACAAGCTTCGCAAGATGTTGGCCTTTCTCGACGACATGCAAGACCCGGAGGAATTGCGTTCGCTTCCCTCCTGGAAGGCGCATCTGCTGACCGGTGACCGCAAGGGCACATGGAGCCTCAGCGTCACTCGCAATCGCCGCTTGACGTTTCGTATCGATACCGCAGAGCGTGAAATCTGCGAGGTGAATTTGGAAGACTACCATTAGAAGGAGCTGACGCCATGCCACTGAAGAACCCGCCTCATCCCGGAGATTTCATTCGGACCGAGATTATCCAGCCCGCCGGCCTGTCGGTAACCGCGGCGGCTGCGGCCTTGAAGGTTTCCCGGCCCGCGTTGTCCAGCCTGCTGAATGGCAAGGCCGATCTCTCTGGCGACATGGCGCTCCGCATTGAGAAAGCCTTTGGAGTGAAAATGGATACGCTCATGCGCATGCAATCTTCCTATGACATCGCTCGCACTCGTCTGCGCGAGGGGCAAATCCGCGTCCGGCGCATTCCTCAGCTCGTCGTGAACTGCTAACTTGGGCGGCTGACGAGGATTTTCATCTTCCTTAGGAGCCCAGTGAGGCGCCGCCCTCACTTCCTGCCGGCCGGCGCCCACGAATTCTTCTTATAACTTCGCGAGGGAGCGAAATGGATGTAAGATCGCCCCGTTATTCGGCCTCCAGAGAAAACAGACAATCTACGCGAAGGGTGGCTTTTGTATGGCCAAGTGCGACTATTGCGGTTCCACTATCCTGTTCGGCGGAAAGCGTCAGGGCGATCTTCGCTTCTGTAACGCCACGTGTACTCAAAGAGGCGCGCTCATCGCGGTTTCGCGCCAGATTCCCGAGGCCACGGTCAGCCAGAGCGTGCAGCAGGTTCACCAAGGCCTCTGCCCGAAATGCGGCGGGACTGGTCCGGTCGACGTCCACGTTCATCACAGGGTTTGGTCAGCGCTGTTCCTTACTTCCTGGAAAAGTGCACCGCAAATTTCCTGTCGTTCGTGCGGTCTCAGGAGTCAGTTGAGCGATACTGCACTTTCCCTGGTAGTGGGTTGGTGGGGATTTCCATGGGGAATCGTATTCACGCCGGTTCAGATCGGCCGCAATATCGCCGGCATGCTCCGCGGTCCTGACCCTCTACGGGCTTCGCCGCAGTTGGAGAGAGCCGTCCGGATGATCATGGCTGCGCAGATTGTGGCTGAGCAACAAACCCGGAAGGCAGCAGCTCCGGGGTGACCTTTACGCGCGAGGTTCTTGTATGAGCGTGCGCTCAAACCAATTCAATCACCACCCGCTGACCCACCAAAGCCGCCGCCCGCTGCAGGCTCACCAGCGTGATGTCGCGTTTCTTCGAGTCGAGAATTCGATCCACCTGAGCGCTGGCTCGTCTTTAGCAACACCGCCATGCGCGACTTGGAAATCTTTTTCTTCTTCATGGCCTTGGCCGTTTGCCAGGCCACGACCTCTTTGATAGCTTGTGCCTGCGCGTCTTCGAAGACTTTCTCTTTCTTTAAGAAATCGTCAATGCTCGATCCCATATTCATTTCTACTTATTCCTTTTCTTCTTCGCTGCAAATTCCGGCGGTAGCTCGTCCCCCTCCACAGGTGCATTACCCTTTCCGACGCGCTTGAGAATGCGAGCGATCTTGCCAGGATTGGCGCGGCCCGCTCTCGCCGCGAAGTACTCCCCAGTGCGCAGAGCCGAAATTTTCTCCGCGACCGCCACATTGATGAGCTGGTTGAGAGCCACCCCTTCGGACTCGGCAAGCTTGCGCGCTTCATCCAGCAACGAAGGCTGCAGCCGCAATGCAAAATTGCTTCGTCTCACAACGTCCTCCTCAGTTCGTTACTCAATCTCGTGCGCCAATACCAGAAGAAATTTTCCGGGCCGCATCACCCGACAGCCAAACTTCGCAGCAACCGGGTTGAAGTGCCGCTCGTTAAAGGTCACGATCGCCCGTGCCTGTCCGTTGATGGCGGTTTCGAGAACCATATCGTCATTCGGGTCTGGCAGTGCGGGCCGCCAGCGAAACGCCAGTTTCACGTGCTTCCCCACGGCAGCGAGTCCGTCGAGCACGTCACTAACATCTTGCGCGCTGGCCCCGGACGCCGCCCGATGCTCTGGCCGGCTGAGAACCGCCTCGTACTCAAACATCAGCGGCACGGAGAGCAGAAGTTCAAATCGCCGAGCCAAGGCGGCCTCTAGTATCCGGCGCGATGCGCCCGCGTCGCTCCGGAGAGCCGCAACCAGCACGTCGGTATCGAGGACCAACCTCCACACTGCTGCAATGATATTGCAGGCAATATCAGTCGTCAAGTAGCCATCGGCGATGTGTCGCTTGGCATGCTAACGGTTGTAAACTTCTACTTTGTCCGCTCTCGCCATGTCGCTCCCCCGCCTCGCTCGCCACAATCCCCTGGCGACGGCAGGAGTCATTCTGGTTACCATCTTCGTGATGCTTGCTCTGTTCGCTCCCTGGCTCGCGCCGCAAGATCCTGCCTACATCGATCTCCCCAATCGTCTCCAGAGTCCGTCGTCCGCTCACTGGTGCGGCACGGACGAACTTGGCCGCGACATCTTTTCCCGGTTGATCTACGGGTCGCGCATTTCCATGCTGGTCGGCAGTTGCGTGGTCGCAACTTCGCTAGCCCTGGGCCTCGTCGTCGGCTCCATCGCCGGCTACTACGGAGGCGGCATCGACCGCTTCGTCAACATCGTGGTGATGAACGCGTTCCTTTCCTTCCCCGGAATTCTCATCGCCATCGCTTTTGTAGCTTTTCGCGGGCCGGGAATCTTTAACGTGGTGGTGGCGCTTTCACTTGGCGGCTGGGTGGGATACGCGCGCCTCGTCCGCGGGCAGGTGCTCTCGGCCCGCGAGCGCGAATATGTGGAAGCCGCTCGCGCTCTTGGCGCGACCGATCTGCGCATCGTAGTCCGCCACATTTTGCCCAATATCATTCAGCCGGTCATCGTGCAGGCGGCCATCGGCATGGCAGGCGCGATCCTTGCCGAAGCCACCATGAGTTTTCTCGGTCTCGGAGTTCCGCCGCCCACTGCCAGTTGGGGCGCTATGCTCAATGACGGCCGCGCGCATCTTTTCGACGCCCCTCACCTCGTCTTATTTCCTGCTCTGGCTGTGATGCTGGCTGTGCTGTCGTTCAATTTTATCGGCGACGCCCTGCGCGATTACCTCGATCCGCGCTCCCGTATCGAAGCGGGCCTGTAAAGAGCTCATCCCGCGAGAAGCCTTGTCCCTGGCCCGTTTCGCGCCGCACAACCGCAGTGATCTCCAGACGCTACAGTCTCTTACGCGACCGCAACATTTCTTGACACTCTGTGTTCAAGCTACCTGACCGGCCAGACGTAGTGACAAAGGCTGGCAAGAAAAGCAACTTCAGAATTTCAAGGGAGAGAAGTCATGACCAAATACACGCATCGCATCGTAATGAGCCTGGCACTGGCCGGCCTGGCTTTACCCGCAGTCGCGCAGAACGCTGACCCTAACGTCAGCGGTCAGAGCATCAACCAGCGCAAGGACAACCAGCAGGACCGCATCGGCAACGGAGTGCAAAGCGGCCAGTTGACGGCTGGCGAAACCCACAATCTTGAGAAAAAGGAATCCGAACTGAACCAGGAAGAGCGCGACATGCGCAAGCTCGATAACGGCCATCTCACCGGAGGCGACAAAGCCACGCTGAACCAGCAGCAGAACAAGCTTTCCAACCAGATCTACAAAGACAAGCACAACGCCGCGGTGCAGAACACCGACCCAAAAAGTGAAGTCGGCAAGCGCGCCGAGAACCAGCAGGATCGCATTGCCCAGGGCATCAAGAGCGGCCAGTTGACGGCCGGTGAAACTTCGCGCCTGGAAGGCCGCGATGCCGCGATCAACAGGGAAGTACGCAACGACCGCGCCGCCAATGGTGGCAAACTGACTGGAGCCGAGAAAGCCCAGGTCAATCGCCAGCAGAACCGGACCTCCCGCGCCATCTATCGCGACAAGCACAACGGCCGTACTCGGTAAGTTTGGTTCGTCCTCCTAGTCAAAGAGCGCCTCCGGAAACGGAGGCGCTTTGTGTTTGCCGGAAAGTCTCTCCAAGCGCGATCATCGCATATTCTTACCCATAACCGCCTGAAAACAGGGGTAATCTGGCGCTTGACTCTACATCTCTAATCGAGATATATATATTGCGATTTGCAATATGACGCTGGGCGAGAAAATTCGCTACTTACGCGAGGTGGAAGGTTCGTTGCGCGGCTTGGGCCGCCCCATGACGCAACTGGAGCTGGTGCGCTCGGTCCGCAAAGAGCAGGGCAAGGCGATCAGCCAGTCCTACATCTCGCAGATCGAGAACGGATCGCGCCGCCACATGACGCAATCCTCGCGCACCTTGCTGGCAAAGTTCTTCAAGGTGCATCCGGGGTTTCTGGTGGACGACCCGCCCGGCTATCACGCCGAGTTGACGTCCGATCTGCGCACGGTTGAAGGCAAGTTGGACGTATGGCTGTTGCAAGGATCGGAACGCTTCGCCAGTGATCCGGAAGTAAGTGAAGTGCTGATCAAGGCGGCCCGCGAAAAAGATACGCGGCGTTGCATCCTGCTTTTGGGCGCGATCCTCGACACGCCGGGGTTGGCGGAGCGCCTGCTCGAAGCGCTGCGCCCGGAGCTCGGCGGTCCGTCGCACTCGCGCATCGGCAGAAAGGGGACAGCGATGATGACCTGGGCCAATTTCTATCTCGCGTGTTTCGCCGTGGGTTTCATCTTCAGTTTGCTGTCGTTTCTTCTAGGCGGAGCACATTGGCATTTGCCGCATCTCCCGCACGGGGCGGGCGGAGGGCACGGCCACGTTGGTCCAATCGCCCCGCATGGCGGGCAGGCCGGTCCATTGCGCTCTGGAGGATCACGGGGCGGCGCCGTGTCGCCGCTGAACCCGGTGACTCTTGCCGCCTTCCTCGCCTGGTTCGGCGGAACCGGCTATCTGCTCACCCGTTACTCGACGCTCTGGCTGTTGCTGGCTCTGGGCGTGGCGATGGTCAGCGGCCTCGCTGGGGCCGGCATCGTGTTTCTGTTTCTGAGCAAGGTTCTTACGTCGGAGGACGAGAACCTGGATCCTGCGGATTTTGAAATGGTCGGTGTGTTGGGCCGGGTCAGCAGTTCGATCCGTGAAGGCGGAACTGGCGAAATCATTTACTCGCAGGCCGGGACCCGCCGCACTTGCGGTGCCCGCGCGGAAGACGGCACTCCCATTGCCAAAGGCACAGAGGTAGTGGTCACTCGCTACGAGAAGGGAATTGGTTACGTCCGCTGCTGGGACGAAATGGCCGGCGAAGAAAAGTCCAGTGACAATACAACTGGCCAGGTCTGACGGTTTCCTTGGTGGGCAGGAGGAAGTGTGAAGAACCAACTACATCTCGGTGTGATTGCGCTGGCGTGGCTGGCCCTGCCGCTGACCTGGCTCCAGTATCACGCAGTCTGGGACCGCCTACCCGAACATGTAGCCACCCACTTTAACGCCGCAGGGCAAGCCAATGGCTGGATGACTCGCGAGAGCGCGTTGATGTTTCCGCTCGGGCTCGCCGCGCTCTTGCTCGCCGTGTTTACTGTGATTCTGGTTCGAGTGCGCAATCAGGCACCCGAGTTCTGGGCGCTGACCGGTCTGCTCTATGTCCTGCTGGCCGTGCTCGCCTATGCGAACAGTTCCATCATCGACTACAACCTGAATGGCGCAACCATCCAGATGGCGCCGGTATTGATTGCTGTTTTTGCCAGTGTATTCGTGGTGCTGGCGATCTTCTTGAGCGCGCGCCGTGGCGCCAGCCTGCCCGCACACGTCGTGATCGCTGAGGAGGTCCACGCGGCTCGTGCCTGGGCGATCATCTTTATCGTTCCGCTATTTGCCGAGCTTGCAGTTCTTTTGGCCGTCCCGAATCCTGGTGTGCGCTTTGCCATGGGCCTCGCGAGCTTGCTCTTCTTGCTGATTGCGGCGGCTACGTGGGATGGATTTCACTATGTATTCACTTCTGCGGGGGTGGAGATTCGTACCCTGAGTTTCCGCTTGCGCTCCATTCCCGCGACGCACATTAAGTCTTATACGGCGGAGCACTGGAATCCGCTGCGTGGTTATGGAATTCGAGGTGTCGGCAATTCTCGCGCTTACGTCTGGGGAAACAACGGCGTGCGCATCCATACCTCGGATGGCGAAGTGTTCCTCGGCCACAGCGAACCGGAGCGCATTATTCGAGATCTCGACGCAATCAAACAGTTTTCAGGCACGACGCAGAAGCCGGTTCTTTCGCCTGCTCTGCGCGAAAGACCTGAGTAGCAAGGGTCTGAGTGTTAACAGGAGGCAGTATGTTCGGCATCGCACTGGAAATCTGGGTCATCGCAGGGCTGGCAGTGCTCGCCCTGCTTTTCCTGATGAGCTTTCTGGCCAGGCTCTATCGCAAAGCCGGGCCTCATGAAGCTTTGGTTGTGTACGGTTTTCGTGGTACACGTGTGGTGAAAGGCCACGGCACAATAATTTTCCCCATGGTGGAAAACTGCCGCGATCTTTCACTGGAATTAATGTCCTTTGATGTGGCGCCGCAGCAGGACCTCTACACCCGGCAGGGCGTCGCGGTCACGGTCGAAGCGGTGGCGCAGATCAAGGTCAAGTCGGACACCGAATCGATCCTCACGGCCTCGGAGCAATTTCTCACCAAGTCGGATGAAGAACGCCAGGGACTGATCCGGCTGGTGATGGAAGGCCACCTGCGCGGCATCATCGGCCAGCTTACGGTGGAAGAAATTGTGAAGCAGCCGGAGATGGTCGGCGACCGCATGCGTTCCACCTGCGCCGATGACATGACCAAGATGGGGCTCGAAGTGATCTCGTTCACCATCAAGGAAGTGAAAGACAAGAACGAGTACATCAGCAACATGGGCAAACCAGATGTCGCGCGCATCAAGCGAGACGCCGATGTAGCCACCGCCGAAGCCGAACGCGACACTGCCATCCGGCGCGCGTTGGCCACGCGGGAAGCTGCTGTGGCCAGAGCGCAAGCCGATCAGGAGCGCGTGCTGGCCGAGACGCTTTCCTTGGCCAAGCAGGCGGAGGCGCAGCGTGATCTCGAAGTGAAGAAGGCGCAGTACGTGGAAGTCACCAAGCGGCAGCAGGCGCAGGCGGACAAGGCTTACGACATCCAGACCAACATCATGCAGCAGCAGGTGATCGCTGAGCAGGTGAAGGTTCAGCAGATTGAAAAAGAGCAGCAGGTCAAAGTGCAGGAAGCCGAGATCAATCGCCGCGAGAAAGAGTTGATCGCGACGGTATTGAAGGGGGCGGAAATCGAGCGTCAACGCATTGAGACGCTGGCTGCGGCCGAGAAGCAGCGCTTGATTGCCGAAGCTGAGGGCCATGCGTCGTCGATTCGCGCGCAAGGCGAGGCCGAAGCCGAGATCATCTTCAAGAAAGGTGAAGCCGAAGCCAAGGCCATGAACGTGAAGGCCGAAGCGTACCAGGAATACAACCAGGCCGCGGTAGTGGACAAGTTGTTCACCAACATGCCAGAGATGGTGCGCGCGCTGGCCAGTCCCCTGGCCAACGTGGACAAGATCACGATCGTTTCCACGGGCAACGGCGATGCTGCCGGCATGAACAAAATCACCGGTGACATCACCAAGATGGCGGCGCAGGTGCCGGCGTTGTTCGAAACACTCTCCGGCATGCCGCTGAGTGAACTGCTGGGCAAAGTCCGCCAGATCGGAGACAAGTCTGCGAAGCCAGAAAACGGCAATACGAAGTGAGCCGTGTAGGGACGGGTCTTTGACCCGTCCCCGTGTGGGGCGGGCACTCTTGCCCGCCGCCGCGACTTAACCAAGCGGGGGTTTGCATATGAAACAGAAATCCAAAGCGACCGGCATTGGCATCGCGTTGGGGGCCGGCTTGGGCGCGGTGGCCGCCGTTATCGCCGGTCAAGTCGGCGTGTGGCTGGGCGTCGGCATTGCAATCGGAATGGTGATCGGCGGCATCTTCGGGCGCAGTCAATGCGCCGAATGTGCTGCCGCTCATCGTGAGCACCAAGCCAAAAGCTAAGAGCCAAGAGCTAAAAGCTGATTTCAAAAAGGAGTCCCATCATGGCACTACTGGAGCGAGTCTCAACCTTAGTCCGGGCGAATCTGAACGATCTGATCGACAAGGCCGAGCACCCGGAGAAAATGATCAAGCAAGTCATCCTCGACATGGAAAACCAGCTCTTGCAGGTGAAGACGCAGGTGGCCATCGCCATCGCCGATCAGCATCTGCTGGAGAAGAAGCAGAAGGAGAATGAAGACAAGGTGGCCGAATGGACACGCAAGGCGGAGTTGGCGGTCGACAAAAAGCAGGATGACCTGGCGCGCGTGGCCCTGGAACGGACGGAAAGCTATCGTGACCTGGCCGTCGGCTTTGGTCAGCAGGTCATCGATCAGAAGGCGCAAGTGGAGAACCTGAAGACCGCACTGCGTCAACTGGAGCAGAAGCTCACCGAAGCGCGGGCCAAGGCGGATCTGCTCATGGCTCAGCATCGCAGGGCGCGTGCCGTGGGCAAAGCCAGCGACGCCAAAATGGCCGGGGGCAATGGCTCGAGCGCAGCGGCATTCGATCGCATGAAGCGCAAAGTGGCACATGCCGAGGCGAGCGCGCAGGCGAGGTCAGAGCTGGCGGCGGATGACGTGGAAGATCGATTGGCTGCGCTGGAGAAAGGAAGATCGCATCGACCAGTTGCTGGCGGAGATGAAGGCAAGGCGAGTGTAGTCACGTGGGGACGGCCGCCCCCCGGCTCGGGGCAATACCAAACTTTGTCATCCTGAGCGCAGTTTGTCTGTTCGCCTTGCGAACGGACAAACGCAGTCGAAGGACCCCTTCACGGATAGCGCCTCGACGGACGCTGCGAGGCGTTCTCCCGATGCACTATATTCCCGCTGACGGAAAGCGCATCGTGAGAATTCCTCGATGCTCCAGCGGTGCTGTTTAGGTGCAAGGGGTCCTTCGACTCCGCAACGGCTTCGCTTCGCGCAGCCGTTGCTACGCTCAGGATGACACGATGGGGAAGGCTTGCCGCGCAGCCGTTGCTCCGCTCAGGATGACAAGGTGGAAAGGTGTTGCCACGAAGCCACTGCTTCGCCGATGATGACGGTTGGTTGATGGAACCGCTCATGAAAAAACTCTTTCACTTCGATTCGCCCCCGGAACCGTACATCGCTGATGCGGCTGTTTTGTGTTGCTTCGATCAGCGCATCCGTCTGGCGACGCATAAGTTCCTCCAGCGAAGCGGAATCTTGCGGCCCGACATGATCGTGGTGGCCGGCGGCGCCAAGACGCTGGCCACTCCGCGCAACGATTTCGAACAGGACTTCATTCTCGAGCAGATCCGAATGTCGATTCGCCTGCATCATACGCGGAAAGTCATTCTTACCTGCCACTCCGATTGCGCCACTTACGGCGGGCTGGCGTTTTATGGCGGAGACCGCCGGGCAGAAGCTGAACACCACTGGGCTGAGCTACAACGGGCCTCAGAATTAGTTCAAGCGACGTTTCCCGAGATTGAGGTGGTTTCGTACTTCATCAATTTTGAGGGTTTTTGGGAAACTGAGGAAAAGCAGGCCCCGCACAGTCCCCGGCCGGGATCTGACGCGGTTGTTTAGTTTTTGGAATTACCACAGAGGACACTGAGGACGCGGAGGAACGGCGGCAACCACAGAGGACACTGAGAAAGACCTTGCGCTCCCTTCGTTCCCGTCCTTTAGCGAGTCGCGTCGGATTTTTCATCCCTGCGGATCGGCTCTTCGTCGGGCCACTCCAGGGCCAGGGTTCTTGTGGTGGTTTCGATAGGCTCGATTTCGGGGATGTCGTCGGTCACTGGCGCGCCCAATTCGGCGAACTTACGGGCTGAGACCATGACTCGACTTTCCAGCGTGCCCACCGCTTTGTTGTAACTCTCGACGGCGCGGTCCAATCCCTTGCCTACAGCTTCGAGATGATTCGTCAGACCTCGCAGACGATCATGGAGATCTTTGCCCAGCGCGCTGATTTCCTGAGCATTGCGCGCCAGCCTTTCCTGCCGCCAGCCATAAGCCACGGCGCGTAACAAGGCGATCAGAGTAGTCGGCGAAGCGGGGATGACTCCTTTACGGACTCCCTGTTCTATCAATCCGGGATCCTGCTCCAGCGCCGCGCTAAAAAATGCCTCTCCGGGCAAGAACATCACGACAAATTCCGGAGAAGCATCGAACTGCTCTGAATACGCTTTGGAACTGAGCCGCTCCATGTGCTCGCTCACTTGCCGGGCATGTTCGATCAAGCGCCCGCGCCGCGCGTCGTCATCTTTGGCTTCGATCGCTTCCAGATAGGCCTGCAGCGGCGTTTTCGCATCCACCACGACGATTTTTCCGCCGGGCAGCTTGACGATCAGGTCGGGGCGCAGGCGCCCGTCATCGGTATGAATGGTCTCCTGCTCGCTGAAATCGCAGTAGGGCAGCATGTCGGCGATCTCGACGACGCGCCGGAGCTGAATTTCTCCCCATCGCCCACGCACTGCGGGAGTGCGCAGGGCTTTCACCAGATTGCCAGTTTCGCCGCGCAACTGCTCTTGAGTGTTGATCAGGGATGCGACCTGTTCGCGCAACGATCCGTAAGCCTGATTGCGGGCTTCCTCCATGGCGCGAACTTGTTCATCGACTTTGGCCAGAGATGTCTTGATGGGCTCGACTAAAGCCTGCACCGCTCCCTGCCGCGCTTCGAGATCGCCCTTGGCCCGCTCCTGGAAGCTTTCCAGTTTGGCCCGGGCCAGTTCAAGGAAAGACTGATTGTTGTTTTTCAGGGCCTCAGCAGCCAGGGATTGAAAGGTCTCACGCAGTTCTTCCGAGGCGCGGTTCAGCAGACCCAGTTTCTCGGCGGTGGTTTTGCGTTCTTCTTGCAATGTGGCGCTGAACGTAGCCAGCTTGTCGCGCAGCTCCGAATTCGAGGCGTTCGCCGCTTTGAGTTCAGCCTGCGCCGTGGCGAGGGCACGCTCGAGGATGTCCACTCTTTCGAGCAGAACCGCCGAGCGTGTTCGCACCGATAGCCACGTGAAGATGGCAGCGAGAGCTGCGACGAATGCACAGGCGATTACCGCGAGCGCGCTAGGCATAGCGGCGCACTCCCCGTGCGGCAGCGCGGGTTCGGCAAATTAAGAGATCAGCAAGTAACATAGTTTCAACATCTTGCGGCTTGTTGTTCGAGCAACAAAACAGGTCCTCAGCCGCAGCCAGGATGACGAGCAATTGAACCCATAACGCCGCCCACGTGCATGTCCCATCGTAAGGTGCTGGACTCGATTCTAGGGGCTAGCCTGAGGGAAGCAAAGCAGAACTTTTGTTTTCTTTTCGCATGCCGAAGTCCAAGATCTGGGCCCTTATTTTCTCGATGGCAGGCGTCCTTTCGCAGGGCGCAATGGGAGAAACTGCTTTTGAGGGGAAGTCCGCTGCGGGCTCGCCGACTGAAGCAAGCCAGACCAACGCGCCAGCCGGAACCGACCGCGAAGCCGAGCGGGAGCTTCTCAGCAAAGCAAATCAGGAACGAGCGAAGGCCGGCGTATCACCGTTGCGAATGGACGACGGCCTCGCACAAGCCGCGCGCGAGCACGCCGCCGCTCTGGCGGCAGAGCAACAGCTTTCGCATCAGTTGCCAGGTGAGCCGCCGCTGGCCCAACGCTTGGCGGCGAGTACCACCCTGCATCTGGATCGCGGGGGAGAAAACGTGGCTTCCGCGCCCAGCGTAGAGCAGGCCCATGAAAGTCTTATGCTTTCCCCGGCGCACCGGGAAAATCTGTTGAACGCTTCGTACAACGTGGCCGGCTTTGGCGTGGTGCGCAGCGGGCACACGCTTTATGTGACCGAGGATTTCGGCGAGGGCGCGGCGGTTTACTCGCGCCAGGTAGCGGATGACAGGCTTGCCACCAGCCTTGCCGATTTACGCGCGCAGCACAATTTGTCCGCGCTCGAGCGGCTGGAGAATGATGCTCTGCCGGCGGCAGCCTGCACCATGGCACAGGCAAACTCGCTGAAGACGGCGCTGCCGCGCGAGGTGGCGCAAGGCCGTTACCTGTTGCGCTATACCACTCCGCAACCGCAGATACTGCCGGCAAGCGCGGCGCGTGCCGCCGGCGACCAGAACCTGCGCGCCTTTTCTGCCAGCAGTTGTTACGCCCGCTCGGCCAGTTATCCCAATGGTGTGTACTGGGTAGTTCTGGCGCTCTACTGAAGCTTCTTCGAGATGCGCGGGCGAGCCTGTCCTGAGCGAAGTCGAAGGATCGCCAGCGGCCACACATCCCCTTCAGTGCGCTGCCGCCAGAAGCGATCCCACGCCGGGTTTATATCCGTAAAAATCCGCAATGGTGTGAAGTTGTTCGATGACGCGTTGGTCGTACTGCCTGCTGAAGGCACGGAGTGAGCAGGTTGTGTTGCGCGTTCGGATCGCGGCTCAGGTCGAATAGAAAACTTTGGGCGGGAAAATCATACGTGGCATAGAGAAACTTACCGTTTTCCGTCAGCAGGCCGTAGACGGCGCGTTCGTCGGAAGCGAGAAAAAGCTCGCTGCGGCGGTAGGTCTCGAGTTCGTCTCGCGTTTCGACAAACAGCGGATGTCCAAAAATAGGATTCGTGCGCACCGGCCGATGGTCGAGCAGATAGTACAGGGATGGAGTGATGTCGGTGAGCGCCGAAATTCGATTGTCGTCATAGATCAAGCCGCGGCGCATTGCAGCGGGCAAATGCACAATCAACGGCACCCGCATGACTTCCGGATAAATCGAAAGTGAGTGGCTGTAGCGTCCCAATTCGCCGGTGGCGTCGCCGTGATCTGAAGTCACGATGATGATGCTTCCGTCGTAGAGGCCCCGCGCTTTGAGGTAGGTGAAGAAATCGCCGAGGCAGGCATCGACCTGGTGCATTTCATACGCGATGCGGTTGTCGAAGCCGTGACGGACCGGCCAGTTGTCCGCCGTCATGCCCGGCATATCGTTGCGGGCAAATTGGTGGACGTTCTTGGGCTGCGTGTAGAAAAGTACAGGGCGGTCTTGGCCTAGCCCGCGGTCGAGCAAAGTCTTCGCCTGGCGAACGGTCGAGCATACCTCGAGCTGATTCCAGAGCTTCTTGTCGGTGTCGAGTTTTACCAGATCGTCCGAGGGCGAGAGGATCTGGCTCAGCACTTCGTCGTAGCTGACGACCATCTGGTAGCCGTCAGCGCGCGCCAGTTTCTCCAGGCTGTTGACTTTGGAAAATGGCTGCATGTAGTGGGCGTGCAGCAAAGCTGCACCCGCCCAGATGGCCGGCTCCGAAAGGGAAGTGCCGGCGTATTGCGTGTAGACGTTGTGCACCACGAGGTTGTCGCGGGCAAAGGCGTCTAGGTTGGGAGTGAAATCGGCCCGCGGGTTATAGGCTCCGAGATAGTCGGGACGCATGGAATCGATAACGAAAATGAAAATGTTCGGGCGGCTCGCGGTAGTGGGCACAAGCGCATCCACCAGACGAAGATCGGTCTTGGCCTCGGCATCGCGGATGTTGGTGTACTCGCGCAGAATGCGGCAAAGATCGTTGCAGGATGCTTCACGCGTATTTCCCAGGATGTGGTGTGCGAGCGCGAAGGAAGCGTCCTGTGCGGCGTAGTTTTCCAGGGAGTGGGCGACGTCGTCGTCGGTTGAGCCTAATGGTTTGGCCCAGAAGATTTCCGTGACCTGAAGCGCCTTGTAACCAATTCCCCCAAGCAACAAGACAGCCAGGATCACGGCCAGGGAATAGTTGCTTCGCCGCGGCAGGATGAGATAAACGCACACGCTCAGCGTGATCCAGAAGAAAATAGTGAACGTAGTCTGGATCACTCCGTCCCAGTCGCCTCCACCGATGAGTGTGGGCAAGGCGACTGCGAGCAACGAGAAAACAGCAGCAACGAGGATGGGAATCGGGCGGAGCCGCGGCCGCCGGAGCGCCTCTGGTGCGGGCGGATGAGCGTTGTACAAAAATGGCAGTGACAACGACCCGATAAACAGCGTCAGGCTGACGGCAAAGAGTGCAGCATAGAGATGAGCCGGCCAGCCTTCGAAAGTAAGCGCGCTTCCCAGGAAATGATCCACGGCCACGCCTATCGCTATCGCCATCACGGCGCCGTAGAGCGTCAGTCGCAAGCCGTCAGGTCGGCGCATTCGCCGGGTGGCGAGAAGAATCAAGTTCAGGAGTGATACGACAATCAGCGCCAGCAGAACGTGCGAAACCATGCTCCACGCCGTGAGTTCGGCCTGGGCGGAATCGAGTTTGAGTGACCGGTTGCCGGCATAGCTGTGCACTTGCACGCCCGCTGCATAGAGCACGGCGACCGCGACGGCGACCCAAACCGCAGTGAAATACGAAAGCGGACCGCGAGTCCCCTGAAGAGAATTCTCTGGCCAGTTCCGGCGAAGCTCGGCAACGGCCGCCAGCAGCAACGGTAGCAACGCGACCAGGCTCCAGCGATAAGCTGACCAGTTATTCTGCAAGCCAGGCAGGAAAGGCCGGGCCAGCAGATAAATGCCGGTGAGCGCAAGCGCAGCGAACACCAGTGCGCCGCTTTTTCTCTTTGCTCTGGGCCAATCGGCCGGCCAAACTGCGATCGCCAGGGCCAGTAGGGCGAGCCAGTACAAACTTGCCTGATGATGTGCGAACCAGGGCATCCAGGCGTACGCCGGCGATTTGATTAGCGCGACATAGGTATAGGGCAGAAAGGCGAGCAGGCAATAGACAGAAGTCAGGACAAGGTACGCGCCCCAAATCGACTTGAGAAACGCCGAACCCCAGATTTTGAGCAGGGAAGCCCGCAAGCAACGCCTCGGTTCGATTGTCAACTGTGGACTGGGCTTGGGGCAAGATGACAAGGGTTGCAAAGCCGTGGCCGGGATGTGACGAAAGTACCTTGAAACCAGCTGTCAGCCATCAGCCGTCAGTCATCAGCTAAGGACCAGATAAAGACCAGAGCCTTAGTCCGGCTATTGTCCATCGTGACTGCGCCCCTGCGGGTCGGCGTAGTCAGGCGGAGGCGGAATGGCGCCGAACCGGTGACGGGGCACAGGAGCGGTTGGTGGCTTGGGGACTGTTTGGGAAAGAAATGTATTCGCTGCGACCGGCTCATCGCTGCTTCTCGAAGAACGCAGATCCGAGGTCGAGTTTCGGTTCGAAGCCGAAAACAGAGTTGCCGGCCCGCCCTGCTGGTAGCGAAAAAAACGCGGGCGTCCACGCGCTGCCCAATAAGGCGAATCATAGATTTCGACGCCATGCCCCGAATGCATTGCACTGAAGAAAGAGTGTTGCTGGGGACTGATCACGATTCCGGCGTGTCCGCGCCACACAACCAGGTCGCCCGGTTGTGGACGTGTGACCCGCCGGAATTCTTTTCTCCCGTCGTAAAGTTCGATGGAATTCGCATAGGAGTAGCTGTAACCGGCTCGTTCGTAGATCTGATGAACGAGGTGAGAACAATCGGCGTTAGGATCAGTTTGCTGGCGCGATTCGAGTGCGGCGGCCAGAATCGTCAAGCCCTCGTCCGAGTTTAGAAGCAAGGGACTGACCCTCTGGGCGGAACTGTCGATTGGCCGGTGTTTCGCTTCCAGGCTCTCCGGACTCACTTGAGCGGACGAAATCCGGGGAACCACCGCGCACAGTCCAAGAAGCAAGCCGACGGTTTCGATTCGTCGCATGACCACCTTGCCTAGCTGATCGTCAACATCAATACGCTGCTGTTGCCGCCGCTGCTGCAGCCCAGGTCTCCTGAACTGCCACTGGGTGTGTGGACCGTCACCTGCACCGTTCCCGGGCCGGTGATCAAGCCGGTCGAAAGCGTGACTTTCAACTGCTGGCTGCTCAGTACAGTGGTGCTCAGGACCGTCCCGTTGATCATGACCTCAGAAGACGCCACAAACTGGCTGCCGTTCACAATGAGCTCGGCACCCTGCTGCACCTGATCAAACGTCAAGCTGCCAGGAGATAGGAAGCCGATCAGCGGCGCGGGCCTGGAACTGCCGCAAAGAGGATTGAGGGTGTTGTTGCAGCCGGGCAAGGACAAAAAGGCGAGCAGAACCACGAGGCACAGAACACGAGTCTGGGAAGCCATGGATGGATGCTCCTTGTGATGAGTTTCCCCGTCTGGGCTGCGGAGTGGCTCCTGGGGTAGGCACTCCACATGGGGGTTTCGGAGTATTAAGAAGGGCAACTGCGGTGCCAAGCCGCGGATCGTTCGCGATATTTCGTTAGATGCTTCGGTTCAGGACGTTAGCGAGGATTATCCACAACAAGAGGAACTTCACGGTGCGCTCGACCCGGCTGGTTTCGGCCACAGTGGTGGTTTTCGGCCACCACTGCGGGTTTCTAGCCGTCCCACAAATACGAAGGCCGGAATTCCGGAATAGACTTCCGGTCCCGGCCTACGCTTACTGCAACTCGGTAAACTGCTTTCTAATTGGCAGGCGCCGTGTTGGCCGCGCTTGCAGGAGCGTTCTGGTTCGTCAGGGTGCCGTAGCGCGTAAGCCGCGGGAAGAACGGTGTCACTTCAAGCGGCATCTTGTCGCGCGCCGAAGTAATGGCTACCGGAGCGCTCTTGATCAGCTCCACATGATCGTCCCAGGCATTCAGCTTGACGCGGCCGCCTAGGGGAGAGCGCTGCGATCTGGTCCAGTTTGTTGGGGTCGAGCGCCGGAGCTGAGGTCATCAGAGCCGCCATGCGTTCCACGTTGCCCTTGTTGTCGGTGAAACTGTTGCCCAGGTGCGGGGTCAGCAGCGCGGAAAGCGCCGGGCCCCGGACGTTCAACTGCCGCAAGAACAGGCCCGCAGTATCCAATTTTTGCGCATAGGGCGAATTCTTCAACAGATCGACGGCCTTTTTGTCGGCGGCAGTTTCTTCTTCAGGAACATGGCGGAAGCCAAGGTTCTGATAAGTGGACTCATCGGAGAAGAGCATGCGGTCGGTAAAGGCGTACTTGCTGCCCAGGTTGTGTCCCAGGACGATGTGCGCCAGTTCATGGGAAAGTACCATCGCCAGGCAGGTCTCGTCAGGAAGCACGTCCACCAGGCCGCGGCTCACAATGATGGTGTTGCCCACGCTGAAGGTTTCAAGCGGCGAGGTCAGCATGACGCGCGTCCGTACCGGGCGTGGCAGTTCGATATTGTTCGTGATCAGCAGATTGTTGACGACGGTCTGCAATATTTTGTCGACTTCGCCTTCGGGGGCCAGCAAGCCGGCGTTCTGCAGGCGTTCGACCACGTTGTCTTCTGCCTGCTGCTGCCATTCGCGCTGGGCTTGCAGCGGAGAAGCATCCTGAGCGGCGGCGCTCTCATCTTTCACGCTCGAGTCGACCAGCACCTGGGTCAACTCGCTGTCTTTGCCGCTCTTTTGCAGGTTGTAGCCCCAAAGGCGGGTCTGCGCCTTGAAGGCCATCTTGTCTTTTGAGCCGTAGCTGAAGTCGCCTTCTTCGCTGTAGATGTAAGAAGGCACCCAGTAGCCGGGAATCAGGTTGAGGCGCCAGCTATCCATGTGAAAGAAATACGCATTGCGCGGGCGCGGCGCGTAGGTGCCGTTCAGGCGCACAATGTTGTAATCCTGATCTTCCACCCAGATGCGGCCTTCGAAGCGGCCGTTGCCCGTGCCCTTCTTTGGCGTGACGTCGAACACGATGCAGCGCACATCGCCGAGGAACTCGCGGTGGATGTATTTGAAATCGTAAGTCTGGCGGTTGAAGTCGTCGCGGTCGGCAAAGATCATCCAGGAAAAGCCCATGGGCTTGTATTCAAACTTGAACATCTTGGTGAATCCGCCGAGCATGCGGCTTTCAAAGCTGGTGTCCTTGGAAAGGTAGTCGCGGCGGTCCACAATGTCGCTCAGGTCCATGCGTCCCAGGAAGTAATGGTCTTGCACGGGAGCAGGCCCGACCTGCTGATCGAGCTTCAGGTTCTGCAAATACGTTTCGACCAGCGGGGTACGCGTTTTAAGCATTTCGATCAGCGCGCGTTCGCGCTCGATGGCCCGGTCTACCACCTGGTCCATCGTGGTGGGCGGTGCGGACGACGGCATCGGGCTGGCGGCGGAGGGCTGCGAAGTGCTCGGAGCCTGAGCAGCGGGCTGAGGTGCGGGAGCCGGGGTCTGTGCGGCCGCCGCTGCATCCGGCGTTACCGTCGAAGAAGGCTGTGCCGCGGGCTGTTGCGCCGTCGCGCTCAGTGCCAGTAAAACGCAAGCAATTACTGTCCAATGCCTGTTACACATAACTCTGATCCTCTCTGCTCTTACATTACTTCGTATCTCTGACCTGCGAAGTCAGATGCACTGGCCCCGCCGGCAAGATGCCGGCTGCTACTCAATCTCAGAACGCCAGTTGGAACACCACGTGCACAATGGCAGTGGAATCCACCGGCTGCCCAGTCCGCAATGCCGGCTTGAACCGCATTTTGTTGGCCGCGGCAACAGCTGCTTCGTCCAGGCCGTGGCCCATGCCGCGGACTACCCGATTCACGTGTAACTGTCCATTTGCCGCGAACATAACCTCCAACAAGACCTCACCTTGCAGCTTCAGCTGGCGCGCTTCCTCAGTGTAAACCGGATTCGGTTTGTAAGTGATTTCCACCGGTGTCGTCGCTGGTCCACTGTCAAGCTGCTGCGTGTGCATGCCAGGCTGAACCGTTTGCTGCGCGCCAAACCCTGAAGTCTGAACCGCTGAACCGCGGCCGTTGCTCCGGCCGTCGCCTTGTCCTGGTTGGGCGATGCCGCTGCCGAACCCGGCGCTGGCGATGGTTCCTTTTAGACCCTGCGCGCCGCCGGAACCGTTGCCTGTGCCCGGACCCGTAGGCATGTCAAAAGCCCCGGTGTTCGCCGCAACGAGGCGAGCGTTCTCCTTGCCTTGTCCTTTAATTCCGTTCGGGTCGCCAAATCCTCCGGTCTGCACTTTCTGGATCGGGGCATTGAGCGTGGGTTTAGCGGAGCTGCCGAACTCACCGGTGTGGATAATCAGCGCCGGTCGTGCGCCACCGGAAACCTGCTTCAGCACCGCCGGAGTGAAGTTGTTCATCACCACTTTCGGAGCCTGCACTTCTTCGTTTCTAGCGTGGTGAATCTCCCGTGGCACCACCAGCTTGGGAGCGGCAAACACCGGAGCCGGCGGCAACAGCTTCGCCTTTACCACTCGCGGAGGCGGCTTCATCTTGAACGCCTTGGGCTGCAGGCTGGGCATGGGAATCAGTTCGGTCACGTGGTAGTTCCGCACCAGGTTCAGACGATCAGGCCAAATCAGACCGATATTAATGACAATAATGATCAGAAGGACGACGAAAGCATAGCTCGCGGCCAGGGCGCGGCGGTCGATCTTGCGCTCCGGCAGAAGTCCGAGCTGAAAACTGTCAGGCGTAGCCATGTATAGGTAATCTCCAAAAATGGGGACCCGAGCCTGGGGTGAAGCGCGGGGTTGGAGTCTCTAAGCTACGGGAGATAGGACGGGGGGTAAACGTGTCCTGAGTTAGTGTACTTAAGTAACGAAAACGGCCCGAACCCGGAAAAATCCCGAAAAAGCGTAGCGCCGGCGTCCCGCCGGCGAGTGTCCGGCGAGAAGGAGATCCGTCAGGCCTTTCGCAGTCGCGCGAAAGCCAGAAAAACCGGAATCCCCGCCAGAATCACCAGCGTGCCATAGCCCGAGTTCGGCCAGTTATCGCGAAACGTATAGACCAGCAACACCGCCGCGACGGACACAAATAAAATAGGAACCAAGGGATATCCCCAGACCCGATACGGACGAGGCGCATCGGGATCGCGCTGCCGGAAGACGAAAACGGTGCTGCCGGCAATCATGTAAAACAGCCACTCCGAAAAAATCGCCAGCGAAAAGAGCTGGCGAAAGCTTCCCCCGAGCAACAGCAAAATAATGGTGAGCACGGCCTGCACAAAGAGTGCGACCGAGGGAGTGTGGAATCGCGGGTTTACCTCAGCCAGAGCCGAGAAAAAATAGCGGTCGCGCGCCATGGCATAGGGCACGCGCGCCCCGCTCATGACCGTTCCGTTCATTGCCACCAGCATCGAGAGCGCCATTCCCGCGGAGACAATGCCCGCACCGAGACTTCCCAATACAGCGGCCGTTGCCGCTGAGGCCGGGCGTGGTGACGCGGCGATAGCCGCCGCCGGCAGAACGTACTGCACGGCCGCATTCATCAGCATGTACAGAATTCCTACCAGGGCGACTCCAAAGATCAGCGCGATCGGAATGTTGCGCTCGGGGTTGCGAACTTCTCCCGAAACCATGTTCAGATCGTTCCAGCCATCGTAGGCCCACAACGCCGCGACGAGAGCGGCCATGAAGCCCGCCATTCCTCCCTTGGCCCCGGTAAATGTGCCGGCAAAGTTTGCCCAACTGCCCCCGCTGTAGCTGAATCCGATCGCGATAATGCTGAGAATAATGGCCACTTTCAGCAAAGTCATGAAGAGCTGGAACTCGCCCGCTCTCTTGATCCCGACATAATTGAGAAGGGAAATAAGGATGGCGGCGGCGATCGCCACGACTTGACCGTAAGTAATGGTGAACGGCGTATTAATAAGACTCTTCGAAAAGAAACTGAAGGCTGGAAAAGTCCCCAGTACCCGGACGAATCCCGTGGCCAGCGTGGCAATCGAAGCCGGCTTGGCGATCAGGAACCAGGTCCAGGCGTATAGAAATCCCGGCAGCGGGCCGTAAGCGTCGCGAACATAAATATATTCGCCGCCGGCTTGCGGCTTCATCGCCCCCAGTTCGGCATAGGTGAGCGCGCCGAAAAAGGAAAGCAACCCGCCCACCAGCCACGCCAGATAAACCAGTTTGGCGGAGCCGACAGCCTGCATCATTTCCGCGGGAACGAGAAAAATTCCGCTGCCGATGATGGTGCCCACAACCACAGCCGAGGCGTGGCTGACGCCCAAGTCGCGGGCCAGTTCGCTGGTGTGGGCCATGGTGGGGTGAAGAGTATATATGGTGAGCTGGATGCTATCTGGCGGTATTGATATCCCTGCTGCCGTCCACACTTGTCATTCCGAGTGCGCTTCAGCACCGAGGAATCTGCTTTTTGCCCGGTTTCCCGAGTGCAGATTCCTCACGGCTGAAGCGGTTGGGAATAACAACAGGTTTGCAGGCGGGGATTCCAGAACCGAGCGAATCGCGCTACGGCAATTCCAGCTCGAGAGCGTAGATTTCGTCGGTACTCAGAGTCGCGCACGAAAAGGCCAGAGCCATCGGGAGCGACCCCGCTCCACTCGCCGGCCGCAGGCAAACATGTATCGTTGCAGATCCTTCAAATCCGCCAAAAGCTCTGAGTGGGTCTGGCCCACCTTGATTCTCCGAAAAGTAGGATGCTCGGTGAATGTCTGTCGTAGTAAACGTAATTTCCGTCGTGCGACCAGTTGGGAAAGCCGATTACCCCAGGTTCGGTCGACCCAGTCTGACCATTTCTGGGTCTTGAAGTTGAAGAGAAGCAGTTTCTGTAGAGTCACCGGTGAAGTGCCGCCAAGTACTGGCCGTCGGGCGACCAGCGAGGGCTGAACAGATTCTCCGAACCCGGAATAGTCGAGACCTGATGAGTGGCGAGGTCGACGATATAGATCGCTAGTGGCTCCGATGATCCAGTTATCTGGGTTCGACCGAAAGCGAGTTTCTTGCCATCGGGAGACCAAGTCGGATCGGCTTGGGTGTGACTTTCTGCCAACACTTCCTGGGGCGTACCACCTTGGGCGGAGATTAGGAAGATTTTCCAAGGTCGGCCTGGCTGGGTATCGACATAGACGATCTGGGTGCCGTCCGGAGACCAGCGGGGCAGGCCGGCGGAAACCGGCGGATAGGTGAGTTGCAAGCGATCGCTACCGTCCGCGCGGCTGCGCCAGAGCGTGTGCTCGGGATAGGAAACGTACGTGACCCATTGACCGTCACGGGAGAAATCCAGTTCGCCCGCCGAAATCCCCGAAAGAAAGGGAACAAACTGACCGGACTTGGGATCGTAGCGAACCAGTTCTCCGCGACCCTGATACCCATCGACAAAGAGCTTCCTGCCATCTGGGCTGGGCGCCAGGAACTCCAGAAGGACAACGGGCCGGTGGTTAGTTGGATGGGCAGCGGATGAGCGTTGGCCCAATATTCCGACTCGGTTCGCGCATCGCCCAGACATTGCCTCCCGAAGCCGTTTGGCTGAGGAAGAGGTAGTAGCGACCATCTGGCGTCCAAGCGCCACAGCATTCGTCGGGCGGGCTGTGCCATCCTGGAAGTAGGGGATGAAGATCACGGCCGTCGGGGCGCATCTCCCAGATTGAGACAGAGTTATTCGGGCAGCGTAATGGTGAAGCGAATGCGGGCGCCGTCTGGGGAGAAGTGGGGTCCACGAGGCTCGCCGGAGACGGTGATCAGCTTACGCGGGATCGGTGCCGTCAGCGTTCGCCTGGTATATATCGGAGGCCTTAAAGAATACGAGGTGGCGACCGTCGGGGGACCATGCGGCACCGTGACCGACAACGTCCGCGAGACGGCGAGGCGCTCCTGAGGGAAGGGGCAAAGCCCAGATGGGAGATTCCGCCACGGTGCCCACAAAGCTGGCCGCCAATAGCTGCGTGTGATCGGAGGAAATGCCAGCAGCGACCACGTTGGAAAACGGAGTGGGCAAGGGCGAGGTTTCGCCACCGGCGACGGAGGCCTGAACAATCCGGCTCGTATCGCTCCCTTCGTTTATGTAGAGCCGGGAACCGTCGGTGACCATGCCCCCCTTGGTGACTCCGTCGCGGGTGAGTTGCGTGGTGGCCAACACTCTCGGCGGAGGCGGCGGAGAACTGAGCCAGACAAATGCCGCGGCGAGGACCAGGATCATAGACACAATCGCTACCACCCAAAGCCAGCGAGATTTACGAGCGGGTGCCGGAGCGGTTGCGGCCTCGACCTTCCCGGAAGTTGTATCCCGCTTGAGGCGTTTCAGGTCGGCCCGCATTTCGGCCGCGCTCTGGTAGCGGACTTCGCGATCTTTCTCCAGAGCTTTCTGAATGATGCGCTCCAATTCCGCGGGAAGCTCCGGGTTGAGGCGCAATGCCGGCGCGGGCGCTTTGTTGAGAATGGAGTTGAACAGCGCGGCAGTGGTATCGCCGCGAAAGGGAAGTCCTCCGGTAGCCATCTCGTAAAGAACAGCGCCGAAAGAAAAAACGTCGGTACGGGCGTCGAGATCTTTGCCCAACGCCTGCTCGGGAGACATATAGGCCACCGTGCCCAGAGCGCTGCCCGGGCTGGTGAGATGCTCTTCGGTCAGCGTGCGCGAGTCACTGGATTTTGACCCGCCCAGCACATTGATCTTGGCCAGTCCGAAATCCAGAATCTTAGCGTGCCCCCGATCTGTGACGAAAAGATTGGCAGGTTTGATGTCGCGATGGACGATCCCCTTCGTGTGCGCGGCGTCGAGTGCGTCCGCCACTTCGCTACCCAGGTCGAGGAGCCGGTCGATTTCGAGCGGGCGGCCGAAAATCTGTTCGCGCAAAGTCCGGCCTTCCAGGTATTCCATAACGATGAAGGGCCGCCCCTCGTGTTCGCCAATCTCGTGAATGGTGCAAATGTTGGGATGATTCAGAGCTGACGCCGCGCGGGCTTCACGGCGAAAGCGCTCGAGAGCCTGATGGTCGTTCGCGAACTCGTCGGGCAAGAACTTGAGCGCGACAAAACGTCCGAGGTGAGAGTCTTCGGCCTTGTACACCACGCCCATCCCGCCGCCGCCCAGTTTCTCGATGATGCGGTAGTGCGAGATGGTTTGGCCGACCATGAGCGGTTGTAATCGTAGGGGCGCGATTGCCGGAAGTCAACGCGGTGGGACGATCACCGTTCTAGTGATCAAAATGCAACTGCACGTGGCACACGCCGTTCTTTTCGCGAACGCGCACCCGGTCGGCGTAGCGGCGAATCAGGTATCCGGCAAGCTGCGCAATGCCGGAGGGCGTGCCCATTTCCTCAAAAGAGGGCATGGTGTCCGCCAGCTCGATCGGCAGCCCCACATATTCGATGTCAAGATCGAGACGCAGTTCGTCCCAAACAGTAAGCAGAGTAATCAGATCGGAGCGGAGAGGCAGCGTCCTAAGATTGTTGACTACTTCGTAGGCTGCATCCGCGGCCCGAGTTACAACTTCCTTACGCATGCCCCAGGCTGATCCTTGCTCGTCCATGAACTGAGTAATCTCATCCAGACTATCGCCGGTAGCGTGCAACTCAAGGGTGCGCTGTTTTTTCAGGCCGATGCGGAAGAGCACGCTGAAGATCACTACCAGAACTGTGGCCAGGGAGACTGAAGAACTGAAGACGGGATGGAGAAACGCCGGTACCTGGCGGTAGAGATCGGGCGCGATTTCAATGCTCAGTCCAAAGATCAGCGAAATCCCGACGGCGAAGATGCGTCGGGCATCGAGCATGCGTGAAGTGAGGAGCTGAAGTCCTCCCAGAATGATGAAGCAGGCAGAGTAGATCAGAATCGCGCCCACGGCGGGGCTGGGCATGGCGGCGACCACGGTCGCCAGCCGCGGAAAAAAGGCGAGCCCAATGACCAGCAGGCCGAGCGGCGTGGCGATAGCCCGGCTGGTCGTGCCGGTGGCCAGCGAAAGGCCAATGCTGCTTGAAGTGGTGTTCTGCGCAATCCCTCCGAGCAGGCCCGAAATGGCGCTGCCGAGGCCGTTGGTCAGTACTCCTCCGCTCACGGACTGCATGTTGGTGCGTTTCCACTCAGCATCATTGGCCTTCTGGCACAGAGTCGTATCGCCCACGGTTTTCAGAGTGGCGGTGAGGGCGGCGATCAGAAACGGCGGCAGCAGCATCATGCTGAAGGAAAGGCCTCGCGCGGCGCGCTCCGGAAAACTCACAAAAGCGGAAGGCATCTGGGCCATGAGTTCCGACGTCCGAAATTCTCCCAGGGCCAGGGCGGAGATGTATCCCGCTGCAATGCCAATCAGCATGGGAAACAGATGCAATTTGCCCCGGTTCCAGATGGTGGGGACAATCATGGCGAACAGCGTAATCGCACCCACGGCCAGCGCCCGCGGGTCAGCCATGGAGGTCTCTCTGGAATAGCCCAGAAACCGCGGACACCCCAACGCCACCAATTGCAGCCCCGACATGGCGACCATGAGACCGGTCACTTCCGGGGGAAACAGAAAGCGCAAGCGGTAGACCACGCGCGACACCAGCATGCCCGCGATGCCCGCAACCAACACCATGCCAAACATCAGCGAATAACCGCCCTCTCGCCCAGCCATGACTAGAGGAGCTAAGAAAGTCAGACTGCAAGTGAGCGGGCAGAGGTATCCGTTGCCCAGGCCGCGCTTGGACTGCACAATCGTGGCAATGCCCGAGGCGATCATGGACATGCGGATGAGGCTTTGCATCTCCGCCGAGGTGCCCCCGATTGCATTCACCACCATGACGACGTAGATCCAACCCACCGACAACACAAAAAGGTGCTGAAAGGCGGCGGCAATCTGCACCGACCGGGGTGGCACGTCGTCCACGTCGTAAATCAGATTGGCAGGTCGCTTACGCCCTGGAACAGGGACGGGTCCGAGCGCATCACGCCAGCGGCGAAGCCGCTGCAAAGGCCGAGAGCCGGGTTCAGAAATATCCGGGGCGGACAATCATTCTCCAAATAAAGGCGCTAATGCTATGCCCTGCACATTAAAGGGAGATTAAAAGAGACGAAGGAGAGTACAACAAAAGCCACTCTTGCGAAGAATACCCGCTCAGCCAGCGACAAACCACGAAAAGGGGGACGGGAACGGAACGGGACGTTCCCTAATGTTCTACGAGCTAGGCCTACAGGCGAGGGACGGAATCCTTGATCACCAGCCGCTCCACGGTCAGTTCACCGATGCTCAATTTATCAATGCGGCCTCTATGGATGGCGAGCTTGCGAATGGCCAGCGCTCCGATCGCCACGGCGCCCACGGCAAAAGCCCCAATGGCGGTGGCGCCAATCGCCACCGCTCCGCGGGAGATGGCGGGCGTTGCGGATACAGAACGGCTCAATTTATTCTCTTTCGCTTTGAACATGAAGACCTCCTTGCCCGGGAAAGATGAATCGACCTTCCTAAACATACGCCGCCAGTGTCCATCCTGGCTCGATCACCTTCAATTTTCGCCAGCTCCCGAGTTCACCACATTGCGGGTGCCCTGCCCTTGTCCCTGCGCCTTTTGCAGGGACAGGGCGGGGACTTTGACGTGGAATCCCTGGAGTTGAGGAACGTCGATGGGCCGGGCAGTCGATCGTTGGGCAACCGCAAGGTTCAAAATTCTAGCTGTCGCAAAAAACGTGACAAGGGCGCGGCACCCCGAGCTGAAACTTACTTGCTTACTGCCACCGGTTCGCGCGTCTCCGCTGCGGCTACCGTTCTGCCCACCACCGGCGCGATCTGCCGCACTTGGGCCATCAGTTCTTCGAACTGTTCGGGGTAGAGGGACTGCATGCCGTCAGAGAGCGCCTGGTCGGGCGCGTGGTGCACTTCGACGATCAAGCCGTCCGCGCCCACGGCCACCGACGCTCGCGACAGCGGCGTGACTTTGTTGCGCTTGCCGGTGCCGTGGCTCGGGTCCACAACGATGGGCAAATGGCTCAGGCGCTGCACCGCGGGAACCACACTGAGGTCGAGGGTGTTGCGGGTATGGTCGGCGAAGGTGCGCACGCCGCGTTCGCACAGAATCACGTTGTAGTTGCCTTCACTCATCACATACTCGGCCGCCATAAGAAATTCTTCGAGCGTGGCCGACATGCCGCGCTTCAGCAGCACAGGTTTGCGCGCGCGTCCCGCACGTTTGAGCAGCGAAAAATTCTGCATGTTGCGGGCGCCAATCTGAATCACGTCGGCGTACTCCTCCACCAATTCCAGCGATTCGTTGTCGATGGCCTCGGTGACGATCTTCAGGCCGAACTTTTCCCGCACCTCGGCCATAATTTTGAGACCTTCTTCCCCCAAGCCCTGAAACGAATAAGGCGAGGTGCGCGGCTTGTAAGCGCCGCCGCGGAAAAACTGCGCGCCTGCCCGGGACACGCACTCCGCCGAGGCAAACGCCTGCTCCCGATTTTCAATGGCGCAGGGGCCGGCCATAATAGCCAGCGCCGAGCCGCCGCAACTGGCGCTACTGCCGGGAAAAGTGACGACCGTCTTCTCCGGTTTGAAGTCGCGGCTGACCAGTTTGTAGGGCTTCGAAACGCGAATCAGTTCCTGCACGCCCGGCATTTCTTCCAGCGTGCCGACTTCGACTTCGCCCTTGTTCCCGGTAACGCAGACTGCCGTACGCTGCGCTCCCGGCATGGCGTGGGCGCGGTACCCGAACGATTCGATTTTCTGGCAGACAGCGCGCACCTGTTCTTCGGTGGCGTGCGCCTGCATAACAACTAACATGGTCAATCCTTTGTTTGAGATCGCCTGGGGATGGCTGGCCTCGGCCACAAACGGCCACGTAGAGTGAGTTTATCCCGGTTCTGTCGGCACCGCAAACGGTGTTGTAAGGCACAGAAACGTAACGGTTTAGCGTGGATTGTTCAATCTAAGGTTTGGCTGTTGCTGCTTTAAGCCGCGAAGCGGCGCAAGAATGCGGCCCACGGTGCAAGCCATGCCCAAGGCTCACGCCCTTGGGCTGTACTCTGGCGGCGCTTCGCGGCTGATTTGCGCTTGGCTACCCGTACCGCCTAGTTCCCGCGGCGCTTGAATATTTGCACCGTGTAGGGCGATGTCGGGCGGTAGGCCTTCGCTTCTTCTCCCCAGCGGTATTGGGACTGTTGCAGAATGTCCGCTATTCCATCGAGCTCGTAATGCTGTTGCAGGTAATTTCGTGCCCAGGAAAGGAGCCGGGTATCGGAATCGGGTCTCACCACCCAGGAAACCGGCACTCCGATGAACAGCATAAATTCCGGCTTCGCCCGTTCAATTTCCGAGATCATCTCCTGCTGCATCGTCGAAGCATATTTCTGGTGCTCCATCAGGGAATACACATAAATGTAGCCGGTGGCAGAGTGGCGCTGGGCATAGAAAAAAATCTCCGGTTCTGACCCGAGCACTGCGATGCGAGCTTCCGGCGACGAGTGGGCTTTGATGTACTCGCCAATCCTGGGTGCTTCCGGAAATGGGTTGGGAGCGTACATGCTCTGACAGGCGGCCACGGGATCCATATCGAAGAAAAAATCCCACTGCTCCACGACTGGGTAGATAAACGCAAAGGCAAAAACAAGCACAGCCAGAAAGCGCCAGGAACGAGTTTGCTTGTGTTCCTGGAACTGTCGAACCCCGGCAGCCACAGCGACCCCCGCGAGCAGTGCTATCGTGGGCAGCATCACGATGAAATAGTGCGAACGGAAATAAAATCCCGGACACACTGCGAGGAACGAGAACAAGAGAAACCCAGCCAGGAACACCCGGTGAACGCGCGCCAGCGCGTCCCAAAAGATCGCGCTGGCTCCTGCCGCGGCGATCAGCCAGAGGAATAGACCTGGCCCCACCACGGATGGAGCGGTCGCCCAAAGTACCCGTGCACCATCCAACGGGCCGAGCGCCAAGCCATACTGCCGGGCGTAGTCGAATGTCCAAAACCAGAAGCGCGGAAAGACGCCGGCGCGCCAGAGAATCAGGCAGGTGATCGCGAAGGGAAGAACCGCTCCCAGGCCGAGCATTGCGCCGCGCAGAGTGATGCCTCGCCAATCTTTCCCCTGCGAATCCCCCTGTGAACTCACGGGCCGCTGCCATTCACTCCAAAAAAAATACAGTCCGGCAAAAAAAATGAAGAAAATACCCGGTTGCTTCATCACGAAGGCGAGACCCAGCAAAATTCCCGCCCAGAAATAGAGCCAGATTCCCTTGCTCTCGACCGCTTTCAAGAGCAGCAATACGCCCCCCACCGCGCACAGGGCCACGAAGTGTGTGGCATGGCCAGCTAGGCCGAGGACGGACGGACTCGTCGAAAGCAAGCCATAGCTCGCCGCCGAAACCACGCCGGCCAGCGAGCCGAACAAGCGCGTGGCCAGAAAAAACACCAGCACCGTGGTGGCGGCGTTCACCAGCAGCAGGCCGCCGTGGATTCCGGCCGGCGTCTGTCCGAGAATTGCCAGCACCAAAGCGTATGCAGCATACGTGCCCGGCAGCTTCATGTTGTAAGCGAGCTGATAGGGAGGGACACCCTGCAGAATGAGCTGTCCGGCGTAGGCATATTCTCCTTCGTCGCGCTCCAGCGGAGTGTCGAGGAGGCGGAAGCGGATCAACCCGAAGAAAACCACGATCAGCAGCACGACCGCATGCGGCCAATATTGCGGGGAGCTGCTGGCGACACCTCGGCGATCAGCCTTTGTTCTCTGTTTACTCTTTTTTCCCATGAAGCGGAACGCACAGACAGACTGAGATGGATGATCGGCTACACTCCCAGCGCCGTCAATCGCGCATTGCAACCGGAATTGGAATGATTAACGTTTTTTGTACGCATGAGTTGCGGTGTGCTTCCAACCATCCGAGGGGGAACCGGTAGTGCCTCAGTTTGAAGAAGCGTTCGGGGCTGATGTTGACTACGCACAGTTGCAGAAGATTTATGGCGCACCCGCGGAGAACGACACCCGCTATTCCCCGGCAACTTGCATCGGCTGCGAAATGAAAACAGTGAGCGGCGATCCCGATCCCAAGCACGTGAGTACATCCTACGTGGAGCGTCATAATCTGACCATGCGAATGGGAATGCGCCGATTTACGCGGTTGACGAATGGCTTTTCCAAGAAGATCGACAATCACATTGCGATGGTCGCGATTCATGCGGTCTATTACAATTTCGCCAGAATCCACAAGACACTGAGAATTACTCCGGGCATGGCCGCTGGCCTGAGCGATCACGTTTGGAGTCTGGAGGAAATCGTGCAAATGGCGGGCAATTACATGCCGAAACCCGGCAAGCGCGGTCCTTACAAGAAACGGGCTTAAACCAATGGCCGAGGTCAAGAGTTATCGTTTGGTTGGTTATGACGCTGTGCACGGCAAGCAAGTGTTTGCGCTGCCCAACTATGCATTAACGCATAGCATCACCGTTGGCTTTCCGACACTTGGTATCGAAGGCACTGTGTTGACCGTCGAAGGCACCGATTGGAGAGTAGTGGGCGTGGTCGTGGAGGACGCTCCAAATTCCCTGCGCGTGGCGGTCAAGAAGATTTCAAACTGAGGCACTACCGGGGCCGGAAACTTGCAGAGTTCGATTCAATCTGTTATGTTAAACATGTTTAACATGCTAGGCATACGTCTCGAACCCGAGCTGGAAGAAAAACTGGAATCTCTGGCCAGGGAAACTGGCCGGAGTAAAAGCTATTACGCCCGTGAGGCCATTCGGCAATATCTGGAAGACCGCGAAGATTATTTGAAGGGCATCGCCGCGCTGGAACGGCGCGAACCCACCATTTCGCTCGAAGAGTTGGAGCGGCGGCTTGGCTTGGCAGATTGAGATCGCACGCACAGCCGAAAAGCAAATTAAGAAACTCGACCGAACCTCCCAACGGGCCATTATTCGTTTTTTACGTGATCGTCTTCAACCCGCGGTGAATCCCCGGCAATGGGGCAAGCCGCTGCACGGAGACAAGCGCGGGCTCTGGCGGTATCGCGTCCCAGACTATCGGTTAATCTGCGAGATTCAGGATGAAAAGATCACAATCTTGGTATTGCGTGTCGGTCATCGCAAGGATATTTATCGCTGACCCTCTGCCAGGGCGCCCGTGCCACGCGCATCCCCGACCCTCGTTGTAGAATCTAAGGTTTACCCGTTACTCTGGATATCTTCTCTTATGTCGTCCGAGGAAAAGTCTACCGTAGCACCTGCCGAGCAGACTTCCGCCGGCCGTTCGGATGCTCCTGACCCCACCCGCTACGATGCCCAGCGCATCGAGACCAAGTGGGCCGAGCGTTGGCAGCAGGATCCGTCGCTCTACGCCGCCGAGGCCAACTCCACCAAGCCAAAATATTACGTGCTGGAAATGTTGCCCTATCCCTCAGGCGCGCTGCATATGGGACACGTGCGCAATTACGCCATCGGGGACGCCCTTGCCCGTTACAGGTGGATGAACGGCTACAACGTGCTGCATCCCATGGGCTGGGACTCATTCGGCTTGCCCGCGGAAAACGCAGCCATCTCGGCCAACGTGCCGCCACGTGAGTGGACTCTGCGCAACATCGCCAACATGAAGGCGCAGATGAATCGGCTGGGTTTTGCCTACGATTGGTCGCGTGAAGTCACAACCTGCTTCCCCGAATACTATCGCTGGAACCAGTGGTTTTTCCTCAAGCTTTACGAGAAGGGTCTGGCGTACCGCAAGAAGAGCAAGGTCAATTGGTGTCCGAGGTGTTGCACCGTCCTGGCCAATGAACAGGTGGTGAACGGCCGCTGCTGGCGCCATGAGGATACGGTTGTCGAACAACGCGAACTCGAGCAATGGTTCCTGAAGACCACGCACTACGCCGACGAACTGCTGAGCGGTTTGGACAAACTACCTGCCTGGCCGGAAAAAGTGCGCACCATGCAGCGTAACTGGATCGGCCGCAGCGCAGGCACGCTGGTTGATTTTGATCTGGGAGGCACGGTTGGCCCGGCCGGCTCAACAATTACAGTGTTCACCACGCGCGTAGACACGATTTTCGGCGCAACTTCGGTTCAGCTTGCGCCGGAGCATCCCCTGGTCGCCGACATGACGGCGAGAAACCCCGAACTGCGCGCCCAGGTCGAGGGCCTGATCGCCGAGCAGCGCAAAGCCCGGGAAGCTGGAGACATCGGCTTGATCGAGAAACACGGCGTGAACACCGGGCGCTTCGCGATGAATCCCTACAACGGCGAGAAGGTGCCGGTGTGGATCGCGAACTACATCCTGATGGACTACGGAACCGGCGCCATCATGAGCGTGCCCGCTCACGACGAGCGCGATTATGAATTTGCCAAGAAATACAACCTGGACGTCCGCATCGTGATTGTGCCGTCCGGAGGCGATCCCGAAGAAACCGTCGCCGATCCCAAGCTTCCATTCACCACCTACGACGGCACGCTGGTCAATTCCGGGGAATTCAGCGGACTCGATTGCAAAGCAGCCATCCAGCGCATGTCCGAGTATGCGGAACAGAAAGGCTTCGGCAAAGCCACCGTCACTTATCGCCTCAAAGACTGGGGCTTCTCGCGGCAGCGTTACTGGGGCACGCCGATTCCGATGCTCTATTGCGAGCGGGACGGAATCGTTCCGGTTCCAGAAAAAGATTTGCCCGTCATCCTGCCGGATAAAGTCGAGATCACTCTGATGGGCGGCTCGCCGCTTTCGCGTGTTCCCGAATTTATGGAGACCACCTGCCCCAAGTGCGGCGGTCCCGCGCGCCGCGAGACTGACACCATGGACACCTTTGTCGATTCGTCCTGGTACTTCTATCGTTATACCGACGCGCACAACGATCGCGTCCCGTTCGATTCCAGGACCGCAGCCTACTGGTTCCCCATCGACCAATACATCGGCGGCGTCGAGCACGCCATTCTGCATCTGATCTACTCGCGTTTCTGGACCATGTTCATGCGCGACATGGGGCTGGTGAAGAATGATGAGCCGATCGAACGCCTGTTCACCCAGGGCATGGTGATCAAAGACGGCGCCAAGATGTCGAAGAGCCTGGGCAACGTGGTTTCCCCGGATGAAATGGTAGCGCGTTACGGCGCCGATGCAGCCCGGCTTTACAGTCTGTTCGCCGCCCCGCCTGACCGCGACCTGGATTGGCAAGACAAAGGCATTGAAGGGATCCGGCGCTTTCTGGCACGCGTGTACGCATTTTTCGTGCAGGCTCCCGTTGTGGCCGGATCCTATGCGCCCGGGTATTCCGCGGTTGATCTGAAGCCGCAAGCCAGGCAAGTCGTGCGCAAACTGCACCAGACGATCCGGCGGATCACTGAAGACTTTAAAGGACGCTGGCACTTCAATACTTCAGTCGCAGCCCTGATGGAGTTGCTCAACGAAGGCAACGCTTCACCGGAACTTTTTGCGGACGGTACGGAAATCCGGCCACACGCCGCGGTTCGAGCCGATGTTCAGAGAAAGTTTGTGCTCTTACTCGCGCCCTTCGCTCCTTATCTCGCCAGCGAGCTATGGGAAATGCTGGGCGAGAAGGAAAGCCTCCTCCGCGCACCGTGGCCGAAGTACGACGCTGAGCTGGCCAAAGAAGAAGAAATCGAGATTCCCGGTGCAGGTCAATGGCAAATTGCGCAGCCGTATTGTGGTGCCGGCTGGCTCGTCGGAGGAGTTGATCCGCGAGCGCGCTCTAGGCCGACGAAAAGGTCAAAGCCGCAATTGCCGGCAAGAACGTCAAGGTCATCGTGGTACCTGGCAAGCTGATTAGCCTTGTGGTGCGATGAACAGGGCACT
The DNA here is from genome assembly GCA_963765285.1 of Terriglobia bacterium. GTDB lineage: Bacteria > Acidobacteriota > Terriglobia > Terriglobales > Acidobacteriaceae > CAVWZH01. The sequence continues at coordinate 171,845 of CAVXVR010000001.1, forward strand.
GATGTCCCGGGTTATCATCGTACCTAGCTGATGAAATTGCGTTCGCCCACTGCGGAAGGTTTTCGTGCCATTTTTCGCCGGCCCTCTCTCGGCCTGGCGGAAATAAGCTGGCGCTGGAGCTTTCGGTTTCGCCACCGCTGCGCTGCTGGCATTTTCCTTCCTGGAATATCTCGATACTCTGCCCGGTCAGCAAGGCCGAGATGTTCCTGCTGCGCAGCCGCCAGCCGGCTCTTGATCTCCCGGGCGTTTGCTCAGATTCTTCGCGGCAGTGGACCGCGTGCGGCCGCCGCGGCTGATCGTGCTGGGCCTGGCGCTGGCACTGGCCTGGATCTTCGTCGCTTCCTTCGGCCGCGCCGCCACCTTGACTGCATTACGCGAGTACTTCGAAGGCCAAATTCCGCAGCCACCGCTAGACCACGCTGAACCGGCCGCTTCAAACTCTCAAGGTTTTGCGCGTACCTCGAACAACATGGCTGTGCTCCCTGATCGGCCTCAACTCTTTTCGATGTCGCTGCCACGCTCGCCGCAGCTGTGGGTTGTATAGGAGCATTCCTGCTTGCCGCCGCGGCTTCGTCCGATAAAGATCCTTCTCCGGGCAGCGCCATGCTCATCTTCTTGACCGTCATCATGATGGTCGGTCTGGCCTGGACAGGGGTCAACTGGGCACTTTCGATCGCTTCGATCTTCAGCACTGAGGGATCGCGATACTTTCGTCGCCCTCACCGCGGCCCACGACCTCTATCGCCGCCATACCGGAGCCGTGCTCGCCGCCGGAACCTGGTTTGGCCTGGCTCACCTGACCGCATTTATTCTGGCCACGTCGGTCGTTGCTTTTCCCTTGGCTCTCATTCAAGTGCTGCCGGCTGGGATAGTCCTGGGCGGCGTCCTGTTGGTGACGTTGTTGTATCTGGCGGTCGCGGATTTCCTTCACGTGGGGCGCTTGGCTGCCTACCTCTACATTCTGGAGGGACCGGACGCGGTGCCGGCACCCGAAGCGGCACACCCGCCGCTCGCCGGGCCGCCCACACCAGAGCAAGCCGAAGTAGACCGTGACGAACTGATTCTCAGCGATATTCCGGGTGCGTGGGTTCCGGGATAGAGTTTGGCGACGCCGGGTCTGCGCCTGCCCTCACTTTGCGTCCAGCGTAATCAACAGCCATCCGCTTCCGCCCCGGATCGCAATGTTGCGGTCGCCTTTCAACGTGATTTCGCCGAGAGGCGAAGTCCTTCCCGAACTCGCGACCGTAGCGTCATTCAGACCATAGGTGCCGCACGCTGCGCTCGAGAATATCCACGTCGCCTGCTCGCGGTCGTAGCCCGGGCCGCTCGGACACCCGGCCTTGGGATTCGGCGTAAGCCTCACCAGCACCGAACTGTCTTCCACCCAGGTGCCGACCACGCCATCGTGCGACGCCACCTTGCCGCGTCCGCGATTGACCACATCTCCGCCCACCTGGCGGGTCACCCACTGACTGACCGGCTCCAGATCCGAGTTGGCCTCAATGGGAGCTTGCGCTTCGGCGACACTCTGGGAAGAAGCCACGGCCAACAGAGCCACGGTCAGCGGAATCGTGCGCCCGTGGTCCTCGATTGTATCGAATTTCAGAACCATAGTGGCCCCCGATGGCTGGGCCTTGCCAACACTCACCACGTGCCCCGTAATCCGCGCCCTGGCATCGATTTTCCCTCCCGATGGCAAGGGCACAAGCTGCATCACGCTGCCTTCTATCTTTTTCCCGGGTTCATCCTTTGCAGCGTTCAGTCCTGTGCTGATCATCACGGGTATCACCGTCCCGGCCGGAAGCGCTTGGTCGGAGCCTAACGCGTAAAGCAGCAACGCTGTGGCGAATCTCATCCAAAGCATGATTGACCTGATAAAAAACGCTCTGTTGAATATATTGCAAGCGCATGACGGACGCCAGCTAACCAGGAGGAGACGAAGTTCGCACGAATCTTTTCCTTCTGGGGCGCTCCTTCGTGTACCTTCGTGCCCTTTGTGGTTAAGCCGTGGGTTCTCCTCTTTACACTCCCTCGCCAATTTGAGAAACTCATCCGTGGAACCCAAATCCCCGCACAGCCAATCGATCGTTGTCCTCGATTTTGGCGCGCAGTACTCGCAGCTCATCGCGCGCCGCATCCGCGAAGAAAAAGTTTTCTCGGTCGTGCTGCCGTGCACCGCTCCGCTTGAGGAAATCCGCAGCTACTCGCCCGCAGGCATCGTTCTCTCCGGAGGTCCAAGCTCGGTTTACGACGCCGACGCTCCCAACATGGATCGGCGCGTCTTCGATCTCGGCGTGCCTGTGCTCGGCATCTGCTATGGCTTGCAGCTCATGGTTCACCTGCTCGGTGGCAAGGTGCGCTCCGCAGACAAGCGCGAGTATGGCCACGCCAAGGTCGAAGTCGTGTCCGAATCCGATCTGTTCCGCGGCCTGCCCAAATCGCTCGAAGTCTGGATGTCGCACGGCGACGAAGCCGACGATCTTCCCCCGGGCTTCACTCTGACGGGGCGAACGCCGAATGCTGTCGCTGCGATCCAGAATCCAGCGAAAAAAATGTTTGCCGTCCAGTTCCACCCCGAAGTCCACCACACAAAGTTGGGCAAGGAAATTCTGCGCAATTTCGTGTTCGCCATCTGCGGCGCCAAGCCGAACTGGACGCCGCAGCACTTCATCGAATCAACGGTTGCCCAGGTACGCCAGACAGTGGGCAGCGGACGGGCCATCTGCGCGCTCTCGGGCGGTGTGGATTCTGCCGTCGCCGCGGTCCTGGTGGATCGCGCCCTGCGCGAGTCGGGCAAGAACACACACAGAACAGCCGAAGGGTCGCGGCTGACCTGCGTCTTCGTGAACAACGGAGTATTGCGAAAAAACGAATTCGAGAAAGTGCAGCAAAACCTCCGCGACAAACTCGGCCTGCACGTAGAAGCGGTCGACGCTACCGACCGCTTTCTCAGCAAACTCGCTGGCGTGACCGATCCCGAGAAAAAACGCAAGATCATCGGCAACGAATTCATCGCCGTGTTCGACGAACAAGCCCACCGCATCGAACAGCAGGAAGGCAAAGTTGAGTTTCTGGTGCAGGGAACGCTTTATCCCGATGTGATCGAGTCGCGCTCCGTGCGCGGGCCGTCGCAGGTCATCAAGTCACACCACAACGTCGGCGGCTTGCCCGACAAAATGAAGCTCAAACTGGTTGAGCCATTGAAAGAGCTGTTCAAAGACGAAGTCCGCCGCATCGGCCGCGATCTCGACATGCCCGAGGAGGTCTTGCAGCGCCAGCCGTTCCCCGGGCCGGGACTCGCGGTGCGAATTCTAGGAGAGGTCACGCCCGAGCGGCTGGCCATCCTGCGCGAATGCGACGACATCGTAGTCCGCGAAATCAAGAACGCCGGCCTCTACACCAAAATCTGGCAGTCGTTCGCCGTACTGTTACCCGTGATGTCAGTCGGCGTCATGGGCGATCAGCGCACCTACGCCTACACTTGTGCCGTCCGCGCCGTGCACTCCGAGGACGGCATGACCGCTGACTGGGTCCCGCTGCCGCACGAAGTATTGAAGACAATTTCCAGCCGGATCGTGAACGAAGTGAAGGGTGTGAATCGGGTGGTGTACGACGTAACCTCGAAACCGCCGGGAACGATTGAGTGGGAGTAGGGCAGCTCTTAGCCGTTAGCTCTTAGCTTTTGGCCAAAACCAAGAACCACGTATGGACAGCCGCCTAAGCCTGCCCTGAGCGAAGTCGAAGGGGCTGTCCTCCAGGCGAAGGCGCGAATTCCTCTACAGGGAGAAGGCGGCGAATCGGGAAGGACACGAGTTTCACTCGTGCCGCACGGGGGCTGGTGAGCACGCGGCCTCAGCCGCTGACGTACCGTAAACCTTCCCCCGCCTACCGCGCACTCCCATCCGGCGCCGGCTCCATCCGAAGAATGTGTCTTTCCGGCTCCCGCGCAGGCGCAGGCGAATAATCGGCGGGCACTTCGAACAGTGACTCATCAAGCGGCGCTTCGGAAGTTTCAAGCAGTTCGATCTTATTCACAATCACGTTACCTTCGGCTCGCTCGGTTGCAGTTTGCGAAATCGGCAATCCATGGGGCATGGCGCCGACGTGCTTAACAATAAGATGGTCGTGCCCGCCTCCAAACCCCATCTCGAACATGCCAACGCCTGCGCCCGGGATGAGATTTTCGCGCGGACTGCTCTCGCGGCAGTCCAGTCCGGGCAACTCGAGATACCAGCCATCGATTTCAGTCTTGGCAGCTCTGCGCGAAGCCCCCTTGCTGGGATCCACTGTGATCGTGGTTTTGAAATGACTCGCTTCGTAGCCTGCAACCTGGCGGCGTTCGCCGGTATCCATGGAGTCGATCGTGATCGTCACGTCGGGACCGCCAGCGTTTCCCACTGCAGGGCCGCGTTCAACCACCTTCAGCTCACCTGAGTGCATGGTAAACGACCGGTAGGTCTTATCACGCAGATGCAGCATGATCTCCGTTCTCTGATCGCATTGAAAAATCAAGGAGGTGAACGGCTCCGGTAAGCGTGCGATCTGCGAGCTATGCTCCGTACGCTGTCGTGCGCCCTTGAAGTACCACGTGGTTACGGTGGACATCATGAGCCCGTGCGTCTGGCGCGTCTTGATTGTCAGATCGCGGAAATTGGGAACGATGAAGCTGGAACGGCTGGGCGACGAGGTCAGAGCAGCAAGCAATACGATCAGCGGAGCGCGCAGCATTGGGACCCTCCCTGCTGAAGACTGGATCCATTGTCTATGTCAGAACAAAAAACAAGGCGTGCGGGTTGCCCGCACGCCCCATATTATCCACCAGAACTTACACGCCGACCAAGGCGGGCTCCACGCCATAAATCGGATGCCACGAAGTGGCCGCCTTCAGCCGGTCATTCACATTGTTGATGTTCTTCACGCCCTCGCTCTGCAGCCACTTTCGGAATGCATCAGCCCCCTGCTTGGCGTACACCGGGATCCCATCCTTCCACGTCGCCCGCCCGCAGAGCACGCCGTTGAACTTCACACCCGCCTCGCCGGCAAGTTCCAACGCGTCGGTGAACTCTTTGTTGCTCACGCCAGCAGAGAGATAAATAAACGGTTTCGTGGCCACGCTGGCCGCCTTGCGGAACAGGTCCATGGCTTCGGACTTGCCATACGCTTTTTGTCCCACGTAGACACTCGACCCTTCCACAAACTTCAAGTTCACCGGCACCTCAACCTTGAGCACGTCGACGCCATAACGATCTTTGCTGAACTCTCTCATGCTCTCGGTGACGATCTGGGGCTTTTTCTTTGCATAGTCCAGACCCTTTTCGTCTGCGCCTTCCTCATAACCGACGAACTCCAGGAAGAACGGAATGTCGTTCGCGCGGCATTCATCGCCAATGCGCTCCACCCAGGCGTGTTTTCTATCGTTCACGTCCTTCGGATCGAAAGGCGTGTAGTAGAGCAGAATCTTCACGCAGTCCGCGCCAGCTTCCTTCAGGCGCCGCGCTGACCAGTGATCGAGCAAGTCGGGTAGCCGCCCGGGGCCAGTTTTGTCATACCCGGTCTTCTCGTACGCCAGCAGCAGGCCGGCATTTTTGGCGCGGCGCTTGGAAGCCGGCAACCCCCACTCAGGATCAAGCAGAATGGCGCTGGCATGTGGAGTCAGAACTTCGCTGACCAGCGTCTTGAATTCTTCCATCATGGCATCGCTCACCGCCGAACCTTTTTCTTTAGCGAGCGATTTTTGCAGCGAGCCGCGTTGGTCCATGGCGGCAGCGGCAATTACACCGCGTTCGTTCGAGACGTTTTTCAAACCAGCTAGTTTCCCCGGGGTGAGTTTCATTGGAATCCTCCAGATGATTGCGCGTTGAAATGTAGGGAACCGGCAGCACTGCCGAACCACAAACATTGTAATACGTCCCAGGGGCTTCCTGAGATACACATCCCTGTGATCGAGGTCACAGCGAGGCCAGGCCCGCGGTGGGACACTCTACCGTAGTCACCTGCTCATCAGGTTCAGGAGGTGACAGTATGACGCGACTCGCAGTGGCTATCTTCTACTGGGTTGCAGCCCTCTTCCTTATCTTATTGACCTGGCGTGCTGAAGTAACGGCGGAACGGGACTCCCATGTGGCCCATGGCCCTCATCCGGCGCACAAGGGCAAGTAGCGGACGGCCCAAACTGGAATCATGCCCATTTTGCCCCGCGTGAGAACTGCATGCTGAGGACGATCAAGCTCGTCCATACCGTGATCTGGGTCGTGCTTGCTGGATTCATCGTGGCGTTGCCGGTTGCAGCCATCAGCCAGCAATTTCGCCTGGCCGCGATCCTGACCGCGGTTCTTCTTGCTGAATGCCTGATACTGGCATTGAATCGCGGCCGGTGTCCCTGCACCGACTTCGCGGCCCGCTATACTAACCGCCGGTGCGATAACTTCGACATTTACCTTCCTGAGTGGCTGGCACGGCATAACAAAACCATCTTCGGCACCTTATTTGTCGTCAACGAACTGATTGTGCTCGGGTGCTGGCTCGGACGAACCGCGAGGTAGCCTACTGCCGGAGCGTGAGTTTGCTTAATACCGCCTGCTGTTTAACGATCAGCGCCTGCACGCCCTGCTTCGCCAGGCCGACCATTTTGCCGAGCTGGCCCTCGTCGAATACCTGATGCTCGGCCGTCGCCTGCACTTCCACGAATTTCTGCCCCGCTGTCATGACGAAATTCATATCTACGTCGGCGCGAGAGTCTTCTTCGTAACAGAGGTCGAGCATGATTTCTCCATCCACGATTCCGACACTCACGGCGGCAACAAAATCGCGCAAAGGAACCGAGGTCAAGGTTCCTGCGTCGACCAGCTTTTCCAGCGCCAGGCCCAGAGCGACGAAGGCGCCGGTGATCGCGGCCGTGCGCGTGCCGCCGTCCGCCTGAATCACGTCGCAATCAATCCAGATGGTGCGTTCCCCCAGGCGCGAGAGATCGGTGACGGCGCGCAGTGACCGCCCGATCAGCCTCTGAATTTCATGCGTCCGCCCGCTGGCACGGCCCTTGCTCACCTCGCGCGGCATCCGCGTGAGCGTGGAACGAGGCAACATGCCATATTCGCTCGATATCCAGCCCTTGCCGCTGTTGCGCAGGAACTGGGGAACCGTTTCTTCCAGCGACGCGGTGCAAATGACACGGGTGTTGCCCACTTCAATCAGAGCGGAACCCTCCGCCGTGGTGACGAAATCCGGAATGATCTTGACCGGGCGCAACTGCTCGGGCGTGCGATTATCGGAGCGATAAATCATAGCTGGCGATTGTAAATGACAGGTTGTACCGGAGTCCGAGATTCCGCAAACGATGTGCTGTTCTACTGTGCCATCTGCACCGCGAGCTGGTTCACCGCGCTGACGTCGTAAAAACCCGACAAATCCGCATGCCCCGCCAGTGTCTCGCGCTGCTTGCCATCAACCAGAATCTTCACCCGCAGAATGCCCGGATTGTTCGCGGCCAGGGTCTCGATCATCGAGGTGATAGTCAATTCCTCCACCAATACTCCGGAACGATGGCCGTCAGCAAAAGCTGCGTTGGTATCAATTACGGCGAGACCTGGATCCACGAGGTAGACATCGCGAATTTCCGCGCCCGGCGCAAGCGGGTGAGAAGAGGACTTGTCCAGATACAGATTCAGCAAGGCCCGAAGCAACTCCTGGGCACGTTGTTGCCGGCCTTCGGGCAAGGGAATCTTCGCCGCCTCCGCCCGCAGCACACCCGGATCGTCGTAGGCCACATACAGCGTCACCTGCTCGGTTGGTCCCTGAACCGGCGGCGCCACCGGGTGCTCATACGCGGTTCCAGACTCCATTTCTTTTACCCGCCCGCGCATGCGCCACGCGTACACGCCGGCAATCAAAACCGCCAGCAGCATGGCCCCAATCCCGATCACCAGATGGCGGGGAATCAATGAGAAGCTCCCAGCTGGGCGCGCATATTCGTCACTCCGGCGGCGATGGCCTCAGCCACCAGTTGCTGATACTCCGGCGAATTCAACTGCGTCAGTCCCGCCGCGGGCGGCGCAACTTCAATCGCCATTGCCGGTCCCACGATGTTGTTCAAAGGACGCAATGGAGCGCTCAGATTCCGGACCGCAATCTGTCTCTTTTGGAATTCCGCCGCCAGCGCCGCCGCGGCCGCTTCGCTGGAGGCACGAAAGCCCGCCTGGGCCGTCTCCCATTCCACGAACGGCCCGTGGTTGTCACCGCCCGAGGGCAGTAACGCCGTATAGATTCGCACTCCCTTGCCCTGCGAAGTCGCGTGGATACATAGGTAGATCGCCGGATGAGCCGTATTGGCCAAATCGGCGCGCTGGTCCAGGCTGACCGTCATGTCTCCGTCCCGAATCACCAGAGAAGAAACACCACGAGTCGCCAGTTCCATCCGTACTCGCCGCGCCAAGCCGAGCGTGACGTCTTTCTCCGGCAATTGATCGGTCAAAGCTGCGCCGCGCTCGTCGCCTCCGTGACTCGCGTCCACCACCGCGAAGTATTGCGGCGAAGGCGGAGCGGGAGCAACCGCCGCTGCCGGGGAACCTGGGGACGAATTGCTGGGAACTGATGGCGTCGAGCCCTGGGGAGAGACTTGATTTGGTGTCGACTGCACCGACGCGGACGCGCGCGCACTTTGCGGCGCGGGAGCGATGGTGATCGTGCGGCCACCGTTGCTGAAGCTGGCCAGCAGCGGCACACTGCCGCTTACTGCAATTTCGGCTGCTCCGTTGCTCTCGGTGTAGGCTGCGGAGGGAATGGTTCCGCTATCGAAGGTGAGCTGCACAGTTCCCGGCGCAACCAGCGGGTCCCGCGTGAACACCATGCGCAACTTCCCCGGTTCGGTGGCGATCGCCGGGTTCACGGGTGACGAAAAATTCAGAACCAATGCGGGGGGCGAAGTCCTGGTGACCTGCGCCGTGAAGTGGACTCCCACGTTTCCGATAAACAGACGTCGCGAATTCTGGTAGTACGCGATTGGCGTGTCCAGAAAATTGGAGAGCAGCATGCTCAGCGAGGCTAGGGGCACCAGCCCTGATCCGTTCTCCAGCAGGAACTTGGACGGCAGGCTGAACTCATGTCCCCTAACGCGGATCTGAGTGTTTCCCGCGGTGAATTCGCCTTCCACTTTTTGGTAGTGGATCTTCCAATGCAGTCCATCCGTCTTGACGCTTACATTCCCCAAGGGATCGAGAACTTCTCGCAGGCTGACGTAGTCCTCGCCGTTTCGCCCCTGCAACGCGACCGTGTAGTCGCGCTTAAGGGAATAAATCGAGATAAGCTTTTCATCGCGCGGCGCAGCTGGAGCCGCGAACAAGAAGAACCACCCTAGCGCGGCAAGAATTGGCAGCGGAAGGCCGGCGGGCAGGAATAACCGTCCCCCCTGCCCAAACCTATTCCAGCGCATAGATAGTTAGGCCGCTAAGCAACTTGGGATAAAAATCAGTGGACTTCTGCGGCAACACTTCCCCCGAAAAGGCGATATCGCGCACATGCCGCATGCGTACTGGATTCATCAGGAATGCGACGTTGGCCCCCCCTTGGCGGACCTGGTCCAGCGCCTCATCCGCTTCGCGGACATAGCGCGTATTCTGCTGGTTGCGAATCGATTCCTCCGACAGGCGCAGCGCGTCTTCAAGAACGATTCTGTGCAATTGCACCACATCGAGCGACTGCTGCCGCAGAGACAAGCCGGGAAACAGGCTGGGGTCAACGACTTTGGGGCGGTCGAAGAGAAAGGCGCGATCGGCGCAGACTCCCAAAAAGGCTGTTCCCATCCTTCCTGCCTCCCGCAAGATGACGCGAGCGCGTTCCCCGTCAATCGACGGGTCGACTTCCTCTACGCTGAAGTAGTGGCGAGTCGCTTCCCGGAGCGCGTCAGGAGAGAAGTCCGCTAAACCGTGAACCACCCGATGCGTCGGCAGGATCACCAAGCCGGGGCTCTCCATGTTGATAAATGTCATCATGACCTGTTCGTAGGGAGCTTCTTCGGTCGCCTCAGACGGTAGGGTCACAACACCCCCGGATTCCATCCTGCGAGGCCCACCGGCCGGAACCTTCTCGGCCGCCCGCCGTTCATTGCGATAGTTGAGCGCGGTCTCGTAGCGGTGGTGGCCGTCGGCGATGATCAACTTCTTGTCCCTCATCTTGCCCCGCACAAGGTTGATCAGGCTGGGGTCAGAAATCCTCCACACCTGGTGCAGGACGCCGTATTCGTCCCGCGTTTCCAGGTCCGGGCGATCTGTTGGCGTGAGCAAAGCCTCAATTTCACTCGCAGGGTCGCTGTACAGCATGAAGAGCTGACCGAAATGCGCCCGCGTGGCCCGGAGCAATTCCAGACGGTCAGCCTTAGGCTTGGCCAGAGTCTGCTCATGCCGAAACACCACACCGGAGGAGTAATCCTCCAGCCGCCCTAATGCGATGAAGCCGCGGCGTTCCGCTGCCGTTTGCCCGCCCGGACCCGCGAAGCGTTGCACATAAAGATAGATCGAGGGCTCCGCGTCTTGCAGGAAGATGCCTTCCCGGCGCCAATCGTGGAAGAACTGTGCCGCACGGGTGTATGTGTTGTCCGAAGAATGGTCGGACGCTTGCTGCTTGCCTAAAATGACGCGGACCAGGTTGTGCGGGCTGGCCGCGTAATATCTTTCCTGCATCTCAGCCGTGATCTTGTCGTAGGGCTGAGTTACCACGTTCGAGACGGCAACCCGAGCGGGATCATAGCGAAGCGCGCGAAACGGTGCTATGTGAGCCATGAGAGGGTAACTGAGATAGAAATTGTACAGCAGAGTTGCGTTCCGGGTTTCGTCCCAGGCAATCGGCCCCTGGTTGGAAAAAATTGCTTTTATGGGAAAAATTTTGCACTTGAAAAGTCTTCCGGCCCAGCTTCCTGTCCGAAGCAAAGTGACAAAGCTGTGACAAATCTTTCTGTCCCTATGATACTATCCGGCTCAATGAGGTAATTATGGCCCGCCGTCAAGGGCGCGGGTCATCCCGCTCCCTGACCCAAGCACGAAACCCTTGCCTAGTTCTGCCTGGCCGACAGACAGGCTATCGGCTGCCCCGCCCGTTGTGTGTCTTCTTCCTCACAGCCTCTGTTTTGCTGTGCTCGCTGGCGTCGGCCCCATACCTGCAAGCGCAAACCGACATCGACGATGTCCACATCGCTCCCCGAGTTGCACCGCCTGCTCCGCCATCCCCGGAGGATGGGATCGTCGATCCTTCCCTTAGAACCCACACCAAGCCGCTCAAGGTCAACGTGGATCTGGTGCTGGTGCCGGTAACCATTACTGATCCTCTGAACCGCCTGGTCACGGGCCTCGACAAAGACAACTTCATGGTCTTCGAAGGCAAGGATTCGCAGGAGATCCGGACCTTTTCCAGTGAGGATGCCCCCGTATCACTGGGTGTGATCTTCGACATGAGCGGCAGCATGAGCAGCAAGATCGACCGCGCCCGCGAGGCGGTGGTGGAATTCTTCAAAACCGCCAACCCGCAAGACGAATTTTTCATGATCTGTTTTTCCGACCAGCCGGAAGAGGTTTCTGACTTCACTCAATCCGTCGAAGACATTCAGGGCAAGCTGGTGTACACAGTTCCCAAAGGCCGCACCGCTCTGCTCGATGCCATCTATATGGGTGTGAGCAAGATGCGGCAAGCCAGGTATCCCAAGCGGGCGCTGCTCATCATCTCCGACGGTGGCGACAATCACAGCCGTTACACGGAAGGCGAAATCAAATCCCTGGTCAAGGAAGCCGACGTCCTAATTTATGCCATCGGCATTTACGACCGCTACATGCCCACCCCAGAAGAGCAGTTGGGTCCGGTGCTGCTGAGTGACGTTACAGAACTCACCGGCGGCCGGGCCTTTACCATTGATAATCCTAACGATCTGGCCGACGTCGCCACAAAAATTGGGGTGGAGCTACGCAACCAATACGTGCTCGGCTACCGTCCAAAGAATGCGGCCCACGATGGGAAATGGCGTAAGATAAAAGTGAAATTAATTCCGCCTAAGGGACTGCCCCCGCTCCGTGTTTATGCCAAGACCGGGTACTACGCACCTACGCAATGACCCCGTTTTGATCCCGGTGCCCGTCCTGTTTCTGTTGATCTTTCTTTTAACCCTGGCGGTTTTTGCCCAGAATCCTGCCCCATCAAATCCCACCCCGAACTCCCCTGCCGCCACTAATCCCCCCGCTCCGGCCGCCCCAAACAAGCCTTCCTCTTCCCGGCAAGGCTCCTCTTCGGACGATGACGAACGGGAAACTGGGACATTTGTCTTCCACACCGGAGTCAACGAGGTGGTGCTGCACGCGACGGTTATCGACGATAAGAAGCGCATCATCACCAATTTAGAGCGCAATGCGTTCACTGTGTTCGAGGATGGCAAGCCCCAGACCATCACTTCCTTCCGCCACGAAGACATTCCCGTGGCCATGGGGATTGTGATCGACAACTCCGGCTCCATGCGCGAAAAGCGCGACCGCGTGAACAAGGCGGCGCTCAACCTGGTGCGGTCCAGTAATCCTCAGGACCAGGTTTTTGTGGTGAATTTCAATGACGAATATTATCTCGATCAGGATTTCACCAACGACATCGGCAAATTGAAGCTGGCGCTGGAGAAAGTGGAGGCCCGCGGCGGTACCGCGCTGTACGACGCCCTGGTGGCCTCGGCCGATCACCTGAAGAAGAGCGGCAAACTGCAGAAGAAGGTGCTGTTCGTCATCACCGACGGCGAAGACAACGCCAGCCAGGAGAATCTGGAGCAAGCTGTGCGTCACTTGCAGGCCGAAGACGGGCCCACCGTTTACGCCATAGGAATTCTCGGTGAAGAGAGGGCCAGGCGTGCCCGCCGAGCCCTTCAAACCCTGGCCGAGAGCACCGGCGGCATTGCCTTTTTACCCAAGACCGCCGACGAAGTAGACCAGATCAGCAAAACGGTCGCCCACGACATTCGCAACCAGTACACCATCGGCTACAAGCCCACGATTCCCAAGAACGCGGGCGGATACCGCGCCATCCGTGTCGATGCGCGAGCCCCCGGATACCACAAGCTCTCTGTCCGTACCCGCAGCGGCTACTACGCTGCCCAGGAGCAAGCCGCCGGCGGCAACTAGGCCGCGTGTTCTCGTCCTTATATTGGCGTCATCCCGAAGCCCCGCGTTTTCTCCAGCGGGGTGAGGGATCTCGCGCGGACGGCCCAGAAGTAGGGTCATAACTCTCTTACCCGGAAGGACGAACACACAATTGACGCTCCCGCCCGGCTTCCGTACTCTGTAGGGTGCGCCCCGAGAACACTGAGACTGGCTGCTTGCGCGTCACCGACGACATCACCCAACTGGTCGGCCACACTCCGATCCTGCGCTTAAAAAAACTGGTCCCCGCCGGCTCCGCCGATGTTTACGCCAAGCTCGAATACTTGAACCCCGGCGGCAGCGTGAAAGACCGCGCCGCCATCGGAATCATCCTGCGCGCCGAGGCGGAAGGGCGACTGAAATCGGGCGGCACGATCGTCGAAGCAACGGCAGGCAATACCGGCATCGGCCTCGCGTTAATCGGTATTAACCGCGGCTATCGCGTGGTGTTTTTCATCCCGGAAGGTTTTTCCGAGGAGAAAGCCGTGATCATGCGCGCCCTGGGAGCGGAAGTCCGCCGCACTCCTGAGGTCCAGGGCATGCAAGGCGCAATCAATCAGGCAAAAGAATTTTCCGTCAGTGCCCCGAATTCTTTTCTTGCTGCGCAATTCGACAACCCCGCCAATCCCGACTATCACTACCAGACCACCGCCGCCGAGATTTTCCAGCAGATGGAGGGGCGAGTCGATGCCGTGGTGATTGGCACCGGTACAGCAGGAACCTTCACCGGCGTAGCCCGCTACCTGAAGGAGCGTCTGCCCAAGGTGCTGACCTGCGCGGTTGAAACCCAGGGTTCGATTCTGGGCGGCGGCAAACCCGGCAAGCACAAGGTCGAAGGAATAGGAAATAGTTTCATCCCCGGTAATTTTGACCGCTCGGTCTGCGATGAAGTCATCATGGTGATGGATCCCGACGCGTTCGGCATGGTGAAGCTGCTGGCCAGCCAGGAGGGCGTGCTGTCGGGTTCGAGCGGCGGCGCGAACGTATTTGCCGCCGTGCAAGTTGCGCGCCGGCTCGGGGCAGGGAAGCGGGTCGTGACCGTGATTCCCGACTCCGCCGAGCGCTATTTGTCAAAGAAGATTTTCGAAGGCGGAGTGTGAGTTTTGGTTTTCTAGCTGCGAAGCAGCGAAAGATTACAGCCCACAGCGTAAGCTGTGGGAACACGAGGAACGCGACAAGCCCCGAAGGGGCGAAAGAAGACTTCTCCCGCATTTAGTTCAGCCCAACAACTTCGGAGCGTCACACCTATGCCAAACAAACCCCAACCCGGCTTCGCCACTCGCGCCATCCACACCGGCCAGGAACCTGATCCCGAGACCGGCGCGATCAGCGTACCAATCTACCCCACCTCCACCTACGTGCAGCAAGAACTGGGCAAGAATAAAGGATACGAATACGCCCGCGTCTCCAACCCCACCCGCACTCGCCTCGAAGAAAATCTCGCCGCCCTTGAAGGCGGCATCGCCTCGCGCGTCTTCGCCAGCGGCATGGCAGCGATCAACGCCCTCTGCACCATGCTCAAGTCGCGGCGATCACGTAGTCTGCGGCAACGATCTTTACGGAGGCGTGCCCCGCCTCTTCAACCAGGTCTTCGCCGACTTTGGCCTGCAATTCACCTATGTCGACACTTCCGACGTGAAGAACGTCGAACGCGCCATCCAGAAAAACACGCGCTTCGTCTACGTAGAGACCCCCACCAATCCGCTGATGGCGCTCAGCGATCTCGCGGCCATCGCCGAAGTCTGTCATCGCAAAAAAGCCGAACTCGTCGTCGACAACACCTTCATGTCTCCCTATTTTCAGCAGCCTATCGCTCTGGGAGCTGACATGGTTGTTCACTCCACTACGAAATTTCTAAACGGCCACAGCGATGGGTTAGGCGGAGTCGTGGTGTGCACCAGGCCCGAACAGGCAGAAAAGCTGGCCTTTCTGCAAAAGGCTGCGGGAGCGATTCTTTCGCCCTTTGAATGCTGGCTGGTTCTGCGCGGCGTGAAAACACTGGCCGTGCGCATGGAGCAGCACGATCGCAGCGGCAGAATCGTCGCCGGCTTTCTTGCTCATCACAAAAAAGTGAAGAAGGTTTTCTACCCCGGATTGCCCGATCATCCGCAGTACGAACTCGCGCAGCGCCAGATGACTGGATTCGGCTCCATGATCACTTTTGAAACCGGCTCACTGGCGAACGCAAAAAGAATGCTCAAGCAAGTTCGGGTCTGCTCGCTGGCAGAATCCCTGGGCGGAGTCGAGACTCTCATCTCGCATCCCGCCACCATGACCCACGCTGCCCTCGGCGAAAAGGGAAGAAAAGCAATCGGCCTCACCGATGGCTTGGTGCGCATTTCGGTCGGGATCGAAGATGTGCAGGACATCCTCGACGACCTGAACCAGGCACTAGCAGCGATCTAGGGACAGCCTTTTGGGGCACAGAGTATCCGCTAAATCGGATTCTCCTGAAACAGACGAGCCACGAGGGCGGAATCGAGATAGGCGCGCACTTCAACGATCGTGTCGCCCACGAACCGGCACACCCAGCAGTACCGGTTATCAAACCGGAGACCATTCTTCGCAGTCGCCAGAGAACGTAGCTCCACTACAGCCCAATCGCCGCTCTGCAAGATGTTTTCCACGTGTAGCTGCGTGCCTTGCGGCAACACTTTCGCAAGTTTCGCGAAAGTGTGGGCCACAAAATCCGCCTTGCTGAGGAAATGTCCGGCAAGCGGATGGGTTCCCTCAACCGTCCAGTCGACGTTGTCCGCCACGTGGGCAAAGAACCCGGCTCCGTCGCCTGCCTCGAGGTGCTTGAAAATCTCGCGGATCTGCGCCACAGATGCTGTCACGTTGATCCCATCCCCTACTTTTCCCGCAGCAGAACCACGTCCGAGACATTGTGGGTGCGGGCCACCGCCAGAGCTTTCCCATCCGCCGACCAGCGAAATTGGGAAATCTCATCGGAGGTGAAGTTCGTGATCTGATGTCCGGGCGCGCCATCCAGTGGCTGCACAAAAATGTTCTCCACTCCCTGATCGCGAATGATGTAGGCGAGAGATTTTCCATCAGGAGTGAAGCTCAGGGTGTTGGTGAAGGCGCCGCCGCCGGCTCCGCCCGCGATCCGCGGATCGGGATCAATCACGCGAGGAGTGGATGGCGAGCCTGAGTCAAGATTCACCAACACCAGTTTACTCATGGCTGATTGCGGGTTGTCGGGGGCGGTGATCTCCGCGTTGAAAGCCAACAATTTTCCATCAGGCGAGACGGTCTGTCCCGCCCCCAGCCCATACATCCTGGGAACATTGCTCGAGGGGACGGGCTGCGGTTCCCCGCCTTCCGATCGCACTCTCACTAATGTGTGCGCCGGGTCGACACCGCTGTAGAAGACCCATTTACCGTCCGGAGAACACGCGGGTAAATAATCGAACTGGCCCTTAGTGATCTGAATTGGATTCGATCCGTCGCTATTGGCTCGCCAGATGCCAGTCAGGTTCGTGCCTCCGTGAAAAGCCCAGGAGAGAATCATGTAGCGGTCCCCGCACGGTGCGATGTCCACAATCCAGGCATTGGGATCGTTGAGGATGGTCGTTTGTTGTCCGCCGTCCACGTTCATGCGTCGCACAGCCTGTCCGTCAGAGACCAGCAGTTTGCCATCGGCAGTCCAGGCGACGGCCTGAACGCCCTGCATCTGCGGCAGTGATTCGATGTGAGCATTTTTCGCTGAGCCAGTGCCGGGCAGCAGGCTCAGACTGGGATTGATCTTCACCTGCACCGTGGCCAACGTCTTGCCGTCCGCAGAAAGAGTCAGGGCGTTATAGCTATTCGTATCCCGGGTGACCGGCTGGATTTCTCCGGCGGCTCCAGAAATCAGACCGATTTGTGCGCGGACATAATTCGGTCCCTTTTCTTCGTACTTGGCAAGCAGCCACCGACCGCTCGGGAGCCACACGATTTCATGGACCAGATCGTTCTTGAATGAAACGAACGGCGTGCCCTTTTTGCTGGCGAGATCGAACATCTTGATACTGCCGAGAGCGTCGCCAAGTGTAAATACGCTGTAGGCCAGCCGTTTCCCATCCGGCGACCAGCTCAGCGCGCGAGGGAAGTCGTCGGCGAGGTTTTCTGCGATCCGCAGAATAGTCTCTTCGCTCCCGTCAAGATTCGCTATCAATAGACGATACTTGCCCACATCCGGATCATTGCCACGGGCATAAGCCATGTGACGTCCGTCCGGTGAGAATGTGAGGCCGGTATCGACGTCGCGCACAATAATTTGAGGGGTTCCGCCCAGCACCGGCGTGCGGTAAAGGTCCCACTCGCTTTGGGTGCCAAGGCCCGCTTTCCGGAAGTACACGTAGTTTCCGTCCGGCGAGAATGCCAGCGAGCTATACACAGCCGCAGCGGGAGGCACAATCTGCGTGTCGCTACCCGTCGCCACGTTGCGCAGCCACAAGCTTTGCAAGCCATTATCATTCTGCACGTTCAAAACGTACTTGCCATCCGGGGAAATCGCGGCCTGTCGCGCCTTGCCTGTATTCGTCACCTGCGTGATGCTGAAATTCTGAAACGGCACCGGCCCGCTCCGGTTGACTAGCGAGTAAATGCCGAAGCCCCCCGCGGCGAGCAGAACCACAGCTGCCACGACGATCGCCGCCAGACCAAATTTATGCTCCCGCGCCACGGCGCTTACACTCGAACTACTGGAGGTGAGACTCGCAGCCGAAGGCTGCGCCGCAGAAGGCTGCGCCGCACTCAAGCCACTTCCCACAGCCTGCGTCGGCCCCGAAGATGACATGCTTTGTGCTGGGCTCTCCGTCGATTCCTGCATCGGCGCGGCGCTGCGATGCCCGGAACCGCTGTCCCTTTGCAGCCGCTTCAGGTCGCTGCGGATCTCCGAGGCGTGCTGGTAGCGCAGGTCACGGTCTTTCTCCAGCGCCTTATTCATGATTTCTTCCAGGCGCGCCGGAACTTCAGGATTCAGGCGAAGCGGCGCGACTGGCGCGCGGTTGAGAATGGCATCAAAGATCATGGCCGAGGTATCGCCCCGGAACGGCACCGCTCCCGTCGACATTTCGTACAACACCGCCCCGAAGGAAAACAGGTCGGTGCGCACATCAAGCTCTTTGCCCTTGGCCTGCTCTGGCGACATGTACGCCACCGTCCCAACTGCCGTTCCGGGGCTGGTGAGGTATTCCAGACTGACGCCCGCGGTCGCGTCCGCCGCGGCGTCCATTTTTCCCGTCGCCGGAGTCAGTTTGGCCAGGCCGAAATCAAGAATCTTGGCGTGCCCTCGCTTGGTGACAAAAATGTTCGCTGGCTTGATGTCGCGATGAACAATTCCTTCGCTG
Organism: Terriglobia bacterium; assembly: GCA_963765285.1. GTDB lineage: Bacteria > Acidobacteriota > Terriglobia > Terriglobales > Acidobacteriaceae > CAVWZH01. The sequence continues at coordinate 190,332 of CAVXVR010000001.1, forward strand.
TGGGCCGCATCGAGGGCGTCGGCAATTTCGACGGCTAAGGAAAGAACAGTTTCAATCTCCAGCGGCCGCGCTCCAATGCGGTGCTTCAGCGTAAGCCCATCGAGAAATTCCATGGCGATGAAGCGCTTGCCTTCGTGCTCGCCGATTTCGTAGATGGTGCAGATATTGGGATGGTTCAACGCCGAGGCCGCCCGCGCCTCGCGCCGGAATCTCTCCAGCGCCTGCGGATCCTGGGCAACATCGTCGGGCAGGAATTTGAGCGCCACGAACCGGCCGAGCGAAGTGTCCTCTGCCTTGTAGACCACGCCCATGCCACCACCGCCCAGCTTCTCCACGATGCGGTAGTGTGAAATGGTCTGGCCGATCATTGTGAGGAATCCGCTTTCGAGGACGCTTCATCTTACGGACACAGCATCTCTCAGTCAACGAAGCATGCCAGCCGTGCAGTAGCCTATATGATGAGTTCTGCGCGTCCGTTCTGAGCTAGTGGAGAATTTTCTTGGCACTTTCTTCCAACCCGTCCCGCGAATGGAATTCTTCCGAATATCATCGTCTTTCCCAGCCCCAGGTGAGTTGGGGCAAGAAGGTACTGGCGCGCCTCGAACTGCGCGGCGATGAATTCATTCTCGATGCCGGCTGCGGCTCTGGCCGCCTCACCGCCGACCTGCTGGAAGCGCTGCCCACAGGGCCGCGTGATCGGCATCGACCTCTCGCAAAACATGCTGCAAACCGCCCGCCAGCATCTTGAACCGAAATTTCGCGGCCACGTGGGTCTGGTTGCCGCCGACATGACAGCACTTCCATTTGTGGGCGTTTTCCACGGAATTGTCAGCACCGCTGCATTTCATTGGGTCATGGACCCCGCCCGCCTGTTTCGCAACCTGTTTCAATCCCTTCGTCCCGGAGGATGGTTGCAGGCCCAATGCGGCGGCGGAGCCAACATTGCACGCCTTCGCGCCCGCATGCAAACGCTGGCTCAAGCGCCCCAATATGCTCCCTATCTCGCCGGCTTTCCCGAGCCCTGGGTTTTTCTGGACGCAGAAGTCGGCCGCTACACAGTTGCGCCTCGCTGGTTTTGTCGAAGTGGAAACAGATCTGGAGTCGGCCCCCACCCTTCTCGACAGCCGCCAGCACTATTCCGATTTTGTGAAGGCTGTGATCGTCCGCCAGCACATTGAACACATTTCCGATCCCGATCTGCAGCAGCAATACGTGTCGGAACTGACCGACCTGGCTGCTTCCGATGATCCGCCCTTTCTCTTGGATTACTGCCGCCTGAACATGAGCGCGAAAGTCCCGGAGTAGGTAGCGAATTTTTGTCGTCCGCTCAGGATAGGTGGCAAAGAGCGTCCAAACAATTAGATCAAGACGACAGCGTTATAGACCATATGCAGGACGACCGCCGGCGCCAGCCGCCCGGTTTTCTTAAACAACAGTGCGTTGGTGACGCCCAATAGGGCAACCGGCAACCAAGAGAACGGAGAATGATAGATCGCAAAAAAAGCTGCACTGCCAATCACGGCCTGCCAGCCTCCCCATTCGCGATCCAAAGCCCTGAAAAGCAGTCCACGAAAGAGATACTCTTCCGCGAACGGAGCAAACCCCACCGCCATGACCGCATAAGAGATCTTTAAGTTCGGTATTTTCGCCAACTGCTCCTGTGACTTGCGGATAATTTCGCCGGTGGGCGGAAAATGGCTCAGGGCCGCGATGTAGCCGCGCGCAAACAAGCCCAAAACTACCCCTCCCGCTGCCCCTAGCAAAAGCAGCAGAAGAAACTTGCTCTTTTGAGTTCCGTTGTCACGCCACCAAGATATCGATTCTTCCGGGGGTGGGATTTCCCAATGCCAGACATCCCGAGTCGAAACGCCGCGATCACTTAGAAAACGTGATACGCCGATGGAAACGATCACGGCACAGATGCCGTAACCAATGGCTCGCGCCACCGCGAGGTTCTCGCGGCCAGCGGCGACCAGGACGATTCCGCTCAAAATTGCTCCGCCCTCTACCAAGATACTGATCGCGATCATGGCGTGCATCAGCGTGGGCGGAGGGGGAAGTTTCTCCGACCATGGATCGTAGAGATAGGGCAAACGGGCCCGAAAATTTTGCCACATGGCGGCGGCGGTCAGGTAGGAGTACACAATCCCCATAATGGCGATGTGCCACTGTTGGCTCAGCACTCCGATGCAGAATGTCAGCATGCCAAGCTGGGCTGCCCCCCGGCGGGTCCAGGGAATTTGCTCCTGTTCCCCGGACGACGATGTCACAGAAACCAGGGTGACGGCTTTTTCGGCCATGCTCCGGCCAAAAAAGTACCAGCCGATACCAACAAGCATGATTTTCCAGATGCTGCCGGGATAGAGAAAGGCCGCGTAGCCCAGTACCAGCAAGACCATGCCCGAGGAAATCATCGACCAAAGCCATGCCTTGGCCTTCAATAAACTCTCCAGGCCCCTGGGCCATGTCAACGCAATCCATAGCGCGGGTCCTTCTGACGAGAGAGATTTTGGCCCCAATATCCAAAGGAAGTAGGTGCCGAAGAGGATGCCCGCGCCACAAAGATAATTCCACGCGCCTTGGGCCCGGCCCAGAAGACCCCGCAAATTGAATACCTGAAGACCTGCCACGGTTAGCGGGATGAGAATGGTCTGGACAATCGCACTGCGGTCCCGGATGAACCACAGGAATTCCTTGCGATAGAGAGGGTCCTTGCCAAACGCGGCTTCTCCCTTTCTTGGAGCGGAGGGACGAGGATCAGCCGTGGCAAAGTTGCCGCTAAGGCCTTGCTGTGCACCCCACACACTAAACCAAACCGCGCCGGCAACCGTGATGCCGGCGACGAACCAACAGGCTAGCACGCCTGACAGGAACGAGAAGGAGCCGTTTTCCTGTCCTCCGAGGAATAAACGTAACCATGGCCAGGGCAGGACCGTGAAGACGCCTAGAAAGTTGCCCATCGCTGCAACTATCTTGGGGATGACAAAGAGACCGACGAAGAACAGCATCATCGATGCGTAGCCCATCCAGCCCATCAGACCGATCATCGCTCCTCGAGAACGCGGTGGAAATCGGAGAATCACACCGATCTCGAGCGCTTTCCCGAGGCACGCCGCGGCTACGGTGAGGGGTACGCCGATGAGCACAGCTGCACCCTGCTGGGCAGTTTCGAAGATAAGATCATAAAAGAGATGGGTCGCTTCGACATCCAGCCCGTTGGTAGGTTCATCTAGAACTAAGAGCTTCGGCTGATGCAACATCGCCAAAAGCAGGCCCAGCTTCTTCTTCATTCCTCGCGAGTAGTCCTCGGCATAATTATCTATATCCTCCGCCAATCGGAGTTTCGCCGTGACCGGTGCGATTCGTTCCATAGTGGTCCGCACATCGAGGCCGTGCATCGCCGCACTCAGTTGGAGTACCTCTCGGCCCGACAAGTAGGAATAAAATACCGGCTCGTCGGGGAGAAATCCGATGAGCCGCTTGACTTCCACTCGCTCCTCAAAAGCGTCACGGCCGTCGATGAGCAGGGTTCCCTCGGTTGCTTTGAGAATTCCCATGAGGAGTCGGAACAGAGTCGTTTTCCCGGCACCATTGGGCCCCAATAGTCCGCAAATCTGCCCGGAGGGGACTGAAAAAGTTACGTTCTTGAGAGCCACCTTGTAGCCGAAGGACTTGGTCACGCCCTCTATCAGCACGAGAGCGGATGATTGCTGAGCCGGATCTCCGAGCACAGGACCGACGGCGTTTTCTTCAATCTGGAGGTTGTCATCAAGCATGTCGGAACTCGGCTCCCGGAAGCAGACTGCCCAATTGTCCGTTCGAGCTGTCGTACCCAAAGTCGCGTGAAATGACTCTGACAGCCGCAAGCGACAGAAGTGAAAGCCTCACGGCACGGTAGTGCCGGGAACCAAGAGTAAGAACAGCCCGAGTCCCGTCAGGGACGGCACACCGCCTCAGACCCGAACGTCCCAGACCGTTCGCCTCAGAGGAAGTCACCTTACCGAATCCCCAATCCACTCCAGATAACCGGCACTGCCGTCCTCAATATTCAGGCAAATACACTCCGGCACCTCGTAGGAGTGAAGCTCCTGAATCGCCGCGCGCACCTTATCAAACACGACGCCCGAGGTTTTGATCAGCAGCAGCCACTCCTGGGCTTCCTCCACCCGTCCTTCCACCTGTAAATCGACTCGATCTGAGGAACGATATTCACGCAAGCCGCCAGGCGCCGCTCCACCAGGGCACGCGCCAGGACGCGAGCTTCCTCCTGCGATCCGGCTGTCGTGAGTACGAGTTTATGTTCAGTCATAGGAAATCCGCCGCCCGTTTTCCTGATTTGTCGAATCTTGGCAGGCAAACCCCGAGAGGTTATCACCGATCCCCAATTGCGCGCATTATTTGCCGAACTTGGTTCCTCTGTCGCCCAGCGCCGCGAACTTCCGCTTGACGCCAAAGCCCCCGGAGAAGTCCACTGGAAAGCTGCACAACCATCCAATGGATCCTCGACTCAAGCAAATTTCGACCAGGCGCTTCCCGGTCACCAACCAGGGTCTGCGCATGCTGGTGGATCGCGCCCCGCAAGCCGAGGTTTTCGCCGATCGGGCAATGGCAAGGTTGCGGCCCGGGCTGGCGTGGCTGTACGGCGCCCGCCGCCGGCTGGCCACTTTCGGGGTTGCGCTGCTCACAGTGTGGCTCTCGCTTCACGTCATGCTCGGCGCCAACGGCATGGTCGTCTACCGCCAGAAGCGGGCCGAATACCAGACCCTGCAAAAAGAAATAGACGCCATACAGAAAGAAAATGCCCGCTACTCCGCCCAGGTCGAAGGGCTACGAACCGACCCCAAAATGATCGAAAAAGAGGCCCGGGAGCAATTGCACTACGCGCGCCCGGGCGAATTTGTCTATGTCTCTCCCGCCCCACCCCAGCCGCAATCGCCAGGCACAAACGCCGCCCAGAAGTGAGGGCAGGGCTCGCCGCAACTTCGGTTCCTGCTGATCCAGATCCCTTATAGAGGAGTCATCCCGAAGCCCCGCGTTTTCTCCAGCGGGGCGAGAGCCTGCCCTGAGCGAAGTCGAAGGGGATCTCGCGCGTCCCTCTACTGTCGCAAGCAATCAAGCTGCCCCTGGCTCTTCAGAACAACTCTTTCCAACAGTTGTGCTACCATCGCCCCAATGGCCAAGAAAGGGAATTGCTCCGGCTTGTCGCCTCTAAGAGGCCGCCAGAGAACGGTCAGCAGCAGGACGAAGCAAGCTGCTTAGGCATCGATTGAATCGCGGCTCCGGCCGCCAAAAACAAGAGGAGATCATCATGAAGAAGTTGCTACTGGTTTTCCTATCCCTGTTGTTTGTCCTGGCAACTTTCGCTTGGGCCGCCGACACCACCACGGTGAACGGTTGGGTTGCGGATAACAAGTGCGGCGCAAAAGGCGCCAATGCTGCCGGTGCCGAATGCACCAAGAAGTGTCTGGCCGCGGGCGCAAAAATGGTCGTCGTGACCGATACCGATCAGAAAGTCCTGCTGGTCGACAACCCAGACGCGCTTAAGGGACACGAGGGCCACCACATCGCCGTCACCGGAAAGGTTACGGGCGACTCCATCCACGTGGACAGCGCAAAGATGTTGTGAGCTGAGAAGACCACGCGAAATTCGAAGGGCGGCCGACAGGCCGCCCTTCTCAACTCACGTAGCGGCGGACGTCTTCGGGAGCCTGCCCTGAGCGAAGCCGAAGGGCCACCCCAAAGAACCGAATCCAGCCCGCAAAAAAATCCTCTGGGATCCCCAACTCGGGCCTATCGCACCACCCCTTCCAGCGGCGAACTCGCCGTAGCATAAAGCTTCTTCGCCATCCGTCCCGCCAGATAAGCCTGCCGCCCCGCCAGCACCGCGTTCTTCATAGCTTCCGCCATCAGCACCGGATCCTGCGCACTCGCGATACCCGTATTCATCAGCACAGCGTCGGCCCCCAATTCCAGAGCGATGGCCGCATCCGAAGCCGTTCCCACTCCGGCATCCACAATCAGAGGCACACCCGTAATCACTTCCCGCAGAATCCGTATGTTCGCTGTATTCTGGATGCCCATCCCACTGCCGATCGGCGCTCCCAGCGGCATCACCGCGCTCGCTCCCGCATCCAGCAGCCGCTTGGCAAATACCACATCATCTGACGTATAGGGAAGAACCGTGAACCCTTCCTTCACCAGCGTCCGCGTGGCTTCCAGCGTCGCCTGCACATCAGGATAAAGCGTGGCCTGATCGCCAATCACCTCGAGCTTCACCCAATCGCTGAGCCCAACTTCCCGCCCCAGCCGCGCCGCGCGGATAGCTTCGTCCGCGGTATAACAGCCCGCCGTATTCGGCAGCAGAAAATATTTCTTGGTATCGATGTAATCGAGCAGCGATTCTTTATTGCGGTCAAGCTCCACTCGCCGCACCGCGACGGTCACCATATCCGCGCCGCTGGCTTCCAGCGCCCGCGCCGTCTCCTGAAATGATTTGTACTTGCCAGTGCCAACGATCAGGCGCGACCGGAACGCACGTCCGGCGATAATCAATGGATCGCTCATGCGCCTATTGTAACCAAAGCCGCAGGGATCTCGCTGCCACCGTCTCACTAAGGGGTGCCCCACCTTTCGCGATTTTCGAAAGAGCTTGCCTTGAGCGAAGTCGAAAGGTGGGAGGCAAGAACCCCGCCCCCGGGAGATTTTGATCTAGCTCGTAACGTCCCAACAAGGGTGCCCCACCTTTCGCGATTTTCGAAAGAGCCTGCCTTGAGCGAAGTCGAAAGGTGGGAGGCAAGGACCCCGCCCGCCCCATCGAAGGTGAGCGGCATCACTGACAAGATAACGATTTCATGCAACCCTGATGTCAGCGAGGTGCCCCATGAAAACAATAAAACCATCAACCCTCGCGCCAAAGTCGGAGGGGGTCACCATCGTGATCCCGATAGACCAGCGCATTCGGCAACGCGCCTACGAACTCTACCTGCAGCGCGGCCAGACAGACGGTCATGACTTGGAAGATTGGCTTCAAGCCGAGTGCGAGATAAAAGGCACTGAGGCGGACGCAGCATAGCTTGTGGCGGCCCTCAAACAGCGGCGGGCGTGGCCCACCTTGGCTTTTGATCTCGCCGAGACCACGCCGACAAGGGGTGCCCCACTTTTCGCGTTTTTTTTTCGAAAGAGCCTGCCTTGAGCGAAGTCGAAAGGTGGGAGGCAGAACCGCAGACCCCGCCGAGTTCTACCGACCCCCAAACACCCAGGGCTTCCAGATAGGACGCCACCCTACTCGCTGCAACTCAGGTTCCTCCACATCCTCTTCCGCTGAGGCACTCTCCGCTACCTCGTTCGCGCCCTCTCCACCACGGAAAAAATCCCAGGCCTCTCGATACTTCTCAAACCGCGCCCGCTCACATCCCCCGTCCGGATAAAGCCGCAAACTAGTTCCCGCCGCAATCGCCTGCACCGGCACCACGTACCACACATCCCGCGGAACAATATGCGCCGCCAGCACATCAATCTCCGCCTCGGTGTAAACCACTTTCCTTTCTCCATACACCGAATGGATCGGCTGGATATGGTATCCCCCGGCATGCATCGCCGCCGTGCACTTGATCTGCACCCGCCAGAAGCGCCCGCCCGCATCCACCACAAAGTCGTAGCGCTCGCTGTCGCCCCACGGCTTCGTCACCTTAAATCCCAGCCCCACCGCCTTGTGCAGAAACGCCGCCTCCGATACTTCCCCGGAACGCTTCGTATTGCGAGCCTTCTTTATCCCGTCGTCTTTCCCTGACAGCGATTTTGGATCACCAGATTCTCGTGCCATGACTCCCATCTTTCGAACGAAAAAGTTAACCGGCCCAGAAACAAACGACTCACCGACTCATAAGTACAATCCCATAAGTACATCGCGGAATCGGCCCCAACTTCCCTTATCGCGTATCCAAAAACTGAGGTCAAGAGAAAAAGTTCGAAGAGAGAAACGCGGGCGGCCCGTCTTTTGGCCTTTGATCTCGCCGGCACCGTCCCAACAAGGGGTGCCCCACTCTTCGCGTTTTTTGCGAAGGGTGGGAGGCAAGAATCTCGACACCCGGCTCTTGATCTCGCCGACACCACCCCAACAACGGCTGCCCCACCTTTCGCGGTTTTCGAAAGAGCCTGCCTTGAGCGAAGTCGAAAGGTGGGAGGCAAGACCCTCGACACCGGGCTTTTGATCTCGCCGGCACCCTCCCAACAAGGGGTGCCCCACTCTTCGCGTTTTTTGCGAAGGGTGGGAGGCAAGAATCTCGACACCCGGCTCTTGATCTCGCCGGCACCCTCCCAACAAGGGCTGCCCCACTTTCGCGTTTTTTGCGAAGAGGTGGGAGGCAAGATCTCGACACCGGGCTTTTGATCTCGCCGGCACCCTCCCAACAAGGGGTGCCCCACTCTTCGCGTTTTTTGCGAAGGGTGGGAGGCAAGAATCTCGACACCCGGCTTTTGATCTCGCCTGCACCATCCCAACAAGGGGTGCCCCACTCTTCGCGTTTTTTGCGAAAGGTGGGAGGCAAGACCCTCGACACCGGGCTTTTGATCTCGCCGACACCGTCCCAACAAGGGGTGCCCCACTCTTCGCGTTTTTTGCGAAAGGTGGGAGGCAAGACCCTCGACACCGCCGCCGCTCCGGTTTGCCTTCCTGCCCCCCTCTAGTTGTTGTCATCTCGAGCGGAGCACGCCGATTCGCGTTGCGAATCGGCATGCGTAGTCGAGAGACCTGCTTTTTATCTTTCAGAGCGGACAAACGGAACGGCTCAGCCCAGACCCAGCTCCGCAGGAGCGAAATACCTTAGCCCCGGACGTAAGTCCGGGGTGAAGTCGACCACGATCTCCGCCCCGCAAGGAATCCCAACTCCTAAACAGGGTGAGGGTTGGCCACGCGCGCCGTTCGTGTGGGTTTTGTGGGGTTGAAAACCTGTAAGTGGTTGCGGGGGGCAGATTTGAACCACCGACCTTTGGGTTATGAGTGCGGCTGGCAACGATGTATCAACAGGTTGCGCGGTGTGATCGGGGTTGTTCGAGAACGTTTCGGGGTAGACGGATGTGGCTCTTGTGGGGTTATTGTGGGGTTTTTCTCGGGCAACGAATTGGTTATATTGTTCTCTTACACTTTCCGGACGGCGTGGCGGAGGACACGATTCGAATTTTACCAATCCTTATAGCCCGTGCCATCCAGTCCCTTGCCTTGGGACTTGGTGTACACATCGAACACGTTCTGGCCGCCCCACGAGTCGGAGTCTAAATCATCCTGCATTGAGCGCAATCCCCAGTCTGTGTTGCCAGTCATGGGATCGACGGGAATTCGCCTTAGAAGCGAATCTTCTTGCCGTTCACATCGAGCCCGTCTACGAGGGTTTGCAAATCGGGCGGATAGCCTTGGGTATCCACTTTGATCTGGAACCCGCCGCGGTCAGCGGCATCCTTGTAGCGGTCAATCGCATCGCGCATTTCCCACAGGTCGCGGCGCAAGTCCCGCTCGCGTTCGCGCTTGATGGCAACCCGCGCCATAGGCACCGTCAGCCCGGTCAGAACCACTAAGATGGCGGTCGCCACGATCAGCTCGACCAGGGTGAATCCACGCTTTTCCTGCGTGAAAAACGTGCTTCGGAGTTACATACTTCATAGAGATCGATCTCGGCCTACCGCGTCGAGTTGGCGCCGGCCTGCCACGCGAACAAACGAACTGGAATCGAAAGCAGGCCGCGGCACTGCTCCAAATCAGCTACAAGCTCTGCTTTACAAAATCCGCCCGCACGGAATCGCCCAAACCAAAAACCACAATCCCTCGGCTGGCGCGTGGGTTCACTTCCGAGCAAAACTAGCCGAGTGTTCCGGCAGGCACATTATGTGATGACGATAGAGGGCAGAGAAAAAAGAGAAGATGACGTACGCGTGTTGACTTTTTTATGCCCACCTTTGCAAAAACCGCAAAGGTGCGCCACCCGCCCGCGAAACCAAACGCCCCGGAAGCACCACGTCACCCCCGGCAGCAGGATCAGGAACGAGCAGCAGCGGATCGGCGGCTAAAGGAAAAAACTCCCACCCCTAACCTCACCCGCTCGCCGGATCGCAGCTCCCAGCAGCCGAGAAACGCTAGCGGGACGTGTCCTGCTCGGCAGTCCAATCATTCGTTCTCATCGTTGGAAGAAGAACCGTTCGACATAAGATTTTCTGCAAACTTCAAAGCCCCCGAGATGATCAGGAAGTCCGCGATTCCAATCGGCATCGCGTAAAAAATCGTCGGAGCATTCTTGGGCCATTGAACCATGAACACTAGCGGGACGTGGAGCGCAAAGATAACAGCAATGATCGCCCAGAACCAGACGTGTTTCCTTAGGTACCAGCGGAGTTTGATGGCGAAGACCATCACACCTACCACAATGTAGGCGGCCAGACCTGCATCGGCGTTATACAAGAAAGTGACGAGAACGAATACCGGCGCCACCAAAGCCGCAAGTTTTAGGCCTGTGTAGTCGACAGGTTCTTTCTCCTTGGGCGATTCGTAATCAAACATCTGTATTCACCATGGGCGAACCACTGGTCTCCTCAACTGCTCACCAGCATCTCGCAACCGTCTTGGCCAACTGGTAGCCGTCGTATAGTCCTATGCCCGCCGAGAGAAAATTGCCGAGGACAGGTATCACCTTGCCGCCTTCTAGGGCCGTATCTGCAAGCGTAAGGCCCAAACCTGCACCTGCGCCAGCAGCTCCGACGGGAGATTCATCGGGAAGTCCCGTTGCTATCCCATAGGCAGCACCGCCATATGCCACGATGCCGTTAACTGCCCTAGCACCAGCGGCAGTCGCCGAAACCACGTTTCCAAACGCTGGAATAGCCCCAACAACGTCAAGCCCAAGGGAGATTGCACCCTGCGCGATAGCTGCGCCGCAACCCGCTGGGCGCGGCTTCATCATCGTCGAAGGAACACAAATCCCTGTAGTCGAGTTGCACGACACATTGCTAGGCCCGTTGTTTGCGGCATTAGATGCGGTGTACGAGTGCCGCTGCGACCCAGCTTCCAATAAGCAGGGCCAAAATGATCCACGCTGACGCCCCGATATAGAGGAAACGGAAGTTCCATCGCCTATCGGACCCTGCGCCTGATCGAGTTGCAAGCGCAGTTCCTACAGCTCGCATCGCCCAAGCGCAGGAGAGTCCGACTACTGCCCCGACGACGATGGCCACCCCATACCCAAGCCATCCTTTCTGTACGTCTCGTACCGTCGCCAATGCACCGACTAGGGGCATCACCGCACAGAGCGCCGTCATCAGATCCCAGAGTGTCATAACGCTAGCACCCGCTCTTTACTACGCGTGCTGCACCAGCCCCAGCAGCAGCGGCAGCGCCTCCTGCGCTTCCAGGATTGGGTCCCGTCCCTAACCACTGCCCCGGTGATCCTAAATTGGGGTTGTATCCCTGAGACCAATCGCTCCCCAAACTCCACGGCGGACTTGGCACGCCATTGATTCCTTCAGCAATGGCTCGACCACCAACTCCTCCGACGGAGGCACCCCCCAAAACTGATCCAGCATCGTATGCAAGTCCTGCCCAGTTACTCGATTTAATCTGTCCTATAACGTCGTAACCAAGGGCAGCACCTCCCGCAACGGCGAGTACTCCCAAGACGCCGGTGACTGCGGCGACCGGAGCACCGACAGCCACCGCCCCGACAGCGAGAGCACCAACGGCCAGGGCACTAGCCGCTCCTACCACAGCGCCTTTGGCTAGACACACGCCGATCTGCTTAGCTCCGTTGTTTGCGGGACTGCCGCCGCCCTGGAAATTCGGGTCACCAAAAAGACCATTCTTTGAAAAGAACGGGTCTAAATATGTCGTGCCCAGCCAAGGTGTAAGGTCTGTCCATCCACAATCCCGACGACAATAAGCGTCAGTGTAAAAGGTATACTCTGCATCGGGAGCCGGCGTCGGAGTCGGAGTCGGAGTCGGCGTCGGAGTCGGGTCGCCTGCCACGCCTTGCAGGTCGCCGGTCCAGCTATTATTATCCCAGCCGTTACCACTGCCACCCTGCCCGGTATTCGGATTCGATGGCTCCCCGCCGCCTGTGTCACATCCACCGCCACCGTATCCAGCCACAGGCTCACAGCCACTACCATCATCCTCTCCCTCCATTCCTAGCGGATCGATAAGTGCCAGGGGATTGTTCATCACATACGCATATCGATTCCAGGTTTGCGGCGTGCTCGGATTAACCGCACCCATTCCCGCCGGATCCGGAGAAATCCATCGCCCTTGCGAGTAACTGTGACGCCGCGCCGGAAAATCATAGAGGCTGCTTGCCGTGTCTTGTTCCTGGCCCGTGAACGAGGCATCCGTGCTTCCCGACGTAGCATATTGCTCTCCAAATGGAGCATAGGCCGAACTGGAATACATGGTCCGCGTTGACGTCGAGGTAAGCCGCGAAGTTCCTAGCCAATCCGAATGCCGATAGTACGCCAGTCCCGAAGAGTTGTAGATTACCTTCGCTCCGCCCGGCAATGCGATCAATGCTTTCACTAGCGTCTGTCCGTTTGCGGTGCCCACCTTTGCCCCGGTTGGTGCGTAAATGAACTCAGTGTACGTTCCACTCACGTTCTTTTCCACTGTCCTGCCCAGAGCATCGTAAGTGACGCCAACGGAATTGACGGTGACGGGACGATTATCCGCATCCCAGGTGTAGGTGTTTAGATTGTCCGTGGTGAGATTTCCGTTGGCGTCGTAGGCCACTGAGACTCCCGGGATCGCCGTGAACCGATTCGTCGGGTTGGTGGTGGAGTAAGTTGGAGCAAACGCCAGGCCGTTGTCGCCGGTCGGCACGCTCTTGGTGATGTTGCCGAAGGCGTCATAGCTGAAGTTCTGCGTCCAGAGCACGCCGCAGCCCGCCGTTGCAATGCGTTGCAAATCGTCGTGGACGTAGTTGCAGGTTTGACTGTCTGTCGTGTTAAGTGCGTCCACAATCACGAGCTTGTTCAGTGACCCGTTCTTATTCCAGGTCAGCGTTCCTTTGTCCGTCTGGCTGTTCACGGCTGGCTGGCCCACCTTAGCTTTTGATCTCGCATGCACCATCCCAACATGGGGTGCCCCACTCTTCGCGTTTTTTGCGAAGGGTGGGAGGCAAGAACCCCGACACCCTTATGCACCACCCTTGCCCCCCGCCTCCGCCTTCTCATACATCTCCTCAATCTCCCCGCGATACCGCTCTTCCACCACTCGCCTTCGCATCTTCAAACTGGCGGTAAGACTTCCATCTTCGGCCGTAAATTCATCTGCCACCAGCAGCACTTTTTTCAGCTTCTCGAACTGCGCCAGGTCTTGATTCACGTTCTCCACAATTTTCTCGAACAACACCTGCACTTCAGGCAGCGAAACCAGATGCTCACGCGATGAGAACGCTGCCTTATTGGTTTGCGCCCAGTCCTCAAGTAACGGAAAGTTCGGCGAGATCAGGACAGCAGGGAACTTGCGCCTGTCTCCCAGCACCACGGCTTCTGCCACAAACGCATGATGCTTCAGAGAATTCTCAATCGGTTGGGGAGCAATGAATTTTCCGCCGGAAGTCTTGATCAAGTCTTTCTTACGGTCGGTGACGGAAAGAAAACCCTCGGCATCCAGGTTCCCGATGTCGCCCGTCTTGAACCAGCCATCCACAAACGCGTTTTCGGTTTCTTCCGGCTTCTTCCAGTATCCCTTGAAGACCGAAGGCCCGCGCACCAGGATTTCTCCATCCGCCGCGATCTTCACTTCCACATTCGGCAATGGCTTGCCCACCGTTCCCAGCTTGTGCGCGCCGGGCGTGTTGACCGCGATCACCGGAGAAGTTTCCGTGAGCCCGTACCCCTCATGAATGCGAATGCCAATGTCGGCATACCATTTCGCCAGCTCCCGCCCCAGCGGCGCTCCACCGGAGATGAACAAGTCCGCCCGGCCCCCTATGCCGGCCCGCACCTTAGAGAACACCCACCGGTTGGCTAGCTTCCAGTTCCGCGATTGCGGCGTCTTGCCCGCCAGAACCTCAGCCCGGTGGTCTCGTCCCACCGAAAGCGCCCAGCGGTAGATCAGATTCTTCGGAAGCGCTTCCGTTTGCCGGTCCACTTGACTGTGAATCTTTTCGTACACCCGCGGAACGCCCACAAAAATCGTGGGCCGCACTTCAAGCAGCGCCTGCGGCAGATGTTCCATGAACGGAACGTAGGCCAGCGTCACACCGTTGTACAGCATCGCGAAATCCACGTGGCGGGCAGTCACGTGCGACAGCGGCAAAAAGGAAATGCTTACCTGCCCCGGTTTCACGTCAAATCCCTCGAGAGACACCAGGTTCGAAGCCATGTTTCTATGTGTGAGCATCACGCCCTTGGGCGTCCCAGTGGTGCCCGACGTATAAATGATGGTAGCGAGATCCTCCGGAACCACCGCTCGCGCAATCGCCTCAACCTCTTCCTCCCGGCCGGAACCGGAATCCATCATAAGGTCCTGCATGTTGACCGCTTCGGGAGCGTCGACGGCATCCATGACAACGATTTGCTCCACCTGGCTCTGACGCGTAATCGTCAGTACCTTGCGGAGTTGCGCCGCCGACGAAACAAACAGAACGCGCACTCCGGCATCTTTCAGGACGTAGGCGATCTGTTCCGCTGTCAGCGTGGCGTAAATCGGGACAGTCACTGCGCCCAGAAGCAGCGAAGCAAAGTCAGCAGTCGTCCACCCCGGACGGTTTTCGCTCAGGATCGCGACCCGGTCCTTATGGCCGATGCCCCATGCGCGCAGCGCCCGCGCCACGCCTGTCACCTGTTGCTTGAGTTGTTGCGAAGAAATGGAAATCCACTGGCCTTGCTGGCGGTGGCGCATGACATCAGGCCGGTCGGCGCTGACAACCTGAAAGAAGACGTCGTTGAGGGTCCGTAAGCTCATCACCCGCGCAGCAACTAGAAATGTACTGTTTTGCGGCAGAGACAGCAATGTCGTCCGAAGTTCCGCATTGGTGCTGGGTTCCTCCAAGCCTCGTCCTGGTCATCTCGAAGCCCCGCGTTTTTAGCAGCGGGGCGAGAGATCTCGCGCGGACTACAACCGTCATTAACCATCAAACTGCACCGATAGCCCCAAGTTCCACGTTGACCGCTCTCTCGCTTCAACGATAGGCTGTTGCCAAGATCTCTCCACGGAGCGAAATCCCATGACAAAAGCTTTCTGTTCTACACTCGCAGCCTGGCTGCTGGTGGCGGCAACTCTTGCGCCTGTGGCCACGCGTCCAGCGTGGGCCCAAACCGGCAAGACGCCCCCGCCCGCGCTGAAAGTCGGCGACGTCGCACCCGATTTCAAACTGCAATACCTCGACTCAACCGGACTAAAAGACGTTTCCCTCAGCCAGTACCGCGGCAAGAGCAACGTCGTACTTGCCTTCTATATTTTTGCGTTTACCGGAGGCTGAACTGCCCAGATGAAGGCCTTCCAGCAGAATCTCAAAAAGCTGGAAGCCGCCGACACCCAGGTGCTGGGTGTGAGCATGGACAGCCCCTTCGCCAACAAAGCCTTCGCCGACCAGATTGGAGTGACCTTCCCGCTGCTGAGTGATTGGGGCGGAGACGTGACTCACCGCTACGGTATCTACACCGAAAAATACAAAGCCGCCCGCCGGGTAAATTTCCTGATCGGCAAAGACGGAACAATCCTCGAGGAGCAGATAGACAACGACGCCATCGATCCGACAAAGATCGTCGACGCCTGCCAGCGCCCCAAATTGAAAAACTGATCAAGCGGACGGCGGAAACGCGAAGCGCGTTTCCGCCGCCGCAGTTTGACGCTGCCAATCGCGGTTGTTATGATGATTTCGCGGGGTGGAGCAGTCTGGTAGCTCGTTGGGCTCATAACCCAAAGGTCGGTGGTTCAAATCCACCCCCCGCAACCAATGGGGTTGCTGGCCAAAATCGGCTGGTAACCCCTTCAGTATTTGCGGCTTATGAGCAGTGCAATTCACGATCACTTCTCCTAGTTCACCATTACCTTTTGACCCTCGCCCCCTGTTTTGAGCACAGTTGAGCACAACTCGCTGAAAAAGGTTTCTTCCAGCTTCTTCATCGACTCAACTTCAGAATCGGGCTGCAAGTGCACATACACGTCACTCGTAATTCCAATACTCGCATGCCCAAGAAAGCTCCGCGTCTGTTTCAAGTCACCCGTGACTTCCTGCATCTGTGATCCGGCTGAGTGCCGGAACAGATGGAATCCGTATCCGCTATCTTTTTGTCCTTGCGCAGCCTTCCACTCTTGGGAGCTCTCTGACTGCCTGTCAGACAAGAGAATGGGTCAAGCGTGTTCTCTGATTAAAATTGTGTGTCGAGAGTGGGCCGAAACTCATGCCGTAGGAGCCTGTTT
>CAVXVR010000002.1:0-461023 GCA_963765285.1 Terriglobia bacterium
CAAGCCGGCGAAGGTTATCGAGCAGCGCCTGCGGCGATACAGGCCGCCCGAGAAAGTCTTTGAGCAGCACCGCCGGCTCGTGCTCCACACCGTAGCGCAGCAGGTGCTCCGAGACATACCCATACCAGCGCGGGTCGCCAGTCTCAAACGGACCGAGCGCCTCGCGAATATGCTGCCGGATATCCGCCGTGAGCACTGAACCCAGACCATAGTTGACCATGTAGCCGGGCTCATCCACGAGCTGCACCCGCACTGCCCACCACGACCACTCGGGATGCGGAACGATATGAAGATAGTGGCTGGTGATGTCGGTCCAAACCGCGTTGGGATCAGACGACGGCGTCTTCAGCATTCTGAGTTCAAACAGCGCCCAGGCCACATCCAACATCACGCCGGAATAAAGGTTACGCAAAGAAGCTGACTGCGGCGCTTCACGTCCCAGATATTTGCGCTGCCACGCTGGTTCGAAGACATTCCAGGCGGGAACATCGGCGAAAGCTTCATCGAAAAGCGAGTCGGTATCCATGAAGGCAGGCTGAGTGCGAATGGCGGCGTAGTAAACGGCGTGGCCGTTTTCGTGAACAAATTCGTCGAGCGAACCCAGGCCGCCCTCCGCATAGTTGGCGGAGATACGCAGGACACTGGGACGCCAGGTCCCGTGGACCATCTGGCCGCGCGTCACCCAATCCGTGTAAGCCACAGGCGCTTTGCCGGGCCGGGGATTGAGGTCGTTAAGAATGTGCAGTTGTCCCAGGTCTGCGCCGAGGTCGCGGTAGTAGCGTTGGCTGATCGGCTCCAGGGCTGAACGTGGAATTGAAGGATCCAGAATGCGCTCCGCTTCGCCTCCGCTGTAAAAATAGTCCCACGGCTCGATGGCCTGATCGCCACTGACCTGGCGCCAGGTATCGAGAATCTGTTCCAGCCATTGTTCGACCTGCTCAGGTGGAATGTCGATCGAATGGGCTGCGTCTGCAATCGGCGAATTGTGCTGTGCGGCATTGGCGGCGGCCATCGCGATCAGGCGCCGGTAGGGGCTGGTGGGCTGATTCTGTCCATTGATCGCCTGCCACAGCGGCGTGAGCGCCAGGAACAGAGCTTTTCTTTTTTCCGGCGGCCCAAGCTGCAGGAGCACGTCATCGAGTACCGCTTCCCGGTTGACGCGCTTGCCTTCAAATTCCAGATTGTCGCCAATCTCGGCGAAGCAGGCGTAGAGCGCGTCGTGCAGCGCATCGTAGTTGAGGTCCTGGCGCGGGGCGTCGCTGCAGTGGCCGGTGGGCTCGAGGGAACGCGAGGGATCGGCTGGCAGCGAGGTCAGGCTGCGCATGAGAGAGAGCGCCCGGGCGTCGGTGGGAGAGAGATTCTTATCCGAAATCTTGGCCAGGCGCTTGACCAGCTTGCGGCGCTTCGCAACGTAGATATCGGTCCACGCTTTGCGGTCTTTGCCCTGGTAACTCTGGGTAAATCCGGATTCAATCATGGAAACCGCGCCGTAAGCGTCGGTGACATCGGCGTAGATCTTCTCGACTTGTGTTATCTCGTTGGACGGACCGGGAGCCGCGGCAACCATTGCCGACGTTCCTGCCAACAGCAGGGTCACCGCCAACGCTTTCGCCAAAGCCGAATGCATCGCCGTTACGAGCTTAACCACGAAGGACACAAAGGTACACGAAGGAAACCCGGAAACTAAAACCTTCGTGAACCTTCGTGTCCTTTGTGGTCAAGGTTTTCTTGATCACTTGCAAGATAGGCCCGGGCCCGGCACCGTCACATGCCCCTAAGTGCCCTTTGACTTTGCGCTGCCCTGTGCGACAATCGTTCCCCGAATCGGAGGAAACCCAATGCAGAAGCGCCTTTTCACGGTTTTCGCTTGCATCCTCGTAATCAGCATTTCAAGTTTTGCGGCTGCCAAGAAAAAGACCAAGCCGACCGGCCCCGCTCCCGACAAAGCTTCTCTGCAGAAGATGTTGGACGATTGGAGCTTGCTCGACTCTTCCAAGATGGCCAAGTATTACGCGCCGGGCAACCTGAATTTCTTCGACATCGCTCCGCTGAAATACAACAATTGGGCGGAGTACGAAACCGGCGCTGGCAACCTTCTGAAGGGATATAAGAACCTTAAGCTAACGATGAACGACGACGCTCAGATCCACCAGGAAGGCGACCTGGTTTGGGCCACTGCCACAGTAAAAGAAGATGCGGTCACCAGCACCGGCAAACGCGAACTCGCCACCTTGCGCTGGACCGTGATTTTTCAATACCAGGATGGCAAGTGGCTGATTGTGCACGAGCACACGTCCGAGCCGCTGAGCTAGGAGCGTTTCCGGGTCTCTTAAGGCCAGGCGGGCACTCGAGCGCTCGTGTCTCAACATCCGGATTCAATAAGCTCTGGTGAAGAAGTAAATCGTCATCCCTGTGCCCGCGGCGATGACAAACCTACGTATCCAGGCCTGGGGCAGTTTCTGAGCGTAGTGCGCGCCGAAGTAGCCGCCCACCACGGCGCCGGCGATCATTACCACTGCTTGCGGCCAATACACCGCACGCGCAATGATGAACGCCACGACCGCCACGCCATTGATCGCCATGCCCATGACGCTTTTGAGCGCGTTCATGGCGTGAATGTCGGTCATGCCCACAGCCGCAAGCATCGCCAAATTGACGATACCGACACCGCCGCCGAAGTAGCCCCCGTAGATCGCAACGAAGAGCTCGAGATTGATGCGCCAATGATGGCAGCCCTGGTGGCATCACGCCCGACGCTCGAGGCTCGACTGCCAGCCAACTTCTTGCCGAAGACGAAAAGTAGAGTCGCGCCCAGCGTCAGCCACGGCAGCACATTCATGAAAGTGTGGGCCGGGAGTTTTCAGGAGCAAAGAGCACCGCCGGCCAGCCCGCCAATGAAGCTAATCACGAGAAGCGGACCATCACGCGCCTCGCGATATCGAGGCGGTTGCGGTAGGCGCTGCCACTGGCAAGCCGCC
Organism: Terriglobia bacterium; assembly: GCA_963765285.1. GTDB lineage: Bacteria > Acidobacteriota > Terriglobia > Terriglobales > Acidobacteriaceae > CAVWZH01. Next base: position 2,979 of record CAVXVR010000002.1, read on the forward strand.
AGTCCACAGCGCGATGGTGCTGGTGGCGTTTGCGGGAATCGGCGGCACGCCGACAAACAGCAGCGCGGGGAAGGCAACAAAACTGCCTCCGCCCGCCACGGAATTCAGAGCGCCGCCCAGCGCGCCGGCGACAAAAAGAAAGATGATTTGCGTGGAAGTTCAAGCTAAAGGTTTATCACAGGAGGCGGCGGAAGGAAGTCAGGAAATCTCAAACACTAGGAGTGAGGGTTCGTGTCAGGGCGCGGCTTCAGCCGCGCCGTTCCCCTGGGGCTAGCTAAAGTCTGAGATTCACCTTGCCAGACTTGGTAATGCTCGCAATAAACGGAGGTCACGCCTTCGGCAGACCTTTGCCATCTCGGGCAGAGCAGCAGCCAAGATCTCTGCCATTTCCGCACCACTGTAATTTCCCGACGAAAAATAGAACTCCCGCACGTTGTAACGTAGGACCGCCGCTTTCTCCAATTCGTTGTACCGGATTCTCTTATCCTTCGTGATCAGCAGCCAGCGATTTTGCCCGACGAAGGGAAGCCAGATTGTGTCTTCCGTTCCCGGCGGGAAATGACTGCCGTGGCGCTCGTGCAGCACGCCATGTTGGGCGAGCGCGTCGAGGATGGGTTTGCAGTTGTGAAGATTTTCGTCGAGATACAGAACGAAGTCTTCAGGCAGCGACTGCCGTGCTCTGCTCCCAGCGGATTGCTTCTTCGATCTGCCGCGGCTTGACGCCATATTCGGAGGCGAGGTCGTCTATGGATTCCCGGGCATTGAACCTGGAAGCGACCACCGCAGTCGAAATACCGGTCCCCGCAATCACCGGCTTGCCAAATCCCACTGCCGGATTGATCAGGATCAGCCTGGGCTCGTTCTGCGTGCGCTCCATCACGAATGGGTAGAACTTGAAAAGGCCTTTGGGATCGCGCTCAATGCGTTCCAAATAAAATTCCATCACGCCGGGGATAAGGATCTGCTGGTCCTTTGATAGGTTCACAATCTTCCCCAAATGCTCGATGAAAAGATCGCGGCGGTCGGTCTGGAACGCTTGCTCCACCAGCGGATGCTTGTGCTCGACATATTTCGCAAGATTGATGAGCGCCTTGCGGACTTTGGGAATCTTCACCTCATAGATCGCCCGCATGCTGCTCAGCATGTGGCACTCCAGCAGATTCATGAACGAGAGGCGAGACGGTTCACTCTTGGCGAGTTTTACCAGCGGAGGGACAGAATCTTCCCCTCGCACCCAATAGCGGAGCGTGTTGAGCGGCACTCGCAGGTATTGGGCGGCCTCGGAGAGACCGTAAATCGGAGTTTCCATCATGCCATTGAGCGTTGGCCCCATCGTGTCCCACTCTCAGGAGAAAGCATAGAGCATCAGGCCGGGCATGTCACCTCTCACGCAAGGCGGAACGTTACCACTGCGCAAAGCAGTGCTCGTCACGGGAGCGGGTCAGGAATCGCTGGTCTTATCCGTTGCGGTTAGGCTTAACTTTAGTTACACTTTATGCATGGCTTATGATTACAGAGATCTGTTCGACAAGGCGGCCGGGGAGTTGCGAGTCTTGCTGCACCAACGATTCGAGATCAATAGCCGGATTTCTAAACTATCTTCCACTGTCCTGGCGCTGTCCAGGCAGCTTGACTTGAATAGTTCTCGGAGGAGAAAACTGATGGACATCACGAATGAATTGGGCGTCTTTAGACCTCGGCTTACGGATGCGGTCAAAGACGCCGTCTACTATGCAAAGCCCAAGGCGCTTCCGGCTGCGCAGGTGAAGGAGCTAATGGAGGTAAGGGGTTTCGATTTCTCTGGTTTTCCGAATCCTCTCGCGAGTGTCCACTCCACGCTTCGACGCCTGGCAGCTCAAGGAAGGATTGGTGCCGAGGCGGATGAAGGCTCGACTGTATATTCGTGGACGGGTCCTCACTACGGCGCCCGCAACAGTCTTGCGAACTTCTTGTCGGAACGGGAGGTACGCGAGAGGATGGACGCTAAATCTCGTGCGAGGATCAATCGCGAACTCGCACTGCGGGCCGGAATCAAGACTGCTCCGTAACCGGGCCCCTACTGAATTAGCCCCCCGTTCCCGTTGATCGGCTCTTCAGCCGCCGGGATCACCACCGCTGCCGCCACGCGATCTCCGGGCTCCAGATGCAGCAGGCGCACGCCCTGGGCGGCGCGGCCGGATTCGCGGATGGTGCTTGAGTCCATGCGGATGATTTTGCCGTACTGGCTGATCAGCATGACTTCGGAATCTTCCGTGACCTGCGCGATGCCCACCACTTTGCCGTTGCGCTCGGTGGTCTTCACGTTGATCACGCCCGACCCGCCCCGGCCTTGCAGGCGGTATTCGTCGGCGGGAGTGCGCTTGCCGTAGCCGCCCTCGGTGACCGAAAGAATCAGCGAGCCTTTGATGGGAATGGTCACGTCGGTCGCGGTGGCTTCAGCGACACCGGTTTCGGCTTTCACCTTTTCCGCCTCTTCCGCCTCGGCTTCAGCTTTCTTCGCGTCCTTGGGCGTGGTGGCCATGCCGACGATGTAGTCCCCGGTATCGAGGTTCATGCCGCGCACGCCGTAGGCCGGGCGTCCCATGGAGCGGACGTCGGATTCGTCGAAGCGGATGGCCTGGCCATCGTGTGAGGCGAGAAACACGATCTGGTTGCCGTCGGTGAGCGTGACGCCGACCAGTTCGTCGCCTTTTTCGATGCCGATGGCGATGATGCCGCGCGACATCACGTTGGAAAAGTCTTTCAGCTCGGTCTTCTTCACCGTGCCGTTGCGCGTGGCGAAGAAAATGTGCCGGCCTTCTTCTTCCAGATTGCGGACGGCCAGCATGGTGCGCACCGTCTCACCCGGTTGCAGCGACACCAGATTGCCCACGTGCTTGCCCTTGCCCGCCGCGCTGACATCGGGAATTTCATACACCTTGAGCCAGTACACGCGCCCGGTGTTGGTGAAGATCAGAATGTAGGCGTGCGTGGAGGCGATGAAAAGATGCTCGACAAAATCCTCGTCGCGCGTCTTCATGCCGGTGCGGCCGGTGCCTCCGCGCCGCTGCATGCGGTAGGTGGAAACCGGCGTGCGCTTGAAGTAGCCCGAATGGCTGACCGTGACCGCGACCTGCTCGTCGGCGATCAGGTCTTCGAGCTGAATTTCCGCGGCTTCGTCGACAATCTGGGTGCGGCGCTCGTCGCCGTATTGTTTTTTGACTTCTTCCAGTTCTTTAACGATCACGCCGCGCAGCTTTTTCTCGGAAGCGAGAATGCTCTCGTACTCGGTGATGCGCTCGCGCGTTTCCTTCAACTCATTGCTGATTTCGTCGATGGAAAGCTTGGTCAGGCGGTGCAATTGCAGTTCGAGGATCGCGTCCGCCTGCTTGGTGGTGAACGGCTTCTCCGGGTCGAGCTTGGGAGCGCGGCCGGTGGTGTTGATGTCAATCTTTTTGCCGCCGAAGTAGGCGACCAAATTCTCGCGGGCATCGCCACGGTTGGCGCTGGCTCGAATAATCGTGATGACGTTGTCCAGATGATCGAGCGCGGTGAGATAGCCTTCTAAAATGTGCTCGCGGTCTTGCGCTTTCCGCAGCAGATAAGCCGTGCGGCGACGCACCACGTCCACGCGGTGATCGATGAAGTACTGAATGGCCGGGATCAGGCCCAGTTCTTTCGGCTGGCCATGCGCAATGGCCAGGAGAATCATGCTGAAACTCTCCTGCATCTGCGTGTGCTTGAAGAGCTGGTTGAGCACGAGTTGCGGCTCGCCGCCGCGCTTCAGCTCCATCACAATTCGCATGCCGTCGCGATCGCTCTCGTCGCGCACGTCGGAGATGTCTTCGATATCTTTGTTGTTGATCAGTTCGGCGATGCGCTCGATCAGGCGGGATTTGTTCACCTGATAGGGAATTTCGGTGACGATGATGGCCTGGCGGTCTTTGTTGAAGGTTTCGATGGCGGCTTTGGCGCGCATCATGAAGCGGCCGCGGCCGGTTTTGTAGGCTTCGAGGATTCCGCTCTTGCCGTGGATAATGCCGGCGGTGGGGAAATCCGGGCCCTGAACAAACTTAAGAATTTCCGGCAACGTCGCCGCAGGATTGTTGATCAGCGTGATGGTGGCGTCGACGATCTCGGTCAAATTGTGCGGCGGAATTTTGGTCGCCATGCCCACAGCGATGCCGTCTGCGCCGTTGATGAGCAGATTCGGAATCCGCGTAGGTAGAACATCCGGTTCAATTTCGTTGCCGTCGTAATTCGGACGGAAGTCAACGGTCTCTTTATCAAGATCCTCAAGCAGTCCGGCGGCCACGCCGGCAAGCTTGGCTTCGGTATACCGGTCTGCTGCCGGTGGATCGCCGTCGACCGAGCCAAAGTTCCCCTGCCCAAAAATCAGCGGATAGCGCATGCTCCAGGGTTGCGCCATGCGCACCAACGCGTCATAGACCGCGAGGTTTCCATGCGGGTGATATTTGCCCATGACTTCGCCGACGATTCTGGCGCACTTGCGCGTGGAGCGGTTGGGCGCCAGGCCCATCTGGTCCATGGTGTAGAGAATGCGGCGGTGCACGGGCTTCAATCCGTCGCGCACATCGGGCAGCGCGCGGCCGATGATTACCGACATCGAATAGTCGAGATACGATCTCCGCATCTCTTCTTCGATATTGACGGGATGAATGTTGGCAGCGCCGGGCCCTCCGCCACCGTCGCCGGGGGGAGGAGGAGTTAGGGGTAGTTCGGGATTCTGGGGATCGTCAGGCATAGGCAGCTCTTGGCTCTTAGCTTTTGGCTCTTAGCGGCCAGCTTTCGGCCGCTAAGTTCGGGAGGGCCCGGCTACAGCCGTGCCGCCACCGCTTTCCAAACTTGTCATTCCCGAACCGGCGCACGCCGGTGAGGAATCTGGGTGTTCTTTGGGCTGGCAACGCCGCGTAAATCGCTGCAATACAAGGCATTTAATGCCACGCTGGATAAACGAAATTATACCACGAATCGCGGCATCTGGCGGGTGATGACCTCACCACGAGAATCGCTACGGCCTATGCCGATCGCAGCGTGAGCAAGGTGATTTCTGGCGGCACGCCGAGGCGCACGGGCATGCCGAAAGTTCCTAAGCCGCGGTTCACATAAAGCGCAGCCTTCTTGCCGTTGGAGCCTCCATTCATCGGCAGCTGATAGAGCCCCGCCACGAAATCGGTAATCAAGCGCGCCGGACTGATGGAGTGGTCAACAATTTCAACTTTCACCTGACCCCCATGAGTGTGTCCAGCAAGACTCAGGTCGATCCCGAGTTCAGCGGCTCGGTGAAAGGAATTCGGGTTGTGGGAAAGCAGAATGTTGGGCACGTCGCGGCGCATCAAGTTTTCCACGCCGTTGAGCATGACGCCGTGTGGGCCGCGAGTCATGCTGTCGCGCTGGTAATCCACGCCGATCAGATTGAAGGCGTGGCCCTGCCACTGTAGTTCGACATTTTCCTGGCGCAACAGCTTCATGCCATGGCGGCGGAAGAGTTCCTGGGCGGCGTCTTCGGCCTGGGCGTAAATCTCGTGATTGCCGTTGCAGCCCCAGCGGCCCAGCGGCGCGCGCAACTGGCTCAACTCGGCGATGCAGTCTTCGAGCGGATCGTAGCGGCCGCTGATGAAGTCTCCGGTAATGACCGCTAGATCAGCGCCCAGACTGTTAGCGATTTCCACTGCTCTTCGAACTTGGTCGCGTGGCATGAATTCGCCGATATGAATATCGCTCAACTGCACGATCCTCAGCCCGTCGAGGCCCTTCGGCAAATCTGAAATGGGCACGTCCACGCGTTCCACTTGGAAGTTGAGCCGCACGGCGGCAAAACCGTAGGCCGCAGCCACGAAGGGCAAACCTCCGGCGAGATATGCAGCATAGCGAAAGAAATTCCGCCGCGCAGGATCGACGCCTGCGTTTGCCGATGATGAAAAGCGCGCGGCGCCCCAGCCCACCACACCAACGAATTTGACCAACAGGAATGCAACCAGGGAAGCGAACAGCCAGATGCGGGCGCCCGCCATGATCCACTTACCCATTTCATGGCGCGAAAAGATGCGCCCGAGTGCCGAGTCGAAGAAAGTCGCCACCAAAAGAAACAGGGCGCCAAACCATGCGATCTGCAGGAGAATGCGGATTGCAGGACGCGACACGGTCGCGATCCAGTGCCATGCGCCCAAAAACCAGAAGCGCTGCACGAAAATCATCAGAACAGCAAAAGTCAGGAAAATTAGAAACGGGATCAGATCTGAGAATTTCAACCGATTCTCCTAAAGCTACTTAGATGTAAATTCGGAAGGAAGTGATCCTAAGAAAACTGGCGACAGCAGGAAACAGGCGTTTTAAGGCCGAATCACGACCTCATTCGGTCCAGCCGGCAGGCTGAAATTCGCGCCGCGCTCTCGATTGAGTCTCAGCGTCGAAGGCACATCCAGGTCGGCGATCAGGATTTTCCTGGTCCATGAACCGTCGGTCCAGTAATCGGCCGTTGTGTAAATCACCGGGCCGGTTATGGTGTAGTTGCGTACTTCTTCCGTGTGCCCATCGCGGAAGACCAATACCGCAGGCGGAAGTTCTCGCGGCGCTGGTGCAGAGTTCGCGGAGACACTTGTATCGCGTCCGGATGAATAGTCTTCCGCCCCCACTCGCACGAAGTGATCACCCCGCAACTCGAGCAGCAGAGGCTCGGCAGAAGGTTTCTCCGGTACCGGCGCTGGCGGCGCCTGCACTACCACGACTTCTGGGGTGCCCGATTCACTCTGAGGCTCAAAGCCATAATCTCCGTAGAAAAACGGATCCCCGAAAAATATCCCACGCCGTCCAAGGGAACGCATGCCCTGCTGGGAAGCAGGCCGAACGATGAAACTGTGCCCGGTACCGGATGCATGGAATGAACTTACCGGGGCAGGAGCGAAATGACCGCCCCGCATCTGAGCGTTCAGCGAGCAGGGGAAAAACATCAGCAGCAACGCGAAGTTGAACCAGCGGGTCATACAGCTTAAGGCGTATTCGAGTTTGCCGGCACCTGGAAACTGATCCCCATGTCATCGTTCTGCTGCGCCGTGGCCTTTAAATCCAGATCGGCCAACGCAATTTTGCGATGACGCCCGGGCGTCAGATCGTACAGCATGTTGCCCACTACCGCGTAGTTCTGCACCTGATCTTCGTGGCCGTCTTTGTAAATCAGCAACGTCTGAGGCTGGTCCTCGGCGGGCTTGGCGTCGGCCTGAATATTGCTCTGGAGATCGGCGAAGCTATCATCGCGGTGCGCATACATGGTCGCCGCTTGCCGGCGAGGAGTTCCCGAACCACGCCGGTCGAAAATCGTCGGCCCGCCGCGCTCGTCCTCGGCATCGGCCTGCGGTGCTGGATCGTCTTCGGGAGGAGTTGTTACCCAAGGCGAATACGGAACGTATACCGGCGTCACCCCCACGAAGTTTTGGCGATGATGGAACGGTTTCGAATTCGACGGCGTCGGCTTCGACGGAAACAGTGGGTTGATACAGCACGCCGGCTGGGTAAAAAACTGATGGTTCGATGACGGATTATTCCATCCGTGTGAAGTCACACTCGCCGGAACCCCCGGAGCCTGTCCAAAATGTCCCCCGAACCCGGTCGAGGTCACCGACGCCGGCGGGCCCTGCGCCACCGCTCCCACCGGAATCAGGACGGTGAGGATTACGCCAGCAAGCAACAGCGCCAAACCCGCAACCGTGGCTGGTTTTGCATGTCGCCCAAAAAGATTGTGACTCTGGCCGGTAAGCATGGCGCCCTCCTCCGACAACATCCCTTACCTGATTAGAACCATCCTAACCTAACTTAGTTGCGCTCCTTTTGATGATTTGTAAAGGCGAAAAGGCGTTGCCGGAGATGCGGTTGTCCTAAGTGACTGAAACAAATGAGCGACGGGTGAACGCTCAGCCGAAGGTAACGGCCCGAAGATAACCTGCGTTACCCGCCGGCTATCCTGGCCAGCTGCCAAGTGTTCCAAACAGCGCTGGCTCCCAGCAATGCCGCGATGCACGCCAGCACCAGGCTCTGCTGCCGCGTCTCAAGCAGGTCTGCTGCGACTCCTGCGACGAACGCGAACAGGAACGGGAGAGCTACCAGATGAAATCCAAGTCCCGGGTAGTGCGGCGTGCCCAAGCCAAGGAGCAAGAACAGGAGAGCCACGAGCAACGGTGCGGTGTTGCCAAAGTACCGGGCACGCGGCCATACCATGTACGCGATCAGCGCACCGGGGAACGCCAACACTAAAGCTGGGCTGCTTTGACCGAATTGCTCAGCAGCCTGCCGGTACGCGCCCGACATTGTGAAAGCTCTCGCGGAAATACCCCAGAAAGAAGCGTGCCGCATAGCCTGCCAAATCATGCCGAAATGAAAAAAATACGACGCGAACAGGATCATTAGTCCGCCAAAACACGCCGCAACCGAGATGGCAAAGGCGGCGCCTCGCCGCATGGGCGCCAGGTAGAGCATAAATCCAAGGCAGATGGGAAGCAGGATCGCGAGCGAAAACTGTGAGCCCACCGCCAAAGCGAGCGAGAGTCCCAAAAGTAGAATTCGCCGCCAGTTCCAGAGCACGACCTCGCGCGGGGCATAGAGCGTGTGTGCGACTGCAATGGCGGTGAACACCGCGCCAAATGCTCCCCACGCAGCACCCAACTCCGGTTCGGAGAACCATAAAGCCGCGTTGCAGATGATCCGCGGAGAGAAGCAATACAGTGTCAAAGCAATGTAGCCTCCAGCGTTTCCATAGAGCCGGCGTGACACATACCAGAGCGATGCGCCGAGAAGCCCACCAAATACCAGAGTTGGCACTGCGGCCAGCCAGCCCCAACCAGCGCGCGCATCGAAATCCGGCCCATCACGCAACCAAGCAAGAGGGGCCGACGCGACCAGATACCACAGCGCGGAATGATCAGGATCGAAACCATCTCGGTCCTCAACCCGGGGCAGAACTCCCGCTTCATCGAGCCGCGTTGAAAAGTGCGCTCCGGCGACCCATTTCCCGCGCCACTGCCCCCATCCTTCTCGGATCACAAAACTTTGCCCGCTGACCGGAAAGTGGCTCAGGCGGCGATCCACCAACCAGAGCGCCTGTGCCAGAAAAACCAGCAGCAACAGTCCCGCGAGAAATTGCGGCCGGCCGAAGCGCTCACCGCCAAAAATTCTGCCCATAGGAGGAAGGCGAGTGTTTTATCATGTCCCGCGACTGTTCCGGAAATTTCCCCTTATGCCTGAAGCCAACGGCGGCCCGGCTTCCACTCCCGGCGAGGCGACCGAGACTCCACAAGCTGTGACTCCGCCGGCTGTGCCCATCACGGCCCAGGCCGTACCGCTCTCTCCATTTGAGAGGCGGATCCACTCTGTGTTCATCGGTCCTGGCGGTCTGCGCGCTATTTGGCGGCTCATGTTGTATCTGCTCTTGTATGAAACCCTCCATCTGTTGCTAGGCACTATTTTGTATTTTGCCGAAATCCCACCCATCTGGTGGAAGCTGTTGGTGGAGTTGGGATTTGCAGTCTCCGCCTTCGCTCCCGCGTTTCTCATGGCGGCGATTGAGGGGCGGCGAATCGGCAGCTACGGTCTTCCGCGCGCCGGCGCGCTCGGCAAGCACTTTTGGCTGGGAGGATTGTGGGGACTCTTATCTATCACCGCGTTACTCTCGGCGCTGCACTTCGCGGGGGCATTTGATTTCGGTCATCTGGCTCTGCACGGGTGGTTGCGGCCCTTAAAATTCGCTTTGTTCTGGGGAGCGTTTTTTCTGGTCGTCGGCCTGTACGAAGAGTTCCTCGTCCGCGGCTACACCCAGTTCACCCTGACTCAGATTGCCGGCTTTTGGCCCGCAGCCATTCTGCTTTCGCTGGCCTTCGGTGCTCTTCATCTCCGCAACCCGGGAGAGAATTGGGTGGGAATCGCCGGCGCCGTGTGCATCGGTTTCTTTTTCTGCCTGACGCTGCGGCGCACCGGATCACTGTGGTTTGCCGTCGGCTTTCATTGTTTCTGGGATTGGGCACAGAGTTTCCTCTATTCGGTGCCGGATAGCGGCGGAATGTTCCCCGGCCATTTGATGAAAGCTTCGCTGCAAGGGCCGCGCTGGCTGAGCGGTGGCAGCGTCGGTCCCGAGGCCAGCGTGTTTCTCTTCGTCCTGATCGGGCTGTTGTGGCTGCTCTTTGACCGCATCTATCCAGACGTCAAATACCCGAATCGGGATGATGCGGGCGAAACACAAATCGCGCCGGCAGCTTCGGTTCAGCAGCCGAGTGACGCCCGGGTCTAAGACCGGGCGCGGAACTCGCTCTCCTACCAAGTGTAGTGCACGGTGTAAGTAACCACTTGCTCACCATCGGGCGCGAGCGCGATGGGGAACTCGATGGTCTGCGCATCCATCTTGTGCCATTCCTGCGATTGATCGGTCAGCTTCCAATTCGCGCAGCGGTAGAGATGTTCGACTACGCGCACGCTCACTGGTTCTTTCTTGTGGTTGCGCAGGTGGACCTCGAATGATTCATCGATCCAGTGCTGGTTCACGTCTATCCGGTAATTGGTGCGCTTGCGCTGCCCGACGACGTCGAAGGCGTTACCGGTATAGACGCGGATGATTTCATCCTTGGGGGTGTGATCAATGACGTTCTCGCCGACAAACTCCAAGTGGCCATCGGTGTCGCGGCGGTAGAAGCGCAATTTTCCCTTTGGCAACGCGATCCCGAGATGGTTGGTCTCGGAGTTCTTGAACTCTTCCATCACCCAGATCTTGGGATTCGAAACCGTGCCGTAGTTCTGGTCCTGGCGGATCTGTTCGGGATTGTAGTAGCCGTACTGGTCGACTTTGGCGCCATCGTATACGTAAATCCGCTGTGCCCGGATGCCGGTGGCGCGAACGAACTCGACTTGCTTGGTTTCCTGGTCGTGGAGCGTGGTAGGACGTTCCAAAGTGTAGAGATGGAATTCATCGAACGATTTCTCGCGCACCGCAGGAGCTTCCGCTGCACCGGCTACCGCCATGTCCATCGCTTTGTACGCCCGGTTGCTGAGCGTGTTCTCCTGCAGCTTGTTCACGTCGCCCGCCATCAGCTTGATGCGCGCGTTCTCAAACGTCTTGCCGCTCTGGTTGCGCATGGTGATCCAACCCACCATGTCCAGCAGGTCGGTCTTTGCGTTGGGGTTATCGGAGACGACGAGATTGTAGTCTGACTGCCAGCTCATGCCGCCGCTGACGTAGGAAATCTCGGCGTCAAACTTCCCGGGATCATTGGTGCGGAGCAGCCAGTTCAAAGTGGGCTTCAGAACAGAGTCCGCGCTCAGAGCAGGAAACAACGGCTGGCCGGGCAGCCCGAAGTGCAGCACGCCATCGACCTCAATGATCGGCTGGGTCGAAACCGGCTGCTGGTAGTTCTGTGCATAGTATGTGCTCGGAATGTACCCGCTGCGAATGACTCTGCCTCTCACCGTAAGGTCTTTGCCCTCCGCAGTGCGGCCGACGCAAAAATCGATTTCCTTGCCCTCGTAGAACGAAAGCAGGAGCTCCTGCGAAATGGGATCGTTGCGGTAATTCTGCTCCAGAATCTGCAAGGCGCGTCCGGCGGGATCGCGCAGGATCACGGAGTCGGGTTCAAGATGAGCGGCGACGCCGGCGTAATTCACCTGGTTCACTCCCGCCTGCAGATCGAGCGGCACGTGTTCGCGCGCCACAAAAAAATTCTGGTTGTAGATGGTCAGCGCGGGTTGGCTGGTTGATACGACGGCTTTGTCTTGTGTCACGCCGAGGCCGCAGAACATCAGAATAATCAGGATCAGTTTCTTCATGTTTCGTTCCCCCCTTGTTTTGCCGGACCGAAGCAGGGGATTTTCAGTCCTGACCAGAGAACGCACGTGAGGAGAGAACTTGCGGTCATGCACGAACCGCGGAAGGACATGGGGGCACGGAGGTAATCAGAAGTAACGTCTTCGGGACGAACCGTGTGGCGCGGGCGCTCCCGCCCGCGCCGGGTTTCAAGCTGGGAGAGGGCACTCTGGAATTAGACCGCTGCCGGCTGCGGTTTCTTGCGGGAGAAGAGCACTCGGCCCGCGAGACGCAAAATTTTCCAGACCACGGCCGCCCCCACCAGGATCGTGCCTAACCACAACAGAATCGCGGGGAGATAGAACACCACCGCGAACATCGCAGTCGCGTAGTCCGCCAGCCCCTGCAGGCCCTGCATGACAGCTACCTTCAACTCGTACAGTGGACGCCAACGCAGTCCGAACACCTGTGCTTCCGCTTCAGAGTGCATAGACACCGTTATGGCTACAGTTTCCACTTGTCGCGAGAGGGCTTCGAACTCGGCCTGTTGCCGCTCGATCTCGCCACGAACACTATTCAGCTTGTCGCTGACTTCCATCGTATCTTTGACGGTCTGCGCGTGCTTCAGAATGCCCAGATACTGTGCCTCCTGCGCATGCAGATTGCGTAAGCGGGCCTGCTGGTCGACGTATTGTTTGGTGACGTCCTCGGCGTCGACTTGCTCGCTCTCCACTCTTAGGCCAAGCTTGCGGATCTCGGTTCGCACCTCTTCAAACCGCGCCGCCGGCACGCGGACGGTGAGTACGCCGTTTGTGGCATCTTGTGCGCCGTTGGTTTGCGACTTCACCAGGAACCCTCCGGCACGCTCAGTGATCGTGCGGACCTTCTCGACCGCCTCGGCGGGATTCTTGACCACAAGATCGATGGACGACGTCCGCGTCAGTTTGCGGTCGGGGAGATCCATACTCCCGGCAAGCTCAGCGTCCTTCATTTCCATGGCATAGCCGCCGAGCGAGGTGGAGCTGGCGATCGACGCATACTGAGGCCGGGCAAACCGCGCCCGCAGGAAATTGGGAATGCAGAAATAAGCCATCGCCGTAAGCAAGAGCGCAGTGCCAGCCGTTACGGCGGCGCGCCGGTCCAGAGTCAATGTCATTTTGGGGTTCATGGTTCCCTCAGTCTCTAGGACGAATCCCGCCGCCATTTTGTTCCCGGCGTCGCAGGGCAATTCCGTTGAGAGAACGTAGACAATAAGAATTCTTGCAGAACCGTTCCGAAATTTATACAGAACTATGGTCGAAAGATGCGGCCAAGGGTGAGATCACGGCAGCCCCTTCAGGGGCGGCATACGTTAGCCCAGGACGTAAGTCCTGGGTAGCGCTGGAACCATAGCCACGCCCCGCATGGGCGCGACAAACGCTGGCGGATCCAAGCAATTTGTCCTTGATCCCGCCCGTCGGCCTTAAAACTGGGGATCGTCGTCCATCCATGAAGCTGCCGAGCTGGCGCGGCCGGGTCAGAGACCTGGCCCTACACGAACAGATTAGATGTCCAGATTCTTTACATCCAGCGCATTGTCTTCGATGAACTTGCGCCGGGCTTCGACGTCTTCGCCCATGAGCGTGGTGAAGATGGTCTCGCAGGCGGCGATGTCTTCGAGCTTCACCGAGAGCAGGGTGCGCCGCTCCGGATCCATGGTGGTTTCCCAAAGTTGTGGCGCGGTCATTTCGCCCAGACCTTTGTAACGCTGCACGGCGTATTCTTTGCGCCCTTCGCCCAACACGTAGTCGAACAGGTCGCGGGGAGTGTTTTTCTCCACCACTTCGGGTTCGGCTTTCTTCCGGGGCGCGGCTTTGGCGGCCTTCTTCTGGGTCTTGTCGCCGGCTTCTGCTTCGCCCTTGTCTTCGGCGGCTTCGCCGTCGCCATCCCCGTTAGTCGAAACCGCTCTGGCCACCGTCTCCACCACAAACGGAGGCTCCATGTAAGGCTCGATCTGCTTGTACTTCGAAATCAACTGCCGGCACTCGGCCGTCGAAGCCAGCTCCCAGTTAATGACGTGCTCCGCCCCTTGGGAGTTGACGTAGCGCACTTCCCAGAGATTGTGCTCTTCGTCGAAGCGGCTTTCGACTTCTTTGAACTGCCGCTCCTTCTGCATTTTCTTCAGCTCGCGTTCCAGCTTTTCGATCTTCTTCGGCGGCGCTTTCTTGTCGCCTTCGAAATCAGCGCGCTTCGAAAGATCGAGCTTGGGCAACAGCTCGGTGACTTTCTCGTCGCGCAGGCGCTTATCTACCTTGTCGAAGAAACCGAGATATTCGTTCAGCACGGTGATGAACTTGGTGAGCGCCGCGCCTTCCAGCTTGGCCGCGCCTTCGCCGTAACGCACAACAAGCCCCTCTGACGCACGCTTGACCATCACTTTGACGAACTCGCGGTCGTCTTTGATGTACTGCTGCGATTTGCCCTTTTTGATCGAGTAGAGCGGCGGTTGCGCGATAAACACGTTGCCGCGCTTGATCAGGTCCTGCATGTGGCGGAAGAAAAACGTCAGCAGCAGCGTGCGGATGTGGCTTCCGTCGACGTCGGCGTCAGTCATGAGAATGATCTTGCCGTAGCGCAGCTTCAACGGATCGAAGTCTTCCTTCGAAATGCCGGTGCCCAGCGCCGTGATCATGGCGCGGATTTCTTCATGGGCCAGCATCTTGTCGTAGCGGGCTTTTTCGACGTTGAGAATTTTTCCTTTGAGCGGCAGAATTGCCTGGAAGCGGCGGTCGCGTCCCTGCTTGGCGGTACCACCGGCGGATTCGCCCTCGACCAAAAACAGCTCGCAGCGGTCAGGCTGGCGCTCGGAACAGTCGGCGAGTTTGCCGGGCAGACCGCCGCCATCCAACGCGCCTTTGCGGCGAGTGAGATCGCGGGCTTTGCGCGCAGCTTCGCGGGCGCGGGCGGCGTCGATGGCTTTGTTGATGATCTTTTTTGCGACCGGGGGGTTCTGCTCGAAAAATGCCCCCAGCCGCTCGTTGACGAACGCCGTGACCACGCCGGCAATATCAGAATTCAGTTTGCCTTTAGTCTGGCCTTCAAACTGCGGCTGTGAGAGTTTCACGCTGATCACGGCGACAAGCCCTTCGCGGACGTCATCACCTGTGAGGTTTTCTTTGACGTCTTTGAATAGGCCCATTTGCTGGCCCGCATAGTTGATGGTGCGGGTAAGCGCGGTGCGGAAGCCGGAAAGATGCGTGCCGCCGTCGACGGTATTGATGTTATTGGCGAA
The DNA here is from genome assembly GCA_963765285.1 of Terriglobia bacterium. Classification (GTDB taxonomy): domain Bacteria; phylum Acidobacteriota; class Terriglobia; order Terriglobales; family Acidobacteriaceae; genus CAVWZH01. The sequence continues at coordinate 18,026 of CAVXVR010000002.1, forward strand.
ACTGAAAACGCTTTCGGAATATCCGTCGTTATATTGCAGCCCGATTTCCATGGCCACGCCGCTGCGCTCGGCCTCCATGTAGATGGGCCGGTCGTGCAGCGTCTGCTTGCCGCGATTGAGGTGCTTGATGAACTCGGCAATGCCGCCGTTGTACTTGAACTGCGCGGCTTTTGGCTCGCCGGTTTTGGAATCCGTCGTGCGCTCGTCGGTGAGCGTGATTTCCAAGCCCTTGTTTAGAAAAGCAAGTTCCCGCAAGCGCTGGGCCAGCGTGTCGAAATTGAATTCGACCGCAGTGAGAATCGTCTTGTCTGGCAAGAAGTGGACTTTGGTCCCCGTCTTCGCCTTAACCGCGCCGGTCTTCTTCAGCTTGCTGGTCGGCTCGCCCTTGGAGTAAGTCTGTTCCCAAGTAAACCCGTCGCGCCAGATTTCCAGATCCAACTCTTCGCTCAGCGCGTTCACGCAGGAAACGCCGACACCGTGCAATCCGCCTGAGACTTTGTAGGAAGAAGCGTCGAACTTGCCTCCGGCATGCAGCGTGGTCATCACCACTTGCGCAGCGGGAATTTTTTCGCCGTCGATGTCCATGGCGTCTACGGGAATGCCGCGGCCGTTATCGACCACCGTGACCGAGTTGTCGATGTGGACGGTGACTTCAATCTTGTCGGCGTAACCGGCCAGCGCTTCGTCGACCGAGTTGTCGACCACTTCATAGACCAGATGATGCAGGCCAAGCTCACCCGTCGAGCCGATGTACATCGCGGGGCGCTTGCGCACAGCTTCCATGCCGCCGAGCACTTTGATGGAGTCGGCGTTGTAATCTCCGTTGCCCCCGTTGATGGCAGCGAGCTTCCCGTTTTTTGTTTTGGTTTCGCTGATAGGCGCGATCTCTTTCGTAGCCATTCCGCTCCGTGGAGTGCTCGAATTTTGGGCCTTGGCGGCGTTCGATTTCTGCCGCCCTGGAGTGCCGTCAAATTGCTGAAATTATTAACACTTACGGGATTCGCTTGATGAGTTTTATTATACCACGCCGAGAGCCTTTTTTCGACCCCTGAACCGGTCCGGTAACTCATGAATTTTGTTCTAATTAAGTGCCATTTTGGAGCAGCGGAACGCAGGGCGCGAACTCTGCTTCAAGGCCCACCTGATTCCGCCTGCGCCTACATGGTCAAGCGCCGGAAGCGGACGAAAACGCGTCCAACCTGATAGCATATTTCTAGGAGAATCTAGTCCAGCATGAGTGTTCCCGTATCACAGATGTGGACGGTTTCGAGCTACGTCCTGCGGCAGAAGCTGGCGGGACGGAAGCAGTATCCCCTGGTACTGATGCTCGAGCCGCTGTTCCGCTGCAATCTGGCTTGTGCCGGTTGCGGAAAAATCCAGTATCCCGCTCACATCCTGAAGCGGCAGCTCACGCCTGAGGAATGTTTCAAAGCGGTCGATGAATGCGGCGCGCCGGTGGTTTCGATCCCCGGAGGCGAACCGCTCATGCATCCTGAGATCGACAAGATTGTCGAAGGCCTGGTGGCGCGCAAGAAGTACATCTACTTGTGCACAAATGCTTTGCTGTTGAAGGAAAAAATCGATCTCTTCACGCCGAGCAAGTATCTGACTTTCAGCGTTCACCTCGACGGGCAGGAAGAGCATCATGACCTGGCGGTTTGCCGCGAGGGCGGATATGACATTGCCGTCGATGCGATTCGCGAAGCGTTGAAGCGCGGTTTCCGCGTGACGACGAATACCACACTTTTTGACGGCGCCGATCCCAAGAGCGTGCGCGCCTTTTTTGACGAGATGATGGAACTGGGCATCGAAGGCATGATGCTTTCGCCCGGCTACTCGTACGAAAAAGCTCCCGACCAAAAGCACTTTTTGGGACGCGCGCGCACCCGCCGCATGTTCCGCGCAATTCTCTCGAATCGCAAACCCAACTGGCGGTTCAATCTGTCGCCGTTGTTTCTCGAGTTTCTGATGGGCAAGCGGCATTATCCCTGCACGCCGTGGGGCATGCCGACTTACAACATCTTCGGCTGGCAAAAGCCCTGCTACCTGCTGCAGGATGGCTACGCCGAAACTTTCGACGAACTGCTTCGCGAGACCGAGTGGCAGAATTACGGAACCGAATCGGGCAATCCGCATTGCGCCAACTGCATGGTGCATAGCGGGTATGAAGCTTCCGCGGTGAATGACACTTTCGGCTCGCTCAGCGGATTCCTGGCCACGGTCAAGGGCACGCTGTTCAGCTCGCTATTCCGATCGCGGCGCGTTGGATCTGCTCGAAGAACCCGTTACGCCCGCGCACCCGTTGATTCAAATCGAACCCTCCCACGCCGCGCTCGAGGAGACTCGGGCGTGACCGGCAAAGAAGCCGGGCACGCGCACCTGGAAGCCGCGGGTACCGCACCCGACCCGTCTAGTCCAGACTCTCTTGAAGTTGTTCCCGGCTGGGGACACGAGAAGCTCGAAGGCTGGGTGCCCGAACTCGCCGGTGAAGCGGAAATCCGCAGCGCGCTGGAAAAAGCCTTCGACTACCGCGGCGATATCACGATCACTCGCAAGGACGGCAGCAAGATCGAGGGCTATCTCTTCGACCGGCGCAGCGGGGCTACGTTGGCCGACTCCCGTGTGCGCCTGATGACCAAAAATTCTAGCGAAAAGATTTCTATTTCCTACGCGGATGTGGCTGCCTTGGCTTTTTCCGGCCGCGATACGGCTGCAGGCAAAAGCTGGGAAGCGTGGATCAAGAAGTACGCAGAGAAGAAGGCCGCCGGGGAAAAGAACATCGCGCTGGAGCCCGAGCCGCTGGAGTAATGTAGCGCCGGCCTCTGGCCGGCGACGGGCCGCCGAGACGGCGGCGCTACGAAGACGCGTAGGGGTGGACGCCCTCGTCCGCCTACCCCGGCGAGCTAAAGCTCGCACCCGGACGTGGGCGTCCGGGTCTACGTAATTTGTGACACTCCAAAATCCACCTTCGCCATGTGGTCCGCTACGCGGATCGCCTGCGCCGCAATCGTCAACGCTGGATTCACCGCCGCGGACGATGGAAAGAACGACGCATCCATCACAAACAAATTCTCGTGATCAAACGCCCGGCAGAATTCGTTCAACGCGGCCTTCGCGGGGTCCGTGCCGAAGCGTACCGTGCCGCATTGGTGAGAGACGGAAAGCCCTCCCATTTCTTTCACCAGATTCAGTTTGAAGCCGATCTTTTTCATTAACTCGACTGCCCGGCGCGCCAGGCGCTTGTGCCCCTCCATGTTGTTTTCGGTGTAATGCAGGCGAATCTTGTCGCCTTCGAGAATCACGCGATTTTCGGGATCGGGCAAATCCTCCGACATGATCCACCAATCGACGCTGCGCTGGGCCATAAAGTCAGCCATAAAGCCGGGCAGAAATTTCTGCTTGGCGGTGAGCATTCCGGTTTGCAGCTTGCCCAGACCCTGAATGTTGCCCATCGGGATATTTGAAGGCGTCGTCGCCAAAGTAAAAGTCGTTGATGCAAATGGTCTTCTGAAATTTGGTCGGATTGATTTGCCAGCCGACGCTCATCAGTGCGGTGTTGTTGTGCGCCATATAGTGGCGGCCGACGACGCCGGAGGAATTGGCCACGCCGTGAGGAGCTTTGTCGCAGGCGGAGCGCAGAAGCAAGACCGCGGAGTTCACCGCGCTGGCCGATAAGACGATAATTTTCGCGGTAATGGTTTCGATTGAGCCGTCGCTTTCGTATTCGACCGCGTTCACGCGCTTGCCATCGGGACGTGAGCAGCAGGCGCGTCGCTTTGGCGTGAAGTTTCAAGTCGAGCTTGCCGGTGGCGAGCGCGGGCCGCACTGCGGAAACTTCGGCATCGCCCTTGGCGTGAACTTTGCAGGGAAAACCGTCGCAAGTTTTGCAGCGAACGCACGGGCCGGGATGGAGGTGCACCGCGAGAGGAAGCGGAAAAGCCTTGATGCCGTGCTGCTGAAGCTCTGCGGCGACTTTTGCAATCACCGGCTCGTGATCGAGCGCGGGAAACGGAAATTGCGAAGCCCGCGGCGGCTCGGTGGGATCGGCTCCGGCCTGGCCATGCACTCCGTAAAGCTGCTCGGCGAGATCGTAATATGGCGCGAGTTGCTGATACTTGATCGGCCACGCGGGCGAGACGCCGCCGGCATGTTCCAATTCTTCGAAGTCGCGTTCGCGCAGGCGAAGCATCGCCGCCCCATACATCTTGCTGCTGCCGCCCACGTAGTAATACGTGCCGGGACGGAAGGCTGCACCGTGTTTGTCGAGCCAGGTCTCCTCGGGGACATATCTTCTTATCGAAGAAGACGGAGTGAACGTCCCAGTTTGCGGGCTCCTGGGGCAAATAGCCTCCGCGCTCGAGCATGGTCACGCGAAGGCCGTGCTGCGACGAGGCGGTTGGCTAGCGTGCCTCCACCAATGCCGCTGCCGATGATGAGGACGTCGGGGGAAGAGTTCATTCAGCGATCCCGCTAGGCTCGGAGGGAACAGTTATCCATAGATTACGTGGCAAAGCAAGCCGTCGGCGCGAACGGGCACTGAGGTTACGGATCAGGGTGGTAATGTGTTATCGCGATAGTACGTCAACCGTCGGCATAGTTTCCGGTCCAGTCGGGAACCGGCAGGAGCAAATCATTTAGAAGGCTACTCCCGGCGGTACAATTTGAACGAATCTAGAGGGCCTTCCCTGAAGGAGGCTTCAGCGTCATGGATCAGTATTACGCGAGGATATGCTGGAATGTGAGTCAGTGGATGAGGCCGTCGCAGGACCAGGTTAGGCTCAAGGAGAAATCTAACGCGGCCAAGAATCGATTTGGGGGCGAGGAATGGCTGTTTAGCTTATGGCAATTCCATGGCTACCATTACGCGTTTTTGCAATCGGTAAAGAACTCTTTCCGGAGGATGAGCGGAAAGACTATCGATGTGCTGCTATGGACGATCAGTCCGAATAAAGGTCGTTTCCAAGTCGGCGAGATAAGCAATTGCGAAGTGCTGACAAATAGTCAGGCAAAAGAGGCCTTTGAGCATTACAAGAAAAAAGGCTGGATCCGGCTCATGCAGGAGGACGTTGCTCGCGTGGGTGGGAACAGAGCCAAATTCGGGCACGCCGGGTTGTTCAATGTTCGCTTTCGATCTGATGATGCTCGCCAGTACGACAATCCGCTTCCAGCGGTCAAACGGACAGACAGAATAGCCGGGTTGAAAATGTACAAGCTCGTGCCTGTCATCCGTTCCGAAGTGGAGAAGCAGTGGGTCGCACGTGCGCGCGTAGGGAGTACAACAATTCCTACCCTGCGGCCGTACACTCGCTTGATTTCTCGGGGCGCCACCGTGGACCCATATCATCCCGTGCTTCAAGGCGAGCTAATGAAATTGCTTCGAGAGCGTTTTGGCAAGGACGCTGTCATTCGCGAGTCTGAATGGGTTGACATTACCGTGAACAATGCAAAGCGAAGGATTCTGATAGAAATCAAGACTGATCCGGTCGCAAAGCGCGCGCTTCGTGAAGCATTAGGTCAGATTCTAGAGTACGCATATTTTTGTCCGAAAGTGCAGAATTCAGTGCAAACTGAACTTTTTATAGTTGCTCCTGGGCTGGCCGACGGCGAGGTGTCCGCATACCTGAGTCGGCTACGCAATGAACTGCGTATACCGATCCAATACTGCCAGTTTCTGCCAGGCAAAACGCTACCGGCCCCGTTTAGGTTGGGCGAATAGTGGTTGCGCTGCTGGCGTTTTGGGAGCCCCGGTGGCCTTGGCGATCATAATTCGGTTATGCGGGCCGCGGGAGGAGGAAGAAACAGTGAAGCTCACAAGGTCTGGCCTTGCAGTACTTATGCTGGCAGCGGCGTTTGTCGGCTGGATAATTTTTCACGACGACCGAAGTAGCCCTGATGTGGCTAGTCCAGCTGCAACTTCGACTATTGGCAGGATTCAAGATCGAGATCCCGCATCATGTCTGGAACGAGGAAAGAGGGGTAGTGAGGTAGATGAGTACGAAGTAGCTACCACTATCACGGGAACAGTCAAAAACAATTGCGGCAAAGATTTTAGTTATGTCGAAATTCAGTTCAAGTTATTTGACCATAAGGGCAACGTGGTCGGGACAGCAATGGCAAATCAGACCAACCTGAAAGCCGGGGAGACTTGGAAATACAAGGCGGTCGGTGAGCCGGCTTATTCAAATCGATTCGATTCAATTACGGCATATTGATTTCGTCGCCCAATCAATGACATTCGGCGGCGATCCCGAGCGACCTACTCCGGGTGCAGTTCCACCGCCATCCAAACACAATCCGTGTCCGCATAATAGCGGTGCCAGGGATAGCTGAAGCTGCGGTCACTGGCGGCGACCGTGAAGAACGGATCGTGCGTGAAGCCCGGAGGCATCAGCACGTCCTCGTAGAGCGTGGCCTCATCGTTCTCGCGAAACTTCTGCATGTGGCCGGTGCCGAGGACCTGGGTGTGCACTTCGAGAAATTTGTGCCCGGTGTGGATGGTGCAATCGGTCTCCTCGGGCGTGTACCAAAGGTTGAGCTTAAGGCGGTAGCGGCGGGGCGCGGCGTCGGCAAAGGTCTGGCCCGCAAAGGTGATGAGGGGATCGAGTTCCACGTCTCCGATGTCATCCTGCGATGAGATGTAGAGCGGCGTGCCGCGGGGGAATTGCGGGAAGCGCTGGCCGAACCACTCCCAGTTCAGGGCGACTCCGCCGAGGTTGGTGCGCTTGCGCACGTGCAGCAGGGCAGCGCGTTCTCCTTTTTCGAGCGTGCAGTGGCGAAGGATGGTCGACTTCCAGGGAGGAATCACTCCGTGGTTGGCCTCGACACTGTAGTAGAGCTGGGTGCTCGAGAGATTGACGACGATGGCATCATCCACCGGCAGATCGAGCACTGAAGTGATGAGCGAGCTTTCAATCCAGTCATTGGAGAACGAGAGCTTACGGCGCTGGTTGGGCATAGAGTTCTCGGCAAAGAGCTTTAGGCTTGGAGCCAACCCCGCAGCCAGCAGCATCCGGCCGGAATGCGACAGAAAATTGCGTCGATTCATGGTTCGCTCCTGTGGGCGAGCCGGATTATACAACGTAGGCAAATTCGTTCACCACGGAGGACACGGAGAATAAATTCATTTACCACAAAGGACACGAGGGTACACAAAAGGAAATCTATGGCAGCGAAGCCTTCGTGATACTTCGTGTCCTTCGTGGTTGATCTGGTGTTCGCCCGTTCCATTCGCGTCCGCTCCAAGCCGGGAGTAGAATGTGCGGCGCAGAAGAATCCGGACGGGAGGGTGGCCATGAAGCTCACAGTCGGGCAGCTCATCGGAAAGGCGCTTAAGGCTTACGGCGTTCCCTATGTCACCGGGCTGCCGGGGCACGGCAACTGGAGCTTGATCGACGCTTTCAACGATCCGGTTTCGAAGCTGCCCTTCATTCAGGTGATGCACGAGCAGAGCGCCGTGCACATTGCCGACGCGCACTACCGCGTTACCGGGGAGCCGACCGTGGCTTGTACTTCGATTGGCCCCGGGCGCGACGAATACGATTATCGGCCTCGCGACCGCTCATTGCGATTCCACTGCGCTGCTGCTGATCACCGGCAGTGCAGCCACGCACATGCGCGGCCACGGCGTGATGCAGGAACTCGACCGCGTTGCCTCGCCGGACTTCCCGCACCTCGCAGCCGCCGTCACCAAACGCACGTTCGATGTGATTCGCGCCGATCAAGTGCCGTTCGTGCTGCATCGCGCCTGGAATGCGATGTTGACGGGCCGTCCCGGCCCGGTGCATATGGAACTGCCGCTCGACATTCAGGTGGAGACCACGGACGTTGACGTTGCCGATATCTCAAAGCGCCTGCCCATAGGAAAGCCACGAGGAGATGCTCAGGCCATCGAGGCAGCGATCCAGCTTCTGCTAACCGCCAAGCGCCCCTGCATCGTGGTCGGCGGCGGTGCGATCAGCGCAAATGCAACGCCCGAGCTGACCATGCTCGTCGAAAAACTTGGCATCCCAGTGGTCTTTACCTGGAATGGCAAGGGCGCTCTTGCCGAGGACAATCCCATGTGCGCGGGTACGGCGGGCTGGCCGGGATCGCTGCCCGGCAATCACACGGCGGCGAATGCGGATGTCGTCATGTCGCTGGGCTGCCGCTTCACCGATTGGTCGGCTTCGTCCTACCGAAAGGGCGTCACGTTCTCTATCCCTGATGCCAAGCTGATTCAGGTCGATATTGATCCGCGTGAGATCGGCAAGAATTATCCCGCGGAAGTTGGTATCGCGGCGGACTGCAAGCTGGTGCTGGCGGATATTCTGGCCGGCATTTCGGAAGAACAAGCTCGGAAAGCTCGTGAAGGCCGCGCGTCTTATCTCAACAAGGTTGATGGACTAAAAAAAGAGTGGGAAGAACGGCTCGAACGCCGCCGTGGTTACACGGGTATGCCGACAACCATGTTGCGCACGCTGCGCGAGTTGCGCAAGGTCCTGCCTCGCCACGGCATCGTAACCGTGGGCTCGGGCCATCCGCAGAGCACCACCAAGCAGGCATTTCCGGTGTACGAACCGCGCACCCACATCACTTCGGGCTCGTTTTCGTCGATGGGCTTCGCGCTGCCCGCGGCCATCGGCGCCAAGCTGGCCAAGCCGGATGCGCCGGTGGTCTGCATCATCGGCGATGGCGACTTCATGATGTGCGTTCAGGAACTCGCGGTCTGCGCCATGTACAACATCCCCGTGGTATTCCTGATTCTCAACAACTCGGGTTACATTTCGATTCGCGACGGGCAGAACTACCTCATGGGCCGGCAAATCGGGTCAGAGTTCAACCAGCACGCCGGCAACGGGCAGCCGTATTCGGTTGATTTCGTGGCGCTGGCAAAATCGTTCGGCTTCGAAGTTGCAGCGAAGGTGCAAAGCGCCGACAGCATCGGCTCGACCATTAAGCGCGCTCTCGATTCGAACGCGCCTGCGTTGGTGGAAGTCCCGATCACTCGGGATGTTTCGGTGGCTGCTGCCGAAGTCGTCGGCTGGTGGGATTTCCCGGTGCTTCCGACCGCGTCGGATGCGGTGAAGGCGGATTACAAAGCCGGCTATGCGGCCGAGCAGCACCGCCGGGCAACGGCCGACGTGGAGCTGACGGAACCAGTCTCAGCCGTAGGCTAGCGGTTGTGTGGCGCCGGGTCTCTGACCCGGCTCGCGCGGGTCTTGTGTCGCGATTCGAGAGGAGGCCATCATGGCACGCCATCTGAAAGCCGGGCGCACGCCCGACCAGGCCACCGCGGACGCCAAGAAAGTCCGCGACATCGTAACGGGAATTCTCGAAGACATCGAGGCTCGTGGCGAGACAGCCCTGCGCGAGATCTCCGAGAAATTCGACAAGTGGAACCCTCCATCGTTCCGCCTCTCCGAATCAGAAGTCGAGAGTTGCCTGTCCCAGCTCACGGCGCAGAACATCGAAGACATCAAATTCGCGCAAGCGCAGGTGCGCAACTTCGCCCGGGCACAGCGCTCGGCGTTGAAAGACGTTGAAATCGAGACTCTGCCGGGGGTGGTTCTCGGCCACAAGAACATGCCGGTCGATTCCGTTGGTTGTTACGTTCCAGGCGGAAAATATCCGCTGGTAGCCTCAGCGCACATGAGTGTGGTGACGGCGAAAGTCGCGGGTGTGCCGCGCGTGATCTCGGCTTCGCCTCCGTATCACGGCAAGCCGAGCCCGGCGGTGGTCGCCGCCATGCACCTGGGCGGCGCCGATGAGATCTATTGCATGGGCGGCGTGCAAGCGATTGCGGCAATGGCAATCGGCACCAGGAGCATCGCTCCGGTTTCGATGATTGTAGGTCCGGGCAATGCGTACGTAGCCGAGGCCAAGCGTCAGCTTTTTGGCCGCGTTGGGATCGACCTGATCGCCGGTCCCACCGAAACCCTCGTCATCGCGGATGACACGGTGGACGCTGAGCTGTGCGCAACGGATCTTCTCGGCCAGGCCGAGCACGGCTTCAACACGCCGGCGATCTTGCTGACCACGTCGGAGAAACTTGCCCGAGAGACTATGGCGGAAGTGCAGCGTCTGCTCGCGATTCTGCCGACGGCGGAACTCGCTTCGGTTTCGTGGCGCGACTACGGCGAAGTAATCGTGTGCGAGTCCGACGACGAGATGGTGAGTGAAGCCGACCGCATCGCCTCTGAGCACGTTCAGGTGATGACCCGCGATCCAGATTACTTCCTCAAGAACATGAAAAACTACGGCGCGCTGTTCCTCGGCCCGCGGACCAACGTGGCCTATGGTGACAAAGTGATCGGCACCAACCACACTTTGCCCACAGGCAAAGCGGCCCGTTATACCGGCGGACTCTGGGTCGGCAAGTTCATCAAGACCTGCAGCTATCAGAAGGTTCTCACCGACGAAGCCTCGGCGATGATGGGCGAGTATTGCTCGCGCCTCTGCGTGCTGGAAGGATTTATCGCGCACGCCGAGCAGGCCAACATCCGGGTCCGGCGTTACGGCGGTCGCGAAGTCGCCTATGGCGCGGCGGCAGAGCCGACTCCTGTAGCGGTGCAGGAGGGATAGCCACGCGTAGCCGCGAAGCGGCGCAAGAATACAGCCCAGGGCGCAAGCCCTGGGTGAACGCGAAAATCGACCGAGTCCCGGAGGGACGACACGCTCGGTCTCCTAACTCAATCCATCGCTCCCCCATCACTTGTGCACGGGGCTTGAGGCTTTCTTCGCCGCAAAACTCAAATTCCCTATCAGCTCGTTCACTTCATCCTCGCTGCCACCGATGAAGGTGAACGAAACGATATAGCCCTTCTCGAGCAGCGCCAGCGACGATTGAAGCATGGTCAGTGAGCCGCGAGGCTTGCTGAAGTCGCTGCGCACCAGTTGCTTTGCGTCCACAGGAAATTCATAGGGTTGGTTGACGACTTTGAAACCCTTGGCCGTGGCCAGTTCAGTGATGGGACCGAAATAGTCCACGGCGGTCTTCAGCCCCGAATACTGAGAGACCCTTTCCGCAGCGATGACGATGGCGGAATTGATGGTGCTGCCTGTGGCTTCGGGCGGCCGCTCGAAGACGGCCAGCAGCACGAGTGATTGGGCGGGTTCGCTTCCAGAAGTCGCATCTCCGGTCTGCATTTCCGCCGTGCGGTCTACCCAACCGAAGGGGACCTTGCAGACGATGCCCAGCGACGGATTACGGTATGCCCCGTGAGCGATCGACCCCTGCTCGATCGGGGTTGTCGCTGGCGAGGTGGGCCTGGAAGCCGCTGGAGGACGCTGAGGCACGTCCTGCGCGAAGGCCACAGTTACGAGAAATCCCGGTACAAGCCATCCAATGAACATACCCGCAGGAATGCGAGTTCGAAATCGCGCCATCCGCCCATGTTACAGGAGCGGCTTAGGCGAGGAGCGAACCTCACGCCGCCTTGCCCATCACCGGCTGGGTGCAGTGTGAACAGCGCCGCGCCTCGATAGGAATCTCGCTCAGGCATTCGGGACACTTCTTGGTGGTCGGATCGGCCGGCGCGGGCGCAGTGCGCATGCGCGAGACCAGCGCGTTCACCGGGACCACGACGAAAAAGTAAATTGCCGCCGCGACCAACACAAACGACACGACGGTGTTGATGAAATCTCCTACCGGAAACGGCGTGCCGTTGATGGTGAAGGCGACGGAGGAGAAATCGGGCTTGCCCACGACCGCCGCGATCAGTGGGGTGAGCAAATCCTTGGTCAGGGCCGTAACCACAGCCCCGAAGGCCGCGCCGATGACCACGCCGACCGCCATATCCACCACGTTGCCGCGAAGAATGAACTGCTTGAATCCGCTGAGCATAAGGAACCTCCAGACTGAGGGGACAATTTAGTGCGGAGGCGGGGCGCGGTCAAGTAGTTTGAGTATTCCGTGACCGAAGCGAGAAACCGTCAGATCCGCATCGGCATCACGATATACCGGTACTTATAATCCTCGCTGTCGGCGGGGCGGAGCTGGCCGGCGGACTGGGCGTCCTTCAGCTCCAGCTTGACGTCGCCGGAGCCGACAGCCTTCAGGAAATCCAGCAGATACTTGGCATTGAAGCCGATGGTGAGCGTCTCGCCGTCGTAGGTAGCTTCGATCGAGTCTTCTGACTCGCCCGTCTCGGTGGAGGAAGCGGAAATCTTTACTTCGCCTTTTTCGAACTTCAGGCGAACCGCACGGGAACGCTCGTCGGCGAATTGCTCTACGCGAGAGACCGCGGCACTCAAGTCCCCAACGGAAACTGTCACGGATTTGCTGTTGTCCTTGGGAAGTACGGCTTCGTAATTGGGGAACTGTCCGGTGAGTTGGCGCGAAGTCAGCAGGCGCTGCCCGATGCGGAAGTACAAAGTCGATTCGTCTTTGGCAAACTCGATGCTCTCGGCATCGGTTGAGTCGAGCAGTGACTTGAGTTCATCCATCGCCTTCTTCGGGACCAGGGTTTTCAGTTCGCCCGAAACACCTTCAAACTTTTCGCCGCCGCGCTCGATGTGCGCCAGGCGATGGCCGTCGGTAGCAACCATGGTGATCGACTCGGGCTTGAGCATCATCAGCGCGCCGTTGAGCGTGTAGCGCGATTCTTCACTGGCGATCGCGAAGCCAGTCTTAGCGATCATGTTGCGAAAAACTTGCGCCGGAATATTTACTACGCCTGCAGTCGGAAAAGCCGGCAGGCTGGGAAAATTTGACCGCGCCATGCCCACCATTTTCGTGTTGGAACGCCCGCAGCGAATGCTCACCCAGTGGTTCTCCAGTAGCTTGAGAGTGATATCAGCGTCCGGCAGCAGCTTTACGTAATCGTGCAGTTTGCGGGCAGGAATCGTACACGAACCTTCCTTCTTCACCTTCGCGCTACACGATGTCCGTAGGCTGAGATCCAGATCGGTAGCGGTCAGCGAGAGCTTGTCGTTCGAGGCTTCAAATAAATAGTTGGAAAGAATTGGGATCGTCGTCTTGCGCTCGACCACTCCCTGCGTCGCCGTCAGTTCACGCAGGAGTTCAAACTTGCTGACTGTAATTTCCATGGCGGTAGAGGTTCCCACTGCGGAGGCCAAAGCTTCTGCCGGCATAAACCAACTCTCCCATCGACCCTTTGCTACTTGGACTGTTTCCTACATCAAGTACAAACTAAAAGAATACTAGCAGTAGCAGTAGGGACCCCGCAAAAGTGGAAATCCTGGCTCAGACCGCCAATTTGCTGCCCCATGCGCCATTCTGCCGGTGTTCAAAACTAGTCCCTGCCGTGCCGGATGAAAAGGTAACGTCGGGCCGTACTCTTCGAATTCCGCCGTTCTCTGCACAGCATCCACAGTCTGTTCACAGGTTGCGCTGAGAAAACCCGGGCCCATGCATGGAAAATTAGTTCCAAGCCACAACTATGCGCCCAACTGCTCGGTCAGCTTATTCAATAACCTGTTCAAATCTTTATCAGTCTTGCGGTTGATCTCGATTTTCTCGACCGAATGCAGGACCGTAGTGTGATGCTTGCCGCCAAACTGACGCCCGATCTCCGGCAACGAAGCTTCGGTCAGATGCTTGGCCAGATACATCGCAATCTGCCGCGGATAAACGATGGCCCGCGAATTATTTTTCGCTTTGATCTCCATCAGGCGTAATCCAAATTGCTCGGCCACTGCTTTCTGAATAGACTCGATGGTGACCTTCCGTGCCTGCGAATCGATGAAATTTTTCAACACCTGCTGGGCGTAGGGAAGGGTGATCTCCGCGCCAATGAGAGACGAGTGCGCTACCAGGCGGATTAGGGCACCTTCAAGTTCACGGACGTTCGAACGGATGTTGGACGCGATGTACAAGGCAACATCGGTCGGCAGCGTAACCTTTTCCTGCTCGGACTTTTTCTGCAGAATGGCAACTTTGGTTTCCAGGTCGGGCGGCTGGATGTCGGCAATCAATCCCCACTCGAAGCGGCTGCGCAGCCGGTCTTCAATCTCAGCCAGTTCTTTCGGCGGCCGGTCACTGGCAATCACGATCTGCTTGAGCGACTCATGCAGCGCGTTGAAAGTGTGAAAGAACTCTTCCTGCGTGCGCTCTTTTTGCGCCAGAAACTGAATATCGTCGATGAGCAATACGTCCACATTGCGGAACTTGTCGCGAAACGTGGTCATCTTGTCATAACGCAGCGAGTTGATCATTTCGTTGGTGAACTTCTCGCTGCTCACGTAGCAGATCGCGGCTTGCGGCATCCGCCGTTTGACTTCATGGCCGATGGCTTGCATCAGATGCGTCTTGCCCATACCCACGCCGCCATAGAGGAAGAGCGGGTTATATGCCTTCGAGGGCCGCTCGGCTACCGCCTGGCACGCGGCATGCGCGAACTGATTGCCGCTGCCGATCACGAAAGCGTCGAACGTGTACCGCGGATTAAGTTGCGCCGCGCCATCCCAGTCAAACCGTGCCTGGGAAGACGGGAAAGGCACCGGCGCAGCCGGGCGCGGAGAAAGACCGCCATCGTGCCGCAGCGGCGTGGCCGCGGGATCGTCCTCGGGAGTGACAAACTTCACTTCCTGGAACTCCATCCCGAGGTTGTCGACCGCTTCCTGTATCAGGTCGGCGTATTTGTCGCCCACGTGACGGAATTCCGCCGTCGGCACCCGCACAAACAGGATCCCGCCGCTTGAGTGGCTGTAGCGGGTGGGTTTCAGCCACGTGTCGTAGGAGTGGCGATTGATCTTTTTTTCGAGCGCATCCAGAATGCGCACCCACGGATTGGGAGAGAGGCTCGGGCTCGGAACAGACATAAGAAATTTTTCAAAGGCCTGCCGTAAAGGGCAGCGCCGCAATCAAATTCGTTTAGAAAAAGTTTTTGTCCAACAAAGCAGCCCGGGCACTACGGCTGGGCGGGCTGGGGAACCGGACAATGATTTCCGCAAGCTGGGACAGTCCGGCATACTAGCACAAAATTTTTCGGAGTGAGGAAATCTCGGCAAAGAATTTTTTCCCCGTGTGGATGATTCAGAACGCGAAAAAGTTTTCTGTCAAGTATTGAAATTATAACTGCCGCGCGAGTTGTGCAGGACCGCGTCTCGAGTTGGCGGGTGACTGAGATAGGGCCAGTTCAACCGTTGCCCCACCCGAGCGCCGCCGAGCACGTAGAGGGTTAGCCCAAAGACCTACCCACCACGAAGGACACGAAGTTTCACGAAGGCTTTGGTTCACGCTGTTCCTTCGTGTACCTTAGCGCCCTTTGTGGTTAGAGCTCCGCGCGCCTCACCGTCACCTCGAGCGCCGCGGGTTTACCGCAGGCCCAGGCTCATTTATACTGATGGTTTGTTCCACAACCGCCAAACGAATTAGGAGCAGCCAATTTTTTCATGCCCAAGCGTACGTTCCAACCCAACCGGCGCCACCGCTCGAAGACGCACGGATTCCGCACTCGAATGAAGACCAAAAGTGGCCGGGCGGTGATTTCGCGCCGGCGGGCCAAGGGCCGCAAGCGGGTCTCAGTCAAACCCGGCTTCCGTGAATAGAGTTTCCTCCGTGTTTCAGAACTGGCGGAAATCCGCCTGTGAGTTGAATTGTGAGCGGCAGTGCTCTCCATGGCAGGTCCAATGCAGCCCGGCGCCGGCAAGCCCGCCCGGTTTCCGCGCTCTGGACGATTGCTTCGGCATGCCGATTTTGAGCGCGTGTACAAGCAGGGGAAGCGCCACTTTGCGGCCTGCATGACTGTGTTTTATCTGCCGCGCAACCCGGGGATGAACGCGCGCATAGGGTTCACCGTGGGGCGGGCCCTGGGTGGCGCGGTCGATCGCAACCGCATGAAGCGCCGCCTGCGAGAAGCGGTGAGGTTGCAAGGGATGATCGAGATTCCCGTGGATGTAGTCATCAATCCGAAGCGGTCGTTACGGACCATGGAGTTTCGCGACCTGCAACGTGACATTGCCCGGGCATTCCAGGTGATCCAGCAGAAACTTGGCAGCATAGAGAAAGAGAAAAACAAGGACGATCTGCGGAAGGCGAAGTCCTGATACATTGGCCGGCACCTTTCGCGAAGAGAGAAAGTTTGTTTGTTATGAATCGAGTCTTTACCCGAGCAGTGCTGGGACTGTTGCGGGCCTATAAGTGGGCCATTTCACCCATGCTGCTGCCTGCTTGCCGTTACGTGCCGACGTGCTCGGAGTATGCGATGGAAGCGGTCGAGCGCTACGGTTCCCTGCGCGGCGGCTGGATGGCGATGCAGCGCTTATTGCGCTGTCATCCTTTAGCCCGCGGCGGATACGATCCTGCAATTCGGCCCCAGATTTCTAAATCCGCAGCCGAATGTAACCCGGTTGCGGCACCTTGCAATCACTGAGCCACGAATTTGCCCGACTTTCAAAATCCTCAACAAGATCCCGGCATGGAGCGGCGGCTGCTTCTTGTCTTCGGCCTCACGTTTCTCGTCATCCTGCTCTCGCAGTCGCTCTTCAAGAAATACTTGCCGCAGGCCCCTTCGGCTCCGCAACCGGCGCAGACTCAGTCGCAGCCGGCGAACTCCGCGAATCTGCCTGCAGCTTCGCAGTCGCAGCCCGCTGTTCCAGTTCCTGTGGGAACGGGAAAGCAGGCCAGCGCGGAATCCGAGACCGTAATCGAGAACGATCTGTACAAGATCACATTCACCAACCGAGGCGGCCAGGTGAAGTCGTGGATTCTCAAGAAATTCAAGGACGACCAGGGCCAGCTCCTTGAACTGGTGAAGGGTGCGGTGGCAGAAAAGTTCGGTTATCCGCTGTCGCTCTGGACATATGACGAAACGCAGCGCAACAAGTTGAACTCGGCGCTTTACGTGGCTTCAAGCTCCGGCACGCTAACCGTCCCGGCGCAAATCACCTTTGAGTACGCCGACGCCGACATCGCCGTCCACAAAACGTTCCGCTTCGATCAGACTTACGTGATCGGCGTGGAAACCTCCGTGACCGCCAAGGGAAGCCAGGTCGCCGCCTTCCCCATGTGGCCCGCAGGGTTCGGCGATCAAGCCACCCCTGCCAGCTTCGCCGCCGGGCAAATCGACTACCAGTACGACAGCAACATCGAGCGCCTGGCCATTAAGAAAGTCAGCGGCGGTAACACCATCAAAGGCCCGCTCGACTGGGCCGGCGTGGTCGATCAATATTTTGCCGCCGCCTTTGTCCCCGACGACCCGCAAAACGCGGCCCTGGTCACGCTGCACAACACGATTGAAAATCCGCAGGACCCAAAGCATCCCTACAGCGTGCTGGGCGCAGCCGTCGGCAACCTCAAGGGTCCCTCGACTGGACACCTGTATGTAGGCGCCAAGTCCCTGGCGGTGTTGGAATCGATCTCCGTGCCCACCATCAACGGCGCGCCGCGAGATCTGCGCGCCCTGGTCAACTTCGGCTTCTGGGGATGGATCGCCCGCCCACTCTTCCTGTGGCTCCGTTGGACTTACGAAAAAGTTGTCGGCAACTGGGGCTGGGCGATCGTACTGCAAACTCTCATCATCAATCTCGCGCTACTGCCCTTGCGCATCACCGGCATGAAGTCCGCCTTGAAGATGCAGAAGATCCAGCCGCAAATGAAAGCCATCCAGGAAAAATATAAGAAATACGGCATGAAAGATCCGCGGCGGCAGGACATGAACAAGGAAATCTGGGACCTGCAGCAGCGCGAAGGCGTCAACATGTGGGGCGGCTGCTTGCCCATGATCATCCAGATGCCGTTCCTGATCGCCTACTACAGCATGCTGGGCGCGGCCATCGATCTGCGCCAGGCGCCCTGGCTGTGGATCCACGACCTGTCTTCGCCCGAGCCGTCCACCCTGCGGATCCTGCCCATACTGATCGTCATCGCCATGGTCTTTATGCAGCGCATGACGCCGCAAGCCGGCATGGACCCCTCGCAGCAGAAGATGATGAACGTCATGATGCCGGTGATGTTCGGCTTCCTCAGTTGGAACGTGGCGTCCGGCCTCGGCCTTTATTGGCTGGAGAGCAACCTGATCGGCATCGTGCAGCAATCGATCATGAACCGCACCCGCCTGGGCCGCGAAATGCGCGAACTGGCCCTGAAGCGGGCGAGGAAGAAAGATAAGTAGCTTTTAGCTATTAGCTCTTAGTCTTTAGCTTACCTGCACGAAGCCGACTGCCAGGGTGAACCGTGAAGGACGGGAGCAAAGGGATTAAAAGCTAAGAGCCAAGAGCTAATAGCTAAAAGCTGCTTTTATGACAATTCCCAACAAACTCGAAGCCGCCAACAAGATCAACGATCTGCTGAATGGCGTAGTCAGCAAGGGCGGACTGCGCCTGAAATACCGCATCACCGTCGACCCACCCTTGCCCGAGGAACGCGACTGGGAGCGCCCGGAAATCCTGGTGCAATTCTCCGGCCCGGACTCGCCGCTGCTGCTGGAACACGGCGCTGAGCTGCTCCGCGCGCTTGAGCTGATCGCGCTCGAAATGCTTCGCCTGCCCGGCAACGAGCACGAGAGAATCAATTTCGATTGCATGAACCACCGCAGCATGCGCCTCGAAGAACTGCGCATGGCCGCTTCTGTCGCTGCCGACAAAGTGCGCAAGACGGGCGCGCCTTATCAGTTCACTCCCATGTCGTCGCGCGAGCGCCGCATTGTGCACTTAGCGTTACGCGACTTTGAGGACCTGCGCACTGAAAGCGAAGGCGAGGGACTGCGTCGCTTCGTGGTGGTTTATCCGAAAGATTACAGGGCTGCGAGCAAGCCCGCGCGAAGAACCCTCCCCTAAGGATCAGAGGCCGTGCTTTATGGGAATGTCTACGTTGAAATAAAGCGTAACTTTCTGTTTTGCCGCTGGATCCTCGAATTTCAACGCGTCATAGGAATGCCCATTCTTCTGCATCAATGACTGCGACTCGGGAAACCCCACGCCCATCGAGCGTAGCAGCACGTACTCCTCATGAACCGCAATCACCTGGTAGGCGGTTTCCGGCGTCTTGCCGTCACCGGAATCCGTGATCGATTTCAGCAGTCCCTGAAACACGAACTTGTGAAACTCAGCCTGCTCTTGGTTCTTCGATTCCCGTTGGGCGACATACTCGGCAAAATGCGCGTCCATGTCTACATAGTTTGCGGCTAATACTATGTCAGCGTTCTTGATCGCGTCGGCAAAGTCATGTTTGTTCAAAGACGTCATCATCGCTTTTTTCTGCGGATCAGTATCCGGGCCGCGGCTGAAGTTGGGCGAATCCACGTAGGCTAGGCGGAGCTGTCTGAAGTCAACGGTTTTGTCGCCACCCTTGACCCGTTCGACCAGTGCTTCGTAGGAGCTTTTACTAGGCGGAGCTTGCTGAGCGCCCAGAGTTAGACAAGCCGTAATCACCACGAAACAGAGGGCAGCTGATCGACGGTTCATGGTCGCCTCGCGCCAGCAGCTTACCACTGTCGCTTAGGAGAGAGCGGGGAACACTGACGCGTCGCTACAATCCTGCTGTCATCCAATCGTCGTCGCTACATCGCCTCATTCAATCCCCCGCCGGCCTGTCATGCACAACATACATAACCCCAAAATCCCCCTCCGCGCCGCCATGGTACCCAGAGTCCCCGCCATAGGGATTCCGAAACGCAAACGCCGCCACGCGCTCCCGAATATAAAATCCCGCGGTAATTCGCACCCTTAGATCCAACAGCGGCCCAGTCAATCCGTAACGGCTATCGCTGCCCGGCAATAGATATTCGAAACTGCTGCGAACCCAGTCGTTCTCATACATCGCGGCGACGACGGGCCATCGGTCATGCTTGGTGTACGTCGAAGTGGTCAACTGGCTGTAGTGAACCCCGCCGCCAAATCGCCAGCGGCGCGTAGCCCGAACCAGAAACAGTCCATGTGCCCGGAGCGTATACCCGGTGTGGGTCGTCTGGTCATCCGCCGAATCGACTCCCCCTTCAGCCTCCGCCAACCAGCGATGCAACTTGAGGTCGACTCCAGCATCGGCGTTATAGCTGGGCTGGTTGAAACCTGTGGGGGCGAGTCCGATGCCGCCTCCCACATAAGGTTGTACTTGCGCATGCACGAAAGCGAGGCACGAGGTCAGCAAAAAAAGGAGCGCGAGCAGTGGTCTGCGCAACATGAGTAACGATGTCGGCGCGGGAATGCCGGCAAGAGAATTCTTGCCAGCTCTCGACCGAAGAACAAGAAAAATGCGGGCATGAAGCCCGCACGCAGGGTCATAGATTTTCCGTTATTGAATTTAGGACGGCACTGACGTCGGTAACGGCACGCCCGCCAACTGCTCCAACAATTCCTGCAACCGGGCCAGCACTTCCTCGGCGCGAGTGGGACTGAACACAAACTTCAACGTCCCATCTGGACTAAACTGCGCGCCCCGCTGCCCGGCCACAAACGCCGCCAGCCGCGCAGGATCGATCGTCGCATTCTGCCGGAAGCGAATGCTGAGCTGGTCACGCTTGCGCTCGATCGCGGTCACTCCCACGCGAACGCAGAGCAGCTTGAGCGAGGCATACTGCAAAAGGCTCAGCACCGCTGGGGGAAGATCGCCGTAGCGGTCCTGTAACTCCGCCCGCACGTCGTCCAGTTGCGAAGCGGTTTCCACTCCCGCCACCCGCTTGTACATTCGCAGCCGCTGGTTCTCTTCCGGAATGTAGTTCACTGGAATGCGTATATTCAGCCCGAGGTTGAGTTGCGTCGCGGCCTCATCCGGCGCAGCTTCACCCTTTATCTCGCGGACGGCGCGATCCAGCATCTGGGTGTAAAGCTCGAAGCCGATGGCTTCGATGTGTCCGCTCTGCTCGCCGCCCAGCAGGTTGCCCGCGCCGCGCAATTCCAAATCGAGCGCAGCAATCTTGAAGCCCGCGCCCAGGTCCGAAAATTCCTTCAGCGCAGCCAGGCGGCGGCGCGCTATTGGTGTCAGCTCGATGTCCGCAGGCAACAGCAAATACGCGTAGGCACGCCGGCTGGAGCGTCCTACGCGCCCGCGCAATTGATACAGTTCCGACAACCCCAGCCGGTCCGCCCGGTTGATAAAAATCGTGTTGCACAGCGGAATATCCAGGCCATTTTCGATGATCGTAGTCGCCACCAGAATATCAGCCTCATGATGCATGAACTTCAGCATGACTTTTTCCAGTTCGCCTTCCGACATCTGCCCGTGACCCACGATAATGCGCGCCTTCGGCGCCAAAACCTGCAATTTCGCAGCGATTTCAAAAATGCTCTCCACGCGATTGTGCACAAAGTAAGTCTGTCCGCCGCGCTCCAGTTCCTGATTGACCGCCGACTGAATCAGCTGTTCATCCCAACTGGCGACCACCGTCTGAATCGCCATGCGGTCTTTGGGCGGCGTCTCGATTACGCTCATATCGCGCATTCCGACCAGCGACATGTGCAGCGTGCGCGGAATCGGGGTCGCCGACATGGTCAGCACGTCCACTTGTTTGCGCATCTGCTTCAAACGTTCTTTGTGACGCACCCCGAAGCGCTGCTCTTCGTCCACCACCAGCAATCCGAGATCAGTAAACTTCACATCTTTCGAAAGCAGCCGGTGCGTGCCGATCAGAATGTCCACCTTGCCGGCTTCCACCTTCTGCAAAATTTCTTTTTGCTGTTTCGCCGAGCGGAAACGGCTGATCATTTCAATCGAAACCGGGAACGCAGCAAAGCGCTGCTTGAACGTTTCAAAATGCTGAAAGGCAAGAACAGTCGTGGGCGCCAGCACTGCCACCTGCTTGTTGTCGCTCACCGCTTTGAACGCCGCCCTCATGGCAATTTCGGTTTTTCCGTAGCCGACATCGCCGCACAGCAGTCGGTCCATCGGCTGCGACGATTCCATGTCGCGCTTCACATCGACAATGGCAAGTTCCTGGTCTTCCGTCTCGCTGTACTCGAACGCATCTTCGAACTCGCGCATCCATTCATTGTCGGCAGAAAAACTGTGGCCCTGGGCGGCCCGGCGCTCGGCGTAGAGTTTGAGCAACTCATCCGCCATATCCTTCATGGCCTTGCGCACGCGGGCCTTAGTCTTGGCCCAGGCCGCCGTGCCCAGATGGCTCAACGGAGGCTTCGCACCCTCCGACGAACGATACTTCTGCACCAGGTCGAGCCGTGTAAGCGGTACGTAGAGCCGCGCGCCTTCGGCATATTCGAGCAACATGAATTCTGCGTTACCGTCGCCCTGATTGATTTCCTTCAGCCCGTGATATTGCCCGATACCGTGTTCCACGTGGACGACATAATCCCCAACTTGCAGATCGCGAAAGTCGGAAAGAAAAGCCGAGGTCTTCGATTTCTGCCGCTGCGGCCGCGAGGCGACCGCCTCCGATTCGTCGAAAAGATCGCGCGCGCCGAAGATGGCGAGATTCGCGTCCGGCAAAATCACTCCGTCGGGAATGTAAGCTTTGACCAAAGTAGAAGTGAGCACCTCGCCCGCGAAGTAAGAAGTTTCGTCGGCGTAGCTCTCGCCGCCTCGCGTGCGGCTGCCCAATCGGAACGAAACGCTGTACTCGGTGAAAACGTCGGCCAAGCGTTCCACTTCGCCGGTGTTCGGCACCGCGATCAAAACCCGCTTGCCGCTGCCCGTCTGCTTCTGCGCTTCTTCGAGCATCATCGGAACCGAGCCGTGGAAGCGCGGCGAAGGCTGGGAGAGAAAAGACACCGTGCTCGCCGCACTCTCGCCCTGGGTGATTTCGAGATGCTCCACGTCGGCCCCATTGAGGCCGGCGACTTTCTTCCACCAATCCTCCGGGGGCAAATAAAGATCGGCGGGCCGCACCAGGTTGCCCACACCGCTGCGTTCGTGCGCGTCTTCAATGCGGGTCCAGACCTGTTCGAATTCCCGGCGAATGCTCTCCGGCTCGTCGGCAAACACCAGCGCATTGGGCAGCAAGTCAAAGACAGTTGAATTCGCTCCGGCCACCGGAGCATAAAACTCCCAGCCGGGAAACACGGTCACGCCGCCCGCCCGCACCGCCTGCTCCACCACTTCTTCCGCTCCGGTAATTCGCTTTCCCGAGAGCCGGGCATGAATCGCGCCCAGCAATTCGTCGCTCACCGGAGTTTCCGTCAAAGGCAGCAGCAAAGCCTCGTCAATGGGATTCGAAGACCGCTGCGTCGCCGGATCAAATTTGCGGATCGACTCAACTTCATCCCCGAAAAATTCAATCCGCACCGGCCGGTCCGCTTCCGGCGAATACACATCCAGAATTCCGCCGCGCAGTGCATATTCTCCAGGCATCTCGACCACATCGGTCGAGGTGTAGCCGACGGTGTTCAGGTGACGCAGCAGCGGCTCAGTATCGAAGGTCTCGCCTCGCCGGATCATGCGGGCCAGATCGCCATAATATTCGGCCGAACGCAAGCGGAACGCGGTGGCCGCGACCGGCGAGACCACAATCGAGACCGCTCCCGTGGCCATCTTCCACAGCGCCACAGCGCGTTCTTCCTGAATCTCCGGATGCGGCGACAGATTCTGAAACGGCAGCACGTCGCGGCTGGGCAGCGTAACCACCGAGTCCGGGTCAGCCGCGCCCGTCAGTTCGCAGAATGCCTGCAACGTGGGAACCAGCTCTTCCGTATCCCGGTTGTCCGGCACAATCAGCAGCAAGGGCCGCTCCGTAACCTTGCGCAGCAGAACCAGAATCAGAGCTTTCGCGGTAGGAGTGAGTCCGGCGACACGTATCCGTCCCGTGCCCTCTTTCAGATGGGAGGCAACACGCAAAAAGGCGGGCAACTTTTCTGCGTCCGCAAAAAGATCGCGGACGAAGGGTAGGGGCATGCAGATTGATTTTAACAGGGATTACACGTGGCTTCTGCGCAACAGATTCAGCCCCGAAGGAGCGGAACAATTCAGCCCAGGGCGTAAGCCCTGGGGCGCGGGACGAACCCAATGCGCGCCCAAAGGGCGCAACTACCGGACCCGCAATCGTTCTCTTAGCCGCATCACCCACGCAGCAGTGGCCGGGTCAAACAGGTCGGACCGCCCGAGCCGTTGATGCACAGCTCCGACCCGGCAAAGGTTCGAACGTCGAAGCCAGCTTGTCGCATGAGGGCATTCGTCTTGCGATTCTCTTCGAGCGCCAGCAGGCGCTTGCCGCCGAGCGACAATACATTGCAGGCCAGCGTGTCGCGCTCCGCGTAGTCGATCTCGACAAACTTGTAGCCGCGCGCCTTCAACAGCTCGACAGTTTCCACCGCGAGCCAGGGCAGATCGACCAGCGCGGTTTGTTCGTCGAGCAGGCTGATCAGCGACATCAGGTGCAGGCACGCTGAAGGACCGGGCCCATAAGGCAGCGGAGCGGAAAGAACCTCGACACCTTTTGGTGCAAGAAGGGCGCGCATCTGCGCGATGCCGCTGGCGTTGGTCCGATAGCCGTGGCCGATGAGCAGTGTCTTCTCATCGAGCCACAGCATGTCGCCCGCCTCTGTCGTGCCGGGCGCTTGGATTTCCCCGAGCACTGGAATGCCAAGGCTCTGATAGAAATCGCGGTGACGCTTCGCTTCCACTACGCGATTCGGCTTGCCGGGATTCATGATGATGACGCCGTAATCCGTGGCGAGTGACGGATCGTGCGCGTACACCGCATCGAGCGTGAGGCCGGACGCGGCCGGCATGGCGACCACTTCTGCACCTGCAGCTTTGAGTTGACGGGTCAGTTCGTCATGCTGGGCTTGCGCGGCTTCGAAGTCGGGCGCGTGCAGAAATCCCAGATCGCGCCAGTCGTTAGGCGATGTCCATCCTGCTGA
Organism: Terriglobia bacterium; assembly: GCA_963765285.1. Taxonomy (GTDB): domain Bacteria; phylum Acidobacteriota; class Terriglobia; order Terriglobales; family Acidobacteriaceae; genus CAVWZH01. Next base: position 42,713 of record CAVXVR010000002.1, read on the forward strand.
ACGCGGCGAGCACACTGCAACGCGGAGCAGCTTGCCGACCATCGAGTGGCCGTTCGTAGTTTGGGTTTCAGTTTGCAATCGGCTTCCGTTCTGCTATTAGACGGTCACACGGCAACGACAATAAGGCGCGATGGTCTCGCTGCGCTCGACTGACGGGTCCCTTCGACTCCGCTCAGGGCAGGCTCCGACCCGTCCCTACTGGCCTCAAGAGACCCGTCCCTACATTAAGTAATTCTCTTCATCCCGATTTGCTGACCTGAGTTTGGTTGTGCAGCTTCCTGAAGTCGGTCTTGGCAGGCATGCCGCCATCTTTCTGCGGGGCCAGCCGGCGGCGCGCGTCATTCACGAAACCTAGAAAACGATGTGCCAGTTCCTGAATTCGCTCTGCCTCGCGACATTCGATGGCGTCCGCCGGGATCAACTCAGTGCCTACTCCGATGGCCGTCGCTCCGGCAAATATGAAATTCGCAGCTGTCTGCTGGGTCACCCCTCCGGCGGCGATCAATGGAATCTGCGGCAATGCTGTCTTCAACGATTTAATGTACTTGTCACCGCCAACCTGAGCGCAGGGGAACACTTTGACGAAGTCCGATCCGGCCTTCCACGCCGTGACTACTTCCGTCGGCGTCAAAGCCCCCGGGAGGACTGCGATTTCTTCCTTGGTAGCAAATTCCACAATGGCCAGGTCGAAGCCGGGTGCGGTTAAAAAGCTCGCTCCCGCGTCCACGCAACGTCGCGCAGCCTCGGTATCCAATACCGTGCCGGCGCCAACGATCATTTGTTTGTGGTGACGGACGAGATGGGAAATCAGCTCGACCGCCTCGGGGCAAGTCAAGGTGATTTCCACAATAGGTATACCGCCTCCGGTGACACTGTCGGCGGCAAAGTGCGCCTCCTCGGCGGTGGAAACTCGGACCGCGGGAATGACGCCTATTTTCCTGATGAGATCGCAGACTTCAGATCTTTTCATAGTGGAATTCTGCACTCGTCCCGAAGACGAGTCACAGCCCCCTGGTCATTGCATCAATCCTACACGGCCCCCTCGGAGTCTGGCTCGGGAAGCCGGTCACCTTCACGGGCAAACCAGGTGTAGAGCGTGGGCAGAAGAAAAATACCGATGATCAGGTTGGAGAGCAGTCCTCCGACGATCACGATGGCAAAAGGGCGCTGCGAGTCTGATCCGATTCCGTGAGACAGCGCCGCAGGGAGCAGACCAAGGGTCGCAACCAGCATGGTCATCATAATCGGCCGAAGGCGGAGGACAGCTCCTTCCGCCGCTGACTGCTCGATGGTGTAACCCCGGGCCCGGAGTTGATTGATGTACTCCACCATGATGACGCCGGTTTGTACCGACACGCCAAACAGCGCCAGAAAGCCGACTCCCGAGGAGACGCTGAGGTTCGTACCCGTGACCAGCAAAGCCAGCAGGCCTCCCAGCGGAGCCATGGACACGTTCGTCAAAACGAGAAGCGCCCATTTGACGGACCTGAACATCGCATAAAGGATAACGTAAATCGCTACCAGGGTGACCGGGAGCACAATCATCAGCCGATGCTGGGAACGCTTCTGGCTCTCGTATTCGCCGGCCCAGTCAAGCGTGTATCCGGGCGGCAATTTGACACTGGCAGCGACCTTTCGCATGGCCTCTTCGACCGTGCTGCCCAAGTCTCTTCCGCGCACGCTGAATTTGATCGCCACGTATCGCGAGTTGGCCTCGCGATAAATTTCTGAACCGCCATCGGTGACGCTGCTCTTTGTCAGTTGGGCCAGAGAGACACGCTCACCGGCAGGCGACACCAAGCGAATTTTTTCGATGGCTTCTCGCGTGTCCCGGTATTGCGGCAAATAACGCAGTGTCAGGTCGTATCGTTGTTCTCCGATCAGGACCTGGCTGAGCGCACTTCCGCCCACGGCGGTTTGAATTGCATCCTGAACGTCCGAGACATTGATCCCGAAACGTGCGGCTTGATCGCGATCCACCTCGAAATTGAGGTTGGGCTGGCCGAGGACGCGAAACAGTCCAAGATCCTCGACGCCACGAACATCCCGCATGACGCTGACAATCTGATCGCCCTTCGCTTCGAGGGTCTTGAGATCGTCTCCATAGAGCTTTACCGCGAGCGCGCCTTTGACGCCGCTCACCGCTTCTTCCAGATTGTCAGAAATGGGCTGCGAGAACCCCCAAAATACCCCGGGTATCTTCTCCAGTTCCCGGCTCATGGCGTCGATCAACTGCTCTTTGTTTTGATGGAAGACCGGACGCCACTTTTCCTTGGGCAGAAGGTCAACGAAAAATTCCATATCGAAGAAACCGGTTGTATCGGTTCCGTCATCCGGACGGCCGATCTGGTTCACCACGCGAGGCACTTCGGGAAACGAGCAGAGGACCTGGCGCGCTCTCTCAGCCACGCGCGCGCTTTCGGTAGGTCCCGTGCTGGGCGCCAGAGTGCCGCGAACCCAAATTGCGCCCTCATCGAGGTGAGGAAGGAATTCCGAGCCGATCACTCCGCTGAAGGCCAGGAACAGGGCCAGGGCAAACAAAATGGCGGCGGCTCCGACGGTGAAAGTGCGTTTGCGGATCGTCCACCCCACAGCCTTCCGGTAACGAACGGTCAAATAGCTCATCACGGGGTTCTTCCATTCCTTTACCCCGGACTGGAAGAAGAGGCTGGCGAGAGCGGGAGCAACCAGCATGGAAAACATCAGTGCGCCGAGCAAAGCGAAGGCCACCGTCCAGGCCATGGGCTTAAACAGCTTTCCTTCGACCTGTTGCAAAGTGAAGATGGGCAGGTATGCCGTGATAATAATAGCGATGGCATAAAAAACAGGCCGCTGAACCTCGTGCGCGGCATCCCGGATTCGCTCTATGGCTGTGTGATGCTCTCGCTCGGGACGATTCAGATGGCGAACAATGTTTTCGATCATCACCACGGCGCCATCGACGACCATGCCAAAATCCAGCGCACCTAAAGAAAGCAGGTTGGCGGAAATGTGGCGAAGATCGAGACAAATGGAGGCAAACAGCAGGGCAAAAGGTATGGTGAACGAGACGATGAGCGCGCCCCGGATATTTCCCAGAAAGAGGAGCAGAATGATCACCACCAGGATCATTCCTTCGCCGAGATTGTGCAGCACCGTATGAGTCGTGTAGTGCACCAGATCGTCGCGGTCGAGGTAGGGGACGATCTTTACACCCGGCGGGAGTATGTGGTCGTTGAGCTTTTGCACGACCGCGTGTATGCCGTCCATGGTCGGCGCGGTGTCCGCGCCTTTACGCATGAACACGATCCCCTCAACCACATCGTTGTCATCGACCACAACGCCGTCGGAGCGATGGATTGCTTTGCCAATTTGGCCCAGGCGAATCTTCGGTCCCTGAGTGACGATGGCCACATCCTTTACGCGTATCGCAGTGCCCTTCTGTGTCTTGAGTACAGTCTCCGCGATATCCTGCACATTTCTTACCAGCCCGACCGCGCGAACGTTGATCTGCTGCGCGCCCTGTTCGATAAAACTGCCGCCAGCATTCGCGTTCGCGTTGCTTAACTGCTGCTCGATCTGAGCCAGACTCAAACCATATGCCACCAACTTGTCGGGATCGACCCGGACCTGATATTCGCGAGTCAAACCGCCGAAGGAGGAATCATCGACGACATCGGGTGCGGCCTTGATGTACTTGGTGATTGTCCAATCCTGGAGCGTCTTGAGCTCCATGAGGTCGTAATTGGGATCTGTGCTCGTCAGTGTGTACCAATAGACGGAACCAATCGGGCTAAAATCAGGGCCAATCTGGGCAGACACAGTGGGGGGCAGGGTCACGCTCGAAAGCCGCTCCAGAACCTTCTGGCGGTCCCAGTCGTTGTTGGAATCATCGTCAAAGATGAGATTGACAACGGAGAGTCCCGCCAAAGAGGCGGACCGTACATGCGCCAGATGCGGAATTCCGTTCATCTGGATTTCGATCGGGATGGTGATTTGCTGTTCGACCTCTTCGGCGGCCCGGCCCGGCCACTGAGTAATCACTTGAACCCATGTGTTCGCGACATCCGGGTAGGCCTCGACGGGCAATCGCTTGAAGGCAACAATGCCCCACAAGAAAAGACCCACCGCCACACTGAGAACGATGAACCGATTGTTGAGCGCAAAATCGAGGAGAGAGCGAATCATTACTGTTCCGTCGTATTCTGGAATTCGAGAGCGTTGGCAATGACTTGCTGGCCTGGCGCAATTCCCGAGAGGATTGCCTGCATATTGCCCGCGAGCATTTCGCCAGCCTTCACTTCCACGCGCCGAAACTTTCCGCCACCCAGGGGCAAGTACACCCAATCACGGTCGTGCAGATGCAGGACCGCCGTTGCAGGCACGGCCGCAAACTTCTCTTTCTTCTGGCCGTGAAAGGTTGCCAGGGCAAACATGCCGGGGCGCATGAGTCCCGGGTTGCGCATTTCAATTCGCACTTTCGCAGTGCGGAGATTCGGGTCGAGGATCGGGCCAATGTTGCCGATCACGCCAGTGAATGTTTTATCGGGATATGCATTCAGGCGAACGTCGGCCTTGTCTCCCAGGCGCACGGCCGGAAGATCGTTTTCGTACACATCGCAGAGAATCCATACGTAAGTCAGGTCAGAGATGGTAAACGGATTCGGCGAGCTCAGGCCCTGCACGCCGGCTGCACTGGTAACTTGTTGGTCGGTAATGACTCCTGAAACGGGTGCGTGGATCGCGACCACCCCCGACGGCTGATCAAGGTTGGTATTGCCTAGCACGCGAAGCTTTTCGCTACTCGTCTTTACGTCCACCTGCGATTTGGCCTCTGCATCTTGCGCAACCTGAAGATCGTTCAGGGAGATCGCGCCCTTGTCATAGAGAAGCCTCGCCCGCTCCAGTTGTGTGCGGGAGAGTTGCTCGTCGGCCACGGCTTTCTGGTAATCGGAAAAGGCCCCGGAAATATCGGCGCTTTGCACCGTCAGCAACACTTGTCCTTTTTTGACCGTGTCGCCCAATCGGGCTTTGACTTCCACGACGCGGCCTGACGCCAAAGAAATAACCGGCACAGTCCGGGAAATGTCCGGATTGACGGTCGCCGTCGCCGTCAATTGCGAGGTGGTGACATGCTCGACCGCCGTGGTCAACGGAAACTTGGCCGGATGTTCGACTTGAAAGACGTTCGCATCCTCGGCACGCTCTACTTTCAGCGGTGGCGGCGCCTCCGCTTGAGGATCACTCTTGCTGCCACAAGCGGCATCGAACAGAACCAAAGTTAGAATGAGGGCCGAGGTTGCAATTCTGGTGCGGCTCATTGGATAACCTCACGTCCGACGGCAAGATTCAATTGACTGGCCGCATTCAGATAGGAAGCGACCAGATTCAAATAGTTGACTTGGACGCTGCGGTAATCCGCTTGCGCGTTGAGAAAATCCAGAAGCGACGCAGCGCCGTGTTGATAGGAAAACGAGATCGTGTCCCGGATGCTTGAGGCCTCTTCCAGGTACTGGTCCTTGTAAGGTTTTAAAAGGATGACAGCGCTGTTCACGGTCGCATAGGCGGAATCAACATCGTTGAAAACCTGTGCCCGGGTTGCGGCCGCGAGTCTGTCGTTGCGATCGATGTCCAGTTGAGTACGGCGCTTCTCCCCCTGGTTGCGATCAAAAATCCGCAGAGGAACGGTCACGCTGAACCCGATGTACTGGTCGATGGGAGGGTTGCGGCCGCCATCGAAACCTAGGATTGGATCGGTGGATCCGTTAGCCACCGCCAGACGGTAATCAGTTTTCGCTTTGTCGACCGATTGCACCGCTGCCCTCAGGTCAGGGCGGGTATCGAGAGCGGCCTGGCGGACGTCGCTCAAGGGAGGAATCTGTTCTGCGAAATCAAACGGTCCGACTACATCGAACTGCTCAACCCGGGTCTGGTCATTCAGAAGCATGAGCAGTTGAATCTTCGCGATGCGCAGATTTACTTCGGCAGTTTGCAAGTCGGACAGATACTGGACTCTTTGCAGTTCCAGGCGTTTCAAATCCACCTGGGCGATGCCGCCGGCCTGGTAGCGATCGCGATTTACGTCGAGTACATGGTCGTAGTACGCCAGATTTTCTTTCGCCAAATCCAAAATGGCTTTTTCCTGAAGCGTCTCGATAAACGCGCCGCGAAGGTTGAATAACAGATTCCGTTCCAGGTCGGCTTGCGCGGAGGTCACGAGTGCAGTCCCTTTTTGCGCGCTCTCCAGCCGCAGCCCGCGTTTGTGCTGGCGCTCCCACAGAAAGTTCACACTCCCCGCCGCGAGAAGGTAGGCGAAGGGTCCGTGAGGAGGGCCTCCACTGAAGGGATCGATCTGATCAGCCAGGATGGTGAGGTTGGGGTTAGGGCGCAGGTTCGCAGTGATCTCCTGCGCGCGGGATTCATCGATGCCGAGTTGTCCCGCCCGCAGAGTCGGGTTCGCAGCCTCGAATTTCGCGCGAATTTCTTGCCAGGTGAACGCTCTCTGGGCGAACGCGAAGTTTCCCAACGTGGCGACGAGGAATAATCCGAAGCAGAAACGCACCCCGCGCATGAGTCCTCCCTATCGGTTGCTTATTCCGGCGTCATCAAGTGTGTTGCGAATGAAATGACCTTCTCTCAGTCGCGCTCTGGCGGGACTGAAAGCCGGCCCTATTACATGCGGCGAATATGAATAGATTGTTAACACGACGCTCTTGTACTATACTGAGTATAGTATGTCAAGGAGGAATCGGTGGCCCATACTGCAGACGAAAAGAAGAAGCTACTGGCACGGGTAAACCGGGTGCAAGGACAGTTGCAGAGCATTCGCGAGGCGATTGAAGACGAGAAAGCGTGTGAGGACGTCCTGCAGCAGATTGCCGCATGCCGGGGCGCGATGAACAGTTTGCTGGTCGAAATCGTGGAAGGGGAGATTCGCTTTCACGTTCTGGACAAGAGCGCCAAAGTCGATTCGAAAGAAACCAGAGCCGCGGAGAATCTGATCGATCTATTGCGCCGGTACATTAAGTGACGAGCCGGCCGGTTGCGCAGGCTCAATGCAGGTGACGCAGCAATCCCCAAAATAAAAACGGGACAGCCCGGAGCCCCCCGAAGCTGTCCTGAACCCTCCCGGTTAGAAGGGCATGTCACTGAAGAGAGGGTAGTGGGCACGTGTTGCAGGAATGTTGCAAACGCATGAATTCTGTGTAAATCGAGCAGTGACCAAAAGAGCCCAGTAACCACTACTGCGTCATCCCGAACCTCGGCGCAGTTCGGCCGAGGGAGGGATCCCGCGCGGGTCTTATCGCTCGTTCGGGAGTCGAAGGCTGGTCCCGTGATAACGAATGCCGCGGCGCTGCAGGCTAGATCACTCGCCCCGCTGGAGAAAACGCCCGGCCTTGGGATGACTGAAGTGGGAGAGGGCGAGAGATTGCGAGTGAGAGCGGGCCGGCTGCTACTATATGGCCGGACTTTTGGAGGAGCCCCAATGGCCCGCAAGGTCACCGTCTCGCGCAAATTGCAAAAGCGCGCGGAGCAGTTTATTCCGGGAGGAGTGAATTCGCCGGTGCGCGCGTTTCGCGCCGTGGGGGGCGATCCCCTGTTCATGGTGCGCGGGCAGGGCTCGCATATCTGGGACGCGGACGGCAACGAGTACATCGACTACATCGGTTCCTGGGGGCCGCTGATCCTGGGGCACGCGCCGCCCAGCGTGATCGAAGCAATAACCGCAGCCGCACGCAACGGCACCAGCTTTGGGGCTTCTACTCCCGCCGAAGCAGACCTCGCCGAAATTGTGATCTCCGCGTTTCCTCAAATGCAGAAAGTGCGGTTCGTGAATTCGGGCACGGAAGCCACCATGTCGGCCATCCGGCTGGCGCGGGCTGCCACCAAGCGCAAGTATATTGTGAAATTTGAAGGCTGTTATCACGGGCATGCCGACGCCCTGCTGGTGAAGGCGGGGTCGGGCGTGGCTACGCTGGGTATTCCTGGATCGGCAGGCGTTCCCCAGGAGTTCATCCAATTCACGTTGGCGCTGCCTTTTAATAACATCGGCGCGTTGGAACTGGCATTCAGCAAGTACAAGCATCAGATCGCGTGCGTGATCGTGGAACCCGTGGTGGGGAATATGGGATGCGTCCCCGGGTCGGGCGATTACCTTGCGGCCTTGCGGCTGATTACGCAGCGCGAGAAGGCGATCTTAATTTTCGATGAGGTGATGACTGGTTTTCGCGTCGCCTTCGGCGGAGCGCAGGAGCGCTACAACATTCGCCCGGATCTGACGACGCTGGGGAAAATTATAGGCGGGGGCTTGCCGGTGGGCGCTTACGGCGGGCCGGCGGAACTGATGGATCTGGTTGCCCCACTCGGGCCGATGTATCAGGCGGGGACGCTCTCGGGCAATCCGCTCGCGATGGCTGCGGGCGTGGCGACTCTTACTCATCTGCGCCAGCACAAAGATGAGATTTATCCGCGGTTGGAGAAACTTAGCGGCAAGTTGGTGGATGGCGTGGTGGCTGCGGCGAAATCTGCCCATGTCAAACTTTGCGCCAATCGCGTGGGATCGATGTTCACCTGGTTCTTTACGGCGGGGCCGGTGACGGATTGGGCTACTGCTTCCAAGTCTGATGCCAAGGCGTTTGCGCGCTTTTTCCGCGGGATGTTGGATAACGGGGTATATCTTCCGCCTTCGCAGTTTGAGGCGGCGTTTCTGAGCGCGGCGCACACGGAGGAGGATGTTCAGAAAACCATCGCTGCCGCCAAGCAGGCGTTTGCAGGGCATGGGTAAGGCCGCCCCTTTGGCATTTTTTGGATCGGACCACGGCCCACGTGGTGACGGCCGAGGGCGGCCGTCCCTACGTGGCCTGTGGTGGCCCGTGTTGTGGCGGCTACATATCTTTGATGTGGGTGGCGATGTACCACTGATTCCCGAACGGGTCGGTTACACCTGCGCTGCGGTCTCCGTAGGTCTGATCTTTCGGCTCGGAAAGTGACGCTGCGCCCGCTTGCAGTGCCTGCCGGTAAACCGCATCGCAATCGGGAACATATAAATAGAACATGCTCTTCATGGGTTGATAGTCGCCGTGGGCCTCGCCCATCTCGAGCACCGAGCTGCCAACCTGGAATTCGGCGTGATGGACCACGCCGTCCGGCGATGCGTACTTAGACAGTTCTTTCGCACCGAACGCGCGCTTGATAAAGCTGATCACAGGCTCGGCGCGCAGCGGGTGCATATAGACGTTCACGCTGTTCAAACCTTTGGGAACGTAGCTCGGTCCCTTGTGGGTAGCGATGTACCAGAAATTGCCGGCGGGATCTTTCACGCTGCCGGAGCGCTCTCCATAGTCGTGATCCTGCGGCGCGTAGACCGAGGTTGCGCCGGCGCTAAGAGCTTTCTCGTAGGCTGCGTCGGCGTCCTCGACGTAGATATGCAGGGCCGTAGTATTCGGAGTGGATTTAAACTCACGTCCGGGAATGCCGCCGCCGATCATCAGCATGGAATCACCGAGGCGGGCCTCGGAGTGCAGGCCACCTGCCCCTCCCACGGTGCGGAAAGTTTCTTCGGCGCCGAACGCCTGCTTGGCAAATTCGAGCAGAGCGGGACCGTCTGCGGCAACCATGTAGGGCGTGATCGTGCGGTAGCCCTTGGGGATGGGATCGACGGCAGGCTTCTTCTTTTCAGCCTGCTTCATCATGGCGTCGAAGCGGCGATGCATTTCCTCGACTGACATTGCTTCGGTCATGGTGAACACACTCCACTGATATCCGAAGGGATCCAGCAGAATTCCCTCGCGGTATCCGTAGAATTGATCGGTGATAGGACGCTGCACTTCGGCCCCGGCAGAGATGGCGTGTGCCGTGAACGCGTCCACGTCCGGAACGCTGAGGCGCATCATGACGGGAGAATTGCCGAGGGTTTCGGCACTGTACCTGCCGCCTTCCGGCCATTCGTCGCTGAGCAGGATGGTCGATTCGCCGATCACAATCTCGGCGTGCGGAATGCCCCCTGGGGTTTCGAAGCGCATGGTCTCTCTGGCCCCGAAAGCGTTCTTATAAAATTCGATGGCTTTGACGGGATCCTTAAAAGTAAGTCTCGGGGACGCGGTGGTGCGAACTGCAGCGATGAATTCGGTCGTGGTTGCCATGGATGATGCCTTCCTTTCCAAATCAGATTTGAGACGTGCCTTGAAATCTTCGCGCGGCAGTTCGCGCATCGCGCCGGCAAGCTGCGAGTAAGGAGCGACGCCCGGCTCGGGCCGGGCCGGCGCTTTCTTCCCACGGACGACCACGTCGACCACTTCGTTCACTTGCTCGATCAGAGAGCGCTTAGGCATGGGCACCCTCCATTTGCTCGCGCAATTTTTCGAGCGCGCGGAACTGTAGTTGCTTTACCGCTCCTTCACTGCGCTTTAAGTGCTGCGCCACCTCGCGAATACTCTTTTGCTCCACGAATCGTTCGAAGATCACCTGGCGCTGGTCGGCAGGAAGCTGGTCGACTAACCGGAAAAGTTGGGCGCGATGCTCGATTACTTCGAGATCGGGTTCTGCTCCGGGATCAGGCGGATCATCGATACTTGGAACCTCCCTCGCCACGCGCTTCGAGCGATCCACAATCGAGTTGGCCGCGATGCGCAACAGCCAGGCAGCAAAGGGCGCCCCACGCCACTCAAAACGGTTCAGACTAGCCAGTGCCCGATGAAACACATCCGCGGTCAAATCCTCGGCGGCATCACGATCACGCACCCGGCTCACGATAAAGGCATAGACGCGTTCAAAGTTAAGCTCGTAAAGCTCAGCGAAATGCGCAGGATTCTTTTGCGCTGCTTCAACCAGCAGACGCTCCTGCTCCAGGGGACGCACGGGCGCGTCTTCTCGGGACACCCGCGCTGCCGGTCGTCGTCTGGGGACGGCCATCGTGCCTCTAAGTGTATAAACTGCCGGGCTAGTGGAAGGTTACGGGAGAGATTTTAGCCTGCCCGAGGCTGAAAGGTGGCCGCCTGCCCTTTCGTTGACTTCCCCTGAGGCGCTCTCTAAGATGGTCGCCCAACGGCATGATCGGCGAAAGCGTCTCACACTACCGCATCGTCGAGAAACTCGGCGGCGGCGGAATGGGAGTGGTCTATAAGGCTGAGGACACCACTCTGCATCGTTTTGTCGCCCTGAAGTTTCTGCCCGATGACGTCGCCCGGGATCCCCAGGCCCTGGCCCGCTTTCAGCGAGAGGCGCAGGCAGCTTCTGCCCTGAACCACCCCAATATCTGCACCATCTATGAAATCGGGCAGCAGGACGGCAAGCCGTTCCTGGTGATGGAATTTCTGGATGGCATGACGCTGAAACACCGCATCGCGGGACGCGCCCTGGACGCCGATACTCTGCTCAATCTGGGTGTGGAGATCGCCGACGCCCTCGATGCGGCGCACACCAAAGGCATTGTTCACCGCGACATCAAGCCGGCGAACATCTTTGTCACGGAGCGTGGCCACGCCAAGATTCTCGATTTTGGGTTGGCCAAGGTGGGACCGGCCGGATTGACCCAGCCGGGCATGGTGACCGAAGCCACGGCCGGAGTGAACGAAGAGCATCTGACCAGTCCGGGCGCAACTCTGGGGACCATAGCCTATATGTCACCCGAGCAGGTGCGGGCGAAAGAACTTGATACGCGTACCGATCTATTTTCGTTTGGTGTCGTCCTCTACGAGATGGCGACGGGAGCCTTGCCATTTCGCGGAGAGAGTTCCGGAGTAATTTTCGAGTCGATTTTGAATCGTGCTCCTTTGCCTGCTCTGCGAATGAACCCTGACCTGCCTCCCAAGCTGGAGGACGTGATCAACAAGGCTCTGGAGAAAGACCGCAACCTGCGGTATCAGCACGCCTCCGAGATGCGGAGCGACTTGCAGCGCCTGAAACGCGACACCGATGTGGGACGCGCGATTGCAAGTTCAGGTGGGGTCGGGGTTGCGCACGAGAGCGGCTCGCAGCCTGTAATCCCGGCGGAGAGGCAGAGTTCGGGACGAGTGTCGGCGGCTGCGCCGGCGTCGGTGCCTGCATCTTCCGGAGCGGTGAAGGCAGTCGAACCGGAGAAGGCTGCTGGCAGGAAATTTCCCAAGATTCTTGTTCCGCTAGCCGTCGTGGTTCTCGCAGCGCTGATTGGGGGAATTTTCTATTTTCGCTCCCGTTCCAGCGCGCGGCTCACCGAAAAGGACACAGTTGTGCTGGCGGAGTTCACCAATACCACTGGCGATCCGGTTTTCGACGGCACGCTGCGGCAGGGGCTTTCGGCGCAACTGGAGCAGTCGCCGTTTCTCAACCTGCTCTCTGACCAACGCATTGCGCAGACGCTCGCCCTGATGTCCCAGCCGAAAGATGCCCGGCTCACGCGCGAGCTGGCTCGCGAGGTCTGCCAGCGCACCGGCAGTGCGGCCGCCATCGAAGGCTCGATTTCCAGCTTGGGCAGCCAGTATGTCGTGGGGCTAAAAGCGGTGAATTGCCGCAGCGGCGATGTTTTGGCAAATGAGCAGGCAACGGCCAACGGGAAAGAGCAGGTGCTCAAGGCGCTGGGTGAGGCGTCGACAAAAATACGCGAAAAGCTGGGAGAATCGCTGGCTTCAGTGCAGAAGTATGACGCACCCGCGGAAAACGTGACCACAGCATCGCTAGAGGCCCTGCAAGCCTATAGCCTCGGCTATCAGGCGATGATCGTGAAAAACGACGCTTCTACCGCCGTTTCATCGTTTCAGCGGGCGATCAGCCTGGACCCGAACTTTGCCATGGCCTATGCGCGTCTGGGAACCAGCTACGGCAACCTGGGCCAAACCGCCCGGGCCGCCGAGAATATCCGCAAGGCCTACGAGCTGCGCGAACGGGTAAGCGAGCGGGAAAAGTTCTACATCGCTTCGCACTATGAACATTTCGTAACCGGAAACCTGGATGCCGCTCGCAAGACCTATGAGTTGTGGACGCAGACATATCCGCGGGACGGAGGTCCACTCACCAACCTGAGCGCCATCTACGGCAGTACAGGCGACTACGATCAGGCCCTGGTTGTGGGACAGGGATCGTTCAAACTCGATCCTGGAAGCGGGCTATCGTACGCGAATCTGGTTTTTGGCTACTTGAATGTGGGCCGCCTGGATGAAGCCCGGGCGACCGCGTTGGAGGTGCAAGCCCACAACCTGGATAGTCCTCAAGTTCACTTCGGTCTCTACGCCATTGATTTCCTGCAGCACGACGCGGCAGGAATGGAGCGCGAGGTGGCTGCGCTGCAGGGAAAACCCGGTTTCGAAGACGTCATGCTCTACTACGAATCCGACACCGCCGCATATGCCGGGCGGTTTGCGAAAGCACGGGAGCTAACGCGGCGCGCAGCCGACTCGGCCCAACGCGCGGATGAAAAAGAGACGGCGGCGGGTTACGAGGCAGAATCTGCAGTGCGCGAGGCACTGGTGGGAAACATGGGTCAGGCCAGGCAGCAAGCGCAGGCTGCCCTCGCTCTTTCGACCGGCAGAGATGTGGAAGCCATATCGGCGATCGCGCTGAGTTTGGCGGGTGATGCCGTTCAGGCCAGGAAGCTGGCCGACGATCTAGCCCGACGCTTCCCGGAAGACACAGTCGCGCAATTCCAACATCTGCCCATGATCCGCGCTGCCGGTTTTCTCCAAAGCGGGAATGCGGCGAAAGCCATCGATGCGCTTGCCCCGGCAACGCCCTACGAACTCGGAGCTCCACCCACCACCTTGAACTTCGCTCTCTACCCTGTCTACCTGCGGGGCGAAGCGTACGTGGCAGCGCATCAAGGAAGCGCAGCGGCAGCGGAGTTCCAGAAAATTCTCGACCATCCCGGAGTCGTGGTGAACGAGCCGATCGGCGCGCTAGCCCACCTGGACATGGCCCGCGCCTATGCTCTGTCCGGCGACTCCGCCAAAGCGAAAACTGCCTTCCAGGATTTCTTCGCTCTCTGGAAAGACGCGGATCCGGATCTTCCCATTCTGAACGAGGCAAAAGCCGAATACGCCAAGCTGCAGTGACCGGACTTCTGAGCAGATGCACGCCAGATCCCTCACTCGGCTGAACTACGCCGAGTTTCGGGATGACGCAGTGATGGACGATTGAGCTTGCTACTGGCTGCAAGGGGCCGTCCCGAAGCCCCGCGTTTGCTCCAGCGGGGCGAGGGATCTCGCGCGGGTCTCACCCACGCTTCGCTTGAGTGTGTCCGGCAAGTTTGCGCTCCCTGCTCTGATCCGCGTGATAAAATTTGGGCTTACGTCCATTCGTCAAGAGCCCAAGTGGTCTGAACAGGTTGGCGGAACCATTGATTGAGCTGGCACCTTCGATTTTGTCGGCTGACTTCGCGCGCCTGGGGGAGCAAATCCACAGCGCGGCCGAAGGCGGTGGGACGGTCATCCATGTGGACATCATGGATGGGCACTTCGTTCCCAACCTCACCATTGGGCCGCCGGTGGTCCGGAGCATTCGGCGGACAACCCGGTTGCCGCTCGATTGCCACCTCATGATCGAAAATGCGGACCAGTACATCCCGGAATTTGCTGAAGCCGGGGCAGACTGGATTTCGGTGCATCAGGAAGCCTGCGTACACCTGAACCGGACTTTGCATCTGATCAAGAGCCACAATTGCCTGGCCGGGGTGGTGATCAATCCGGCAACACCGGTGGAAACCCTTACAGAAGTGTTGGATGTGGCCGATTATGTTCTGGTGATGTCGGTAAACCCCGGCTTTGGTGGCCAGAAATTTATCCCGGGGGCGGTGCACAAAATCCGCCGGTTGGCCGATCTGAGGGCTGAGCGCGGGTTGAGCTATCGTATTGAGGTGGATGGGGGAATTGGGCTGGAGACAGTTGGTGAAGTGGTGCGAGCCGGAGCAGAAATTCTGGTGGCGGGCAACGCGGTGTTCGGGGAAGGCGATCCAAAGGTTAATGCCCAGCGGTTATTGAAGGCGGCTACGGAAGCGGCTTTGCAGCGAGTTTAGAGCGCCTGCATTCTCACAATGCCGGGCTTCGCCCGGCGGACGGATCAGAGACCCGTCCCTACTGGTTCGTATCTTTTCGAGGTCTTATGTCAAAGCGCATTCCGGTTGTTTTTCTCCTCGGGTTTTTGAGCCTGACTGTGGCCTGCACTAATAAGAAAGTGAACAATCCATTGGCGAATGTCGGCTCGAAGCAGCCTGACAAAGTGCTGTTCGACCGGTCGATGGACGCCATGAAGCACAACCGGTTCGACGTGGCCCGGATCACGCTGCAGACGCTGATCAATACTTATCCTGACTCCGAATACATTGCCCGCGCCAAACTGGCGGTCGCGGATTCGTGGT
Source organism: Terriglobia bacterium (assembly GCA_963765285.1). GTDB lineage: Bacteria > Acidobacteriota > Terriglobia > Terriglobales > Acidobacteriaceae > CAVWZH01. Next base: position 58,014 of record CAVXVR010000002.1, read on the forward strand.
ACGCCGAGGGCGGGACCGCTTCGCTGGCGCAGGCCGAGGCCGAATACAAAGATTTCGAAACCTTCTTCCCTAACATGCCGGAAGCGGCAGAAGCCCAGCTTAAGATCGCCAACATCCATTTTCAGGAGATGGAAAAGCCCGACCGCGACTACACCCACGCCATGCGCGCGGAGGACGAATACCGGCAGCTCATCCTGCAGTATCCGGACAGCAAGCTGGTTCCCGAAGCCAAGCAGCGCCTGATGCAGGTGCAGGAAGTGATCGCGGAGCGCGAGTACCGGGTGGGCAGATTCTACTACTTGCGTGGGTCTTACCCGGCCTCGATCGCTCGCCTACGGTCTCTGATCGACAAGTATCCGCTCTACAGCCAGGCCGACGAAGCGCTTTATCTGCTGGGCCAGGCGTACGAAGCGGAGATCGCCACGGTGCGGTCCAAGCCGGGACCCGAGGACAAGAAGGGTCAGTACATTCAAATGCTGACCAAAGATGCGTCCGACGCGTATGACAAGATCATCACGCGATATCCGTTAATGGACCGCGCTGAGGATGCCAAAGCGCGGCTGGAGGCGTTGCATCAGCCCGTGCCCCGTCCCACCAAGGCTGCAGTGGCGCAAAACAAGGCGGAACAGGACAGCCGGCATGAGAGCAGCACGGTGCAGCATGTCATGTCGACATTCCGCCGCAGCCCGGATGTAGCCCAAGCCGCCAAAGTCGGAGAGCCAACTTTGGTTGATCCACAAATGGTGAGCGCCACCGACGTCGTCCAGGAAGTCAACCGGGCGGCTATGGGTGGGAACAGTTTAGGGGGCAACAACACATTGTCGGTGGAGGCAGTGGGAGTCGGAGCGCCCCCAGCGAGCCAGGCTGCGCCACGTTCCGATCAGCAGGCGCCGGCTGCGTCCGAGACCGCTGATCCCAACGAACTCAAGCCCAACGTAGCCCCGGACCCGAACGAACTCAAGCCAACTGCAAGTGACAGCACGCAACCTCCGCCGCCGTTGCAGCAGGTGAACGAGATAGAACCAGGTGCGGCGGCGGCGAGTGCTCCTGCTCAGGCGACCGATGCTTCATCCGCTAGCCAGGCAGCGGACGACAAAACCATCTCTTCCAGCAAGCGCAAGAAAAAGAAGGGCATAAAGAAGGTAATTCCTTTCTAGGACAAGCGAATGGTCTTAATGCTGCCGGTGAACCGCGAGATGACGAGTCCGCCAGCGCGGCGTGCTTACCCGGTTGTGACTGACCGCTGGTAACGTCCTTACTATCGTATTGTCATTGACTTACGGTCTGATACCGTTTAATTTCGCGCTATCTCCCCCACACCAAAGGACCGCCCTTGGCGCGAACGATACTGCTCGCAGATGACAGTGTGACTGCCCAAAACATGGGTCGCCGCATCCTTACGGATGCCGGCTATGAGGTCATTACTGTCAACAACGGTTCCGCCGCCCTGAAAAAGATCGCGGAGCACAAGCCGGACCTGATTGTGCTCGATGTCTACATGCCCGGGTACGGTGGCCTTGAAGTGTGTAACCGCCTCAAGGAAAGCCGGGAGACGGCACGCATTCCAGTATTGCTGACGGTGGGCAAGCTGGAGCCGTTTAAACCTGACGAGGCGCGCCGCGTCCGCGCCGACGCCTTCATCGTCAAGCCGTTTGAAGCCAGTGAACTGCTCACGGCACTCACAAAACTAGAAGACAAGATTGTTCCCCAGTCGCAACCGCAGAAGCCCGGCCGTTTTGCCCGGGCCCTGGCGTCGATCGAAGCCTCGGAAGGCGACGGTTTCGGTGACACGGAAACCGGATGGAAGGAACGGCTGAATATCCCTCCTGTGGCCAAGCCGCGGTCCACGGAAGAGCGTTCTACCCCTGATCCTTCAAGTGCTGATCTGGCGCGCGGAGAAGACTTCAAGCCGGCGGAGCCGAGCCAGCGATTTGAACGCCCGATTCCGGCCGGCCTGCCTGCGGACATCACTCCGGAGGAGATTGCGGCCATCACCGCGGCGGCCGCAACTATCGAAGGCAGGGAAGCTGCGGCCCCGGTAGTGCCTGCGGAAGTCGAAACTAAGTCCGAGCCCCCAGCTGAGCCGGCACCCAGTGAGCCAGCTTCAACGGCAAATGAAACGCCTGCCGTCGTGAGTGGAATACCCGTTGGGAGCGAAACACCTGCGAGTGTCGTTGAGGCGGCTGCAGAAGAGGCTCCAGCAGCTACGCTCGCGACCGCGGGGCCCGATGCAACGGTCGCAGAGCCAGCCGAACCTCAGGCCGACGCGAAGGCGGAACTTGAGGCAGCAGCCGTTGCCGCGCCGGCACCATCAGAATCAGCTCCAGAAATTCCCGCAACCCGCGAGAGTGAGCCAGTCAGCGTCGGAAGTTCCGCCGTGGAACCGACTGTGGCAGCAGCCGAAAAAGACATGCAGCCGGAACCCGCAGAAGCGGCTGCCGGTACGGAGGAGAAACCGTGGGCGCGCGATGCGGAGGTGCTGGCGGCAATTGCGTCGCTGGTGCCGAGCGCAGACGAATTGGCCAAAAGCCTGGAACAAGACAACGCGGTCGAGCCCCAGCCACGCGAGGCGGCCCTGGTCGGTGCGGCAGCCGGTCATGCACTGGCAGAAAGGGTTGTTGCTATCGGTGCCCGCTGGGTTGCGGAAGCGATCGCGCTTGCCGAAGGCGACGCTTCGGTCAATCTGGAACTTGAGATGGAAAAATCCTTCGCTGCCTTCGCGGCTGCGGCCGAAGCGGCTCGCGCGACGACGCAAACAGCGGAAGTAGCGATGGCGAGATCAGGTGTCGCGTCTGTCGCAGTCGCCGAGGTCCAGCCCTCAGCCGACGTGCGCGCCGAAATCGCTGCGGAAGTGCATGAGACGGTTGCCGCAAAATCGGAAGTCAAGGTCGAAGCGGCGTACGCGGCCGCGGCGGCCAATGGTTCCTCGACAGAAGTGGTGACTCCGGTCGAAGCGCCTGCGGCAACTGCCGCGCCTGCGGACACTGTCGCGGCGGATGATGGCGAGAAGCTTCGCGAAGTCGAGATGGCCGCAGCGTGGCAGAACTGGAAGCAGATTCGGGAGAGCATCGTCGGCTCGCAGCTCACCGCTCAGATCGCAGATGTGGCGGCCGCCGGGCTCCAGGCCGAGGCGGCGAAGTCTGCGCAGGCAGAGTCGAAAGAAGCTGTGCGAGAAGATGTCGAAGAAGAAAACGGGAACGACTCCTCCTCGGAACCGGATGCGATATCAAGCATCGTAGACAGCGTGCTGGCCGAATTGAAACCCAAACTAATGGAAGAAATCGCCCGGAAGATGAATTCGGATAAAGAGAAGAAGAGTAAAGGGAAGAAAAAGAAGTAGTAGAATCCTCCGCAGTCATCAATTCTCACCCTTCAGGCTGTTTGACCGCTTTTTCCACCCACCTGTAAGATCAAAATTCAGCTCTTAGCCTTTAGCTCTTGGCTTTTAGCCAAACCCTTTTTGCGGAAGGCCCCACCGAGGCGGGCACGCAGTTGGAATGGCTCGGTCGGGAAGCGGTTGAGCTAAGAGCTAAAAGCTAAGAGCTGCCTTTGCCCCACGAACTCACCAAAGCGTACGAGCCGGGCGCGATTGAAGCGCGCTGGGCCGAGTACTGGGTCAAGGAAAAGCTGTTCTCCGTGCCGACGCCGCCTCCCGGCGAGACGCGGCCGGTGTTCACACTGCTGTTGCCTCCGCCCAACGTCACCGGCCGCCTGCACATGGGGCACATGCTGAACCATACGCAGATGGACATCATTGTGCGTTGGCACCGCATGCGGGGATTCCTCACTCTATGGCTGCCGGGCACTGACCACGCGGGCATTGCTACCCAGATGATGGTGGAACGCCAACTCGCCACCGAAGGCAAGAAACGCCACGATCTGGGACGGGAAAAATTCATCGAGCGGGTGTGGGAATGGAAGCGGCATTATGGCGGCGCGATTCTCGAGCAGATGAAGCGGCTGGGGGACTCCGTCGATTGGGACCGCGAATACTTCACCATGGACGAGAATCTTTCGCGCGCGGTGCGCGAAGTTTTTGTCCGGCTGCACGAAGAAGGCCTGATCTATCGCGGGAAATACATCGTGAATTGGTGTCCGCGCTGTGGAACCGCAATTTCCGATCTTGAAGTGAAGCACGAAGATGTTCCGGGCAAGCTGTATGAGATTCGCTATCCGGTTGTCGGAACAAAGTCTGGGACTGATGAATTCATCACGGTTGCGACCACGCGTCCGGAAACTATGCTCGGCGACACCGCGGTCGCGGTGAATGAGAAAGACGAACGCTTCCGCCATCTGTGGGGCAAGAAAGTGTTGTTGCCGCTGATGAATCGGGAGATTCCGATCATCACCGACGAACTGGCGCAGCCGGAGTTTGGTACCGGTGCGGTGAAAGTCACTCCGGCGCACGACCCCAATGACTTCGAAGCCGGCAAGCGTCACGACTTGCCGCAGATCGAAGTGATCGATGAGCATGCCCACATGAACGCCAACGCAGGGCCGTATGCAGGGCTCGATCGCTATGAGGCGCGCAAGCGCGTGCTCAGCGATCTCGCGGCTGGCAATTTTTTGGTGGGCGAGAAAGACCATACGATTCCGCTCGGCAAGTGTGATCGCTGCGGGACGGTGGTTGAGCCCAGGCTTTCAACGCAGTGGTTTATCAAGATCAAGCCGCTGGCGGAAAAAGCAGCTGAAGTTGTCGAGAGCGGCGAAATCACCATTGTCCCCGACAACTACCGGCAGATTTATCTGAACTGGATGAACAACATCCATGACTGGTGCATTTCGCGGCAATTGTGGTGGGGACACCGCATTCCGGCGTGGCATTGCAGTTGTGGTGAGATCGTCGTTGCCCGCGAAGCGCCGGCGAACTGTCCGAAATGCGCCAACGCTGAGCTGACGCAGGACACCGACGTGCTCGACACCTGGTTCTCGTCCGGCCTGCTGCCGTTCACCACGTTGGGCTGGCCGGAGAAAACGCGCGACCAGCAAGTTTTCTATCCGACCACCCTGCTGATCACCGCCTACGAGATTTTATTCTTCTGGGTGGCGCGCATGATCATGTTTGGCTGCCACTTCATGAAAGGCCATCAGCAAGACCCCGCGCTGAAGGCCGCCAGCGGGTGGGCTGACAAGAAAGATGACAGCGTGCCGTTTCGCCAGGTCTACATTCATGCGCTGGTGCGTGATGCCGAGCGGCAGAAAATGTCGAAGACCAAGGGGAACGTGATCGATCCGCTCGACATTATTCAGCGTTTCGGGACGGATGCGACGCGGTTCACGCTGGCGTCCATGGCGGCTCCGGGGACGGATATCGCTTTCAGCGAGAGCCGGACTGAGGGCTACCGGAATTTTGCCAACAAAATCTGGAACGCGGCGCGATTCATGTTCATGAATGTGGATCGCGTGGCACCGGGTCTTCGACCCGGGGCCGGGTCAGAGACCCGATCCTACACGGGGGTTGCCGGATTTGCACCGGCCGCTCTCGAAGACAAATGGATTCTCTCTCGCTTCAACCGTACGGTTGCGGAAGCGAATTCTGCGCTCGCGACCTATCGCTTTCACGAAGCGGCGAACCGGATTTATGATTTTTTCTGGGGGGAGTTTTGCGACTGGTATCTGGAACTCATAAAGCCGAGGCTCAATCCCGAAGAAGGCGCGGATACAGGGGCTGCGCGAATAGCCTGTGCGAACCTCGTCAGTCTGTTTGACGCGTCATTGCGGCTGTTGCACCCCGTGATGCCCTTTATCACCGAGGAGATTTGGCAGGCGATCTACGAAGGCCGACCGCCGCTGCAGTCGATTGCGCTGGCCAGCTATCCGCAGGCGGACGAAAAGCAGCTTGATTTGGTGGCTGAGGCCGAGATGGCGATCCTGCAGGACTTGATCGTCGCCGTGCGGAATCTACGGGCGGAGCTGAAAGTCGAAACCAAGGCCAAAGTGCCGATTGAGGTCTTCGCTCACGAGCCCGAGATTCGGCTGTTGATCGAGCAAAATCGAAATGCAGTTGAGCGGCTGGCCAACGTGGAGAGGATCACGTTCGTCGAAGGCTCATTGTCCAATCTGCCAGGTGCGCGCGGCACGGCGCGGTTTGACGTTCATGTCGTCTACGAAAGAAAAATCGACATTGCGGCTGAACGAGAGCGCTTGAAAAAAGAACTGGAGAAAATGGAGAAAGAGATCGCCAACGGCCAGCGACAGTTGAGCAACGAGCAGTTTCTCGCCAAGGCCCCTCCGCAGGTGGTGGAAGGGATTCGTAAGCGAGCGGGCGAATTAGCGGTTCTCAAGCAAAAGATGCAGACCCAGTTGGACGAATTGAGATAGCAATTTCTTATGGATTGGAACAGCCGGCGTCTTACCGCGATTCTAGAGAATGCACTGCTGGAAGACCGTGCCACCAGCGATGCAACCAGCTATGCCTGCATTGATCCCAACCAGCGGGCCGCGGCTACGATTATCGCCAAGCAGGATTGCATTCTGGCGGGCATCGGCTCTGTGGCCCGCATTCTTGACGTTTATGCGGCACTCGATGGCGCCGTGACTTCGCATTACGAAGTCACCACTCATCCGGAGATTTTCGATGGCGTCCGGCTTCATAAGGGGCAGTCGATTGCTGTGATCCGCCACAATGCGCGAGTGATTCTTTCCTGCGAACGTGTGATTCTGAATTTTCTGCAGCGTATGAGCGGAATCGCCACGCTGACGCGGAAATTTGTGGATGCGGTCTCCGGGACCGGGGCAAGAATTCTTGACACCCGGAAAACCGTGCCCGGCCTGCGCGTGATCGATAAATACGCGGTGCGTTGCGGAGGCGGACAGAACCACCGTCTCGACCTTTCCGATGGCGTGCTCATCAAGAACAATCACATTGCGCTTGCCGGAGGAATTGCGCCCGTGCTCGAGCGTGCCCACCGCAATCGCCGCGGTTCGCAGCCCATTGAAATCGAAGTACGTACCTTGGCCGAGCTGGAAGAGGCGCTGACCTACGACGCCGAGGCCATCCTGCTCGACAACATGTTGGTGGAAGATGTGAAGAAAGCCGTCGAGCGATGCTCCCGGCTGGAGCGGCGCCTGCCGCTGGAGTGCTCCGGCGGCATAACTCTGGAGAATGTCCGCGCCTACGCCGAAACCGGTGTGGACTTCATTTCCGTCGGCGCTCTCACTCATTCTGCGGTGGTCGCGGACATGAGCATGCGTGTGATGCCAACTTAAATCGTTTCTATATTTGTGGTGCGGGCCATGGATGCTCCATAATCTCCCCATCGCCAAGACTCCCACAAACCGGAGCAGCCGATCGGTCTCGCGGTCCAAAGTCTCGGTCCAGGTAATTTCGCGTCAAACCGACGCGCGTCTGGGGCGTATTGTGCGCCTGCTGATTGATAATGCCACCGTCGTGGTGAGCGGCACCAAGATCGCCGACGAAATCGGCACCAGCCGCTCTGAAGTGTGGCGCCTGGTCGAACAGTTGCGCGCTCTGGGCGTGGAGATCGCTGGACATGCCGCCACCGGCTATCGCCTTGAAGCCGTGCCTGATCTGCTGCTACCCGATCTGCTGGCGCCGCTTCTACGGAGCACGATCTTCAGCCAGCACATTCACCATTACTACCGAATCGGTTCCACCAGCACTGCGGCCATGGAAGCCGCCGGCAGCGGTGCGCCCGAGGGTACCGTTTTCCTGGCGGAGCAGCAAACTGCGGGGCGAGGCCGCGGCGCGAACCAGTGGATCTCTGCGCAGTCTGAAGGGATACATTGCTCCGTGTTGCTTCGACCGCCGATGCCTCCGTCGGAGGCGCTCGTGCTCTCTCTGGCCACGGGACTGGCGGTTCAGGCTGCTGTCCAGGAGGTTGATTCGCGAATCGTACCCGACCTGAAGTGGCCCAACGACCTTCTGCTGCAGGGGAAGAAATTCAGCGGCATCCTGACTGAGATGACTGCTGAACCCACCCGCATACGTCACGTCGTTGTCGGCATCGGCATTAATGTGAACCAGACGGATTTTCCCGACAGCTTAAAAGCCACAGCGACGTCCCTGCGCCTGGTCACCGGCACCGAGTGGTCGCGCGTCGATCTGTGCGCGGCTTTGCTAAAATCACTCGACCGCGAATATCGCAATCTGCTTAAGGACCCTGATGCGCACCAGGACATCTTGCGGCGGTTTCAAGAGCGGTCTTCGACCGTGCGGGGATGCAGGGTGCAGATCGAGGAAAATGGCAGTTTCGAAGGGGTAACTGAAGGCTTGGATCCGCGCGGGTTTTTGCAGGTTCGCACCGACGATGGGCTGCGGACGGTGCTTAGTGGAACCGTGAGACCACGATAGATTTTTTTTGGAAGCGCGACAGTCAGAAACCTGTCACCACGCGAATCATTATGCTTCTGGTTCTTGATGTCGGTAACACGAATACGGTGCTGGGCGTTTTCGCCAGAGGAGCGCGAGGGGACGGCGCTTCGGCCAAGCCTGCCACCGATTCGGAACCCTACGGCTTGCTCGTAGCCAACTGGCGCGTAGCCACCAGCGCCACGGAAACAGTGGATGAATACGGCGTGCTGTTCCGTAATCTTTTCGCCATGGACAAGATCGAAGTGGGCAGCATTCACGGCATCGTGATTTCGTCCGTCGTGCCGCCCCTCGATTCAACCCTGCGCCAGGTGTGCGAACGGTACTTTAACCGCAAGCCATTGTTCATTGAGCCGGGAGTGAAGACCGGCATGCCGGTGCTGTACGAGAATCCGGCGGAAGTGGGAGCCGATCGTATCGTGAACTCCGTGGCTGCCTTTGAAAAGTACGGCGGTCCCTGTGTGGCCGTGGATTTCGGCACCGCGACCACCTTCGACTGCATTTCCGGTAAGGGAGAATACATGGGTGGCGTGATTTGCCCCGGCATCGGTATTTCTGCCGAGGCGCTGTTCGGTAAAGCTGCTCGCCTGCCCCGTGTGGACATCCGCAAACCCCCTCGTGTGATCGGGACTACCACGGTGGGCAGCTTGCAATCGGGCCTTTACTACGGCTACCTGGCTCTGGTAGACGGAATTCTGGATCGGTTGCTCGAAGAGATGGGAGAGGAAACCAGAGTGGTGGCGACCGGAGGCCTGGCCTCGCTGATCGGCACCAGCTCGAGGTTTATCAAGCACGTCGACGATTTTCTGACGCTGGAGGGCCTGCGTATCATCTGGGAACGCAATGCCGAAGCCAGATCGAAGTCGGAACTGCCGCCTAAGACCCAGCGGGCGGCGCCGCCGCCAACTGCAGAGCCTTCTCCTGCCAAGCCCTGGCCCGGCGGCAAGTCCCGTTCGCGTTGATCCTTCCCTTCGGAATGTTTCGTGGAAAACTACTTCAACTATTTCACTGAAATCGAGGAGCACTTTCAGCGGCGGCGAGGCGGCATTTTGCTGCTTTCAACGCTCGATTGGGCTTTGATTGAAACCTGGAAAGATGCCGGAATTCCCTTGCAAGCGGCGCTGCGTGGAATTGACGCCGCATTTGATCGGTATGATGCGCGTCCATCGAAGACGCGCAAAGTAAACAGTCTGGCCTACTGTTCCCAGGAAGTGCTGGCGACTGCCGAGGAAATGAAAGAAGCGGCCGTTGGCATGGCCTCCGCCGAAGCAGAAGAACGCAAGCCAAAGCCGCCTGCGTTCCAGATTTCCGAGATCACGAGCTTCCTCCGCCGGAATGCCGGCCAGCTACATGCGGCCAAACTGCCGGAAGGCCACGGCATCTCCGGTCAAGCAGTCGCGAAGGATGTGGCTGGAACGCTGCGGAGCCTGGCTGATGAACTCGAGGGCTCGAAAACGCCGCCGCATCTTGAAGATTTGGAGCGAAGGCTCACCGTTCTGGAGGAAAAACTCTTTGCCGTACTCCTGGCGGCAATCCCCGATGACGATATTGTGGCCGTGCGCGCTGAAGCCGATCGCGATCTCGCGCCTTACCGGCGGAAAATGGCGGCTCCGCAGATCGAACAATTGCAGAAGCAATACACCCATAAGCGGCTGCTGGAAAAATATGGGCTGCCACGATTGAGCTTGTTCTATATGTAGGGGTGAATGATCATCCTTTGCTAAGCGAACGACGGCTGACGCCGTCACGGCGGCATTACTAATGCAGCTTACCATCGAAAAAATGATCTACGGCGGCGACGGCCTGGCGCGCCTGCCTGCCGACCAGCATGGGCGCGGCAAAGCTGCGTTCATCCCTTTTGTGCTTTCCGCCGAAAATGTGGAAGCAATTATCGTAGAAGAAAAACCTGGCTTTGTGCGCGCCAAAGCGGAAGCCATTCTGACGGCCTCACCTCATCGCGTCGCACCGGCTTGCCCCTACTTTCAACGCTGCGGGGGATGTCATTACCAGCACGCCAGCTACGAACATCAGCTCGAAATCAAGGCGGAGATTCTTAAAGAGAATCTCCGCCGCATCGCCAAGCTGGAGTTGCAGCAGGAACTCATCGTGCATCGCTCTCCGCCCTGGAACTACCGCAATCGCACTCGGCTCAAGCTGCAAAGTGATCCGCAATTTGCTCTGGGATACTATCGCCTCAATTCGCACGATCTGCTTCCGGTAGAGCAGTGCCCCATCAGTTCGCCGCTGATCAACCAGGCAATCGGGAAGCTTTGGGAACTGGGCCGCGCCGGCCAACTCGCAAATCAAATTTTGGAGCTTGAGCTATTCGCGAATGCGGATGACTCGCACCTTCTGGTTGAGGCCTACTGTGCGGTCGACACTGTCGACTCAACCGTACGGGCAGAGCAATTGGGCCAAGCGCTGCCGGGCGCGATCGGCGTTACAGTCTTCGAGCTGCGCGCCTCAACCCCGCATCCCGCGGCCACCGCGGAACCAAAACTCATTACTTCAAGCGGGACCACCGTACTGAACTACAAAACCAGGCTGGCGACTTATCGCGTAAGCACCGGTTCCTTTTTCCAGATCAATCGCCATCTCCCTGACGAATTGGTCGAAATTGTCACCGGGGGCAGCTCCGGCAAAACCGCACTCGACCTTTACGCCGGAGTCGGTCTCTTCTCCTCAGTTCTGAATCGGGAATTCGAACGAGTGATCGCTGTCGAATCGTCACCGACTTCTCATGCCGACCTGCTATACAATTCGCCTTCCAACGTGAAGGCTGTGCGGGCCACGACGGAGCAATATCTGAAGAACGCGGCGGGGAAGTTACGGCCGGATCTGGTCGTAGTGGACCCCCCACGCGGCGGATTAGGTGAAAAAGTGGTGCGTGGACTTGGAGAATTGGTTGCGCCGCACATCACGTATGTGTCGTGCGATCCCGCCACCCTTGCCAGAGACCTCGGCCGCCTGCTGAGTTTCGGATATCGCGTCGAACAAGCCCACCTGGTCGATCTCTTTCCCCAGACCTACCACGTGGAAAGTGTGTTCCGTCTGGTTCGCTAGGTCCTCCGGCTCGGCAGAGCAGTGGACTCACAATCGAATTCTCGATCTCGCATACGCAGGTCTGCCTCCGGGCGCCAGCCTTTGCTCTGGGCCGCGTTAGCGTTTGCCGCGGGCCTCACATTCGGGGTTCACGCCTGGCGGCCGCCTGCCTGGTGGCTGGTCGCATTACTAGGGTTCGCTCTTTCTGCTACATATCTTCTGCGTCGGCGGGCGGCCTGCGCATTTTTGCTTACACTATGCGGAGTCTTCGTTCTGGGTGCGCTGACCATTCAAGTACGGCGTCCCTCGAACCCCGGCGATTCCGCCATTCTTCAGTTTGCTGACGGCCGCGAAGTGCGGCTCACGGCCCACGTCGTGGCGGAAGGGAATGTTCAGGAAGAAGGAGGTGACGTCCGGCAAAGGCTGGACGTTGAAACCGAGCAAATCGAAAGCGGTGCGCAGCAAATCGCCATTCGTGCTGGAATTCGCGTCAACGTTTACCGCAAACGTGCCGAAGCCGACCTCGGGGGAAACGCTTCCCACATTGTGAAGCCCTGGTTCCGCTACGGGGAGCGACTGCGCTTTCCAGCCAAATTGAACGCACCGCACAACTACCGTAATCCCGGTGCCTTTGACTATCAAGGCTATCTCGCCGAGAAGGGAATCGTAGCTCTAGCTTCGGCGGACGCCGCTCAGGTAGAGGTGTTGCCCGGTTTCGCCGGGAGCCGTGCCGAACGCTGGCGCACCCGGATTCATCGCAGCATTATGGAAAAGGTCCACGCGATTTGGCCGGCGCGCCAGGCCGCGCTCATGGACGCCATGGTCATCGGTGACGATGCCTTTCTCAATCGCCACACTCGCATGGATTTCCAGCGCTCGGGCACTTACCACGTGTTGGTCGTGTCGGGGATGAACGTGACCATCCTTGCGCTGGTTCTCTTCTACGCGCTTCGCCGCCTGCGCTTGCACGACTTGCTGGCGGCCGGTTTGACGGTGGCGCTGGTTGCCGGTTACGCCTTCATCACTGACGTCGGCCCGCCCGTCTGGCGCGCCACGCTGATGCTGACGGTTTATCTGGGCGCGCGCCTCTTATATCGCGAAAAGTCGATGCTCAATGCCATCGGGGCCGCGGCGCTTGGTCTGATGGTGGTCAACCCGCTGGTGGTATTCGGCGCCAGTTTCCAGCTCACGTTCTTGTGCGTGTGGTTGGTGGCGGCGGTCGGCATGCCCGTCCTGGAGCGAACCATTCAGCCTTTTTCTCGCGGTCTGCTATATCTCGCAATGACGGGATACGATTTTTCCCTCCCTCCCAAAGTGGTGCAATTTCGTCTCGACCTGCGAATGCTGGCGGGCCGCTTGCAACGCTTTTTCGGAAAAAAGATTCCATCTCCGGCACTCGCCGGCGTGGCACGCATCCTGCTCGGCGGTTGCGAGCTGATCGTAATTTCTGCCGTGATGCAGGTAGGATTGGCTTTGCCCATGGCCTACTACTTTCATCGCGCCACATTCATGGCCATGCCAGCCAATCTGCTGGTGGTGCCGCTCACAGAACTACTCATGCCGGCCGCCGCTTTAGCCGTAGGGGTGAGTTACATTTCTGTCTGGCTGGCTAGAAGTCCCGCATGGATTGCGGGCTTGGCCGTCGAAGGCATCGCCGGCACGGTTCGATGGCTTGGCGGATTGCAACTCGCTGACGTCCGCGTTTCCACGCCGCGGCTGGCAGTGATTCTGGCCACAGCCGCCGCCTTGGCTCTGGCTATGGTTCTAGTGCGCCGCCGCCCGCTTCTGGCGATCGCTGGGCTTACCGCGCTGGCGTTCAGCGCGATCTGGATCTGTCTCATTCCTCCGCGCCCGCAGGTCCAGTCAGGAATGCTGGAGGTGACTGCAATTGATGTCGGCCAGGGAGATTCCCTGCTGCTGGTTTCTCCCCAGGGCCGCGCCATGCTCATCGACGCCGGAGGTCTTCCTCACTGGGCTCATTCGGAACTGGACATCGGAGAAGACGTCGTCTCTCCCTATCTCTGGTCACGGGGTTTTCAGCGGCTCGATGTGCTCGTCCTGACCCATGCTCACGCCGACCACATGGGCGGCATGCCAGCAGTGCTGGCCAGCTTTCATCCGCGCGAGTTGTGGATCGGCGTCGACTCTCCGGATCCAGAGCTGCAACAGCTCCTGCAAAAGGCGCATGTGCTGGGAGTAAAAACCATCTCGCGCAAAGTCGGAGATACCCTCAACTTTGGCGGCGTCGCCGTGCGAATTCTCGCGCCGGATCTTGCGAATCAAGCCGGCCGCCGCAACGACGAATCACTCGTCATGAAACTCACTTACGGAAATACTTCAGCTTTGCTGGAGGGCGATGCCGAAAAAGCTTCCGAACTGGAAATTGCCAAAGAACAGCCCCGGGCCGATTTGCTCAAGGTGGGACATCACGGAAGCAACACTTCCACCGTGCCACAGTTTCTTGCCGCGGTGCATCCGCATTTCGCTGTGATTTCCGTGGGCTTGCGCAATACTTACGGGCATCCGCGCGAAGAGGTTCTTTCCCGGCTGGAAGCGGCCCATGTCACCACCGGCCGCACCGATCTCGATGGCGCCGTCACCTTCTACCTCGACGGCAAGACTGTCAGCGCTTCAGTCCCAGATCTCCACTAATGTCGATTTCCGCCGTCTCGTCGCTGACGGCGGCCTGCCGGTATTCCTCAATCACACGCCGCGCCTCATCAGCGTCTTCCTCTCGTACCAGAATCACGGTGCCTCCGACGCCGGGAAGAAGATCCTGTTGGGCGTCCAGCGAAGTCACATCGGAATCAATTCCCGTAGATTCCAGCAGGCCATGCACAATCATCGCTTCAGATTCCTGCTCCGTGTCAAACACGCGCACCAACTTCTCATTCGGATTCGGGCGGGCGGGCACTCGTTCTGCCATAAAACCTCCATGGGCAACCCGGGAATTTCCGCAGGCCGCCCAGCCCTGAGATTCTAACTCCGCCAAGCTGCGCGCGGCGCGAAATACGCTGTCTCGACCTTTACATGACTGAAGTCTCACTCCCTGAGGCAGTTGCGCAGGCCCTCGATTGCCCGGAGAATGACTCCTGCGCCTCGTTTCGCGCGCTGGACCGCAACGTCGGGCTGGCGGGACTCATCTAAGAAATCACGGCGTCTGGCGAAGTCAGCCGTTTGGGGGCATAGTGGAAAGCATGGATCGAGTACCCGGTAGGAACGCGAATTCGAATGAGAACGCGAGTTCGAATGAAAGAGAACAGGAAGCCAAACAGATCCGCCGTCTGCAGATGATGATGAGCATGGTCATGTCGGTCATCAGTCAGGACCACAACCTCACGATCGAAGAAGCCTCAGAACTCGCCGCCGGCGCCAAGCGGGCAGCCCTCGCCATGTTTCCCGACAAAGAGCTAGCCTACGACCTTCTCTACAAACCCCGCTTGCAGCGCCTGATGAACGAACGCTTCCGCTTGCAGTAAAGGCCGCCGGTTACTTCGGTCCTCTCTGCCGTGCTCCATACCAAGTCGTGCTGTGATCATGCGTTTGCCCTTTATCTGGTAGAGGGTCGCGAGCTGCCGGCCCCCCTGAGGACGATTGTTGAAAAAGACCAGGCAATATATGATTCGGCGTGAAAACAGAAGGACTGCAAACCCGCCATGGGCTTTCAAATCACGACACGAGAGCTCGATCGCATCTTAGTCGTTGACCTGGCTGGGAGACTCACGTTGAGCGATAGTCGCACGCAACTGCGTGACTTGATCCACGTCTTCTCCGGCAACGGCCATAAGAAATTCCTGCTCAATCTCGCCGGGGTGGATTTCATGGATAGCGACGGCATGGGCGAGCTGGTGCGCTGTTACAGCACGATCAGGCAGAGGGGAGGCGAGATGAAACTGGTCCATGTCAACGAGCGAGTGCGGAACCTTCTTCAGATTACCCGGCTCAACACCCTTTTCGAAATCTACAGCGAAGAGCCGGTTGCGCTGCAAGCCTTCCGGAAAAGCGCTTAAAGAAACGGACGGCTTTTCACAGTAACCCTCCCCCTACCCTTCATTGACTTGCCCCTCTCACCGACGTAAGATTTTTGCCCAGTGATCGGCCAGACCATCTCGCACTACCGCATTGTGGAAAAGCTTGGCGGAGGCGGCATGGGCGTGGTGTACAAAGCCGAAGACACCCAACTCGGCCGCTTCGTGGCCTTGAAATTCCTTCCCGATGAACTTGCTCAGGACACCCAGGCCCTCGAGCGTTTCCGCCGCGAGGCCCGTGCTGCTTCCGCCCTGAATCACCCCAACATCTGCACTATCTACGAGATTGGCAAGCACGAATCGCAGTCGTTCATCGCGATGGAGTTTCTGGAAGGCACCACGCTCAAGCACCGCGTCGCCTTCCGCCCTCTCGAACTCGGTCTCCTGCTCACTCTGGCGGTCGAAATTGCCGACGCGCTCGAAGCCGCCCACTCGAAAGGCATCGTCCACCGCGACATCAAGCCGGCGAATGTATTCGTCACCACGCGCAACCACGCCAAGATCCTCGATTTCGGACTGGCCAAAGTCGGGACCGAGCAAATCCTGCAGCCCAGCGAAGCCACAGCCGGAGCCACGGTCGGAGTCCAAGTCGAACACCTGACCTCGCCGGGCACTGCTCTCGGCACCGTCGCCTACATGAGTCCCGAGCAGGCGCTGGGCAAAGAGCTCGACGGCCGCACTGATATTTTCTCCTTCGGAGTCGTGCTGTACGAAATGTGCACTGGCCGTCTTCCCTTCGAAGGCAGCACCTCGGCGGCAATCTTTAACTCGATTCTGAACCTCGCTCCTACTGCGCCCGTGCGTCTGAATCCGGAACTCCCGCCGGAACTGGAACGCATTGTCAGCAAGGCCATGGAAAAGGACCGCGATCTTCGCTATCAGAGTTCCGCCGATGTGCGTGCCGACCTGAAACGGCTCCAGCGTGACCTCCGTCCGTCCTCGCAACAAATGCTCACGGCCGCCTCAGGGTCAGGCGCGGCAGCCGTTGCGGTGGCGGCTACGGAGACTCCGAAGTTGGAATCCTCCGCCGAGACGAAGCTGTCGAAACGCCCTCTCGTTGCCGCCCTGGGAGCGCTGGCGTTGCTTGCAATGGGGTTCGGTGGTTTTCTCGTCGGCGAAAAAGCTGCGACTCGGCCGGTGCCCACGTTCCGCGAATTGAGTTTCCGGCGTGGTGCTCTAGTGGCTGCCAGGTTCGCACCGGACCCGCGCTCCGCGGTCTACAGCGCCTCCTGGGAAGGCGATCCAGAGGCCGTCTTCATCAGCTCTTCAAATTCCACCGAATCTCGCGATCTCGGCCTGCCGCAAACCGAAGTTTTGGCTGTTTCGCCCGCAGGACAGATGGCTGTACTACGCCACTTCGGCGTCAGTCCCAATCACTTCACGCATCGAGGCACGCTGGCTCAAGTTTCCATCGGCGCCGACGCGCCCCGCGATCTGCTGGATAACGTCGAATCTGCCGATTGGACGCCCGACGGCAACGCGCTCGCCGTGGTCCACGTGGTGAATGGCCAAAGCCGTATCGAATATCCCATCGGCAAAGTGCTGTACGAAACTTCCGGCTGGATCAGCCATTTGCGCTTTTCTCCCAAAGGCGACCGCCTCGCCTTCACGGATCACAATCTGCTTGGAGATGACGGCGGCACTATCAGCATCGTTGACCTGAATGGCAAGAAGTCTGACCTGACCGAGCGCTGGGCCAGCGTTTTCGGAGCCGCCTGGTCGCCCTCAGGAAATGAAATCTGGTTCACCGCCACCGCCACCGGATTCAGCCGCTCACTGCGCGGGGTCACGTTGTCGGGCAAGAGCCGTGAGCTGCTGAGCGCTCCCGGAACCCTCACCCTGCACGACGTCGGTGCCGACGGCCGCGCCTTGATTTCGCGTGACGCCTTGCGCGCCGGCGTCATTGGTCTGGCCCCGGGAGAGAGCAAAGAACGCGACCTGAGCTGGCAAGACTGGACGGTTCCGATCGACATCTCAGAAGACGGCAAGCTCATGCTGTTCATCGAGGCCGGCGAAGCTGGTGGCGGCGAGTACGCGGTCTTTACCCGCGACACCAACGGCACGTCGGCCGTTCGCCTCGGCCAGGGCTCCGCCAATGCGTTTTCCCCTGACGGCAAGTGGGCTCTAGTCCTGCGGCAGAATATGTCGCCGCCAGACTTTGTCCTTCTGCCCACCGGTGTCGGACTGCAGCGGCCGGTCCCAACGGGCAACATAGTTCCCTCTACCGGCCAGTTCTTCCCTGACTCCAAACGATTGGTGTTTGAGGGCCACGAACCGGGCCACGCCTCGCGGATCTACATTGCGAATCTCGAAGGCGGTCACCCCCGTGCCATCACTCCTGAAGGATATGGTCTGGGCTCGAACCCACGCGCGACGTCCCCTGATGGCAAACAAATCGCGACCGTGACCAGCGACGGCATTGCTCTGGTTTCGGCCGATGGCGGCGATCCGCAACCGCTCCGCAGTTCACAACCAGGCGAAGGGCCGCTTCGTTGGACAAAGGCCGGAAACGCCTTACTGGTGGGGCGGCGTGGCGAAACATTCTGCGCCGTCTCCCGCCTCGACATCCAAACTGGCGCCAGAACGCCGTGGAAAACGGTTGGCCCGCCCGACGTGGCTGGAGTAGTTGGCGTTTCCTGCCCGCGAATCGCCGCCGACGAAGAGCACTACGTCTTCGGCTACACCCGCAACCTGTCTGATCTGTTTCTAGTCGAACACCTGAAGTAAGCTTTTGCACCGAGGGTGCCCCATCCTTCGCGGGGTTTTCGCGGGTGGGAGGCAAACTGTTAACACCGTGTGATTTATTTCGCGAGGGGCAAAACAACCGTCTTCCCAGTCTGAGCGGACTGTCTCGCCGCATCGAGAATCTCCATCGCGGTGATGTTGGTCTTCAAAGAAGACAAGCTGTCTCCTTCCTGTATTTCTCCATTGAGCACGGCGGCCAGAAAATGTATCGGATCATCATTCGGCGTCGTGATCGGCTGTCCCTTCATCATCTGCCCTTCAGGCTCATTGGCCTTTCGTACCTCAATCCTTGTGGAATCGATTGCCTTTGCATATCCCGCGCGCCCATAAACGTCCATCTGTTTCACCGCGAAAGGCCAATTCCACGACGCCTGAAGAATCGAGACCGCGGTCCTGTAATTGAGAACAATCTCCGCCTCGTCATCAACGTTGGGATACGTTTCCGGCTGTAATTGCTTGGTGACGGCGGTGACCGATAGCGGAGCCTCGCCATTCATAAGCCAGGTCATCAGGTTCGCCCCATAGCAGCCGAAATCAAAAAGTGCTCCGCCGCCATCCTGCTTGGGATCGCCCAGAAAAGCCAGAAACCCGGGGCTTACCCCGATCAGCTTTGGTCCGCCGTGACCGTCGCGAAAGACCGTCTTCACCATCGGCCCCAGGGCGCCCTGCTTGAGCAGATTGAACGCTTCCGTCCCACTCGCATACCAGGACGTCTCCAGGTTGACCAGCACATGAATCTTGCCGCGCTGCGCCGCGTCCCGAATGGCCAGCGCATCCTGGTAGCTGGTCGCCAGAGGCTTTTCTACCATCACGTGGACACCCAACCGGGCGCATTCCTCGACCACTCGCCGGTGCTCGCTGGGGGCAGTAAAAACCAGCACTGCCTGCGGGTGAGTGTGCGCGACCATCTCCTGAATACTGGCGAATCGAAGGCTGGGATGCAGATGATAGCGCTGCGCGTAGGAATCGAAAAGTTTCTCGTCGGCCTCCACAATGCCGACCACCTGAACGTCAGGCCGGCTCAAAATTCCGCCGGCGGGCACAAGGTTTCCACCCTTGAAGAAACCGTCGAGATGGTCGTGAACCATGCCGACAATCCCTACCTTCAAGGGAGAACCGGATGCGGCAACCACGGACTTAGCCGGAACGGCAAGAAAAGCAAGCATCAGCAGGAGGATGTTTCTCATGTTGTTCGTTTTGGGCTTGTTCGTTTTGAACCCGGCAGCAGGCTAAACGCGCATCCGCTCGAAAAGCAAGCCTTATCGGCCAGGAAGCGCAGGTGCTTCGGTGTGAACCTGGGACTGAGGACGGAGAATCTATCGGTTCCCTCTTAAGTTCTATGTCTCTATTCGTCTCTATTCCAAACTTATGATCACTTTTCCGCGAGCGTGTCCTTCTCCCAGATAACGGACAGCCTCCGCGGCCTCATTCAACCCGTAGCGCCGGTCGATGACCGGTGTCACTTTTCCGCCCGCCATAAGCTCTCGCATAGTGTTGAGGTCGTCTTTTCTCGCTCTTGCCAGAATGGGGGTGAACTTCTGGCTCACGAGTCGCGACAAAACAATCGCGGCGATGACGCGAGCTAGAAGACTGACCACTGACCGGCCCGGTCCTCCTACAGGGACGCATGTCCCCTGCGGAGTCAGGGCTCGCTTGCATGCCCACAATGAATGGTCCGCAACGCAGTCAAAAATTAGGTCGTAGCGTTGCCCACTCCTGGTGAAATCCTCCCGAGTGTAATCGATGACGTGATCGGCGCCGATGGATCGCACCATTTCCATGTTGGTGGTGCGGCATACGCCGGTAACCTCAACACCGAACGTCTTGGCGATCTGTACCGCGAACGTACCCACTCCCCCGGCCGCACCGTTGATCAAGACACTCTGCCTCGGCTGAGCCCGCCCCTTGTCGCCCAAGCGGCCCAGCCGGAGACCCTGCAACGCGGTGTATGCCGCGACAGGTACAGAAGCTGCTTGCTCAAACGTGACGTTATCCGGCTTCACGGCCAATGTCGATTCGGGAGCACACACGTACTCAGCAAAAGCGCCGCGGCACGAGCCGAATACCACGTCGCCAGCTTTGAACTGAGTGACGTCCTTGCCGACTCCTTCTACCTCGCCCGCCACATCGACGCCGGGTCGCATGAGTTTGGGTTTCCGTAGGCCAGTCATGAAGCGAACCACGAGCGATCCGCCGCTCATCAAGCCGTAGTCAAGTGGATTGACGGCAGCCGCGCGAACTTTGATCAGAACTTCGTTGTCCTTGGCAACCGGCTTCTCGACATCCTCGATGCGGAGAACATCAGTAGGAGCACCGTATCTGGTATAGACAGCGGCTTTCATAGGCATTTCAAATTTGCTGCGGTTGTGGCGGCAGGGAAAGATCGGCAGCCCCGGCCGGCTTCCCGCAGTACGGACAGTACACGTCATCGGAATGGATCGCATGCTGGCACCGGGTACAGTGCAGGCTCAGATTCTTGCCGCACTGGGGGCAATAGCCGTATCCACCCTGAACCTGGGCCCGGCAGTATGGGCATAACGAAGGCAGAGGTTGCCGCAACAGAAAGTACAAGATGATCCCCAGCCCGTTGGGAACGAACACAGACAACAGAGTCCACACCAGCCGGTTCATGCCGCGCCTTCCGGCATCGTAGTTCACATAGCAAATCAGCAGGGTATAGAGGCTCAGGAAGATACCGCAAAGAATGCCCATGCCGACGCGGGTCCAAAAGGCCGGCGCCTTGGGATCGTGTCCAATAACCACAGTAAACACGACTGGAATGCAGGCAAGAACTAATACCGACACAACCCAGCCCCACCGTGGTATGGAACGCAACTCATCACCGAATCGAGTATGTTTGTCGCTCTTCACCTGCACCTGATTTCTCCTTTTTCAACCTCGAAACGCGCCGTCGCTGCCGCTCAAATGCGTGCCGTGCGCCAAAAACAGCAGACTGGCGGCGACTGTGGGCGCGATCCAGAACAGTGCGAACCCGGCTTGCCACACCGGGCCCGGCATCTGATTCCATCGTCCCAGCCACGCAAATCCCTGCCACACCAGTGGCGTGGTAAGCGCCGATAAAAATGCGACGAGCGTGCATGACAATGCGACCACCACAAGCCGCTCCCGTGTCTGCTGTAGTTCAAGCGTGCGCTGCCGCACTCGCATCTGCGTGGCCCGCACCAGGCGGGAATCAGCGGCCAGCGGCTGCGAACGCAAAGCACGAACCACCCCGCTTGCTCCTTCCGCATATTGGCGGCATGCTTCGCATTCATTGAGGTGGGCCTGCAGCCAGACCTGCTGAGCATCGGGAAGGTCCCCACCCAGAGAAATCAGCTTCAGTGCGTCCTCATGTATGTTTCGCGTCATGCCCGCGCTCCCTTCACCCGCGAGATCAGCATATTCAGTCCGCGATACAGCCGTGACTTCACCGTGCCCAGCTTGGCTCCCGTTATGGTCGAGATCTCCTCCAGATCCAACCCTTCCTGGAAGCGCAGCACCACGGTCTCACGATATTCCGCCGGAATGCCGCCCAACGCGCGGGTGATGCGCTCGCCTTGCTCACGTTGCTGCATCACTTCCCACGCCATGGGCCGGGTGTCGGCCGGTTCCAGTTGGTTTCGGCGCCCTGCGTGCTCTTCATCGTCCATCAGCCCATCCAGGCTGACCGGGCTTTTCTTCCGGAAATAATCAATCGTGAGGTTTCTTGCTACCGCGTAAAGCCACGTGCCGAATTCGTGCTTGCCATCGTACTGATGGCCGCGTTCCAGCACGCGAATCCACGTTTCCTGAAAGAGGTCTTCCGCCAGTCCACGATTTCCTGTCAGTGAGACGAGATAACGAAGCAGCCGGTGCTGATACTGTTCGATAAGGCGGTCCAGCAAATCTGGATCGCGCCGGCGGAGACCGCGAGCAACGACGCTGGCCTCGGATTCGATCGCATTCATGAAGTAGTGTGCTGCGGCGTTCATGCTACCGGGATATACGGGCGAGCAGATCAAAAAGATGCAGAATCGAAGGCTTTCGCCCACCGGCGCTTAAGCCGTTTATATTCAGCCAGATGTAGCGCTGGCGTCCGGCCGGCCGCGGACATGCGGAAGTCGCGGTGACGTCCAGGACCGTGGTAGATGTTGCTTACCTGCTCTCACCCCCCAGCGCTGGCCCGCTCTTCCCATCGTTGAATATCCACTCCCTTCACCATCAGCCACAGGCAAAATGACGATTCTCCAACAAAGGCAAACACCAGAATGGGGAATATCTTTGGCGCGTGGCCCGGAGCAAGGAACAGCATAAAGCTGTTTATCAGATAACTCAGAGAAGCAATTACCAGCAGAACGCCAATCGTCCTGGGGAAATAGGTGGATTTGTAAACCAGATATCCGTAAACAAAAAGGCAACAGGCAAAAAATACCAGCGTAATGGCGAAGCCCGAGTCATATATCTTGAGACAAAGATACGCCAGCGTATGCAGTTGCTTGGGCTCAAATGTTTTCAGGTAATCTGCGTGCCCCAGGAAAAACAATGCGGCAAACAAACTTCCGGTGGCGACGGCCTCAACCGCGATGCTCACCAGGTTGAACATCGCCGCAAGCAAAGCCAGATTCTGGCTTACCGGCCTGAGCAACACGTACAAGATCAGGGTCACGCCGACCGCACACAAAAGCCATACCACCTCGATGGCAGCACTGCTGCGGAACAACAACTCAGAGGATGTAATGTTTTTGGCTGTTGCTGTCGCATCTCCTGACACAATCAGTTTGCCTCGAACCAACAACTCAGCGAAAAGGCCGGCCACGATGATAATCAGGTACAGGACTCCGCCGGTTCTTGCGTAGGTTTGTGGCGAAACGGTGCGCTCCGTCATTGACTTCAACCTCTTTTAGATCGGTCCTCGATGGCGGCGCAACTGGACCGCTGCGGCGAGAAATGCCGCGGCGATTGCCAGCCCGATCCAAAGCCCTGGGCTGCTCAGGAAACTACCCGGGGCGATATGCGTCATTGGGTCGGTTGGGAACATGCCTGGCGATGTCGAAACCACAGTAGGGGCCGCAGCCCCGATCAATCGGCCCCCCACCAGAGCCGCGAAATGCCAGGTGTGGAAAGCAATCTGCTCGACCCCGGCAATTGCGACGACCGGCAATGCTGCCCATAGAAACGCCGCGCGGCGGGACCATCCGGACACGAGAAGCAGCCAGCAGTAAACTGGCGCCGGCCAGAGCGCATGGGCCGTGAGAACGTGGTACAGCAGCAACAGTGACATTTGCACAAACGACAGGTTCGTCCACAGCATTGTCACACTCATGCCGCTTACCAGCAGTACGGCGCTGCTCACCAGCAGCATAAGCCACTGCATGGCGACGCTAATCGCAACGGTGAGCAGTGGCAGAACGACCAGCGGGATACTCGCCTTCGAGAGGACGGTAGTGAGATCGGAAACCGGCAGCGACTTCCAGAACAGGATGCTGCGATCGCGGCGCTCGCCGTGCAGCGCGTCGAGACAATAAAACACACTCACGACGATACCGGTAATCATCATCAGACCTGCCGCCATGTCGTATGGCGCTTGAGGTCGCGCCGGATTGAGCCTCAGCGCCTTTTCCCAGATGCCCGCAATCGAACTCAGCGAGAAGGCAAACAGAGCGACCGCCGCGACCGCCAGTGGCGCAATGTAGATCGACCGGTACTCCCACAATTCTCGCCGCACCGCCCAGTAGAAGACTCGAGTCGCCGGAATGCCTGCCGGCGTAATGCTTTGCGATTGGAAGGGCTCAGATATCGCGTTGGATTGAGTACTCATCGACCCGCTCCTTGGGTTGCGGAACTTTGATTACCCATTACGGCAACGAACAAATCGGCAATGGCAGGCGTTCGCACGTCCCCAAACCTGGCAAGCTGCTCGCGATCGAGTTTCTGATCAAGGACGCGATCGAATAGCAGGATGCTGCGTCCCAGCATCTGGCGCTCATGCATCGGCTTGAGGGCCCGTGCCTCGGCTACCTGCTCGGGGCGCACCTTCACTTCCAGATAGCGCGATTCGATTTCTTCCATGCTGCAATCGAGCACGATGCGGCCACGGTCGATAAATATGAGATCGGTGAGGACGTGCTCGACCTCCTCCACCTGGTGGGTCGTCAACACAATAGTGCGGCTGCGATCGAAGTAGTCGGTCAGCAGGGAGTCGTAGAACTGCTTGCGGTACAGAATGTCCAGGCCAAGCGTCGGCTCGTCCAACACCAGCAATCTCGCGTCGATGGCCATGACCAGAGCAAGGTGCAGTTGCGTTACCATGCCCTTCGACAGTTCCCGCACTTTGCTGACGTGGCGGATCGTTGTCTTGGCAAGAAAACCTTCCGCCTTGGCGCGATCGAATCGCGGATGCACGCCCGCGACATAATCAAGCACTTGCGCAACCCGGATCCACCGGGGCAGCACCGCCACATCGGCAATGAAGCAGACATCGCGCATGAGCTGATCGCGCTCGTTCCAGGGATCGCGTCCCAGAACCTTTAGCTTCCCCTCATACGGAGTGAGGCCCAGAATCGCGTTGAGCATGGTCGTTTTGCCCGCGCCGTTGGGACCTATGATTCCGAGGATGCGGCCCTCTTCCACACGCAAATTGACGCCGTCGAGCGCAACCGTGGCGCCGAAGGCCTTGCGCAGGCCGCGGGTTTCTATGCAAGCCATGGATTCAACCGTCATTCCGGGCAGGCGTCCTTTGCGCTGCGAGAAATCGGGGCCAGCCGCGCGTTGCGGCGCGCTCTTTGCGTCGCAATAATCGCGCGCCTGGCTCGCTTCTTTTCAAGCTCAGTCAGTGGGGCCATCTGATGTCCTCCGGCGCTTCGCCGTAGTGTCCAGCAGCTCATCCGCCTTCAGGCCAAGTCGCTGAATAGTTTCGTAAACCCGGGGCCACTCTTCGGCAAGAAACTTCTGGCGTTCGCCCTTGAGCAGCAGGCCGCGTGCGCCGTCCTTCACGAACATGCCAAGACCCCGCCTGCTCTCCACCAGTTCTTCGACCACCAGTTGTTGGTAGCCCTTCAGGACCGTGAGCGGATTCACCCGATATTCAGCCGCGACTGTGCGCACCGAGGGCAACGGATCGCCTTCTTTCAGCACTCCGTCGAGTATCATCGCGACCACACGGTCGCGAAGCTGGCGGTAAATCGGCTGACTGTCGTTCCACTCACGGTCCATCCTGGTTTCCAGATCGTCCTTGCGAAAAAACCCGTTCACTGTACGCGTTGCAGGTCGAAGTGCGCGTGGATCGGCTTGTCCTTCATCATGAACGTCCAATCCTCGGTGTGATGGTTGGCGTCGACAATGGTGAACACGGAATGGTGCATGTGCTCCTCCGTGCTCCCGCTGATGTCCTTCAACTCGAACTCGACCGTCTTGCCGTCGGGCGACATCTTGCCGGTCATGCGCGGCCGGTTCCCAGCGTCGCAGTAGTGAATCAGCGTCAGCTGGTCTCCATCCACGTAGAGCATGGTGACCGGATGATCGTACTTTGTCGCATCCAGCGGCGTGCCTGCTTCCTGAAGCTCGTGCACCAGCGCGTTCCCCCGCGAGGTCACGCGGAGCGAGACGTGGAGCGGCTTGCCGTTTGACATCTGCGGCATCTCCGCCACGGTGACCGGGCCCTCCCACTCTCCCGCCAGGCTTTTCATAGTTGTAAAGGACTTCTGCGCCTCCGACGGCGCAGGCGCGACGGAAGACTTTTGCATGTCGGACTGGGCGAACGCCACGGTGCCGAGCGACAACAGAACAGCGGACAACATAAGACTGAGGGTTTTCATCGTCATTCTCCTTAAGCTTCTCCCCTTCGGGCTGTGCCCCGCATTCATCACCAGGGGCATGTCTAGTGTTATAGTTGACTATAACACTATGTGTCAAGCAGAAATTTTCAAACGGGGCAGCCAGGCAGACCAACGGGTCGTCAACGATGTTGCGGCCATTGCAGGATCTTGGAAATCGACGAGGTATCTCAGTAGGAAGTTGTCGACAAAAAAGGCAGGTATGAGCCGTACGACAAGAGGACTGGACAATTTCTAATCGTCCACCACGGGATTCCGCAACGTCCCAACGCCTTCGACTTTGACTTCGATCACGTCACCTGCCACCACCGGCCCCACACCCTTAGGAGTTCCGGTAGCGATGAGGTCGCCGGGAAGCAGCGTCATGACTTGAGAAATGTGGCGGATGACGACATCGAGCGGGAAAATGAAATCCCTCGTGTTGCCCTGCTGCCGGATTTCGCCGTTGACCCGCGTCTCCACGCCAACTCCCGCCCAGGGATCAATCTCATCGGCCACTACGGGACCGACCGGGCAGAAGGTGTCAAAGCCTTTGGCGCGTGACCATTGGCCGTCTTTGTTTTGCAGGTCGCGCGCGGTCACGTCGTCGACGCATGTGTAGCCGAGAATATACGGGCGCACGTCCTCGTCCGCGCTGAGTTTGTGACAAGTCCGGCCAATCACCACTCCAAGCTCGCCTTCATAATCCACGCGCTCGGAGATTTTCGGCCGGCGGACTTCGCCGCCCGGCGCCAGCAGCGAAGACGGCGGCTTGAGAAAGATCAGCGGCTCAACCGGAACATCGTGGCCCAGTTCGGCCGCGTGCTCGCGGTAATTCCGCCCAATGCAGACAATCTTTGAAGGCTGCACCGGCGCGAGCAACGCGGTTTGCGCCAGAGGCAAGTGGTCCATGCGCTTGCTGGGCAGCCCTTCGATGTCGCCGTCGGACGTGTCAGGCGGGCGCAACGAGCAGCCGGGTGATCATTTCACTTCCGGCGACAGTTTCGACCAGCCCATACTGCGCCTGGCCATTCAGTTGGAATCGGCAATATTTCATAAGAGAAAACCGCAGAGTACGCTGAGGACGCCGAGAATGAAAGTGCCTTTTACAAATTCACCATTAAACCCGATTTCGGTGCTGGGTTAATTCGCAACTCTCCGCGTCCTCCGTGTCCTCTGCGGTTTTCATTTCATGGTACTTGTTCGCTGGCCTCCTCCGACCGCCCACTCTCATTTCCTCTCGCGTCTACAGCCGAAACCGAATAGAAATACTTCTTGCCGGAAGCCACTTGCATGTCGCGATATGCGGGCGTCTTCACCAGTTCGGTGTTGATGCGCACCGGCTCGCTTCCCTCTTCGTGGCGGAAGACATTGTAGCCAGCCAGGTCGGCGTCGGTGACCGGGGCCCAGATCAGATCAATAAAGGGCGCTTGTCCGACCCCGGAATACACCGCTTGCAATCCAGAAGGAACGACAGGCGGGAATACGTCGTGCGTGAAGACTCTTGCCTCTGGTGTGTCGTCGCCTTCCACCTCAAGCTCCGGCTTGCCCGGCGGAGAAATGCGCGTGACCACGTTGGCCCGGTATAGATAAGTCTTCTCCCACTCGAAACTCTGGTCGAGCACGCCGGGATGCGAACAATCGCGCGCATCGGCTTCGCCCACCTTCGCGTCGTTCTTGCCGTCTTCAGATTTTCGATACACGCGCACGAGAAAGCGGAGGGCCGCACTCTCGGGAACAGCCTTTGCAGACAAGCAGGCCCACGAGACTTGCACTCCCTGGGCTGTCACTTGTGCGGCAAAGTTTTCTGGTGGCGCAAGCGTTGGGGCGGCCGGCACCTTTGCCTGATTCGAAAATCCGGCGTTTCGCCGCTCTTCATTTTGAACCTCGACGGCATACACGATCTCCGCAGTCGAATTCTGAATTTCGAAATCGCG
This sequence comes from Terriglobia bacterium, assembly GCA_963765285.1. Classification (GTDB taxonomy): domain Bacteria; phylum Acidobacteriota; class Terriglobia; order Terriglobales; family Acidobacteriaceae; genus CAVWZH01. The sequence goes on from CAVXVR010000002.1 coordinate 85,888, forward strand.
CGAGAGGGTGTCGAGGTAGGTCGCGCGGGGAGTTGGGACCTTGCCGGTGGCTTTGCCCGGCACCGGAGCGGGCAACTGCGCGGCAGCCAGTTCCGCGATCGGATGTTTGCAGTCGACCCCGGCTTCAACGCTGCGACAGACTAGCGTAGAACCCATGTGGCGAATGTTCTGGCCTTCGGTGGTTTTCGCCGGGACGGTCCAACTGAGAAAAACTTTGTTCCCTTTGCGCGCGGCGCGCAAGTCGCTGACCGTGCGCGGCAGTTCCAGCGCGGACGGGATGGGAATGCCGGGCGCACCGCAGGATGCGAACAGGGCTGGAACCGACAGGCACAACCCCAGCTTCGCGAGAGTTCGCTTCATGGGAAAGAACAGGGTAACAGAGAACAGTTCGCAGATTTCGGTTCCCGGTTCTCAGACGCATGGAGTTTATTATCTTGCAGCTATAGACACTACGCAGCCAGCTCTTTTACCGCCTCCCGGAAGATGCGAGAGTGCTGGTCCACGTCGTCGTTCTCCGTAGCAGGCGACATCAACGCCATGTTGTGAAAGGGAGTGAGCAGGATGCCACGGTTCATGGCATAAAGATGCATGAAGCGCTCGAGTTCGAAATCCATGGCGGCGTGGGCTTCGGCGCCGTTCTTCGGAGGCTTGGGCGAAAACAGATATTCGGCGCGGCAGCCGAGTTGGGTCACGTGCCAGGGCAATCCGGATTCTTTGATGGCTTTGTCCACGCCCGCCACCCAACGTTCGGCGAGCGGGATCATGCGATCGAACGCTTCCTGGGTCAGAACTTTGCTGAGCGTGCCGCGCATCGCGGCCAGGGAAAGCGCGTTTCCGGCGAGCGTGCCGCCAATGCCACCGACGTCGCAGTCTTCCAGATTCTGACGCTCGCTGATTTGCTTGGCGACTTCGTCGGTGAATCCGTACGCGGCGCCGGGAACTCCGCCGCCAATCGGCTTGCCGAAGACCAGAAAGTCGGGTTCGAGTTTCTGGGCGCGGGTGTATCCGCCCGGGCCCGCGCAAATCGTGTGCGTCTCATCGATGATCAACAGGGTGCCGGCTTTGTCCGTGAGTTCGCGCAGGGCGGAGTGAAATCCCGGCTCGGGATGCACGATGCCCACGTTAGTCATGGCCGGCTCCGCCAGCACGCAGGCAACATCGCCTTCGGCGAGAGCTTTTTCCAGAGCCGCCACATCGTTAAATTCGACCACTTTCGTGGTGACCGAAGGATCCACCGGCGGGCCAACGTTACCGCGGCGCGCGCCCACCGTGCCATCGGGATGCAGCGTGATGAAGGTCTCGTCCACCGTGCCGTGATAACACCAGTTGAAAACCAGAATCTTCGGGCGGCCGGTGATCTGGCGCGCAAGGCGAACGGAAAAGCGATTGGCGTCGGTGGCTGTCAGCGCGAATTGCCAGTACGGCAGGGCAAAGCGCTTCTGCAATTCTTCGGCAACGAAGATCGCATCTTCGCTGGGCAGCATCAGGGTAATGCCACGCTTCAACTGTTCTTCGACGGCTTTAACCGTGGCGTAGGGCGAATGGCCGGTCATAGCCCCGGTATCGCCGAGAGAGAAGTCAATGTAGCGATTGCCGTCGACATCGAAAAGTTGCGCGCCTTGTGCTTCGCGCACAAACGGTGGGAAGGCGCCGGCCCATTTGCGCATCCAGTTCATGGGCACGCCCGCCAGTAACGATTTGCCGGCGCGTTCGAACAGTGCTTTAGATTTCGGACGGTCGTTGACAAAGCGCTGCTGCTCGCGCTGCATAAGGGACTGCAAGCGACTGCGGTCGATCGTAGTCATGGATTCGGCTTAGATGCAGCTAACAGGAAAGCGGTTTGCCTGACAGAACTTACAGAATATACCGCGACAGATCCTGATCTTTCACAATGTCGGCCAACATCTGGCGCACGTAGTCGGCGTCGATGGTGATCTGCGCGCCTTTTTTGTCGGGCGCGTCGAAACTGATTTCATCCAGGACCCGCTCCATGATGGTGTGCAGGCGGCGGGCGCCGATGTTCTCCGTGCCTTCATTGACGCGGAAGGCAAAGCGGGCGACCTCATCAAGTGCGTCCTTGGTGAACTCCAGCTTGACGCCTTCGGTTTCGAGCAGCGCCGTGTATTGCTTGGTTAGCGAAGATTTCGGCTCGGTAAGAATGCGGATGAAGTCTTCCATGGTCAGCGACTGCAGCTCGACCCGGATGGGAAAGCGGCCCTGCAGCTCGGGAATCAGGTCACTCGGTTTCGAAACGTGGAACGCTCCGGCCGCGATGAACAAAATATGGTCGGTGCGCACCATGCCGTAGCGCGTGTTGACCGTGGTGCCTTCCACGATGGGCAGGATGTCACGCTGCACGCCTTCGCGGGAAACGTCAGGCCCGTGGCCGCCTTCGCGGCCAGCGATCTTGTCGATTTCGTCGAGAAAAATAATGCCGGAATCTTCCACGCGATCGATGGCCATGCGGGTTACCTGGTCCATATCGATCAGGCGCTGCTCTTCTTCCTGAATCAGGTATTCGAAGGCTTCGTTCACCTTCATCTTCCGCTTCTTGGTGCGCTGGCCGAAGATGTTGGGCAACATGTCTTTGATGTTGACGTCCATCTCTTCGACGCCCTGGTTGGAAATGATTTCGAACGACGGAAAATTGCGCTCGCGAACGTCGATTTCAACCACCCGTTCGTCGAGCTTGCCTTCACGCAACTGCTGGCGAAGCTTTTCGCGGGTGCGGTTGGAGGACTCAACCAGTGCGCCGCTTCCATCAAGAACCACACCGCCGCTGTTGCCGGAGTCACTGGGGCGCGGCGATGACGGTGGCAGAAGAATATCGAGCAGACGCTCCTCGGCATTGAGTTCGGCTTTATCAGCCACGTCCTCCAGCTTTTCGCTACGGACATTGTCGATGGCAATTTCCAGCAGGTCGCGAATCATCGACTCAACGTCGCGGCCCACGTATCCCACTTCGGTAAACTTCGATGCCTCCACCTTGAGAAACGGCGAATTCGCCAGCTTGGCCAGGCGGCGGGCAATTTCGGTCTTTCCCACGCCGGTCGGCCCAATCATGATGATGTTCTTGGGAATGACTTCCTCCGCCATGTCAGGCGGAAGTTTTTGCCGGCGCATGCGGTTGCGCAGAGCAATGGCGACGGCGCGCTTGGCGGCGTTCTGCCCGATGACGTACTTGTCGAGTTCAGTCACGATCTCGCGCGGCGTCAGTTCGTCGAGCGCTGCAGCGGGTTCTTCGGCGGTAGCAGGTAAGTAGATAGCCATAAAAAGTGGTCGGTTGCCAGTGGTCAGTGGTCAGTCTTCGATTTCAACCGATTGACTGATCACTGGCCACTGATCACTGATCACTGCCCTCACAACTCCTCAATCGTCACCTTATCATTCGTATAGATGCACATTCTGCCGGCAACCTTCATCGCTTCTTCCGCAATCTGCCGCGCGGAAAGCTGGGTGTGCTCGGCCAGAACCTGTGCCGCCGCCTGCGCGTAAGGCCCGCCGCTGCCGATGGCCGCAATCCCGCCATCCGGCTCAATCACATCGCCCTGCCCACTGAGCAGAAAAGTCTGTTCTTTATCCGAAACCAGCAGCAGCGCTTCCAGATGGCGCAGGAACTTGTCGGTTCGCCAGTCCTTCGCCAGTTCGACCGCGCCTCGCCCGAGATTGCCATGGTACTGCTCGAGCTTCGATTCAAAACGGCTGAAAAGGGTAAACGCGTCTGCGGTGGAACCGGCAAATCCGGCCAGAATTTTGTCGTTATACAGGCGGCGGATCTTCTTGGCAGTGTGCTTGATAACGGCTTCGCCAAGCGTGACCTGGCCATCGCCGGCAAGCACAACTTTGCCGTCGCGGCGGACGCAGAGAACTGTAGTGGAACGGATCAGACGCTTCGTCGGCATGAGAGCAATTTTTTATTATACCGCGTGATGCATCGCTTCGTCTGGCGGCAGGAACGAAGGAATACGAAGTTACCCCGAAGTCGCGAATCAGATGCCTCCTTCCTGGTCACGGTCTTCAATATTCTGGCGTACACGGCTACGTCTAGAGGCTGGCTTCGATCCTTGCGCTAACCCAAAGAATCCATAAGGCTCGACCTTTGGAGCAAGCCGGACCCGTCTGGTTCCGTAAAGTTTGGCTCCTCGGAGGCCGATGACGCCTACAGCCGAAATTAATATGCGGCACACTGGCCGACCCGCGTCCCAAAAACAAGAGTCGCCAGTTCGGAAGAATCGGCTGTTGGAGGGAACGGTGAATCAGGCGAGCCTCAGGAGGTCGTTCCCCGCGGCGGCCGGGAAAGGTTAAAAGGCGGCAAATCCCGCGAGCTTGCGCTGGAACAGAATCGCTCAAACGCAAATTTCCCAGGCGGTGAACTTCACGGGAAGGTCGTCAGAACCATTTCGTATCTCTCAAGGGGCTAAAAAATGAGACTCACGCTCGGCAAAAAGCTTGGGTTTGGCTTTGGGGGGATACTGACCTTGATGGTCTTCAGTTCCGCCATGACCTATGTAAAGACGAGCGAGGTCAAGAAAAGCCAGGATATTGCGTTTGAGCAAAGGTACCCAACGCTTGAGACCTGCCGAAGGTTGCAGCGCGATCTAAATCAGGCTCAGAACAAGGGGCGGCAAGTCATTCTCGCGGGAGGGGACGCGGCGAGAAAAGACGCCGCCAAAAAATGGTTTGACGGAACCTGGGATGACGTGGCCAACGACGTCGCTCAGCTCGACAAATTTGCCCCCGGATGGACGGTCCAGGCAAACCGTGACCGGCTGGAAGAAATCAAGAAAATACTTCCCGCGCTGCGTGGGGCGCAGGAATCTGCCATGCCCGACGCAGCCAGCAGCGAGGGCAGCGCAATCAGCGATGCGGGGAACGAATTCACCGACCAGGCTACCCCGGCCAACGAGGCTATCAAGAAATCGCTTGATACTATGGCAGATTCATTGACCGAACAATTGGCCAAGAACAAAGAAGAGCTGCAGGCGGAGAACAACGCTCTTAACCTCACCATGGCGGTCACGACTCTTATGGCTTTGGCCATCGGAACTTTCCTGGCAGTTTTTCTGAGTCGCAGCATCTCTGGCGCAACCCAATCCGTACTGGTCCAGGCGGGGGCGATTGCGGCGGGCGATTTGACTCACGACGATCTAGTCGTGCGCAGCCAGGACGAACTCGGCGACCTGACCGCCGCAATGAATAAAATGAGCGCCAGCCTGCGTGAGCTAATCCAGTCGATTGCGGGGACGGCCGAGCATGTGGCCAGTGCGAGTGAGGAGTTATCCTCTTCCGCCACTTTGCAGGCCCAGGGCGCTGAAACCCAGAAAGACCAGACCATCCAGGTCGCCACCGCCATGCAGGAAATGTCTTCCACCGTCTTGCAGGTTTCAGAGAACTCCACCAAGGCCGCCGAAGCGTCCCGCACCGCCGCCGAAACCGCCCGCAAAGGCGGCGGCATCGTCGATGAAACGCTGGCCAAGATGCGAGCCATCGCCGAATCGGTCAGCAGCACCGCCAAGAAAGTCGAGGAACTGGGCAAGAGTTCCGACCAGATCGGGCACATCATCGGCGTCATCAACGACATCGCCGACCAAACCAATCTGCTCGCTCTCAACGCTGCCATTGAGGCTGCCCGCGCCGGAGAGCAGGGCCGGGGATTCGCCGTGGTGGCCGACGAAGTCCGCAAGCTGGCCGAGCGCACTACCACTGCTACTAAAGAGATCGCCAAGATGATCCAGACGGTGCAGAACGAAACCAAAGTGGCGGTCGCGGCCATGGAAGAAGGCCGCAAACAGGTGGACGAAGGCGTGCAGACCACCGCGCAGGCGGGCGAATCGTTAAAAGAGATCATTCACACTTCAGAGAACGTCGGGGGAATGATCACGCAGATTGCGACGGCGGCGGTGGAACAATCGAGCGCAACTGAAGAAATCAATCAGAACATGGAATCGATTGCCAAGCTGGTGAAGGAAGCCACCGACGGAGCCCAACACTCGGCTAAAGCCTGTCAGGACTTATCCGGGCTGGCGCTGGATCTCCAGAAGATGGTGGGCAACTTCAAGCTCGGCGACGGGGCCGGAGGCGGCAGGCGCGAGAAACAGCACGGGAGCCAGCGCCCAAAAGCTATGGCGGCAGCCAGCGGAGCCTAAGCGTCTTCGATCAGTGAAACTTCAGACAAAGCAGGTGACGAAATGTTCAGCCGCATGAAATTGACGGGAAAGATCGTCGGATCGATCGTCTTAACCCTGGTGTTCACCTCCGCCGTCAGCTTCTGGATTACCCAGCGGCGGGTCAACGCCCAGGCAGAGGACGCCTTCCGCGACAAAGTGCGTCAAATCACCGGCATGGCCACCGCCACCCGTTCATGGTTCTCAGAAAACATCGAGACCCTTGTCCCCAACCACAACTTCAAACATTTGACGCAGGTCCCGGTTGTAGTTGCCTGGAGCGTTGCCCAGCTGTACGCGGAAAAGCAACACATGACCTTCCACACGCCTTCCCTCAGCCCGCGCGATCCCAAGAACCAGCCGGACGAATTTGAACGCCGCGCGTTGGAACTGTTTCAGCGAGACTCTTCCCAGACCGAATACTCCGAACGGCTGGTGGAAAACGGAAAGGACGTAATGCGCTACGCCCAAGCCGTCCGGCTCACCCAGGACTGTCTGCTCTGCCATGGTGACCCGGCCGGCACGAAAGATCCTTTCGGTTACACAAAAGAGGGAATGAAGGTGGGAGATCTGCGCGGCGCTTTTGCCTTGAGCGCATCCACCGAAGAACTGGTTAAGACGGCCAGTGCAAATTCGATAGCTCTGTTCCTTATCAGCTTTCTCACCATGCTCACCGCCGCAGGCGTGGTGTTTGCTCTGGTGCGCAAGCTGGTGACCAAGCCTCTATCGGCGTCGGTTGGTCTGGCCAACCAGATTGCTCAGAACGACCTGACGGCTGATGACCTAGACGTTACAGCACAAGACGAGATCGGAGAAGCAACTTCAGCCCTGAACACGATGAAAAATAACCTGCGGGAAGTGATCCAGTCGATCGCCGGTACGGCCGAGCATGTAGCCAGCGCCAGCGAAGAACTGTCTTCATCCGCCACGCTGCAGGCCCAGGGCGCCGAAACCCAGAAAGACCAGACGACCCAGGTCGCCACCGCCATGCAGGAAATGTCCTCCACCGTGTTGCAGGTTTCCGAGAATTCCACCAAGGCGGCCGAGGCCTCCCGCACCGCCGCCGAGACCGCCCGCAAAGGCGGTACCATCGTCGACGAAACTCTGGCCAAAATGCAGGGCATCGCCGAGTCAGTCAGCGGCACGGCGAAGAAAGTGCAGGAGCTGGGCAAGAGTTCTGACCAGATCGGGCACATCATCGGCGTGATCAACGACATCGCCGACCAGACCAACCTGCTGGCCTTGAACGCGGCCATCGAAGCAGCGCGAGCCGGAGAACAAGGGCGAGGCTTCGCCGTGGTGGCCGACGAAGTTCGGAAACTCGCCGAGCGAACCACTTCCGCCACGAAAGAGATCGCGCAGATGATCCAGACGGTGCAAAACGAAACCAAAGTGGCTGTCTTGGCGATGGAGGAGGGCCGGAAGCAAGTCGATGAAGGAGTGAAAACCACAGCCCAGGCCGGCGAATCATTAAAAGAAATTATCCACACTTCAGAGAACGTCGGCGGCATGATCACGCAGATTGCCACGGCCGCGGTAGAACAATCGAGCGCCACCGAAGAAATTAATCAAAACATGGAGACGATTGCCAAACTGGTGAAAGAAGCCACCGACGGCGCGCAACAATCGGCTAAGGCATGTCAGGATTTATCCGGGCTGGCACTAGATCTGCAAAAAATGGTCGCCAACTTCAAACTCGAGGGCGGAACCGGCAGAAGCAAACCGGGCGGCAAACAACGGACGAGCGAGCGGTCGAAGGCCATGGCTGCAGGGGCTTAGCTTTCCGCCTTTCGCGAGCCGCCGGATTAGCCCCACTTTAGACGCCGGTCTACGCCCCCACAGGCTGCGCGCTTGGCTTGGCTATGAGTTGGCGCAGCACAAACTGCAATATCCCGCCGTTGGCGTAATACTGCGCTTCCTGCGGCGTATCGATGCGGACTAACGCATCGAACTCCGTCACCTTTCCGTTGACTGTGGCGCGGACTTTCAGCTTGCGGCCGGGAGCGAAGTGCTCGACCAGAGCGCGGATGCCGGCGATCTCGAAAATCTCTTCGCCCGTGAGTTTTAGCGATTCGGCGTTCTCTCCCACAACGAACTGTAATGGGAGAATGCCCATGCCCACCAGGTTGGAGCGGTGGATACGCTCGTAGCTTTCGGCGATCACGGCGCGCACTCCGAGCAGACGAGGGCCTTTGGCCGCCCAGTCGCGCGACGAGCCGGAACCGTATTCTTTGCCCGCCAGAATCACCAGCGGGATGCGCTCGGCAATGTACTTTTCTGAAGCTTCGAAAATGCTCATCTCGGCGCCGCCCGGGAGATGCCGGGTGAATCCGCCTTCGAGGTTGGGGACCATTTTGTTGCGCAGACGCACGTTGGCGAAGGTGCCGCGCACCATCACTTCGTGATTGCCCCGGCGCGAGCCGTAAGAATTGAAATCGGCGGGCTTGACGCCGTGTTCCTGCAAATATTTTCCCGCTGGGCTGTCTTTCTTGATGGAGCCGGCGGGTGAAATGTGGTCGGTGGTAACGCTATCGCCGAGAACGGCGAGCACGCGGGCGTGCTTGAGGTCCTCGACCGGCGCGGGTTTCAGCGACATGCCGTCGAAGTAGGGCGCGAGGCGAATGTAGGTGGAAGCGTCGTCCCACACGTAGGTCTCACCCTTGGGCACGGGCAGCCCGCGCCAGCGCTCGTCGCCGTGGTAGACCTCGCCGTAGCTGCGGCGGAACATATCGGAAGTGATGTTGTGTTTGACGACGGAATCCACTTCGGCCTGCGTGGGCCAGAGATCTTTGAGGTAGACCGGGATTGCCGTCTTTGCCTTTGCCCAACGGGTCTTTGTGCAGATCGACGTCAATGCGGCCGGCCAGTGCAAACGCCACCACCAGCGGCGGAGACATCAGGTAATTGGCGCGGACTTCCGAGTTGATGCGGCCCTCAAAGTTGCGGTTCCCGGAGAGTACCGATGCGACCACCAGATCTTTTTCTTCAATCGTCTGAGAAACTTCCGTCGGCAGCGGGCCGGAGTTTCCGATGCACGTGGTGCAGCCGTAGCCGACCAGATGAAATTTGAGCTTCTCAAGATAAGGCATGAGCTGCGCCTGCTCCAGATAATCGCGGACGACTTTTGAGCCGGGCGCAAGCGATGTCTTCACCCAGGGCGGAACGGTGAGGCCTTTCTCGACCGCTTTCTTGGCGACGAGTCCCGCAGCCACCAGCACCGAGGGATTCGACGTGTTGGTGCAGGAAGTGATCGCGGCGATCACGACGCTTCCGTGTTTGAGAGCTTTCTTCACATCGCGAGGAACATGCTCGTGGACGTTGGGATCTTCGACGCCGACGGCCGTACCACCGCCTTCCTGCTCCCAGCGGGCTTGATTAGCGGCAGAGACGGTTGACGATGCCGCGGTTTTGGCCGCCGATTTTGGCTTCATCAGCGAGGGCAACGCATCGTGGAAAGACTTACCCGCTGCAGAGAGCGGCACGCGATCCTGCGGACGCTTTGGGCCAGCCAGGCTCGGTTCCACCGCGTCGAGATCGAGCGACAAAAGTTCGGAGTACTGCGCCTGCGGAGTTTTTTCGTCGTGGAAAAGGCCCTGCTCGCGGCAGTACGCTTCGACCAGCGCGATCTGCTCTTCGCTGCGCCCGGTGAGGCGGAGATAACGCAGGCTTTCTTTATCCACGGGAAAAATGCCGCAAGTCGCGCCGTATTCCGGCGACATGTTGGCGATGGTGGCGCGATCGGCCACCGGCAAATCCTGCAGGCCCGGACCGAAATACTCCACAAACTTGCCGACCACGCCGTGCTTGCGCAACATCTCTGTGATGGTGAGAACCAGGTCAGTAGCGGTTGCACCCTCACGCAAGCGGCCAGTCAGCTTCACTCCCACCACTAGCGGAATCACCATAGAAACCGGCTGGCCCAGCATCGCCGCCTCAGCCTCAATCCCTCCCACGCCCCAGCCCAGCACTCCCAAACCATTTATCATCGTTGAGTGACTGTCTGTTCCTACTAGTGTGTCGGGATAGGCGACGCGTTTGCCGTTGGTTTCTTCGACGAAGACCACGCGGGCGAGATATTCGAGATTTACCTGGTGCACGATGCCGGTGTCGGGTGGAACGATCGAGAGATTGCGAAACGAAGTCTGGCCCCAGCGCAGAAAGGCGTAGCGCTCTTTGTTGCGGAGAAACTCGAGTTCGGCGTTGAGCTGAAAGGCTTGCGGCGTGCCGAATTCATCCACCTGAACTGAGTGGTCGATGACCAGCTCGGCAGGTTGCAGCGGATTGATGAGTCCGGGATCGCCGCCCAAACGCTTCATGGCGTCGCGCATTGCGGCGAGGTCGACGACGGCGGGCACGCCGGTGAAATCCTGCAGGAGGACGCGGCTGGGAGTGAAGGCGATTTCTTTATCGGGCTTGGATTTGGAATTCCAGGCGGCCAATGCGGCGATGTCGGCTTTTCGTACGTTGATGCCGTCTTCGGTGCGCAACAGGTTCTCAAGCAGGATGCGCATGGAAAAGGGCAGGTGCGTCGTGGAAATGCCCTGCTTGTCGAGCGCGTCGAGACGGAAGATTTCGTATTCTTTGTTGCCGACTCTATGAGTGGAATGAGAGTTGAAACTGTTCATGGATCACGGCCTTCCTGGTGCTTATAGTTTAGTCGTTCCGGAAGGGATTGCGTAGGGGCGGACAGCGGAAGGGCGGGATTGGGTTTCAAGACCTAAATATCAGACGGTTTTAACCCAGTATGTTTGGCGATGCGAGCCAGCATTTTGGGCCCGATTTCTATGCGATCATGAAACGCCCAAATGTAGTCCGGAAATTTGGTATCGCGGTGTCTCAGCTTGATGTGTGAGCCGCTCTGGGAGACGGCGTACCAGCCAATTCGCTAGAGGGCCTTGTAGACTCTCCCGGCCTTCGCGCTTGCCCATCGGCTCACGCCGAAGCGCAGACGAGACTGATAGATTCTGGAACGGTCCGGGACTTTTCGACGCGGTCAGCGATCACACGCAGAGCGAGAGCGTAGGCGTTCGCCTTAGCTTGGTTCTCGCTGCGGCCATAGGCGAGGACCCCGGGGATGTCGGCGATCTCGGCGATCCAACGGCCGTCATTTTCCCGCTCGGTCTCGATGTTGAAGCGCAAGTCTTGGTTCTTGACGTTACGCGGCGATCTTCGCTTAGCCATGGCTGTTATCAGGATACTCCTACTGCACGTTGAGTCGCATTGTGAAGTTAAGCCCTACCCCGGTGGGCGGGGTGCTGGACTTCTTGCCTTCGCGCTTAGAAGTTTGATCTGAGACCCGAACCAAAAGCTTGAACCACAGAGGTCACGGAGCAAAAACCACGGAGGGGCAGAAATTTCACTTTGCCCGGAGCAGCAAGACCGGGGCGCTGATGCTGTGCTGCACGCGGGTGGCGGTCGTGCCGAGGAATACGTCGGCGAGGAAGCGGTGGCCGTGGGTGCTCATGGCTACCAGGTCGCATCCTTTTTGCTTGATCCATTTGATGATTTCGTCGGCGGGTTCGCCGTAGGCTAGTTCGGCCTGGGCCGGGATGCCGGCGGCTTCGAACTCGGCGCGGACTTTTTCCAAGTAAGCTGTGTCTTCGGAGATTTCCGGGCTGACGGCGTCGCGGCCGTAGGTGCGGGCGGCCCATCCGTCTGCCACGTGGAGGAGCACCAGGCGGCTGTGGGCCAGTTTGGCGAGTTGTTTGACGTGCTCGATGATGGCGCGGTCGGTGGGCGTGCCGTCGAGGGTTAGGAGGATGGTTTCGTACATGGTTCGTCGTCCTGAGTCAGCCTGCGGCATTGGCGTAGGCCGATCGAAAAGCAGGTCCCTCCACTCCGCTCGCTTCGCTTCGCTTCCGCTGCGCGCGATCGCGACAGAGTATTTCGTGCGGACTCATTGACCCACCGACGATTACTTGCCATGCGGCTCGGAGCGAATCTGGCAGGCCCCAGATGTCCATGGCGGTGATCAGAATAGCACTGGCCCAACCGGCTGCCAGAAGAAACCAGCCGTTCTTCCATGCCCCCATTCGGCGGCGGGAGCTGGTGAACTGCAGCAGCGGAAACATGGCGAAGGGCAACTGCAGCGCCAGCACCACCTGGCTCAAGGTCAGCAGATCGGTCACGCTGCTGTCGCCGCGCAGGCCGATGATAAAGACCGCTGGCAGAATCGCTAGCGTGCGGGTAATGAGCCGCCGCACCCAAGGTTTGATCCGCCAGTGCATGAAGCCTTCCATCACCACTTGTCCGGCCAGCGTGCCGGTGATGGTGCTGCTCTGCCCGCTGGCTAAGAGTGCCACCGCGAATAGCGTGCTGGCGGCGGCCGTCCCCAGCAGCGGAGCCAAGGTCAGGTACGCTACCCGAATCCAATCACTGCTGGCGGTGAAGTGGACAACCTGCCCGCCCGGTACGGTCACGCTTTCCTTGCCAAAGAACACCATGGCCGCCAGCACCAAAATGGCCGCGTTTACGAAGAAAGCGACGCTCAGGGCGACGACGGAGTCGATGGTGTTGAAGCGCAATGCGCTACGAATGGAAGGTTCGTCTTTTTGCAGCTTCCGGCTTTGTACCAGGGCGGAATGCAGGTACAAGTTGTGTGGCATCACAGTAGCGCCGATCATGCCGATAGCGACGTACAACATGCCCGCATGACGGAAGCCCGGGGAAATCAGCGCCCGCCCCATTTCCAGGAAGCTCGGTTGAGTTTCGGGGAGAATGAAAATCTCGATGAAGTAGCACACCCCGATGGTCGCGATCAGCAGCAGAACTACGGCCTCGATGGTGCGCATCCCGAAGCGCTGCAAGGCCAGAAGCAACAGTACGTCCAGCCCAGTGATGATGACGGCCCATAGAAGTGGAATATGGAAAAGCAGGTTGAGGGCGACGGCGCTCCCGAGTACTTCTGCCAAGTCGCAGGCACCGATGGCGACTTCGCTCATCAGCCAGTTTGGCCAGCGGGTCCATCTGGGATACCAATCGCGACAGCATTGAGCGAGGTCTTTGCCTGTGACAACGCCGAGGCGGGCGGAAATGACCTGCATGAAAATCGCCATCAGGCTAGCCAGGCCGACTACCCAAAGAAGTCCGTACTTGAACTGTGCGCCGCCCTGCAGGTCGGTTCCCCAGTTTCCCGGATCCATATAGCCGACGCTGACCAGAATCGCCGGACCGACGAAAGCGCGCCATTGCTCCCAGAATCCTGCCTGGTGATGTGGCACCTCGATGGAGCCGTGCACGCCCTCCAAAGACACATGGCCGCCGGATGGCGGCACGGCGGGGGGTGCGGCCAGCGCGTGGCTATCGTCTGGGCTTTTCATCTTTGTTGCGGGGAGAAGACAAGCATACTATCAACTAGCGTACACATCATAGCATTAACTATGGTTAATTATAAAGACCGGGAGGACAAGGGGGAAACCCAGATTTTCTCCGCAGCCGGGCGGCCTAAAACCACACCGCCGGCGGAAGTTCGGATCGAGAGAGTCTTGTCGTAGTTTCGTTCAAGCAAACCGAGTTCAGCTCCCGGCCGGACGCCGCGGGCCTCCAGAAACTCCAGGAGATGCCGGTCGCGTTCGTAGATTCCGCTGACCCGGTAACGTTTGCCTGCTTCCGCCTGGGAGAGCAAAAGCAGACCGCGCCGGCGTCGGCTGCCGGGACTCTCCATCTCACTGAGGTTGCCGTGCGGACAAGCTCCACCGCGCCCTAGTTTGGCCAGCAGCTTGGCCTCAAAATCGGGAGAGACGGCGTGCTCCAGGCGCTCGGCTTCATCGTGTACTTTGTACCATTCCATGCCAAACAGCTCCGCCAACATGCGCTCGATGAGATGGTGGCGCAGAGTGAGTTTGCGGGCAATTTTGCGGCCGGCTGCGGTCAGGCTGACCTTGCCTTCACTGGCGACGCGGACGAAACCGTCCCGCTTCAGCCGCCGCAGGGCCATGGTAACCGCTGGAGGTGAAACCGACAGCCAGTGCGCCAGCGTGGCGGAGATAACAGTCTCGCCTTCGCTCTCGGCCTCCAGAATCGCCTTGAGGTAGTCCTCTTTGGAGACGGTAATCATTCACTCACATTATAGTGAAGGAGTTAAGCGGGGTTAACCGGAAATCAGCCGAAGCGGAGGTCCTGCGTTTTACTTCTCTAGTTCGGGGGACCCTGCTCAAACCGCTCCATTAAATGGAAGTCCAAATCCACCAGGCTATAGTTCATCGTAAAATCCGCATAGTTGCCGTTGGCGAACGCGATCGCCCCCATGTGCGTCTGCGGATTGATGTAGAAGGCGGAACTGTAGCCCCGCTCCTGGCCGTCGTGTCCCCAAACTTGCCGGCCGCGGAGGTCCTCAGGGCCGTTGACTCCGAGGCCTTGTTGCCAACCATCCAAGTTCCGGTACCCGGACGGGCTGAACATTAGGTTTACGCTGGCCTGACTGAGTATTTGCGCTCCATCGAGCGTGCCACCGTTGAGGAACATCATCATCAGCCTCGCGTAATCGGTCGCGGTTGTGTAGATTCGTCCGCTTGGGTAATCCGGAAAGGTAAGCTGGTGCTCCATGAGTGTGCCGCTCGCGGGCTGATGCTCCCAGAATGTTCTGCTGGGAGAGAACGAGACAGCGCCGTCCGGTTTCCGTTCCACACCGTAACCTACGGTTAAGCGACTTGCCGGCAGGTTCGCCAGAGAGTAAGTGGTCGAATGCATCCGAAGCGGCGCCAAGATTTCCCGCTGGACATAGGAGTCGAAGGGCTCGTGGACGATTTTTTCCACCGCAAACGCGACAAGAGAAATGCCGTCATTACTATAAATGCGTTCGCTGCCCGGTTTGCCTTGCCGGTAGAGGTTCGCCGAAAACCGGCCGTTCGGCTGGAACCGGCTTTTCACATACTCGTCGAAGGTAATCGGAGAATCGCCACCATAGATGTCGATTGTATTCAGCATCTCTTCATCCATCTCGTCAATGCTCGAGGTGTGAGTCAGCAGCATCCGCCAGGTTATTGGTACGTCGGGCCACTTTGGATTGCGGACAGCGAACGGAACATAGCGGTTGATATCGTCATCGAGCGCAATCTTTCCCTTTTCGACCTGCTGCAGCACTGCAATCGGCACCAGCAATTTTGACGTCGAGGCGATCAGAACTATGGAGTCATCTGTCATGGGGCGACGCGGGCCCGGCATATCCAGGACAGCGCTGCCATAGCTGCGCGACCAGACGATTTCGTCCCTGCTTTGACAACGACCGTTTGCAGTCCGGGTATCCCGGCACCATCCATGATCTGTTGAATGAACGGATCCAGCGCGGCTGAAGTAGCATCATCAGCTGTCAGTTTACTGGATGAAGCGGAGTCTGCGGCACGAGCACGCGGCACTTCACAAGCCATGCCACCAATGATGTGCCACCCATTCGGTCCCTTCTGCCAGGTGTGCGTGATTCTGTAGACGTGCGGCGAGGTTTTATCGGTTTCCGGCCAGAAATAATAAGTGACTGCTACATCTCCAAATATCGTGATCGCTTCCGGTTTCGGCATGGGATAAGCAGGCGTTTGTCCGCTTTGCAATTCTTCTCGTACGGTTGTTTCGATGTCCGACTTGTGAACTGGCAGTTGGTCATAGTCGGGCCATCCTACGAAGCGCTCATCCCATAGCGCCATGTAGCCCTTGAGGTTCTTGTCCTGCAGATACTGGAAATAGGCCTGTTCGCCTTTCCAAACCTCCTCTTGCTCGGGAGACAACTGCTGCGCGGCCATTTGACCGATCGCGATTCGACTAAGGAGAAAGGCCGTGAGTGCAAGAGTCTTCGACATTCCGCCTCCAGGCGCTAGGTGAGAGGGAGAGTATAGCTCTGCAAACAGGTGTTTGACATCCCTCCTCCTCGCCCCTAACCTTGAATGTCTTTCTCTATGAAAGTCCTGGTCATCGGAAGCGGCGGGCGGGAGCATGCCCTGGTGTGGAAGCTGCGGCAGTCGCCGCGAGTCTCCAAGGTATATTGCGCGCCCGGCAACGGTGGCATTGCAGAGGAGTCCGAGTGCCTGCCCGCCAACGTGAAGAGTCTCGACTCACTGATGGCGTTGGCAAAGCAAATCAAGCCGGACCTCACGGTGGTGGGCCCGGAATTACCCCTCACTCTCGGGGTGGTGGACGAATTTGAGCGCCGCGGCTGGCCCGTTTTCGGCCCTTCACGGGCCGCGGCCCGGCTCGAGTCTAGTAAGAGTTTCGCCAAGGAGTTTCTACAGCGGCACCGCATTCCCACCGCGCATTACGCTATCTGCAATTCGATGGAAGAAGTTCGCCAGGCGTTGCCGCACTTTCACACGCCGATCGTGGTGAAGGCTGACGGCCTGGCGGCGGGTAAAGGAGTGGTGATTGCGAACAGCAAAGAGGAAGCGGCCAGCGTCGCCACGGAAATGTTGAGTGGCAAGATGCTGGGTGAAGCCGGGCAGAAGGTGGTGCTCGAGGAGTGCTTGAAGGGTGACGAGCTTTCGTTCCTTGTCTTGAGTGATGGCGAACGCGTCGCGCCACTGGTTGCAGCGCAGGACCACAAGCGTGTGGACGATGGCGATACCGGACCCAACACCGGCGGCATGGGCGCCTACTCGACACCGGCCATCTTAGATGATCAGATGCGGGACTGGCTGGTGAATCATGTGGCGCGTCCCGTGGTAGCTGGCATGAAGGCCGAGGGCGCGGAGTATAAAGGTGTGCTCTATTGCGGCCTGATGATGACGGCCCGCGGGCCGATGGTGCTGGAATTCAATTGCCGTTTTGGCGATCCGGAGACGCAGCCGATTCTGATGCGGCTGGAGAGCGATTTGCTCGAAGCGCTCGAAGCGTCGATCGAAGGCCGGGTGAGCGACGGCGACTTCCGCTGGTCGCAGGATGCTTCGGTGTGTGTAGTAATCTCGTCGGGCGGATATCCGGGGACGTTTGAGGCGGGCAAGAAGATCATGGGGTTGGATGAAGCCGGCCGCGTAGCAGGAGTGAAAGTCTTCCATGCGGGGACCAGTCATCATGATGGCACCTATTACACGGCTGGCGGCCGGGTGCTGGGCGTCACCGCGCGGGCGGCGGATTTGAAAACTGCGGTAGATCGCGCCTACGAAGCAGTTGGGAAGATCGGCTTCGATGGGGCGCACTACCGGAAAGATATTGCGGCGAGAGCGCTGAAGAAAAGCTAGCTATCAGCTGTCAGTGTTCAGCCCTCGGTTCTCCGTCGTTGTGACGACTTTCAAAGTTCGGCGCGTCGACAAATTCTCAAACAGGAAAGGCTCATGAGTACAAAACCGCTAGTTTCCATTGTGATGGGCAGCGATTCTGACCTTGAAATCATGCGAGAAGCGGGCAAGGCGCTGGAAGAATTTGGCATTGCCTACGAGATTGACGTGACTTCGGCCCATCGCTCGCCGGATCGAACCGCCGAATTTGCGCGGAATGCGGCCGGGCGCGGGATTCGTGTGATCATCGCGGGGGCGGGCGGCGCAGCCCATCTGGCGGGCGTAATCGCGGCGCACACGACCCTGCCGGTGATCGGCGTGCCGATTCCTTCCACGGCGTTGCAAGGGATGGATTCACTGCTCGCTACCGTGCAAATGCCTGCCGGCATCCCTGTCGCAACCGTCGCCATTGGAAAGCCCGGCGCGACGAATGCCGGAATTCTGGCAGCGCAGATGATCGGGCTGGCGGATGCGTCGATCGCGAAAAAACTGGAAGCCTACAAGGAAAAGCTGGTGCAGGGAGTAGCAGAAAAATCGAGAAAGCTAAAAGCGCAGCAGGGCTAGCTAAATTATAGCTTCAGGCTTTTCAAATATTGCCGCAGCGGCCCGCCCAAATCCGGACGTTTAAGAGCGAATTCCACGGTGGCTTTCAGGAACCCGAGTTTGTCTCCTGTATCGTGCCGTTTACCCTCGAATACGTAGCCGTAAATTTTTTCCCGCTTCAAAAGTTCCCGTAGGCCGTCAGTGAGTTGCAGCTCTCCGCCAGCGCCAGCCTGGATCTCCGCCAGGCAATCGAAAACCGCCGGAGTCAGAACGTAACGTCCGATGACTGCGAGATTGGACGGGGCTTGCTCCAGACGGGGTTTTTCCACCAGATCGAGCACTTGGTGCAAACTGCCATGGGAACCGGCAACGGCCTCCGCCTTTAGCACTCCATAGGCCGAAATGGCGGGGCCATCGATCACTTGGGTGGCCAGCACGGAACAATGCGTCTTTTCAAACACCTCGATCAACTGTTTAAGGCAGGGAACCTTGGCATCAATCACGTCATCGGCCAGCAGGACAGCAAAAGGCTCATCGCCGATCAATTCGCGCGCCATCAGCACGGCGTGGCCGAGACCGAGCGCTTCCTTCTGGCGCACGTATGAAACGTGAATCATATCTGAGATGCCGCGGACGATCTTGAGCAATTCGGTCTTCCCGCGCTCTTCCAGCATCTTTTCCAGTTCGTAGCTGACATCGAAGTGGTCCTCGATGGCCTGCTTCCCGCGGCCAGTAATGATGATGATCTGATCGCAACCTGCCGCCAGGGCTTCTTCCACCCCATACTGGATGATGGGTTTATCCACCAAGGGCAGCATTTCTTTGGGTTGGGCTTTGGTCGCCGGCAGGAAGCGCGTTCCCAGCCCGGCAGCTGGGAATACTGCTTTACGAACTTTCATTTTCATCGCAAACTCGATATCGAAACCCGATTGTACAGCTTCGCCCTTCCAGTTCTTTTATCAGATCGAGGGGTATGGTTACTTTGGGATGGCCTTCCGCCTCGCGGGGTTGTCGAGAAGCGTAAAAATCTCGAGCCGTCCGCTGTTCTGATCAGTTCCCCACGAACCGCAGGTACAGATCGCGGTCCTGCTGGCAGGCCTCGGCCATTTCTTTGACCTTCTGCCAAGCCTGCATTTGGGTGTCATCGTGAGCGCGGCCACGTACCTGCTCCCACTCTTCAAGAAACGAGTCCATTTGCAGGTGATTGAAGACTGTTTTGCCGTAGGGATCGATGGCGCGAAGAAGAGGAAACTCACGCTCCTCGCGCGCTGGAACCACGCCGTTGAGGATGACCCAGTCGCTGCGTTCACCCAGATCGTCCTCCAGTTTCACCACCAGCGACAAGCTGCCCTCCAAGGTCGTTGCCAGCAAGAATGTACCAATCTCGGCGCTATTTTCCAATACAGAACGTGCTGAAGATCAGGCTGAGAATGTCGTCATTCGTAGTGGCGCCGGTAATTTCATCGAGGGGACGCAGCGCGCTGTAAAGATCGAGCAGGAGCATTTCGTGCGGGATGCGATTATCCACGGCGCTCGTGGCCGCCGCGAGCGCTGTCAGCGAATGCCCAACCAACGCTTGGTGCCGCAAGTTCGTCAGAAATCCTGTTTCGGCGGACGCTCCAGAATCGCCGCCGCCGATATGGCGTAGAATCTCGACCCGAAGTTCGGCAATGCCTTCGCCGGTGATTGCAGAGGTGCTTACGGCCGGCAACTGAGAACTGGGAACTGAAAACTGGGAACTGGCGATATCGACCTTGTTCTGGACAAGAATCGCGGGACGCTCGGCGATCTGGTCGATCAATTGCCGGTCTTCGTCGTCGACTGGCTGGGACGAATCGAGGACAACGAGCACGAGATCGGATTCGGCAAGGGCTTCCATCGATTTGCGGATTCCGATGCTCTCGGCTTCGTCGAGGGCTCGGCGAATGCCGGCGGTGTCGACGAGTTCAACCGGAATGCCGCCGATGGAAACCGTTTCGCTTACCAGGTCACGGGTGGTGCCAGGGGCGGCGGTGACGATGGCGCGCTCACGCTCGACCAGACGATTGAACAAGCTGGACTTGCCTACGTTTGGGCGGCCGACGATGGCGAGAGTCAAACCCTCATGGACGACTTTGCCGTATGCGAACGACCGCGCCAGGGCTTCGAGCGGTGAACCAACCCCGGCAATTTGCTTGAGAATCTGCTCTGCGGGCAGCACGGAAACGTCGTCTTCGGCGAAGTCAATTCCCGCTTCGAGGCGGGCAACGAGTTCAATTAGCCTCTGCTTAATGGGCTGCAAGCGACGGGAGAGCGCGCCTTCGAGTTGCTGCGCGGCGACTTTGGCCTGGTAGAGGGTCTGCGATTCAATTAGATCGCGGACCGCTTCGGCCTGAGTCAGGTCGATGCGGCCGTTGAGGAAGGCGCGCATGGTGAACTCGCCGGGTTCGGCGAGGCGCGCGCCTCGGGCCAGGGCCAGTTCGACGACGTGGCGGAGGACTACGGGCGAGCCGTGGGCGGAGATTTCGACAACGTCATCCGTCGTGTACGAGTGCGGTTTGGCGAAGTAGGTCACGACGACTTCGTCGATGCGGGCGGCAGTTGGCTCCGCGTGGGCGGGTCTGAGACCTGCGTCTGCATGCGGTGTGTCCGGTTCGATCAGATCGCCGAAGACGGCGCGACCGGGTTCAAGCGAGTGCTTCAGGCGAAGCATGGGGTGCGCGATCGCGCGAGCTTCGGGACCAGCCAAACGCACTACGCCGATGCCGCCTCGGCCTGGCGGAGTGGCGATCGCGACGATGGTGTCGTCCAGATTCATGAACGGTTCACGGAGCGATTGTAGCGGGTGAAAAGGAGAAAATCTTGAACGGGAACGGAGCGATCGCTCTACTTCGAGAGCAGCCCCAGGGCTTCGCGGAACATGACGTCGAATGATGAACCATTCTTGGTGACAGATGACAGGGCTTTTTCCGCCGCCGCTCTTTGATAGCCGAGGTTGATCAAAGCCGACAGAACATCCTGCTCGGTGGCGCCCAAGGCGGCGGGCGCTGCGGCCTCTCCGGCTTTTTCGGGCGGCAGCTTGTCGCGCAACTCCAGCACCATGCGTTCGGCGGTTTTTTTGCCGATGCCCGGGATCCGAGTCAGTCGAGCGATGTCATTGCCTCGAATCGCCGCCACCATTTCATCCGCTGGCATGCCGCTCAGGATGGTGATTGCGAGCTTGGGCCCAATGCCGCTGACCGTGATCAACTTCTCAAACAACTGTTTTTCTGCGGACTGGCGAAATCCGTACAGCGTGATCTGGTCCTCGCGCACATGCGTGTGGATGTGCAAGGCAACATCGTTCCCCGCCGCGGGCAGATCGGAAAACGTAGGGATGCTGATGCTGACGTCGTAGCCGACGCCGCCGGTCTCAACAATGGCCTGGTTCGGATGCTTGGCCAGCAACTTCCCGCGCAGATGAGCAATCATAGGTTAGGCGTTGGTCGTTGGTTGTTGGCACAAAACAACAGAACAATAGAGCGTCGCAAGGCGTCCGGCCAAAAGCAACGACTAACGACCAAAGACCAACGACGGGTCTCAAAATAACGAACTCTGCCTTCTGGTCGGCGTGATCCCAAAATGCTCATACGCCAGTTGCGTGGCCACGCGCCCCCGCGGAGTGCGGTTCAGGAATCCAATCTGGATGAGAAACGGCTCGTACACTTCCTCAATCGCGTCCGCTTCTTCCGCGAGCGCTGCAGCCAGCGTGTTCACCCCAACCGGCCCGCCCTGATATTTTTCAATGATGGTCAGCAGCAATTTGCGGTCGATTTCGTCGAAGCCATGGCGATCCACTTCTAGCATCTTCAGCGCAGCCTGCGCCGTGGGCAAATCGATTTTGCCCGAGCCTCGCACCTGGGCGTAGTCGCGCACCCGCCGCAGCAGGCGATTGGCGATGCGTGGAGTGCCGCGCGAACGGCTGGCGATTTCCAGGGCGCCGGGACGGTCGATTTCTACGTCCAGAATTTCTGCCGAGCGCTCGACGATCACTCGCAAGTCTTCGTCGCTGTAGAAATCCAGACGGAGTACGAGGCCAAACCGTGACCGCAAAGGAGAAGACAACAACCCCGCCCGCGTAGTCGCGCCGATAAAGGTAAACGGCTTCACTTCCATGGTATGAGTGCGCGCGGCCGGACCCTGGCCAATGAGAATGTCGAGCTTGTAATCCTCGAGCGCAGAGTAAAGCAGCTCTTCAAGCACCGGTTGCAGCCGGTGCACTTCGTCGATGAACAGCACTTGCCGGTCACGAAGGTTGGTGAGGATCGCGGTCAGATCGCCTTTGATTTGCAGCGTCGGCCCGGAAGTCTGCTGAAATGGTACGCCAAGCTCGTTGGCAATGATCGTCGCCAGCGTGGTTTTTCCCAGCCCCGGAGGTCCGTAGAGCAGCACATGGTCGAGCGCTTCGCCGCGCGAGCGCGCCGCCTCGATCGCGACGGCCAGATTCTCTTTGACTTTGGATTGCCCGATGAACTCGGCCAGACGCTGCGGGCGCAGCTTCAGCTCAAACGAAGAATCGTCCTCAACCGGCGCAGCAGAAACCACGCGGTCTTTGTTATTCAGGTCGGGCGTGTTCCTGAGAGTAGCCACTAGCCGGATAGTAAGCGGAAACGGGGCTTCAGGCAATTGCCGGGTGAGGACTGGCCTGTGTAGGGGCGGGTCTCTGACCCGTCCAGTCGACGGAAGCTCGACGGTCAACCAAAAAAGCATGGCAGGGCACTTCCGCTACAAAAAGCGAAAGCCCCGGACATCAGCCGGGGCCTCGAATCGGTACTGAACGCCGCCTGCGAAGCAATTCAAGAATAACTCTAACAGCGGCGTTGTCAAGCCGATTTAGCTTTCGTCGAGTGACTACGGAGGGCGAGGGACTCGAACCCTAGTGGCTGAACAGCCACTCGACCGCTTCGCAGGCGGCGGCCAGTACCCACTGGCAACACCCTCCAGACGCCATCTGCGGAAGTGATTCTATGGCTCTGGCTAGTCAAATGGATTGTAGCTGGCGAAACAATCTGGAACTTGGTTCCGATTCGGGAAGACTGTTTCGCTGCGCTCGACGGGCGGGTCAGAGACCCGCCCTTGCGCGAGCATTGCTGGCATCCTGAATCCGCTTGATCCGCGTGAATCCGCGGGAAAGAAGTTTCAGCGCTTCGCCTTCGCCGGCTCTTTCTCTCCCACGCGCTTGCTGACTTCGAACACCATCTTGCCGGCGCGCTTGTCGGCGTCAACTACCACATGATCACCGTGCAGGATCTCGCCGTCCAGAATCTTCAGGGCCAGCGGGTCTTGCACCAGCTTCTGAATCGCCCGCTTCAGCGGACGGGCTCCAAAGTTGGGATCGAAGCCTTCGGTGAACAGCAGGTCTTTGGCGGCATCCGTGAGTTCAAGCGAAATCTTGCGGTCGGCCAGCAGCCGGCGCACATCTTCGAGGCGCAGTTCGATGATCTTCACCAGCTGCTCTTTGCCCAGCGGACGGAACACGATGATGTCGTCCACGCGGTTCAGGAATTCGGGCCGGAAGTGGCTGTGCAGCGCCTCGAGCACATGCTTCGAGGCCTCCTCGAACTCTTTTTCGGAGCGCAGGTCTTCGGCTTGCAAGAACGATGACCCGATGTTCGAGGTCATGATGATGACCGTGTTCTTGAAGTCGACAGTGCGGCCGCGGCCGTCGGTGAGGCGGCCGTCGTCCATCATTTGCAGCAGAACATTGAACACGTCGGGATGCGCCTTTTCAATTTCGTCGAACAGAATGACGGCGTAGGGCCGGCGACGCACCTGCTCGGTGAGCTGACCGCCTTCCTCGTAACCGACATAGCCGGGAGGCGCGCCGATCAACCGCGAGACGGCATGCTTCTCCATGTATTCGGACATGTCAATGCGCACCAGGGCGTGCTCGTCGTCGAAGAGAAATTCAGCCAGGGCGCGGGCCAGTTCGGTTTTGCCGACACCAGTCGGCCCCAGAAAAATGAACGACCCGATCGGCCGCTTGGGATCGCTCAAGCCGGCGCGCGAGCGGCGAACCGCGTTGGCGACGCGCTCCAGAGCGTCGTCCTGGCCAACCACCCGCTGGCGCAGGCGCTCCTCCATCGTGACCAACTTCTTCACTTCCCCTTCGAGCATTTTCGAAACTGGAATGCCGGTCCACTTGGAGACGATGCGCGCGATGTCTTCCTCGTCGACTTCTTCTTTCAGCATGCGCACCTGGCCCTGCTTCTCCATTTGGGTGGTGACTTTGGCCAGATCTTCTTCCGCCTGCCGGATCAGGCTGTAGCGGATTTCCGCCACACGCTGCAAGTTGCCTTTGCGCTCCTCGGCCTGCTCCTCAATCTTCAGCTGCTCAATCCTCTCTTTGAGCTGACGCGAGCGGGCGATCAGGTCTTTTTCCTTCTTCCACAGGACTTTCAACGTGTTGGCCTTTTCGCGATTTTCGGCCAGCTCCTTCTCAATGACGGCAAGCCGCTCTTTTGAATTCGGGTCGCGCTCTTTTTTTAGCGCCTGTTTTTCGATTTCGAGTTGTGTGGCGCGGTGCTCGAGCTGATCAATTTCAGTCGGCATGGAATCAATCTGGATGCGCAGAGAAGCCGCCGCCTCATCGATCAAGTCGATGGCTTTGTCCGGAAGAAAACGGTCGGAGATATAACGATGCGACAGAGTGGCGGCTGCGACGATGGCGGAGTCTTTGATGCGCACACCATGATGCACTTCGTAGCGCTCTTTGAGTCCCCGCAGAATGGCGATGGTGTCTTCGACGTTGGGCTCGCCCACAAACACAATCTGGAAGCGGCGTTCGAGGGCCGCGTCTTTTTCAATATACTTGCGGTATTCGTTGAGCGTGGTTGCGCCGATGGCACGTAACTCTCCGCGGGCGAGGGCGGGCTTGAGCATGTTCGAGGCGTCCATAGAACCTTCGGACGCACCTGCGCCGACCAGGGTATGCAGTTCGTCGATGAACAGAATGATCTGCCCCTGGGAGTCTTCGATTTCCTTGAGTACGGCCTTGAGGCGGTCCTCAAATTCGCCGCGATATTTTGCGCCCGCCAGCATTGCGCCCAAATCAAGGGCGACCACTCGCTTGTTTTTCAGGACCTCGGGGACATCGCCGGAGATGATGCGCTGCGCCAACCCCTCCACGATCGCGGTCTTGCCAACGCCGGGTTCGCCGATTAGAACCGGGTTATTTTTCGTGCGCCGGGAGAGAACCTGGATCACGCGGCGAATTTCTTCGTCGCGGCCGATGACCGGATCGAGTTTGCCCCGACGGGCCTGCTCCGTCAGATCGCGGGCGTAACGTTCAAGCGCCTGATACTTGGCTTCAGGATTCTGGTCGGTGATGCGTTGCGATCCGCGCACTGCGGTCAGGGCTTTCAAAATCGCATCGTGGGTGGCGCCGTGGTGGGCAAGGATCTGTTGCGCCGCGTCTTTCTTCAGTTGCGTGGCTGCGAGTAACAGGTGCTCGGTAGAGACATACTCATCTTTGAAGTTCGCAGCTTCTTTGAAGGCCTGATCCAGAAGTTGGTTCACCGCTGGTGAAAGGCTGGCCTGCTCCGCGCCACCCGAAACTTTTGGCAGCTTTTCGAGTTCGCGATAGAGCTCGCTCAGGATGGCCTGCGGGCCGGCTCCGATTTTCTCCAAAACGGGCGGCACGATGCCTTCTTTATCTTCGATCAGGGCTGCCAGCAGATGCACGGGCAACAATTCTGGATTGCCGTGCTCGGAGGCGAGCTGGTTCGCGCGCTGGATCGCTTCCTGCGCCTTGACGGTGAATTTGTCCCAACGGATTGCCATAGTGTTCCTACCTAAACGCCTAGTCGATACCTGAACGCCTCATCGATTGTCATTCCGACGATGAGCGCAGCGAAGAGGAGGAATCTGGGTCTTGCCTGGCGGCGTTCCGGACCGATGTTGGAACCCAGGTTCCTCGCGCAAAAACCGCGCTCGGAATGACAATTCTAGCCCTTTTCTAACTCAATCGTTTTTTTGCCACAGACTTTGCCACACACAAAACGAGAGGCGGGCGAGTCGCCCGCCTCCGAACGTTCCTGCTCGGTGGACAGCCGAGGCGGCTGTCCCTGCGCGAGCGTTGCTTACGCGGCCTTGGCTGCGCCCTTGTTTTCGAGGGTCTTCTCGCTGCCTACGTTGACCTTGATCTGCTTCGGCTTGGCTTCGGCTTTCTTGGCCAGCGTGATCTTCAACACGCCCTTTTCGTAGTTAGCGGAAACCTTCTCCGCGTCTACTGTCGTAGGCAGAGTGAAGGAACGGGTGAAGCTGCCATACTGCCGCTCGATGCGGCGGTAGTTCTCTTCCTTCTCGTCTTTCTCATACTTGCGCTCGCCGTGCACGGTGAGGGTGTGGTTCTCGATGCGGACATCAATGTCTTTCTCGTCGATGCCCGGGACTTCAATCTTCAGGGTGACATTGTGCTCGTCCTCGTACACATCCACCGCGGGAGCGAAATTGGAGGTGGTCAGAGCTTCCTGGCCATCGCCAAACGAGTCGCGGAATAGCCGGTTCATGCGGTCCTGCAAGGTGCTGAATTCGCGGAACGGTTCAAAACGGGTCAGTACAGTCATGACTAAGTCCTCCTCAAGGAATTTTTCAGAAATTGGGTTAAGGGCCTTCCTACACTAGGTTGATGCCTATTTAGTATAATACGATCCTAAAATATGAGCGTCTTATTGTCAAGTCTATGAACTAGCATACTTATCAATAGCTTATATTAATAATCATGCACTTTAGGTAGGCAGTCTCAGGCACTGTCAGCAGGATGGGATGATCCTTGGCTTGGGTGCGGTTTTCCAGCAAGCGAATATTTCTGTGGACATCTCGGGCCGAATCGGCAACGACTTCCCGGAATTGGGCCGAGCTGACGTGGTAGGAGCATGAACAAGTCACTAGAATCCCGCCCGGCCGAAGCATCTTCAGCGCCCGCAGATTCAGCTCCTTATAGCCGCGGAGAGCGGTGTCGAGATTTTTCTTACTCTTGGCGAAGGCCGGTGGGTCGAGGACGATAGTGTCGTACTGATTCCCAGCCGCCGAATAGTCGCGGAGGAGATCAAAGGCGTTGGCCTCGATCCAATCGATCTCGCGTCCATTCAGGGCCGCGTTGCGATCCGCCACTTCGAGCGCCGGCCGAGAGCTGTCAACTCCGGTGACTTTCGAGCACTTCTGTGCCAGGTGCAAAGCAAAGCCGCCGTGATAGCAGAAAACGTCGAGCGCTTCACCCCGGGCATATTGCGCGGCAGCAGCATAATTCTCGCGCTGGTCCAGGAAAGCTCCGGTTTTCTGGCCGGTCAGCGCGTCGTAGTGGAATTTCACGCCGTTCATGGTGAAGATGGTGCTGTTTTTCTCTCCCTGGAGCAGGCCGGAGGTTCGAGCCGGCAGTTGTTCCAGCTCGCGAATCTTGGGATCGACCCGCTCGGCGATGGAATCCGGCTTAAAGCGAGTAGTCAACTCGGAGAGAACGGCCTGGCGAACTGGCTCTGTGTCCATAGCCTGGGTCAGAACTTGAACGGAGAGCACGTCGTTGTAGCGGTCTACGATTAGGCCGGGAAGGAAGTCTCCCTCGCTGAAAATCACACGATAGGCGTCGGTATCCCGAACCACGCGTTCGCGGTAGGTGAGAGCATTTTCAATCCGTTGCCCGATCAGCGTCGAAAGATCAGCGACCACCTCGGTCGAGATCATGCGCAGAGCGATTTGCGAAGCTGTGCTGTAGAGGGCCGTTCCCAGGAATTTGCCGCGTTCGTCTTTGACGCTGACCGTCGCCCCCGGAGCAACATCGTCGGCGGAAATCACGTCAGAGCGATAGACCCAGATGTGGCCGTTCTTGAGGCGCTCAGCGCCACGGCGGGAAATTTTGACGGTGGGTGCTGTCGAGCAAGGCTTCTGGGGCATCGCACGATCTTAACGCAGCCTGGGGGATAGATAGGCTGAAGCCAACGTGCTTCCTCCAGGATGCTTTGAAGAATTCAGGGAGCCACGATCCCGCGCAAGATCCCTCGCCCCGCTGGAGAAAACGCGGGGCATCGGGATGACTCCTAGCTGGCTGCCGGGTGCTCTGTGGGGTGCGATTCCGCGTCGGTGTGGGAGTGAACTCCGCTCGCGGATTCGGCGCGATACAGATCGAGGTCGCGCTGCAGCGCATCGAGAATGTTCATGGGAAGTTCTGCGCCCCATTCTTCCAACTCTGACTCGGGCCAGCTCCCATTCAGGCGAATCGCGCCCGCCAGATCTTCCGGAAACGCCCGGTGATATTCCTCTTCCCGCATCAGAGTATCGCCATTTTTGCGCCCGGTGTGGACGTCATAGACACGGCGGCTGGAATGGCCACGCTCTTTGAAAAAAACCAGGAAGACTTCGCCCTGGTCACCGTAATCCGCGCGGTAATACCAGGCCTGGGGAGCGTCGGCTTTGGGGCGGGTGCGCCGGCGCGGGCCAACGACCGCCGCCAGCACAGCGTCATTCGCGGGATTGTAGTAAAGGATCCGCTGGCAGGAATCGCAAATCAGGGTGCGCTCACCGCTGCGAATTTCGTTGAAGGTCTGCGGACGCAGCATGACCTGGCAGCCCATGCATTTCTGGTCGCGCGCTTCGGCCAGGCCGGTACCGCGATACTTGGCGACCCGGTCGTAGTGCTGCAAAAGGTCTGGAGTCACACCTGCTCGGGCGGCATCGCGTTTGGCGTTCCATTCGGCAAGCTGCTTTTCGTCAGCCACCGTCACTTGGCGGGCTTCGGCTTTTTCTTTTTCAATCTCCGCCGCTTCGGCTTTCAGTTCGGCCTCGGCCGCTTTCACATCTTTTTCCCGGGCCTCGGCATTGACCATCAGCTCGAGGATTTTGTCTTCATTCCCGCGGATTTCCTGCTCAGCAAACTGGATTTCATGCAGCAGGGCCTTGTACTGATCGTTGGTCTTTACGGCGAGAGACTGGTCGCGATACTTGGAAATCTTGCCCTGCAGATCCAGAATGGCAGTGTCGTACTTGCGGCGAGCGGCTTCGTCCGTCTTGATGGCGGCTTTGGCCTTGTCTAATCCAGCCTGCGTTCCGGCCAGTTTGGCTTCAATCGCCGCCATACGCTTGGGCAGAGCTGCGACTTCTTCTTTCAGGCGCAGAATCTCGCGATCGGCCTGTTGCAGCGCGATAAGGTTTTCTACGTCAGGAAGCATCTTTGACTCGCTTGATTCTATCAGGAATGCCGGTCCGCCCGGTGCGATTGCTCTTGTAAACTGGGAGCGGACATTCCTGTTTATGCACCGGCTCAACCTTGGTGATTTCGAGTTAACGGCAGTATCGGACGGTCTGTATCCCCTCGACGGCGGCGGTTTGTTTGGGGTCGTGCCGAAAAGCCTGTGGGAACGGAAACTCAAAGCCGACGACCGGAACCTGGTGACCGTCGGCCTGAACTCGGTGATCGTGCGCACGGGGAAACATACCGTTCTGATCGAAACCGGTGTCGGCAATAAGCTTTCAGAAAAGATGATTAAGATTTTCGGGCAGCCGGCCCGGCTGCTGGAAGAGCTTAGCGCTACTGGAGTTACGCCCGAGCAGATCGACATTGTCATCAACTCACATCTGCATTTCGACCATTGCGGCTGGAATACCGTTCGCCGGGACGACAAGTTGCTGCCGACGTTCCCAAACGCCACCTACTACGCGCAGGAAGGTGAGTGGCGCCATGCGCATGAGGGGCAGCGCGATTCTTTCAGCTATCTTGCGGAGAATTACGATCCGTTGGTGGAGAGCGGCCAGATGAAGTTGCTGCGCGGGAGCCAGGAAATCGTCCCCGGCGTTTCAGTCGAAGTTTTCTCCGGGCATACGCGGGACATGCAGGCCGTCGTCATCAGAAGCGGAGGGAAGACGGCGTGCTATATCTCCGATCTGATTCCGACCACGGCGCATCTTGATCTGAACTGGGTGATGGCGTTTGATCTGTATCCCGTCGAAACTGTCGAAAGCCGCAAGCACTATTATGCGAGGGCGATTTCGGAAAAGTGGCTGACGATTTTTACGCATGATCCGCAGGTGCCGTGGGCTTATGTGGAGAGGGATGAGAAGGGGAAAATGGTGGCAGAAGAGTGCGGCCGCTAACCGATTTCTAGGCTATAGAGGAATAGTCGATCCTCGAGAACGTCAAGCATCGCTGTCCTGCTCTTGTTCTTCAGCATGCACTCCCCCACTTTCAGGGCCGCGATGTGATCGTACTCCGCGTGATCCTCGTAGGAAAACCCTTGTGATCCGTTCTCGGACCATAGAGTAAATCTGTACTCCGGGCTGTGAAGGCGATCGCCGAGTTCCTTTGAAGCCTGATGCTTCAATAAACCCTTCAGCTCCGACGCTCGGATCTCTAACGTGTTCAATCCTTCCCCTTGCGGGCACAAATCAGTTCGGCTTGAGGACTTCGTTGATCTCCACCGTTTCAGTTTCGCCGGGCCGTGCCGTTAGCAGCACTTCCAGGCTTTTGTGCCCGCACCTTACTGTAGCAGTCTTGGCGGATAGGTCAGGAGACTCCCGTTGCTCGCTCGACACGATGCACGTAGCTTCACCATGACTAACCAATTCAGTCAAGATGCCATAGACGGCTCTCGCCGTCTGCACGCCCCGCTCGCGATCCTCGTCCCGCTGAAGCCAGCGCTTGGTTGCGAAAACGAGCTTGCCTTCCTTGAACCCCAGGACGCCTGCGACGTGTGACGGATCACCCTTTGCCGCAACCAGCCAATTTGCCGTGCCATGCTTGTCGCTATCCAACTCACGCAAATCATAGCGAGCGGACAGCACTTTTCGAACAGCTGTCTCGTCTGTTCCGAGTGCGAGGTCAGTTCCTATCTGAATCTGGTTTCCACCTTCCGGTGGCCCCGTGGGCGGGGCCTGCCACGTGAAGCTGACCGCCAAGAGCAAGGGGATAGCCACGATTGAACCAATCACGACTCTTTTCATCTCAGTCCTCATGCGCGTGCTCATAATTCATACTTCAAAATGCGTCTCCCCTCCGCTGCAGAAGGCCTCACACGCCATTCGCAGGCGCATCTTCGCATCGAGGCTTAGCTCGTGCTGCTGGCGGGCTGAGTGATGGGAAGTGAGATGTATCCTCAGGAACATAACGCGATCTGAAGCCGGATCAACCTCTCTAAGTTTGTAGTCGATCGCGGCTGCGTCTGGGCTACAAATTGGGGTCGAGACCGGATCGAGTTCGAGGTTCAAACCGACGGGACTGAGGCTCTTTACCGCCTGCCGAAGGGCCAGAACATAGGCCTGATATTCGTCTGGAATTGTCATAACTGTTCGCCACGGAGCTGGGAAATGGTGTTCCGTGCGAGGGTGCCCGCGCCACACAATCTGGCTTCGAAGAACTCCTCGACATTCCCCAGAATTTCCGGCGCAGACTTCGATTCGTAGATTGCCTTGCGCAGCGCCAGCGCCGCCGGGCACTCCATGAGTGAACCAGGACGCGAACTGCTTCATCTTGCCCACCGCGTCCGGCAATTCTTCTTCGATCAGCATCTGGAAGTAGGTGCGGATCATCTGGTAGCGGTCGCCCTCGCTGGGCTCGTCGTAGGGTTTTTCCAGACTTGGACGAACCGGGAAGGGCATGGCTTCAGCCGTGCCACCAGCGGCGAGGAGATTATGGGCTTTAGCCTCTGAGGTGCGGCTTCCCTCAGCGGCTAAAGCCGCGCCGGAAAATGGCGTGCTTACGGCACGACTGAAGTCGTGCCCTTCCCGTGTTGTGCCGATCCCAAAACCAGTCGAGCTTTGCTCGACCGGACGGGCGAGGGCGCCCGTCCCCACGTGGGCATTGCCATTCCCTGCACCGGCATTGCTGATCCACGCGGTGTACTGCTCGATCTGCCGGAAGATCCACGGGTTCGACGGCGCGGTGCGGCCGATCATGACCGCATCGCATCCGGTCTGCGGCGACCATGGCGCAGGCGTCTTCCGGCGTGCGGATGTCGCCGTTGCCGATCACGGGAATCTTGACCGCGTCTTTCACGGCGGCGATCCAATCCCAACGCGCCTGGCCGCTGTAACCCTGCTCGCGGGTGCGGGCATGCAGGGCGACGGCGCAAAGTCCGCAACTCTCGGCCAGCTTGGCCAGTTCGACGCAGACGATTTCCTCGTCATTCCATCCGGCGCGAAACTTCACGGTGAAAGGAATCTTCACCGCGGCGCGCACCGCCTCGAAGATCTTGCCGATGGCCGGCAGATCGCGCAGCAGCCCCGAGCCTCCGTTGCACTTGACGACCTTCTTGGCCGGGCACCCGAGGTTCAAGTCCACCAGATCGAAGCCCAAGCCTTCGACAATGCGCGCCGCTTCGGCCATCACCCTGGGATCGCTGCCGAAAAGCTGCGCCGAGATGGGATGCTCGTCTTCATAGAAATGCAGGTAGCGCTTGGCCTTTTGATCCTTGGCGCGGAGCACGCCGTCGGCCGAGGTGAACTCGGTCATGATCAGCCCGCAGCCGCCGAGGTTGCGGATGAACCGGCGGAAAACGGTGTCGGTGACGCCAGCCATGGGGGCTAGAACGGTGGCGGGGGCGATTTGGACACTGCCGATTTGCAAGCGATCGGGCACTGCCGCACGGGCGGGGCCTGTCCTGAGCGCAGCCGAAGGAACGCCCGCGCCTCCACTACCCGTGCCCGGATTGTCCCAAAACTTGCGCACGTGGCTATTCTACTGCCTTCCCCTGGTATCGCCGATATGCCACAATCTGCATCACATCATCATGGACGACCCTAAGCCTTCCACTTCCGACACGGCCCTCAGTCCCGGGAAATTGACCACCCTTGTCGTGGCCGCTGTCATTCTGGGAGCCGGAATCTGGGGACTTCTTGCCTCAATCACCACCAACTTGCTCGTGCCGATGCTGGCCCGGGTGATGGAGGTGGACCCTCAGTCTCCGCTGTACCTGGGCAAGGGCGAGCTGAACATTCCAGCGTTGCTCAACTCGGTCTTGGCGCTTTGTGTGGCGGGAATTGTGTTTGCGGTGTTGCTGCAATGGACGAGGAGGAAATCCGCCCCGGTTCGGGTCAAGATGGTTCGGACCGCCAAGACGACCCCGCAACGAACGGTCGGGCCGCTTTCCATCACGGCTCCCGATTCCACTCCGGTTCTAGCCCCGGTTGTGGCCCCCGGCCCGGCTGCGACACCGCCGCCAACACCACAACCTGTAGCGACACTCCCTGCGCAGCAAGTTCCGCCAACACCAGTAACCGCTCCACCGACGCCGGCGCAATCGAAGCCGGCGCCACCCCCGCCCGCAGCTCCATCCAAAACAGGCAAGCCCCAGCCTGCTAAAGCGGTCTACTACAACATTGTCGGGGAGCCGATTCTGCCCACAGAAGACGATTAGGGCGGCCGCCGCATCAGGCGATGCCCAAAAAATCAAAGCCTCCTCGCGGAGGCTCTGGAATCTGGATCGACCAGTGAAAGCCGCAGTTACTTCTTGGCAGTTTCCGGCTTGGCCGGCTCGGCCTTGGCATACTTGCGGCGGAAGCGCTCGATGCGGCCGGCGGTATCCAGCAGCTTCTGTTTGCCGGTAAAGAACGGATGGCAGTTCGAGCAGATTTCCACGTGGATGTCGCCGCGATGAGTCGAGCGAGTGGTAAAGCTGTTGCCGCAGGCGCACATCACGCGAATTTCGTTATAAGCAGGATGAATAGCTGGCTTCATAGTGGTTTCCAATCTCACAGCGAAACTTAGATTCTACAGGAGAGCCGCAGGATTCAGCAACGGCGGAGGCGCTGAAAGCAAAGATGTTATTCGAAACTCGAAGGCGGAGACGAGAAGTATCTGTGATCCCGGCACCAACAAAAAACGGCAGGGCCGACCCCCTGCCGCCATGCTCAAAAACTGATTCTACTTACTGCGATTTACTGCCTTCTTGAGTTCGGCCCCTGATGTGAACTTCGCGACTTTGCGGGCAGCAATCTTGATTGTGGCTCCGGTCTGCGGGTTACGCCCGTTGCGGGCTTTTCGCTGCGACACCGAGAAGGTACCAAAACCAATCAACGCTACCCGATCTCCCTTCCTTAAAGCAGACGTGATGCTGTCGACGGTCGTGTCGATAGCGGTGGCTGCCTGTACTTTGCTGATGTGGCAGCCGGCTGCAATCCGGTCAATGAGATCAGCTTTGTTCATCTTCTCTCCTGGCAGGTCTCGTTTCTTCCCAGCGTGCATGGGGGAGGGATTGCCCGCCGAGCGCAAAAACCTGCGGCTCCATTTAGCGCCCGTCGCGTTTGAAAGTCAACTGTGGAAATCCGCGCCGGATGCTGGATTCGCGCATGGGTGAGCGTGCGGACCCTTATTTCTGGCGGGGGCAAGCAAAACCTGGGAACCACGAGGGACACTAAGGTTCACGAAGGTCGTGTCGGTTTTCCTCGCCTCTCCACAGTCCATTCCGTATCTCCACAATATGTACACAGAGGCATTGGCTTTTGCACTTGCGCAATTTCCGCTGCCGGGTGCACAGTCGAAGCAGAGGCAATATATTCAGATTATGAAAGTGTCCGCGGAAGTTTGTCCTTTGTGTGAAGGCACGGGATGGAAGTCGGTCACATTGGGTTCCGAGCGCCGCGTCACTCGCTGTGATTGCCGGGTGCAGGCGCGCACCCAGACTTTATTGGCGAAGGCCCGGATCCCCAAGCGCTACGAGCATTGCGAGCTTTCCAATTTTGAGTTCGATGGCCCGCATCGCGGTCTTGCCTCGGCCCGGCTGGCGGCTTGCAAGTTCGTGGAAGAATATCCGGTCGAGAGCACCGGCTTGCTGCTGATCGGCACCGTGGGCGTGGGGAAGACCCACCTCGCCGTGGGAATCTTGAAAGAGTTGATGCTGAGCAAAAGCATACCCTGTTTGTTTTACGACTATCGCGAGCTGCTGAAGGAGATTCAGAACTCCTACAACGACTCAGTGCGAGTGACGGAACTGGAAGTCCTACGCCCGGTGTTCGAGACCGAAGTGCTCGTGCTCGATGAACTCGGCGCTGTCAAGCCTACGGAGTGGGTGTGGGACACAGTGGCCCTCATCTTGAACACGCGTTACAACGAGAATCGCACCACCATCATCACCACGAATTTTCCCGACGAGCCCGGGCAGGATCCTTATGCCAATCCTTCTTCCGAGTTCGCCCGCGCCCAACGGTCGACGCGACGGGAAACGCTGGGCGACCGCATCGGCGAGCGCATGCGTTCCCGGTTGCATGAAATGTGCCGCATCATCCGCATGGAAGGGGAAGATTTTCGGCAGAAATTTCGCAGCGCGAGCTTCAGATAATCAGCATCTTGACAGTTCGCTCCGTGTACTCTGTGCCCTCCGTGGTCAAATCTAAACTAGAATGACCTCGTGCTGACCAACCGGCTCGAGTTCGAGCCTTCCCGCGACGCGGAAATCTTTGCTGCCGCACCCGCCGCACCCGCCGTTTTCCGGCTGCGCGGAAATGATCCGCAATCCGAACCCTACATCAGCAAAACCGCCAATCTGCGCCGGCGGTTGCAGCGTCTGCTCAGTCAACCCACGGAACAAAGCAAGCGACTGAACCTCCGGGAACGCGTACGCTGGATCGAGCACACGCCCACCGGGTCTGATTTTGAGTCGGGATTTCTGCTTTATCAGCTCCTGCGACTTACGTTCCCGAAAAACTACTCTGCGCGCCTTCGCCTCCGTTTCGCGACGCTGGTCAAGCTACACCTGGCGAACGAATATCCGCGAGCGTCACTGACTACGCGTCTCGGCCGGGTGAGCGGACAGAATCTCTACTACGGCCCGTTTCCCTCGCGCAGCGCGGCTGAGAAATTCATGAATGATTCGCTCGACTTCTTCAAGATGCGCCGCTGCGTAGACGATCTTCATCCTGACCCCCAGTTCCCGGGCTGCATTTACTCCGAAATGAAAATGTGCCTGGCGCCCTGCTTCAAGGGCTGCACGGATGAGGAATATCGAACCGAGGTCGGTCGTGTGCGAAGTTATTTCAGCAGTGGCGGCGAATCGCTGGTGCGGGAGATTACTTCTCAGCGGGATCAAGCCTCGGCCGAACTTCACTTTGAAGACGCTTCCGCCTGGCACGCGCGCCTGGAGAAAATCAAACCCGTGGCGAGTCAATTGCCCGAAATCGTCAGGCAAATCGACAAACTCGCCGGACTAATTGTGCAGCCGGCTGCCGTCGCCGGATCAGTAGCACTATTTCGCGTCGAGGGCGCTTGCATTTCCGGACCAGCAATTTTTTCTATCCAATCCGCCGATCACAGCAAGTCGCAGTCAATGGAATCCCGGGTGCAAGAGTCTTTGACCTCAATACCTCTCCGCGGAATCGAAGACCACGCTCGAGGTCATGGAACATCTTTCTATCCTGAAGCGCTGGTACTATCGCGGCAGCCGCGTGGGCGAGATTTTTCTGGCAGATGATAAAGGCGAGCTTCCCATGCGGCGGATCGTGCGCGGCATTGCCCGGGTGTATCGGGGCGAGAAGCCGGAAGGCAGTGCCCCCGAAGAAGTAAAAGCCGCACCATCCCCCAATACACTGGCAACATAATCGCCAGGTCAGGTCGCGAGATGGCCGACAATTGCTCCCGCGCGTCTTACTTGGCCGCCGTGGTGGTGAAAGTAACGACCGTTTCCGCCGGAATCACCGCTTCTTCTTTGCCGGTCGCAGCGGCAACTCCTGTTCCTGCCCCTGCTCCAACTCCAGTGCCGATGAGCGCACCTTTGCCTCCGCCGGCAAGTCCGCCAATCAACGCGCCCACCGCAGCTCCTCCGCCGATCTTGGTAGCGTTGCTCTTGGTGTGGCTGTTGCCTTTGGCGTGATACCCGGTGCTCGAAATCGGCGTCATCTTACCGTTGACTTGCACCGAGGTGAGACGCAGAGTCAACTCTCCCGGTTCGTGAAGCCGTCCGCTGGACTTCACGTATGTGACCTTGCCCTTTACGGGCGCGCCGGCTTTGGCAAGAGTTTTGCCATTGACGACCAAGTCCCGTGTAAGCGTAGCGTCAAAACGGTCGCCGACCTTGGCAGTTCCGGAGCTAATCTCCGAGGCGATGCGCACCGTCAGTTTGGTCTCGGCAGGAATCGTTTGCGCCGCGGCGAACGCCGCGAGTAGCGTGAGCAGGCTGGCAATCTTGAGTGATTTCCCGAGCACAAATCCTCCTCAATAGGGTATTCGAAAGGACTGAACGGCTAAGTGTATTCGTAAGCGAGAGGTTATAGTGATCGTACCTCGCGTGGGGACGAATTGAAAAGCACCAAAGTACAGATCGAAAATCTCCGTACGCCGCTGGCGCGGGAATTCTACACGCGCGATCCGCGCGATGTCAGCCGCGGCCTGTTGGGGAAGGTTCTGGTGCGCAGGCAAACCAGAAAATTGCTGGCGGCCAGAATTGTCGAGGTCGAAGCCTACCTGGGAGAAGGCGATCCCGCGTCCCACTCATTCGGCGGGCGCACCGCGCGAAATGCCGCGCTGTTCGGTCCGCCGGGACATTCGTATGTGTATTTCATTTACGGAAATCACTATTGCTTTAATGTTTCTTGTCTTCCAGATGGCCAAGCTGGGGGAGTTCTTTTTCGCGCGCTCGAACCCCTGCTGGGAATTGAAGAGATGGCCCGCGCCCGAGATATTTCGATCAACAAGCCAGCGGATTTGCGCAAGCTCACCAGCGGGCCGGGCAGACTGGCGGAAGCCATGGACATCACGCGTGAGCGCGACAACGACAAAGACTTGACCAGCCGGAAATCCGATTTATGGATTGCAGACGATGGCTACCGTCCGAAGAGTGTCGCCGTCACGCCACGGATCGGGATCACCAAAGCCGCCGACCGCCCCCTGCGTTATCTGATTGCAGGAAACGGATTTGTCTCCGGCCCAAAGCTTCTGGCAGTTCCACGAACCGCGTAAGGGCAGGTTCGCTTAGGGGCGAGTCGCTGACCCGCCAGTCGAGCGCAGCGAAACGGCCATCCCACCAGCCTTTTCGTCTTGACATTAGGTGTAAACTGTCCGGAAGGTTGGCTGCGCCAAAAGCCGTGCCAGTCAGGGCGTCTGGCTGGTCCCAGGTCGTGGAGCTGCCAATGTTTTGCCCCAGGTTGATCGTCCCCCCTTTTTTGTTGCAACCCCTTCTGGGGCAGAGGAATCTGATTCCCGGGAGTTGGTGTGTTTCTGGCTGCTCGATTCCGTGGTTTACCCGTGTTTCTGCTGGCGTTAGCCGCAGTTGCCGGAGCGCAACCCGGATCTGACACAGTTCTTCCCGCCCAGTCCGGGCCGTCTCGTATCGTAGTGGGTTTTGTGGGTGGTTTTGTACGACATGACAGCCCCCACCACGGACCGGTTGAACTCGGGAAACGCCTCCAGCAAAGCGCGCCCAAAGATACGTACGTTCAAGTCTTCGAAAATCGTCACCGTCGGAGCGCCTACCAGGCCGTAATGCGTTTGCTCGACCGCAATCACGACGGTGTGCTTTCGGACGAGGAAAAAATGCAGAGCCGTATCATCCTTTTCGGCCATAGTTGGGGTGGATCGGCAGCTGTGCTGCTGGCGCGCGATTTACGCCGGGCCCATATCCCGGTCCTGCTGACCGTCCAGGTGGATAGTGTTGATAAGCCGTGGCAGAATGATTCCGTCATCCCTGACAACGTTAGAGAAGCCGTAAATTTCTACCAACCGTCCGGCCTCATCCATGGCCGCAAGCAGATCACGGCTGCCGATCCTTCCAAGACCCAGATCCTCGGCAACTATCTCGCCGATTACAGAAAGACTCCGGTCGAGTGTCACGGTACTTCCGTGTTCGACCGTTACTTCACTCCCTCGCACGCACAGAGTGAGTGCGATCCCCGGGTCTGGTCGCAAATCGAAACGATGGTGCTGCAGCGTCTGGCTCCCGAAGCCGACGCGGTTGCCAAGAACCCCAGCCCTGTTTTTCCCAACAATTCCCCCGAGCATGGTGGAGACTCCTCTAGCCTGCTGCCAGCAAAACATTATCAATAAGCCGCGTGCGACCCACGAATGCGGCCACCGCCACCAGCGCTCCCTCGGATACATTTTCGACCGGGTCGAGACTCTCGGGATTGACGATTTCAAAATAATCGAGACGCACGGCCGGTTCCTGGGTGAAGACTCGCTTCCCGGCCGCGACGAGTTTTTCGGCTCGCCGTTCGCCTGAGTCGAAAGCGGTCTTTACCGCCGCCAACGATCGATACAGCACCAGGGCCTGCTTGCGTTGTTGCGCCTCAAGATAAGCGTTCCGTGAACTCATAGCCAGACCGTCAGGCTCGCGCACGATGGGACAACCGACGATCTCCACCGGAAAGCGCAAATCGCGCACCATGCGGCGAATGATGGCAAGTTGGGCGGCATCTTTCTGCCCGAAGAACGCAACGTCCGGCTCAACGATGTGAAACAGCTTGGCCACCACGGTCGTGACGCCACGGAAATGGCCGGGCCGCGAGCGGCCACAAAGTTTGTCGCTCAACCCTTCCACCGTCACCCAGGTCACTGATCCGGCCGGATACATCTCGTCAACCGAGGGCGCAAACAGCAATTCCACCCCTTCTTGTTGCAGAAGTGCAGAATCGCGTTCGAAATTTCTGGGATAGGTTGCCAGGTCTTCGTTCGGTCCGAACTGCGTGGGATTGACGAAGATCGAGGCTGCCACTACATCGCATTGCGCCCGCGCCGCCCGCACCAGTGAGAGATGCCCCTCGTGCAAAGCGCCCATCGTGGGCACGAGGCCCAGGCGCTTGCGCTCGAGTTTGACCGCACGGCTGCCCGCGCGCATCCCAGCGATGTTGATGAAAGTCTTCATCTTGAAGGCTGCAGATGCGGATCAGGCCGAAGGCACCCACCGGATGAGCACCTGGGCCTCGTCCAGCGACCCCGCAAGCAGACCACGATTCCGCCGGATGGCGACACCGTCATCCGCATTCTGCGCACTGTTTTCCCGCACCGCGACGATCCGGCCATAGGGCCACGCGGAGGGCGGCAATTGCGCCAACCGCGTTAAAACCTCATCCGGCTTCAGGATAATTTCCAGGCTGTCGGCAGGATCAAGCAGGGCGACTCCATCTTTACGGATGATCAGGTAGGGGTTCTGCCAACCCCTCATATCCCGCAGGTTCGCGTACTTCGCCGAGTCAGCCGGAGGAATCGCCTGAAGCTGGGCCACCGGGTTCGCGGCGGCATCCTGCGGCTTGGCGGACTGAATCGCAGCCCGCAAGCAAGGCGGCCAATGACGCGATTCCCAAGATCGCCAAATGCGGAGCCCTCATCCCGTTCGCCGTCAACGCCGCATCGCGTGCTTGCGTTCAAGCACAGTGTCGAGCGCCGCCTTGGTTTCTTTGGGCAAGTGATATGACTCGGCGTCCGAGGGATATTGGCGCGAGAGCACATCCGCGCGATATGCCTGTACGGCGTGAGTGATTTCTGCTGCGGCGTCGCCGTAGTGCCGCACAAACTTTGCCGGCGGACCGAAAGTGAGGTTCAGGATGTCGTGGAACACGAGCACCTGGCCGTCGCACTCCGGGCCGGCGCCAATGCCAATGGTGGGCGTCTCAACCTCTGCCGTAATCATGGCCGCGACTTCCCGCGGCATTCCCTCGAGATAAATGCAGGCCACGCCCGCGTGCTCCAGCGCCACGGCGTCTTTCATGAGCTGTTCAATCGTGGTGAGCGACTTGCCCTGCACTTTGTATCCACCCATCACGTTGACGGACTGCGGAGTGAGCCCGATGTGCCCCGCGACGGGGATTTCAGCATCGAGAATGCGACGGATCAAGTCGGCGCGCTTTTCGCCGCCTTCGATCTTCACCACCTCCGCTCCGGCTTCTTTCACAAAGCGCGTTGCGTTGCGAATCGCGTCAGTCGGGTCAAGCTGATAGGACCCGTAAGGCATGTCGGCGACCAGCAGTGCGTTCTTCACCCCCCGCCGGACGGCCCGCGTATGGTGCAACATCTCCTCAATCGTGACCGACAGCGTATTCTCGTAACCCAGCATAGTCTGGGCGAGCGAGTCGCCGACCAGCACGACGTCGATCGCGGCCTCATCAACCAGGCGCGCGCTCGAATAGTCGTACGCAGTCAGGCAGGTGATGGGTTCGTGGCGAAGTTTCTTTTCCCGGAGAGTTGCAACCGTGATCTTGTGGCGAGGTTCGCCGATCGGCGTGAGACTCATGTTTCCTCCAGTGCCCTTCCGCCGAAACGGATAGAGCCTGTATGCATCTCTTAGATGATGCTCCGACATTTTAGACCGAGAAAGGTCCCTGAGTCGATGGCCTCATGGGGGCTGCTGTAATGTATTGCAAACACACAGGATAATTCGTCAGGTGCGTCTCGCTCACTCCTTCCACCGCCGAGGTGAGCCGCGTTTGGATTGTAAGACATACTCTATATGTCTTACTTAGTAGTAAGATATGACCATGGCAACCTATCGCACGACCGTCAGTTCCAAAGGCCAGGTAGTAATTCCCGCCGAGTTGCGCGAGCAGCTCGGCCTACAGAAAGGCACGCCCGCAACCTGGAGAGAAGAAAAGGGCCGTCTTGTGCTCACGCCTATAACTGAGCGCCGGATAAGCGAAGCCATGGGGTTTCTGAAGCCCGCGCCCGGCGAACCGTCGATGTTTGACGAGTTGTTCGCCGAGCGAGCACGCGCACGCAAGCGGGAAAACGAAGAGCGATGACGGCTGGGTTTTCCAATCGCGGCGTACGACGGTACGTGCTGGACGCCAACGCGCTCACCGGCTTTTTTGAAGCCCGTCCTGGCGCCGCGGAAAAGGTTCGTCACCTGATGATCGAGGCCGCTCGCCATGACCTGCCATTGTTGATGTCGGCAGTGAATTGGGGCGAAGTCTTCTACATTGCGTGGCGACGCCAGGGCGAGCTGAAGGCGCGCGAAACCGAAGCAAGATTGCAAGAGCTGCCCGTGGCTGTTATCGCGGTCGATCGGGAACGTGCTTCCCGCGCCGGCGCTCTCAAGGAAAAGCACCGTTTAGGATACGCCGATGCTTTTGCCGCGGAACTGGCCATCGAACGCGGCGCCTGGCTGGTCACTGCCGATCCCGAGTTTACGAAAGTGGGGAAAGCGTTGGCAGTGTATCCGCTGCCGAGACACTCAAAGTGAACTGAGATCCCCGACTGACCGATCTCACTTCTTCGCCGTCTGCGGCGCCAGCTTCTGCCGCGCCGTCTTGAGCTCAGGCCGTTCATCGCCAACCGCAACTGTCGTGAGTTTCTGAAAATAGCCGGCGGCTGCACTCGCATCGCCTGCCGCATCCGCCGCGTTTGCCGCCCCATACAGCGCGTTGAAGCGATTGGGAGAGATTCTCAGCACGTTCTCATACTCGACCAGGGCCTCTTTGGATTGATGTTCTCGCAGGAGCATCTCCGCCAACATCTCGCGAGCGGGAGTGACCGCGCCGGGTGTGACGGCAGCTTTGTCCATACTCTCTTCAAGCTCTGCCGCCGCCCGCGCCAGTTGCAACCCGTCGGCCGGCTTGCCATTCTGCTCCGCGATCCACGCTGCCACTTCACGCCGCTCGACTTCCACCTGGTTCGACCAGTAGGGCTCGCCCTGCTTGGCGATGGCATCGCGCAGGGCTGCAAGTTTCGTGTTCGCCTCCCCAGCGCGCTCCACATTCTTGGATCGGGCGCTGCCGATCCCGACGGCTGTCCAGGTAATGGCCTCGGCCCAGAGCACGCCATCCTGGGGCGGCCGAAGCTGGCTGGCTTGCTCCCAGTTCCCCAGTTCGATGGCGTACCGCGCCGGGATCGCAGCCGCCGCGTAGTTC
Organism: Terriglobia bacterium; assembly: GCA_963765285.1. Classification (GTDB taxonomy): domain Bacteria; phylum Acidobacteriota; class Terriglobia; order Terriglobales; family Acidobacteriaceae; genus CAVWZH01. Next base: position 128,558 of record CAVXVR010000002.1, read on the forward strand.
CCGGTCAGCGTCAGCCCCGGAACGGGCGGTAGCGCATTCATCTCATCGAGCACCGCCTTCGCTTTGCTCACGCGCCCACTCTGCAGATATGCGTACACCAGATAGTCCATGGCGTGCAGACGCTGATCGCGGGCCTCGCCATTCTTCGAGGCGCCCTCGGCCGCAGCCGCCAGGTCTGCCGACTTGAGATTCGAACTGATGGACTCGTCCCAGGAGCCCACCCGCGTGAACAGATGCGAAGGCATGTGATTGGCATGGGCCGAAGCGGGAGCGATCTGGGCGTACATGCGGGCCGCAGGCAGGCCTTTTTCTGCCAGCACCGGATTGTCGTAGCAGTGAATGATGTAGTGAGCGATGCCCGGATGATGCGGCTCTCTGGCAAAAATGGGCTCGAGGATCTCGCCGCATTTTCTCTGATTGGCAAACGTCTTGTCCGTCTTCGGGGCGGTGATGGCGAGAGTCAAAGCATGGAAAATCGCAGCTTCATCGTCCTGCGGATACGCGGTTTGCAGCGCGCCCATTTTCTGCTCAAAGGCCTGGGCGTGCACCGCGAGGACCTTGCCGTCTTCCCGGTAAATCTCCGCCAGAGCGTCGATGTAGGCAGTCTCGCGGGGCGTGGTTCTTGCATTGCTTGCCGCAATCTGCTTTGCCTGGTTGAGAGCAACCCGGCCAGCGTTCAGGTCCCCGTTGTCCCACATCCCGTGGTAATGCGACATGGCAACGCCCCACTCCGCCATGGCGCACTGCGGATCCTGAGTGGCGATCTGAGCGAAAGCCTCTCGCGCCTGCTCGTACTGGAACGAGTGCAGCAGCGCTACCGCGCGATTGAAGCTGCCCGCGAGGTCTGCCCGGCACGAGGTCGAGAAATGGACTGAACCGACTTCTTCTTCAGTCGGAGCGTGATGATGATCTTCCTGGCAAAACGAAAAAAGAGCGAGGAAGAGAACCGTCGCGAGAACTATAAGGGAACGCATATCGCCTCCGGGCAGAGGCTAATTGTAGCCGATTACCCGGGGGTGGTCGGTCGGGGTAATTATCGTCTTGTCCGTTTGCTGTTGACCCGCAGCCAGACTGTAAATGCGGCCTCATCGAGCGTGCCGGCCGCAAGGCTGAAAATCGCCTGAGTAGCGTCCTCCTCGCTGGCGATGAACTTGAAACCGTTGAGTTCGAGGAAGAGAGCGCCCAGCACAAACCCGGTCCGCTTGTTGCCGTCGACAAAAGGATGATTGCGGACAATGCCCGCCGTGTAAAGCGCGGCCATCTCGATTACGTCTGGAGAGTGGGCGTAAGCATGATGCTGGCGGGGGCGGGCCAGCGCGGATTGCAGCAGCCCTTCATCGCGCAATCCCTGGGCGCCGTCATGGTCGGCCATGAGCCGGTCGTGGATCGCGAGGGCGTCGCGCTCGTCGATCCAGACCGGTTCTTTTCTTTTCACTTTGCCAGGGCGCGCAGCGTGTTGCGGTAGCGGCCCATAATTTCCTCGGCTTTCCTCATCTTCTTCTCGAATGCCGGATCGTAAGGCGTCAGCCGGTAACCGCCCTCCGCCGCCTCAATCAGAAAGAGCCGCTCGCCGTCGTCGGTTCGCAGGCGGTTGATGACCTCTTTGGGCAGCACCACGCCCAGCGAATTGCCGAATTTGCGGACCTTAAGCTCGACCATGGCGCGACTCCTATGTTATTACAATTGTAATAACCTCGACAATATCATGCAAGATGTTATTTGGGGTCCTGGAACATAGATGGCGCTTCACTCAGCAGTTCTTCTAGAAAACTCTCGCGTTCGTTTACGAATCGCCGGACGATCTGCGCCGGAGCCGTTTCCTCATATCCGATTTCGTGGATCCTGCCTTCATCGAACGACAGTATCTGCGCGCCCGGGTAGCCCAGCAGAATCGGAGAGTGGCTGGAAAGTATGAATTGTGCATCTTTGTACTTCCGCAGGACGTCGTGGATCCGCACGAGGAACGCAAGCTGCCGCTGAGGCGAAAGTGCTGCTTCCGGCTCGTCCAGCAAGAACAAGCCATTGCGCCGGAATTTGAGATCGAGCAGCGTGAAGAAGGCTTCGCCGTGGGAGCGAGTATGGAGACTCTGACCGCCATAGAATTCGTTCATGCCAACTGCATCTATGTACGTAGCGCTACCAAATAGACTCTCCGCTCGCAAGAAATATCCGGCGCCTGTCCTCTTATCGAAAGACAAGCGCAGCGCCTTCACCAGCGGATCGACGGAATGATTGCTTTCGGTGCTGTCATTCGAGAAATTGCGATTACCCCCTTCCCGTCCGAAGCCGTAGTGGGCAGCAATCGCCTCCAGCAGGGTCGACTTCCCGGTACCGTTTTCTCCGGCAAAGAGACAAATCCTTGAGCGGAAGGAAATTTCATCCAGACGATTGATGGTGTCTACGGAGAACGGGTAGGGTGCCCAATCTTCCACCCGATCACGGAGGAGTGTGATTTTTTTTAATACAAATGACTGCTACGCGCTGGCCGCTTCCTGACTCCCCAGCGGCAGGAAATACTGCGTCCCCTTGATCGGCGCCGACACCTTTCGCAGCAGCTCCTGCAAATCCTCGTTGTGCTCGACAAAGTCGATCTCGGAAGTATTCACGATCAGCAGGTCCGAAGAAGTGTAGTGAAAGAAAAAGTGCTCGTAGGCTTTGATCACTTCTTCCAGATAATCCTCGTTGATCGCCTTCTCGCTGGCCGCATTCTTTTTCTTGAGCCGCTTCTTCAGCACTTCCGGCGTGGCTTGCAGGTAGATCACCAGGTCTGGCGTGGGCAGCTGCTCGCGAAAATGATTGTAATAACGATTGTAAGTGTCGAGTTCCACGTCGCTCAGGTTCAGGCAGGCGAAGAGCTTGTCTTTCTCAAAGATGAAATCGGCCACAACCGTCCGCTGCGAACGTGGACCGAGGTCGAGCGCCCGGAGCTGCTCGAAACGCCGCACCAAAAAAGCGAACTGCGCCTGAAACGCCGCGCCCCGCTCGCCTTCATAGAACGAGCGCAGAAACGGGTTCTCGTCGGGCTCCATGACGCGCGTTGCGTTCAGGCGCTCGGCCAGAATGCGCGCCAGCGTGCTCTTGCCGACTCGTATGGGTCCTTCCACTGCAATGTATCGGGGCAGCTCAAAAAGATTCGCCATGGGTGTGGAGGCTGGAAGCTCGTTGGCAGCATATCTCGCTTCGCGCCGGGCCGCAATTGCGGGATCAGTAAACCCGTCGTTAATCAGTAACGTTAACCAATAAACTTCACCACGGAGACACAGAGGCACAGAGGCACAGAGAACAACATAAAAAGTCTCTGTGACTCCGTGCCTCTGTGGTTGATCTCGCTCTGCCGATTTACAATCCAGGCCATGATTGGGTTCATCAGCGGAACTGCTGCGGTCGCCGCTGCCACTGCCGGCTATCAGTCGATGGCTCCGACAGCGCAATGGTATGGGCGAACTTTCACAGGGCTGCCGCGCGGATCAAAGAAAATGGCCCTCACCTTTGACGATGGGCCCAACGACCCACACACTCTGCGCCTGCTGGAAGTCCTGGCTCGACATGAGGTAAAGGCGACGTTTTTCTTCATTGGCCGCTACGTTGAGCTGCGCCCCGACATTGCGCGCGAGGTGATGAAGGCCGGGCACGTCGTGGGCAATCACACCTTCACGCATCCGCTTCTCATTTTCAAAGCTACATCAGAGGTGAACGCGGAGCTTAGCGCCTGCGAGCGAGCGCTTAAAGACGTAGTTGGAGAGCACTCCAATCTTTTTCGCCCGCCCTTTGGCGGCCGCCGTCCAGCTGTATTACGCACCGCGCGCGGCCTGGGCCTCGAACCGGTCATGTGGAATGTCACGGGCTACGACTGGAACGCGCCTTCAGCTGAATACATCGAAGGCAAGGTTACGGATCAGGTGCACGGCGGCGACGTGATTCTGCTGCACGATGGCGGACACACGGCCTTCGGCGCGGATCGCGCGTACACGGTCATGGCCACCGACCGAATCATCGCGCGCTACAAGTCAGAAGGGTACGAATTCGTCACAATTCCGGAAATGATGGCAGAAGCTCTCAGCGACGACTCACGTAGGCCCGGAGGCCCCGATCCGGGGAGCGAGCGCTAGCTCGCCGACCCTTCGACCTCGCGCAGGGTAACTCTCCGAGGGCGTCCGCCCCTACGCAAGCATGCCGCCTTATTGCACCTTGGCGTATTCCGCTTTAGCTTCCTTCAAGACTGGAATATCCGGGTCGGCGTCTTTCCACAAGGCCAGAAAATCCTGGTAAGCGGTGCGACTTTTCGCCGAATCGCCCTCAAGCGCGTACACCCGCGCCAGTTGCAAATGGGCCAGCGAGCAATATGGCGAAACGGCGCAGAGCCACCGGTGCTGCAGAATTTTCTGGAATTCGCTTTCGGCTTCCTTGCCTTGCTTGGCCTGCAAATAGGCCTCGCCCCGAATGTAATTCGGGATGACCTGGGCCGCCCACCCAAACTCGTAAGGCGGAGTCACGCGCAGCAGTTCAATCGCTTTTGCAGGATTGTTGCGATTGAGTTCGATCCTAGCCCGAATGCAAGGCAGAAACAGATTGTTAACAAAGGTGTTTGCCGGAAAGCGTTTGACCATCTCGTCTTCAATCGCCTGACTTGCCTGAGAGTCACCGGCCTCCGCCAGGGCCAGACCCGCGGGCTGAAGGACAATCCGGCTGCGGTTCTTCGCCACGGCCTGCAATGCGTCCTCACGGGCTTGCTTCGAATCTCCAAATATGGCCTCAATGCCTGCCAGGCGAGCCGTCATGGCAGCGGCGTCCTCATCGAACCCTCCCCGCTGCGCCACGTCGATGGCCTGATGGAACATCTCGCGGGCTTTCTGCAATTGGCCCGAGAAGGCCGCGGCCTGCCCCACGCCTTCTACCACAATAAACTCGTCGGACTTTCCCTTAGCCCAATCCCTTTGTTGCTGCATTCCGGCGGCATCATTTTCCAGAAAGGCCAACTCATACAGGTCGACGCGGTCGCCTGCCCCGTCCAGCTTGGCGTCAATCTGTCTTTGCCGCACTGCTTTGGCCTCGGCCAACCGGTTCAGCCCAAAATAAGCTCCGCCGAGCACTTGATAGCTAAGCGCATGGTTGGGATCGAGGCGCATGGTTTCCTGCGCCCACTGCAGCGTCTGGTCGAACTGCCCCGAAACCGCGTAGAACACCGCCATATTGTTGGTCGGGATTGAATCCCGAGGATAGGTGCGATTCCAGAGTTGATAGGTCTCTACTGACTTGTCCGATTCTCCGGTCACGATGTCATAGTAATGAGTGGTGATGTAGAGCTTTTCCAGTTCGCTGGCGCGGTCCTTCAGTTCGAAGGCCTTTTTCATGCTTTCGATGGCCAGTTCGTTCCGGCCAGAGTTGGCGTAGGATTGCCCAAGGCGCGCATAGGCCGCGGCGAAGTTCGGGTCCAGTTCCACAGCTCGCTTAAAGAAAGGAATCGCCGTGGTCTCCGAGCCCTTCGCCCGTTCCATTTCACCTAGACTGAATGCCTTAAGAGCCTCCAGCGAGGAGGTTGTGGCTTCTTCAATCGGCGCGTCGAACTTCTTGACTGAAGCCAGCGATTCGCCCAGCTTGCCGCGTAGATTCGACGCGGCTTTGCCGACTGCAGCCAGCACTTCTTCCTTCTTATTCACCTCGACTTGTTCGCGGGCCAGGGTATCGCCGCTTTGGCAGTTCACCGCATCCACTCCGACCACGTACTGGCTTCCAATGGTGGCTATTGAACCGTTCAGCACCGCCTTGATGCCCTCCCGCTCGCAAATCTGCCGCGCCAGCTCTGGGGTGAGCCGTTCGTCCGAGGACCGTCCCATGTAGCGCAGCGTGTCGCGCACCCGCTCCTGGGGAAAGATGTTCAAGAAGGGTGACTGCTCCAGTTGCACCGCCAGCGCCTGTTTGAGAGTACTGTCAAACACCGGATCGCCGGTGGTGTTGGTGAAGTCGGATAGAAGAATCGAATCCTTTTCGGTCAGTCCGCGCGTGTGCCGCGAATAGAAGATTCCGCCGGCGATCGCGGCTATGACAACCAGGGCGGCAACGACGTACCACGCGGTCCGGTTGGGATGGGGCTGAGTCGGCGCGGCAGGTGTTGAACCTGAACTTCCTGGCCCGGGCATAGCTGACGAAACCGGCGCAGCACTCGGAATGGCAGCGGATCCCGAGGCCGCAACCTCAGCGGGTGTCGCTGCACTCACCGCCGCGCTCTTGCTCGAATCCACTTCGCGCTTCAGCCGCTTCAGGTCGGCGCGCATCTCCGAAGCCACCTGGTAGCGTAAGTCGCGATCTTTCTCCAGAGCCTTGTTGATGATCCGTTCCAGTTCCGCCGGCAAATTCGGATTGAGCCGCACCGGCGCGGCGGGAGCCCGATTCAAAATTGCGTCAAAGATTACGGCCGAGGTATTGCCCACGAACGGCTGGCGTCCGGTGGACATTTCGTAGAGCACGGCGCCGAAAGAAAACAAATCAGTCCGCACGTCGAGTTCTTCGCCCCGCGCCTGCTCTGGCGACATATATGCCACGGTTCCAACTGTGCTGCCTGGGCTCGTGAGGTGCGTGCCCTCGACCCCCATGGTGGGCGACGATCCCGGAGCCGGCTCCAGATGCGGTACATGCTGGTTCACCACTTTCGCCAAGCCAAAATCGAGCACCTTGGCCTGCCCCCGCTTGGTCAGAAAGAGATTCGCGGGCTTCAAATCGCGATGAATAATGCCGGCGGTATGGGCCACATCGAGCGCATCCGCAATCTGCGCCCCAATATCCAACAACTGGTCCACCGACATCGGCCTGCCCTCAATTCGGTACTTCAGGGTGCTGCCCTCGAGAAGCTCCATCACAATGTAGTGACGGCCTTCGTCTTGCCCGATGTCGTAGATCGTGCAGATGTTGGGATGATTCAAGGCCGAGGCGGCGCGGGCTTCGCGCTGAAAGCGGTCACGCGCCTGGGGATCCTGCTCCAGGTCATCAGGCAGAAACTTCAAGGCTACGCGGCGTCCGAGCCGCGTGTCTTCCGCTTCATACACCACGCCCATTCCGCCGCCACCCAGCTTCTGCAAGATGCGGTAGTGCGAAATGGTTTGGCCAATCATGCTTTAGCGGAACTACCGCGCCCCCCAGCGTAGTCCCGGAATGTTAGGCTGCCGCCTGTTGCAAGTCAATTTATCGGGCCTGGCAGGCTGTAATCACTGACCATGGCGCAGGTGCACCCGTACCCAGCGCTCCAGAGCAGCAGGGCGCGACTCCGGACTCTGATTGCCGTACCAGAGGAAAAGAGCGCTGAGCGCCAGCACGAGAAGCAGGGCGGAATCTAAAATCCAACTCGGCTTCGGCGTAACTGCTGCGGGCGGCGCTGCGCCCTTGGGCCCCGCGGTAGCCACATCCACCGGCGCCGCCGCCTCTGGCTGCTGTAACTCGGTTTGTAGAGGGGGAGGTTCTTCGGCTTCGGCTGCTCGCCGGGCGCGCACGCTGCCCACGATCACCATCAGGTTGGTTGCCAGGATAACCGCAAACGCCAGTCCCGGCAGAAAAGCCATCTCAGAGCCATGCGCTTTTGCCACTCCGATGGAGAGCACCACCGTGATCAGACCGCGCGGCAGTATCCACATCATGATGTCGCGGCCCTCTGGTCCGATCCCGTGCCATGCCCAGCGGCTTGCCTGAATCGCGATCCAGCGCGCCAGCAGCAGAACACCGATCGTCCCCCCCATGAGCACCGGGTATCGGCGGAAGCTTCCCAGTTGTGCGATTGCGCCAATCAGCACGAAGAAGAACGTACGCACCAGAAACGCCAGCTCCGAATGAAACGTAAGCAACATGTGTTGCGCGTGATTGTTGGTCTTGCCGGCGGGCAAAAGACGCAGTCGCGGATCGACTCCCGGAAAGTTGGCGAGGGTCAAGCCAAAAGCCAGCACCGCGATCAGGCCATTCGCCTCCAGTGCCTCCATCCCGGCGAAAAGCACCAGGACGACAGAAAGCGTCAGCACCTGCCAGAAGTGCTGTTCCGAAAGCACCGGTAGCAAGCGCGACCAGAGAACGCCCGTTGCCACAGCAAACAACAAAGCCAATCCGACTTGCGTCAGCACTCCATGAGCTAGGCCGAGCGCAATGGGACCAGTTTCATGCCTCAATCCCAGGAGCAGCCCTACCGCAAGCACGGCAAGCACGTCTCCCCACGATGACTCCAGCATGAGGGTCACTTTCACCGGCTCGCTCGCCTCAATCTGGTGCATGACGGGTAGCACTACGGTGCTGCTGGTACAGCCCACCACGGCCCCCACCAGCAAGCTGGTCGTGATCGAGAGACCCATTCCCCTATTTACGATGATCGCCACCAGAACCATGCTTATCCCGTACGAAAGACATGCCAGCACGAGACTCCCAGGGAAATGGCGAAGGGTGCGCCGGAGGTCCAGCTCCAGGCCACCTTCAAACAAAACCAGGATGATGGCCAGAGTTCCCAGCAAGTTGGTGGCCCGGCCCAATGTCTCCGCGTTCAACAAGCCCAGCCCCGGCCCCAGCAGGACACCCAGGCCCATCAGGATCACAACATCGGGAACGCGCGTGATGCTGAAAATGCGGTTGGCCAGAAAGGCGAGAATCAGCAACCCACCGAGCAGCCCGAGAATCAAGGCAACTGCCATCGTGGAACGGCTCCGTTGGAAGGGCCTTTCTTGCGGCCCAACCAAACGCCATAAGGTGGAAGATTCTCGGTTGCAAGACGTTGCTTGTCAACTGGTCTGTAAGACAAACCCGCGTGTTACTCTCCTGACACTTATGCCCATTTCTCCCCATTCGGCAGCGCTGAGCTTCAGCCTCACCGCGGTCCTGTGCTGGGGCACCAGTGATTTTCTGGGCGGATACGCCGCGCGCCGGGCCAATGCATTCTTTCTCACCACCATCGCCCACATCAGCGGCGTCGTGCTGATGGTCGCGCTCGCTCTGGTCAACCATTCGGCCTTCCCTTCGCGCGCCAGTTGCGCTTGGGCAATGGCCGCAGGCTTTTCTGGCGGAGCCGCGTTGGCTATCTTCTACCGCGCGTTATCGGTTGGGAAGATGGGCCTCACCGCTCCCATTGCGGCCGTAGTCGGAGCGGCCATTCCAGCAGGAGTGACCATGATGACCGAAGGTTTTCCCGCCCGACTCCAGATTGCCGGATTTGTGCTGGCGGGCGTGAGCATCTGGCTGATCTCCCGCTCGGAAGATGGTACGCGCGCGGAAGGCCTCGGACTCGCGGCGCTGGCCGCGCTCGGCTTCGCCGGGTTTTTTCTGTGCATGAAGCAGGCCGGTGAAGGTTCGGCGTTGTGGCTGGCCGGCGTGGCTCGTCTGGCTTCCCTCGCGCTCACCGCGGTCATCGTTCTGCTGGTGCGGGACTACACCCTGACGCGAGCCAGCGCCATTTTCGGAATCTTTGCCGGCTTCCTCGATGTTTCGGGCAGCGCGCTGTTCTTGCGCGCCGCGCAGTCCGGTCGCCTGGACTCGGCGGTGGTGATTTCGTCGCTTTATCCCGCCATCACAGTGCTCCTTGCCCGCCTGTTCTTACATGAGCGCATCACCCGCTGGCAGGCAGTTGGGATGTTTGCAGCGCTGGCGGCCGTACCCATGATCGCGGGCTGACCGGTCGGCCCGCACTTGCTGCTAACATCAATTGGATGCCCCTCCTCGAAATCCGCAACCTGACCAAAGCCTTCCCGCTGGGCGAATCGCTTTTCGGCGGCGCAGCCCATGGCGAGGTCCGCGCTGTGGACGACGTCTCCCTGGACATTGAGCCGGGCGAGACTCTCGGGCTGGTCGGCGAATCAGGCTCGGGCAAGAGCACGCTCGGTCGCCTCGTCCTCCGTCTGCTTGAGCCGACTTCAGGCAGCATTCGTTTTGACGGTCGCGATCTACTCACGGCGAGCCCCACCGAGATGCGCCGGCTCCGCCGCGGCATGCAGATCATCTTTCAAGATCCGTTCGGTTCCCTCGATCCCCGCATGCGCGTGGCAGATATCATCGGTGAGCCCCTCGTCATCCATGAAAAGATGACCCCATCGGCCCGCCGCGCCCGTGTCGGTGAGTTGCTCGGCGCTGTAGGCCTCGACCAATCGGCTCTGCTCCGCTTCCCGCACGAATTCAGCGGCGGACAGCGCCAGCGTATCGGAATCGCTCGCGCTCTTGCCCTGCGTCCCCGCTTCATCGTCGCCGATGAGCCGGTTTCTGCCCTTGACGTTAGCGTTGGCGCGCAAATCGTGAACCTGCTCGCCCAGCTTCAGCGGGAGTTCGCGCTGACTTATCTTTTTATTTCCCACTCCATGCCGGTCATCCGCTACCTCTCGACCCGCATTGCCGTAATGCACCGCGGAAAAATCGTCGAGCTGGGGCCTACCGATCAGATCACCGCCGCACCCAAAGACCCTTACACCCGCAGCCTGCTCGAAGCGACCCCGCAAATGGCACTCTAGGGAGCACGCCAGAAAATTGGCTAAATCCGGCCCCCGGATTTATCCTTGTCGGGATTCCCGGAGTGATTCCATGAAAACAATTTCAGTGCTGTGCCTGCTCTGTATCTCCACAGCTCCTCTGTGGGCCCAGAGCAAGAGTCCCATTTCTGACGTGTTGCGCGAATCTCTGTTTGGCCGTCAGAAGAATACCGTCGGCGCCTTTGAGGCAATGCCCGCCGACAAATTCGATTACAAACCCACTCCCGACCAGATGACCTTTGGCCATCTCGCCGCCCACATCGCCGATGGCAACTACTTCTTCTGCTCCAACGTGGGTGACGTACCCCGTCCGAAGGTGGACGAGCTAAAAGGCACCGAAGGCAAGGAGAAACTGGTAGCAGCGATGCAGGCCTCTTTTGACTTCTGCACAACTGCCCTCGCCAAGGCCGAAGATTCCAAGTTCAACGACCCCATCCAGTGGTTTGACGGCAAGTCGCGGCCGCGAGCCTGGGCGGCACTGGCTTTGGCCAGCAGTTGGGCCGACCACTACGCCCTGGCGGCAATGTATCTCCGCCTGAACAACATGTTGCCGCCGACAGCGCAGAAACCCAAAACCGAGGACAAGAAAGAAGACAAGAAGCCCGACGAGAGCAAAAAATGACGGCGGAGCGGCCCTTCGGCGTCAAGGCCGTGGCCGTGGTCTTTTTGCTGGCGGCCGGCTATCTCGCCGCGGTCGGCCTTACCATGCTGGCCAAGCCCGGCCTGGTTTCCATGGCCACAGGCGCCGATCTGCTCGGCGGCCTCGAAACCGCCGGCCCCTACATGTTCCTGCTCATCGCCGTGGTGGCTGCCGCGATTGCGCTGGGGCTCCTGCGCCGCAAGAACTGGGCGCGCCGTACAGCCATCGCTATCGCGATGATTGGGTTGGTGCTTCTGATCCCCGCCGTCTCCAGCGCGGTCATCGATTTCAACTTTGCCAGGCTGGCCCGCGGCGGCTTTGGGTTGATGGTCCGGGTCCTGATTGTCTTCTATCTTTATCAAGTCCCGGTGCGGGAGTTCTTCACGCGGACTGAGAACTGAGAACCGAGAACCGAGAACTGAAACTGACAACTGACAGCTGGTTCTGTGAGTCCAGTTGATGGCCACCATCATCTCGGCGGCATGTGGCTATGGGCGAGTAATTTAGCACCGGATGTATACAGATATAGAATTAAATCATCTATGCTATACTTCTCCTATGCCACTGAGTATTAAGAACGAAGCCACCGAACGTCTCGCTCGCCAAGTGGCCACCGAGACAGGCGAGTCGTTGACCGAAGCCATCCAGAAGGCGCTCGAGGACCGCTGGGAACGACTGAAGAGCAAGCGCCGCGAGCGCATCCTTGCCGTCCAGCTCGAAGATGTGCTGCGCCGTGTCGATGGGCTTCCGACGTTGGATCCCCGTCCGGCCGAGCATATTCTCGGCTACGACGAGCACGGAATGCCACGTTAATGGTCATCGACACTTCTGCCCTGCTTGCAATTTTCCTCGCCGAACCCGAGCGGAAGCCGTTTCTCGACCAGATAATCCAGGCGGAGACACGGCAGATTTCTGCCGCTAACCTGCTCGAGGCTGGAATTGTTCTTGAGGCTAAACGCGGCGAAGCTGCCGGGCGCGAGTTCGACCTGTTCGTTGTCCGCGCGAAGTTGCAAATCGTGCCGGTCGATGCAGAACAGGTTGAGATCGCACGTTTCGCCTGGCGCAAGTATGGTAAGGGCCGACATTCGGCGGGCCTGAATTTCGGAGATTGTTTCGCTTATGCGCTCGCCAAGGTCTCCGGCGAGCCCTTGCTGGCCAAGGGTGGAGACTTTGCCCAGACAGATGTCCAGTTAGCGTAGCGCCACTCGGCGGCGTGTCGCCAGCCAGAAGCTAGCGCTACAGTACCTTCGCCATTTCAGCAACCACAATGTCACCATCGCCCGCGTCTTTAATGGAAAACTCCGCCTTGTGAATGGCGGGATTGATATTCAGGAAAACCTCCCCCTTCCCCTTCGCCAGAAAGATCTTCATGGGCGTCCAGTTGCCCGCCGGCTTGCCAATGAAACTTCCGTCGGCGGATCGCGTTTGATTCTCTCCCAGAACAACGTATTCAAACGGCAGTTCGTCCGCCTTCTTGGCATTAGCGGGCAGGCGTTTCGCTTGCAGCGCCTTCTGAAGGCCTTCGAGCAGAGGTAGAGGATCGGAATCCTTCTCCGCAAGAAATTTTCCTTGCCCGCCAGATAGCTGAACCCCTTTCTCCTCGGAGCTCGTGCGCGAACCAAATTCGATGCGGAAACGTGTGGTTCGTCCCCCATCCGTATAGGACGCCATCCAACTGACCAGGTCCTCGTCGCTCTGGAGGGGCAGAATATCGAACTCCACGGCCCCTTCGGTGGGCGTATAAGTTTCGATCGCTTCCACGGGAGCGCTTGGCGGAGCAGAAGTTTTCTTGCAGGAGAAAAGACTGGCAGAAATTGCCGCCAGAAGGCAAAGCGAGAACAGGATTCGGCGGACCATCCGTGCTTCTTGCAATCGCAGCCTCATTTTGGATGGGCGAACTTGCCAGTTAGTTCTGCGGATACCAGTTCAACAGCCGAACCTCGATCCCGGTGCCTTCCAATGCCTTTTGAAATACTTTGAGATCGGACCCGCGATAGTGATACGGAATTACGATCTTCGGGTGAAAAGCTTTCACAGCCTCAGCGGCTTCCTCAGGCGGCATCGTGTACGGCAGATTCATACACACGAACGCCACGTCGATGTTTTTCAGGGCACGCATCTCCGGAACACCTTCCGTGTCACCCGAGAAGTAGAAGCGCTTGCCGCCGTATGTCAGAACGTACCCGTTCCCGCGTCCTTTGTCGTGAAACAATTTTCCCGGCGCCGGGCCGCGCTGCAGGTTGTACGCAGGGATGGCTTCGATCGTCCAGTCTTGCCAGGTTTTCGTTTCTCCATTAGCGATCGGCATTGCGGTGGTGACGGTTTGCACCACGGCGGGCGGAGCAAGAATCTCAGTTCCCGCCTTGCTGATCTCCTTGATCGAATCCGGATCCATATGGTCGCCATGAATGTCGGTGATCAGAACGAGGTCAGCTTTGGGCAGCCCCGCAAACTTCGCCGGCTTGGCCGGATCGAGGTAGATAGTCTTGCCGCCTGCTTCGATTAACGTGCTGGCATGATTGAGAGGAGTGATCTTAACCGGGCCGGCCGAGGTGGGGAACACTTGCGTGGCGTCGCTGGCCGCTTGAGAAGGTAAGGCCAGGGTGAAGAGTGTGCAGATAAGAATTGCGATAATTTTCATAATAGAACTCTGGAAACAAGCATTCCTTTTCGACCTCAGGGTGCCCCACCCTTCGCGGTTTTCGAAGGGTGGGACCAGGCTCGAAGTCACCGCACTTTCGTCGAAACCACGCCAGGGCTGAACGAACTTGCAGGCATCTCGATCCCAGCCCTCGAGACTCACTCCTCTTCTTCCTTCACTTCCCCCCGTTCCGCCTTGGCCTTCTCGATAATCTTCTCCTGCAACTGTGCCGGTACCACATCGTAATGATGCATCTCCATGTTGAAGCTGCCGCGGCCCTGCGTCATCGAAGTCAGGTCCACGCCATAAGTCAGCATCTCTGCCATGGGAACTTCAGCCTTCACCACGGTGTTGCCGCCTTTGTTGTCCATGCCCTGGATGCGCCCGCGCCGGCTGTTCAGGTCGCCCATGATGGACCCGGCAAAGTCGTCCGGCACGGTAATCTCCGTTGACATGATTGGCTCCAGCAGCGTGGGTTTGGCCACTTCCATCGCTTTGCGGAACGCGATGCGCCCCGCCATCTGGAACGACAAGTCATTTGAGTCCACGTCGTGATATGACCCGTCATACAAAGTAACTTTGAAGTCGACTACCGGAAACCCCGCTAGATATCCCCGTGCGGCCGCGTCTTTAATTCCCTTCTCCACCGGAGGAATGTAGTTCTTGGGGATCGCGCCCCCGAAAATGTCGTTGACGAACTCAAATCCCCCGCCGTGCGGCAAGGGCTCCATCTTGATTTTGCAGTCGCCATACTGCCCGTGCCCGCCGGTCTGCTTTTTGTGGCGTCCCTGCACGTCAGCCCGGCCGCGAATCGTCTCTCGGTAGGGGACCTTCGGCGCCTTCAGATTTACTTCCGTGTGATACCGCTTCTTCATCTTCGAGACAACCACTTCAATATGCTGCTGCCCAGTCCCCGCAATCAGAAATTCTTTGGTCTGCGGATCGCGGAAGAAGCGCAGCATCGCATCCTCTTCCATCAACTTATGGATGCCCAATCCCAGCTTGTCTTCGTCCGCGCGCGTCTTCGGCTCAATGGCAAATGTAATCGCCGGTTCCGGCAGTTTCACCCTGGGATACTGGATCGGCGCGCCTTTATCGCCCAGCGTGTCGCCGGTGAGCGTTTCCCGCAGCTTGGCCACAGCGCCGATGTCCCCGGCGTGCAGCTCGGTTACCGGCACCGCCGTCTTGCCCTGCATAATCGAGATGTGCGCCAGTTTCTCTTGCGAGCCGCGACTGAAGTTCTGGACCGTGGCATCGTTCTTTAAGACTCCGGAGAACACTTTGAAATAGGAAATTCTGCCTGCGAAGGCATCAGCGACCGTCTTGAAGACGTACAGCGACACCGGCTCCGCGTCCGTCTCATGCCGTTTGGGTGCGTCGCCATTGCCCGAGGCAGCCGGTTCGCCCTGTACCCACTCATGTTCCGAAGGCGCTGGCGTGAAGTCCACGATGAAGTCCATCACCCTGTCCGCGCCAATGTTGCCCAGCCCCGACCCAAAAATGACGGGGAAAATCCTGTCCTCGCGGATGGCCACGTGCAGCGCCGGAACCAAGTCTTCTTCTGGGATGGTGCCTTTCTCGAAGAATTCTTCCATCAACGCATCGTTGCCTTCGGCGATCATCTCCACCAGTTTTTCGTGCGCTTCCTGGGCCGCATCTTTCATATCTGCGGGAATCTCGCCTTCCTTGCCCCTGCCGTTCCCGCCCAAGTCGTAGGTGTAAGCCTTCATGTTGACCAGGTCCACCACGCCCCTCAAATTCTTCTCGCTGCCAATGGGCAGCTCCAAAGGAATGACCGACCGACCGAACGCGTTGGTCAAAGATTCCAGCACCCGCTGCGCGTCGGCCCGCTCGCGGTCCATTCTGCTGGCCACAATCAGCCGTGGCGTCTTGAACTCCTCGCAATAGTTCCACACTCGTTCGGTGACCACTTCCACCCCCGCCACTCCATCGACCACCACAATAGCCGCATCCACCGCGGGCAGCACCAGCTTGGCTTCGTGGACGAACATATTGAACCCGGGCGTATCCACAATATTGATTTTGGTCTTGCCCCACTCCACATAAGCCAGGGTCGAAGCAATCGACATCTTGCGGGCGATCTCTTCGTCGTCGTAGTCAGTCGTAGCCGAGCCGTCATCCACGCGGCCCAGCCGCTGCGTCGCCCCAGCGGCATACAGCATGGCAGACACCAGCGAGGTCTTTCCCGCATGGCCATGACCCATCACCGCCACATTTCGGATATTCGCACCCTCGTAGACTTTCACGGATTGGCTCCTTTACCCAGACCACTAGACGAACCACGTAGGGGCGGGTGTCCTCACCAGCCCGCCGAGCGAAGCTCGGCTCAAGAATCCAGAAGCTCGTGACGGCCTCTAGCCGGCCGCCAACCATTCGCCAAAACGAATGATGCTACCACAGCCCAATTTCCGCCCTCAACCGCCGCCCGGAACGCCCCAGGAACCATCAACCACGAAGGACACGAAGGTACACGAAGGTGATTTGTAAGGCTTTCCTTTGTGTACCTCCAGTGTCCTTCGTGGTTAAAGACTTGGAACGCCGTCCGGTCCCAGGCCGCCGCCGACGTCCTGAATTCAGCCCCTGGCAAATCCATTTTCGCGGGAGTAACGTACTTCCGTCGTACCACAGACCTCACTCACCCTGGACAGGAGGAAAGATCTTGAGAACCAAAATCACTTCCCTGATTTGCATCGCGATTGTTGCCATGGGCTCAATCACGGCCGCATGGGCCCAGCAGCCCAGCCTCTACAAGCGCCTGGGCGGCTACGACGCCCTGGCCGCCGTCACCGACGACTTCATCGGCCGCCTCGCCACCGACCCGCAACTCGGCCGCTTCTTCGTCGGTCTCAGCACCGACTCCAAGAACCGCGTCCGCCAGCACGTAATCGACTTCCTCTGTGTAGCCACTGGCGGTCCCTGCTTGTATCTGGGCCGCGACATGAAAACCGCACACACCGGCCTCAACATCACCGAAAGTGACTGGAATGTCTCCGTTAAGGCGTTGGTCGCCACGCTCGACAAGTTCAAGGTTCCCGAGAAGGAAAAAGGCGAAGTCCTTGCCGCTATTTCCGGTTTAAAGGGGGACATCGTAGGCCACTAGCTTGCAGTTCAGCGTTAGAACCCGCCTAAGGCCAGAATTCCCCAGGGATTCTGGCCTTCGATCTTCAAATGGGAAACCTGCCGTTACCAACGTCATGTCGTCCCGCCTTGGATCACAGAAAAGTTCCCCCTCATGCCTAACAATTGACTCATGAATGAAGGGGGACTCTAACCGTGTTCCGGCTCGACTATCTTTCCTGCGTGCTCACCGTCGCTTCGACCATCCTGATCGGAAAAAGATTTTGGGAAGGCTGGATTTTGGCCGCCTTCAATAGCATAGTCATCTGCCTGATTGGCTTCCAAACCTCGCAGTGGGGATTGATCCCCGCCAACTTATTTTGCATCGGGCTCTACGTTGTAAACGTGCGCACCTGGCGCAAAGAAATCCCGGCCGACGAGCAACTCACCGCGGACTAGCCTGCTACTCACCCATCTTCCGCAACGCGGCCAGCAATTCCTCATTGTTTGGCGTCTGGTCCAGCGGATATAGCCTGGCAAACGCAATCTTCCCGCTCTTATCAACAATAAACACCGCCCGCTCGCTGATTCCCGGCACCGGTGGCCCATCCCGCAGAATGCCGAAAGCCCTCGTCACCTCGCCGTGCGGATAAAAATCCGAGCACAACGGCAGGTGCATCATGCCAATCTCTTTCTTCTGCCACGCGATGTGGCTCACGATCGAATCAATGCTTATGTCCAGAACCTGGGCATCGAGCGCGGCAAACTTCTCCCGGTCGGAGTCGAACGCCGGCACCTGCGCCGCTCAAGTCGGCGTCCAGTCCAGCGGATGAAATGTCACCACCACATGCTTCTTCCCCCGAAAATCACTGAGCTTCACTTTCAACTGCCTGTCTCCCTCGACCGCCGGAAGTTCAAAATCCGGCGCGGTGTCTCCAACTTTCAGTGGCATGTGGCGCCTCGCTGCCCTTCTGGAAACCTATCGCGCATGAGTGTTCCGTGATCCGCACATTCTCACGCTCTCTGATTTAAAAAGAGGCAAATTCCCCCAGTCGTTGCCGCGCAAATTAACATTCCTGTAACATTTCCAAATTAAGATCCCCCCATGCCCCAGGATCCCCTCACCATCGAAGATACCACCGGGCCGAAGCCCGGACAGCGCATTCTCAGCCTTACCGGCCCCGTCACCATCAGCAATTTGTTCGATTTTCAGTCCCGCGTGCGGTCCGACACTTCCAAGACTTTGATCATCGATTTTACCAAGGTCCCCTATATGGATTCCGCCGGAATCGGCGCCCTCGTCGGAGCCTACGTCACCCATCAAAAAGATGGTCGCAGCCTCTTGTTGGTCGGAGTCAGCGAGCGCATCCACCAGGCCCTCGCCATCACCCACGTCGAGCACTTCTTCCGTTTCTACGATTCGCTCGACGCCCTGCAACAAGCCATCGCCTCGTAGGCCTTCTCACGTTTCCCTTCGGCTCGAATCAGTCATCCCGAAGCCCCGCGTTTTCTCCAGCGGGGCGAGGGATCCAGCGTGCAGTTCTGCATTCGTCGGGAATCATCGCACCACTTTCTCACCCCGTTTGACCTGCTCCCTCATCCGGCCTAACATTGGGTTTCTCCAGCGCTTCTCCATCCATGATTGGCCAGACCATCTCGCACTACCGCATCGTCAGCCAACTCGGCAAGGGCGGCATGGGTGTGGTTTACGAAGCTCAGGACCTCACCCTCGGCCGCCGCGTAGCCCTCAAGTTTCTTCCCCCGGAAGTCGCCCGCGACGCTGCCGCACTCGAACGCTTCATGCTCGAGGCGCGCGCTGCCTCAGCCCTGAATCATCCCAACATCTGCACCATTTACGCGGTCGAGAAGGCCGACGGCCAGTCCTTCATCTCGATGGAACTTCTCGAAGGCCAGAGCCTCGATCAAAAGCTGCTCGGACCGCCGCTATCTCTCGAGCGCATGCTCGATATCTCAATCCAGCTCGCCGACGCCCTTGATGCAGCTCACGGTAAAGGCATCGTTCACCGCGATATCAAACCGGCCAATGTGTTCATCACCTCCCGCGGCTCGGTCAAAGTTCTCGACTTCGGGCTTGCCAAGCTAACCCGGGCCGCAGAGTTGGACTTGGAGACCATTGGCTCGGGAGCCGACCCGGCCCATCTCACCAGTCCCGGCTCAACAGTCGGCACTGTGGCGTACATGTCGCCCGAACAAGCCCGCGGTGAGGAACTTGACGCTCGCAGCGACTTGTTTTCTCTCGGCGGCCTGATGTACCTCATTGCAACCGGACGGCTTCCCTTCGCTGGCGGCACTTCCGCCATGATCTTCGCTGCCATCCTCGAGCGCGATCCGGTTCCTCCTCTCGAACATAACCCCGACCTGCCTCCCAAGATCCAGGAAATCATCGAGAAATTATTGGAGAAAGACCGCGACCTGCGCTACCAGTCCGCCGCCGACTTGCGCGGAGACCTCAAGCGCCTCAAACGCGACACCGAATCCGCCAGGTCCACGAAACGTGCGTCTGCCAGCGATAGCCGTGTGGACGCCACCGACAGTGGCGTGCGGGCGACCGACGCGGCCCGCCCGTCCTCCGCCCATGCTGGAACGGCTGCTCCGTCGGGTCCGGTCGAGCCAAGCTCGACAGTGCCCACAGTTCCCACGTCCAGCTCCGCCGTTGTCGTGGCGGCACGCCAGCACAAGTTTGGAGTGGGAATCACCGCGGCTGTTGTCTTGCTGCTTATCGCCGCTGCCGGCTATGGAATCTATGCCTTACTTTCCCGCAGGGGCTCTCTCCCCTTCCAGAATTTCACAGTCAGCAAGGTCACAGAGAGCGGAAAGGCCAGCTTGGCCGCAATCTCGCCTGATGGCAAATACCTGCTTCACGTGATGAACGAGGGCGAGACCCAGAGCCTCTGGATTCGTCACATCGCGACCAACAGCAACACTCAGGTGGTAGCGCCGGCGGAGGTGCACTATATCGGCTTGCGCTTTTCGCCAGACGGCAACTATCTCTACTTCGTGCGCAGCGAGCCCGGCAACAATGCCCTGAAATATCTGTACCGCGCTCCCGTCCTGGGCGGGGAGCCCCAAAAAGTGGTATCGGACATCGACACGAATATCGGTTTCTCGCCGGACGGCAAGAAGTTCGCCTACGTCGTGTTCAACAACCCCGAAGCAGGCAAATCCCGCCTGGTTGTCCACTCGCTCGAGAGCGGTGAAGAAAAAACCATTGCCGTTGCAGCAGAAGCGGGCAGCTTGGGAGGCGCCGATCCGGCTTGGTCCCCAGATGGTCAGACCATTGTGCGCAGTGTTTCTCAGCCGGGAGACGCGCTCACCGGCTTGATCGCTATCGACGCTAATTCCGGTAAACAGCGGATTTTCTTTGCATCCCCCTCCACGATTGTGTCGAAGCCGACCTGGATGTCGAATGGCAGCGGCTTGTTCGCTTTGTCTGGGGACATCAATCCCACCGGCCCCCACCAGCAGGTGATCTTCGTCTCTTATCCGGGAGGGCAATCGCGTGCCGTTACCCGCGATACCAATAGTTACGACGACCTCAGCCTGGCTGCCGACGGGCGCACCCTGGCAGTTGTGCTCAGCCAATCCCACGCCGGTCTTTTTCTCGCGTCAGCGGATGGGCAATCGCCGCGGCAGCTCGTTTCCGCGCCCGCAGGCTTCAGCGTCAACTGGACCACCTCCGGGCAATTGCTCACCGATCAGGACAATCGCATTAACCTTCTTGATCCCTCCTCTGGTAGCAAGACCGCCCTCACCGCTGAAGGCCAGCTATCAATTTCCCCCTCCGGCTGCGGCCCTTATGTTCTTTTTGCCGCCGCCTTCCGCGGTGGCAAGCCCGTCTTGAATATCTGGCGCACAGATGCCAATGGGGCGAACTCCGGGCAGCTTACTAACGGGAAGGGTGACGACTTCCCTTTGTGCTCTTCCGACCGCAAGGTGGTTTTTTACGTCGATGGTAATCTCCGCCGGGTTTGCAAGGTTCCATTGGAAGGCGGCATCTCGGCAGAGGTATCGCGGGAGATCGTCGCGGGAACTGTCGATCTCTCTCCCGACGGCAAACTCCTGGTCTTCTACACCTTCCATGTCACCGACCCAAAAGCAAAGCTGGCTCTCGTCTCCGCCGATTCTGGGCAAACTTTGAAGTTGCTCGACCTCGAACGCAACCCGCACGGCGCGGTGTACTTTTCCTCCGATGGCAAAGGTGTCGTCTACCCGATCCACGACGGCCCGGCGCACAACCTTTGGCGGCAGAACTTCGACGGCTCTCCCGGCAAACAAATCACCCATTTCGACTCCGAAGAGATCTGGGACTTCCACTGGTCCCCCGACGGCAGCAAGCTCGCGCTGGTTCGCGGCCACACCGATTCCGACGTCGTCCTCATCCGCGATTCCCAGCAGTAGGTACCCCTCGAATTTCCCATTCTCCCGCACTTTCGTGTCATTGACCCTCGTTGCCCAGTCGCTTTAGTGTGATATTTCCGGAGTCAGACAACGCACTATGATGAACACCAGCACCAGGCAACCCGTTCCGATCCTGCATGCCATGGAAAGACTTCAGGAGGCATCGACGCAGCTCGGCATGACCGAAGACGACGTCCTCGCCATCCTGACCAGCGGCATCACTATGATCGATATGCTCGATTACGTCGATGCCATGTTGCAGAACCAGACGAATTAAGCAAAAACTAAGGGCGGCCTCTCGGCCGCCCTCTTTGTATCTGCGAGTTCTGTTTTACGGAAGCGGTTTAGACTCCCTGTACGTTCTCGGCCTGCCAGCCTTTGGGGCCTTTGACCACATCGAACTGTACCTGTTGACCTTCCTGCAGGCTCCGGAATCCGTTTGCCTGAATCGCGGAGAAGTGTACAAATACATCCTCCCCATTCTGGCGGCTGATAAAACCATAGCCTTTGGCGTCGTTAAACCACTTCACTGTTCCTGTTTCCATACGTGTAGCTTTGTTCCTTTTTCTAGAGATTGCGTTGAAACTCGCTGGAGTTCTGCAGGCAGGTCGCGCTGGGTTGAGCGGAGGTACTGCATGTTGCAAAAACCGGAAAGATCAAACGCATCTCTATTCTACTTCAAACCCCCGAAAAATGCGCGATATTTCGTACCAGACCTTATAGAGCCCAAAAACAGGCACCTAAAGGCACTCCTCTGTGTCCTCCGAGCCCTCAGTGGTAAAAAGGTGTACCCAGTGTCCTCCGTGCCCTCTGTGGTAGAAAATCGGCGTCAAAACTGGAAACTTTCCCAATTCCCCGGCATGATGGAGAAATGCCTTATCGCCGGATCGCCGCCCTCCTGGTTGTATTCTGTTCAGCCCTAGCCGCTGCCGACATCGTCGAAGACGTCCGCACCTCGCTAGCGCATCAAAACCCGGCCGCAGCCGAGTCTCAGCTCAACATCTATAAACTGGAACACGGTACAACCTCGGAGTATATCGAGGCTCTTTCCTGGATGGCCCGGTCCGCCCTGGCCGCCAAGCAATTCGACAAGGCGGAAACCGACGCCAAAGAAACCGAATCGCTGGTCCGGCAGCAGTTGGCGCATAGCAAACTAGACACCGATCAACATCTGGCGACCGCGCTCGGTGCCGCCATCGAAGTTCAAGCCCAAGTGCTAGCCGCCCGCGGCCAGCAGGCACAAGCCGTGGCTCTGCTCCGCCGCAATATCGCCACGTACACCAAAACCTCCATCCAGCCGCGCCTGCAGAAGAACCTCAACCTGCTCGCTCTAGTCGGACAACCCGCTCCGCCGCTCAGTCTTTCCGAATACTTTGGTCCTAAACCGGTCGCACTTGCTCAACTCAAAGGCTCACCCGTGCTTCTCTTCTTCTGGGCGCACTGGTGTCCGGACTGCAAAATCGAAGGCCCAATCATCGCCCAACTGCTCTCCGAGTTCGGCCCCAAAGGGCCTGATCGCGGTGGCCCCGACTCAGCTCTACGGATACGCCGCCCACGGCGAAGACGCCACACCCAAAGACGAACTAGCCTACATTCAACGCGTCTGGCAGACGTACTATCAAGCGCTCCAAAATTGTCCCGTGCCAGTAAGCCAGGCCAACTTCAATCTCTACGGTGCCAGCACCACTCCAACCCTGGTCTTGCTGGATCGCGCCGGTAAGGTCTCGCTCTACCACCCCGGCGCAATGCCCTCCGCCGACTTGCGCGTCGCCATCGAGAAGATTGTGGCTAACTGAGTTTTCCCAACGTCATCCCGCGCTGCCTTCCACGCTTGTCATCCTGAGCGGAGTAAGTTGCTTCGCGAAGCGGAGCAACTTACGCAGTCGAAGGACCTCATGTTTACCCGCTGCCTCAACCGGCCTGACTGGGAATTCCGGCACAGAGCTAATAACCGGGAACTGACAACTGAGAACGGGCTGTTCCCAACCCGCCCCGCAACCACCTATTCGCCAATCCGCAATCCTCCATCTAAAATCTGAAATCCGTGGACCCAGCCCGCATCGCCGAGCTACTGAAGCCGTTCCTCGCCGTGTCTCTGGCCCCCAACAATCTGTCATTCCGAGCGGAGCCGGAAAGCTCGCAAAGCGAGCCTTCCGGCGTGGTCGAGGAACCTGCTTTCCTTTCCCCCTCCCAATTGCAGGCTATATCGACGTATATCGATCTATTGTCGCACTGGAACTCCCGCATCAACCTGACCGCCATCCGCGATCCCGAACAAATCGTCACCCGCCATTTCGGCGAATCCCTGTTCGCCGCCCAGGCCCTGTGCCCAGCCCGTGTGGCCGCGGGCGACTCGCCCGCGCACGTCATCGACATCGGTTCCGGCGCCGGCTTCCCCGGCGTCCCCATTAAAATCTGGGCCCCCGACATCCACCTGACGCTGATCGAGTCCAACCAGAAAAAGGCGACGTTCTTGCGTGAGGTTGCCCGCACACTTAGATTGACCAACGTCGATGTATTCGCCAGCCGCGCGGAAGACTTCCCTTCTGCCGGTTCACTCGCCGAGTCCCGCACCGTCATCCTCCGAGCCGTCGAGCGCTTCGCTCGCATCCTTCCCGTAGCCGCCAGCTTTGTCTCCCCAGGCGGCCGCCTGGCTCTGCTCGTAGGCGAGGCGCAAATTCGCGATGCTCACCAGCTAGTTCCAGCCTTAACCTGGTCGTCGCCGATCAGGATCCCACTATCATCCGCTAGGTTCCTGCTGGTTGGCAGGAATCAAGATGGATACGTGTCGCAAGAGTAACAAGTGGTCAAGGACCACAGCCGAGCGCGCCATAGCGATAGGTCAAGCTTCAGGTATGAACCACGCGGCACCGTATTTGTGGGAGCGATGTGCAGTTTAGGTTAGTTTGCTAAGACGGTAGTGATGGGAGCCAAGACAGATAATATAAACCGTGGAACAGCCGACAAAGTGGTCAGCAGCCAGCACGCTATTGGGACTAGACATCGTCTGGATGGGAATACTAATAGCTTTAACGAGCCTAAGTGGGATAGATGTGCATTTTTCCGAACACTGGATCAGAGACAGCGAGAAGTGTTCCGCACGGAACACAACCTCGATTTGCATAATTTCCACAAGTGTTCCGGCCGGAACATTAGCTTGGCCTGAAGTGTTCCGTATGGAACACCTCGAGTGAATGGGCGTGAATGTTCCGCACGGAACATTCTGTCCTGAGTGTTCCGACCGGAACATTTCCATTCTGTGGAAAGCATGTCACGTCCATCATCTAATGATGCGTTTCTTCAACACAATGTCCGAATCACACGCTTGCACCGAAATCAGTCATTGCAATCGCGATTCGATTCGCATTATTCTGCGATCAGCTCTGGGTTCTCCTAAAATCTAAATGGGACGCGTAATCGCTGTTGCCAACCAGAAGGGCGGCGTCGGTAAGACTACGTCCGCCATCAACCTGGCATCGTCGTTCGCCGCGGCTGAGGTCAACACGCTCCTGGTTGACTGCGACCCGCAGTCCAATGCCACCAGCGGCCTTGGCCTCACCAAAGATCCGGACCGAATCAACACCTACCACCTGCTGATGGGAGCGGCTGTTCCGGAAGAAGCAGTCCAGCCCACCTCGCTCGAGCAACTCTGGATCATTCCTTCCCACAAGAACCTGATCGGCGCCAACATCGAACTGGTCGATGGCGAGCGGCGGGAGTATCGCCTGCGCGATGCGCTCGCGCCTTTGCGCGAGCGTTTCCAGTTCATCGTGTTGGACTGTCCGCCCGCCCTCGATCTGCTCACGCTGAATGCGCTGGTCGCGGCTGACTCGGTGCTGATTCCCATGCAGGCGGAGTACTTTGCGCTCGAAGGTGTCAGCGAGCTGCTGGACACGATCGAGCGCATCCGCGCCGCGCTTAACCCTGAGCTGGCGATTGAAGGTGTGGTGCTCACCATGTTCGATGAGCGCACCAACCTGGCACAGCAGGTGACGGCGGAACTGCAACGCTACTTCGGCGACAAGCTCCTCGAGACGACGATCCCGCGCAACGTCCGGCTGGCGGAGGCGCCGAGCCACGGCAAGGCGGCGCTGGCGTACGATCCGCGGTCGAAGGGCGCGGAGAGTTACATACGCCTGGCGAAGGAAATCATTGCGCGGAATCAGATGATGAATGTTCCGGCCGGAACATTGGATGCAGCATTGGACGCAGCGACGGATGCTGACACGCCCGATGCCTCGGGGGAGACCCTGGCAGCGGTCCAAGAGCAGCCAACCGAGGCAGCGGTGGCGGAAGGCGGGACTGGGCCGCAGGAACTAGCGGAGGAACCGGCGGCGACAGCGGCGCGGCCTGAGCAAGGGGCCGACGTGGAGGAGATCCCGGCGCCCAGCGAGATGGATAAGTCGGCATAGATTGATGTATGTCGATATATACATAGACATACATCAATCTATGCTAAGCGACAAATAGACAGAACCCGCACCGCCGGGGTCCGAACAAGCACGAGGTCCTTCGACTACGCAAGAAGTTCGCGAAGCGAACTTCCTGCTTCGCTCAGGATGACAAGACATTTAAGGATGGGACGATGACAACGACAGCAGAAAACGCAGCGCGGCGAATACTCCGGCGGCGACGTCCGCAACTGCCGCCGGAAAAACGGCGGGCTTTGGGGCGGGGGCTGGATTCGCTTTTGCCGGCGGGGCCGCGGATTGTGAATGCGGCTGGCGGTACGTCGACCGCGGTGCCTGCGCAAGAGCCATGCAGGCCGACGGCGGCGGCGGGACGCCGGCGCTACGCGACCATGAGATCGTGCTGGCGGATTTGCAGGGGCAGGCTGGGCGGACCGAGTCTCCGCGCCACACATCTCGTACCGGGGCGCGAGCGAGTGTGGCGTCGATCCCGGTTGAGCGGATTGATCAGAATCCTTATCAGACGCGGCGAAAGTTCGACGAGGAAGCGCTCATCGATCTGGCGGAATCGATCAAGGCCAACGGCGTGGTCCAGCCGATTGTGGTGCGGCAGCGCGGCGAGCGCTACGTGCTGGTGCTGGGCGAACGGCGTCTGCGGGCGACGAAAAAGGCCGGCAAGACGACGATTCCGGCGATTGTGCGCACGCTTTCGGACCAGCAGGCGGCGGAGCTCACGCTGATCGAGAACCTGCAACGCGAGGACCTGAACTGCCTGGAACAGGCGCAGGCCTTCGGCACGCTGAGCAAGGAGTTTGGCCTGACCCAGGAGCAAATCGGCAGCCGCGTAGGGCTGTCGCGGGAGTCGGTCTCGAACTATATGCGGCTGTTGAAGCTGCCGGCCCCGGTCCTGATTTATCTGCAGGACGGTCTATTGGGATTCAGCGAGGCGCGCGAATTGATGGCGCTGCCCGACGACGCAGCGATTGAGAAGATGGCGCGCGAAGCTGTCGAGAAACATTGGTCGTACTTCCTGCTGGTGGAGGCGGTCGAGGCCATCACGCTGAGGACGGACGTGCTTCCGCAACCGGAGACGAGCCGGGCACGGTGGGTGGATCCGAATGTGCGCGCGGCGCAGCGGGAGTTGGAGACGATTCTCGGAGTGCGAGTGCGCATCCGCGACCGGAAGGGAAAGGGAAGGATCGTGATTGAGTATGGAACGCTGGAGGATTATGACCGGGTGGTGGGGATGCTGAGGGGGAAGAGGTAGAGGGTTGGCATGGGTTGTGTTTCTTTCTCGGGTGCCCCGTCCTTGTCGCGCTGTTTGCGACAGGGCGGTGATTTTGGCTTTTACGACCATAGTGCACGTGGATTTCGCCGAGGCGTTTCCCGGCAGTTGCAAAGACCCTGAACACATCTTTGTCGTCCTGAGGCCCGCGTTTTTTGCGGGCCGAAGGATCTATGGACTCGCCGCCAGCGCCATGGGAGCCGGCAGGTTGCACAGGTCCTTCGTTGGGAGTCGCCCGCTTCGCGAGCGACTCCGCTGCCTCAGGATGACAAGGTTTGAGAAAGTCGCAACGATCACTGGCGTTCGCGGGCAAGAAGTGCCCGCGCCACACGTTTCCACCCTGGGGCGAATTGCCCGCGACCACACGGCCGCATAATCCACTTTTTGCTTATTGCTCTTTGAAGTCTACGAAGGCGCCCACCTTGCCGGAGTAAATACGGAAACCGCAGACTTTGGCGCCCGTGTGGCCGAAGCTGACATCGAGTTGCTTCATGGGTTGGCTGAGTTGGCCTACGTCCATGGGGGCGCGGACCAGGTCCTGGTGCTCGTCGTACTTGGCACCGGCGGTGACATTCTTGTTGATGACTAGAGTCCAGTGATCGTTCCCCGGGATGACATACATGCTGTATGCGCCGGGGGCGATTTGGGTATTGGCCAGAGTGAAGTTGGCGGTGGCGAATAACAGCATGGGGGTGCCGCCGGGAGTCCAAAGTTTGCCGTTAGGAAGTTTTTCGGCATTGGCGATGGGGGAGTAGCGGACGCTCAACTGCTGCCCGTCGTCAAGGTTACAGGATGTGGTGGCGGGCTCTGGGCTGTCGGCGGCTGAGGCCAGCACAGAGGCACAGAGAACCAGACAAAGGGCGCGGGCGAGCATGCTGAATCCTCCGGGTTGAGAGTGTAGCGCGGTTTTGGGTGCTGAGGAATAGAAAGTCAGCTTTTGGCTCCTGGCTTTGGCTTCGCCGTTTGGGGTTCGTTGAGCGCTTCTTCTGTTTTCACTAACTTCAGTTCTCAGTTCCTGGCTCTCAGTTCTCCGTTTTTTCAATCCCCAAAAGCTGTACGGCTTTCGGAGCCGGCAGAGTTGGCCTTCGGTGACGTTCTCAGGCGGGATGGCGGTTGATAGCGTTAGGCCAGTCCGGAGGGAAGGGCCGGGCTTCAACTTATGGGTAAATCTACGCAAAAACTGAACATCCTGTATGCGGAATGCGATTCGGAAGTGCTTACAGAACAGGCGGTTACCATTGAAAAGGCGGGCCATCAGGTGACCCAGGCTGCGGGCCGGAAGCAGGTGGAGGAAGCACTGCGGAAGGGCACCTTCGATCTGGTGGTTCTTGGGCCGACCTTGACCAAGAACGACCGACACCACCTGCCGTACATGGTGAAGAAGTATAACGGCACGCGAGTGCTGGTGATGCATACCGATGGAGAGCGGCATCCGTACGTCGATGCGAACCTGGATACGGGGAGAAGCATCGAGGCTTTGGTGGAGAAGATCGCGGCGATCCAGACTCAGCAGCCAGTGGCACGGTGATTTTGCTGGAGTGAGCGTTGCGGTTGCGAGGGCATGAAACTGCGGTTCTTGTAAACCCAGTTCCCGGTTGTCGGTTCTCAATTTTTTCTGGGCGGCTTAACGGCCGCCCTTTTTTTTTGAATTTTTTTCTTTCTGAGTAATCAACCTGAGGACGAATCCAGATGTTATATAGGTGGGACGCGATTGCTGTCGCGCGGGCCAAAGACCACGCCGGAACTCGAAACGGTAGAGCTGAGTGGGATAGATCGACGAGCGCGTCGGGAAGAATCAAGAAAGTAATTGTGGGACGGAGTGAATAATCTGGAGCGGACGGCATGGTAAGGCTATCGTTCCGCGGGCACAAGTGGGAGAAGAGGCCGAGTAAAATGGTCGGCTGATCAAATCTGGCGGGAGAGTCTCGGGAATGACGAACCAAACAGAGGGAAGCGGAGCGGAAAAGACGATCTACGTCACTTCGACGGGCCTGCCGCTCTCGTTTCACATCGAGTGGCCGTTTCACAAGTCGACTTCAGGAGCGGATTTCTGGGTGCTGCATGCGGATATCCGGTTGGAGAATTCGGGCGGGCTGCATGCTCCGGTGGCGGTGAACATGTCGGAGACGGTGTTTGAGGTGATGCCATCGCTCGAGCCCAAAGATGCGTTGGCACCGGTGATCAATGCGCTGCGCAAGGAAGTGGACCGGCGGCAGGTGGAGTTTGTGAAGTCGGGGAAACTCGTGCCAGTGCAGTTTTCCAGCCGGCATTACGACTTCAAACGCAATAAGTGGATCTTCGGCAAGGCGACGGACGAAGAGATGGTGCGACTGGTGGAGCGCAAGGCGTACTGGCAGACCCGACTGGCCGGCGGAACGGTGTGGCTGGGCGATCCGGCGGAAGCGCTTTACGTGGAAACGACGGTCGAGCACGTGCTCGAAGTGGCGCGCAAGCTGGCGAAGCAGGGAATCATGACGCTGGAGGCAGAGCGGGCGTCGGCCAATCCGTCGTTAATGGCGCAGGCGGAAAGATTTGAAGGCGAGATGCGGATGGCGGTGCAGGAGCTGGAGAAAAAACACGCCTACGAGAGAGGGTAGCTCTCTTCACGTCTACTTCGATCAACGCTTACTGGTTCATGACAGCGTCGATGGTTTGGAAGAGTTGGTTGATGTCGCTGACCTCGACCGGCTTCCCCTTGCTGGAGACGACATAGATGGTGGGAGTCTGATGAACTCCCAGCCGGATGCCCAGATCGCGTTCGGCGTTCACTTCCGCAGCAAACTTACCCTGAGGATCGACTACGAAAGGCAAATCCACTTTGTGGTCGGCGGCAAACTTGTCGGCAAATTGGCGAAGGTTGGTGACGAAGATTTCCGGCTGGTGCTGGAACATGTAATCCCGGAATTCGTTGCCCAGCTGCTTGGACTGGGAATCGAAGTAGTGAGCCATGATGGCGGCTTCCGTCGACCAGGGATGCATGCGCCCCAAAGGGAAATCGTGGCGAACCACGGGGATCTTGTAGTTCCTGGAAGCTTGCTGGACCAGGGGGGCGGCGCGGCGGCACTGCGGGCACTCCAGGTCCTCAAACACTACCAGCGCGACTTGCGAGCCCTTCGGGGGACGGAGTGCGGGGTCAACGGCTTGAGGGGTTTGGGCTGAGGCCAGGGAAACAAGGGAAGACAATAAGATTGCCAGAAGAGGAACGTGCTTTTTCATAGGTTCTTGGATGCGCCGGCCGGGGGGCTGAATTTCGGCTCGAACCCTATGGTAACTGAAACCGGGCGGGATTTTAAGGCCTTACAGCAGGCGCAATTGGCGGCGTTCGAGGGCCAGGAGCTCTCTCTTTAATCGGAAGGCCGCCGCCGTAGCCGGTCAGTTTGCCGTTGCTTCCGATGACCCGATGGCAGGGAATGATGATGGAGATGGGATTCGAGCCGTTGGCCAGGCCGACGGCGCGGGAGGCGTTTGGATTGCCGATGCGACGAGCGAGTTCGCCGTAAGAGGTGGTTTCGCCGTAGGGAATCTCGCAGAGACGGCGCCAGACTTCCAGTTGAAAAGGCGTGCCTTCGGGGGCGAGGGGAAGATCGAATTGTTCGAGTTTGCCGGAGAAGTAGGCGCGCAACTGGCGGATGGTTTCTTTCAGTATTCGTGTGGGTGGCTCGTAAACCGGGTTGCGCTCGTCATGGACAAAATCGAGGCGCTCTAGAGCCTCGTCGTCGGCAGCCAGGCGCAGCACGCCGACTGGACTTTCAATTTCAACGAGCGAGGTTTTATCCGCTTGGGCCTTCATTAGTTGTCCAACCTGATTTTAACCACAGAGTACACAGAGAACACAGAGGAACCCGCTACGATTCTAACCACTGAGGACACAGAGAGCACAGGGGATTTGTTAGACGACTGCGGGAGAGCGCCTGCGCGATTGAATTTCGATGTAGACATTGACCAGGGAGACCGCGGCGGGCGTCACGCCGGGAATGCGTGAGGCGTGAGCCAGCGTGCGCGGGCGGATTTTCAATAACTTCTCTTGCATTTCGCGGGAGAGGCCGCTGACGGAGGAATAGTCGAACCAGTCGGGGATGGTGCGCTGCTCGGCTTTCTTCAGGCGTTCGATGGCGCGCTGCTGCTGGAGAAGATAGCCTTCGTATTTGATTTCGGTTTCGACGGATTTGAGTTCGTTGCGAACGTCGGAAGGAATATTCACCACTGAGGACACTGAGGACACAGAATCATTTCTTTCAAAAAATGCTGGGACCAATTCGCAGAGCATGCCGACAAAGTGTTCGACCGTGACCTCTGGGCGCTTCAGGAGCTGGGCGATCGGCTGGCCGATGGCGGAAGAGAGATCAGTTTCGGCTGACATGGCGGGTGAGTCGCCCGCCTCCACACCTTGCGTGATCGTCTCCAACATCGAGTTGGTCAGCTTTGTCTTTTCCAACGACATCCTCAGGTTGTCCAACCGCTCCTGCTTAGCCTGGAAGTCGTCCCACGCGGCGTCGGAGATCAGGCCAACGCGGCGGCCGTGGGGAGTGAGGCGGCGGTCGGCATTATCGACACGCAGGTGGAGGCGGAACTCGGCGCGCGAGGTGAACATGCGGTAGGGTTCGTTGGTGCCTTTGGAAATCAGGTCGTCGATCAGAATGGCAGTGTAGGCCTCGGTGCGATCGAGGATGAGCGGCGGGGCATTCTTCACTTTGAGCGCCGCGTTGATGCCTGCCATCAGGCCCTGACACGCGGCTTCCTCGTAGCCGGAGGTTCCGTTGATCTGGCCGCCTAGAAAAAGTCCGGCGATCTTCTTGGTTTCGAGGGTGCGCTCGAGTTCGGTGGGATCGATGGCGTCGTATTCGATGGCGTAGCCGGGGCGAAGCATCTCGGCGGTTTCAAGGCCGGGGATAGTTTTGAGGATCTCAAGCTGGACTTCGACGGGCAACGACGTGCTCATGCCGTTGACGTAGATTTCGTGGGTGTTCAGGCCCTCGGGTTCGAGAAAAAGTTGGTGCGTGGTCTTGTCGGGGAACTTTACGATCTTGTCTTCGATGGAAGGGCAGTAGCGCGGACCGATGGACTTGATTTGACCGCTATACATGGGAGAACGGTGGACATTTTCGCGAATGATGCGGTGGGTTTCGGGAGTCGTCCACGCCAGATAGCACGGGACTTGTGAATCGTGATGGGCGACGCGCTTGGTGCGAAAGCTGAAGGGCGTGGGATCGGCGTCGCCGGGCTGTTCTTGGAAGCGCGACCAATCGATGGAGCGGCCGTCGAGGCGCGGAGGAGTGCCAGTCTTGAGGCGGCATCCACGCAGGCCTAGTTGCTTTAATGCCTCACCTAGAAGAACGGCGTTGGGTTCGCCGGAGCGGCCGGCGGGATATTGCTGTTCGCCGCAGTGGATTAAGCCGTTGAGGAAGGTGCCCGGTCGTGATGATGACGGCCTGCGCGCCGACGGTCCGTCCGTCGCGGAGGCGGATGCCGAGAACCCGTCGTTGGTCGTTGGTCCTTGGTCGTCGGTCCTTCGCAAACCCGCATGCATCCGCAGCATTTGCCAACGACGAACGACTAACGACCAACGACTCTTCAAAAATTAAGTCTGCCACTTCGGCTTGCTTGATTTTTAAGTTCGGCTGCGATTCGAGAACTTCGCGCATCTTCAGGCGGTAGGCCTGCTTGTCGCACTGGGCCCGGGGAGACCAGACAGCGGGGCCGCGTGAGGTGTTGAGCAGGCGGAACTGGATGCCGACAGCGTCGGTGATCTCGCCCATGATGCCGCCGAGAGCGTCTACTTCGCGGACGAGATGGCCTTTGGCGATGCCTCCAATGGCCGGATTGCATGACATTTGGGCGATGAGGTCGACGTTGAGGGTGTAGAGGGCGGTCTTCAGGCCCATGCGGGCGGCGGCCATGGCGGCCTCGCAACCCGCGTGGCCGGCGCCGACGACTACTATGTCGTATTGTTCAGTGAACTGCATTCAGCAAAGGACCCGAATCCATTCTAGCAACTGGGTTGGAATCTGGCTGGATGGTTAAAACTGGACGCCGCCGATGTCGGTGAAAGTGGCTTCTTGCCAGTCTGGAGATGCGAAGTACCAATGGCTGGCGCCGGCTTCGTGGTTGTTTCCGCCCGCGCCGTACGGAGTGGTGGGAGAGCGCCAATAATCCATTCCCATCTGGAGCAAGGCGCCGGGAGAAATCCTGACCCGGGCTTTTGCGGTGCATCCTTCTAAATGGCCGGACGGCAGCGCCGGCCGTGGAGAAGGGCTCCAGAAGTGCCAGATGCGATCGGGGCGCTGGCCGACGCGCAGAACTGTGGTGGGATTGGCGAGGTCGGAGCCTCGCAGATCAGCCAAAATCGGGAGAGGTTCGCGGTAGTCGTTGCCGGCGAACCAGGGAAAGCGGAGAAAGAGCCCTCCGTTTACGCGCCCCTGGTCGTCATTCAGGATTACGTCTCTGCCGTCGACGCGGCATGAGAGTTGAGTCCACGCGATCTCCACCTGGGCGGATTCGTGGCCAGGGATGCGGATGTCGGCGATGGCGATGCCCCACAGGCGGGCGGACGTGAAACCCGCTGGACGGGGCACAGGGTTGACGTAACCAGCCTTGTAGCTGACTTCATCCGGGATGCGCGGGTCGTTCACGACCGCAAAGGCGGAAGGGCTGATTACGGTTGTAAATGGGGTGACAATGATGACCTTGGAGGTCGCAACCTTGTTCGGCACGAGCAGGACAAGCTCTTCAGAAGAGAGGACTTTGAAGACGACGGGGGTGGCCCCGAATAGAATTGCCGATGAGCTCTGAAGATTTCGCCCGTGTATTACGACCCGAGTTCCTTCCGGACCGGCGGTCGGCGAGATTTCCACAATTTCAGGAGCCACAGTCTGCGCGACGAGAACGCCATGCAAACACAGGGTTAGGATCACGTTTCCGCAAAGCATATGACGGCCGTGACGATGCGCGCGAGATCCCGCGCTCCGCCTGAACAGCGGCTGCGCTCGGAATGACAACGCAATACGACTTAGAAGGTCGAAAGGCAGACGATGTCCCGGCGGGCAGACTGGTGACTTCCCCGCGACGCGGAGTGTTTGGTACAATCCCGGCATTCTTCACCAGCTCTAACCTATTGCTGTGGAACCGTAAAGATCAGTGATGAGCGTCACATTAACTTACAGATTGCACTTAATAGACTGATCCGTTTTGGGAGGCTCCCCTATGACCGGCAAAGAATTCTTCCAGAAGCTTGATACGTGTCTTGCGAACTATAACTTGCTCGGCCACCCCTTCTATGAGGCATGGAACGAAGGTGAGCTGACCAGCGAAGACCTGCGGGAGTATGCCCAGGACTATTACGATCACGTGCGGGCATTCCCTACTTATTTGGCGGAGTTGGGCATCCGGCTGGATGAAGGAGAACTGCGCCGGGCCGTGCTCGCGAACATGGCCGATGAAAAAGGCTGGGAGGATGGGGAGCAGGAGGGAAGCATACCCCACTCGGAGTTATGGCTCGACTTCGCCGAAGGCATGGGCGCACGCCGCGATCTGCTGGGACACAGGGCGGCTCCGGGGATTGCCGAGTTAATGAGGCTTTTCCATTCCCTGGCGAGTGAGGGAACGCCGGCCGAGGCCCTGGCGGCGTTTTACGCGTACGAGTCACAGGTGCCCCGCCTGTCGAAGGTTAAGGCACGCGGGCTGCGAGAACTCTACGGAGCCGACGATCGAACCTGCGCATATTTCACACTGCACATTACCGCGGACGTGCGCCACACCCAGGTCTGGCGGGAACAGCTGGAAAAGCTGATCGACAGCAATCCCACAGTTGCCGAGCAAGCGCTGGCGGCAGGGGAGAAGGCGGCCGCGGCTCTTTGGCGGGTGCTTGATGGCATGCAGGAGAGAAGGATGGCGCTGGCGGCGTAAGCTGGTTCCCGACCACGGAAGGGCTGAATCGAATGGAGCCTATGATTCGGTAGAATCATGGGCTCTTTTGTTTGTGAAGGAGGCTCTTTGGCGAAAGCGATACCCATCGGCGCGCGGGGCGAGGCCGAAGAAACGGTTGAGTTCAAGCACACGCTGACAGCGCACCATCCCGAGTTGCCTCCAGTTTATTCGACGCCGGACATGATCCGGCTGATGGAGACGGCGGCGTTTCACGCGCTGCAGCCTTATTGCGAGGGTGATGAAATCACGGTGGGGACATCGATCAACGTGGAGCACCGTGCGGCGAGTGGAATTGGAGCGCGAGTCAGGGCAGAGGCAGTTCTGGAAGGATTCGACGGGCGGTTTTACATCGTGCGGGTGACTGCACGGGATGATAGGCAGGAGATTGGACGGGGGACGGTCGGGCGGGCGGTGGTGAGCGCGGGGAAGTTTTTGGAGAGAATAATGAAGAAGGAACGTCGTTAGTCGTTGGCTGTCAGTCGTTGGCAAGAAAAGCCGGCTGTAATTCCCGGTTGCAGCCGCAGCAGCTTTACTACACGACCGGAACGATCACCGGCACGACTCTCAGCCAATTGCAGCAGACAGCGTGCCCCACCACCGCCGCTGCGATCATGAACCTCAGCTACAACTTCGGTGCTGGCATCAACGATAACGGCAACGTGCTGACCGTGAACGACTGCCTGCATTCAGACCGCACCCAGAACTTCGATTACGACAGCCTGAACCGCCTCCAGGATGCCTACACGACTGGTTCGGGCACCACAGCCAACAACTGGGGCGAGGTCTACACGATTGACCCTTGGAGCAACCTTACCAATATCGCTCTCTATCCAGGAAAGCACAATTCGGAACTTCTGAACGTTGCCCCGGCGACGACCAAGAATCAGCTTACGGGATTCAGCTACGATGCTGCTGGGAATATGACGCAGAACGGCACCGTAACTTACGCTTACGATGCCGAGAATCGGGTGACAGCGACTTCCGGCTACACTTACGTCTACGACGGCGATGGAGCAAGAGTGATCAAGTGCAGTGGGACGTACCCCAGTTGTGCCTCGGGTACGCTCTACTGGCGTGGGGATGCCCCTGACGCCCTGACGGAGACCAGCGTGGCCGGTGCGGTCAGCGAGGAATACGTGTTCTTCGACGGCAAGCGGGTCGCGCGGCGGGATGGCACGGGCAACACGGTCCACTACTATTTTGCCGACTTTCTGGGTTCGGCTGATGTGATCACCGGTCCCTCTGGGGGTATCAATAGGGCGTCAGTGTACTATCCCTTCGGCGGGGAAATTGTAGTGAGCGGGGGCACGTTCGCGAACAGCTACAAGTTTACCGGCAAGGAGCGGGACAGCGAATCGACGCTCGACAACTTTGGGGCGCGGTATTTCGCGTCGAGCATGGGGCGATTTATGACGCCGGATTGGGCTGCGAGGCCGACGGCGGTGCCCTATGCCGTGTTTGGCGATCCGCAGTCGCTCAATCTTTACACTTACGTGCGCAACGATCCGGTGAGCCGAGCGGATGACGATGGGCATGGCGATCCGGTAGTCCAACAAGCGGCGACCGCAGCCGAGGACAAGAAGGACGTGAAGCAGCCAGGGGAACACCCACCGGCGCAAAAGCAGACCCAGACGCAAACCCAGCAGAATCAACCGCAGTCCGACTCTCAGAAGTCGTCTGACCCGAACTACAAGAAAGGTGTTCCACCGGCAACAGGAGAGCTGAAGACACTCTTGTCATGTACCCAGAGTTGCGTGGGTAAGCAGCTAACGGTGACATCGACGAATGAGCCGTTGCCAAACGGCAAGCACGGTCCAGACACTCCGCACGGCAAAGGGGAAGCTGCCGATCTCAGAGTCAACAAGGGAGAGGAGGGAAAGGTGCTGCAATGCGCGGCCAACTGCGGTGCCAAGTTTGGCTTAGATGAACGTGCACACCCATCAGGTCCCGGTGTTCTTCCGCACGTCCATATTCAAACTGTTCCGGGGACTCATGGAGGGCGAGGCGATCTTCCTGAACCGGAAGACTAAGACTTCGGCTAAACGGAGGTGAGACAATGCA
Source organism: Terriglobia bacterium (assembly GCA_963765285.1). Lineage (GTDB taxonomy): Bacteria > Acidobacteriota > Terriglobia > Terriglobales > Acidobacteriaceae > CAVWZH01. Next base: position 165,489 of record CAVXVR010000002.1, read on the forward strand.
GCGAACAATATATCTTGTTGTCATTCTTTTGGGTCTGACGTCTGTAACGAGCGCAGTGGCGAAAGAATGTGGCTCAAATGCTTTGCCCCCTGTGGCGCAAAAGCTGCTGGAGACGCGTCTCCCAAGCTGGAGAGTCGTCACAGTCTCTGATCTCAGCTCAGACGATCAAAAGCTATGGTCTGAGAACTACGAGGGCAAGTGTCCGGGCATCATTGAAGGAAACTTCGCAATAGCGCATTCCTTCGCGGTCAGTCTGATCCGTCAGGAACGTGCAACCCTGCTGCAAACCTTAGTCTTGCTAGAACCCTCCCAGGATGGATACGTGCTTCGCACGTTAGGTGAGGCGTCGAAGACTGCGGTGCCAAGACTTTCTCTCTGAAGTTTCCGCCTGGCACGTATAAAGATGCGGAACAAACCCGCTCTGTGCGAACGAAGTTCGACGGCGTTGCCTACATTAAGCTTGAGGCGGCTGGAAACCTCTACTACAAGACTCCGCAAGGATTTAAGTCCCTTGACGTTTCCGAGTGAATACCACCGATCCGACCGCCGAGCGGAGTGCCTGCCGTTTGCGTTCTAGGGGCAGCGTACAGCGTCCTTCGGAATCGGCTGAGGCCGAGGCAGGTAGTCTGATTCGGGCAGGGCGCTGGTGGACCGGGATGAGTTTTTTCTTTAGCCGCCGATCCCATCGCTCGGGCCGCGCCGATCTGGGGCGCGGCCTAGCCGTCTTGCCGGGCGGGTGGCCCACCTTTGCGTTTTTTGCAAAGGTGGGGACCACAGTTCACTCGTCACATCCTTCCGGCTGGCGGGGTGCTAGAGTGCGCGGATGGCGGATCATCCCAAACGCTACTACGGGGCGAGGCAGCTTCATTTCATCAACTGCAGTTGTTATCATCGGCAACCATGGCTGGCTCGACCCGAGCGCCGCGATCTGTTCCTGCAAGTGCTGGAGCAAGTCCGCCAGCGGTACGGTTTTGTGGTGGTGGGATACGTGGTGATGCCGGAGCACATTCATCTGCTGATCGGCGAGCCGGAGAAAGGCGATCCCTCGCGAGTGATGCAGGCGGTGAAGCAGGGATTCTCGAGACGGGTGCTAAAAGCCTCGCGCCAGCGGCGAGTGGGGGGACAACAGGAACTGTTTGATGTGGGAGCGGAGCATGTCTGGCAGAAACGATTTTACGATTTCAATGTATGGAGCGAAAAGAAGCGGATAGAAAAGCTGCGCTACATGCACCGGAACCCGGTGCAGCGCGGGTTAGTGGTGGAGCCTGAGCAGTGGGCCTGGAGCAGCTTCCGGAGCTATGCGTATGGGGAGGCTGGCTTGGTGCGCATCAATCAGTGGGGGGCGGCGATCATGCAGCAGAGAACGCGCGCGGCATGATGCACAGGCCCCCACCTTTGCAAAAACCGCAAAGGTGGGCCACCCGCCAGCACGCGAAGTTCGGGCCGCCGCCGACATTCAGAAAGCCACTGGAGTAACGCCCAAGTTGGTTCCAGTTAGGCCGATCAAGAAGCCGGACGGTCAATAAATATGGGACGCCAGATACACTTCCACATGCTGCCCGACGATCAGAACGCGTTTCTACGTTTTGTTCAGGAACGTGGTCCGATAGTGGTCATCGCGAGGGATTCAGATTCCGCCGAGGTCCAACTTGCTGCTGATGCTGATACCGACACCGGCCCTGACAAGACGCTGTGCCTTTGGAACCGTGATCTCCTTCCACGTCTTGAACGGAAGTGGATCCCCGAGCCTGGGTACTACAGGGTCGATAGCCTCAAAGCGCCGATCCTGGAATTTACTCCGTCGTTCATTGCAACTTGGGAAGGCAAACCCGCCCTCGGTCAGGGCAGGCTGTTTGGGAACTTCGAGCCGTACCTTGGGAAGCCCGAGGACTTCGACAAATGGTACGAGAGCCTAGTGCGTTGGATACGGCAGAATTACCAGAAGAGTCCGGCCAGCGCGGGCGGTTATGTTGGACCGGCAGCGTATGAGTTCTACAAAGGCGGGGGCTATCTTTTGCCCAATATCCTGCCGCCCAGGACGAAAGAGTGGCTAGCTGAAATCGGCAAGCAGCATGGGCGGTCGAGGACGCCTGTGCGAACCTCCAAACGTGCAAAGGCGCGATCCTGAACTGACCAGTCTACGGAGGGTATGCGTTGGAGCTAGGGAAATCGACTGCTGACCAGTGCAGAACCATCCACTGCGACAAACATGGGGATAGGCGGCAGGCGTACGTTTGTGATCACCTGTTGCGCGGAACGAGCCAAGGGTTTTTCTCTGGGGATGATCCGGGGAATCCTCATCCCGATGCTTGGTGTTCTAAGTGCGAGGAGATTCGATTGGCTCACGGGAGCGAGTGGAATGCGGAAAGTGAAGCCCTGCTCAGGGCGGGTGGCCCACCTTTGCGGTTTTTTTGCAAAGGTGGGGGCCACAGTTCACTCGTCACATCCTTCCGGCGGGCGGGGTGCTACCGTGCGGGGATGGCGGATCGCCCCAAACGCGACTATGGGCGCGACATCTCCATTTCATCAACTCAGCGAACCGGAGGATGGGGAGGCTGGCGCGGTGCGCATCAATCAGTGGGGAGCGGCGATCCTGCGGCAGAGAACGCGCGCGGCATGAGCACAGGCCCCCACCTTTGCAAAAACCGCAAAGGTGGGCCACCCTCCAATTCCAGAGGACAGCCTGTCCACCGCCAGGACCATCTCCACTCAAACCAGATGTAGGATGGAGGCGTGCAAACGCTGCCGCAGAAGGTGTCTGCCCAGATTCAGCGGGAGGGACTGCTGAAGGCGGGCGACCGGGTGGGGGCGGCGGTGTCGGGAGGCCTGGACTCGGTTGCGCTGCTCCGGCTGCTTCTGGACCTGCGCAAACAGCTAGGGATCGTACTGTCGGTCGTACATTTCAATCACAAGTTGCGGGGAGCGGAGGCGGACGCAGACGAGCGCTTCGTCGCTGAACTGGCCCGTCAGAAAAAACTTACTTTGCATTGCGAGAGCGGCGACGTGGCAGCTTTCGCTGCCGACAGACACTTGAGCCTTGAAGCGGCTGCCCGGCAGCTTCGCTACGAATATTTTCTGCGGCTGCTCTCGGCAGGGGGAGTGAACCGCATTGCAACCGCGCACACGCTGGACGACCAGGCAGAGACCGTATTGCTGAGGCTTGCCCGCGGAGCCGGGACGCGGGGTTTGGCTGGGATTTATCCACGGGTGTGGTGGCCTGCGCAGATTGAGAAGGTGCAGGGGGCTGGCGAGTGGAATGGGAAAACCCAGTTTCCAGTTCTCAGTTCTCAGTTCTCAGTTTCTGATTCCCGGTTGTCGGATCGGGCGATTGTTCGGCCACTGCTAATGATTCGGAGGAAGGAACTGGAAACTTACCTGACAACTCTGGGGCAAGTCTGGCGAGAGGACGCCAGTAATCGTGATCTGAGGCATGCCCGCAATCGGGTCCGCCACGGCATTATGCCGCGGCTCGAGCGAAATCTGAATCCTTCCGTCCGCGAGGCGCTGGCGGAAACTGCGGAGATTGCGCGGGCGGAGGAAGATTATTGGCAAAGTGAGGTTGCGAGAGTTTTGCCGCAGCTCTTTACAAACCGGGAAGGCTCAACACTGAGCCTGAGCGAGTTGCGGCAATTGCCTTTGGCCTTGCAACGCCGGGTGATTCGGGCCGCGGGCGAACGGGTCGGGCTGAAGCTCGAATTCCGCCAGGTGGAGGAGATTCGGGAAGCCGAAGCCGCAAGAGTCGTGCTGCCGGAGGGATGGTGCGCCTTGCAGAAAAGAGGGGAACTGCGATTTGAGCGCGAAATCGCGGATGAAAAGGCAGATTATGAATACGGGCTGAGCGTTCCCGGACGGGTTGAGGTTGCAGAGACCGGAACCATGTTTGAGGCGATGGCGGTTCCTCAGAATGCGGGGTCAGGGTATAATCCCCAGCATTTCTTTGATCCGGTATTGTTGGGCGGTGAACTGCGGGTGCGGAACTGGCGCCCGGGCGACCGCTTCTGGCCAGCGCACACCAAGGCGCCAAAGAAGATCAAGGAACTACTGCAAGACCGGCATCTGGAGACTGCAGAACGGAAGGCTTGGCCGGTGATCGTAAAGGGAGATGAGATTGTGTGGGTCCGGGGATTTCCTGTTCCCGCGAAGCTGCGGGTGCAGCCGGGATGGAAGCGAGCGATCATAATTCAAGAATCGCCTTTGGCAACGAGTTCCGGACGAAAGACATGAGTCAGATCGCAAAACCCGTGCAGCTACGCGTCGTGATCCCGGCCGAGCAGGTGCAGAAGCGGGTGCGGGAGATGGCCCGGCAGATTTCCGATGATTATCGTGAGCGGACGATTCACATCCTGGGAATCTTGGAGAACGGATTCATGTTCATGGCGGACCTGGTGCGTGCGCTGGAAACACCGGTAATTTGCCAGTTCATTAAACCCCGCTACCGGCAGCAGCCGGGGAACGAACTCATCGAGGAAGGCCCCATGGAGATTTTCTTCAGCCACGATTCCGACATTCGAGGCCACCATGTGCTGTTGGTGGAAGGCCTGGTGCATTCGGGAGTTACCAGTGAGTTCCTGATGAGCGACTTGCAGGCCAGAGGCGCAGCTTCGGTGAAGCTGGCAACGCTGCTGGATCGCCAGGCCGCGCGTCGCGTGCAGTTGCAGCCGGACTATTTTGGGTTTCTGGTGGACGAGGCCTATCTCGTGGGCTATGGACTTGGCTCTCCGGAACAAACCAACCGCAACCTGCCTTATGTAGGGGCTGCCGCCTGAGTTGGGTCGCGGGTAAACCGCAAGTTTAAGTGCAAGCGTGACTTAGGTCACGGAAGGAACTCTGCGCTATTTGCCGCGAGAAGGTTTAGAATGAGAGGCGAACAATTTTGCTCCATCCAAATGGGGAGTAGCGCATCTAAAGTGGTTGGAGTCCGAACTGCGGTTTTTGGAAGCAAAGTGTTGTTTTCTCAGGAGTTCTAAGTGAATTCGACGGTCAAAACGGTAGTGTTCTGGGTGGTGATTCTGCTCTCCGCCGTGGTGCTGTTCGAGATTGTCCGGGCGGGCAGTAATGGACAGAAAGATACAGAGACCAGTTTTTCGCAGTTCATGACCGATGTCGATCAGGGCAATGTGCGTGAGGTCACGATCACCGGCATGGAAGTGCGGGGCAAGCACCGCAACGATGATTCAGCCTTCCACACCACCGCTCCGGCAAATTATCCCGACATGATCAAGACGCTGCGCGACAAGGGCGTCAGCATCAACGTCAAAGACATCAGCAACGGCACCTGGCCCAGTTGGCTCTTCCAACTGCTGCCGCTGGCGCTGTTGGCGGCGTTGTGGTTCTTCATGATCCGCCAGATGCAGACGGGCGGTAACAAAGCGCTCTCGTTCGGCAAGAGCCGGGCGCGGTTGCTCTCGATGCAGCAGAAAGAAAGTCACGTTCAAGGACGTGGCCGGCGTGGATGAGGCCAAGGAAGAGCTCAAGGAGATTATCGAGTTCCTGCGCGAGGCGCAGAAGTTCCAGAAGCTGGGCGGACGGATTCCCAAGGGCGTGCTGCTGGTGGGACCTCCGGGAACGGGCAAGACTTTGCTGGCGCGGGCGGTGGCAGGCGAGGCCAACGTTCCGTTCTTCTCGATCTCCGGTTCTGATTTCGTCGAGATGTTCGTGGGCGTCGGTGCGAGCCGGGTGCGCGATCTGTTCGAGCAGGGCAAGAAGAATGCGCCTTGCATCATCTTCATCGATGAGATTGACGCAGTCGGACGCCATCGCGGCGCAGGCCTGGGCGGCGGACACGATGAACGCGAGCAGACTCTGAACCAGTTGCTGGTGGAAATGGATGGGTTCGAGTCGAACGAAGGCGTGATTTTGATGGCGGCAACGAACCGGCCGGATGTGCTTGATCCGGCATTGTTGCGGCCGGGGCGATTTGACCGGCGCGTAGTCGTGAGCCGGCCGGACGTGCGCGGACGAGAAGAAATTCTGCGAGTGCACACCCGCAAGATTCCTCTAGCAGATGATGTGGATCTTTCGGTTCTGGCGCGCGGTACTCCGGGATTCTCCGGGGCCGATCTGGCCAACATGGTCAATGAAGCGGCTCTGGCGGCGGCGCGGCAAAATCGCAAGGCTGTACTCATGTACGACTTTGAGCTGGCCAAAGACAAAGTGCTGATGGGAGTCGAGCGCAAGTCGCTGCTGCTTTCGGAAGAAGAGAAGCGGAATACCGCGTTCCACGAAGCCGGACATGCTCTGGTGGCGGCGAAGCTGCCCAATTCTGATCCGTTGCACAAGGTGACGATCATTCCGCGCGGCATGGCGTTGGGCGTGACCATGCAGCTTCCGATCGACGACCGGCACAACTATTACAAGAACTATCTGGAAACCGAGATCGCGATCCTGATGGGTGGGCGTCTGGCGGAGGAATTGTTCCTCAGCCAGATGAGCACGGGCGCAGGCAATGACATTGAGCGGGCCACGGAACTGGCTCGCAAAATGGTCTGCGAGTGGGGCATGAGCGATTTGGGCCCGCTCACCTTCGGGAAGAAAGAAGAACAAATCTTTCTGGGCCGCGAGATCGCGCAACACCGCGACTACAGCGAAGACACGGCGATCAAGATTGACCAGGAAGTGCGGAAACTGGTCAATAACGGCTACAACACGGCCAAGGGCGTGCTTTCTGAAAATCGGGACACGCTGACGAGGATTGCGCTGGCTCTGATCGAACGGGAAGTTTTGGATGCTTCTGAGATCAAGCTGCTGGTGGAGGGGAAAGAGCTGCCGAAGATCACGCCTCCGCCGAAGTCGGATGATGGAGTGCAGCAGGTGATCAAGCCGGAACCGGGACGCGCGCCGGCCAAGAGTGGAGAACGACCGGCTACGGCATAAGAAGTATCCTTACAGACTAAGAACTTAGGGCGGCCCGCGGGCCGCCCGTTTTATTGTTCGCGGTGAGCCAATCGTTCGGCCTGGGCGGACGAAGGTGTCCGCCCTACGAAATTCCGCTAGCGGTTCACCAGGCCGATCATGTGCTCGGGATAGCGCAGTCCGGTGGCACTACCGACAGGGAAAGCCTCGTCGATTCGGCGCAAATCGGTCGCGCTGAGATTGATGTCGAGCGCACCAACATTTTCTTGCAGATATTTCCGCCGCTTGGTGCCGGGGATCGGCACAATGTCTTCGCCTTGAGCCAGCACCCACGCGAGCGCAAGCTGGGCAGGCTTGCACTTTTTTTCTGCGGCAATTTCTTCGACGCGGCGGACCAGATCAAGATTCTTCTGAAAATTCCCGCCCTGAAAGCGCGGAGAGAAACGGCGGTAGTCGTCGGGGGCAAGATCATCAAAGCTCTTGAACTGGCCGGTGAGGAAACCGCGGCCCAGCGGACTGTAGGCGACGAAGCCGACGCCCAGTTCACGGCAGGTGGCGAGGATTTCGTCCTCGGGATCGCGCGTCCATAAGGAGTATTCCGTTTGCAACGCCGCGATGGGATGAACCTTGACCGCGCGGCGCAGGGTTTGTGCGCTGGCTTCGGATAACCCGAGATAGCGCACCTTGCCCTCTTTCACCAGTTGTGCCATCGCGCCTACGGTTTCTTCGATCGGCGTATCGGGATCGACGCGGTGCTGATAGTAGAGGTCGATGGTGTCAATACCGAGGCGGCGCAGGCTGCCTTCACAGGATTGGCGGACGTACTCCCGCTTACCGCTGACTCCACGCACTTGAGGATTCTTGGGGTCACGGACAATGCCGAACTTGGTGGCGATCACAACCCCGTGGCGTTTGCCTTTGATTGCTTTGCCGACCAACTCCTCATTTTTGTACGGGCCGTAAACGTCGGCGGTGTCGAGAAAGTTGATGCCCAGTTCGAGGGCGCGATGAATGGTGGCGGTGGATTCGTCGTCGTCGCGTCCGCTGTAGAACTCCGACATTCCCATGCAGCCGAGACCGAGGGCAGAAACGGTGAGGCCACTGTGTCCAACTTGGCGGGTTTTCATGGCTGGTGCTCCTGATGAAAAGGGAAGTTACCTGTGATAGATGCAAAGAGAAATGCGGCCGACACAGAGAAAAACCCGTAGCGCCGGCCGCTGGCCGGCCAAGCGCCGGGATGGCGGCGCTACGCGAAGATCTGGATCAGGGGTTTGCCCGCCGGCAAAACTTCGCCAATCTCGACAGCCGGGACACCCGCAGCTCGCAATGCCTGGTTCAGTTCAGCCGCTTGTTCCGGTCCAACGGAGATCAGCAATCCACCGGCGGTTTGCGGATCGAAGAGCATGGTTTTCAATTCGTCGCTGATGCCTTCTTCGTAGTCGACAACGCATTCTGCAAACTCGCGGTTGGCTTTGAGCCCGCCGGGAATGTGGCCTGCGCGGACACATTCGAGTGCGCCTTCGAGCAGAGGAATCCGATTCGCGTGCAGGCGTAGAGAAACCTTTGACGCGAGAGCGATTTCTCTGGCGTGGCCGATGAGGCCGAAGCCGGTGACGTCGGTCATGGCGTGGACGGAAAATCGGTCGTTGGCCGGCGGTCGTTCGCTGTTAGGCGAGCTTCGCTCGGCCTGGCCGGGTCCGAGACCAGGCCCTACATGACCTGTGATGACTTCGGCAGCGGTTTTGTTCAGCGTGGTCATGGCAGCCATTGCGGCGTCAATCCAGGACTGTTTCGCGGCCTCTTTCTTTATCGCGGTCGAAATCACACCGGTACCGAGAGCTTTGGTGAACAGCAGACGGTCCCCCGGCTTTGCCCCGGCGTTAGCGAGCACGCGGGCAGGGTCGATCAAGCCGGTCACGGAGTATCCAAACTTGGTCTCGTCATCGCGGATGCTGTGGCCACCAATCACCGTACACGTCGCTTCCATCATCTTGGAGAGACCTCCGGCTAGAATTCGCTCCAGGATGGCGAGATCGCCTTTCTCAGGAAAACAGACCAGCGCGAGTGAAGTCAGCGGCCTCCCGCCCATGGCGTAAACGTCGCTCAGAGCGTTGGTGGCGGCAATCTGCCCGAAGACGTAAGGGTCGTCCACGACGGGAGTAAAAAAATCTACGGTCTGCACCAGCGCTGTCGAGGGGCTGATTTGATACACTCCGGCGTCGTCGGCGTGATCGAAGCCAACCAGGACGTTCGGGTCATGTTGCCGGGCTAATTTCCCAAGCACTGTGTCCAGCGCCGCCGGACTCAGCTTGGAAGCTCAACCCGCAGCTTTGACGGACTCCGTCAGCCGGAACGGTTTAGTTTCGGGCATCTGGTTATTGTAAAGGAACTTCACAGCGCCGCGGATTGGCGCGGATCTTCGCGGACCGATCAGCAAAAGATTTTCTCGTCGCTGGAACATCCGCGAAATCTGCGGCGGCTTGAAGTTATTTCAGTGCGACGTCCATTACCTGCAATTCGGGATAAGCCTGGTTCCAGTCGGCGCTCACGTGCTCGAAAGTCAGGCGGAAGGGCTTGCTTTGGCCGGGAGCGAGGGGCGAAACGCCGAGATCGACGGCTTCGGGGTAGGGACCGGAAGTTTGCAGAATGCGCAACGGGATGTTTTCGGCTTGCGCAACCTGCCCAAGGGAATCTCTGAAAGTTACGTGAATCGTGGCGTGCGTGACCGTCTGGTTGCCCGTGTTAGTGATGGCACCGTCGATGTAGGTCACGCTGGAGCCGACAAAATTTTCAGCCGCGCTCATTTTTAGATCGGTCAGTTTCAGATTGGCCGCGTAGGGATGCGGCGGAGCGGCGGTCTTTGGCGGGGTGTGAAGAAGCAGGGCAATCACGCCGACGATGACGACAACGACTCCGACGCCGAGAACAATGGGCAGCCAGTTGGATTGGCGTTCAGTCGTCGGAGATGGCTGGATAAGCCCGCCCATGCGGAGATTGTACTACCGGGCCTGGGCCTTAAACCTGTTCACCACAGAGGAACAGAGGCACGGAGAAAACCTTTTTCTTGAATTCTCTCTGTCTCAGGGCTGAAAAGGGTCCCTACTCTCCACCCACGGTCAGGCCGTCGATGCGGATGGTCGGACAGGCTACCGAGCCGCGAAATTCGAGGTCGTTCGCGATCTCGGAGATGTTGCGGAACATTTCTTTCAGATTGCCGGCGACCGTGATTTCTTCGACGGGATAAGTGAGTTCGCCACCGGAAATCCACAAGCCTGAAGCGCCGCGCGAGTAGTCGCCGGTCACGAGGTTCGCGCCGTGGCCCAGAAATTCGGTAACGTACAGGCCTTCTTTGACGTCGCCGATGATCTGCTGCGGAGTTTTGGAGCCTGGCTGCAGAAAATAATTGCCGGGACCGATGCCCGGAGTGCCGGCCAGTCCACGCGAGGCGTTCGCCGTAGTCTGCAGGCCAAGTTTTTTTGCCGTATAGGTATTCAGCAGATACGACTTGAGCACGCCGTTCTCGATCACCATAGTTCGGCGCGTGGGGATGCCCTCGCCATCGAAGGGAGCCGTGCCGAAGCCGCCGGTCATGGTGCCGTCATCGATGACGGTTACGTTTTCGCTGGCAATTTTCTCTCCTAGCTTACCCGCCAGGAAAGATGCGCCGCGGTAGACGGAGTCTCCGTTCACGCCTTCGAAGATGTGCTCCAGGATGGAAGTGGCGACGAGCGGATCGAAAATGACCGGGACGTGCGCCGTTTTGACTTTTCTCGCACCCAGGCGCCGCAAAGTTCGCTGGGCCGCAATTTTCCCTACCTGTTCAGGCGACTCGAGTTTGCCCAGGCTGCGCGCCACGGAGAACCAGTAATCCCGCTGCATCGCGCCGGTTTCGGACTGCGCAATGGGAATGGCTGCAACCGAGCAATACGACCGGCGGTATTCGCCGACGAAGCCATGGGAATTGGCCAGCACCTTGTGTCCCGTGGCGGCATCGAACGATCCGCCTTCGGAATTCTTGATGCGAGGATCGTAATCGAGCGCGGCTTTCTCGGCGCGGCGGGCGTAGTTGATGCGCTCTTCGCCGGGCAGAGAGTACACATCGGGATGATAAAGATCGAGATCGCCAGTGAGGGATCCGAGCTGATTGGCCGCTGGAATTCCGGCGTAGGGATCTTCCGAGGTGATACGGGAAAGCTCGAGCGCGGATTTCAACATGCGGTCAAGACCCCCGCGCGAGAAATCGCTGGAATACGTGCTGGCAGTGCGCTGGCCGTTGAACACGCGCACGCCAATGGCGCGCGAGCCGGATTCTTTTAGAGTCTCAACCTGGCCGAGGCGAACCAACGTGGAAAATTCGTCGCCTTCGCGAACCGCGCATTCAGCGGCGGTTGCGCCGCCTGCCATGGCGCGGCGGACGATGTCCTGGGCAAGTTCACGGAGGTCGGTTTCGAGTTTTGGAGTTTCGAGTTGCGTTTCGGTCATATGAAATTTATTCACCACGGAGTCACGGAGAAAGCAAAACAAGAATGGCTCTGTGCCTCCGTGTCTCCGTGGTGAAGGTTACTGCATGAAGCCGCCAACATCCTTCTTGGCCGTGCCGCCTACCGTAAGGCGGTCGATTTTGATTGTTGGAATACCCACGCCGACCGGCACCGCCTGACCATCTTTGCCGCACGTGCCGACGCCTTCGTCGAGCTTCAGGTCATTGCCAACCATGGAAACTCGCGTGAGCACATCAGGGCCGTTGCCGATCAGCGTCGCGCCTTTGATCGGCGCGGTGACCTTGCCGTCTTCGATCAGGTAGGCCTCGGAGGCGGAAAACACAAACTTGCCGTTGGTGATGTCGACCTGCCCCCCGCCGAAGTTCACGGCGTAAATGCCGCGATTGACCGAGCGAATGATGTCCTGCGGATCATCTTGCCCAGCCAGCATGTAAGTGTTGGTCATGCGCGGCATCGGGATGTGCTCATAACTCTCGCGGCGTCCGTTGCCGGTGTCGGCCATACCCATGAGCCGCGCGGAAAGCTTATCGCTGAGATAACCCTTCAAAATCCCCTTTTCGATCAAAACTGTCTCTTGCGTGGGTTCGCCTTCGTCGTCCACGTTGAGCGAACCGCGCCGCCAGGGCATGGTGCCGTTGTCGACGACAGTGCATTTCTCGCTTGCCACTCGTTTGCCGATCAGGCCCGCGAACGCGGAGGTCTGTTTGCGATTGAAGTCGGCTTCCAGGCCATGACCCACAGCTTCATGCAACAACACGCCGGGCCAGCCGTTGCCCAGAACAACTTCCATCTCACCGGCCGGAGCTTCGCGGGCATCCAGCTGAAGAATCGCCTGACGGGCGGCTTCTTTGGCAAAGTATTCCGGCGTCTTTTCGCCGAAGAAAAAATCGAGCGCAACGCGGCCGCCGCCGCCGGAACTGCCGCGCGCGGAATTGGTGTCGGTTTTCGCGATGCAAAACACGCCCATGCGGGCCAGAGGCTGGGAGTCTTCCGCGAAAGTGCCGTCGGACCCGACCACCAGAATGTTGCGCAACTCGTCGGAATAGCTGGCGCGAACTTCTTTGATCCGCGGATCGTAGGCGCGCGCGGCCTGATCGGCGCGCATCACAAGCTCAACTTTGGCAGTGATTTCCGCGTCCACTGAGGGCAACGTCACTGGATAAAGACTGCGGGCGGGCTTTTCCTGGAAACCGACGCTGGGAGTCTTGGCTGGGCCGCTGGCGATTAACGCCGCCGTGCGAGCTGCCTGCAGGATGCGCTCCGACGAAAGATCGTCCGTGTAAGCGTAACCGGTTCGCTCGCCTACCACCACGCGCACTCCGCACCCGGCGGAAATGCCCTGCGAGGCAGACTTGACCATGGACTCATCCACCATCAACGAGGTGGAAGAAAGATATTCGAAATAAAGGTCTGCGTACTCGCCGCCGGCAGAAAGTGCTGCCGCAAGGTAGCGTTCGAGATCGCGCTCGGTAAGGCCGTAGTGTTGAAAGAAGAAGCGATTTTTATCCACAGGAATTAGATGCCTTCGGATTGGGAAAGACTCCGGCGGCGTAAGTTCATTATCCCATAGGCGGAGCTTCGGAAGATTGGGCGGCCGGGGAAGGTGATCGAGCTTCGTTCGACCGGGCGGGTCTGAGACCCGCCCCTGCACAGACCGTGGCAATGGTCATCCGTCACAGACTGCGGATTAGAAGGATGTAAGACTTCATCCACCATGAATCCGGACTCTCTCATCCGCACCGTGGAAGATTTCCTCGCCGCCGCTCACGATGCCGTGGTGATTGAGGATGGCGCAGTCGCATTCGATCTGGCGCGGACAAAATATTCCGTTTCCGGCGAATACAACAAGTGCCTGCTGCACCTCTGGTCATCGGAACGGAACGTGGTGCGGCGAGTCCTCGAAGTCGAGATTAAGAACGATGTATTGCGTCTCGCGGTGCAGCGGCTCGGGCAAAACAAGCCCACCAAGCTTGAAATCTGCCGCGAGCGCGACCGGCGCACACCCACCGCCAAGCGGGCTGCCCGGCTGGCCTATCACAGAACCCTGCAACGAATTCTGGAGCAGCAGTTTCCCCGATACACCATCGCTGAACTGCGAAGCTCGGTTGATCTGGAACGTTCTTTCGGGCCGATTTACTGTCGCGGGTTGCTGCAGCAGGGGCGTTCCGGATTCGCGGTCCTGGGTGTCAATGCGCAGGAAACGCAGGCCTCCATTGATGCGGCGCTCACCTTCGGTATTTTGTGGCTGGATGGGTGTCGTCAGGCGCAAGCCGGCAAGCTGACGATTGAAGGACTGAAGCTGTTCCTGCCGAAGGAAACCTCGGCCTTGACCCGTGAGCGCATGGCGCATCTGGCCCGTGAAGCAGCCAAATGGCAGTTGTATGAAATCGACGAGCGCGGGGAGGGCCTGCGCGAAATCGACTTATCCGATCGGGGCAATGTGAAAACCAGGCTGGTCCATTGGACCGACGAAGCGGAGGCACGAGAAAGATTTGCCGAGCCGATCACGCACGTCCGCGAGTTCATGCCGGAAGCCGAGGCGGCTGTGCTCTCCCCGGGCGAGATTGCGTTTCGCTGTCATGGGCTGGAATTCGCTCGGGCGCGAATTGCGCATGAGCCGGGATCGTTTCGCAGCACCGCGGAAATTGTGTTTGGAGTAGGCGCAGCCGAGAGGGTGTTATGCGAGCAGAATGCGGCAGATTTCGAGCGCCTGGTATCGAGCGTCGGCGAAGCTCGCCACGCCGGGGGGCCGCGCGATCATTTCCTGTGGCGGATGCATCCGGAGCGCTGGCTCGAGTCGCTGGTCGTGAAGAACGTCACGGCGATCGACGAGCGCCTCGATCCGGCCTGCCAATATTCTCAGGTGCCGGCATTTTCTACATCAGACCGCGCCATGATCGACGTGCTTACCACAACCCGCGCGGGCAGGCTGGCGGTGGTCGAGTTGAAGGCCAACGAAGATATCCATCTTCCGTTGCAGGGATTGGATTACTGGTCGCGCGTGAAGTGGCATCAGGATCGCGGAGAATTTCTGCACTTTGGATATTTTTCGGGACGGGAACTCAGCGCGGACGATCCCCTGCTGTTTCTGGTCGCCCCGGCGCTGCATGTCCATCCCGCGACCGACACCTTGCTGCGTTATTTTTCGCCCGAAATCGAATGGGTACTGGTCGGGATTGACGAACGCTGGCGCGAAGGAGTGCGTGTCGTGTTTCGCAAGCGGCCAGCAAAGGACAATTCCTTACCCCGCGCACGGGAATCACTCAGTTAGCGTCTTAGATTTGAGAGCGAGCGGCGTTTTTCAGTCCGAAGCCCACGCCCCAATCAGCCGCCGCACATCCAAAATCTGCCCGATGTGATAAGCATTGTGGTCGGCCAGCAGCAAGGCCTCCCGCAGAATGGTCTGGCCATCTCCCCAGGGAATGCGGGCGAACAGATCGGTCTTGGGATTCGCGACCAGCGCCTGCATGGCTTTCAGGTCTTTGCGAAAGTTCTGGATGCTCGCATTCCACGCGGCATTGCTAGGTGCCGCATCGGAACTCGGCCAATATCCGGACGGCCAGTCGGGTGAGACATGTTTCTTATTGCGGCTGAACTCAAGAATGTCCCGTTGGGCGAGGCGAAGGTGTTCGAGCAAGCTCCAGCAGGAGTGAGGCAGGCCGTTGGGCTTCTTGCCACGTAATTTCGGCGGGATTCCCTTGATCGCGTCCGTCAAACGTGACGTGAGCGCCGCCTTCCCCGAGGAGGTAGAGAACATGATCGCGCAGTGCTTTGTCAGAGTTGGTTTTCATAAGCTCCCAGGGAATCGCGGTTCGTTTAGGCAGCGCCTTTCGCCGCGCTCTTCAAGTACGCCAGCACTTCCTCCGCGTGCCCTTCAGCCTTCACTTTGGGGAAAATGTGCTTGATCTTGCCGTCAGGGCCGATGATGAAAGTCGTGCGCACCACTCCCATCACTTTTTTCCCGTACATATTCTTTTCCTGGATCACCCCATAGGCATTTCCCACTTTTTTCTCGAAGTCGCCCAGCAATGTAAATGGCAGATCATATTTTTCTTCAAACTTCTTCTGATCTTTGGGCTGGTCGGGCGAAACACCAACAATCACAGCGCCGGTGTTCTGAATCTTGCGGTCGGTGGCGCGAAACTCGCAGGCCTCAATCGTGCAACCTGGAGTATCCGCCCGGGGATAAAAATAGAGAACCACCGTCTTTCCCCGAAAATCCTTCAGTGACACTTCTTTACCGTTCTGGTCAGGCAAAGTGAAGTCGGGGGCTTTATCATTGATTTCCATGGCAAGGTCTCCTGATGCGAACTGGTGCAGACCCAAGTTATACCGCACCCTGCGGTGGGCCGTCATCTTCGGGGCTGCTGCCGGTCCTTGCCGGGGAGTCGCTCGGCCAGGTTGCCCGTCGCACTCCTGTAAGCAAAGGCCCGCGCGCCTTGGGACTGGTCGAGCTTCCTCCGGGCGGCGTACCGCGCTTGATTCCCATCACCGTCCTGTATGACGGCCAGTTTTACGATGCGGGCGCGTACAAGGCGGCGCCCGTCCCTATGGCGCTTGAAACCCAGACGGTTTATGAAGCCGTGAAAACTGGCGTCCCGCAGGGACTTTTCATTGTCACGGGTGCGATTCAGGTTAAAGACAATTGGGTCGGGCAAGGGAGCTGGCGACCCGCCGGATCGGAGCCCAAGGCGAAAAAAACCGCGGTGGCAGCGAAACCGCCGGAAGATGATCTCGACAAGCCGCCGGTGTTGCGGCATGCGGATGCGGAAAAACCGAGTTCGCCTTCACCGGTCCCCTCGCCGCCCGCAGCTTCACCGCCGCCGGTTCCGGCCACGACGCCAGCGTCGGCACCTGCGCCGTCCCCCGCCCCCCCGCCATCAGCGCCCTCGCATGAAACCGACGACGACCATCCGGTGCTGCGCAGAGGCAAGCCCGAGCCCCGGCCCGAGCCGGAAGCGGAGACGCCGGTAACTGCTCCGGCGCAAACCACTTCGTCCAAGCCAGGTTTGCCTTCGGGGATTGCCCCGGCAAAGGCGCTTGAAGTCCAAATGATTCCCGCGATCTCCGACGCCAGCGGCCCTGAGGCGCGGCCCTACAGCTATAACCTCAAACCGGAAGAAGAACAAACTCTACGCAAGCAGATGCTCGCACTGGCGGCGAACGAGGTCCGCGCCCGCGATCAACAGTTGGCGGCGGAAACTATCGGGCCGGTCTCGGCCAATCCCAAACCACGTCCGGGGAAGACTGCGAAATTGCCTCAGCCGAATTTCGACGACGTGAGGTTTCAAGTGTTTGATCTCTCCAGCAGCAATGAACCGGTGCTGGTACTGAGCGCAAAGGCCAAGTTGCCGTCGGGTCCGGGTTCAACTCGTGCGCCGCTGCAGTACTTTGTCACTGTAGTTGCGCGACAAACCATCTATGGAGACCTTCACAAAGCGTTCTCCGCCATCACCGACACGCAGCACCTCGATGTCCTGCCCCACGTAGAGTTGATCGATGCCGTGGATGGGGATGGCGACGGGCGTGGCGAGCTGCTGTTCCGCCAGACCTCCGAGGCGGGAACCGCCTACGTTTTGTACCGGGTAATCGGGGACCAGTTGTGGCCGCTATTTCAGAGCACGCCGCAGTAGGCTTACTGGTGTGGTCGCGGGCGCCTCGCCCGCGAGGGGAGAATTCGTTGGTATTGGGCGGGTCAAAGACCCGCCTCTACACGGGTTATCTCTGCGTCATCACCAGTTCGCCGTTTTCCACCTTGATGCCACCGACATTGTCCGGCAGCTTCAGCCGGTCGCGCTGCTCGTTGAGCTTTTTCTGCAGCGCGTCGTTGACCAGTGACACTGGAATACTCAAATCACCCACTTTAAATTCTGTAGGGTCGAAGGTGGCATAGCCGTTCTGCGAACCCAAATGCCCGGCAAGCGTGACGTAGACATCCTTCCCGCCAAGATTTGCGACAAACTGTCCCCGCGCGATGTCACCTTCAAACGTCACTTGATAGTCCTTGATGTCGGGCGTTCCGGCGGCGAAAGGCGAGTCAGCGGAGGACGGCACAGAAGTCGGTAACCCGGGTGCAGGTTGCGGAGGTGTCTGTGCGGATGCTGAGGGCAATGAAGGCGAAGCCGATGCTGCTCCAGAAACCTGCGCCGTAGCTAGTGGGATCGCGCCGGCGGCCTGGGCCATCGCAGCTCGAATCTCATCGGCCGTGACCCGAACTTCGGCGGGAGGCTGACCCGGTTCCTTGGGCTGCTCCAGTTGCTCCACCTTGGCCTCAAAAGACTGCACGTTGGCCGCCGCGTTCGCCAAGGGCTGTGGAGGCGCCACCGGAGCGGGCTTTTTCAGCACCAGAACAATCGCAACCACCGACGACAACAGCGTCGCAATACTGATAATTCGATCCAACTTCCATTTCTTCATGCCTAGGTTTCCCCAAGCTAAATGTTATCGGGAAGCGGTCGGGAACCTCAGATGACGGAAGTCACTGGCCGGGAGGGTTACGACGAACAGATTAACCATCCAACTTCTTCGCCAGCAACTCATTCACCAACTGCGGATTGGCCTGCCCTTTAGACACCTTCATGACCTGCCCAACAAAAAACCCAATCACTGTCTTCTTTCCCCCGCGATACTGCTCCACTTGTTTAGGGTTGGCCGCGATCAACTCATCGATAACTTTCTCCAGCGCAGACGTATCCGTCGACTGCTGCGGCCGTCCCTCTTCTTCATACACCGCGGTGAAATCTTTCCCGCGCCCGAAGCTGAGATCATAAAGATCTTTAAGCATCTTGCCCGAGATCGCGCCACTTTCCACCAGGTCCGCCGAAGCCGCCACTCCATTCATCGAAATCGGCGATTGCTCGATTTCGAGGCCCTTGGCTTTCAATCTCCCCATCAGCTCGCCCTGCACCAGATTGGCCACTCGCTTCGGACTCTTCGCCGCTCTCGCCGCCGCCTCAAACTGATCGGCCAACGCCTTGGAGAAAGTCAGCACCTGCGCGTCATATTCCGTGATTCCATACTCGGCCACAAACCGCTTGCGCCGCGCCTCCGGAAGTTCCGGCAGAGAACCGCGAATTTCTGCCTGCCACTTCTCATCCACAACCAGCGGCAATAAATCCGGCTCAGGGAAATACCGGTAATCGTGTGCCTGCTCTTTCGAACGCATACCGTAAGTCTTCCCTTCATTCGAGTTGTACAGCCGGGTCTCCTGCGTAACTTTCCCGCCCGATTCAATCAGATCAATCTGCCGCGCAATCTCATACGTCAAAGCCTCGCGAATAAAACGAAACGAATTGACGTTCTTGACTTCCGTTTTCGTCCCAAATTCTTTCTGCCCCCTCGGGCGCACGCTCACATTGGCATCGCAGCGCAGCGATCCTTCCTCCATATTGCAATCGCTGACCCCGGTGTACAGAACGATCTCCTTCAACCGCGTCAAATATTCGTGCGCCTCATCGGGAGAAGAAATATCCGGCTCGCTGACGATCTCAATCAGCGGCACTCCCGACCGGTTCAGATCGATTGCAGTCTTGTCGCCCGCGTCGGCGAAACCCTCATGCAGGCTCTTGCCCGCATCTTCTTCCAGATGCACGCGGGTAATCCCGATCCGTTTCAAACCAGCCCCAACTTTGATCTCAATGAATCCGTGC
Organism: Terriglobia bacterium; assembly: GCA_963765285.1. Lineage (GTDB taxonomy): Bacteria > Acidobacteriota > Terriglobia > Terriglobales > Acidobacteriaceae > CAVWZH01. The sequence continues at coordinate 184,492 of CAVXVR010000002.1, forward strand.
TCAGCCAGCGGCTTGTCATACTGCGAAATCTGGTAACCCTTGGGCAGGTCAGGATAGAAATAATTCTTGCGCGCAAAAATCGACGTCTCGTTGATCTGGCAATTCAGCGCCATTGCCGCCAGCGTGGCAAACTCCACCGCCTTGCGGTTCAGTACCGGCAGCGCTCCCGGCAACCCCAGGCACACCGGACAGACATGAGTATTCGGCGCCGCCCCAAATCGCGTCGAGCACGAACAGAAAATCTTGCTCACCGTCAGCAGCTGCACGTGGACTTCAAGTCCAATCACCGGCTCATACTTCGAGCCCACCGCAGCCGACGTGTCCGGCGTCGTGACCATGACCAATGATTATAAGGGGTTTCGAAAACAGTGCAGCCGGCCAGAAACTGGCAGTCCCAGATCACTCCAGCGGAATCTCAAAATACATCAACTCCGTGCCTTTCGCATCGCGTACGCCCGTGAGATAAAAGTGCGCCCCAGCCAGCGGAGCCGACATGTCCGATACATCGAAAAACAAAAATCCCACCTGCGTGCCATGCGGCTCGACCGCCCTGGCCACAAAGATCGCTCTCTCAATTTCGTCGCGTGCCTGCTTGCTCACCGCGCCCTTCACTTTTTTCGTAGGAATCGGAATCGGCACCGGGTAGTGCTTGTCATTGGGCGACGGCCGCGAGAGCCGCCGTTCAATGTCATCCTCCACGGCCGGCGAAAGCTTGCTGCGGTCTGCCGTCACCAGTTGAGCCTTCATCCCGGCCAGTTCAACCGGCTGGTCGCCATTGTTGGCCACCACCAGCAAAATCGGCAAAAACCCCAGTTCGCGGTAGTTCACCGAGAAGATCGCAGCCTTATCCGCCTTGTCATACGGGTCGAGCGCCACTGTAACCGATTCCTTCGAGTGTTCATCATGCGCCGGATAGGCGGTCGCGGCTCGCGGCGTCGGCATGACGAACTCCTTCCCCGCCAGCGCCATGATCGGAACCAACAACGGCACCGCGGCGAGCGCGCCTCGCTTACACCATCTTCTCCACTTCACTAACTGCATGTGCCCCATGACGGTTGATTATAGGATGCCTCCAGCCTTCCCGCCGGGTGCCTGAAGCAGCACCCGACCAGTTAGAATGTTCTCTCCCCCATGTACCTGGTTTACAGCGTGCTGCTCGCCGCCGGATTGCTCATCAGCCTGCCCTACTGGCTGGTGCAAATGCTCCGCCACGGCAAGTACCACGAGGGGTTGCGCGCTCGCCTGGGAAAAGTACCCTCAGGACTGGCCACCAACCGTCCCACCATCTGGGTGCACGCCGTCTCGCTCGGCGAAGTGCTGGCGGTCAGCGGGCTGGTAAAGCAGCTTCAACTTCGTTTCCCGGATCACCGGATTGTGGTCTCCACCACCACCGCCACCGGACAGAAACTTGCCCGCAAGCGATTCGGAGACGACGCTTTCTACTTCCCTCTGGATTTCGCCTTTGCCATCCGCCCCTATCTGCGCACCCTGAAGCCGGAGTTAGTTATCCTGGCCGAGACCGAATTCTGGCCCAATTTCCTCCGTCTCGCAAAAGAAAGCGGCGCGCGCATCGCCGTCGTTAACGGACGCATCTCTGATCGCTCGTGGCCCGGATATCGACGCTTGCGGCGCTGGCTTGCGCCGGTGCTGAAAAATATTGACCTGTTTCTCGTCCAAACCGGAACCGACGCCGATAGACTGAAAGATATTGGCGCAAATCCCCAGCGCGTCCAGGTCGCCGGTAATCTGAAGTTTGACGTGGAAGCCCCGGCGATTCCCTCCGTGGTCGCCAGTCTGCGTTCTGCATTCCAGCAATCCGGCGCTGGCCCGGTCGTCGTCTGCGGCAGCACCGCCGATGGAGAAGAGCCCGTCCTGATCCAGGCGTTTGTCAACGTCCTGGCCAGCCATCCCCGCGCCGTCATGGTGCTGGCGCCGCGCCATCCGGAGCGCTTCGCCGCCGTGGCTCAATTGCTCGAGCAGTTGGGCATTCGCCACTGGAAGCGTTCGCTGTGGAGTGGCGAAGCGATTTCGGGCGGCGTGTTGCTGCTCGATACCGTCGGCGAGCTGGCTTCGCTTTATTCGCTGGCCGACGTTGCTTTCGTAGGCGGCAGTCTCGTCCCTCGCGGGGGCCACAACATCATCGAGCCCGCCCAGCATGGTATAGCCATCATCACCGGCAATCACACCGAAAATTTCCGGGATATCGTCGGGCTGTTTCAGTCCCGCGACGCCGTCCGCATCACCGGCCCGGCAGAGTATCCTCTGGTGCTGATGGAACTCCTCTCCCATGAGAATGATCGCCTGGCACTGGGCGGGAGGGCTGCGGAAACCTGGCGCTCACAAATGGGCGCGACCGCGCGCATCTTGGATGCTTTGGAAAAACTTCTGGCTTCGGACTCCGTCAGCCAGTCCCCGCCAGCTACCGTCGCGCCAACCCACAGCCGATGAGCGTACTCAGCTCCATTTTCGGCATGGGCGTCAGGGCACGCAATGCGTTCTATGACCGCGGCCTGCCGGCAACTGTTAGGCTTCAGGGCCCGGTCGTCAGCATTGGCAATCTGTCGGTTGGGGGCTCCGGGAAAACGCCGTTTGTCCTGTTGCTGGGCGAGTTGTTCCGGGCACGTGGGGTGAAGTTTGATATTCTCTCCCGCGGTTACGGGCGCAAGACCAAAGGTGTTTTGCTGGTCGATCCCGCCGGATCCCCCGGCGATTTTGGCGACGAACCGCTGCTCCTGGCGCGCCGTCTCAATGTCGTAGTCGTGGTGGGCGAAGACCGTGGGCGCGCCGGCGTTTTTGCCGAGGAAAGATTCGGCCCACAGCTCCACTTGTTGGATGATGGTTTCCAGCATCGTGGCCTGGCCCGCGATTTTGATATTGTCCTGGTGACGCCGGAAGACGCCCGCGACCGCTTGCTTCCCGCCGGCCGTTTGCGCGAGCCCTTGACGGCCCTGCGCCGCGCCGACGCCATCGTGCTGGTCAGCGGAGCTTCGCCGGATTCTTTTCCCGTCGATGGAAAGCTGGTGTGGCGGGCGCGGCGTGGCATTGTTCCGAGGAATGTTCCCGACAGGCCACTGGTCTTCTGCGGCATCGCCCGGCCGAAGAATTTCCTGCTGCAACTGCGGGCCGCCGGGATCGAACCGGTTGCAGAAGCTTTTTACCGTGATCATCACGCTTACACGGAACGAGACGTTCAGGATTTGCTTAACCTGGGCAAGCGGAGCGAGGCCGCCGGATTCGTGACCACGGAGAAAGACGCCATCAACCTGGGCGGCTATCTTTCCGCTCTGGCGCCTTTGTCCGTCGTTCCCGTCACTATGGAACTTGCCGGTGCGGCAGCCTGCGTGGACGCGATGTTCGCCAGGATCGAGGAACGAAAACGCAAAGCGTGAGAAAATCAAACACTGGCCACGGGCGGCGGCGCAGACTAGGAATCAAGAACTAAGAATTAAGATGACCAAACATCTTAAGGAAACCGACAAGCTGAAGAAGATCGTCGAGTCGTTTCCCAAAGTCACCATCACCGTAGTGGGCGATCTGGTGGCCGACGAGTTCGTCTTCGGCGAAATCTCGCGCGTATCTCGAGAAGCGCCCGTCCTCATTCTCAAATACCGTGAGCGCAGCGTCTCGCCCGGCGGTGGGGCGAATGCGATCCACAATCTCGCGGACCTTGGGGTCAACGTCCTTCCCGTCGGCTTCGTCGGCGACGATGAACCCGGCCGCCTGCTGCTCAAAGCCTTCCGCCACAAGCATGTTCCGGTCAGCGGCATTCTCAAAGACAAAACCCGCGTCACAGTTACAAAAACCCGCATCCTCGCGGGTATGACTCACAACTCGCGCCAGCAAGTCTTGCGTGTCGACCGCGAACCAGAAAGCCGGCCCAGCCCTCACCTCGAGCGCGAGTTAGTGCTGGCGGCGCGCGAATACGCTCGCGCATCCGACGCTCTGCTGGTTTCTGATTACGGTTACGGTGCGGCCACGCCGGCAATTCTCAAAGCGCTCCGGGAAAAAGGCGCGCTGAACGGCGTTCCGGTTGTGCTCGATTCCCGCTACCGCATGCTGGAATTTTCCGGTGTCACCGCTGCAACGCCCAACGAACCCGAAGTGGAAGAGGCGCTTGGCCTGCGCATCGGTCAGGATTGGCCGCGATTGTGCTCCGCAGCTGAGCAGGTCATGGCACGCATGAAGTTGCAGTCGCTGGTGGTGACTCGCGGACGCGATGGCATGGCTGCCTTCAGCCGCCGCCATAAGCCGGTCGACATTCCCATCGTCGGCTCTGACCAGATCGCCGACGTAACCGGCGCGGGCGATACAGTGATTGCAACATTCACCGCTGCGCTCGCGGCCGGAGCCAGCACTGAAGAAGCGGCCCACTTGGCCAACTACGCTGGAGGCATCGTAGTCATGAAGCGAGGCACCGCGACAGTTTCGCAGAAAGAGCTGTTGCACGCGCTGGATCAGGCGTCCCCAGTAACCAGGCCGCACTGATCGCCACGGGACACGTAGGGCCGGGTTGGAGCCTACCCTGAGCGTAGTCGAAGGGACCCGGCCAGCCGCGGAGCGGCGAGAAAACGCAGCCCGCGGACGCGGCTGCGATTCGAGAAAACTCATTCCCGACAAGCTCCTAACTCGCGATCAACTCCACCACCGCGTAGCCGACTGGCGTCGCGCCGGCGATTCCATCACTCTCGCCAACGGAGCCTTCGATCTCCTCCACGTCGGTCACATCCGCTACCTGCACGCTGCCAAGGGGTTAGGGGGACGCCTGATCGTTGCCGTGAACTCTGACGAATCCGTCCGCGCCTTGAAAGGTGAAGGCCGCCCGCTTATGCCCGACGCGGAACGCGCCGAGATTCTTGCCGCACTCGCCGACGTAGACGCCGTTGTGATCTTTCCCGAGCCGAACGTCGAGGCCCTCGTGCGCGAAATCCGCCCCGACGTTCACGCCAAAGGCACCGACTACACTGCTGACTCTGTTCCCGAGCGCGAAGAAGTTTTACGGAACGGCGGCCGCGTGGTGATCGTGGGCGACCCCAAAGACCACTCGAGCAGCCACATCATTCGTGCCAGGCTCGGGCAGCGGCATTCGTGAACATGCAAGATTCTGCCGCAATCACTGCCGCGAGCTCCGAGACTCCGGAAATCAAACGCCTGTTGATCATACGGCTGGGCGCCATGGGCGATGTTCTTCACACTCTGCCTGCGGCTGCTGCGCTGCGGGCTGCCTTTCCTGAGGCGGTCATGGGTTGGCTCATCGAAGAACGTTGGGCTGAACTGCTGTGCACTCTGCCCACGCCGCGCTCCGGCCCGCGCTCACCACAACGGCCACTGGTCGATCGAATCCACACCGTCAACACCAAGCGATGGCGCGGAGACGTCTGGTCGTATCAGACCTGGGAACAGATTGCAGCAGGGCTGAGCGAACTGCGCGCCGCGAAATACGAAGTGGCGCTCGACCTGCAGGGAGCGATCCGGTCCGCCATTCTGGCGCGGATGTCAAAGGCGCCGGCCATCTATGGCGCAGCCCAGCCGCGGGAGAATGTTGCAAGCATGTTTTATACCCATCAGGTCATCACGCGCGGCGCTCACGTGGTCGAACAGAATCTCTCGATCGTCCAAGCATTGACGCGGACTTCGCTCCCCATACCGCGAGCGGAATTGCCTCGCGACGAAGCGGCGGAAAGAGAATGCGAACGGCAACTCGCCGAGCGTGGCATTCACGATTTTGCCCTGCTCAATCCCGGCGCGGGATGGGGAGCCAAGCAATGGCCCGCCGAACGTTACGGGCAAGTGGCAAAGCAATTGGCCGGCATGGGCATGCGGTCGCTGGTGAACTTTGGCCCCGGGGAAGAAGAGTTAGCTCGATCTGTAGAACAAGGGGGCGATGGCTCAGCCGAAGCAGTGGAAGGCTCGATCACTCAATTGATCGCCCTCACAAGGCGTGCGCGCATCTTCATCGGTGGCGATACCGGCCCGCTGCACCTGGCAGCCGCGCTTCGCGTGCCCGTGGTCGCCATCTTCGGCCCCACAAATCCCGCGCGCAACGGCCCCTTTGGAACGCGCTCCACAGTTCTGCGCAGCCCCGCCAGCTTCACTTCACACAAGCGTCGCGCCCAGCCCGACGAAGGTCTGCTGGAAATCACTGTCGAACAAGTTTTGGACGCCGCGCGCCGCCTTCTGGGGTTGCCTCGTGCCTAGCTGGCCATCCATCGCACGCCGCATCCGCGTACCCCTCGGATTCGCATTCGCCATCGTCTATCTATGGATCGCCAAGCCGACCTTGGTCTCGTTAGGTGCGGGCGCCGCATTGATTGTGCCAGGGTTAATCGTCCGCGCCCTCGCTTCCGGACACGTGCAGAAAAATGAGCTGCTCGCGACGAGTGGTCCTTACGCCTACACCCGCAATCCCCTCTATCTCGGTTCGTTGATCCTGGCTGTGGGCTTCGGTGTGGCTGCGCGCAGTTGGTGGATCGCTGTGGGAATTGTTCTCATATTCCTCGCGATCTACTGGCCGGTCATCAAAGCGGAAGAAGAATTCCTGCGTGGAAGATTTCCGCAGTACGGCGAATACGCCGGCCACGTGCCGCGTCTTTTTCCGCGCCTCACGCCGTTCGGCGAGAGCGAGGGCAAATTTTCCTCGGAACTGTACTGCAAACACCGCGAGTACAACGCGCTCCTGGGATCGCTCGCAATCCTCACGGCTCTTGTGATCAAGATGATTCTGCTGCGCGCCTGACGCGCTACTCTTTCGCCGTAACCTGATTCTTCGCCAGCAATTCCTTCGCCCGGCTCAACTCGGGGCGGCTCGAAGTCGACCCAGCACACGACTTCACCAACTGCCCATAATACGTGTCGGCCTTCGGGTTCTCTCCTGCCATTTCCGCGGCCCGGGCCGCACCGTACAACCCATTAAAGCGGTTGGGATTGAACTTCAAATCCGCTTCGTACTCGACCAGTGCCGGTTGCGGACGGTTCATCTCGAGCAGCAAGTCCGCCAGCATCTCACGCGCAGGAATAGCTCCCGGCTCATCGCCGGTGGCTTCTTCTTTCTCGGCAATCGTCCGCAGAGTCTTGATCGCTTCTTCATTCTTGCCTTCGGCGTGGGCGATCCAGGCTTCCGCCTCACGACGGCTATCGGCAACCACTTCGGCCCAATACTTCTTGTTTTTCTCCATCAGACTTTTCTCGATGGCCGCAAGCTCAGCGACATCTTTTCGCGCACCCGCAAGGTCACCGCTGCGGGCCGCGCCGATGGCCCGTGCCCAGTAGGTGATCGAATTGTCGCCCTCATCCGCGCCGGGCGGCGGCGTCAGCGCCGCGGCATCGGCCCAGTGATGAAGCTCCAGGTCATACGTTGCAGGAAACTTCGCCATCGCGTAGGCATGCATATCCATCCCCATGTCCGCCGCGTCTGGCATCGGTGGCATGGCCTTCACTTCCTCGATGATTTTCATGGCATCGGCTTCGCGTCCGCTTTGCAGGTAGGCATAGACCAGGAAATCCATGGAGTGAAACTGGTGGCTCTCGCCGCCCATGTGCATGGCCGCGCTCTTGCGCGTGGCCGCGATCGAGGCGAGATTGGAGTCGATATCGTCCTGCCACAGCCCGAGCCGGGCAAAAATGTGCGACGGCATGTGCAGCGCATGCGGCGCCGCGGGCGCGAGCGCCGCATAGCGCCGCGCGGCCGGCAATCCCAGTTGGGCCAGTTGCGGCTTGTCGTAAGTATGAATCAGATAGTGCGCCACTCCCGGATGGTTGGGATCTTCTGCAAACACCTTCTCCAGGACCGCCGCTGCCTTCTTGCGATACGCGAATGTCGTGTCGCCGTCCGGCTCTGCGGCGAGCAGCGAGAGCGCGTAGAACGCCGCCGCTTCGCGGTCGTCAGGATAGCGCTCGTACATGTGCTGCATGGCGCGCGAATAAGCCTCGACGCGCACCTGGTAGTCGCGCCTGCTTGCCTTGAAGTAGAACGCACCCATCGCTGCGATGTAGTCGCGCTCGCGTTGCGTTTTAGCGTGCAGCGACTGCGCCTTCTTCACTTCTTGCGCGCCGCGTTCGAGATACTCTGCGCTGGGCCGGTTCCAGAGCTGGTGCCAGAGGCTCATCGCCACACCCCAGTGCGCCATGGCGCAGCCGGGATCATCCTTTGCGATCTGCTCGAATTCTTTCTCCGCCTCTTCGTACCAGAAGGAGTGCAGCAGCGCCACGCCGCGCTCGAATGGCTTCTGCTCGTCAGCCGTGCACGACACTGGAAAGTGCACCGACCCAACCTGCTGCGGGGTGAGGTCTTCGTGATGCTGCATGTCATTACCCTTGCCGTCGGCGAAAGCAGGCAGCGCAAGGAGCAACGAAGCGGTGAGCAGGAGTGAGAGCTTCATAGTGAGCCTCCGAAGAAGGAGTCTAGTCGGCGGCGGGAGGAGGGTCAACGTCTCGGTGAAGTGTTCCGCGCGGAACATGAAGGCGAGATGGGCACGAATGTTCCGAGCGGCACATCGCGCAACTTTACAAAACGTTCCGGCCGGAACACTTTGTCAATGTATAAATGTACGTGCAAACGTGTAGTAAGTAGCTGGCGGCTGATGAAGTTGAAGGAATCTTCCGTTTGGGTGGGAGGCTGCCGGCGTCCCCAGGCCCGGGCCAAAAGCCACGACTTCCCCGAATCACCCATTACCCAGCTCAGCTCGCGAGGGCCAAGGAAGAATCAAAATCCCATGAGTTGAGAGTCGTGGCTACCCGTCCGCCAGGCATTCCCAGGTGCCTGCATACGGTATGAACTGTATCGAAAGACAGCCGCCTATTTTGCCAAACTGACTGGGACGTAAATCATGGTTCACGGAATAGAAAGGAGACGGTCTTGAATCGACGAACGCTAAACACGGTGGTAGCAGCTATTGTCGCTGCCGCACTCGCGATGTTTACGGCGGCTCCGCGCGCGCATGGCGATGATAGATCGAAGTGTCAACACGCGATCGAAAAGGCTGAGGCGAGATTGGACAAGGCGATCCACGACAAAGGCGAGCACAGCCGCGAGGCTGAGGACCGGCGACGCGATTTAAATGCGGAGCGCGAGCGCTGCTGGAATCAGTATCACCAGTGGTGGAACGGACGAGATCATCGCTGGGAGACCGAGCATAATTGGGAACAGCCTTACGATCACCACTAAGCCATTCCCCAGGGCTGGGGGCCCTTTCATACCACGAAATGGGGGCCCCCAACGCGGTATGAGACTGCTCGTACTATGTGTTAGTCGTCAAGAACCGCGCACCCTGTCATATAGAGCGCGACCAGGGCTTGCGTCCGGTTTAAAGGTTACAAAAACAGCAGGTCCCTCCACTGCGCCGTCGCTGGCGCTCCGGCTCCGGTCGGGATGACAGGGTTTTGTGGGAGTCTCGCTTCCCCCCGGTCTTACCCAGAAAGAGGTATTCGGGAGCACTTCACTGGTGGTAGGAAAAAAATACTGTTTCTCGGGATGCGCCGTCGGGGGCGCTAGTGGCAGAATACCGCTTACATACCTGGACCGCGACCGCCTCGACACAAGTGTCCAGCGTCCTCCGTGCCACACGGAGTGCTTGGTTCGCAATAAATCTTTTCAATAGGAGCTCCGGGCAACGTTCAGCCGTTCCGCCAATCGGAGAGAGAGAAATGACTGCAAATTCACAAGCGCGAGCAGCAAGGCCCGAAGACTTTCGTTCGGGCAGTGCCGAACAACGTCTGAAGGAACTCGGCATCAACCTCCCGGCGCCGCCGGAGCCCTTCGGCACCTATGCGGAGGCTGTACAGACAGGCAATCTGCTTTTTCTGACCGGGATGCTCCCCACGGAAGGCCGCGTTGCCAAGTTCGTCGGGCGCGTTGGAGCGGAGTTCGACGTGGAAGCCGGACGCCAGGCGGCCCACCTCGCGGCACTGAACGTACTCGCGGTTGCGCGGGAGCACTTGGGATCGCTCGATAAAGTGACGCGGGTTGTCCGGCTGGGGGTTTCGGTGGCCACATCGGGAGATGTCCGCGATCAGCCAAAAGTGGCTGACGCGGCTTCGGAGTTGCTGCAAGATGTCTTCGGAAAAGACAAGAACCCATGCCGACTGGTGTATGGCGTTGCCAGCCTTCCGCTGGGAACGCCGGTTGAGCTGGAAGTCATTTTTGAGGTCGCGGGGTGAGGCTGGGCGATGAAACATTCCTGCATGGCGTCGATGGTTTCCGCGCTGCTCACGTCATTTCAATTGCTGACCCCGGCCGAGGGGAAGGAACCTTCCGTGGAACATCCCACTTTTTATCGCACAATACAGATCGATAGTCTCTCCATCTTTTATCGAGAGGCCGGCCCGAAAGACGCGCCCACGATTCTGCTGCTGCACGGACTGCCCTCTTCTTCGCGCATGTTCGAACCGCTCTTCGGCAGGCTTTCCGATCGCTTTCATCTTGTAGCGTCCGATTATCCCGGCTTCGGACACAGCGACTGGCCGGACCCGAAAAAATTCGCCTACACGTTTGATCACTACGCCGAGATCATGAACCGCTTCACCGAAGCACTCGGGCTCACACGCTTCACGATGTACATGCAGGATTACGGTGGCCCGGTGGGTTTTCGCATGGCACTGGCGCACCCGGAGCGCATCGAAGCACTCATCGTTCAAGATGCGGTGGCCCACAACGAAGGTTTGGGGGCGAACTGGCAGACGCGGCGCGCTTTTTGGGCCGATCGTGCTGCCAATGAAAGCGCGCTGCGCATAAATCTGCTCTCGTTAGCGACGACACGTACTCGCCACATCGGAAATGATCCCAACGTGGAACGCTATGACCCTGATCTCTGGACGGATGAATTTTATTTTCTCAATCAGCCCGGACAGGCAGACATTCAAAGCGATCTGTTTTACGACTATCGAACGAACGTAGATGCTTATCCGAAATGGCAGGCCTGGATGCGCGAGAAACAGCCGCCCCTGCTAGTGATATGGGGCAAGCATGACCTGTCATTCGATCCCGGCGAGCCAGAACGCTATCGCAAGGACGTGCCGAAGGCTGACGTCCACGTTCTTGAAGCTGGTCATTTCGCATTGGACACGGCCGCAGATGAGATCGCTGCATTGGTCCGAGGCTTTGTCGGTTCTTCCCGTTAAGAAGGACATTTATGCCAGACAGAAAAACGGCAATCGTCACGGGAGCAGAACGGGGTATCGGCGCCGGTCTGGTCGAGGGCTTCTTGAAAAACGGTTATAACGTCGTGGGAACCTCTCTCCATGCCACTGAATCGCTGACCGCCTCGCCCAGCCTGATTCCAATCGATGGCGATATTGCCAAGCCGGAGACCGCCGCCAAAGTTGTCGAAGCAGCAATGGAGCACTTCGGAACCGTCGACGTTCTAGTGAATAACGCCGGAATCTACCGCACCAAGCCTTTCACGGAGTTCACCGACGAGGACTTCAAAGCCCTATTCTCGATCAATCTTCTGGGGTTTTTCTACATGACTCAGCTCACGGTGAAACAGATGCTGAAGCAGAAATCGGGCAACGTTGTCAGCATTACCGCGTCGCTTGCCGATCAGCCGGTCGCCAGCATAAAGGCCTCGGTTTCGATGATTACGAAAGGCGGCTTAAATACGGTGACCCGGCATCTCGCCATCGAGTATGCCAAAGAAGGTATCCGCTTCAACGCCGTCGCGCCCGGCGTTGTCGATACACCGTTGCATAAGGACGATCCCAAAGACTCTCTCAGGAGCGCCCAGCCAATGGGGAAAATGGTAGAGATAAAAGACATTGTTGACGCCGTCCTCTACCTGGCTCAAGCGGAGCAAGTCACCGGGGAAATAATCCACGTGGATGGTGGTTCTCACGCTGGCCGTTGGTAGGCGCGGTGGTCGCCACGCGGCGGCATCTATTCAGCGGTCAGCAGGGCTTGGCGGAAGGCAAGAATTGCTCAAAGGGAAAGGAGAGGACAATATGACCCAAACCAGCACTACACAACCAGGCAGCAAGCAGGCAGGGGACAAGGATGCGATTCGTCCGTTTCCTCGCTTGAACATTCCGGAAGCGGACCTTAGCGACTTGCGCAGGCGTATCAATGCGACCAAGTGGCCCGAGCGGGAACTGGTCCCGGATGCAACGCAAGGCGTGCAACTCGCCACGATTCAGGCCCTCGCGCGCTATTGGGGGACGGAGTACGACTGGCGGAAGGTGGAGGCAAGACTGAACGCACTACCGCAGTTCGTCACCGAGATCGATGGGCTCGACATTCACTTCATTCATGTTCGTTCGAAGCACGAAAATGCGTTGCCGCTGATCGTCACGCACGGATGGCCCGGCTCGATCATCGAACAGATGAAGATTATCGATCCGCTTACCAATCCCACCGCGCATGGCGGAAGCGCGGCGGATGCGTTCCATCTGGTGATTCCGTCGATGCCGGGCTACGGTTTTTCGGGCAAACCAACCACGACTGGCTGGGGCCCGGAGCGCATTGCACGCGCGTGGATTGTGCTCATGAAGCGCCTGGGATACACGAAATATGTGGCGCAAGGTGGCGACTGGGGCGCGCTGATCACCGATCTGATGGGCGTGCAGGCGCCTCCGGAGTTGCTCGCCATTCACACCAACATGGCGGGCGCGGTTCCAAACGACATTAACGGAGCGGCCTTTACCGGTGCGCCGGCGCCATCCGGTCTGGCAGCCGACGAGCAACATGCGTACGATCGGCTCGCCTTTTTCTATAAACACGGTATTGGTTACGCCCTCGAGATGGGAAACCGCCCGCAGACGCTGTACGGGATTGCGGACTCGCCCGTCGGTCTGGCGGCCTGGATCCTCGACCACGACGAAGCCAGTGAGGCGCTCATCGCGCGCGTCTTTGCCGGCCAGTCCGAGGGCCTCACGCGAGACGACATCCTCGACAACATCACCCTCTACTGGTTCACCAACACGGCAATCTCTTCGGCTCGTTTGTATTGGGAAAACAAGCTGGCCTTTTTCGCCCCCAAGAACGTCACCATTCCGGTTGCGGTCAGCGTTTATCCCGATGAGATTTACGCCGCTCCGCGAAGCTGGGTGGAGAAAGCGTATCCCAAGCTCATCCATTACAACCGGCTACCCAAAGGCTGTCACTTCGCGGCGTGGGAGCAGCCGAAATTCTTCACGGATGAGATTCGCGCGAGCTTCAAGTCACTGCGATCAGGAGCAGTCAAGTCGGCAGCATAATTCGCGAGGGGTACGTGACACAAGGAGACCTCCCAAATAGTGGAAGCTCTCCTGTTTGCTTCCTCATCAAACATGGGGCGAAGGTAACCTTGAACCGCTGATCGGAGGAATCATGAGCACAGTAACCACCACATCTTCCATCAAGCATGAACCGGAGCTTCTTGGGCAAACCGTCGTCGTAATCGGCGGCAGCGCGGGCATCGGGCTCGAAACCGCGCGCCGCGCCCGCGCTGAGGGGGCGAAGGTTATCCTCGCCGCCAGAAATCCCGAACGCCTAAGACAAGCCGCGAGCGAGCTTGACGCGCTGAGCACCGCGGCCTTCGATGCCACGGACTCTGCCTCGCTCGAGCGGTTCTTCCGCGACCTTCCAGCGATCGATCACGTAATGGTGACGGCCGGCAGGCCGTATTACGGCCGCCTTGCCGACATGGACTTCGCGGAGGTGCGCAACCTTATCGGCGAGCATCTTTTGCAGGCGCTTTATGTCGCCCGCTATGCCGCCAACAAAGTGAGGCCGGGAGGAACGCTGATCTTCATGGGAGGCACCGGTGGCCGTCGCCCGGCCATGGGCATGAGCATCACAGGTGCGATGACCGCTGCGCTGCCGGCCCTCACCGCCAACCTGGCGCTGGAGATTGCGCCGGTGCGAGTCAACCTTATCGCTGCCGGGTTCGTTGACACCCCGTTGTCGGCATCGCTCCTCGGCGATAAACTCGAAAGCCGCCGCAATCAGCTACGAACCACGCTTCCCATTGGGCGCGTGGTCGGACCGGCTGACGTCGCCGCGCTGGCGGTACACATCATGACCAATACGGCGCTCACGGGCGCAACTTACGATATCGATGGCGGGCAGCAACTCGTCGCCGGCTAACATGAGGAAGAACATGGCCAATCCCATTCTGGTTACCGGCGCGGCGGGGCGCGTCGGTGCGGTAGGGCGCACGGTTACCGAACTGCTGTTGAACCAAGGCAAGTCGGTGCGGGCGATGGTGCGAACTGAGGACGAGCGCGCGCAAGTATTGCGCGTTCTGGGTGCGGAAGTCGTGGTCGGCGATCTGCTCGATCTCGATTCTGTGCATCGGGCGATCGCGGGCTGCGAGACGATGTACTTTGGCATGTCGGTTTCGGATGCCTATCTGGCCGCGACGGTCAATGCGGCTGCGGTAGCCAAGCATCATGGCGTGAAGGCGTTCATCAATATGTCGCAGATGACGGTCTCTCAGATGAGCATTACCGCGACTACGCCGAGCCCACAGCACAAGCTGCACTGGCTCGCCGAGCAGGCGCTGAACTGGTCTGGTCTGCCGGTTGTGCACGTGCGGCCGACCGTGTTTCTCGAAGGCTTCTTCCTGACTTTGACTCCGGATTCAGTCAGGGAATCCGATCAAATCAAGCTGCCGTTCGGGGAGGGCAAGACTTCGCCGGTGGCGGCGGAGGACGTTGCGCGTGCGATTGCCGCGCTGCTCGCCAATCCGCAGCCGCACATCGGCAAAATTTATCACCTGACGGGTCCGCAGTCCGAGAACATGAATTTTTTTGCGCAGGAGTATTCGAAGGCGCTGGGTCGCACAATTACTTATCAGGACGTTCCGGTCGAGCCGTGGCGTGACGAGCTGCTCAAGCGGCGCTGGCCGGTTCACCTGGTGAACCACCTGGTGGCGTTGGCTGATCTGCATCGCGCGGGGCGCTTCGACCGGACGTCGGACGACGTGCGCACACTGACGGGGCAAGGGCCGCTGAGCGTGCAGGAGGTCGTCCGAAAGAATGCGGCGGCATTTACCGCACCGGTAAAAGCGGCCTGAGTGCGTGCGGAACTTAGTGACACCGTCCAAAAAAGGAGCAACACATGTCCACGATCCACATGCATCAGACAACCACCTTAACGCCCGAGCAATACATCGCCGGGCTCACCGACTTCGGGCCTGGCCGCGGGAAGCTGTTTGGCAACAGCACCGACGACTACCTCAAGGTGCATAGCCGCGGCCCGACGGAGGCCGACGTCACCGAGGGCTCGAGCGGTATTTGGGAGCGCCTCCACTATGACTGGTCCAATCCCAACCATGTCGTCCTCACCACCACCGACTCCAACACCTGGGGAGGCGCGTCCAGCCACACCTACAACTTCAAGCGTAATCCCAACGGCACGACCGACATTGACGTGGTCGCCGTACGCGAGGGCAAGAACCTCAAGGGATGGCTGCTCGGCTTGGTCGTCGGAACCATCGGCAAGGGCGTTTTGGAGAAGGCGTTTGTAAACTCCGTCAAAGCCATCGAAGCCCGGAACAGCACCGCGCGAGAGGAAGGCGCAGCCTGAGTCGCGTGTAATTTGTTGCGGAAAATATATGCCTGCACTCAATTGGAAGCTTCTGACCAAGAAACGCGGCAGCTCGACCCAAGGCCTTCCGCCGGGCAAAGAAGATCTGGCCTGGGTGACCAATACGGTCACACTCGTTTACGGCGAACGCGATGCCGTCCTCGTGGATACGTTTCTGTCCGTGCAACACTCGAAAGAACTATTAGATTGGATCGCCGAGAGCGGCAAGAATCTCACTACCATTTACATCACTCATGCCCACGGTGACCATTTCTTTGGTCTGAAACTCCTGCTGGACAGGTTTCCCAAGGCAACAGCATTTGCGACCGCTTCCTCTATTGCGGCCATGCAAAAGCAGATAAGCCCGGACTTTATAAGATCTTTCTGGGAGCCACGCTTTCCCGGTCAGGTTCCGTCGCAGTTGGCCGCCCCGCAGGTGCTCGAAGGCGACACCCTCTATCTTGAGGGAGAAGAGCTGAAGGTAGTAGAACTTGGCCATACCGACACGGCGCACACCACCGCGCTGCATGTGCCTTCGATTGGCCTGGTTATATCGGGGGATGCTGTCTATAACAACACGCACCCCTATCTCGCGGAGTGCGATGAACAGGCCCGAGGCGAGTGGCTGCGCGCGCTGGATACGATCGACGCCCTGCATCCGCGAGCCGTGGTAGCTGGTCATGGTGTGCTCGACCCTGATAGCTCTCCTCGTCACATCGGGGAAACCCGAAATTACCTTCGCGACTTCAATGCCAGCGTGGCGAGTACATCGTCGGCCATGGATCTTTACCGGAGGATGCTGACACTGCATCCGCAGCGGGTAAATCCAGGTTCGCTCTGGGCCACGGCAAAGGCTGTGAAACCGTCGTCATAAATGAGGAGAACGAAGATGACAGAGCCCGTTGCCAACGCGGTGTTCCTGCGCTGCAGAGCGGGAAAAGAAGAAGAGCTTGCGCGTCAGCTTGAGGAGCTGGTTCTGGCGTCCCGCGCAGACGCCGGGGTAATGATTTACGACCTACACCGTTCCACCACAGATCCCGCTGTGTGGTTCCTCTACGAACGCTACGAATCGGAAGAGCATTTCAACAAGCATCGCAAGAATCCGGTCCTCCGCCGATTTAGCGCCGACGCCGGCACACTTCTGGACGGGAAGCTGGATGTTCGAAGGTTCAAGGTGATTACCGATTTGGAGAAGGGGAAACAATTATGAAACGGATCGCTTTCCTGCTGGTTGCAGTTGCGACGGTGGCAGGGTGTTGTCGTCTTCACGGCTCCCGCATCCGGGAATGCCGACTCCGAGGAAGCCGCATCCCCGATCTACGGCGTTACAATTCCTCCCGGATACCGCGATTGGCAATTGATCGCCGTGAACCACCTCCTATTGACGGGCAAGGGTGAGCAGTTGCGCGCTCAACTCGGCAACGATATAGCGATCAAGGCCTTTCGGGAGGGGACGATTCCGTTCCCGGATGGCGCGATCATTGCGGCGATACATTGGACTCATGTCCCGTCGGAAGACAACAACAAAGTCCTGAACGGTCCGTTCCCCGGCAGTCAATCTTTCGTTGTCGGGTCCCGCGTGAATGTTCAGTTCATGGTCAAGGACTCAAAGAGGTACGCCGCGACTGGCGGTTGGGGGTTCGGGGATTTTAAAGATGGAAAGCCGGGTGACAAGGCGCTGCACGAAACCTGCTTCCCCTGCCACGTGCCTGTGAAAGATCGCGACTATGTCTTCACCCGTTACGCCCCCTGATTCGGGGGAACGAAAAGGAAAGGGCCATTCATCATGGATATGAAACTCGAAGTCGTCATCATCCCCGTCTCCGACGTCGAGCGCTCGAAGGAGTTCTACAAGAAGCTCGGGTGGAGGCTGGACGTCACGCCGCCTATCGTGGTCCAGTTCACGCCGCCGGGGTCCTGGTGCTCGGTGCAGTTCGGCAAGAACCTCACGTCGGCCGCGCCCGGTTCAGCCAAGAGCTACCTGATCGTTTCCGACATCGTGGCCGCCCGGGAAAAGCTGGTCGCCGCCGGCATCGAGGTGAGCGAGTTCTTCCATATTGGCCCGGAGGGCCGGATCAGCGGCCTTGATCCCGAGCGGCGCAGCTATTACTCGCGCGCCACGTTCAGCGACCCCGACGGCAACGTCTGGTTGCTGCAGGAGATCACGACCCGGCTTCCGGGACGCGTCGATTCTGGCGTGACTTCGTTCAGCTCCGCAAGCGATCTGGCGAGCGCGCTTCGACGCGCAGCGGCCGCCCACGGCCAGCACGAGAAGCGCATCGGCGCGGCAGATGCGAACTGGCCCGACTGGTATGCCGAGTACATGGTGCGCGAGCAGAGCGGCGAAGAGCTGCCGCAATGAACGACTGATGAAGTGTGGGTTATGTGGCGCGGACGAGCGGACCCTTGCGGCTCAAGCTGATTTCTTTACCTGCGGAGGGAACTCAATGATTTTGCCGCGTCGTTCGGGCGAAACCCACTTCACGCTTTTTCGAAAGCTATTCGGTATGTAGAACTTAATTATTTTTGCCACGGTCATTTCTGCCTTTCTCTTACGCTTCCCAGACGCCGTCGATCAGGATTGCAGCCGAATTTCGATCCGTGCCGCCCCGCCACTCCCAGCCACACTTACAGCGCACGGAATCGGTTAATCTCAGCTTTCTCAACAAGGCCTTGCAGACGGCGCACGATCTCATCCACATAGACTGTTCTCCAGAACGGCGGCGATTCAGCGAAGGCTTGTTCGCGTCGTATGCAGGATTGGAGTAGCGGAAGCTTGGTTAGGATGTGGCGCAGTTGTCTAAGTATTGTTAAATGAATGTCTGCAAGGTGAGCGGAAACTATGCAGATCAGCCTCGAGGAAGAGGCCATTTCTCGCCATCATTGGGCTGCCCGCTGTGGAATGCATACTCTCTGGGCAACGGCGGTGCGGGCTGTTTTGCCTCCCGCCCTTCGCAAAAAACGCGAAGAGAGAGGCACCCAGCCAGGCGATCCCAATCGGCACTCAGCTGAGATCACTGCCCAGATTTCTGAAATCACAGGAGATTATGAGATAGTCTGTAGTCGCATTCGGGCCCGCGTCACGGGCGCTCACATCTCACTGAAATCCTCGGAGCAATGATTTCACTTCGTCTTTATGGCTTCGTCCTGATTTGTATCGCGGTGGTGACGGCCGCCTATGTTCTTCTGCGGCGCAAGCCGAAATCAGCTGAGGATGTAGAAAGTGAGCGCCGCGCCTGGCTCGATCGCGTAGGGCGAATCACGGACGGCACCGTGATCGACGTGCAGGAAATGACCGCTGACGGAAGGACCCGGCCTTCAACGCTGCTCATCTATCAGTACGATGTGGCCGGAGTCTCCTACGAAGCTTCCCAGGATGTGACCTATCTGCGGCAGTGGATCAATCTGCACTCCTGCCGCCTGGGGCTGCCCACATCGGTGCGCTACGATCCCCAGAATCCCGGAAACTCGATTGTGCTTTCGGAGCGCTGGATGGGGCTCCGCCAGTAAAGCGGCGGCTAGTGATCAGTTGCCAGTGGCCAGCAATCGAACTGAAGTGGCGACAGACTGGCCACTGATCACTGGAAACTGACCACTGCTCTTCTAGCTTCCCGCTGAGAACCCGCCGATATTGGCGACGGTGAGCCTCAAGTATTTGTAAGGATTGACCGGAGTATCGTTGATGCGCACTTCGTAGTGGAGATGCGGGCCGGTGCTGCGACCGCTGAGGCCGACGAACCCGATGGTGTCGCCGCGATGCACCTGCTGGCCAGGCGAAACCGCGAAGCTGGCCAGGTGGCCGTAACGGGTACTGATGCCGTGGCCGTGCTCAATCATAACGGCGCGGCCGTAGCCGCCCAGAAAATCGGCAAACATGACAACGCCATCCGCCGGCGCTACCACGGCTTGCCCAACCGAGGCGGAGATGTCGATCCCGCTGTGAAACGCACCCTCACCATTGAACGGGTCGGTGCGTTCGCCAAATGATCCGGTGACCGGCCCTTCCACAGGCCAAAGATTGGGAGCTGAATTGGCTCGCGCCCAGTCCGCGGTAGTAACGTTACGGATGAGGCCGAGGGATATTCCGGTCATGGTTGCGCCGGTTAAAGCCGACGTCCGCAGGGCGTAGAGCTGGTCCATCGAGGAATTTACCTCGGCGTCGTGCACTTGCTCGGAGGCGCCGGTTACCAGGCGCGGGTCGGACTTAAGTCCATACAAAGAGGAAACTTCGCCGGCCAGCGAGCCCAGCGAGGCGACCTGAATGTCGCGTTCCTTTGCCACTTCTTCCAGCCGCGAGTAGCGGTTCTTGAGGTCGTCTTTTTCGACGCGAAGCTGGTTGTACTGCGACACTTTGAACAACATGCGCAGGTAGGAACCGGCAATACCGGTGAGGCTCAAGGCTCCGATCGCCGCCCCCACAAGGAACACGTACAGGTAATGCAAAGGAATGTGAATCTTGCGGAGCTGGCCGTCATCGGCGCGCGTGACAAAAAGTATGTAAAAACGTTTTCGCAAATTCTTCCTTCCGTAGTTGATCAGGCCGGACCAGACTGGGACGGCTCGCGGTTACGAGGGCCCCTCAACTCCGTCCTGAATTCGGGCAACTCCCCCACCTTGGGGTGGGTTCACTTTCCGTGCCCGTGTCCTACCGGAACCAGGGATGACCGCAACTTCTACAGCGATGGCAACCGGCTTTGACTGCAATCTCAACCGGATGCAGCACTTAGTTCGGCCACAGGTCTAAGGAGACGCTTGCAAACGGTAACAAAGTAGGTTCCCCCGTGTCAACGGCAGGGGGATTACGATGGCGGGGTGCTCCAGGGGGGTACCAGGGGACAGGTTACTACAGCATGACGTTTGGGTAGGGGGTGGCACGGTGGTCATGCGGTGCGGTGGGTCTCACGGCTAAGGCGACTTTGGCTGACGCCAACCCACAAATGGAAATCCGCCATAACGCAGATCATAGATTTTTCCGGGGATTGGGGAGCTAAGGTCAAGGACCGTAACGCTCGGTGTAACCAAATCACGCGGCACGCCACTAGTGGAGTCAGTACCCTCGGGCGGATAAAAGCGAATCAAGAGACTTATTTCAGATGAGATAGGAGAACCGTCATATAGCGCGGGAGCATAAGTGAAGGTGTCGGCAATCTTATCCATCAGCCAATCTGACACATCGGACTCTCCCCTTGGGATGGAGCCGATGGGGCTCAGCTCAACTATTCGCGCCTTTCCGCGTTCGTCGACGCTTACGCGTCCAGAGAAAGAGGCAGGCTTCATCGGGAAACCACTCAATGTCCAGGGTTTCACCGACAGGAGAACCGGATCAACCCGCCATCCGGCCATGCGATGGTCAAACACCACTCCGTCCGCAAACACAATTTGCAGCACGGCGAGACGACCCTCGTCGGGGCAGTTGGCGGGTCGGATCGTGCTGTGATCCCTGTCTCTATAGCCTTCACCCCGCAGGAGTGAGGAATCGAGGGGTGCCGGTGAGACTGACCAGGGGGTACGCGGGACGGCAGGCTTGAAGGACGCCGCTTTCGCGCTGGTCGCCAAATAGTAGGTCATACTCAGCAGATATCGATCGGATGTGTAGAAATCGACTACCATGAACAAGGCGTTTATTGGCCGGGGGTCGCGGTTGGTTATGCGAACTGAGGCCGCGGACGTATCCGGCCCCGACGAGTTGTCCGGCCCAATTGTGAAGTCAAACTGATCAAAACTGACCGGAAGAGGGGACGGGAATGAGAGCGTATCGAGAGAGTCCCAAGGGCACACCACCTCAGCGCGTCCAGACGTTGCGATACCCAAGAATATTAGAAGCATCGCCAACGCTAATTTTGTCGCCCGTCGGTTTTGAGATTTGCTGCCCATGTCGAACCCCGCCGTTAAGACCACATAATGGTACCCCAAGCAGAACATTTGTCCGAACTCGGTTGCTTAAGCAAGAATTCTCAGCAGGTTGTGATGCCGGCGCTGTACCTCCCACGCTTCGCAAAAACCGCGAAGCATGGGGCACCCACCAGCTGGGCGATGCCTCCAAGTTCAAAATTCAAGAGTGGGCACACGGCCTGATGTAAGGTTTCAAAAGGGGAAATGCCGCTTCCTGAAAAAGCTCTGATCGCGCGAACCCGGCGCATGGCCGGACGTCATCCAAGCAGTCTCAACCGCCAAATCTTGACCGGGATCGGAGATGACTGCGCCGTGCTTCGCCTGCTGCCTCGCCAGGATTCTCTGGTCACCACTGACCTGACGCTCGAAGGAATCCACTTCCGCCGCGACTGGCATTCGCCGGAGGCGGTGGGGTATCGCTGCCTGGTTCGTGGGCTGAGCGATATCGCGGCAATGGGGGGCGAGCCGGTGGCGGCTTTTCTCTCCCTCGCTTTGCCTCGGGATTTGCCCCAGGGCTGGGTGGGGCGATTTCTGCGTAGCATGGTGGATCTGGGAGCGAAGTATGGAGTGGGGCTGGTCGGTGGCGACACGGCGGAATCGCCGCAGGGAATCATGGCCGACATCATCGTGGTCGGAGCGGTTCCCAAGGGTAAGGCGATTCTGCGGTCGGGCGCTCAGCCGGGAGATCGAATTTACGTGACTGGGGAACTGGGCGCCTCGGCTGCAGCTCTCGCGCTGATGAGGAAGAAGCCCAAGCGTAAGCTGAACCCACGGCACTTTCCGCGCCACTTTTTCCCGGAGCCGCGTTTGGAAGTGGGGCGCATTCTGCGGGAGCAGGGTCTGGCCAGCGCGATGATCGATACGAGTGATGGGCTATCCACCGATCTTGCTCACATTTGCGAGGAAAGTGGCGTGGGGGCGGAGTTGTGGGCGTCGGCGATTCCCCGGGCCAGCGTGGGCAAGCCGTCGCGGGAAGTGGATTTGCAGTTCGCGTTACACGGCGGAGAAGATTACGAGCTTATTTTTGCTGCTCCACGAGGCAAGCGCGTTCCGAACCGCATCGCAGGAGCTCCGGTAACTCACATCGGGCAGATCATTAAAGGACGAAAAGTCTTCCTGCGGAACGAGAGTGGCGTGGGGTATGAACTTCAAGCCAAGGGATGGGAACATTTCACCAGATGACCTGGAGTATTCATCAGAATGGGAAGGGCACGGGCTTCCAGCCGTGCCGCGAGAGTACTTTCGATTCCTGGCTTTAGCCGCTGAGGTCCGGTTGTCCCTCTTCGATAGGTTAGGCAAGAGGCTCCAGCGGTCACCCCAGCGGCTGAAGCCGAAACCTCAGCTAGTAGGCATACGGCACGGCTGAAGCCCGTGCCCTTCCCGAATCGGACGCAATGCGTGCGTAGCAATGCGTCCTACGCGGGTCATTACTTCGGTACTTAGTCCGGGATGACGCACAGGACTAAAGTAGTGCTATGCCATCCCCAAGAATTGTTTGTCTGCTCGCTGCTGCGGTCGTTCGTACTCAGTGTCGGTGTTCCTGCTCAACAATCGGGTCCGGCGGCGATGCAACCGGCGGTGCAAGCCTCACCTAAAGTAAGCGCGCCCGTCTCTGGCGTAGACGATGCATTCATCCAAAGGCAGTTCGGGTCGACCTGCAAGCTGATGCCGGGGCCGGCGCCCCTGACTGCCGACCTCGACGGCGACGGGATTGAAGACGTGGTGATTGCGGCGCGCTGCACCAATCCGCTGCTCGATCAGACAGAAGACAACTTCCGGGTGATTGACCCCTATAACACCTACTTTGGATACGGCGATCCCAAAATTTCCACGCAGTTCGCGTCGGAAGATCCCGTGTCGCGAGGTCTGGTGTTGCTGGTGATCCATGGCGCCGGGGCCGAAGCTTGGCGGGCGGAGACACCGAAGGCCAAGTTCATCATTATCAACCTGCCGTTTAAAGACGTGATGGTAAAGAAGATGCCGTTTCGCAAGAAGACCATCACGGGGATCTTTGCGGCCGAGGCGCATGAGGGGGAAGGCACGGTCTCGGTGGTGTTTTGGGATGGGAAGAAGTACCGCTATCAGCCCCTCGGTTCGAGTATGGAGTAGGCACGAACTACGTAGGGACAGCCGCCCATTCGACTTCGCTCAGGGCAGGCTCTCGGCTGTCCGGCCGAGCGAAGCTCGGCAAGGTGAAGAAACTCTGGACACGCGGGCGAGTCGCCCGCGTCCACACAAGCATAAACTGGTCCACGCAGCATCGTTCACGTCGCCCTGCGGGCGACGGGACAGCCGAGGCGGCTGTCCCTACGTGGTTCTCCTCTCTCGCCTATAATCTCGGGCATGAACCTCGAACAAAAACTGGAAGAACTGAAAAAGCGCGACCGCCTGGCGGAAGAAGGCGGCGGAACGCAGCGCCAGGACCGGCAGCATAAAGAAGGCAAGATGTCGGCGCGCGAGCGTGTCGAGTTTCTGCTGGATGAAGGCACGTTCGAGGAAACCGACAAACTGGTCTCCCACCGCTGCAACGACTTCGGCATGGCCGAGCAGAAAATTTATGGCGACGGCTTTATCACCGGCTACGGCCGCGTCGAGGGGCGGCTGGTGTTCGTGTTTGCCCAGGACTTCACCGTGTTCGGCGGGTCGCTGTCGGAAGCGAACGCCGGCAAGATCGTGAAAATCATGGATCTGGCCGCCAAGATGGGCGCGCCAGTCATTGGCCTGAATGATTCCGGAGGCGCGCGCATTCAGGAAGGCGTGCTGTCGCTGGCGGGCTACGCGGACATTTTTTTGCGCAATACTTTGTATAGCGGGGTGGTGCCGCAGATTTCCGCCATCATGGGGCCGTGTGCGGGAGGAGCCGTGTATTCGCCGGCCATCACAGATTTCATCGTGATGGTGAACAAGACTTCTTACATGTTCATCACTGGGCCGGACGTCATCAAGAACGTCACGCACGAAGAAGTCACCAAAGATCAGCTTGGCGGGGCTCTCACGCATAACGAGACTTCGGGAGTCGCGCATTTTCTGGCGCAGGATGATGCCGAGTGTTTGTCGATGGTGCGGGAGCTGTTGAGCTTTGTTCCCTCGAACAACCTCGATGATCCACCGCGCAAGCCTTGCACCGATCCGGTGGACCGGATGGATGAAAAGCTGGATTCGATCGTGCCCGATCAGTCGAACCAGCCCTATGAGATGAAAGATGTGATCCAGACCGTAGTCGATGACCGCTATTTCTTTGAGGTACAGGAGCACTATGCGAAGAACATCGTCGTGGGATTTGCCCGGCTGAATGGGCGGCCGGTGGGGATCGTGGCCAATCAGCCGGCGTTTCTGGCGGGCACGCTGGATATCAATGCGTCGATCAAAGGCGCGCGCTTTGTGCGGTTTTGCGATTGCTTCAACATTCCGCTGGTGACGTTTGAGGATGTTCCGGGATTTCTGCCGGGAACGACGCAGGAGTACGGCGGGATCATCAAGCACGGGGCGAAGCTGCTGTATGCGTTTGCCGAAGCGACCGTGCCCAAGGTCACCGTGATCACGCGCAAGGCTTACGGCGGAGCGTATTGCGTGATGTCGTCAAAGCACATTCGCACGGATGTGAACTACGCTTGGCCAACGGCGGAGATCGCAGTGATGGGGCCGGAGGGCGCGGTGGATATTGTCTACAAAAGGGAACTCGACGGCGCACCGAAGCGCGAAGAACTTCGTCAGAAAAAGATTGAAGAATTCCGCGACCGCTTTGCGAATCCCTACGTGGCAGCGGACCGCGGGTTCGTGGATGCGGTCATCCAGCCGCGCGAGACCCGCAAGAAGCTGATTCAGGCGCTCGAAATGCTGCAAACCAAGCGCGATAAGAACCCGCCGAAGAAGCACGGCAATATTCCGCTATAGGATCGCGTAGGGGCGGGTCTCTGACCCGCCCAGCGTGCTGACAAACTCTTGCCTTCTATTAGCGCCCTTCTTCCTTTGTCATTCCGAGGAGCGCAGCGACGAGGAATCTGGGTATTTGCCGGGAGCGAGGGGAACCCAGATTCCTCGCTTTGCTCGGAATGACAAGAGTGGGGGTTCCAATTCCTAATGTTGTCTGGGCGGGTCAGAGACCCGCCGCTACACGTAGAATTCCGCGCAAGGAGAATTCCATGAAGAAAGTCTGCCTCTGCTTGGCAGTTCTGGTCGTTGTCCCGTCCTTACTTGCGCAGGACCCTAGCTCCTGGCTCTCTAGCCTGCCTCAGGCCAAGGAGTACGTTCAGAAACGTGCCTCCAGCTATGACCGCACAGGTGCCAATGCCGACTATCGCCAGATTGCTCCGGGAGAGACGCTCACGCTCCTAGACACACCCGGCCCCGGTTTAATCAGCCACATCTGGGTGACGATTGCCAGCTCCGACCCGCATCACTTGAAGGCGCTGGTGCTGCGAATTTATTGGGATGGAGAAACGGCCCCTAGCGTCGAGGCGCCGATCGGCGATTTCTTCGGCCTCGGACTTAGGCGATTATTTTCTCTATCAATCGATCCCGTTGTCGGTGGGTGCTGATAAAGCTCTGAATTGTTTCTTTCCCGATGCCGTTCCAAAAGCACGCGCGTATTACGGTGACAAACGACGGCGCGCAGAAAGTGGACGCCTTTTACTACAACATCGACTATCGCGCCTACACTCAGCCGCTGCCCGCCGATACGCTCTACTTTCATGCGCAGTACCGGCAAGCCACGCCCGCCCAGGGCTGGACTGACAAATGGAAGTCGAACGCCGATCCTCTGGTGGATAGCAAGAAGAACCCAAACGGGGAGGGCAACTATGTTTGGATGGAGGCGACCGGCCGCGGCCATTTCGTCGGCGTCACCATGTCGATTCTGCAAAATCAGGACGACTGGTGGGGCGAGGGCGACGATATGTTCTTCGTTGACGGCGAATCGGCTCCTTCGATCAACGGCACGGGATCAGAAGATTATTTTCTGGGGGCATGGGCGTTCGGCGATCACACTTTTTCGTACGGATTGTACGGCGCTCCCGTGAGCGGTCCGCAGCGCGCCGGCAGCCGGACTTCGGTTTACCGGTTTCACCTGGATTCCCCGATTCCGTTTACCAAGTCACTGCGTGCCACCATTGAACACGGCCACGCGAACCATCGCTCCGACAACTTCTTTTCCGTCGCTTATTGGTATCAGACGGAACCCCACGCGGCGTTTCCTGCGCTCCCGGCGCTTGAGCAGCGGGTCCCTAGGCTTTTTCCTGTGGGCGGGCCGGGGAATGCGCGGAAATAGGCCTGATTCGAGCTAGACGGTCGCGGAGTCGAAAAGGTTGGGCGGGTCAAAGACCCGCCCCTACACGACCTGTTCAGGAAACTCGGCGTCGGCAGGTTCTTGATCGACACAGAGCCCCACTTCTAGCCGGGGCGAAAGATCGATCGCGTTGGGGGGCTTGCGGGGAGACGGTTTGCGTCGGTTTCCTTTGCGCGGCGCACGGTAGTCCGCAGGGTTGGGGACAAAGTCTAAGCGCGGAATTTTCCCAAGCTTTGCCACGGCATCTCAGAGCCAGAGCTAGGCGAACCAAAGTGGCGACAACCGACCCGGCTGCAGAACTACAGATGAGGGTTGAGAACAGGGAATCCAGCGCTAACAAATAAGAGTCCCGAGGTGGTGTTGGTCTAATTCGTCTCGGCCAGTAGCTCGCTTTAGACCCTTGCCGACCTGCTTTCGTGCTTCCCTTGCGGGGGCGCGACGCGCGATCAGTGCTTGGGCTCCGGGCTTACCGCCAACCGGAAAAACCAATCCAACGCCTCGGGACTCTATCTTGCCTTCGACATGATGTTCTTGTTCGCCTCGACCAGCGCTTTGCTATAGACCCTTGCTGACCCTCTGCTACGCACCTTGCGGCGCGCTGCAGTGACCCCGCTTGAGTCCCGGACGCTGCACCAACCGGGTAAACTTCAGAACGTGTCAAAGAACGATTATGTTTTTACTCTTTTCATTTTTAGAGTCAACGAAAACCGCGTCGCTCTATGTGGCGATTTTTCAATGGAGTGCGGGCGCTCCACAGGCGGGTGACAGGAATTGGTGCAATTGACGGGTAGGATTCTGAGAATTCGATCTTGGGCATCGCGTTCTCGGGGTTGTCTGCAGGATCAAAACGTAGCTCACTGGAGACGCTTCCTGATTTCTTCCTGTGAAAATGTGCGCGAATCCGCTCTGGGCGCGGAGTTCGGGATGGTCCACGTGAATCGTGCTGTCGCGGGCCAGTCGCCCGCGACCGCGCGCTCAACGTCGGGCGCGTTTCAGGAATCTTCTCTTCGGCGGGATCGGGAACTGGCCGTCGTCATCATAGAACTTCCGTGGGCCGTGATCGGACTTGGCGTGGGGGATCGGCTTCTCGGTCTTGGAACTGAGGCGCGCCGCAGCCGCCGCGGCTGACGCCACAAGGGGGCTGGTATTGACGTACATGGCTTCGTTCAGCACGCCGCCCGACGGCACCTTTGCCACGGCGAAGACCCCGAACGGCTTACCGCTGACGTAAGAGGTCGACAGGTAGTCGGCCACCATGAGACCAGAAAAGGTATTGGGCAGCCACGCCGTGCTCATGCCGTCACTTATCTGGGTGGGGGCACTCCAGCTCTGGCCGCCATCCGTGGACGAGACGAAGCCCACCGCCATTTCACAAACCGCCCCGCATTGCGAAATGGGATAGTAGTAGTACGTCATCGTCAGGTGCGCGGAGACGCCGGAGGTTGCCGGATCGACTCCCAGGCCAGGAATGAAGTGGTCGACGGTGCTGGTGGTCGGGTCGATGGGGATACGCGCCGGGGTAGTCCAGGTCGTGCCGTTGCTCGAGGTGCTGAGAACCAGGTCGTTCGCTGAGCAGGAGGTGCGAAAACGGCAATCAGACCAGACCACGTAGACGGTCCCTGCCCCGTCGATCTCGGCGGAGGGCAAATTGGCGCTGCGCAGGTTGCCGGTTTCGCCGTGATCGATAACCGTAGAAATCGTTACGGTGCTGCTCCAACTGGATCCGCCGTTGGTTGAGCTGAACGCCAGCATCGAGCCGGCAAGGCCTTCGATGGGCACGATCACGGTGCCATTGGGCTGTACTAAGGGCTGTCCGCCAATGCCTGTAGCCAGGTCGGCTGTGTTCAACACCGGGCCCCATGTGAGTCCGCCGTCGGCGGACGTCTGCATGTGAATCAGGTCCTGCGCCGCGGGATCGTCCCACTCCACATAGCAGTGGCCGTAAAAGGGACTGCTGGCGGTGTTGTCGCAGACGATCCAGTTTTTGTCCGGTTCGCCCTGCGTGGCTACGGTGATGGGGTTGCCCCAGTTGACGCCATCGGAGGAGCGGCTCACTACGACCACCTCCGAAGAATCGCCGTTGCCGAGCGTCAAAATGGCGAGGGAACAGATGATCCACTGTTGATGGTCAGCATCGTAGGCGACCGCAGCGTCGCTTACTCCAGTGAACGTGCCGCCATTCTGGAAGATCGTAATGCCGGGGAGAAACCCGCTGCTCCAGGTTGTGCCGCC
Organism: Terriglobia bacterium; assembly: GCA_963765285.1. Lineage (GTDB taxonomy): Bacteria > Acidobacteriota > Terriglobia > Terriglobales > Acidobacteriaceae > CAVWZH01. The sequence goes on from CAVXVR010000002.1 coordinate 213,396, forward strand.
GTCGGTGGAAGTGGCAAAGCCGATGTCGGCGCCCCCGCCGTCGTGGATGCGGCCGACTTGAAAAGCGCTGACGATGGTCGAGCCGAAGGCAAAGGTGTCGGGTTCGACTTCGGTCGCGTGCTGGCTGGTCGCGTTGGTGTAAGGATCGCTGCTCAACTTGGTAAGAGCAATTGCGCCGGGTGGGAACGTGGGTAGGCGGTGGCGGCTGCTCGGAAGGGTTCGAATTCCCGCCGCAGCGAAGCATGGCAAGCATGAGGCTCAGCGTACCCAAGGCCAGGACCGCAATCTTGAGCCTGCTCTTAGCCGGGAGGCACTTCATAAGCGAAACCGCGAGCCGCCAACGGCTTTCGCCAGTGGCGTCACCCCTATGGTGCTCTGAAAGTATCTTGACCGGGCCGTCTGGTCAATTACCTTTTGAAGCGCATCGACTTTGGCCGCAAACCTCAATCAACCACAAAGGACACAGAGGAACACAAAGGTAAGCGCCTGCGATCAGGCCTTCGTGTAACTTCGTGTCCTTCGTGGTTTACGAATTACAAGCTTGCGTCCCCTGCAAGGCACTTCGCGGGCGGAACAGTTCGCCCTACAATCGCGGCAGAGGAGATGGTCATGACGATCTTCAATGAGGGGCGTGGCAATGGCAAGGTTATCGATATGAATCCCAATCCGGCGTTGCGGCTCGTCGGCCTTGCGGTGATTGTATTTCTGGCCGCCGTTCTCTTGTTTTCGTCGGTGGCGAAGGTGGAATCCGGGCATGTCGGCGTGCTGACGCTGTTCGGGCGCGTGACCGGCGAGGTGTTGCCCGAGGGCATCCATCTGGTGAACCCGCTGAAGACCAATAACGAAATGTCGATCCGCACTCAGGAGATCAAAGAATCGGCGAGTGTTCCCTCGAGCGAAGGATTGGTGATGAACCTCGATACTTCGCTGATCTACCATCTGAATCCGGACAAGGCTGCGGACGTCTACCAGAAAATCGGTCCCGACTACATGAATGTCCTGATCGAGCCCAACCTGAGGGCGGCGATCCGCGAAGCTACAGCCTCGCACACCGCCAACGCGCTCTATACCGGCGAGCGGGAAATGGTGGCCAAGCAGATCTACGAGCAAATGGCGCACATCGTCGGCGATCGGGGCATCGCGGTGGAAAGCGTTTTGCTGCGCGACATCCAACTGCCCGCTTCGCTCAAGTCATCCATTGAGTCGAAGCAGCAGGCGGAGCAGGAGGCGCTGGCCATGAATTTCCGCCTGCAAAAGGAAACGCAGGAAGCGCAACGCAAACGGATTGAGGCAGCCGGCATTCGGGATTTTCAGCAGATTGTGGCGCAGGGCATCAGCCCGCAGTTGCTGGAGTGGAAGGGGATTGAGGCGACTGAAACTCTCGCCAAGAGTGCAAACTCCAAAGTTGTGGTGATTGGCAATCCCAAGAATGGGTTGCCGCTGATCCTGGGGCAGTAGGAATCGCTGCCTCGTTCGCGATCTATCCGGGGTGTAAGACAACCGCGCCGCCGGGAAGTAGCCTTATGCGAAGAGTTCGCGAAATTCTCCTTACACAGTACATAGGAGCCATCGTCGTCGGCTTCATTGCTGCCCAAGGCCTCCTGGGTCTGGTTGCACTCGTCACGACGCCTTTGCGTTGGTACCTAGAGTTCCATAACCGAGAATCGGTCAGCGTCTTGTTTCACGCAACACCGCAACAGGTTCCCTTCCCGTGGGACTCACTCCTCTCGCTCTCGGTGAATGTCGTTCTGTACCTTTTGATTGCGTATTTGCTGGCGCACTGGTTATATCCTCGAGCCGCCAGCCCAGGAGAACCGACGGACGTCGCGGGGGCCGACCACGACCTCCCAGATGCGAGGAACCCAGCGGAATGACTTCTCTGCAAGCCGCGGAGTCGTTTCGCCAGCGGTTTCGGACCAGTTTCGTTGGTCCTGTGGCGATCGCCATATTGTTCGGTGGAGGGTTGAATGCGCTTGTTCGGGCCGTCAACGAGCCCTCGAAGGCTTTATTGGATGTCCTCATCAATCGGCTAATCAGCCAGGCGCACCTGCATGTGGTTCCGCTGCCGACGCAAGTGTCGTGGGGCGTGACGGTCGATGCTGCTATAGCTGCCTGCGGTTTGGTCTTGTTGGCCACGGTTCTCGGCCTTTGGATGATTCCTCTCTCCAATTCAGGCGCCGGGGCTAGGCCCAGATGAGAAGCGCCTTAGGTCTCCTCGGAACTCACATCGCAGCCCGGACCGTCGAGACCTGAGATTGGTTCTCGTGCGGTGTTGGACGTTCGTCCCATAGCCGGCAAGACCAGTATCCTCGCCATGACTGTCCTTCGGGAACTTTGCCTCCCCTCCTTGTTGCCATAGGCTATTCGCTAGATTGCCGGATGCCTTTCGTGGCAAGGGGAGCTATGCCGTACACACAATCTGCCAGGCGGAAACTATTCTTCTCGATCAGTCGACTGAAACGCGAGCTTGCAGTCGCCTGCGCGCTGGCAGTGTCGGCCGTTTTACTCGGATGCGGAGGACAGCCCGCAGCGGCCGGCCCAGCATCAGGTTCACCGCCCCCAGCAAAAACCGGTTACTTCGGCACCGAGCCCGCCCATGCCACCTATTTGCCCCGATCCGATGCCTACTGCGCGTCGGCCGTCACGCCCAATTCCTGGGAACCGAGAGCAGATAACGACCAGGCCAACCACACCGTGGTATCCGCGCCGCACAACTGGTCAGTCGAGAATTATTGGACACTCTGGCGCGATAAGCGGGACCAGGTCACTGGCAATTTCACCGGCACAACCACTGAGATTATCCAGTGGGCCGCGTGCAAGTGGGGGATCGACGAAGACACAATTCGCGCCGACGCAGTAGAGGAATCGTACTGGCACATGAGCACCATCGGGGATGTTTGCGGGCCGGTGGGCGAGGGTTCCTACGGCCTGATGCAGATCAAGAACCAGGACTGCTCCGGAGCCGTTGTGCATGGTGGCTTTCCGCATACGACGCAGTCTACGGCGTTGAACGTCGACTGGTACGCCGCCCACATCCGATCCTGTTACGACGGAGACTTCTTTGATGGTGGCAACTGGCTCTACGACGGCCAGACGGTCGACCAAATCGCCGCCCAGCACGGATGGAGCTACGTTTTCTGGACCTGCGTTGGCGCACACTTCTCGGGCAACTGGTCTCCGGGCCAGCCGTACGAGCTGCAAGTGCGGCAGATTCTTGCCGACAGAACCTGGGAGAAACCGGGATTCTAGCTTCCTGGTTCTAGCTTCTTAACCATCAGCTAGTTTCGCCCGTCCGGCCTGAAGCGCGGAAGCTTGCGCCAGCGATAGAAGAATGGAATGCCCGCCAGGATGACGGCCAGACCCAGCGAGGAACGCACCGGCCGCACCATCCACAAGTTCACGGTCAGGGCGACTGCCGCCGCCAGGAAAATGAGCGGCGTCCAGGGATAACCCCACGCCCGGTACGGCCGGGACAGGCCGGGCTCTTTTTTTCGCAAACGAAGCAGGGCGATAGCCGTCAACGCGAAGAAAATCCACACCGCAAAAACGAACAGGGAATAGAGTTCCTCGTAAGTGCCGCTGAGTGCGAGCAGTGCCGCGATTGCGCCGAGAAAGATCAGTGCGCCGCTGGGGGTATGAAACGAAGGGTGAACGCGATTGGCGAATTGGAAGAACACTCCATCACGAGCCATGGCGTAAGGAATGCGCGCCCCGGTCATCACCACGACGTGAAGCGCTCCCAGTGCGGACATGGCCATGGCGACCGTCAGCCAGGCTGCCCCCCGGGATCCTGCGAAGGACTGCACCACATCCGACGCGACGTGCTGTGATTGCGCCAGCTGCGCGAACGGCAGCGTGCGGAAATAGACCACGTTCGCCATCAGATACAGACCGCCCACCGTGAGCATTCCCAGGATGATGGCGCGAGGAATGTTCCTTTGCGGGTGCAGAATTTCTTCGCCCAGGTCGCCGAGGTCGTTGAAGCCGTTGTAGGCCCACATTGCGGGAACCAGCGCGGTCAAAACGGCGGCGATCGTTCCCCACCCGAGCGGAATGACGCGGGTTGCGGCTTCGATGGCATGGGGTTTTCCAAAGAGAACGCCCGTGATCACAATCACCAGGATTGTGCCTACCTTCAGGGAAGTCAGCAGCACCTGGATAGCGCCACCCATGCGCACACTCAAATAATTGACGGCAGTGACGACCACTACCACCAGCGCGGCGAGCGGCTGGGCCGCGGTGAAGGCGAATTCGAATCGTCCCACATGGAGTGTGAATAAGGGTGTGGTCACGACCGGGAACAGGAATCCGGCGAATCGCAGAAATCCAGCCGCCAGGGTGGCCATGGCCACCGGCCGCTCGAGAAACGAACTCATCCAGCCGAAGAGAAATCCCCAAAGCGGGCCGAGACCGCGGTTGAGATACACGTAGGGGCCGCCTGCCTGAGGAAACGCCGCCCCTAGTTCGGCGTAGCAGAACGCGCCGAAAAGCACGATGAGCCCGCCGATCAGCCAGGCAGCAAAAACCAGCGTAGCTGATCCGACGGCGCGGGCCATGTCGCTGGTGACAAGAAAGACGCCCGTGCCAATCGTGTCGCCGATGACGATCGCGGTCGCCGACCACAAACCGAGGCCACGAATCAGGTGAGATGGCTGAGGACGCGAGGTTGGGTCGGGACCTGTCGCGCACATGGAGGTTGGGAGAGCCTACTCCCAGGGATTCCAGTGGTCAACGGGGAGCCGTCGTGATCAGCGATATTTTGCTCTTCCGATTTACGCGCTATGATCGAGGCCGCGATGAGTTCGCGAAAATCCATGCTGAGCGAATTCGCCTGGGACCAGCGCTATGGGGTATCCGGCATCGAGGACGTGCTAACTCCGGCGCTGGTGGTGTATCCAGAAATCATCGCTTCAAATCTGGAGCGAACCGTCGAGTTGCTGGGCGGGGATGCGGATCGCTGGCGCGCACACATCAAGACGGCCAAGACGGCCTACACCTTGCGCATGCTGGTGGAGCGCGGCGTCCGCAATTTCAAGTGCGCGACCACACTGGAACTGCTGGTGGCTTGCCAATGCGGCGTGGCAGATATTCTCCTGGCTTATCCATCGATCGGTGCAAATGGACGCCGGGTACGGGAGATTGCGGAGCAGTTTCCGGAGGTGCGCGTTTCCGCCCTGGCCGAGAACCAGGAACAGGTGCGGCAATGGCGCGGCAGCCGCGTAGGAATTTTTCTCGACATAAATCCTGGCATGGACCGCACCGGCATGGAACAGAGCCATGGTGGCGAAATTGTGGCGTTAACGCGCGCAATCGCGGCCAACGGACTGGAGTTTCGTGGCCTGCACTACTACGACGGTCAATATGGAAACCTGAAAGAGCCCGAGCGGACGGCGGCGACACATAAAGGTTACGACCGCCTGATGGAAGTTGTGCAAGAGATCGAGCGCAGCGGGATGCGCGTGCCCGAGGTGGTCACTGCGGGAACGCCGACGTTCCCGTGCTCGCTTTCCTACGAGAGTTTTCGCCAAGCTGGGTTTATCCACCGGATTTCGCCCGGAACGATCGTTTATGGCGATGCTACGAGCCTGGCGCAACTCCCCAGCGAGTATGGCTATCGGCCGGCGGTGCTGGTGGTGACATGCGTAGTCAGCCGCCCACGCGCGGGGATTGTGACTTGCGATGCCGGCCACAAGGCAGTATCCGCCGACGCCGGTGTTCCCACCTGCGTCGTGGTTGGACATCCGGAACTGACGCCGCTTTCGCCCAGCGAGGAGCATCTGCCCATGGCGGTTGCAGGAGCAGCGGCAGGTCCGCAAATCGGAGAGGAGCTTTATCTCCTGCCGCGACACGTTTGTCCCACAGTCAACAATTTTGATTGCGCGCTGCTGGTGCGGGACGGCGGAATCGAGTCAGTAGAGAACGTGTCGGCACGGGGGCGCGAGGCTCCCCTGCTTCAGAAGGCCGACAAAAGATTTCGGGGGAACGGCTGCTAACATAGCGGCGTGCCCCCCTTGCTCGAGGTTCGCAATCTTACAGTTGAATTTCCGGGATCTTTGCTGGCGGTCCGCGATCTGAGTTTTACCCTCGAAGCGGGTGAAGTTCTGGGGCTCGTCGGCGAATCGGGATCCGGCAAGTCGCTCACCGCATTGGCTCTGATGCGGCTGTTGCCCCCGCAAGCCTCCGCCTCCGGTGAAATCCTGCTCTCCAGTCCGTCGGGTTCTCAGGATCTGCTGCAGTTACCCGACGAGCCGATGCGGCGTCTTCGCGGCGCGCACCTTGCCATGATCTTTCAGGAGCCGATGACGGCGCTGAATCCCGTCATGCGGGTTGGCGATCAGGTTGCCGAAGCTGTGCTGGCGCACAACGAAGTCAGCCGGAGGGAAGCCTGCGACAGCGCCGTGGCCGCTTTGCAGGATGTGGGAATTCGCGATGCCGCCATCCGTGCCCGCGACTATCCTCACCAGCTCTCAGGAGGAATGCGGCAGCGTGTAATGATTGCCATGGCCATCGTCAACCGGCCCAAGCTGCTCATTGCCGACGAGCCGACGACCGCGCTGGACGTTACCGTGCAAGCGCAGATTCTCGAGTTGCTGGCTGAACTGGGCAGCAAGTTTGGTCTGACCATGCTCTTCATATCGCACGATCTGGCGGTGATTTCACAGATCGCGGACCGGGTCGCCGTCATGTATGCCGGAAACTTGGTAGAGATGGCGCCGAACCGGGACCTATTTCTCGCGCCGGCGCATCCCTATACTCGTGGCCTGCTCAACGCGGTGCCTTCACTGAAAACGGACCGGGCGCGACCTTTGGAAACGATCGAGGGGACCGTGCCCCCGCTGCATACGGTCCCGCCCGGCTGTCCGTTCGAGCCGCGATGCGGTTTCCGGATTCCGGAATGTGCCCGCCAATTGCCGCGACTGGCGGAGGTTGCTGTGGGACACTGGGCAAGGTGCCCGGTGGTGAATGTGCCGCAGTAATCCGGACAAAAACGCTTTCAACCTGTGATGTCTTGCCACTTGGGTCTATAATCTCCGCTTTGTCTGGTGACGTGTGCGCGTTCTCGTATTAAGCGATATACACAGCAACCTCGAAGCTCTGGAAGCCTGCCTGACCGTGGCCCCGGCTCACGACGTGGTCGTGAACCTGGGCGATGTGGTGGGCTATGGAGCCAGTCCGAACGAAGTGATCGAGCGGTCGCGAGCTTTGGGCAAAGTGTTTGTCCGGGGAAACCACGACAAGGCCACGGCCGGGTTGACCGAACTGCAGGACTTCAATCCCATCGCCGGAATGGCGGCATTATGGACGCGCGAAAATCTGACGCCCGAGAACCTGGAATGGCTGCGCAGCCTGCCGGAAGGGCCCATCCAGATCGAAGGGCTGCCCGGCGTGCAGTTTGTCCACGGGTCGCCGATCGACGAGGATGAGTATGTGGTGAGCCTGCGGGATGCAATTGAGCCCATGCTGGTGTCGCAGGCCACGGTGACTTTTTTTGGCCACACTCATTTGCAGGGCGCGTTCTCGACCAACAGCGTTGCTTCCGATGTGTTCCGCCCGGAGTACCAGACGGTAGGGCAGCCGGAGACGATGGAGTTTCCGCTCAAGGAAAACGTTCGTTACCTGGTGAACCCGGGCTCGGTCGGTCAGCCCCGCGACGGCGATTGGCGGGCCTCGTTCGCGGTGTACGATTCCGATGCGCGCATCGTCACTTTCTGCCGCGTGCCCTACAACCTGAAAGACGCGCAAGACCGCATTGTTGCGGCCAACCTCCCCATGCGTCTGGCCACCCGCCTGGCGGCGGGGAGATAGTCTTCGGCATGCCTCGTCATTCATCTGACGCTGGAGAGCTTTTCCCGCAGCATTCTCCGCAACCTCGCGGCAAGGTCCCTGACCACTATCTGATCGCGCACTCGGACGGCGGAGCCCGGGGCAATCCTGGGCCTGCGGGGTATGGGGTGGTGATTCAGGATCAGAGCGGGCGCAAGGTGGCGACGCGCAGCGAATATCTCGGCCACCAGACCAACAACTTCGCGGAATACCAGGGATTGATCGCGGCGCTGGAGTATGCGATTGAACACGGGCCTAGGGCGCTTAGGGTGATCAGCGATTCCGAGCTACTGGTACGGCAAATCAAGGGCATCTACAAAGTAAAGAATGCCGTGCTGAAGGATTTGCACGCGCGCGCTAAAGAGCTGATCGGGCAACTCGAGTGGTTTTCCATTGATCACGCTTTACGCGAGCACAACCAGGAAGCCGACCGCCTGGCCAACGAAGCGATGGACAAAGGCAGTGGGCGTGCGGCGCGTGTGGATCGTGGAGGCGCGGGCGTCCCGCCCGTGCAGCCGTCGTTCGAAATGCGGGATTTCGACGGGGTCGTTGAGCATGGCAAGATCAGACTTGTGGATGGAGAACTGCCAGAAGGAACCCGGGTGCAGGTGAGGGTTAAGAAGAGTTCTTGAAGTTCTCTGCGCGGAGATAACTTTACGCGCGGGTTTTCTTGGCGGCGGCCAGCGGTTTGGCGCCTGCGACTTCCCAGGGGCGCTTCGGACGTTCGGCAACCGGCTTATCGCGATTCTCGACCCGGTCGTAATGGTAAGACTCGCTCACCGTTCCCAGGGATTCGTTATACAGGCTGGGCAGGCCCAGGCCTTCTTTTAATTCTTCGGTGAACTGCTGCAATGCTTTCAGGTGATCGGCGGTGGCCGGAACTTCCGTCTTCGCGGTCTTAAGAAACTGCTGATAGCCGCGGTTCACCAGTTTCGAGATCTCGCTGCCGATCACATATCCCGGATAGGCAAAAATCTTCACCCCGTCGTCACCGTTTTTCTGGATCGCGGCCGACACGTTGTACTTTCTCGCAAACACGCGCCCCTGCATGCCGGGGGCTTCGATCAGATCGAATCCATGATCGCGCAGCCAGCTCACTGCGTCTTCGTAACTGCGTTGCTCTACCTTGGTTGACATTCTCTGTTATGTGTCCCTTCGCAAGTCTCCTGGTTAGATGCAGGCCGCCGGGAAAAAGCGCAACTCAGAGCCGAACTTGGAACCAATCAGGCTCCTTTATAATCCAATCGTTTGTGATTGAGGCGTTAATTCTCGTTTTTCACGCATTACGATGGTCATGACCATCGGCAACCTGATATAGGGGATCATGGTCTCGCCGTTTGACGGAAGTGGCTAAATCCAAAGCCAATACGGGCGTTTTGAACGGGACGAGTGTATTCCCGCCGCGGTTCGGACAGCGCAGCCTCGAGCGCATCGGGAATACGCCCTTGCTGCGTTTGGAGCGGATTGCCCGCGACCTGCCCAACATCGAACTGCTCGGCAAAGCCGAATGGCTCAATCCCGGCGGATCAGTGAAAGACCGCGCCGCGTCGAACATTGTGGCCGAAGGCCGGGCCAACGGCAAATTTGGACCAGAGCAGACCCTGCTCGATTCGACCAGCGGGAATACCGGCATTGCCTACGCCATGATTGCCGCGGCGCAAGGTTTTCCGCTCACGCTTTGCATGCCGGAGAATGTTTCTGTCGAACGCAAGCGTATTCTGCGCGCTTATGGCGCGAACATCGTTTACACGGATCCGGGTGACGGTTCTGATGGAGCCATTCGCAAAGCCCGCGAACTCTACGCTGCCGAGCCCGAAAAATATTTTTACGCCAACCAGTATGCCAACGACGCCAACTGGCGTGCCCACTACAACGGCACGGCAAACGAAATCTGGGAGCAGACAGAAGGAAGAATTACGCATTTCGTTTCCATGATGGGCACCAGCGGGACCTTCATGGGCAATACGCGGCGGCTGAAGGAATTGAATCCGAAAATCCGCTGTATCTCGCTGCAACCCGATTCGCCGTTTCACGGAATCGAAGGCGCCAAGCACATGGCCAGCGCCATCGTGCCCAAGATTTACGATGCTTCGCTGGCAGACGAAGATATTGGCATCTCCACGGAAGACGCCTACGCCATGGCGAAACGACTGGCGCGCGAAGAAGGTCTGCTGGTAGGGATTTCAGCCGCGGCTGCGGTTGTGGGGTGCTTGCAGGTAGCGCGCACGTTGAAGAACGAGCCGGCCGTCTTTGTGACCATTCTTTGCGACTCGGGCGATAAGTATTTGAGTGAGAGATTTTGGGAAGAAGGGTGAATTTAGGAATGTCATCCTGAGCGGAGTCGAAGGATCCCTATAAGTTTGCGACGAGTCAGACTCATCAGGGAATTTCCGAAGCGCTTGGGATGGGAATTCCCTCATGAGTCGCACCTCGGGCAGAGAGGCAAGGGGTCCTTCGACTGCGTGGCAGTTCGCGTTCGCGAACTGCCTACTCCGCTCAGGATGACAACGTAAAATTATGCTGAAAATGACAAACAAAGACTATGCGGCCATTCGCCGCCACGGCGAGGAAACCTATCCTCACGAGTGTTGCGGCGTGCTGCTCGGTCGCATGGAAGATGGGGGCACCCGCGTCGTGACTTCGACCGCTCGCGCCGGGAATACCCGCTCCGACTCTCCCCAGAACCGCTACAACATCGATCCCAAAGAATTGATCCGCATTCAGCGCGAAGGGCGGGAACGGGGAGAAGACATCATCGGCTTCTATCATTCGCATCCCGACCATCCAGCGCACTGGTCATCGACCGATCTCGCCGAGGCGCATTGGTTTGGGTGTTCGTATGTGATTACCAGCGTGGAGAAGGGCAAGGCGATGCTGACGAATTCCTTTGAGCTGACGGGAAGCGATGAAAATGATAAGAAGCTCGTAGATGAGAAGATCAAGGTAAGTTAAGAACGTGTGGCGCGGGCGCTCACGCCCGTGCCAGGTTCTGACTTTGTCACTGATTCAAGGGCAACAGCCGGGGGTACACTTCTGCCCATATATGGACGCGTCCAGCCTGCGAGACTATGCGACCGACGCCATCAAATTCTGGGAACCGCGGCGGGTCATCTACAACCTGGCGCTAGCCGCGATAGTAATTGTCTATTTCGGTGTGGGCTATCCCGCATCGAAAGCATTACTCACAATCGATTTCCTTTTAGGGCTGTTCCTTTTGGCGGTCATCGCAAACGTGGCGTACTGCGCAGCCTATCTTGTTGACATCTTCGCGCAAGCATCAGGATTCCGCGAGATTTGGCAGCGATACCGTTGGCTCCTCTTCGTCATCGGAACGACTTTCGCGGCGGTTCTGACTCGCTTTATCGCCATGGGCATGTTCTATCCGGTCAGCCGATAGCGGCAGCCGCGCGGGCAAGAATCCCTTCGACTTCGCTCAGGGCAGGTCCGCGCCAGACTATCTGAAGTAAGTCCGCACACCGGCTCTAGTCAGGTAAATCAGCAGCAGCCCCGCGATGACCACTCCTACCATGCTTTTCAGCCAATCACCCAAAGCCAGCTGAATCAGGTCTCCCGTCAAATTGACGGCGATCACTGAGACGCCAAGCACCCAGCCCCATCGGCGGCGCTTAAACCATCCCACTCCGGCTAGAAACAGCACCACGGACAGGAAGGCGAATGGCGCAGCCATGATAGGACCCATCGCTGCGAGCTGAACATGGGCAGACTTGTTGAGTTCCCAGGCCTTGTCGAGAAACGTGCCGGGAATGAGGAGGGTGATCGCGGCATAAGTCGCCATCACGCTGCCGAAGAAGAAAAATATCCCGATGGGAACAAATCCGGCGGGACGGTTGGGCGAAGCTGCAGAAGTCATAGTTTCTCGTGACGGTAACGCATTAGTGCACCTTTCGCGGGCGAAGTGCCCGTTCCATACGGCTTGAGGTGAATCTCAACCGCCTTCTGTGGCATCATCTATGCATGGCTAAGATCCACATTCCCACGCCTTTGCGACAGTATGCTGGAAAGAACGCCACGGTCGAACTCAATGCCGAAACGATCGGTGCGGCGCTGACCGAACTGGTGGCCCAGCATCCCGATTTGCGCCGCCATCTCTATACCGATGATGGCAAATTGCGCGCTTTCGTCAACGTCTATCTCAACGACGAAGACGTCCGTTACCTGCAAAAAGATGCTACGGCGGTGAAGGATGGTGATAATATCTCCATCGTGCCTTCGATCGCCGGAGGCCGCTAAATCAATGGTTTGCAGCTCGACAACCCGCGTCATTTTCTGTCAATCCCCCACCAGCTGTTGTCGCTGCTGCTGTTGTTGTCGCTAGCTGCTTCCTGAGCGATTCCATAAAATCTTTGGAAACCTGAGGTTAGCCGAAATGGCCGCCATTACTGAAACCCGACCCGAAGCCGCAACGCTCGACAATGACGAGATCCTGCGCTACTCGCGCCATCTGATCATGCCCGAGGTGGGCATGGAAGGGCAGCAAAAGCTGAAGGCAGCGAAGGTGTTGTGCATCGGCGCGGGCGGTCTGGGTTCGCCGCTGGCTTTGTATTTGGCCGCGGCCGGTGTGGGTACGCTCGGCATCGTGGATTTCGACACCGTCGATTACACCAACCTGCAGCGGCAGATCATTCACAGCACCGCCGATGTCGGCCGCAAAAAGCTCGACTCGGCGGGCGAGAAGCTGAAGGCCATCAATCCCTACCTGAATCTGCAAAAGTTTGACACTCGCCTTTCGAGTGAAAACGCGCTGGAACTCTTCCGCGACTTCGATATCGTTGCCGACGGCACAGATAATTTCCCCACGCGCTACCTGGTAAACGATGCTTGCGTTCTAACCGGAAAGCCGAACGTCTATGGTTCCATTTTCCGCTTCGAAGGCCAGGCCAGCGTGTTCGCCACCGAAGACGGGCCATGCTATCGCTGTCTGTATCCTGAGCCGCCACCGCCGGGATTGGTTCCATCCTGCGCCGAAGGTGGAGTGCTGGGCATCCTGCCCGGACTCGTAGGTGTGATGCAGGCCACAGAAGTCGATCAAGCTGATTCTGGGCGTGGGCGAGCCGCTGATTGGGCGTTTGCTGCTGATCGATGCGCTGAACATGAAGTTCCGCGAACTCAAGCTGCGCAAGAATCCGGATTGCCCGGCTTGCGGAACGCATCCGACCATTACAAAGTTGATTGACTACAATGAATTTTGTGGTATCCGCGGCGAGGAGAAACCAGTGGAAGCAGGAGTCCCAGAAATACAAGTCGAGGATCTGAAACGGCGTCTGGATAACGGCAAGGGCAAGGATATTTTCGTGCTCGATGTGCGGGAGCCGCACGAATATCAGATCTGCAACATTGGCGGCTATCTGATTCCGCTCGGCGACTTACCCAAGCGCGTGAGTGAACTCGATTCCAGCCGCGAAATCGTGGTGCATTGCCGCTCGGGCGTGCGCAGCGCCAAGGCGGTCACTTTCCTCCGTCAGGCAGGCTTCACCAAAGTCCACAACCTCGCGGGCGGGATTCTGGCCTGGGCTGACCGGGTGGATCCGAAGATGCCGAAGTATTGAAGGCAGCAGTGGCAGCAGTGGTCAGTGCCAGTGAAGGAAGGAAGCGGCAGTCGCGCTTCCTTTGTCTTGTGGGTGGCATTTTTTCTCACTAGTTCGATCAATTCACCCCTTGCATTCTCTCCCAACTTGTTCATAATGATGCGTTCTCCTTCCCCCGGGGAGGCTTCATGTTGTGCCCTTTGCGCCCGCTTTATGCGTGCGTCGTAGTGTGTCTGGCCCTGGTTGTTTCCCACGCCGCCGAAAATCCTGCCACGCCGGCTCCGAACTCCGATCCTGCTTACGTGCAGTTGCGCAATCTAACCCTGGGCGAAAGCGTAACGGTCAACAATCTCACCATCCGGCGCGATGCGGCCACGTTTCATCTCCGCTCGGGAACGGTGTGCTTTGTCGCTCCCGTGCAGGGAAAAGTCACGGGTGCGGTGTTTGTGGGTGACGGCAACATGATTCTCGATCCGCCGCTGGCTGTCGAGCGCAGCACTCTCAAGCTACTCACTAAGGAAGATGAATTTAGCGAGTTCTTCGGACAATTGGTACTCCGGTTCACCGATTCCACCTACGACGAGATCAAAAAGGTCGCGGGAAGAAGCGAAGGTTCCTGCGATCCCGGTCTGCTGCAGGAGAGTCAGAAAGTAACTCGCCAAAAGGTGCGCTACAACCTGGACGCCCGCATCCTTGCCGACGTCTTGAGCCCGGAACCGGGTGGGTTATTTGTGGCCTTCGTCCACGGAAAGAAATACAGCAGCAAAATTATTTTTGCTATCGATCCCCACGGCGCGCCCCCGTTCGCGGAGGAGGTCTACCGTGACTATGCGATCGCCCTGTCGCTGGCGCCGGAAGAAGTCGAACTCATGACTTACGATGAAAATAAACACGGCTACTGGGCGTCATTTCATCTCACTCCGGAATACGGCAGTGGGACGGCCACCGGCTCGCAGAAGAACGCGACCGTGCACATCGATCATCAGCAGTTGGACACGACCATTGAGAAGAATGCCCACCTGACGGGAAAGGCCGCCACCACGCTTGTGTCGCAAGTCAACGGACTGCGGGTCGTGCCTTTCAATCTGTTTGCCCGCTTGCGGGTGCAGAGCGTGAGCGGCGAAAACGGACAGCCGCTGGCCTTTATTCAGGAAGACAAGAATGAGGATCCCCAGTTTTCCGTGATCCTGCCTAAGACGCTCGCCCAGGGAGAGAAATACACCATCACCACCGTCTACAGCGGCAAGGACGCTGTGTTCAACGAGGGCGGCGGCAACTATATTCCCATTGCTCGCGACGACTGGTATCCAAATAATGCGAATTCTTCGTTGGGCGAGTACACCCGCTATGACATGACGTTCCATATTCCCAAAGGAATGAAGATGGCGGCGACCGGCACTTTGGTCAGCGAGAGCAACGAGGGGGGACAGAACGTCACAACCTGGAAGACCGAGGTCCCGCAAACGGTGGCCGGCTTCAACTTCGGCCGGTTCAAAATTGAAGAGGCGACCCTGACTCATCCGCCCTACCTGGTGCAATCCTACGCCAATGAAGAGCCGCCGGACTGGGTCAACGGACTGCAGCACAAGCTCGACAACGATCTGCCAACCCTGGGTTCGCACATGTCTGAAAGCGCTCTGGGGACCATGAGCACCACGCCTCTGATCAAGAAGGCGCTGGCGGAAGGAGAATTGGCGGTGGGACTCTACAGCGAGTACTTCGGCACTGCGCCGTATAAGCGTGTGGCCATTACTCAACAAACCAGTTGCAGCTACGGACAGGCCTGGCCGGGGCTGGTGTGGATTCCCATGTGCTACTTCTTCGATACCACGGTGCGTCATCAATTAGGCATGGATTTCGGCGACCACGGGTATTGGAAAATCGTAACGCCGCACGAAGTGGCGCACCAGTGGTGGGGCCACACCGTTGGATTCAACTCCTACCGCGATCAGTGGATGAGCGAAGGCTTTGCCGAAGCGTCGGCGTCGCTCTACCTACAGATGGTGGAGAAAAATCCGCAGAAATTCATCGATTTCTGGAACGACGAACGGCAGTTGCTGCTGGACCGCGACGCCGAAGGCTGGCGCGCCATCGACGCCGGCCCTGTCACCATGGGATATCGCATGAGCAATACGCGAACCGGGGGCGCCATCACCCGCCGCCTGATCTATCCGAAAGGCGCTTACATTCTGCACATGGTGCGCATGATGATGTGGGACGCGCACTCTGGCGATGACAATTTCAAAGCTACCATGAGGGACTTCGTGCAAACCTACGCCAACCAGGCGGCTACCACGGAAGATTTCAAGGCCATGGTCGAAAAACACATGACGTCGCAAATGGACCTCGACACCAATCACAAGATGGACTGGTTTTTCAACGAATACGTGTATGGCACAGCCCTGCCGGGTTACAGCCTGGAATACTCTTTCGATAAGAACACTGACGGAGATGTGGTGTTCGCTTTCAAAGCCACTCAGTCCAACGTGAATGAAAAGTTCAAAATGCTGGTTCCCATTTACCTCCAGCTTGCGGATGGGCGCACCGTCAGTGTGGGCCGAGTCGCCATCACCGGCAACTCAAGCTTTGAGCAGAAGGTTCCGTTGAAGGGATTGAAGGACAAGCCTCGCCGCGCGGTGCTCAACTATTTCGATGACGTGCTGGCCTCGCCGTGATCTGCTGTGTGCCGATCTACAAAGAAAAACGGAGAGCCTTTCAGGCTCCCCGTTGTATTTTGTGAAGAATTCTGACGAGTCAACGTGACTACTTACTGCCATCTCCACCGTCGGCTTTGGCACTTTCCTGGCCCATGGCCAGAATGTACTTCTTGCCTCCGAACTGGATTTCCGAAATCGACTTGCTGCCATCGTCGTTGATGTGCATCACAGTAGCGTCCTTGGAGGCCGCACGGGTCACTTCCTGCAGGCGAGCGGGTACGGTGGCGACCACGTTCTTGTTTTTGATAATGCTGACTTCGACGTTGGGACCGTTGCCTTCCCACTTGAGCTGGTAGCTGCCGGCGGGCAGCGGTTTGCCATTCAACGAAACATTCTCTTTTACTTCCAGAGGACCCTGGCTGGCTGCGAATGCACTTGTGGCCAGCAGCAACGCCAGACCCAGAAACAACCCTTTGTATGCGCTCGAGATTTTCATTCCGCTCCTTGATGTCTTTCCCGAAATACGTCGGGAATCGGTTCTGGGCGGCCTGGGTTCGACGCAGCAAAAAGAAGTTGCTATCCTTTGCCGCAGGCTTACAATGCTGCCTCAGGGTTAAGCGGAATGAGCCGGGGCTTACACCTCGCGCTCCATTCTCAAGGGATTGTTTCATCTGGGCCGCCAAACCGAGAATGAAACAGTCCCTGCACCCTTAGATCTTGTTTTCGACTGGATCCGTTCCCAGTCGCCACTTCACGGTACGTCAGGCCTCTCTAAAAAGTTCCAACGTACTTTCTGACCTTTGCCTCTACTTGGACGCCTCAAGGCATTGGGCGTTAGCAATATTCCCGCCAGTGCGCGTCACAAGGTCCGGCTGTTTTGTTAAGCATGTGCGGGCCACCACACTAAGAATGGATTTCCAGGAACCCGCTGAGGTTTCACTGTATTTTCAACACAACCTTGCCGAAGTTCTTTCGCTCCAGAAGAAGTTTGTAGGCTTCCGCGGCTCGTTGCCAGGGCAGAACGTGTCCCACCACGGGATGCAAGTGTCCCTGCGCGATCCACGCGGAAAGTTGTTTCCAGGCGCTTTCCATCAAGTCGTGTTTGGCGGCGAGATAGGTCAACCATAATCCGTGAATGCTGGCGCCTTTGGCGTAGAGCGCGCGCGTATCGAGTTCGGCGCGCTGTCCGGTCGCGCTGCCGTACACAATCACGCGGCCGAAATCGCGCAGGCAGCGCGTACTCTTGGCAGTGTGTTCGCCGCCAAGCATTTCAAACACAGCGTCGACCCCTTCGCCGTGAGTCATCTCTTTCACGGCTTGTTCATAATCTTGCTTCTTGTAATTAATGCCATGTTGCAGGCCGAGCTGTTTCACTCGCGCCAGTTTTTCCTCGGAGGATGAAGTTCCGTACATCTCAATTCCGAGCAAACGTCCGATCTGCACTGCCGCTGTTCCCACTCCCCCCGCGACAGCGTGGATGAGCACACGTGGTGGATCACCGCCCGAGTGCTTGGCCAGCAAATCCGCTTTCCAATATGCGAAGTACGCAGTGAAATAATTTACCGGAAACGCTGCTCCTTCTTCCGCGCTCCACGCATTGGGCACTGGCCACAGCAAGTCGGAATGCGCGGCGACACGTTCGGCAAGCGCTGCCCATTGTGTGTAACCCATCACCCGCTGGCCATCACGCTCGCGCACGCCGCAGAATTCGCGCCCGGCGATGAGTGGAGGCTTGGGTGTTCCCGCATAGCCGCCTTGCGCCATCAGAATGTCGGCGAAATTAACTCCTCCAGCTTCCACGCGGACGAGTTCTTGACCCGCCAGGACCTCAGGCTCTGGAACTTCCTGCAATTTCAGTGCGTCAGGCCCACCCAAATGAGTAATGACTATCGCTCTCATACCCAGAAGTGTAGCAGCGCGATGGATCGAAGGAAGGCGTGGCCGGCCGGTGATGCCGTGTCTTGCGGCCGGGTATATACTTTCCGTGTCATGTAGTAACCCCTCCGGGCTTGTTGCCGGGGGAACCGGAGCGACGCTAATTGTTAATTCATACGCTCCGCATAATTGATCACCGGTTGCTGATACCTCTTTAAACCAGGCAACCAGTGCGGAAGTGCCTTACGGTTGAGCCACGTGGGGCTTTCCGGGGAGGTTTGCAGTGGATCTGGTTCTGATTCGGTTCTTATTCGTCCTTATTGTTTCTGCCACCTGCTTCCTGATTGAGCCTTTCGGTTTGCCTTCCAAACTGGATGGTGGAGTGGGCGCACTCATCGGCCTGGCCATCGTCCTGTTCGAATGGAAGCTGCGCCGGGTCACCCTCAGACGCCTCATTGGAGCTGCCATCGGCAGCGTGCTCGGCATCCTGGGCGCTTATCTGTTTGCCCTGGTCATCCGGAGCGCCCTCCCTGCCGGCCACACCCAGAGTTTCTTGCAGATTCTGGTCATGCTCCTCATGGCCTACGTAGGCCTGGTGGTAGGGGGCAACAAGGGAGACTTGCTGAATCTTTCAGCCTTGGGCGGAGTGTTTGGTGGCGAGAAGCAGCCCAAGAAGAGCTGCAAGATTCTGGATACCAGCGTCATTATCGATGGCCGCATCGCTGACATCGCCGAGACCGGTTTTCTCGATGGGCTGATCGTGATCCCGCAGTTCGTCTTGCGCGAATTACAACTCGTAGCGGATTCCGCCGACTCTCTTAAACGGAACCGCGGCCGGCGCGGGCTTGATATTCTGCAGCGCCTGCAGAAATCCGCCAACCTGCAAATTCAGATCGTAGAAGACGACTTTCCCGCCGTTCGCGAAGTAGACCTCAAACTGATTGAGCTAGCCAAGCTGTACGAGGGCAAAATCATCACTAACGATTTCAATTTGAACAAAGTGGCGCAATTGCAGGGCGTCGAAGTTTTAAATATCAACGAACTGGCAAACTCGCTAAAACCGATTGTGCTGCCGGGCGAGACTATGAAAGTCTTCATCCTGAAGGAAGGCAAGGAATACAACCAGGGTGTTGCCTATCTCGACGACGGAACCATGGTGGTAGTCGACAATGCGCGCAAAATGATCGGGAAGACGATCGACATTTCTGTGACGTCAGTGCTGCAGACCACGGCGGGCAAGATGATCTTTGGCAAATGGGATGAGCGTAGCGGGTTTCGCTCGGAATCACGGCCCCATGTAGCTACGGTGCCCGCCATGCCCGCGGTCGGCGGAACGGTGGTAGCGCCTTCGTCTGGTGTGGCTCAGGTGCCCGCAGCAGTGCCGGTGCCGCCGCCCGAAGCCAAAAAAGCTCAACCCATCATGGTGGAGCGTCCGGCGGAATAGCGCGGTTTTTGCCGCGAGACGAAGTTCACTCCGGCGCGATCGCCGCTACCTGGATAACAGAGCCGTCGAGAGTGCCCGTAACCTTGGCTCGCTGACCGGCAAGTTTTTCCAGCGCAACAGGATCACCCTGTAAGAAGTAGCTTTTTTCGCCATCCACCAACATCAGTTTGGCGCCTTTCCGCAGACACTCGCGGACGCATTCGGCTGGGCTTTTCCCCGAGTTAGCCGCGTGCCGTGCCTGGCACTCTGAATCGGTGATCACTCCGGCGAAGGTCCGCTGATTCGTGGAGCTGGACGGTTGCCCTTGCGAAGAAACGGAGTCTTCCGAGCCCGCGAAAGCAAGCGCGGCGCTGGCGATGAGTATGGCGAACCCCAACGCCGCGATCAGCGACCAAGTGGCACAAAAACCCAAAAGCGCCGGCCACGAACAATTTCGTCTCGACACAAAGTCCTCCCGGTTCACCGCGCTCGCTTCTACAACCCAGAAATCGCCGTCATATTCCTCGTGGCAATCGGCTCGCCACTCGTGCCCGCTCGCGCGGACCGATAAGTCCCTGCGCAGCCTTTAGGATGCGGGTGTCTGGCCCTGCGCCTATGGGTTTTCGTGTGGCAAGAACTTCCCGGAATGAGCACAATGCGCCTACATGAAATCCCTTACTGGGATCGGAAGTTCGAATGAAGCGGGTCACCGGAATTCCCCGGCAGTCGGAAGATTTCAATCCCAGCCGTTGCCCCTTCATGGTGGTGAATTATCGGATGGAGGTTCTCGACGCGCTGTTAAAAGTCCTTAAGGCAGAGGGAGTGGAAATTGATCCTCATCGGGAGGATTACGACTACCGCCGTTTCGCTTGGACCATGGACCCGGACGGGAATCGGATTGAGCTGTGGGAGCCGCAGAGAAGGCACGGGAATGGGCGCGCGATCGCGTGAATCGGTAACAGAAGTCTAGTAAGCGTCTTATAATAAACGGTGTACGCTTGGATAGCCGGTGTTCCATATTTATGGAACATGAGGTATACTTGAGCTGTGAAGCGCGAATCGATACGCACCACGGTGGATATTCCGGTTCCCATGTACCGGAAGTTGAAGGCTCTAGCGGCCGCCCAAGGATGCTCGGCCCGTGAGTTGATTCTCGCCGGAATTAGCAAAACGCTGCTCGCCCAAGGGCGACCGCAGCCGAAAAAAGTCCAATTCCCGCTCATCGTTTCCGATGGCCCGAAAGTAGATCTGAGCAACGACCAGATCTATGAACACGTTGAATTTCCTTGATGCCAACGTCTGGCTCGCGCTGTTGTGGAGCCGCCACGTCCACTCGGAGAGGGCCCGCCAGTGGTTCGAGCTCCGCGAAGAGGAACAGTTCTTCTTTTGTCGATTCACCCAAATCACGGTCCTGAGGCTTCTGACGAACGAACGGGTGATGGGGGCCGACGTCAGAACAATGTTACAAGCCTGGAACTTGTGGGACGAAGTTTGGGCTGACTCTCGTGTTGCCTTTCTGCCTGAGCCGGAGAACCTGGAATCGGAGTTTCGGGTTCGCTCCAGACTATCGAGTCATTCCCCGAAAGTTTGGGGCGATGCTTACCTGCTAGCCTTCGCTGCTGCGATCGGCGTGAAGCTCGTGACTTTTGACCGAGCCCTCGAGTCCCAGGGCGACGTGCTCTTGCTGTAAACAACAACCCAGAGTCTCGGCCTTCCTTCCGCGCGGGATTTGAAGTAGTCGCGCTGCCCCCGTATACTTACAGCCCGCATGAAGGTTGTCGTAATTATTCCCGCGGCGGGTTTGGGAACGCGCATGGCTTCACCGGGCGGCACCAGAGGCAAAAAGCCTGCCGCCAGCAAACAATTCACCGAACTTGGCGGTATCCCCATTCTGATTCACACCTTGCGCAAGTTTGCCGCGGTTCCAGCCGTATCTGAGATCCACACTGCCTTACGCAAGAGTGAGATCAGTGGTTTCCGTGCCCGGCTCGAAAAGGAAGAAAAGACTATCCTTCAGAAAAAAGTGAATTTGGTGGAAGGCGGCGAGCACCGGCAGCAGTCAGTTGCCAATGCTCTGGCTGCCGTCAGCGCTGCGCCCGATGACATCGTGCTCGTGCACGACGCGGTTCGTCCCTTCGTGACACCCGCGATTATCGAAGCTACAATCCGCGCCGCACAGAAACACGGCGCTGCCATTGCCGGCTTTCCGGCGGTAGACACGGTGAAGCAGGTGGAACGCACCGCGGAAGGCGCGGTAATTACCTCCACCATTCCACGTGAGCGCATAGTCATGGCGCAAACACCCCAGGGGTTTCACTATGAGGTAATCAAGAAAGCTTTCGACGAAGCGACCGCGGACGGTTTTATGGGCACCGACGAAGCTTCTCTCGTCGAACGCTCCGGACATCAGGTGGCCGTGGTCATGGGTTCGGCGCGGAATATCAAAATCACGACGCCGGCAGATCTGGAACTGGCGGAGTTTTATTTGAAGTCCAACCCGTGAGTGGACTAGGACACCGATTGGCGCTGATGCCAACGACCAACGACCAACGACCGATGACACGCATTGGCTACGGCTGGGACTCGCACGAGTTCAAGCGCGGCATTCCGCTCAAAATCGGCGGAGTGACGTTGCCCCATCCCAAAGGCTTGGGAGGACACTCCGATGGCGACGTGCTGCTGCATGCCATTACCGATGCCCTGCTTGGGGCAGTAGCCGCACCAGATATTGGCTCGCTGTTTCCGCCCTCTGACGCCAAATGGAAAGGCGCTGATTCGGTGCTGTTTCTTCGCGAAGCCCTCAAGCGCGTGGGCGCAGCGGGCTATCGCCTGGTGAATGTGGATTCAACGCTGGTGCTGGCAGCGCCGAAGATTGGGCCGCATACGATTGCGATTCGTGCCCGTCTTGCGGAGTTACTTAGCCTCGGCCCAGACCGCATTGGCCTAAAGGCCAAAACCCCGGAGGGCATGGGGACGGACAACGCTGCGATTGCGCATGTGGTTGTGCTTTTGGAGGCGAGGGCGGGATCGAGCGCGAAGCCAACCGCTGCAAAGAAACCTAAAGCAAAGAACACCTAGCCGTAGACGCGTCTTCTTACACCGACTGGATCGCGCCCGCAAGCTTTTCCTGCCGCGCCTGCGCGGCCTCGATCAGCGCCCGAAAAATTGCACGCGAAGACTCATCGTTCTCCACCGACCGTTCCGGATGCCACTGCACCGCAAGCACAAAATGATCGGGTGATGTTCCCTCTACCGCTTCGATGACGCCATCTTCCAGGCAACGAGCTGACATACGCAACCCGTCCCCGATCACGTCGGCGGACTGGTGATGGCTAGAGTTCACAGGGATCACGAGTCTCGCAACATCCTGTGGTCTAGATCCGTCCCCGCGTAAAATCTCGGCGAGTTTGGAGTCCGGATCCACCTCCGCGGTATGCGCTACCGGCACCTTGCGTCCCGCCTCATGATTCACCGGCGAGACGATGTGCTGCACCAGCGTTCCCGCGCGATAGACATTCAATGCTTGAAGCCCATAGCAAATTCCCAGCACCGGCTTGCGCATGTTGTAGGCGTCTTGCAACAGCAGGTCGTCCACAGCGTCGCGGGGACGGTCGGCTTCCGCGGTATGCGGGTCACGGGGCGCTTCGTATTTTGCCGGGTCGATATCCGCTTTGCTGCCGGGAAGCAGCACGCCGTCGCAACTCTCAACCAGATTGATAATGTCTTCTGCCGCGCTATCGAGCGGAATTCGGACCGGTTCGCCCCCGGCCATTCTTACCGCGTCTTCGTATTGCGGCAGGGCACGCTCGGCATATTCGGGATCGCTGGAGTGAGGCACGGGGATGGCAATGCGAGGCGCCATGTGGTTATTGTAGCCAGTCTTGACGTGCAGCATAAGCAATCAGCAGTCAGCATTCAGCAATTAGCATTCAGCCTTGCCCAAATTGCCTCGAACTTGCCGGACTCTATCATGGCTGAGTGCTGAGTGCTGATTGCTGATTGCCGCCAGCTTATCCCGCCCGTTCAATTTCAGCCAGCGCCTTGGCCTGCCGGTAGTGGCGAACCTCCAGGACTATGGAGGAAACCAGGACCACGGCGGCGACGACTCCTGCTGCCGGCAAGGCAATAAGCCGGTAGGCTACAGTGAGATTTGGAGTGGCCCCTCGCGCTCTTGCTCCGGCTACGACACCCAGAATTCCCAGCAGTAGACTGATGGCAAAAGAGAGCAGGGTCATCAGAAACGTGACCAGAAACACACGCACCGGAATCATGAACCAGCGAGGCTTGGGGGGATGGTTTCGGCCTTGGGGCATCGCCTTTAAGCTACAACATTACAGGCTTGAGAGGTCGGCTAAGCTACCCGATGCGCTAGAATGAACTTCATGTCACAAGCCGTCCCGGTCCTGACCCGCCCCCCCGCGGAGGTGGTCCGGCAAACTCCAGTTTCGCAAGCGCCCAATGGCATCTGTTATGCCGTCTCCGGCGAAGTCAGCATCTCGGCCAACGACCTGGAGAGGATGATTTCTTCCGTGCCCGACGCCGCGGCAGCTGCGCTGCGGCGCAAGGCCTATTATTTCGTCCCTCTCACCGTGAACCAGGGCGATGAGACTGTGATTGCCGACCGCTATGACGTCGCCCTCAGCGACCATGCGGTGTGCCATCGCAATCTCGATTTGGGCGATTCGCAATGTGTGTTCATTTCCACCCGCCTCATGGACGACAAGTTTTCCGTGGCCTTCGAGTTTTATATCAACGTGGGTCACGCGGTGGTGGAGCGTGCCGGGGTTTCCCAGGAGTTCGCCGATCTGGCCTGGAAGCAGGTGGAATCGAACGCCCGTGGCGAAACCTCGCTCGATGCCTGGGAATCGCGCAAGCTGGCAACTACGCCCGGCCCGGATACGGAGAAGTACAAGAACGAATACTTCGCCGCCGCATTTTCCGACGCGATTTCGATCTACTTACTGTCCCTCTTTATCGACGTGGATTACTACGATCTGCGCGAGCGGGATTATCCGCTGCTGGCGCCGGCAGCGATGGCCGAGCGTTTGAGGAAAGTGGCTGAGCTGTTCCCGCCGAATCCCGGGTTTGAGTTTGCGGTTTACTACAAGCGGAGAGGGTAGACGTCTCCTCGACTCCCCCTTGTCATGCTGAGCGAGGAGGGCCGGCCGGTTTAGGCTGGCCCGACGAAGTCGAAGCACCCCTACCCTCTTCACTCGTTTTCATCGACGGGTACCAATCTCTCGCCAGATCCAACCAGTGCGGGTTGGTGCTCTCAAAAAGAGCGATCTTTTTCGCTCGCGAGCAACCCTTGAGCTGATTTTCCCGGCCGATGGCTTTGTGAACATCGTCATAGGATTCCCAATAGAGCAGTCGTTCGACTTCGTATTTGCTGGTGAAGCCCTCAAGCATATGGAACTTATGCTGGAATGCGCGCTTCTGCAAATTGCCGGTTACACCGATGTAAAGCGTCCCTGACAGGCTGCCCATGATGTAGACGCAGTAACTTCTTCTCTTGCTCAAGGCACGGTCACCAGTGGAATCAGGGATTCTTCGACTGCGTTTGCGCGCTCTTCGCGCCCGCAAACTCCGCTCAGAACGACAAGTTAAGAGCATTGCTCGAGGTGGGCTGTGACGAATGTCACAAAAGAGGTGTTCACGTCTACAATCGTCTCCGCATGCCCGTTACCCTCCGCTCCTTCGCCAAGATCAACCTCGGCCTGTGCATCGGTGCTCTTCGCCCCGACGGTTTCCACGATCTGCGCACGGTCTATCAGACCATCGCGCTGTATGACGTGATTCGGGTCGAAGTCAACCGAGGCAAGGGGATTGAGATTCGCTGCGAAGACCCGCGTGTGCCGCGGGATGCTTCGAACACCTGCTATCGCGTTGCTGAACTGGTGATGGCAGCGCTCACAGCTCGGGGCCGCGTGGTCATCGAGATTGAAAAGCGGCTGCCGATCCAGGGCGGGCTCGGGGGCGCTTCAGCAAACGCCGTCGCGACACTGTTAGCGCTGGAACGGGCTTTGAAGAAAGAGTTGACTGGGCCCGGAGAGACTGCGTATCGCTGCCGAGGTGGGATCGGATCTGCCTCTATTTCTGATTGGCGGGACTGTCCTTGGCGTCGGACGCGGAGAGGAAGTTTATCCGCTGCCGGATCTGCCGGCGACGATTTGTGTTGTGGCGACGCCGGAGGTTGGGGTTTCGACTCCGAAGGCGTTTGCGGATTGGGATTTGATGATGGCCAGGGGTGTTGGAAGCGCCTCGCTGCGCTCGGCTGGGACGGCCGAAGGCGGCCGTCCCCAAGTGAATCGATGCTAAATTGACGGGCCTCTCACCCTCCGATAGAATGTTTGAGGTTGGCCGCGCGCTGGCTGCGTGGCTGAGCGGTGGATCACTCCACCTCAAGACCCAAGGTAAGAGTAAAGACTGGCAAGATTTTATCCGGTGTCCCTGCGCGTGGCAGGGGCCGGGCCGAGAGCCCGCTTCTCGACCTCGTCCGTACCGGGATTGAAAACGACTTTGAGCAGGTCGTCTTTCCGCAGTATCCCGAATTGCGCGAGGTAAAAAGTGTGTTGGTGCGTGCCGGGGCGACGTTTGCCTCGCTATCCGGCTCGGGCTCTGCCCTGTTTGGGTTGTATGGGAGTCGGGCGGCGGCCGAGCGCGCGGTCAGGGACTTGCGCCAGCTGAAGGTTCCAGCGCTGGTAACCACCACTCTGACCCGGCGGCAATACTGGAAGAGATTACAGATCGGGGCTTGAAGATTTTAGATTGCGGATCGGGGTTTCCATCTACAATCTGAATCGCCAAATCTGCAATAAGGATCTCAGGCCTCACCAAGTCGGTGGGCAGAAGAGGCACAAACACTGGGCCGTCGACTAATGGTAGGTCAAGTGCCTTTGGAGCACTTTGTCTAGGTTCGAATCCTAGCGGCCCAGCCAGAAATCAGCTATCAGCTTTCAGCCGTCAGCTCTCAGTTCTGAGCGGCAGGCGGAAGGGTTTAGCTGATGGCTGAGAGCTGATGGCTGAGGGCTAACATGGCAACTCTTGCGACAGCGACGGAGAAATTGACGGAAAAGAACGTGAGCCCCGAAGAGAAGCCGGAGCGTAAGCCGCAACGCGCTCGCTTGGACGATAAGTTCAAGATCTTCAGCGGCACCGCCAACGAACGGCTGGCAGATGACGTCTGCGCGTTCCTCGGATTGAGTCGCAATCAGGCCCTGCTGACGCGCTTCAAAGACGGTGAAGCCTACGTCCAGATTCAGGAGAACGTGCGCGGCGCGGATGTGTTTGTAATTCAGCCGACTTCTCGCCCTGTGGATGAGCACTTGATGGAGCTGTTGCTGATGATTGATGCGCTGAAGCGTGCTTCAGCGCGGCGCATCACCGCGGTCATCCCCTATTACGGATACGGCCGCCAGGATCGCAAAGATAAGCCGCGGTCCCCGATTTCGGCCAAGCTGGTGGCGGATTTATTAACCACCGCAGGGGCCAATCGGGCGCTGATTATTGATCCGCACGCGTCGCAGATTCAGGGATTTTTCAATATCCCGGTTGACCCGCTATTCGCATCGCCGGTGCTGGTAGGGCATTTCAAAGATCTGAACTTGCCCAACTTGACGGTGGTTTCACCGGACGCCGGCGGCGTGGAGCGGGCGCGCTTTTTCGCCAAGAAAATGGATTCAGCACTGGCCATCATGGACAAGAGGCGGGTCGAAATGAACGAAGCCGAGATCATGCACGTGATCGGCGATGTCAGGGGCCGCACTTGCTTGGTGCTCGATGACTTGATTGACACTGCGGGCACTCTGGTGAAGACCGCAGCCGCGTTGATGGACAATGGCGCAACTGCAGTTTACGCCTGTGCATCCCATCCCGTTCTTTCCGGCCCGGCGGTGGAGAACATCGCTCAATCTTGTATCCAGCAAGTCGTGGTGACGGACACGATTCCGCTCGTCGAGGCGGCGGCAAAAGAACCCAAGATTACGGTTCGCACCGTCGCGGGCTTGATCGGGCGCGCCATTCAGGCGATCCACGAAGAAGCTTCCGTAAGCAAATTATTTTCGTGAACAGGACTTAAACTATGGCTACCGCAACAGAGACGAATATTTTGGAAGCGCAACCCCGCACTGCGGGAAACAAGAACGCAGCCCGCCGCGTACGCAGTAGCGGTAAAGTTCCGGCCGTGCTGTATGGCGCCGGACAGGGAACCCTCGCGCTCGCGCTGGATCCCCGCCAGGTTTCCCGGATTCTTCACTCCGCGACCGGGCACAACACGATTTTTGACCTCGCGCTCAACGGCGGCGAGCGCACCAAGGCCATGATCGTGGACTGGCAATACGAACCGGTCAAGGGTGGCCTGCTGCATATCGACCTGATGCGCATCGCCATGGACCAGAAGCTCAAGGTCAGCGTGCCCATCGTTCTAAAGGGCGAGGCGGCAGGCGTGAAGCAGCAGGGCGGAATTCTGGAACAGATTCTGCGCGAGGTGGAACTCGAGTGCTTGCCGAGCGATATTCCCAGCTCGATCGAGGCTGATGTTTCCGAGCTGGTATTCGGCACCGTGCTGCGGGTTTCGGATTTGGCGCATGGAGAGAAACTGCGGTTCTTGACCGATCCCAATCAGCCTGTGGCCCACATTACTTCGGTTAAGGAAGAAGAAGTGGCGGCGCCAGAGGTGGTTGCGGCGGAAGGGGCTGTGCCGGCCGAGCCCGAGGTCATCAAGAAGGGCAAGCAGGAGGTGGAAGGCGAAGAAGCCGCCGAGCCTGCTGCAGAAAAGCCGGAGAAGGCCGAGAAGAAAGAGAAGAAGTAGAGATTGTGTCGGGCCGGGTCTTCGACTCGTCCCCACATGGTCGTTAACGGTTGGATACAACAGCAGGTATCGGTATGGAAGAGCCAAAAGCTAAAAGCTAAAGGCTAAGAGCTAGCGGAGTGAAGCTGATTGTCGGGCTGGGCAACCCGGGCATTGAATATCAGTTCACGCCCCACAACCTGGGTTTTCTGGCGATCGACCGGCTTGCGAACGACTTGGATGTGGACGTCAGGAACCGCCAGTGTCGCGCCCTCACCGCGCGGGCGCGAATCGGTTCAGAAGAAGTTCTTCTGGCTAAACCGGAGACTTTCATGAACTTGAGCGGCTTGGCGGTGGGCGACCTGCTGGCAAAGCACGAACTCAGGCCCGAGCAAGACCTGATCGTGATTTACGACGAACTGGATTTGCCGTTAGGAACGTTGCGCATTCGCCAGCGGGGCAGTTCGGCCGGGCACAACGGCATGAAGTCGATTATCGGCGTGCTGGGCACCCAGGAGTTTGTGCGTATCCGGCTGGGCATCGCGCCTGAGACCAAGATTTTGAAGCCGTTTCGCAAGGCGCAGCTCAAGGTGGTGGATCAGGTGCTCGATACGGCCGCTGAAGCGGTGGGAGTGATTTTGCAGGAAGGCGTGGCGGCGGCGATGAATCGCTATAACCGCAAAGCCGAGCCGGAAGAATAGCTGTTGGATAGAGATTGGAGACTCAATGAATCGTACTTATGAACTCATGTTTATCGTCCGCCCGGACATGCCGGAAGAAGACCAGGACAAGCTGATTTCGACTTTGGAGTCGGCGGTGACGTCCTCGGGCGGTGTCTTGAAGAATGTCGAGAAAATGGGAAAGCGGCGGCTTGCATACAGCGTCCGGCGGTTCCGCGACGGACTTTACGTGCTGCTCACCGTCGAGGGCGGCGGCCCTGTCATGCTCGAACTGGAGCGGCGCTTGCGCGTTACTGAGCAAGTCCTCAAGTTCCTGACCGTGCGCATCGACGAGGAACAGAAGCGCCTCGACAAGATTGCCAAGCTTCGTGCGGCGCGGCGCAAGGCCTCGGCAACACCAGCGCCTGCGCCGGCGCAACCCGAAACTGGCGGCGAACCCGCCCCGGTCACTGCATAGGGGTTACCGGTCAACAACCGATTCGATTTTGAGCAGGATCATCTAAGGAGCATCATGGCTGAAGAAACGAAAGCAACACCAGCACCAGCGGCCGAAGGCACCACTGCCGTGGTTGAACGTCCGGCGCGCACAGAACGCCCGGACCGGCCCGACCGCGAACGCCGTCCATTTCGTCCCGGCGGCGGTGGACCCGGAGGCCCGGGCGGCGGACGCGAAGGCGGCCGGAAATATTTCCGCCGCAAGAAGGTCTGCAAGTTCTGCGTGGAGAAAATCGAGGCGATCAACTACAAAGACGTTCGCCTGCTGGCGCAGTTCGTCGCCGAGAGCGGCAAGATTGTGCCGCGCCGCCTGACCGGAGTCTGCACTCCGCACCAGCGGCGGTTGTCTCTGGCGATCAAGCAGGCGCGCAATATCGCCTTGCTGCCGTTCGCCGGCCGCGCATCGTAACTGCGGCCATGTGGCGACGGGCGCCTCGCCCGTCAAGCGTGTTCATTTGTATTGTGAAAATCGGAGCGGAGTCATAATCATGGAAGTCATTCTGAAAGAAGATGTGCCGAAGTTGGGGTCGCGCGGCGACGTCATCAAAGTCGCCGAAGGTTTCGGCCGCAATTATTTACTGCCGCACAAGCTGGCGATTGAGGCTTCTGCGGGCAACAAGAAAGTCATCGAGCAGATGAAGGCTGCGGCCCTGCGCCGCTCCGCCAAGGAAAAAGAGCAGGCGGAAGAACTGGCCAAGCAGTTCGATGGCCTCTCGGTTTCGTTTACCCGCAAGTCGGGCGAGCACGATCAGCTTTTCGGTTCGGTGACTTCGGGCGACGTTGCCGAAGCGCTGACCAAGAAGGGCTTCGACCTGGATCGCCGCAAGATCCAGCTCCACGAGCCGCTCAAGACGGTGGGCGAGTTCACAGTCCCCATCAAGCTGCACCGGGACGTGACCACACACCTGAAGGTCGTCATCGAGAAGGAAGCTACAGAGTAGCAAGCAGTGGCAAGGGGCGGGCTCTCAGCCCGCCCGCGCTTGCCCCCTTAGCACGAATCCTGCCAAACCCCTATAATTCCTGCTCACGGTTCCCTTGCTGGCACGTCTATGGCAATGCGACCGGGGAAGATGGCCTGCAGCGGCGGCCGCCCGGTCCTGGCGAGGACCAAGAAGCATGCCGGCCGATGTTTGGGCAGTACCTTTTGCGGTTGGCGAGTGTTCCCCTGCGGGCAAGGCGCGAAATGAGCGGGAAGGCAGTAGCGAACCCCAGGACCCCTTATTGCGGGGCCACATGGCTGGGCAAGGGCTAGGTCGTATCGATGATTCGTTACTGGTCCGCGAGGCGCAACGCGGCAATCGCGCTGCCTTCGAGGAGCTGGTGAGGCATTACGACCAGGCTGTTCTCCGGCTGGCTCTGCATCTCACCGGATCGGAACACGAAGCCCAGGACATTTACCAGGAAGCGTTTCTGAAGGCATACAAAAGCGTGGGAAATTTCCGCTTTGAGTGCTCCTTCTACACCTGGATCTACCGCATCGTGACCAATCTTTGCCTGGATCACCTGCGCAAGCGGCAGGTGCGCAAAGAAGATGCGCCGGTCGCGATGGATGCGCAAGGCGAGGTTTACGATGTGCTCGATCAGGTTCCGGACGCGCGCGCTGGAGCCAACCCGGAGCGCGATCTGATGCGCCGCGAGCTGGGGACGCGAATCAATCACGCGCTCGAGAAGCTCACGCCGCGCGAGCGCATGGTTTTTGAATTGAAGCATTACCACGGTCTGAAACTGAGGACCGTGGGAGAGATTTTGCATACCACGGAAGAAACGGCAAAAAATACTTTATTTCGCGCCACTCAGAAACTGCGTGGCTCGCTGGCGGATATGCGATGAAGCATAGAGAAGAGAAATTCCCCATCGCGGGGGTGCAATTATGAAATGCGAGTGGGTGCAGGAAAACATTCTGCTGTACGTTTATAACGAGCTCCCTGACGACGCCCGTTACGAACTGGAGCAGCATCTGGCGCGCTGTCCGGGCTGCGCCACGGAACTGAAGGCGAGCCGTCAATTTCACGCCACAATTTCGCGGCTGCCGGTGGAAGAGCCGACGCCTAATCTGCTGGCTTCTTCACGAATGCGGCTGCAGGAGTCGCTCGAAACCACCGAACAGGGCGGCTTCTGGCAAAGGCTGATTTTCGATCCCGGCGCCTGGCTGCGGCCTATTAAATTTGCTCCGGCCCTGGCAGCGGCAATCCTGATCGTTGGCTTCGCTGGGGGAATCGGCGTGACTTATCAGTTGATGAGCGATCGGTCTCCGGTTGAGGTTAGTCCGGTGGGGGCTCCCGACGAATCTTCCATCGCCGGTATCCGTTCCGTCGACCAGAAGCCCGGCTCCGATCAGATCAGCATCAAGTACGACACGTTGTCCACGCAGCAAGTCGAAGGTTCGCTCAACGACCAGCGCATCCAGGAATTGCTGCTCTTCGCCGCGCGCAACAATTACAACTCAGGCGTGCGCATGGATTCGGTCGATCTGCTGACCCAGAAGCCAAATGATGTGAACGTGCGCGAGGCGCTTTTGTATGCGCTGCGCTATGACTCCAATCCCGGCGTGCGGCTGAAAGCGCTGGAAGGCCTCGGCCCGTATGTGAAGGGCGACGTGCGCGTCCGCGATGCGGTGCTGGAGGCTTTGGTGAACGATTCTAATCCCGGCCTGCGCACCGAGGCGTTGCATCTGCTTGAGCCCTGCTGGGCGGACGGCAGTGTGCGAACCGTGCTGCGCAAACTGGCGGAGAACGATTCCAATCAATACATCCGCTCGCAGGCGCGCAACGTATTGGCGCAAATGCCGGAGATCGACTAATCCATGTTGAAGAAGCTCTCACAATTCGTAGCGGCATTTCTGCTGGTCCTGCCGCTGGCCGGCGCACAGGAAAGCAGCGTACACCGCGAGGGCGGAAGCTGGGCGCAGGAAATCACGGGCACGCTCGGTGCAGCCAGAAATCTGCGGGTGAAAGTGGACATCGGCTCGGTTCGAGTGCAAGGGGGTTCGACCTCGGGCATCAGTTATGTGATTCGCAATCGCACCCAGACCGGCTCTGAACAGGAAGCGCGCCACGAATTCGATTCTTACAAAATCACCGCCTCTGTGCGGGGAGATACCGCCTGGATCGTAGCTGACTGGCGCGATGGCCGGCGGCACCGCTTTTCCGGTGAGTTCACCATTAACGTTCCCCGCGACATGGAATTGGTGAAAATCGAAACCGACGGGGGCAGCGTCAGCACCGAGGCGATCAGCGGCCGGGTTGAGGCGGAGAGCGGCGGCGGCAGCATCAAACTGGATGACATCGGCGGCGCAGTGAGCGCAGAAACCGGCGGCGGCAGCATTGATGTGGGCACGATAGGCGGCGACGTCAACCTGCACACTGGAGGCGGCAGTATCAAAGTGGTCTCGGCCAAGGGCAAACTCAATGCGGAAAGCGGTGGTGGCAGCGTACACGTGGTCACGGCCTGCAGAGTGCAGTGTTAGAGACCGGCGGCGGCAGCATTCAGATGGAGCGCTGCACTGGGCGACTCAAGGCCAGCACCGGCGGGGGCAGCATCGACCTGGGCGATATCGACGGCGGCGCGGAGTTGGAGACGGGCGGTGGCAGCATACGCCTGGGTTCGGCCAAGGGCCCGGTGCGCGCCGAGACCGGCGGTGGCACGATCGAACTGAATGGGGTTCCCTCAGCGCGTGCCGAGACCGGCGCGGGAGGCATCATCGCCAAATTCCTGGCCAGCGGCGCAGAGCCCGCCGACTCGGTGCTGGAAACGTCCGTGGGAGACATTACGGTATATCTGCCTTCCAACCTGAACATGACGGTTCGCGCCGCGATCGAGGTAGCCAACGGCCACAACATCCACTCCGAGTTTCCCGAGCTGCGGGTCGTGTCGGAAGGCGGAGATTACGGCCCCAAGACGGTAACTGCTGAAGGCAATTTGAACGGCGGCGGCCCGGTGCTGAAAGTACGGGTCACTACCGGCAATATCAATTTCCGGCGTACGAACCACTAAAGACTCCAACACTGGAGGAGCGACCATGAGCAACTCGATCCTCAAACCGGCTTTTGGCTTGGTGTTGTTGCTGGCGTTCGGCAGCGCCCCCCAGGGTTTTTCCCGCGAGCCGCTCATCGAACCATTCGGGTACTCAAGTGACGAGTCCGGAGGCGGCAGCGCCTACCTGGGCGTCGATACCCGAGACGTCAGCGCCGACCGGCTCGCCGACCTCAAGCTCAAAGAAGAGCAAGGCGTCGAAGTGACCATGGTCGACCAGGATGCCCCCGCTGGAAAGGCGGGTCTGAAGGAACA
The DNA here is from genome assembly GCA_963765285.1 of Terriglobia bacterium. GTDB lineage: Bacteria > Acidobacteriota > Terriglobia > Terriglobales > Acidobacteriaceae > CAVWZH01. The sequence continues at coordinate 246,971 of CAVXVR010000002.1, forward strand.
CGATGTCATCCTTACGCTGAACGGAACCGAAGTGGAAAGCGTGGAGCAACTGCGCCGCATGATCCACGAGATTCCGCCGGGGCGAGTCGTCACCCTCGGGATCAGCCGTGACGGCCAAGCAATGAGTATTAAAGCTCAACTGGCTGACCGTAAGCAGGCGATCGGTTCTGAACACCAACACTACAAGTACGCCATGCCCGCGATGCCGGCGATGCCCGCGATGCCTGCCATGCCTGCGATGCCTGCCCTCCCGGATATCGACATACCGGTCAATATTGTGGTGGTTCACTCGTCCTTGCGCAGCGGTTTAATGGTGGAGAACCTCACTCCCCAGCTCGGCGATTTCTTCGGCGCCAAGAATGGACAGGGCGTCCTGGTACGCTCAGTCGAGAAAGGGAGCTTTGCAGAGAAGTCGGGCTTCCGCGCCGGCGATGTGATTGTGCGTGTAAATGGAGAGACCGTCAGCGACACCGGTGACTTTACCCGCGCGCTGCGCGGCCGCAAGGCCAATCCGGTGAACCTCAGCATTATTCGGGACAAGAAAGAACAAAACCTCTCCCTGACCTTGCCGGAACGAAAGCAGTCTGAATTGCGCGATCAACGCATTGACGTCCCTCAACTCGACGGCTCTGTGGACATCGATCTAACCGGGTTAAACGACGAGATCGCCCGCGTTAAGCCTGAGTTGGACCGGGCCACGCGCGAAATACAAACGGAAGCGATCGAGGAAGCGACTCGCGATCTTCGTGATCACGAAAATGAATTACGCCAGGAAATGCAAGAGGTGCAGCGCGAACTTCAGGATCAGGGAAGAGAGCTTCGGGAAGAACTTATCCGCGAGTTGCAGATGCCCCGGGCTGATATCTAGCCCGGCGAGGTGCCGGGACCTAGTTCGCGGTGGTTTGCGCTCGTGTCTTGCGATCAGCCGGGGCTAAACGCACCCGGTTGCGTCCTTCCTGTTTTGCGGCATAGAGCCCGGCGTCGGCCGCCTTTACCAATTCATCCCGCGTGGTCCCATTGTCGGGTAATGCCGCGGCGCCCGCGCTAATCGTTACTGGACGCGGCACGCCGGGGAATTGCCATGATTCCACCAACCGCCGCAATTTTTCGGCCACGCTCAGGGCATGGCGCGGGTTTGTCTGCGAAAGCAGGATGGCGAACTCTTCTCCTCCATAACGGCACACCACATCGATCTTCCTCAGTTGCTGGTGAAAAATCGAAGATACCTGGCGCAACACTTCATCCCCCAGCAGGTGGCCAAACTCATCGTTCAAGCGCTTGAAATGGTCGATGTCGACCATGATCACGGCCATGCCGGCATCAAAACGCCGCGCCCGTTCGATTTCCTCAGCGATCCTCAGCTCAAAGAAACGGCGATTGAAAATTCCCGTCAGTCCATCGAGATAGGCCAGTTGCTGCACGCGCTCCACGTAGTGAGCATTCTGAATCGCCGTGGAACAGATGTCAGCGACTGACTCCAGAGGCTGAATATCGGCAACGCTGAAGGCACGCTCGCGCTCACTTTCGAGCACCAGCACTCCCAGAATATGACCAAACGAGGCCAGGGGGATACACATGCGGGAGCCCGTTTCTTCGTATAGCTTGGGTTCATCCGGTTGCGCTTTGACGTCGCTTTCAATGCGTGTCTTGCCGCCTTCGAGCGTGCGGCCCCAGGCACCGGTTCCAGCGGGCAGTCGTCCACCCTCTGCAGTCCGCGAAGTCAAGCTGCCGTAGTGCGCGCGCAGCACCAGGTCCTGTTCTTCCTTAAGCAAAACCGATACATGTGAAACCTGGAAGGCCTTTTGAATCAGGATGCATACCTTCGAAAGCAATTCCTTCAAATCCAGAACCACCGTGGTTTCCTGCGCAATGGCGTTGATCGCCTCCAATTGTGAAGCTCGACGCCGCTCCAGCGAATGTAAATTCGCGTTCTGCAAGGCCATGGAGGCCTGAGTGGAGAACAGTGTCAGCAGGTCGACTGTATCGTCGTCAAAGTGGTCCAGGTTGTCGCTCTGGCAGTCCAATACGCCGACCACTTCGTCCCGCACCATGAGAGGAATGGCCAGCTCCGAGCGCGTGCTCTTGGATGAGGCCACGTAACGTGCATCTTTCGTGACATCTGGCACATACACGGGACGCTTCTGGGCCGCGGCTGCCCCCGTTACTCCAGCCCCCAAAGGCAGGCGCACGTTCTCGCCATCAGCCTCCCAACCCAGTTGCGTACACAACTTTAGCTCGTTGCGGTCTTTGTCCAGCAGCAGCACCGCCACGTTGTGCAAATGAAAATAGTCCCGCACAATGATCAGGATCTGGCGCAGTACTTCATCCCGATCCAGGGTCGAGAGCACCGCCTGGCTGGCGTCATAGAGGATGGCGATTTTCTGCATGTTCCTGGCAGGATTCTACGCGGCGGGAAGACAGTTACCGAGGTGCCGAAAGTAACCCAGATGTGACCCGAAATCATCTCTTTCGCTCTTCAGAGCGCCGATTTTGCCTCCATAGGCTCTTGACCGCCCCAAACGCCACCAGACAAAGCCAGAAATCGACCAGGAGTCCCAGGTCCGCTTGAAAGGGTCTGTGCCGCGCCACAGGCGGCAGGTGAGGTAGGAGCAGGAAGTATGCGGCGTTTCCCGCCAGTACGGCGAGCAGGGCTTGCGCGAAACTTAGCATTGCTTTCTTGGACACCAGAAGCCCGTGGGAATAGCTATGGTACGGCATCACCACATCATCGGGTGCTCCTGCTAACATCTTGCTGGTGTTGGAACTCTCCACGTCCGTGCAGTACGTCAAGGGCATTGGTCCCAAGCTCGCCGAAGTGCTGGCCGCCAAGGGAATCCATACTGTTGACCATCTTCTGCATTATCTTCCCTTCCGCTATGAAGACCGCCTTAACCCTCGCGGCATCAATGAACTCCGGGCGGGGGAGATGGCCACGGTGATCGCGGAAGTGCGCAACTCCGGTCTTTTCCGTACCCGCCGCATGCCCATTTTCCAGATGACGGCTGGCCAGGGCCGCACCCGATTGAAGTGCATCTGGTTTAACGCGGCCTATCTGCGCGACCGTTTCAAGCCAGGACAACTGGTGGCGCTCTACGGCAAGGTGGAGGAGGAAAGATACGGCGGTGAGTTGCAGTTAGTGCAGCCCCAGTTTGAGATTCTGGATGACTCCGCGGACGACGGCTCCAGCGACGCAGCTGAGCGCAAGCTGGCAAGTTCACTTGAAATTGGCCGCATTGTTCCAATTTACGAATCGGCAGGCCAAGGGCGGCTCACTGCACGCTGGTTTCGGCGCATTGTCCGTACTGCTCTGGAGAGTCTCGCTCCCGATCTGCAGGACCCCATTCCCGGCGTCGTCCGAAAGCATCTGAGCCTGATTCCGCCGCGCGAAGCGTTCTGGAAAGCGCACTGGCCCGATCCGGGAGAGAGTTTCGAGGACCTTCAAGCCGCGCGAACCCCGGCCCACATCCGGCTCATTTTCGAAGAGCTTTTCTCCCTCGAGCTTGGCCTCGAGCTCAAACGGCGCCAGCAGAAGGCTCAGACCGGGATTGCCTTCCACTTGGATGAGCGGGTTCGTGAAGCCCTCAAGAATATCCTGCCTTTTCATCCCACAGGCGCTCAGAAGCGCGCTCTAAAAGAGATCGCATCGGACATGGAAAAACCCTCCCCGATGCGCCGCCTCCTGCAGGGGGATGTGGGCTCGGGCAAGACCATCGTGGCTTTTGAGGCCGCCATCATCGCCATGGAAAACGGCTACCAGACTGCGCTCATGGCGCCGACGGAAATCCTGGCCCAGCAGCATTATTTTTCCGCGCGCCGGATTCTGGAACCTGCCGGCTATCGCGTCGTCCTGCTCACCGGCTCGCTGGAAGATGATCGTAAGCGGGAAATTCGCCGCCATATCGCTCAGGGAAATGCGCAGTTGATCATCGGGACTCATGCCTTGATTGAACAAATGGTCGATTTCGCCCGCTTGGGACTGGTCATCGTGGATGAGCAGCACCGCTTCGGAGTCATGCAGCGTTTCAAGCTGATGAAGAAATCGGGAGACTCGACCAATCCCCGTCCAGGGGCGGGTCCCAGTGGAGGGGCGGGTCTCAGACCCTCCCAGGCCGAATCGAGTTCAGCCGCTGCCGAGCCCGACGTTCTGGTCATGACGGCTACACCCATCCCCCGCACGCTTGCCCTTACCCTCTACGGCGATCTGGACCTCAGTGTCATCGATGAAATGCCCCCCGGTCGAACCCCGATCGTGACGAGGCTCATTTCCGACGACGAATCCGAAAAAGTCTGGGAGTTCCTCCGCAAACAGGTTGCGGTCGGCCACCAGGCGTATGTGGTTTATCCCGTGATCGAAGAAAACGAAGAAACCGAGATCAAGGCCGCCCTCAAAATGTACAAGGAATTAGGCAAGCGCATTTTCCCCGATTTGCACGTGGGACTGCTGCACGGCCGGCTCGATGCCGATCTGAAAGAGCAGACCATGCGGCTGTTCCAGAAGGGCGAGATCGACATTTTGGTGGCCACGACGGTAATCGAAGTTGGCGTGGACGTGGCCAACGCCACGGTGATGGTCATCGAACACGCCGAACGTTTCGGGCTGGCCCAGCTCCACCAGCTACGCGGACGCATCGGCCGCGGGGCTGCCAAGTCGCATTGCATTTTGATGACCGGAGGCAAAGTCTCGGAAGAAGGCGAACGCCGCCTGGACGCCATGGTACGCACCAATGACGGTTTCCAGATAGCAGAACTCGATCTCGAGCTTCGCGGCCCGGGCGAATTCTTCGGGACACGTCAGGCCGGGATGCCCAGCTTTCAGGTTGCAAACCTTATCCGCGATCGCCAACTACTCGAAGCCGCAAAACGCGAAGCCGCCGCAGTCCTGGACGGTCCCAACGCCGAGATCTCTCGGGAAGAAATTGACCGGGCTCTCCGCCACATGCGTACCCACTGGCAACGGACCTACGGCTTGGTAGAAGTGGCATAAACCGGCGTGACCCATGCCGAAAGATCGGCATCCCCTTGCTCATTGAGTCGATTTATGCGAAAAATCTGCAACCCGGATTTCGCCCGGCCTGAGGTGCACCCGTGCATAGCGTGTTTGTTTCCGTGCTGATGATCATCGCCAGCATCGCGGCTTCTTTGACTTTTCTCTACCTGTTGCACCGCGTGTGGCCTTCCAGCCACCGGCGTCAACATAACGACGTGATCGGACCGAGCGTCGAAGTGTTGGGCACCACCTACGCGGTCATTCTGGCTTTCATGTTGTCGGGAGTGTGGACTAATTTTCGTTCTGCAGAGAACAACGCTGAGCAGGAGTCGAATGCTTTGGTCAATCTCTACCGGATGGCGCGGGGACTCTCTCCGAACGACTGCGCCCTTATCCAAAACCTCGTCCGCAGCTACGCTTCGGTAATTGTGAACGACGAATGGCCGGCCATGAGCCAGGGGAAAGTCAGCCCTCAAAGCCACACGATCGTGGACCAGATTTGGAAAACCATGACGCAGATCCAGCCCCAAACGCCAACCCAGCAATTAAGCCTCGACCACTCCTTGGCGGAAATGAGTACCTTTACTCAGTTCCGCCGCACGCGCGAACTGCAGAGCCGTAGCCAGCTTCCGGCTATGCTTTGGGCAGTGCTCATCGTCGGCGCGATTGTAACTCTCGGTTCGGCGTGCCTTTTCGGCGTTGAGGATCTCAAAGTCCACATGATCCAGATATTCTTTCTTTCATTCATGATCTCACTTGTTCTGGTCGCAATATCGAACATCGACCAGCCATTTCGGGGACCAGTCCACGTGTCGTCTGACAGCTTTCGCTTTGCTCTGGATACTTTCAACAGTGACGGCCAGTGATCCCTACGTGTAATCTCGCGCGCGCTTGGGCTGGCGCGGGCTCGCGTGGGATAATCGTCAGCGGTGAAATCAGCTACCAAGGCCGACCTTTATCGGATGCTGCCGTCGGTCGACGAACTGGTGCGCTCGCCCGAACTGGCGCCGCTGGTCTTGGCTGACGGCCAGAACGCCGCGATCGAGGCTACGCGCGCGGTTCTTGCCCGCCTGCGCGAGGAGATCAGTGCCGGGCATCTCGATTCCGCCGGGGTAGATCTTGCTCTCTCGGGACTTGCGGACGCCGTTGAACATCAGCTCCGCCGGAACCTCGGCCATTCTCTGCGCACCGTCATCAACGCCACCGGAGTCATCCTGCATACCAATCTTGGCCGTGCTCCGCTGGCCCTGAATGCGTTGGAACACATTTCTGCGACGGCAGGCGCGTATTCCAATCTCGAATACGATCTCGCCGCCGGGGAACGCGGCAAGCGTGACGTTCACGTGGCCCGGCTTTTCAGCAAGCTTCTCGACCAGGACGATGTAGGCGCGGGCGTCCCCGCCCGTGCGGCAGCGGATCGGACCGCGCCAGTAAAGATTTCCACCATCGTGGTCAACAACAACGCTGCCGCCGTCCTGCTCGCGCTGAATACGTTAGCCGACGGCGGTGAAGTGATCGTCTCGCGCGGAGAACTGGTCGAAATCGGTGGCTCGTTCCGCATTCCGGAGATCATGTCTAAGTCCGGAGCCGCTCTACGCGAGGTGGGCACGACCAACCGTACCCGTGTCTCGGACTACGAGCGAGCCATCAACGAACACACTCGCCTGCTGCTGCGGGTCCACCGCTCCAACTTCCAAATTACCGGATTCACTGAGCAACCCAGCCTTGAAGAACTCGCAAGATTGGCACGCCAAAGAAACCTTCCGCTGATGGAAGATCTGGGCAGCGGATCACTGCTTGATCTTCGATCCGTCGGCGTGGCGGGCGAACCCTCGGTCATCGATAGTCTTCGCGCCGGCGTTGATATCGTCACTTACAGCGGCGACAAGCTGTTAGGCGGACCGCAAGCCGGAATTCTGAGCGGCCGCAGTGATCTAATCGCGCACGCGCGGGCAAATTCTCTCTTCAGAGCATTGCGTGTAGATAAACTGGCTTACGCCGCGCTCGAAGCCACGCTGCTGGCCTATGTGAAACGTAGCTACGAAGTCATTCCCGCGCTGCGCATGATGCGGCTTTCCAAAGAGGAAATCGATGCGCGCACGCTGGCTGTGGCCGCTGCTGTTCGCTCCCCGCGACTATGCCCTTGAAGTGGTTGACGGCGAGTCCGTGATCGGCGGCGGTGCGGCCCCCTCGGCCGTTCTGCCCACTCGCCTTCTGGCGATCACCGCTGAGGATTTGAGCGCCGATGAAATAGCCTCCCGCCTTCGCGCCTTCGATCCGCCGGTGATCGCTCGCGTGGAGGAAGGGCGGGTCGTGCTCGATTTCCGCACGGTCTTTCCCGAACAGGATAGGTCGGTCGCGGACGCCATCACGAAGGCAATCGTCTAACCCATGATCGTCGGCACTGGTATCGACATCGCCGAAGTTCCGCGCATTGCGCATTCGATCACCCGTTACGGCGACCGCTTTCTCCGCCGCATCTTCACCGAGGGCGAGATTCAGTACTGCGATTCCAAAGCCAACCGCATGGAACGTTACGCGGCCCGCTTTGCGGCCAAAGAAGCCGCGATGAAGGCGCTGGGCACCGGCTGGAACCATGGTGTCCGCTGGCGTGACCTCGAAGTGCGCCGCGAGCCCGGAGGCCGTCCCACGCTTGCCTTTCACGGCAAAGCCGCGGAGTTCGCCGCTAAACTCGGCGCCACACACGTTGCTCTCTCGCTTTCTCACACCGCCTCCGAAGCCATCGCACAAGTAATTCTGGAAAACTGAGAACTGAGAACCGATAACTGAAAACTGGTTAGACCCTCCAGCCTGTTCTGCAACCCGTTCTGATAGACTGTCGCATTCTTTCAATCACCTGGAATGCATGCGACTCTACTGATGTCTCCCGCGACCGCGCCAAAGCAGGTCGGGGACCGCACTTTGCTGGCCGGTATCGCGCTAAGCAGTTTCGCTGCCTTGCTTCTGGAGCTATCGCTCACTCGCCTGTTCTCGGTAGTGCTTTTCTATCACTTTGCCTTCCTGGCGATTTCCATTGCCCTGCTCGGGCTGGGCGCGGGAGGTGTCTTTGCCTACCTCGGCAAGCCCCGGCTGGCCCGGTTTGAGACCCGCAATCTCGCTGCCGGGCTTGTGCGCGGCGAATGCGTTGCTGGTTCCCATCGTTCTCGAAATTGTTTTGCACTTGCCGGTCTCGCTGGAGCTTTCATCCGGGAATTTCCTGAATCTCACCGTGGTGTACCTGATTTCGGCTCTCCCGTTTTTTGTGACCGGCGTGGAGTTCTCCGTCGTCTTTGCGCGCGAAGCGGAACACATTCCCCGTCTTTACGGAGCAGACCTGGTCGGCGGCGCGCTGGCCTGTCTGGGAATTGTCCCGCTGCTGAACTGGCTGGGTGGTCCGAATACGATACTCTTTGCGGCGTTAGTTTCTTGCTGTGCCGGATTCGTATGGGCTTCGGCCGGCACTTTGCGGAAAGCTTGGCCGGACTGGCTTGCGGTCTATTCGTGGTGATAGCGGCGAACCATTCGGGCCGGCTCATCGACGTGGTGTACGCGAAAGGATTGCGGCGCGATCCTTCGTGGGTGGAATTTGCCGCTTGGAACGCCATCTCCCGTGTAGAAGTGGACCGCCAAGGCGACGCTAAGACCGTGGTCATCGACGCCGACGCGTCCACCTACATCATGAATGCCGATCCCACCAAGTGGCAGGGGACCGTCTGGCAGAAGAACCTCATGGCAGCACCGCCCGCTCTGGCCAATGTGCTCCGCCCGCGAGGGGAATACGCCATCATCGGGCCGGGCGGCGGTGTGGACGTGCTTGCGCGCCGTAGCCAATGGCAGTCCCAGCGTCACCGGAATCGAAATCAATCCCATCATCGCCGACACCATCATGCGGGGGCGCTACGCCGATTACTCGTATCACCTGTACAGCCTGCCGCAGGTGCACATTCACGTCACCGACGGCCGGTCGTTTGTTCGCAACTCCTCATCCCAGTTCGATGTGGTGCAAATGACCCTGGTGGATACCTGGGCTTCCACCGCTGCCGGAGCGTTTGCTCTCAGCGAAAACAGTCTTTATACAGTGGAGGCATTCCGGGAATACTTCCAACATCTCAAACCCGACGGAATGGTCGCCATTACCCGCTGGGAATTTCAGCAGCCGCGCGAGGCGTTGCGAGTGGTTTCCGTGGCGATGGAGTCCTTGCACTCGCTGGGCGTCGCTGAGCCGGCAAGAAACTTCATGGTCATTTCTGAAGGCGACCTCGACGAGGACGGAATTCCAGTTGTCGTACTCGCAAAAAAGAGTGCCTTCACCCCTGACGAAGAGCAGGCGGTACAGAATCATCTCAATAGCAACCCAGCGCTTGTCGGGTTGTACCTGCCATCGGATCCGGGCGACAACCCCTTTTCAGCGCTGATAGCTGCCAACGATCCCGCTGCCTTCGCCCGAAACTATCCCTATAACGTTGCGCCGGTGTACGACAATGCGCCCTTCTTTTTTTTCACGCTGAAGCTGCGCCAGCTCTTGAATTCTGACTCGGCGCAGGAAGGCATTGATTGGAAAGTTAACCTGGGCGTCGCCGTCCTGGGGATGGTGCTGATTATTTCCCTGCTCGCAGTGCTGGTTTTTCTCGTGCTTCCTCTTGCCTTGCGCGCCGGCACCGGGCAACGTGCGCTGCCGCTCTTGTATTTCATCGCCGTCGGACTCGGATACATCCTGGTCGAGGTGGCTTTTATCCAACGCTTCGTCCTGTTTCTAGGCCACCCGACGTACGCTCTGACCGTGGTCGTGTTTCTGCTTCTGCTTTCGAGCGGCGCCGGAAGTCTGGCTTCGCGCAAGTGGATGAGGGTAGCCGGGCGCGCCTGGCTGCCGCTGGCAGTCATCGTGGCGGTGATTGGGCTTTACGTATTTGTCCTCCCCGGCCTGCTGGAAGCCCTGGTCGGTCTTGCCCTTCGTCGCCAAGTTGGTAGTCAGCGGCGGTCTTCTGGTTCCTCTGGGCTTCGCCATGGGCATGCCTTTTCCTACCGGCCTTCGTGGCCTGGCGAGCAGCCCCGCGCCGGAGTTTCCCGCGCCCCAGCGCAGCGCGCCCGTGACCAATGCGGTGGAGTGGGCGTGGGCGATGAATGCAGCTTCCAGCGTGCTGGGTTCGGTGCTGGCCATGGTGATCGCCATTCAGTTCGGTCTCAATGTGACCTTGGCGTGCGGCGCGGCGGCCTATCTTTTGGCCCTGACTTGCCTGGGGACCCTGCCTACGGACCTCCACGTGAAGCCCGACCGGGGGTCTGCTATCATGCTGGAATTCTGGTGGTGCGGTACCGCTTGCGGAGAGTGCTTGCAGATGGCGTTGCTCGGGGAGAAAAGTGCCTAGCCAGAAGCAACTGCAGTGGTCTCAACTAAAAGTCGGACTGACAGTGATCGTAGCCAGCATCACCCTGGCTGTGCTCATCTTTCTGATGAGCGGAACCGGCGGTTTGTTCTCCCACAAGATCCTCCTGCGGTCATATTTTGATAATGCCAGCGGTTTGCGCGTGGGAGCGCCGGTGCGCCTTGCTGGCGTGGATATCGGGAACGTAACCGCGGTGCGCGTCGTCCCCGACAAGGCAAGGCAGCTCACGCCCGTCGAAGTCACCATGAAAGTGAGCACCAAGTTCCACTACGCATTGCGCAAGGATTCCGTGACCCTGCTCTCCACCGCCGGAGTGCTGGGCGAAACCTATATCGACATCGACAGCTCCGGCGCAAAATCACCGGAAGTCCAGGAGGGCGACGTCCTGCCCAGCCGGGAAGTCCCGGACTTTTCTGACATGGTCCGCGCCGGCCAGGGCACGCTGCAGAACATGGACGCTCTGCTGAAGCGCCTCGACCGCATCATCGCCTTCGTGGAAAGCGGCCAGGGTTCCGTTGGCAAGGCAATTTATGATCCCAGTCTCTACAACCGGCTGAATGCCACTGTCGATCAGTTTCAGAAGCTTATCAACGAGGTCACCCAGGGCGGCGGCACGATCGGCAAATTGCTTTCCAGCGATGAACTCTACCAGCGCGCCAATTCGACGGTCGACAAGTTAAACGCCATCATTGACGATCTGAATGCGGGTAAGGGAACTGCGGGAAAGCTTCTGAAGGACCCTGAACTCTACAATAATGCCAATGCCACCGTTGCCAATGTGAAGAAACTCACCGACGACGTGAACGCCGGCAAAGGAGCTTTGGGCAAGTTTGCCAAGGATGAACAATTCGCGGCGAAATTGCAGAACACGATGGACAAACTTTCTGCCATAACCGACCGCCTGGAGGCGGGACAAGGCACCGCGGGCAAATTCCTTCAAGATCAATCTCTCTACAACAACGCCGACCAACTGCTGGCGGAAAGCCGGGAACTGGTCAAAGCCATCAGGACAGATCCCAAGAAGTACCTGACCATCCGCCTGAAGATATTCTGATGATCGATGTAGGCGCGGGCGTCCCCGCCCGTGCGGGCAGCGAGTGAACTCCAGATCCCAGAGAGATTTTCGTTACCTGCCGTGTCGGTGATCTAGACCGGCAAACTCGACGTCGAGGTCGACTCCGCCTGTTCGTGTGCGTGATAGCTTGATCGCACCAGCGGACCAGACTCAACGTGGCGGAAGCCGAAGCGCAATGCTTCATCTTTGAGATACTCAAACTCTGCGGGAGTGTAAAACCGCGCAATCGGCAGATGGTCGCGCGAGGGCCGCAGGTACTGGCCCACAGTGAGGATGTCCACGCCCCGCGATCCCAGATCGCGAAACACATCCACCAGTTCGGTCATGGTTTCCCCCAGCCCAACCATGACACCCGACTTGGTGATCATGCCCGGGGAAAACTTCTTGGCATTTTCCAAGAGCTGCAATGTCCTTTCATAGCGGGCACCTGACCGTACTGCGCGGTACAGACGCGGCACGGTTTCGGTGTTGTGGTTGAGCACATCAGGCTTGGCCGCAAGCACGATACGCAAAGCCTCATCCAGGCCCTGAAAATCGGGAATCAGCACTTCCACCCGGCAACCCGGCGAGACTTGCCGAACCTCATGGATCGTCTCAGCAAAAATGCGTGCCCCGCCCAGGTTATCGTCATCCCGGTTCACACTGGTGATGACCGCGTGCTTCAGTCCAAGGGTAGCCACGGCTTCGGCTACCCGGCGAGGCTCATCCTGGTCAATCGGCCCCGGCCTCCCTTTGGGCACGGCGCAAAATCCGCAATGGCGGGTACAGATATCCCCCAACAACATGAAAGTCGCAGTGCGGTGATTCCAGCACTCGCCAATGTTAGGACACTGCGCCGATTCGCAAACCGTGTGCAGTCCCAGGCCACGAGCCAACTTCTTGAGGTTGTGGAAGTTCTCGCCCACCGGCGCCTTGGCCTTCAGCCATTCCGGCTTGGGCAGCCGGACCGGCGGGCCAAGCTCAATCTGTACCAGTTGCGCGGTGTCGCCCATCAACTGATTCTACATTCCGCAAAGCATCGAGGCTAGTTTTCGAGGTAGGCGTCAATCCACTCTTTGATGCGCAAGCGGCGGTCGTCCTTGGAGTCGAAGCGCACTCCAAAGGTCTTGTCCGGCTTGCGCCAGCTCACCGTGGCACGCACCCAGAGGCGGGGCAGGGTCAACAGCGCAAACGAAAGCTCCAGCGCGGTGTCCGGGGCAATATCTTCTCCGCTCTTCATCGACATGCCTCCAGCGCTGATTTCCTGGCTGGTTGCTGTGAAACGGCGGCCGTCGTTGGTGATCAGCGAAATCTCCGTAATGACAGGAATGCGCACGTAACGGTGGAACTCGTGCAACACCAGCATCTGTGTTGCCCTTACCAGTTTGAGCGTGGCCGGACGCTCTACCGGCTCGTTGAACACGGCATTGATGCCGTACTTGGAAAATTTCATCGCTTCTTGCGTGCTGCCTCCCAGCCCATAAATCACCATGCGGCTGTTGGAGAGTGAGTTGCGCGCTGCTTCCAACATGGGCCCCGCTTGCGGGTTCAACCGGAGAACGCAGGCCTCAAATTTTTCTTTGGCAAGGCGCCCCGCCACGTTTTCGGTCAGCAGCACACTTTCGACCCCAAATTGCCGGAAACACTCGGCAAGAATGGTCCGGGTTGGCTGCGGGATGTCAATCAAGGCCACCCGGGCAGCGGCTTTCTTTGGCGATGGTATGGGGGCAAGAACCGTTCCAGAGGCGCGTGGCATGAGTTTCGGCTCGAAACCCCATTCTGGCGCGCCTTCTGCGGCTTGGCAAACGGGTAAAAGGACTATGTGGGGGTACCAAGGTGCAGTTACCCCGGGTACACCGACGAGTCGAAAATCGCCCTAAAGATAATTTGACGGCGGCTTCAGAAACCTACTCGCTCCAGCGGCGGAATAGCAGCGCTCCGTTCGTCCCGCCGAATCCGAAGGAGTTCGACAGGGCGTATTCCACAGAGGCTTTGCGGGCGTGATTGGGGACGAAGTCCATACCGGCCGTTTCCGGGTCCTGATTTTCCAGATTCACCGTAGGAGGCAAGATCTGGTCGCGCAAGGCAAGAATCGTGACTCCGGCCTCCAGGCCACCCGCTCCGCCCAACAGATGCCCCGTCATGGATTTGGTCGAACTCACAGGAATCTTCCGATCGCCGAAAAAGTCCCGAATGGCTTGTGCTTCCAGCCGGTCGCCGATGTCGGTCGAAGTTCCATGAGCGTTTACGTATCCCACCGCTGACGTCTCCACGTGAGCGTCCTTTAAAGCATTCTGCATCACGCGGAAGCCGCCTTCATGTCCCGGGGCGGGCTGAGTAATGTGGTAGGCGTCGCCGCTCATGCCATAGCCCACGATTTCAGCCAGAATGTTGGCTCCGCGGTCACGAGCAAAGTCCAGATCCTCCAGTATGAGAATTCCGGCGCCTTCGCCGATGACAAAGCCGTCACGCGCCGTATCCCACGGACGGCTGGCCTTTTGTGGTTCGTCATTACGGGTGGAAAGCGCCCGCATGGCGGCGAACCCACCCACACCCATGGGAGTGATCGCGGCTTCCGTGCCCCCGGCAATCATCACCGCAGCGTCGCCCCGCTGAATGATCTTGAACGAGTCTCCCACGGAGTGTGCGCTGGTCGTGCAGGCGGTGGCAGTTGCCTCGTTAGGCCCCTTGGCGCCGAAGCGCATGGAAACGTGGCCTGCCGCCAGGTTCACAATCGCCGCAGGAATAAAAAAGGGAGAAATGCGGCGCGGTCCACCTTCCAGAAGGTTACGGTGCTCGCGCTCAATGACGTCGAATCCGCCGATCCCTGAGCCGATGTGGACTCCCACCCGGTCAGCCAGTTCCGGCGTGATCTTCAAGCCGGAGTGTTGCATCGCTTCTTCCGACGCGGCCAGCGCCAGCTGGATGAAGCGGCCCATCTTTTTCAGCTCTTTTTTCTCGACAAAATTGAGGGGATCGAAATTCCTGACTTCGGCCGCGATTCGGCAGGCAAACTGCGACGCGTCAAACTGAGTAATGCAGCCCACGCCGCTCCTGCCGGCCAGCAGGTTTTGCCACACTTCCTCCCGGGTGTTGCCCACCCCACAAATCAACCCCAGGCCGGTCACTACGACGCGACGTCCCAACTCTACTTCCCGCCTTTCGAATGCTTCCCGATGTAGTCGATGGCGTCCTGTACGGTGCGGATTTTTTCCGCGTCTTCGTCGGGTATCTCGATCTCAAACGCCTCTTCGAAGGCCATCACGAGCTCGACCGTGTCCAAAGAGTCGGCGCCGAGGTCGTCCACGAATGAGGCTTTGGGCGTCACTTCGCCTTCATCCACTCCCAATTGCTCTACGATGATCTGCTTCACTTTGTCGTCAACGGCTGCCATGTTTCTCCTCGTGTGCGGATGGTTGAGGCAGGCACCTGCCGCGGCCTGCCTTACGTCAGAATCCCTAATCTTACTTACTCACCTTGGCGTTCTTATCGATGTAGTTGATTGCATCTTGCACGGTGCGGATCTTCTCGGCGTCCTCATCGGAGATTTCCAGATCAAACGCCTCCTCCAGCGCCATCACCAGTTCGACCTGGTCCAGTGAATCGGCGCCCAGATCATCCACGAACGATGCGCTGGCCGTAACCTCGCCCTCGTCCACGCCCAGCTGTTCGGAGACGATCTGCTTGACCTTCTCGGTTAATTCCTTTTTTGCGTCACCAGCCATACTCGTCCCACCTCCTGATTTCCATTTCTAAGGGAACAATTAGTGTAAGGCCCGCGACGAGCCGATGTAAAGAAAGGGGTAACGCGCTTACTGTCCTAATTCTGCTGATAGGACCGTAACGCGACCCCACCGGAAAGCTGAGAACTGAGAACTGCGAACAAAGAACTGACAACTGGTGGTTTTCCCGACCGTCCCTTCCGACTCAGTGGCCAGAATACTCATCGCGCAGACGAGTCTGGCGGCTGGTCATGGGAATCTCGCGCCCGGCGATGAAAACCCGTTTTACATCGGTGCGCACGTCCAGCGGATCCCCATTGGCCACCACCACATTGGCCACCTTCCCCGGCTCGAGAGAACCGTACTGGTCGGCAACTCCCCAGATTTCTGCCGGGTTCAACGTAATCGCCTTCAGCGCCTCGTCGTAAGGCAAGCCGAACGCGGTCGCGTACCCCGCCGCATAAGGGAGATTGCGCACCGCATGCGCTTCATAGGACGCAAAGGCAATCTTCACTCCGCGCTTGTAGAGTTCCGCGGGCAATTTGTAAACCGTGTCGTAGCGTTCCTCGGCCTTCGGTTCTTCGTAGATCGGCCCGACAATCACCGGCACTTTAAGGCCGGCCACGTAATCGAGCACCGGCTGGGAGTAGCTGATGTGGTTGAGCACAAACTTCAAGTTGAACTCGCGCGCCAGGTTCACCGCGGTCTCCAGGTCGCCCGGTTCCTCCGCCGCCAGAACGATGGGTTTCTTGCCCTCGAGATAAGGCAGCAGCGCTTCCAGCTTCAAATCCCGCTTGGGAGGCGTGGGGGGACTCTTCTGGTCTTTCTCCTTGCTCGTCGCAGTTGCCGGTGTAGCGGTCTTTTTCTTTTCGTAGCTCGCCCAATCCTGCTCGTAGCGTTGCGCGTCGAGGAACGACTGCCGCAACTGTGCCGCCAGCCCCATGCGTGTCGATGGGAACTTCCGCTTTTCCCAGGCTTCGTTGCGTCGCTGCTCCCCGGTGAAGTTCAGCGGCAGCGCGATGTCGCGCACCAGGATCATTTCCCGGGAATCCCTGCCGTCCAGTTGGATGAAGGAATCCTGGCCGGGCAGCGTGTCCTGGCTTGCAGGAGCCACCAGAGCGTTGGTGATGCCGTTCAGCCGCGCCACCGGGATGAGCTCCGACTCCGCATGGAACGCGTCGTAGACGTGCATTTGCGGCATGATCTCGTCGCTGCTCTCGATCAAGTCGTTGGTCGATTGCTCAGCGCTGATTTCGGTGAGCCCCAGGTAGGTCTCGGAATCGATCAATCCGGGATAAACCGTCATACCGGTAACATCGATGACGCGAGCCTCGGCTGGAATCTTGACCTCGGCGGCCGTTCCCACAGCCGCGATCTTGCCATTCGCGATGATCAAGAGGCCGTTGTCGATCGTTCCGTGCGAAACGGTCAGGAGCCTCCCGCCCTTGAGGGCGATCAGTTTATCTTGAGCCGAGGCAATCTGCGAGACGAGCAAGCAAATTCCCAGCAGCCAGAAGATGCGGCCAATACGGGAAGCAGCGCGACACATAGCCGAACCTGATGGCTGATTGCTGAAGGCTGATGGCTGATGGCTGAAAGCTGGCTGCTGCGCGATCATTCCCCCTCCCGGTAGTGCGGCATGCCGTATCCCGGCAGCGAGCGGTCGAAGTAAACGTCGCCATCGATCAAGACTTTACTTGGCACGCCGTAACTCGAGAGCGGATACCCGTCCCAAATCACCAGATCAGCATCTTTGCCCACTTCAATCGATCCCACCCGGTCGTCCACCCCGATGATCCACGCGGGATTGAGGGTGATCATTTTCAGCGCTTCTTCTTCTGTGGCCCCACCGTAACGCATAGTTTTAGCGGCTTCCTGATTCAGGCGGCGGGAAAAATCTGCCGAGTCACTCTTGATGGCGACGCGCACTCCCTTCCGCATGGAGATCACCGCGTTCCACGGGATCGCATCCCAGGCCTCGTTCTTGAAGCCCCACCAGTCAGAAAACGTTGCGATCGCCACGTTCTGCGCCGCCAGTTCGTCCGCAACTTTGTACGCTTCGAGCGCGTGATGGAAGGCGCGCACTTTGTAGCCGAATTCTTTGGCCATCGCCATCTCAGTCAGCAGCTCATCCGCCCGGTAGCAGTGAATCTGCACCAGCAATTTTCCGCGCAGCACGTCGGCCAACGCTTCCAGCTTTAAATCGCGTTTAGGCGGCGTCGCGTCAGTGTCGCCTTTCTTGACTTTGGCGTCATAGGCGTCCCAGTCGCGCATGTATTCCTGGGCTTGTACCAGGGCCTCGCGCTGCACCGCGAAATTTCCCATGCGGGTTGAGGGCAACTGATCGCGGCCCCCATAAACACGTTTGGGATTTTCCCCGCTGGCGAACTTGATGGACCGCGGAGCGCCCGGAAACAGCATCGCGTCGCGCCCCAGTCCGTATTTGTGCTTGATGACCACCGCTTGCCCGCCAATCATGTTGGCCGAACCATGCAGCAGGAGCGAAGTCGTGACCCCGCCGGCCAGGCCGCGATAGATGGCTTTGTCCTGATAATCGAAGGCATCGATCATCATCATCTGCGGCGTGACCGGACTGGTGGCCTCGTTTACATCGTTGTCCAGCGCGATGTGGGAGTGGGAATCGATGATGCCCGGCGTCAGATATTTTCCGCCGGCGTCAATCACGGTCGCACTTGCAGGCGCAGTCACATCTTTGCCCACCGCGGCGACTTTGCCGTCTTTCACATAGACGCTGCCGCCCTCAATATTGCCGTGGCTCACCGTCATTACGACAGCGTTCTTGATCAAGACTTCGTTGTGCGGGGCCGGGGCCGCAGTCTGAGCCATAGTGCCGCCGGCCCAGGCCAGGATCAGAGCCAGTCCTCGGGCCTTTGATCGTAACGAGTGAAAGAACATTTGCAGTTTCCTCGAAAAATGGGAAACGAGATTTTAGTGACACCACCCGGGAATAGCAATCGAAGTGGGACGAATGCAATTCGCCTCTCGCTTGCAACTTGAAACCGAAAACTGGACACTGCCTTGGTGCGTGCTGTCATCCAACGCGTGAGCCGGGCCCGGGTGACGGTGAACGGCACAGTTGTCGGCGAGATCGGGCGTGGCCTGCTGGTGCTACTGGGGGTCGGAAACACCGATACCGCCGCTGACGCCGACTACCTGGCTGAGAAGATCGCTGGCTTGCGCATCTTCGAAGACGCGAACGGGAAGATGAACCTCGCCGTGGCGGAAGTAGCCGGCGCGGTTCTGGCCGTCTCGCAATTCACTTTGTACGGCGATGTGCGCCGTGGCAAGCGGCCCTCATTCGACGAGGCAGCTCCGCTGCAAGCAGCGAGGGAGTTTTACCATCACTTCGTCACACGAATTCGCGAAGCCGGATTGGTCTGCGAAACCGGGCGCTTTCAGGAGACGATGCAGGTGGAACTGGTAAATGAGGGACCCGTAACCATCCTGCTGGATTCCCAGAAGCGGTTCTGAATCCGTTTTTACCCCGCCATCAAATCCGCAACCCGCACCGCGTCAGCGCAGGCCCGCACATCGTGCGTGCGAATGACATGAGCGCCTTTCAAGATGGCCGTGACTTCCGCGGCGAGCGTGCCGTAAAGCCGTTCTCCGATGGCCGCGTCTTTTCCGTCTCGGGCCAGCGCGTGCCCGATGAAAGATTTCCGTGAAATTCCCACCAGAAGTGGATAGCGCAACTGATGGAAATCCTCGAAGTGCCTGAGCAGCGGGTAATTGTCTTCCAGGTTCTTGCCGAACCCGAAACCCGGATCAAGCACTAGCCGCTCACGTTTCACTCCCGCCATTTGCGCCAAGTCGGCCCGATCACGCAATTCGCGCTTCACCAACGTGACCATATCTGAGATTCGAGGCAATGTCCGCCACTCGTCGGGACGCCCGCGCATGTGCATTAACACGGCTCCGCACCTCAGGCCGGCCACAGTCTTGGGCATCTGCGTGTCCCAGCGGAACCCGCTTACGTCGTTCACGATTTCAGCGCCGGCCGCCACCGCTGCGCGTGCTACGCCAGCCTTGTATGTGTCCACGGAGACGACCGCGTCCGGCCGCTCTTGCTTCAATCGGGTGATCACGGGAATCACGCGGTCCAGTTCTTCTTTTTCGCTGACGGTGACCGCCTTGGCAGGATCCGCGGCGCCCTTTTCACCGTCACTGCCAACTTTGGCTCCCGGCCTTGTTGACTCGCCGCCCACGTCAAGAATGTCGGCTCCGTCGCGAAGGAGTTGAAGTCCGTATTCCACGGCCTTGCCACAATCGAAGTGGGCTCCGCCATCGGAAAAAGAATCTGGCGTGACGTTCACCACGCCCATAAGCAGCGTGTGTCGACCCAGTTGCAGCGTGCGGTTTGCCAAGTGCCATTCGAAAATAGGCCGCATATGGCGAGATTCTAAATCAGCGCGCAGCGAAGACTGACCGTACTCGCCGCAATGGGCGCACGAAGGGACATACCGGCGACAGCTCTGAAACCCGCACTCAGCGCGGCACGCGCTGGGCCTGACGTTCGCGGAAGGCGCGCGCCGCGCCCGGGCCAGTGCCCGTTGGAGGCTTGCGCATGCCTTCCAAAAGGTCCCTCAGTACGACGGCATTGTTATGCTGTTCGTTCTTAGAGGCGAAAAGCAGTGTGAGTCGCTTGCGCCGCTGGGCAAGCCGGTAGAGTTGGTCCAGCGCGCCCGTGGCTTCGTGGCCAGCCAGCTCTTTAAGGTAACGCTTGCGAAAAGTCACCCACGCCCCCGGACGCTCGTGGAACCATTGCCGCAGCCCGTCCGACGGCGCCAGATCGCGCAACCAGGCGTCAAGCGCCGCGCGCGCCTTGCTGACTCCCCTCGGCCACAGCCTGTCTACCAGCACCCGACTGCCATCACTCCGGCTCGGTTTCTCGTAAACTCGTTTGACGCTGATCGGCATGGTGTTGCTCTATTATTGTAAATCCGGACGAAGGCCATCGGGCTGTGATCATTTAGAATCTTTCATGCCGTTTACCAATCTGAAACCGGCGGTAGTCGCGAAGCGATGGTTACTGTTCTACGCCGCTACGATTTTTCTGCTGCTGTGGGTGGCGTGCGACACCGAGATCCGCAAAACCGACGCCCAACTCGGCCTTACCTCGCAACAGGCCGCTGGCCGCCGCATCTTTGATCAGCAATGCGATCGCTGTCACGAGGCGTATTCTTCGCGCGAGAAAAAAGCCGGCAGCATGAAAGGTTTGTTCAATCGCCAGTACCTGCCGAAAAGTGGCCTGCCGGCCAACGATGAACAGGTGGGGAACATTGTCCGCGGCGGACGCGGCATGATGCCCGGCTTCGGACAGGTCCTTTCGCAACAGCAGCTGAACGATCTGCTCGTCTACCTGCACACGCTGTAGTGCCTCCACGTACTAACAGCGCAAAAACAGTACTGTCATTCCGAGCGCCGGTTTTTGGCGCGAGAGCCTGCCCTGAGCGAAGTCGAAGGGAATCTGCTTTCTTGGCCCCCGGCAACCCCAGATTCCTCGCTTCGCTCGGAATGACAAATTGGTTGGAGCGGACGTATTCCGGTATCGCAAAAGTTGACTTCCACACCCGGCGGCGAGTAGATTCCTTCCACGTTTTATTTAGCTCTTTCACAACATTTTGGTTCGCGCGCCCTCGTTCTTCGGGACGAGGTGGGAAGCGGGTGAGAATCCCGCGCTGCCGCGCAACTGTATGCGAGGAAATATGCAGCCGGTCACTGGGCATGAGCCCGGGAAGGCCGGTTGCGGAAGTGGATCTTGCTGGTGCAGGGATGGGTGCCTAGCCCGTCCGGCCGAGCAACCTCGGCCACAAGTACAATCCTTACTCGCGAAGCCAGGAGACCGGCGCGAACCGTCAACCCCAACCCCTTTCGCGTGTAAAGGAGGAGTCATGCGGTTCACTCGCGTCGTGGTTTCTGTTTTTCTCCTGGCGATCGCAGCCTTCGCCGCCGATCTCAAAGTCAAAGTCGTCGACCCTCAATCCGCCGCGGTTTTCGGCGCCCAAGTTACATTGCTTCCTAAAGAAGGCGGGACTTCAACCGCCGTTGAGAGCACTTCCGCCGACGGACTGGCGGTATTTCACAACATCCCGAGCGGGCCGTTTCGTGTGCAAGTATTGGCTGCGGGATTTGGCCCGCAGATGGTCCGTCTCGCACCTTCCCAAGCGGACGTGACGGTACATCTGGGCCTAGCTCCGGCCGCCGAGACCGTCGTCGTAACCGCGACCAGCAGCCCGGTTCCAACTGAGACTTCCGGCGCGAGCGTGGCAACTCTGAACACTGCACAATTGGACCTGATGCGGCCCGTCGCCGCCAACGATGCTCTGCGCTTCCTGCCCGGGGCGGTCATTTCCACTTCCGGTCAGCGTGGCGGTGTGTCCTCGCTCTTTGTTCGGGGTGGCAATTCCACCTACAACAAAGTGATCGTGGATGGAGTCACCATCAACATCCCCAATCGCACCTTCGACTTCGGCAATCTGCCCCTCAACGAAGCCGATCGTCTGGAATTCATGCGGGGAACGCAAAGCACGCTCTACGGTACCGATGCCATGACCAGCGTGGTGCAGGTCTGGACCCGCACCGGGAGCACCCGCGTGCCCGAACTTCGTTTCGGTGCAGACGGCGGGAACCTCGGAACTGCTAATGGTTTCGCGTCTCTGTCGGGTGCGCGCAGTCTATTCGACTACAACGTTTTCGCCGACCAATTCAATACCAACGGAGAGGGAGTGAACGACAGGTACTCTGACTCTTTGCAAGGCGCAAACCTGGGCGCTGCCCTGACCGACGATGTCTCCCTGCGCTTGCGCATTCGCCACTCCAATAGCAATACAGGTGTACCCGGAGAGTGGAACTTCAACGGGGATCCTGTTTTTCCGCCAAATCCGCTTGAGGCATCCCAGCTCAATAATCTGCTCGGCAGTCTGCAACTTACTGTGAATAGTCCCTCGGGCTGGCAGCATCGCTTCACCGGCTTCGACTACAACTACGAGTACACGGAGAAGAACCTGGTCAGCAGTTTCCCCACCCATGAAGTCGACCACATCAATCGCGGCGGCTTTGAGTATCAGGGTGATTACTCGGAGCGCAGTTGGACCCAGACTACGTTCGGCTATCGCATCGAGAACGAAAACGGCTTCATCGGAGACGTAGGTTTTCCTCCCATTGCGCACGGTCAGCGCCTGAATCAGGATGTTTACGCGCAACAACAAGCCACGCTGGGCCGTTTATCCGCAGTCGCGGGTGTGCGGTTCGTCCACAACAGCAAATTTGGATATACCGCAGTGCCACGCGTTGCCTTGACACTTCTCGCGCTGCGCGGCGGCCAAACTTTTTCGGGAACGCGCTTGCGCTTCTCTTTTGCCCAGGGATTTCTTGAGCCCGGACTCGACCAAACCTTCGCCACGGCGTTTACGGTTGCGAATCCCGCGCTGCGGCCGGAACGAAACCGCGCCCTTGAGGCAGGAGTTCAGCAGAATTTCCTGAGCGGTAAATATGTTCTGAGCGCCCTCTATTTCAACAATTTGTTTCACGACCAGATAGAGTTTGCCCTGGATCCACAAAACCCGAACCTGGGCCAGAATTTCAATGCCGACAAGGCCCTTGCGCACGGTGCCGAAGTTGAGATTCAGGGCAAACTCCGATCGCGATTGTTGCTGAGCGGCGCCTATACCTACACCTCAACCCAAATCCTGCAGGCCCCTCTCTGCACGCCGGCGAACTTTTGCGATCCTGTCTTTAACGCTGGAAATCCATTTCTGCGGCGGCCCAAGCATCTGGGGAGTCTATTGATGAGCTATCTCGGAGAACGTTGGGGGGCAAACCTTGGCGTCAGCGCTGTCGGCCGGCGCTTCGACTCGGACTTTTTCGGCCTCGGCATCGACCATGCCGCCGGCTACGCCCGCGTGGATATTGGCGGCTGGTATCAAATCCATTCCCGTGTCACCGCCTACGTCAACCTTGAAAACGCACTGGATAAAGACTACAACGAGGTCGTAGGATACCCGGCCCTCCCCATTAACGTGCGTGCAGGGTTACGCTTCAAGATCGGAGGCGACTAGCTAAATGCGAGGAGTGGGCCTGTCCTACCCCCGCTGGCGCAGGCGCAGTCGCCGCGATTTGCTTCCCGCGTCGATTAACTCGGAGGTGGAAGCAGGCCGGGGGCGATCGCGGTGGTTTCCCTCTTGATTGCAGGGAAGCGCCAAAGGCAAGGACGCTGCCGAAGTCGATCCCTGGTACTTGGTCCGCGCGACCATCAGCTTAGCCAGGTCCTGGCTCCCCAGGGGTTGCTGGCGCCCCAGCAGGTGTGTCACCAGAGCAATCTGGGCGAAATGCTCTACCGTTTCCATCTTCATGTAGGCGTGGTGCAAATCCCTGCCGTAAGACACGACGCCATGGTTCGACATCAGGATGGCGTCAAATTGTGGGACAAGAGGCTCCAGGGCTTCACTGAGTTCCGGGGTCCCCGGTGTGCCATATCGAGCCAGCGGAATCGATCCCAGCCCGATCACCACCTCGCATACCAGGGGTTCATTCAAGGGCATGCCCGCGGCGGCAAACCCGGTTGCGGTGGGGGGGTGGGCATGCACTACACCTTGCACGTCAGGCCTTAACTTATAGATCAACAGGTGCATCGCGATCTCACTGGAGACATCGCGCTGCCCAGCCAGTCGGTTGCCGTCGAGGTCCACAATTACCAGGTCCGAAGGCCGCATCATGCCTTTGCACATGGCAGTGGGGGTAGCCAGAATGCGCCCTTCGTCCAGGCGCACCGAAAGGTTGCCGTCCATGGCGGCGACATAGCCGTGGTCGTGCAACGCTCTCCCGAAGACAACTATCTCGCGACGATGCTCACGTTCCCTCGTCATTTGTTTTAAGAGCAGCAGGGGGAGAGGGCCCGGCTGGATCGCGGGTTATGGTACCTCACCATGCGAACGGAAACAATCCCGATTTACATACTCTTACATTTTGTGATCCGCTTGGCGCCGCTCCAGAGTATGGGTTTACAAACTCTATAATCGGGTGCGTGCTGGTCTCCGAATTTGACTATTCGCTGCCGCCGGAGTTGATTGCCGAGGAGCCCCTGGTGGACCGTGCTGGCTCTAGGCTATTGCACTTGGATCGCTCCTCGGTCCAATTACATGACTGCTGGTTTCGTGATTTCCCTGACTTATTACGTCCGGATGACCTTTTGGTCTTTAACAACACCAGAGTGTTTCCGGCGAGGTTATATGGGAAACGAAGCGGATCGAAGGCGAAACCCTTAGGCCGCGGCAATCCGGCTGTTCGTGAGTTTTTGCAGGGCGAGATCGAAGTCCTGCTCATGCGACAGGTTTCCCAGCAACCCAACGAGTGGGACTGCCTGGTCCGGCCCGGGCGCAAAATCGGCGTCGGGGAAAATCTGTACTTCGGCGACTCAGGACGAATTGCGAGGCCGAAGTCTTATCCCGGGGCAGTTTCGGCGAGCGCCGGATCCGTTTTTCCCCCGCCGCCGACTTCTTTGGTCTGCTGGATCGCCTCGGCCACGTACCCTTGCCTCCTTACATCAAGCGGCCAGATCGCCCCGATGACCGTGAACGCTATCAGACGGTTTATGCCGTCGAGCGCGGATCGATAGCCGCGCCCACCGCCGGCCTGCATTTCACCCATGAGATTCTGGCTCGCATCAAAGAGCGCGGCATCGAAACCGCCGCACTTACTCTGCACGTCGGTCTCGGTACATTTCAGCCCGTCCGCGTCGAGCGCGTAGAAGACCACAAATTACACTCTGAGCCTTATTCTATTTCGCCTGACGCCGCCAGGCAGATTAACCAGGCCCTCGATGCCGGACGCCGAATTGTCGCCGTGGGCACGACCACGGTTCGGACGCTCGAGCATTCCGCCCAGGCATCAGGCCGGGTGCAGGCAGGTCGCGCCGAGGCGGATATTTTCATCTATCCTGGCCACGAATTTCGTGTCGTAGGCGCGCTCCTGACCAATTTCCACTTGCCGCAGTCCACATTACTCATGCTGGTTTGCGCTTTCGCCGGAAAAGAAAAAGTGCTGGCAGCCTACCGGCATGCCGTCGGCCGGCAATACAGGTTTTACTCCTACGGGGACTGCATGCTTCTAGAGTAGCGCCCCAGAATCGGCGTCCTGCTACGGGTTATACTGTTGCGCCAGGGATGACCTATGGGAATATCCGCAATCTCGAGGCAAGTGCCCCTTCAGGACCTGGTCGCCGGGCTTCGCGAGTTTCCCGAATCGGCCTTCAGGCACACCGATGAAGTCCTGCATTTCCTCGAGAAGACTCCGGTCACGCCCGAAACGCTCACGACGTACCTCACCTGGGACCGCCAACACTACACACGCAACCTCATCGACAAGACCGCGCACTACGAACTGATCGCGATTTGCTGGGAAGCAGGCCAAGTCAGCTCCGTGCACAACCATCGCGACCAGAACTGTTGGATGGCGGTACCCGTCGGCCGCCTGTTGGTTGAGAACTATCGCGTGATCTCGCAAGACATTGATCGCGGCGTCTCGAAATTGGAAACCGCGGAAGCGGTGGAGATGAATCCGGCGCATCCCTGTGCCGTCGACCCGCTGGAACCGGTGCATCGAGTTCGCAATCCACGCGAATTCAATCAGCGGGCGGTGAGTTTGCATGTCTATTCCCGGCCCTTTGACACCTGTGTCGTCTATTCGCCTGAACAGGGCACCTGTGGTGTGATCAAACTGCACTACAACACCCAGTTCGGACGCCCCGCCAACTGAGAACTGAGAACCTAGAACTGAGACCTGGGCTTAATCCCACGCAACCTACCTGCGATCGGCTCTCCGAGTCTGCTGCCTGCTGCTAAACTTACCTCTTGGCTCTAAGAAAAAAATCGACAGCGTTGACGTCGGAACCTGCTCCGTCCGGCGTCCCTGAACCCCCCGTTCCCAAGCCCCGGTTGTCCCACAGTAGCCAGGGCAGCATCTTCCTGATGGACGCCATGTCGTTCATCTTCCGCGCCTACCATGCCATGTCGCGGCAACGCGGCATGTCCACGCGCACCGGCCTTCCCACCGCCGCAACCTACGTCTTCGTCAACATGCTGCGCAAACTTCGCGAGGATTTCGCGCCTGAATATCTCGCCGCTGTCTTCGATGTAGCCGCGCCCACCTTTCGCGATCAACAGGCTGAAGCCATCACTCACGTCCGCCGTTTCGATCTCAAAACCCAGACATTCCAGGAAATCGAATATCACGGCTACAAGGCCAACCGCGCTGAGATGCCCGGTGATCTTGCCCAGCAATTGCCCTATATCCGGCGGGCCCTCGAGGCCTACCGAATCCCCATTCTTGAGCACCCGGGTTACGAAGCCGACGACGTGATCGGTACCCTAACGCGCCAGGCCGCCGAAAACGGCTACACCGCGTACGTGGTTTCCAGCGACAAGGACATGCTGCAACTGGTAAACGATCGTGTCCTGGTGCTGAATCCTCCGAAGGATAATCTGCTCTGCGACGCGGAAAAGGTCGAAGAGATTCTGGGAGTTCCGCCCCAACGCGTAGTCGACGTGATGGCCTTGCGTGGCGACTCCATCGACAACATTCCCGGAGCCCCCGGCATCGGTGACAAGGGCTCAGTCGAACTGATCAAGCGTTTCGGTACCGTGGAGCAAGCCCTGGACCGCGCGGCCGAAGTCGAGAAGAAAACCTACCGCGAATCTTTGCAGAACAATCGGGAGGCGGTGCTCCTCAGCAAGAAACTGGCGACCATCGATTGTGCCGTCCCCGTCGAACTCGACTTGGCGGCCATGAAAACCGGCGAGCCGGACGTTGAAGCCCTGCGCGCGCTATTCACCGAGCTTGAGTTCACCTCTCTGCTTAAAGAATTGCTCCCCGTAGTCGAGGTAAGTCAGAGCCGCTACACCGAGGCAGCCTCAGCCGAAGACGTGTCCGCGGTGATCAAATCAATTACCGCTGGCGGAGCATTGGCCGTGGCCTTCGAGGCTGAGAATATTGATGTCAGCGAAGAAGAAGAGGAAGAATCCGGACAAACGTCGGGCATGTTGGCGCTCACGCCGCAGTCCGAATCTGCCGAGCGGGCGCAAGCCATCGCGATCTCCGCGGCAGCCGGAACCGCGCTCACTGTGCCCGCAACCGTGCCCGCAGCCCGCTCGATGTTGCTGGCTGCGCTCGCCGACGAAGCACAGCCCAAAGCGATCCACGATTCCAAGTCGGCGATGCATGCCCTCGCGCCCGAGGAGGTTGCCCTGTGTGGGCTTCGCCATGACCCGATGCTCTATTCCTACCTCCTCGATCCCACCTACTCTTCGCATCGCCTGGCTGAAGTTGCTCTGCGCCGGTTCAACCTCAAGATGGGCCCGAGCCTCGCCGAAGCCGCCGACATCACAGGACGCTTGGCGTCTGCTCTGCGTCATGACGTCGAGCAGGCAGGATTGCTGAAGCTCTACGAAGAAGTCGATCTGCCCCTCGTCCCCGTTCTGGCCCGCATGGAGCAGGCAGGAGTCAAGATTGACCGCGCCGCCCTCGCCGAAATGTCATCGCGTCTGGAGCGCGAGGTAGAAACCAAGGCCAAAGAAATTTATGCGCTCGCCGGATCCGAGTTCAACATCAATTCGCCCAAGCAGCTCAGCGAAGTGTTGTTCACCAACCTCAACCTGCCTCGCCCGGTGAAATACGGCAAAGGAAAGACGACGTCCACCGCCGTCGATGTCCTCGAGAATCTTGCCGCGGATCACGCCGTCCCGCGGCTGGTGCTCGAATATCGCCAGCTCACTAAGCTCAAATCCACTTACGTGGACGCCCTGCCCGCATTGCTGAATCCAGCCACCGCCCGCCTGCATACCACCTTCAGCCAGACGGGAACCGCGACCGGCAGGTTGTCGTCCGCCAATCCCAATCTGCAGAACATCCCCATCCGCACCGAACTCGGCCGCGAGATTCGCGCCGCCTTCACCGCCGAGCCTGGCCACCAGTTGCTCGCCGCCGACTATTCGCAAATCGAATTACGTCTGCTGGCGCATTTCTCGCGCGACCCGCTTCTGGTCGAAGCCTACCGCCGCGGAGACGACATCCACACTCTCACCGCCGCTCAGGTTTTCGGAGTGCCGCCGCTCATGGTCACTCCTGACCACCGCCGCCAGGCCAAAGTGGTGAACTTCGGCATCGTTTACGGACTCTCCGCCTTCGGCTTGTCGCAGAATCTTGGAATCGAGCCCGGCGAAGCCAAACAATTCATCAGCGCCTACTTTGAAAAATACAAAGGCGTGCGCGCGTGGATCGACAAAACTCTCGAAGAAGCCCGCCGCGAGCAGAAAGTCCGAACCCTCTTCGAACGCGTCCGCCCCATTCCCGACATTAACAGCAAGAATGTTAACCTGCGCGGCTTCGCCGAGCGCACCGCCGTGAACACGCCGCTGCAGGGCACTGCGGCCGACCTGATCAAAATCGCCATGATCAGGATCGATGCTGCCCTTCGTGAGCAGAAACTGAAATCAAGAATGACGCTGCAGGTGCACGACGAACTCGTCTTCGAGGTTCCCGAATCCGAAATCGAAATCATGCGAACGCTGGTTCGTGATCACATGGAAAAAGTCCATCGCCTGACAGTTCCGCTGTTAGTAGAAATTGGGGTAGGGAAAAACTGGCGGGATCTAGAATGATCTTCTCAGTGTCCTCCGTGGTTAATCGCAGTCCCTGTAGTCCTCAGTGTCCTCCGTGGTTAATCGTAGTCTCTGAGTCCTCAGCGTCCTCTGTGGTTAAATTCAGCTGCCCAATGCACTCCTGATACTGCCGGCGATCGCATCCCCAATCCGCTTCATCCTCCCTTCTTCCTCCGCCTCTACCATAACCCGCGCCAGCGACTCGGTTCCCGAGTACCGCACCACCACACGCCCATTCCCATCCAGCTCACGCTCCGCCGCCTCGATCGTCTGCTGAATCCCCGGCACTTGTGCAAACGGCACTTTCTCGCGCACCCGCACGTTCTGAATCATCTGTGGAAACACTTTAAGATCACCGGTCAATTCAGCCAGCGACCTCCCGGTTCGCGCCACAACTTCCATCACACGCAAAGCCGTAAGCAAGCCATCGCCCGTGGTGGCTTCGCCATCCCGAAAAATAATGTGCCCTGATTGCTCGCCACCCAGCGTCGCGCCAGTCTTCAGCATCTCTTCCAGCACATACTTGTCGCCAACATTGGCCCGCAGCATGCGGATGCCCGACTTCTTCAATGCAATCTCTAACCCCATATTGGACATGGTCGTGGCCACCACCGTTGAACCCGTCAGCTTTCCCCGTGACTGCATGTCTCGCGCAGCAAGCAACAGCACACCATCCCCGTTGACGACCCGGCCCCGCCCGTCACTGAACAGCGCGCGGTCCGCATCGCCATCGAAGGTCACGCCCAGATCGAACTGTCCCTGCTTCTCCGCCACCGTTCGCGCCACCGCCTCCGGATGCAGCGCCCCGCACCCCTCATTAATGTTCCGCCCATCAGGCGCGACGTGGATAAACGTCGCCTGGACTCCGCAGCTCGCGAATAATTCCGGCGCCTCAGCCGCCGCCGCGCCATGGGCACAATCCACCAGCACCAGTAAGCCGCGCAGTTCCGCCTTCACATTTCCCGCCAGCCACTCGATGTATGCGCGGCGCAATGCAGCGTCTCCCGGCAAGCTGGACGCCAAGCCTCCACCTTCACCCTCCGCCGGTGGATCCTGCAGCAACCCGAAAATCTCCTGCTCAATGCCCAGCTCCCGCGCGTCCGGCAACTTGAAGCCGTCGCCCGAAAAAATCTTGATCCCATTGTCCGTCCACGGATTATGCGAAGCCGAAATCACCACGCCAGCCGAATAACCACGGGCGCGCGCCAGATAAGCCACTCCCGGCGTAGTAATCACGCCTGCACTGTCGACCGCAATCCCGACCGAAGCCAGCCCTCGCGCCACTCGGTCGGCAATCCACGAACTCGATTCCCGCGTGTCCTGTCCAATCACCACTCGCGGCCGTTCGCTCACCCGAGCCAGTTCGTGCCCCAGAGCGCGGCCAATCAAATAGGTGCTTTCGACCGTCAGTGGAAACTCGCCGGCCACGCCGCGAATTCCGTCTGTGCCGAACAATTGTCTGCTTGGGGAAGTCATCTGGATCGAGGAATCAGTGTCCGCCGTCGACGGTAGGTGTCTTCTCCATAATAACCGTGATCCGCACTGGATCTGAACTCGCCACTTGAATCATGGGATCAGAAACGTAAGCATGGCGTACAAAACTCACCCGGTCCATCGTCCCACTGACGTCGATCGGATCGGTGATGGCGGCCTCAATCGCTTCTACGCGCTTCCGCGGCCCGCTGATCGTAATCGCGGGAGGGTCCACCGCGATATCGGCAATTCGGTACCCCGAAACGAAGCTGCCCACCACCCGCGGATGGATCGGCACCGGACGCGTCATCCGCGTGTCGAACGACACATGAAACTGATTGGGGATAACCTGCACCACTTCCAATTGGCCCGGCCGGTGGACCTGCTGTGCCGTCAAATCAAAGGTGCGTTCCCCCGGATGTAGTCCGGTGAGATCGATCTCTGCTCGAACATCCGAAGCCTTCAGTTGCCGCACGATATATTCCGGGCCTCGCAATCGGATCTGCGCCGCGGGAGCGACTTCGGAGCTGATCTCCAGGTTCTCTGCAATGTTGCGGAACTCGATGGGTACTTCCACGGCCACTTCAGCCACCGGCTCACGTGCGATCGCCAGCCACAAACCGGCAGCCAACACCAGAGCGATAATCTTCAACCCGAAGCTGGGCAACACGTTGCGGCGCAGGAAATCGTTCATGGCTCGCCTTCGGTTCCGCCGTGAACCCGGGACTCCGCCCCCCGCGGCAAAGCGGCGCGCTGGCTGGCCGGAGCAGGAGCGTCCAGCATCTCCTCGCCATTCGAGATCGGCGTCGGCAGCGTGGACGCCGGAACGTACAGCCGCAGCAGTTCGCCCATGCGCGCCCGCAGTTGCTCCACTGTGAGGTCCCGCTCGATCTTTCCTCCGACCGCCAGACTGATCGCGCCTGTCTCCTCAGAAACAATCACCGCGATCGCATCCGTCTCTTCCGTGACCCCGATACCCGCCCGGTGTCGTGTACCCAGCTGCGTAGACAGTACCGGGTTCATGGAAAGCGGCAAAAAGCACGCCGCCGCCACAATCCGGTCTTTCTGCACAATCACCGCGCCATCGTGCAGCGGCGCGCTCGGCCGGAAAATCGTAGCCAGCAGATCATACGAAAGCCGCGCATCCAGCGGCACGCCGCTTTCAATGTAGGTGCGCAGCCCGATCTCGCGCTCGATCACAATCAGTGCCCCGGTCTGGTTCTGGGAAAACAGATTGCAGGCCAGGACAATATCGTCATACGCATCCGCTTCCGAAGCCGCGACATGGCTGAACGTGAGCCTGCGCCCCAGCCTCGCCAGAGCTTGCCGGATCTCCACCGCAAATACAACGATCAGCGCAAATACCGCGTAAGGAAGCAGGTTGCTCAGCAGCCAGCTCAGAGTGGTCAGTTCGCCGATCCGCGCCACGTAAAAGGTAATCACCAGGGCGGCCACACCAATCAGCATGTAGGCGGCGCGCGTGCCCTTGATCAGAGACAGCAGTTCGTAGATGACGAACGCCACCAGCAGAATGTCGATGACCGAAATCAACGACACATGCGGCCACGGCGCTGAAAATGCCCTCACGCCCGCTCCCTTTTTCCCACCAAACTTGCCCCGCCAGCCTCATTGTAATCCAGTATTCTTCGGTTCAAACCCGGCGCATCTGGAGCCAACGTCCGTCCGGAGGGGTAGTCACACTACGGATGGAGAGGCTTTCGTTCGACGACGCGCAGGGAAACACGACGAGCCGTGATTCGAGTCACAGAAATATAGGGCGCGAGGAACGCAGAATAGGGGTCGTAACTTCGCCAGAAGCTTGTCTTGTGATCGGCAGCCCGACTGGGAGGGTAGGCTTGCGTTTTCCAAAACCAACCAAGCTGCGGACTCTCTCGCAAATCGTTTTCTTCTGTCTCTTTCTGTTTCTTCTGTTGCACACCGAGTTCAGGGGCTCGCTGACGGCTTCGACCAGCGAGATCCGCCTGCCCTATCCCGTCTCCCTCTTCTTCCAGTTTGATCCGCTGGTGGCCATCTCGAACGCACTGTCCAGCCATGCGCTCTACCGCGGCCTGTTGTGGAGCCTGGTGGTTTTGATCCCCACCATGTTCCTGGGCCGCTTTTTCTGTGGATGGATTTGTCCTCTCGGTTCCATCCATCACTTCTTCAGCAGTTTCAGGTCTGAGCGCAAACGTGGCCGGCAGCTCATTGAGTCGAATCGCTACAAACGTTGGCAGACGACCAAATATTACCTGCTCATCGCATCTCTGGTCGCGGCCATGTTAGGCACAGGCATCGTCGGGTGGCTGGACCCGTTCTCTTTGTTAGTGCGGTCGGTTGCCTTGTCTATTCTGCCCGCAACCAACTATGCCCTGCGGGCATCCTTGGGCCTACTCGAGCACAGCCGTTATTCCTTCGTGCAGGCAGTTAGCGGCGTGTTGCACTTCATCTTGGGCGCGCTGCTGTTGAGCTTCAGGCAGCCCTACTTCCGTTTGGGCATTTGGCTGGGCCTGATCTTTGTCTTCCTCGTCGCGCTGAATTTCCGCATCACCCGCTTCTGGTGCCGCGCACTCTGCCCACTGGGTGCGTTGTTGGGGATCGTGTCGCGCTGGTCCGTGCTTGGCCTGGTCAAGAATCCAGAGCATTGCAAGGATTGCAACCGCTGTCTTCTGCGCTGCCAGGGCGGCGATGACCCAATCGGTGGCGTGCCCTGGCACCAGCCCGAGTGCCATCTGTGTCTGAACTGCGTGGACGAGTGTCCCGAACACGGGTTGCAATTCCAGTTTTTCCCTGGACAAAAAACCGTGGGCGTGAACCTCCAGAGACGGAAAGTCCTGACCGGCTTGGCTGCGGGCGTTGCCCTGGTTCCTCTCGTACGCAGCACTCCCGGCTTTGCCACTGAACATCCGGAACGCCGGTTGCGTCCTCCCGGCGCGCTCGACGAGGACTATTTCCTCTCGCGCTGTATTCGCTGCGGCGAGTGCATGAAGGTTTGTCCGAATAACGCCTTGCATCCCGCTTTTTCAGAGGCCGGGATCGAAGGTTTGTGGACGCCCGTTCTGGTGCCGCGAATCGGTTACTGCGAGCCCAGTTGTGTGCTGTGTTCGCAGGTCTGTCCCACCGGAGCCATCTGGCAGATTACGGCAAAAGAAAAGGGCTGGTCCGTGGATGTGGGTCACACTGACAAACCAATCCGCCTCGGAACCGCTTTTTACGATCGCGGCCGATGCCTGCCTTGGGCCATGGCGACCGATTGCATCGTGTGCGAAGAATGGTGTCCCACATCGCCCAAGGCAATTTACCTTCGACCGGCGGAACTGATCGATGCCGCGGGCAACTCGAAGCAAGTGAAGCAGCCTTATCTTGATCCCTCCCGCTGCGTCGGCTGCGGCGCCTGTGAATACGCCTGTCCGGTCCAGGACCGGCCGGCGGTGTACGTGACGAGTGTGGGAGAAAGCCGGTCCCGCACCAACCAGATCCTGTTGAATCGGGGCAAGGGATGAAAATTCGTACAACTCTTGCGCACCGGCTGACAGAAGTTTGGATCGTTGACCTGGAGTTCCTTGACATGGAGTTTTCATGCAACCCGACGTAACCCATCTAACCCGTCGCGACGCATTGATCAAGCTGCTGCGAGTAGCTGGAGCTGGTGCCGGTGCGGCCGGACTGGGGCTTTGGCTGAGCCAGCATAGTTGGCGTCCCGAGCCCGCGCTGGCAATGGCCGCGAAGCACGGCCATACCATAGCGGCTGATCCGCGGCTCCCTGAGATGGCGATCATCACCGGCGACGATCCCGCGCAACTGGCGCGTCAGGCAGTTGAAGAGCTGGGCGGAATTCGCCGCTTTATCTCGCGCGGAGACATCGTCCTGGTGAAACCGAACATCGGCTGGGATCGCACTCCCGAGCAGGCCGCCAACACTAATCCCGATGTCGTGGCCGAAATCATCCGCCAGTGCTCGAACGCCGGGGCCAAGCGAGTCATCGTCACTGACGTGAGCTGCAACGATCCCCGCCGCTGCTTTCAGCGGTCCGGCATTGCCGAGGCAGCGCAGCGCGCGGGAGCGGAAGTCCGGCTTCCCGATCCCGCCATGTTTAAGGACGTGGATCTACAGGGAGAAATTCTGCGCACTTGGCCGGTTCTCGATCTGTTTCTGAACGTGGACAAAGTCATCAATATCCCGATTGCTAAACACCACAGCCTGACAGGCACAACGCTGGGCATGAAGAACTGGTACGGCATGCTCGGTGGGCCGCGTCATCAACTGCACCAGAAAATTCACGAGAGCCTTGTGGACCTTGCCGACTTTGTCCGCCCAACTCTGACCATCATCGACTGTTACCGGATTCTTGTCCGCAATGGCCCAACCGGAGGCAATCTGCAAGACGTGATTCTGAAGAAAACGCTGGTCGCCGGAACCGATCCGGTTGCCCTGGATGCCTACGTGGCTAAAGCCTACTGGAACCTCGATGTCGCCTCCCTGCCTTATCTCAAGATGGCGGCAAACCGCGGGCTGGGAACCTACGAGTTCGAAAAAGTTCGGACGCAGATCAAGATTTTGTGACCTTAATCTGCGCCATGAGCGGAGGGACGTTTTGTTCGGTCGACCGCGATTCAACCCAGTCAGAATGAAACTCTGTACCCGATGGAGTGCCGTGCTGATCTGCGCCACGTTGGCCTTGGCAACCGCACAAGCGCAGAGTCCTGCATCCCGTGGCAGCGGCTCCCGCACGCCGTCCCTGCCTGCCTCGCAGACGCAATTTGCAAGTTTCCTGCACGAACCTCTTCCGGGCCACATGCGCGCCCAAGCCGCCCCTTCCTTCTATAACCCAGACGGTCTCTATCAGTACATCGACGGCGGAGCCGACGTTTATCTCCTCTACGATTTCAAAGACCTGCTGCATCAGGATTTCAAGAGCGCCCCGGCAGAACTCACCGTGGACATCTACGAGATGGGCAATAGCGAAGACGCATTTGGGATTTACGCGGCGGAGCGTTCGCCTACTTACAAATTCGTTTCCATCGGTGCCGAGGGATATCGAGATAAGGGAGTCCTGAATTTTCTGCAGGACCGTTACTACGTGAAGCTTTCCGGTTCCGGCGCGAACGGGATGGGTTGCTCGATCAGTTTGCCCGGCTTCTCTCCGCACGAATCGGTGGGACGCGCACGCTGCCCGCACTGTTGGAAAAGCTTCCACGAGAACATCGGGTGCCTCATTCCGAACAGTATGTAAGGAAGGATCCACTGGGGCATGCATTTCTGGCGCCGGCGTACATCGTGACCTACGCGCAGGGCAAGCAGGAGAGCAAGCTCGTGGTTTCAGTGGCCGGCAACGCCCAGGAAGCCAAGTCTCGGTCGGACCAACTCGCGAAGTATTTCAAGCAAAGCGGGGAGTGCGCTTCGGCGCCCGAGCTGGGAGAAGGTGGAATCCGGGCACGAAACAACTATGAAGGGCGCCTGATCGCGCGCACTCGGGGACACTATGTCATTGCCCTGCTGAATCCCACGGAGAATGGCGCCGAGATTCTGAAGACGGTGGCGCAGGGTCTTCCGTAACGAACTCGAATGTGATCATGAAATACGAGATCTGTTTTCAGGAGTTGAGCCATGAAAAACCAGGGAAACTGGAGTCGCCGGGAATTCATCGTGAAACCGATTCTTTGGGCAGGAACGGCGAGCGTGTTAGCACGGGCGGATTTGCTGCTGGCGGGCCCTGCCCTCGACACTTCGACCTCGCCCATATTGCAGCGGACGCTGGGAAAGACAGGTTTGACTCTGCCCGTGGTCAGCATGGGAGTGATGAACGCCGACGTACCGGGCTTACTGCGGCGCGCCTATGAGTTAGGCATACGACATTTTGATACGGCGGCGGTTTACCAGAACGGCCGCAACGAAGAAATGGTAGGACAGGTGATCAAAGAGATGGGCGTTCGCGACAAGGTTGTGATCTCGACGAAGCGGCCGTCCCGGAACCGTCCCCCAAACGCTGCCGAGGCCAGGAAGCAGTTCGTTGAGGGAGTAGAAGATAGTTTAAGAAGGCTGCAGATGGACCACGTCGACGTTCTTTACCACCACGCGGTCGATTCTGTGGAGGACGCCCAGGCAGAAGGGCCGCTCGAAGCGCTGCAAAGCTTGAAGAAGGATGGCAAGACAAGGTTCATCGGAATATCCACGCACAAAACCGTGGATGTACTGAGCGAAGCGATACGTCTGAATCTGTTTGACGTTGGGCTGGTGATGCTGAACTACACGATGGCGCACGACGCGAGAGTCCTCTCCACGATCGAGAAAGCCGCCAAAAGCGGAATGGGAATTGTCGCCATGAAAACCCAGGCAGGGGGCACGGTAAAGCCGGATGCGAAACTCCCCAAAGAATTGCCGGCGGCGAGCCAAACGGCGCTCTTAAAGTGGGTCCTCAATCACGAGTTTGTGACCACGGCCATACCGGGTTTCAGCACCTACGAACATCTCGAACAGGATTTTTCCGTGGCCCGCAACCTGGCCTACACCCGCGAAGAAGAAAGGTTCTTGGACGACAAGACTTTCGCGGCCACCGCCGAGTTCTGCCAGCAGTGCGGCGAATGCCGGAAGGCCTGCCCCAGGCAGGTAGATATTCCTGTGTTGATGAGGTCCCACATGTATGCCGTGCAATACCGCAACATCGGGATGGCGCGGCAGATGCTGGCATCAGCGGCGCCGGGCCGGGGACTGGAAGCTTGCGACGCCTGTGAGTCGTGCCCCGTAATCTGCCGAAACGCAGTGCAAATCGGACGCAAGATTGCGCAGCTGAAAGCACAGCCGTTCAGTCAGTCGCTCGCCTAGTCGCGAAAGGCCAGAGGCGGGCTGACACGTCTGTATACCACCACCGCAAAGGCTGCCCCAGCCGTCGCGGTTTTCGACGGCTGGGGAGCAGTGTCCTTTCCCAAACGCCTCCGCTCACTGGCCCCTATCGCCAGACCGGTTTCGGCTTAGTTCCGGGGCGCACTGTGCCCTCCTTTGGGTTCGGTGACCGCTCGCAGGAAAAACTCGAGCGGCCGGCTGGGGACGCAACTCACGACGACTTCACGATTGCGTTGATCGTGCCTTTCGCCAGCCGCGCTGAAATCTCGTCCCCAGCGTCCACCCGATTCGCGTCCTTCAACAGTTGTCCTGAGGCGTCGAACACCAACGCGTACCCACGATCCAGAATGGCCAACGGTGAAAGCGCCTCCAGCGCCGTCCCCATCCGTTCCAAACGCACTCTGTGCTCTAAAAGTTGATTACGCGCCGCCGCCGCAATCGCCACCACTCGCGCATCCAAATCTTTTCGCACACCCGCCAGCACCAGCCGCAAATCATAATGCCGCACCGCGGCCCCCAGAATCTCCAACCGCCGCCGCTGCCGCTCCAGCACGCCTCGTTGTGCATCTGCCAGGCCGTGGACCAACTCATCCAGCTTCTGTTGCCGCTGGCGAATCACATCCATGGTGCGCGCGAACGCGCCATGTTGGGCCAGTTCGGTCAAAGCCTGTTTACCGATAAGTAATCGGTACTGCATGGCCCGAAGCAGCCGCTGAGAAAGTCCATCAGCCTGCGCCTCGACCTCAAGCAGCGACCGGATCACCAACTCGGCCGCAGCCGAAGGCGTAGGCGCCCGCAGATCTGCCACAAAATCGATGATGGTGAAATCCGTCTCATGCCCCACCGCCGAAACCACCGGAATCGCTGAGCCCGCCACCGTCCGCGCCAAAGCCTCGTTATTGAAAGCGGCCAGGTCCTCCGCTGAACCACCGCCGCGCGCCACGATGATCACATCCACGCATTGCTTTTGATTGAAATACCGGATTCCCGCACCGACCTCGGCCGCCGCAACTTCCCCCTGCACCTGCGCCCCAAAAATCAAAACGTTCGCGCTGTGATGCCGCCTCTGCAAAATATTCAAAATGTCGCGCAGCGCCGCCGCCTGCGGCGAAGTCACAATCCCGATCCGCCGCGGCAAAGTAGGAATCGCCTTCTTGCGCGCCAGCGTCGAAAAGTCCCTCCGCTTCCAGCTTCGCCTTGAGCTGCTCGAAGGCAATCTGCAGCGCCCCGGCGCCCTTCGGCTCCAGATACTCCGCCGAAATCTGCAGCTCGCCGCGGTCCTCATAAATCGTCACCCGCCCGCGCAGCACCACCTGCATCCCATTCTCCGGACGAAACCGCAACAACCGCGCCTGCGACCGAAACATCACCGCCCGAATCTGCGCGCTCTGGTCTTTCAAAGTGAAATAAAGATGCCCCGAGTCCTGCGCCCGAAAGTTCGATATCTCCCCCTCCACCCAGACATCGCTGTACTCCCGCTCAATATGCGTGCGCACAGTAGAGACCAAAGTGCCCACCGTCCAAACCCGCCGGTCGAAAGGCCTGAAGCTGAACCCGAGCTGGTCGGTAGTACTCATCGCCATGCAGTGTACAGTTGCCCGTAGTCAAAACAAACTGCCCAGGAGGGGCGAAAGAGAAAGAGTGAGGCGCGACCGGACTGCTTGCACACAGGCAACTCCAGCCGCAAAGCGGCGTTACGCGAAAGCCCGGCACGGAAGTGCTGGGAACTGAAAAGGACGATGTCACGAGTCCCGTAGGGACGGCACACCGCCCTACCGTCGCATCCGCCCGACCACATAAAACAACGCCGACAGCACCACACTAATCAAAATCGAAGTAGCCAGCGGAAAATAAAACGTCGTATTCTTTCCCCGATAAACTATGTCACCAGGAAGCCGTCCGATCGGCAGGTGAGTTCGCCCCAAGAGCATCAGCAGCAACCCTCCGGCGACGAAGATCACTCCAGCAATCACAAAGACTTTGCCCAACTCGCTCATTCGATCCACTCAACGCTCGTCATGCCGTTGCCGCCGGCCCTCTGCGCAAACATCGCGCAACCACCATCCCCGCCACCAGCAGCGTCATCAGCGAAATCACGCCCAGCGAAATCACACAATACACGCACCACACTCCCAAAATATCTTTCTCGATATGCGCGAGATAAAGAGAGAACCCCAACCCGATCAGCACCGGAGCCAGCAACAGCCCATAAGCCCGGCGCAGCGCCAGCGCACCCATCAGAAGATATCCCGCGATTCCTATCACCGCCACCGGCACGCCCGCCACCACCGCGAACGGACTCTTGTTCACGATCCCGC
Source organism: Terriglobia bacterium (assembly GCA_963765285.1). Taxonomy (GTDB): domain Bacteria; phylum Acidobacteriota; class Terriglobia; order Terriglobales; family Acidobacteriaceae; genus CAVWZH01. The sequence continues at coordinate 286,419 of CAVXVR010000002.1, forward strand.
AATCCCACTTCTCGTTGATGTCGCAGGGCGCGTCGCCCTCGGTGCGGTAGTGTTCGCGCAGCGCCAAAGAAGAAACCACAATCCCCACCAGCGCCAGCAGAATCAAAACGTATCTCATTCCAGCCTCTCCCTCGGCACATTCCAGATTACAACAGCCCTCACTCCTTAAGCATCGCCCCGCGCGCAAAATGCTAGAATTCCGCTCCATGAATGCCCGGCGATTCTCTCTCCCCTTCGTTCTCCTTGCTCTGGCGCTCACCGCGCAATCCATCTCGGAAGTCGAGATCACCGCCGAGCCGCATCACCACCTCGCGCTGGAAAATCCCTACGTCCGCGTCTTCAAAGTCGAGGTCGCGCCCCACGACGCCACCCTCATGCATCGCCACAACCACGACTACGTTTTCGTCACGCTGGGCGCATCCGAAGTTTCCAACGAAGTCGAAGGCAAGCCGCCGGTCACGCTCAAGCTGCAGGATGGCGAGACCCGCTTCTCCCCCGGCGACTTCGCTCACATCGCCCGGAACCTGGCCGCCACGCCCTTCCGCAACGTCACCATCGAATTCATGCAGGACGCCGCCGCCCGCAAATCGCCCCCGCCGCCATGGGGGGTGAATGGAGATGAAGAGCGTGCCCTGCACGTCCTCAACGGCGGCACGCAGGACATCATGTTCACCAAAGACGGCGTGCGCGTCTCCGAAATCGATTTGCAGCCCGGTGGAGTGCTGCCCATGCATCATCACGCCGGCCCGCACCTCGCGATCGCGATCACCGATCTCGACATGCGCAGCGACAAAGAAGGCGGCGGTTCGCAGCCGGTCCAGATGAAAGCCGGAGACATCCAATGGGTCCCCGGCGGAGGCACGCATAGCGTGACCAACGTAGGCAAGAGTCAAGCAAGATGGGTCACTCTGGAATTCCACTGAAACACGGAGAGACGGGTCTCTGACCCGTCCAACCCGTCGTCCCGCTCATCGAATCACGTAGGGACAGCCGCCTCGGCTGTCCGGTCGAGCGCAGCGAGACCATTTCCGCAGCAAGTCAAGATTCCACAAATGCAAAACCCACCCACCAGGCCTGTCAATATCGCAAAATTACCCGATCCCATTCATCTCCATGCCCCCGTAGCAAATAAACACCCAGTCCACATGTCCCATTCTCCCCCTCCCACTTGCTACACTAGACTTATAGGGTCAAAAACAAGCGCGGTCCCACACGGGGCCGCGCTTTTCGTTTGTCACGGCCCAGCCATCATGAAAAATCTCAACCAGGGCAGCCAGATCAAGAACAGCAAACTGCGCGGCGAGTGGGCCGAAATGCGCTTCATGACCCGCGCCGCCGAGCACGGCCTCATGGTCTCCAAGCCCTGGGGAGACTCCGCTCCCTACGACTTCATGGTCGAGCGCCAAGGACGCGTCCTCCGCATCCAGGTCAAATGCACCCGTTGCCAGCACCACAAAGGCTACAAATGTCACATCGACTCGAACGGCGTAGCCTACCGCCCCGACCGGCTCGACTTCATCGCCGCGTATATCATTACCGTCGACGTCTGGTTCATCATCCCCGTCCCCGCCACCCACGGACAGCTCGAACTCCTCCTCACTCCCCACCGCCAGAACTCCCGCTACGCCCGCTACAAAGAAGCCTGGCACCTGCTGCTGTGATCAGCATCAGCCGCGAAGCGGCGCAAGAATGCAGCCCACGGCGCAAGCCGTGGGTATGCGGCAAGAACACGTGGGGACGGCCGCCCTCGGCTGTCTGGTCGAGCGAAGCTCGACTTTTCCGCACGGAACCTTTGCACCGGTGTTCCGACCGGGCAGCCGCGAAGCGGCGTAAGAATGCAGCCCACGGCGCAAGCCGTGGGTCATGATGAAGTTGAGCGAGCCCCAGAGGGGCGAAAGTAACAGCCTCCGAGTTCGTTCGTGTTTTGTTCGCCCCGCAGCCACGCACGCGCTCGATACGATTTTGCCCGATCTGTCCGACGACAAGCTGGATCTCGAGCTTTATCGAATTAATCTAAAATACGCACCGAATTGCAGAAAACCGCTTTGCACGGTATGTCGCTCCGCAATTGGAGCTTCGACAAAGCGGGCGAGGCGCGCGAACTTCGAGCCACGAGACTACCGACACTGCGCCCGATTGCTGAGCCAGCTCTATACAGTGGAACGAACTCGGAATGTCGAAGGGACTCGCGAACCATGTGGCGCACCGGAAAGCGACGCTCCAATCCTGGCGAGGCATAAACTGCAAGCGGTCGAAAGAGAAGACCACCGGGATGGGTCCGTTCGCACTCCTACCCTCGGCTCAAGCCGTGGTGCTGCATTCGTGCGCCGTTTCGCGCGGCGCAAGTTGTGAAATGGCGCCCGGCGGAGGGACAAAGCCTAATCCCAGATGTATCTCTCGTCGTAAGCCACGTGGTTCTTCTTGAGGAACGCCACGAACTCTTCCTGAAACGAATGCTTCTTATGATGTTCTTCCTGCTCGGCGATATATTTCGTTACCGCGGCGACGCTTGACTCGCTTACGCTGAATACTCCGTACCCGGTCTGCCAAGCAAATTCCGCGCACCATTTTTCGTGTATCCAGCGAGATGAGTTGGTCTTTACCACACGAGTGACTTCCGCGGCCGAGTGAACCGGGCGAATGCGAATTAGCATGTGGACGTGATCGGCGGTGCCGTTGATGATCAGGGCCGTGCCCTGCATTTCGCGGATGATGCCTCCAAGGTAGGCGAATAGGTCGGCGCGAAAATCTGGTTTGATGAGAGGGCGGCGTCCCTTCGTGGAGAAGATCAAGTGGAGCAGGATGTTGCCGGATGTGTGGGACATGCTCTTTCGCCACTCCGCGGCTTCCCTCTTCGCCACGCCTACCCACGGCTTGCGCCGTGGGCTGCATTCTTGCGCCGCTTCGCGGCTTCCCCATATTCGCTGATTTGAAGCATTTCGGGCTGTGACAGATGTCACACGATTCTGATGCGGTGCCGATCTTCGCTTGCCAGGGGCGGGTCAGAGACCCCGCCCTACACGAGCCGTGCCGAGGCTGTCCCCACGTGATCCGTGGCGGTTTTTGATGAACCAAGTTGATTAACTTGCAGCGCCGGCGAACTTTCCCTTGCGCTTTTCTCCATTCATCTGGTATAAACAATTCACCGAGAGCAGTGTGTGGCTAGTCGGACGTTTTGGTGCAACTCTCGTCGCTCGTCCGGCATCTAATTCGAAAAGCAGGGAATACCGGTTGGGTAGGACCTGAAATTAGCTCCGGCCACGGAGCTGTCATTCGGGGCGAGAGCGCCTCGAAGGGTTTAAGCGTTTTTCGCAAGAACCTCACAAAGATCTTTTTTCAAATGAATGACTTCCGTCCTGCTTACGCCTGAACGGTTTTGTGCCGGAATGGCGTTGGAGTGGGCCCGGAAGTCGCGTTCTGTTGTGCGCCAGATGATGAGCGAGTCCCATTGTGGAAAACAGGTGGAAATCCTGTGGGCCCAATCGGTTGACAGCGCGGCGGCAGGACGGTAACTTGATAGGGTTTCGAGGACAGTCGGATTCGCAGTAGAGGCTGGCGTTCGCGCCGGTTTTCTGAATCCGCCTGGACTGAATGCGCGCCGCTCAGGCGGAGTGCGGTTCGGTCTTTGACAACTAGGTTGAACGTGCCAGTCGTGAGATTGAATGGCTCGGGCACAAGTCCGAGCGTTCTCACAAGATAGACCACCGTGGTCTTCTGATTTTCTCTTCGGAGGGGATTAGAAGCTGAACGGTGGCGCCATCCCGCGTTTTCGAGCGCGGCGATGGCAGTCTGCCAACTACCCGTCGGCAGACATCAGGTTTCAAACGAGAGTTTGATCCTGGCTCAGAATCAACGCTGGCGGCGTGCCTAACACATGCAAGTCGAACGAGAAAGGGGAGCAATCCCTGAGTAAAGTGGCGACCGGGTGAGTAACACGTGACTAACCTACCTTCGAGTGGGGGATAACTCCGGGAAACCGGAGCTAATACCGCATAACATCGCAAGATCAAAGCAGCAATGCGCTGGAAGAGGGGGTCGCGGCTGATTAGCTAGTTGGCGGGGTAACGGCCCACCAAGGCGAAGATCGGTAGCCGGCCTGAGAGGGCGCACGGCCACACTGGAACTGAAACACGGTCCAGACTCCTACGGGAGGCAGCAGTGGGGAATTTTGCGCAATGGGGGAAACCCTGACGCAGCAACGCCGCGTGGAGGATGAAGTCCCTTGGGACGTAAACTCCTTTCGACCCGGACGATAATGACGGTACGGGTGGAAGAAGCCCCGGCTAACTTCGTGCCAGCAGCCGCGGTAATACGAGGGGGGCGAGCGTTGTTCGGAATTATTGGGCGTAAAGGGCGCGTAGGCGGTGCCACAAGTCACCTGTGAAACCTCCGGGCTCAACTCGGAGCCTGCAGGCGAAACTGTGGTGCTGGAGTATGGGAGAGGTGCGTGGAATTCCCGGTGTAGCGGTGAAATGCGTAGATATCGGGAGGAACACCTGTGGCGAAAGCGGCGCACTGGACCATAACTGACGCTGAGGCGCGAAAGCTAGGGGAGCAAACAGGATTAGATACCCTGGTAGTCCTAGCCCTAAACCATGGATGCTTGGTGTAGCCGGTACCCAATCCGGCTGTGCCGAAGCTAACGCGATAAGCATCCCGCCTGGGGAGTACGGTCGCAAGGCTGAAACTCAAAGGAATTGACGGGGGCCCGCACAAGCGGTGGAGCATGTGGTTCAATTCGACGCAACGCGAAGAACCTTACCTGGGCTCGAAATGGAGTGGACTGAGGTGGAAACATCTCTTTCTCGCAAGAGACTGCTCTATAGGTGCTGCATGGCTGTCGTCAGCTCGTGTCGTGAGATGTTGGGTTAAGTCCCGCAACGAGCGCAACCCTTATCGTTAGTTGCCAGCGGGTCAAGCCGGGCACTCTAGCGAAACCGCCTCGGATAACGGGGAGGAAGGTGGGGATGACGTCAAGTCCTCATGGCCTTTATGTCCAGGGCTACACACGTGCTACAATGGCCGGTACAAACCGTCGCAAACCCGCGAGGGGGAGCTAATCGGAAAAAGCCGGCCTCAGTTCGGATTGGAGTCTGCAATTCGACTCCATGAAGCTGGAATCGCTAGTAATCGCAGATCAGAACGCTGCGGTGAATACGTTCCCGGGCCTTGTACACACCGCCCGTCACATCACGAAAGTGGGCCGTACTAGAAGTCGGTGAGCTAACCGCAAGGAGGCAGCCGCCCAAGGTACAGCTCATGATTGGGGTGAAGTCGTAACAAGGTAGCCGTAGGAGAACCTGCGGCTGGATCACCTCCTTTCTAAGAGAGAACGTCATGGCACTCGCGCGGCTCCTTCGGGAGATTAAACATGCGCGGGAGGTTGCCATGTACCCTGTATCTGGTTTTCACCTGAGAACTGGACGCGGGAGCTTACGTTCGGACCTCTCTTTCTCGATCCATTCTGCATGATGGTCCGGCTGGGCTTAGCCCGGCTGCACGTTCAACCTTGTCCTCGAATTAAAATCAAGCTTTTAGCTATTAGCTCTTGGCTTTTAGCTGAACCGGAACGCGGTTCGGCTGGGAGCTAACGGCTGAAGGCTAAGAGCCGATGTGCGAATTCTGGGCTCCAGGATTTTCGGCGCGGATGTGCAAAAGAAACGACCGGGCCTGTAGCTCAGGTGGCTAGAGCGCACCCCTGATAAGGGTGAGGTCGGTAGTTCAACTCTACCCAGGCCCACCAAGAATCAGTGGTCAGTGACCAGTTGCCAGTGATCAGAGTGTTTCGACTGACCACTGACAACTGGGCACTGGCAACTAGGTTGGGGCTGTAGCTCAGCTGGGAGAGCGCCTGGTTTGCAACCAGGAGGCCACCGGTTCGATCCCGGTCAGCTCCACCAGAATCCAGTGGTCAGTGGCTAGTTGTCAGTGGCCAGTCTTTCTGATCACCGGTCGCTGCCAACTGACTACTGGCAACTTGATGTTGGGCGTCAATGCGACAACCGTGAATCAGTTCACGGTTCATGAAGTCGCTTGGCGCCGAACATTGGGTTGGAAAAGAAGCTATTAGCTTTTGGCTTTTAGCTCTTGGCTACACCCAAGCCCGCTTAGGCGGGTGGCTAGTGAAAGCTAGCGAGGACGATATTTGACAACTGAATAGATTGGGCAATCTACAAGGCTGTAAATTTTTATGAGTGCCTAGAGTGAAACTTCTGCTGGGGTGCGAGGCGTGAGAGCGCCGAACGCGCGATGAGCAGAAAGTTGAAGGCTCATAGAGTTTGCGAGGCGTGTTCAGGTTTTGTTTCTAGCTAAGAGCCAAAAGCTAATAGCTAAGAGCTGACCTGAGTGTGCTGAGTAAATTTTATGGTCAAGCTACTAAGGGCGCATGGTGGATGCCTTGGCAGAAGCAGGCGATGAAGGACGTGGCAAGCTGCGATAAGCTTCGGAGAGCCGCAAGCAGGCTTTGACCCGGAGATTTCCGAATGGGGAAACCCACGGGGGTAAAACCCCCGTACGGCCCGATGAATCCATAGTCGGGCACGAGCGAACCCTGGGAAGTGAACCATCTCAGTACCAGGAGGAAAAGAAAGAAACCTCGATTGCGAAAGTAGTGGCGAGCGAAATCGCAAGAGCCTAAACCGGTTCCACCTTCGGGTGAGGCCGGGGTTGTAGGGTCGGCAATAGTAGAGTTACCAATCCAGTCGTTAGCCGAAGCCCGCTGGAAAGCGGGGCCATAGAGTGTGATAGCCACGTAGGCGAAAACGAACTGGACTCGAAGCCGATACCTGAGTACCGCGGAGCACGAGAAACTTTGCGGGAAGCTACGGAGACCATTCCGTAAGGCTAAATACTAGCTTCTGACCGATAGTGAACCAGTACCGTGAGGGAAAGGCGAAAAGAACCCCTGCGAGGGGAGTGAAATAGTACCTGAAACCGTGTGCCTACAAACGGTGGGAGGACCATGTCCCGCTCTTTGTGAAGTCCAGTAAGTAGAATGTCATTGTCCATTCGGATGCGAGCCAGACGCGCGATTTCTGCGTCGCAAAGAACGCCCTTCGGCTCTCCTCGCTTTGCGAGGAGTTGCTCAGGGCAGGCTTAGAGACGCTGCGCGCGGCTCGCCCAGATCCTTCACTGCGCAAAAAGCGCTTGTTCAGGATGACAATGACGACTATTTGGTGCGGACTTTAGAAAGAGCGGGAAAAGTCTGACCGCGTGCCTATTGCATAATGAGCCGGCTAGTTATTCTTGTCAGCAAGGTTAAGCGAAAGCGAGCCGCAGCGAAAGCGAGTCCTAATAGGGCGAATCAGTTGGCAGGAATAGACGCGAAGCGGGATGATCTACCCTTGGCCAGGCTGAAAGTGGGGTAACACCCACTGGAGGGCCGAACGGGTGTTTGTTGAAAAAAGCTCCGATGAGCTGAGGGTAGGGGTGAAAGGCTAATCAAATTCCGTGATAGCTCGTTCTCTCCGAAATAGCTTTAGGGCTAGCCTCGGATGATTTGTCGTGGTGGTAAAGTACTCGATGGACTAGGGGGCTTTCCAGCTTACTGAATCCAACGAAACTCTGAATGCCATGGAACAACCAATCCGGGAGTCAGACGGCGGGGGCTAAGCTTCGTCGTCGAGAGGAAAACAGTCCAGATCGCCTGCTAAGGTCCCAAAGTACAAGCTAAGTGGGAAAGGAAGTCGGAACGCCCAGACAGCCAGGAGGTTGGCTTAGAAGCAGCCATCCTTTAAAGAAAGCGTAATAGCTCACTGGTCAAGCGGTCCGGTGCCGACAATTTAACGGGGCTCAAGCTTGTCACCGAAGCAGCGGATGCACAGCGCAAGCTGTGCGTGGTAGGAGAGCATTCTCAACAGTTAGAAGCCAGACTGAAAAGACTGGTGGACGGTTGAGAAGAGACCCTGCCGGCATAAGTAGCGATAACGGAGGTGGGAACCCTCCGCGCCGAAAGTCTAAGGTTTCCTGAGAAAGGTTAATCCGCTCAGGGTCAGCCGGTCCCTAAGGTGAGGCCGAAAGGCGTAACTGATGGACACCCGGTTAACATTCCGGGGCTCCCTTGTGTTCGTTATCACGATGGGGTGACGCAGTAGGATAAGCGGGCCGTCCTATGGCTATGACGGTCGATGCGTGTAAGGTGTTTCTCGTAGGAAAATCCGCGAGGAAGCTATCACTGAGACGCAAAGCAGTACCCCGTATGGGGGAAAGCTGCCGATTCCACACTGCCAAGAAAAACCTCTAAGGAGAACGTAAGGGAACCGTACCTCAAACCGACACAGGTAGACGAGGAGAATATCCAAAGGCGCTCGTGAGAACAGTTGGTAAGGAACTCGGCAATATAACCCCGTAACTTCGGGAGAAGGGGTGCCTCACTAGGGTTCATAGCCCGAAGAGGCCGCAGAGAAATGCGCACTGCGACTGTTTAACAAAAACACAGGTCTCTGCAAAGTCGAAAACGACGTATAGGGGCTGACGCCTGCCCGGTGCTGGAAGGTTAAAGGGAGAGGTCAACCGCAAGGTGAAGCTTCGAACTGAAGCCCCAGTGAACGGCGGCCGTAACTATAACGGTCCTAAGGTTAGGAATCGCTAGCCTTAGTAAAATCTGGCTATATGCTGGAAGGTCTGAGTATCCTGCGCTACGTGGTGCAACGCCACGTGACAATGCGACAGGTGCAGATAATCAGCAGGAAAGGCCGGTAGGAGATACGAACTCTCAAGGTTCGTGAAAGGGCGCGGCTTCAGCCGTGCCGACAAAAGCGGCAAAATCTCGAGGGCTTTAGCCCCTGAGGTTGTCGCTTCTCGAAATCACAGCTGGAATCCTCAGAGACTGTATGCCAGATTCCAATCCCAAGTAGAGATCCACGCGAGATTCCTCGCCCCGCTGGTAAAAAGCGCGGGACTTCGGAATGACGCCAGGATTTTGATCTGGAGATTGGAAAAGATACAGTCCGAACTGCATGGCGACATGCAGAGAGTGGCAGAAATGTCCACTCCGCTTCGCTGAAGAGCATCGTGGAAATTCCCTGCAGGGCCGGCGGTAGTGCCGGCGAGCATGGGATTCTTCGCTTCGCTCAGAATGACAGTTTGTGTTCAATTCGCGGAGACGCAACAAAGTTGAGCGAAATTCCTTGTCGGGTAAGTTCCGACCTGCACGAATGGCGTAACGAAAGTGCGACTGTCTTGCCAACTGACACGGCGAACTTGTAGTGCCGGTGAAGATGCCGGTTGCCCGCAACTAGACGGAAAGACCCCGTGCACCTTTACTATACCTTTACTATGAACTATGGCACTTGCTGCGCAGGATAGGTGGGAGGCTTTGATTTCAGGCTCTCGGGCTTGGAGGAGCCAACGGTGAGATACCACCCTGCGAGTTCTGTGGTTCTAACCTATTCCCGTAAACCGGGAAAGGGACATAGTAAGGCGGGTAGTTTGACTGGGGCGGTCGCCTCCTAAACAGTAACGGAGGCGCGCGAAGCTACGCTCAGGCTGTTTGGAAATCAGCCGACGAGTGCAAACGCATAAGCGTGGTTGACTGCGAGACCTACAAGTCGAGCAGGTACGAAAGTAGGCGTTAGTGATCCGGTGGTTCTGCATGGAAGGGCCATCGCTCAACGGATAAAAGGTACGCCGGGGATAACAGGCTGATCGGAGCCAAGAGTTCATATCGACGCTCCGGTTTGGCACCTCGATGTCGGCTCATCGCATCCTGGAGCTGTAGAAGGTTCCAAGGGTTAGGCTGTTCGCCTATTAAAGCGGTACGTGAGCTGGGTTCAGAACGTCGCGAGACAGTTCGGTCCCTATCTGTTGTGGGCGCAGGAGATTTGAGGGGACCTGTCCTTAGTACGAGAGGACCGGGATGGACGAACCTCTTGTGATTGAGCTGTCCTGCCAAGGGCACCGCTCAGTAGCGAAGTTCGGTTGTGATAACCGCTGAATGCATATAAGCGGGAAGCACTCCCCAAGATGAGATCTCCCAACCCGTAAGGGATAAGAAGGGCCCAGGTAGACTACCTGGTTGATAGGCGGGAGGTGGAAGCGCAGTGATGCGTGTAGCTTACCCGTACTAATCGCCCGTTCGGCTTGACCATAAAATTTACTCGGTGCATTAAAAGCAGCCGTCAGCACTCAGCTGTCAGCTTTCAGTTCGAAACTGTTCGAAAGCTGCGGCGTCCTCAGAGGCTGGTCAGAAACTGGACCAGACTGAGAGCCAGTGCCTGACGACTGTGCGCCGACGAAAAGCCGATGTAGTGCGTGGTTGAAATCGGAAGTAAACCAAGAAGAAAGTAAACCACACCCAATCTATTCAGCTGTGAGGTATCGTCCTCACGATCTTTGAAAAGCTATCAGCTCTCAGCTTCGGCTCTCAGCTCTCGGGAGTCGGCGGTTGGGCGCCAACATTTGCCGGGCTTCGACCACCGAAGTCAGCAGCGGGAATTCGCTGAAAGCTGACGGCTGAAAGCTGACGGCTGAGTTTGTCGGTGATCTTACCGCGGGGGATCCACCCGTTCCCATCCCGAACACGGAAGTTAAGCCCCGCAGGGCCGATGGTACTGCACGCGAAAGTGTGTGGGAGCGTAGGTCGTCGCCGGCATAAATAAAGGCCATCGAGAGAAATCTCGATGGCCTTTTCCTTTTGCTATTCAAATCCGTAGACTCACTGATTCCGCAGAGCGGGCACCGTCTTCTAAAAGAAAACGGAATCCAAATTGTGGCCCAGTTAGCAACCGTGTGCCAACTGTTGCCTTCAGGCTTTTGTAGCTTGGCCCTATAGCGACCTTGTTCCCCTTTAGTGCTCAAGAATCCTGAACCTTCCTGACAAGAAGCCGATGACGGCGTCCAAGTACTTATCCAGCGCGATCCGAATCTTGAGCATGGGAAGCCACTCGCAGTAAAAGCGGCCGGCTTTGAAACCCAGCTCGTCGCGATTCTGCAGGCAGTCAGCCACACGATTAGCGTGGGTGAGCCCGGGTTGCACTGGCATCGTGATGCTGATCTCCACGGGCTCGGCCGTCATTCTCGACCATCTTCAGAGACGGGAAGCGTTTCGCAATTTCAGCGAATACCCGCTCTTGCGATGGCTTCGGTGTCAGACGTGTCCATGCTCAATATCCTACCCTCGTCCCCGCCCATCGCCACCTTCGCAGTGAGTCGGCGAACAGATCCCTCGCAAGAACGCTCGGGATTTCGGCTGCGGGCTCCCGCTACGCTCACGCCCGCAGAGCGCCTCAAGTTAAGCCCCGCAGGGCCGATGGTACTCTCCACCCCATCGCGCCAAAACCGGGCGTGCTGGGGGCCCCGGTGCACGCGAAAGTGTGTGGAGAGTAGGTCGTTGCCGGCATTGAATAAAGGCCACGTTGCAAAAGCAATGTGGCCTTTTCCGTTGATGCTGCATTTGCTACGGTGTTCCGAGGCGCTGGATGAGAGAGCCGCATTGCCCGCGCCACACGCTCAGCCGGCGATCGCGACCAGTTCTACTGGGATCAGCGCTCCGGAGGCAATCGCCATATTCACGTTCTTGAGCATCAGGGGGGCTTGCTCACCCATCAGCACGTGCACGCCCAGAGCCGGTGGGCCGGACGCGCTTTGCGCCATCATGCGCTGCATGAACTCGAGCGCGAATTGCCGCCGGTCGCGCTGGTGATCGATGCGAAATCCCGCGGCCTGCAGCTCCCGGCGATAGTCGTCGACGCTGGCGACGAAGCTGGTCTCGGGAATCTGCGCCCATGGTACGGGGAAGGCGAACGCTCCGTCGCTACTGCGCATGAGGTCGTAGACGGCGAAGCGGGCGCCGGGCTTGAGCACGCGCGCCACCTCGCGGAAAACCCCAGCCTTGTCGGCGATGTTCATGCAGACGTGAATCGTGTAGGCACCGTCGAATGTACCCGAAGCAAAAGGCAGCTCGAGCGCACTGGCCTGGTGAAACTTCACCCGCTGGTCGAGCTTGACCCTGCGGGTGAGGCTCTCGGCTACGCGCACAAACTCCTCGGTCAGATCAATGCCGGTGACCTGGCAGCCGCGCTCGGCAAAGTAGCGGGCCGGACCCCCGATGCCGCAGCCGACATCCAGCAGATGCATGCCGGGGCGAAGCTGCATGAAGTCGGCCAGGGCTTGGGTGGCTTCACGGCCGCCGAGATGGAATTCGTCGATTGCGGCCATGTCATCCGCGCGTAACTGCTCAAGATTCTTGCCTGCGCTACGCAGCAGGCCGACAAGTTTGTCTTCGAGCTTCCCGTGTGTGTAGTAATTGGCGACTTGCTGTTCGATGTTCATGTTTTTTTGGATGCTTCAATCGCAGGCTTGGATAGATTAAACCGGTTTTACCAACCAATGCGTTTGGTTCCGGCCACCAGGTCGAAATGCCGATCGCGGCTCAGGAGCGGGAGAGAATGCTGGCGGCAGAGCGCCGCAATCCAAATGTCATTGGTGGGAATTGGCCTGCCCGCCCGCTTCAATTCGAGAGTGATTTCTGCGTAGGAGTGTGTGGTCGGCTGGTTGATGTCCAACACCGGACAGTCATTCAGCAGGCCCTTCAGCCAGTTTTCGTACGTGGCACGGTTTCGCGACTGGGCAATTCCGTAGCGATACTCCCCTAGCACAATCACGGGAATGGCCACCTGATCGGCGCGAGCGAGAAGGGCAATGATTGCGGGATCATCGTCGGCCGCGGCGGACAAGGCGTTGGTATCGAGAATCATATTCAGAGAGTCGTTTTCAGAAAATCAGCGCCAGAGTTCCTGGTCAATCTGTTCGAAGGCTTCTTCTACCCGCTTATCGAGTTGTTTTCTGTCCTTGTGGAGGTGTTTGAGCTTCCCGAGGTGCTTCATCCAGGGCCTTGCCTGGGAGGTGGTCATCAATTTCTCCTGGACCGCCTCGGTGACCAGCTGGCGCAGAGGAATACCTCGTTCAGCGGCGACCGACTTGGCGCGACGGAACAGGAAATCGGGGATTTCGAGGGTTGTTTTCAACTTTCCCATATTACCATATTTATGGGACAAATGCGTTGAATTTCACCGGCTGAAGGGACGCCGTGTTCTTGAGGATAGGGGCTCGCGGGCGGGTGCGCCCACGCTACATTTTGAATGCGAAAAAGATGGCCCGCCGGGCGCTTGACGTGTATCCTCTCGTGGACCGGCAGGTCGAAGTCCCGGTTCACCTTCCTTCTATGTCCACTGTCAGCGCAGAACGCGTCGGGCCTGCCGCAACTCCGCAGAAAAAACTGAACACGTTGACCCTGACCGGCCGCAACGGCCTGGTGCAGCGCTATTTCTATTTCGCGATGTCGCTGCTGTTCGCGGGGATTGTGGTGGACGGCTTCAAGAAGACGGTCAACCAGAACCTGTTCCATGCCGCGATACCGCGGCCAACGATTCTCTGGTTTCATGGCGCGGCTTTCGCGGGGTGGGTGATTTTCTTCATTCTTCAGTCTTCGCTGGTCCGCGTCCACAAAGTCAGTTGGCACCGTTCGATTGGCTGGTTTGGCGCTGGGCTTGCCACCGTGATGGTTCCGCTGGGCGTCACCACTGCCATCATCATGACCCGCTTTGACACGGTGCAACTTCACCAGAATCAAAGCGATGCGTATGCTTTTCTTAGCATCCCGTTCTACGACATGATCGCCTTTGGCGCGCTGATTGGGCTTGCCATCTATTGGCGGACGAAGCCAGAACTACATCGCCGGCTGGTGTTCATCGCAACCTGCGGGCTCATGGATGCGTCTTTCGGCCGCTTTGACTACTTGTTCGACCACAATCTCTTCCCGGTTTGCGTGGATCTGCTGATTATTTTGGGCGTGGCGCGGGACCTGCTGGTAGACCGGCGTGTTCATAAGGTGTATCTCTACGCGCTGCCGGTGTTGATCGTGGGCCAAAGCCTCGCGATATACATGTGGCGGCAGAATCCTGCCTGGTGGCAGGCGATCACGCGCGGGATCATGGGGTAGATGCTACCCGGGGCTTACACTCTGGGGTGGCATATGCCGCCCTTTTTCGGGGCTGGGTGCGGTGCAACGATCTCCCCTTTGTGCTTCAAGTTCGCCGCCTATTGATCTTTCCAACTCCGGTTGCGCGTGACACTGTGAGGCGTCCCAATTCGGGGCCGGACACTCGCCTGGTCAATGAAGTGGCGCGATTCGACTCATGCCAGGGATCTAGTCTGCCGATCTCTCCCTCTGTCAGGTGATGTGACAGGGGAAAGGGAGCCTCGTATGAGCATTTCCGTCTCTAACTCGTTGTCGACCGAGTCGCTGGCTGCTGCAAACTCCTCCTCGGACGCCTCGCCTGCGCCGAAGACCCAGGCCGCCACGAATGCCACTACCGACACGATCAAACTGTCCGAGTCACAACAGATTCATCAGCTCTATAACGAAGGGCAGAAGGTTTCCCAGATCGCTTTCAATCTCAACATTACGGTCGAGGCGGTGAACAGTTATTTGGGTATTCGTAACGCCACGGGTTAGTGAAAGCCTGTTTTTTGCCGCAGCGCCATCTCGGAAACGGCGTCAAAGAAATCAGAAGAGTCTATAGCAAGCTCACCTGAATGGTCCGATCGCCAGAGCGCTTATGGCGAAAGCTCCGGACCTGTTTGCCAAGCCTCCGGCGATTGAGCAGATCGAGGTGCTGGGGGCCAAGCTTCCCTGATCGAGAGGCGATGCAACCCACCGCATAAAAATGTCTGATGCCGGTCATAAGCTCCTTCGATTGGCGATTTGCGCGGCGGGCGCGTAGTCTATCAGTTTGGAAAATCGGGCCGCGGCGTTCTTTGTGTCATGACCGCTCGGCCCTCACGAAGGAGATGCATGTCGAACGAACTGCGGAATTTTTTGTCGCTTTCCTATGAAGAGCTGGAAGAGTTGAATCTGGAGGCCAAAGAACAGCGGAAAAAGCGGGTTGCTGCCGACCGGATCCGCGAGCAGCGGTTGAAGTATCTGACTGATGAAAAGCGGATCAAAGCGGTGACGGTGCTGTTCAGCGACCTAGAAGGCCGGCTGCACATGCTGGACTACGACAAGAAATTCCTCATCAAGAGCTGGGACAATCTGACGTTTGACGGATCTTCGATTCGCGGGTTTACCGCGCAGCGCGAGAGTGATTTGCGGCTGGGAATTGATTGGGCCGCGTTCTACTGGGCTCCGGCAGATTTTTTTGGGCCGGGCAAAGTGCTGGTGTTTGGCGACGTTATTGAGAAGCAGGGCGGACCGTATGCCGCTGACATACGCGGCATTTTGAAAGGGTATGCGGAGAGCCTGTACGAGAAGGAAGGCTATACGCTGAACGCGGCCAATGAGATTGAAGGATTTCTGTTCAAAGGGGTGGATGCGGAGAAGCGCTACCCGGAAACCGGCAAGTTTGAGTACGTGAACACCGGCGGCTACTACCACTCCCTACCCGGCGATCCGCTGCGCGGCTTCATTGACACGACGGCCGAAGTGCAGCGAGCGATGGGATTCCAGAACGAGAAAGACCATCCGGAAGTGGCGCCCTCGCAGTTCGAAATCAACTACGGATACGGCGAAGTGGTGGCCGCGGCCGATCAGATCCAGCTCTACAAGCTGATTTGCCGCGAGGTGGCGACCAAGCTGGGGATGACGGCGTCGTTTCTGCCGAAACCTGTCGTGGGGGTGAACGGCAGCGGAATGCACACCAATGTTTCCATCAGCAAGGGCGGGAAAAATCTTTTCTGGGACGCGAAGGGCGAGGAAAAGCTTAGCAAGTTGGGTTGGTCGTTTGTCGACCGCATCCTGACTCACGGAAATGACATTTGTCTGCTGTTGAATGCCAGCGTAAATGCGTACCGGCGGCTCGATCCGCACTTTGAGGCGCCGAACCAACTGAAGGCTTCGGCGGTAGACCGCGGCTCGATGGTGCGAATACCGATCGGGAATGACAAGAGCATGCGGGTGGAAGTGCGCTCGGTAAGTCCGGATGCCAATCCGTACATGGTTCTCTTGTCGGTGTTCAAGAGCGGGCTGGATGGAGAGATTGCCAAGATCAAGAACCTGCGGCAAGCCGAACGGTACTTGCCAGACAACATCTATACTGCGCTGGAGAACTTCCGTAAAGCGAAGTGGGCCACGGAATTGCTCGGCGAGGACGTGAAAGGGCGTTATGCCGACCTGAAGCAGGCCGCGGCGGACCGCTGCCCGCGCTTGCTGGGCACGTTTGTGAAGGCCCCGGAAGTGCAATACCATCACGAAGTCTATAACCAGTTTTTGTGGAACGAATTCTAGGCTTCACAGGAAAAGGCCGGACACGATAACATGTCCGGCTTTTTGTTTGGGGGTTCCGCTCAGACCGGCTTTGGATTGCGTTCGAATTGCCGCTGGTGCCAGTACGGATACGCGGGCACCGGATCGCTGGCGGCATCGAGGCGGGCGATTTGTTCGGGAGTGAGGTTCCATCCCACTGCGCCTAAGTTCTGCCTGAGCTGTTCTTCGGTACGGGCGCCCATGATCACGTTGGCCACGCTGGGCCGCTGCAGGAGCCAGTTCAGAGCAATTTGCGGGATGGTCTTTCCGGTTTCGCGAGCTACCTCGTCGAGCGCATCCACTACTTTATGGAGATATTCATCGGAGACGGGCGGGCCTTGCTCGGTGGTGGAATGCAACCGGCTCACCGCGGGCAGCGGCTGTCCGCGGCGGAGTTTGCCGGTGAGGCGTCCCCAGCCCAGCGGGCTCCAAACGATGGCGGCAACTTTCTGATCGAGAGCCAGCGGCATCAGTTCCCATTCATAGTCGCGTCCGATGAGCGAGTAATAAACCTGATGAGCGGCGTAGCGGGCCCATCCGTATTTTTCCGACACCGACAGCGACTTCATCAAATGCCATCCCGAAAAATTGGAACAGGCGAGGTAGCGGATCTTGCCGCTTTGCACCAGATGGTTGAGTGTGTGCAGAGTTTCTTCGACGGGAGTTTGCGCGTCGAACCCGTGCAGATGATAGATATCGATGTAGTCGGTGCCCAAACGTTTCAGGCTGGCCTCGCAAGACTCAAGCAGGTGATGACGAGAAGAGCCAACGTCGTTTGGGCCTTCGCCCATGCGAAAAGTAGCTTTGGTGGAGACCAGGACTTTGTCGCGGCGGCCGGCAATGGCTTTGCCAAGGATCTGCTCGGATAGGCCTTTGGAGTAGACATCGGCGGTATCGAAGAGGTTGACGCCAGCATCGAGGCAAATGTCCACAAGCCTTGTGGCTTCGGCGACGTCGCTACTGCCCCAGGCGCGAAAAAACTCGGTGCTGCCACCAAAGGTGCCTGTGCCGAAACTGAGCACAGGAACTTTGAGTCCGGAGTAACCAAGTTGGCGGAATTCCATGGGGGATAGGATGCCGGAGAGGGACGGGGTGGTGCAAGAGCCGGTTCACCGGGAAAAATGTGGAACATTTCCAGGGTTCGGGGCTGAGGTTATTTTGTCGCCACGATTTCGAACCGGATTTCGATCTCATCCTTCACCCGAACCGTGCCGCCGGCGATCTTGATGGGTGTAATGCCGAAATCGGTCTGCTTCAGCTTGACTGAACCTCGATAGCGGCCGTCGGTGAAGATGACTCGCAACTCAATCGGCTTGGTGACGCCATGGAGGGTAAGATCGCCACGGATCAGAAACCGGTTGGCCTCGGTCGCCTCCGTGGCTTTCGAGACGAATCCAATTTCAGGGAACTGGGTTGCCCCAAGCACAGCATCGCTCTTCATGGTGCGCTCGATTTCGGCGCGGTCAGAGTCGTTGACGTCAGGATCCATGACTTTCATGTCCGCGGCATGAAACTTCAGTTCCACGGACTTTTTGTCGAGGTCGATGTGTCCGGAGGCGAGGGGCGCGGCAATCGTATGGTTATGGGCAAAGGCAGAGAAGAATCCTGACTTCGCAACCTGCACGGTGACCCTGGAAGCCGCGGTGTCAAGGTTGACCGTCTGCGCAAGGGCGAAAGTGGCGGAGAACAGCAGCAAGGTGCAGCAGACGGATTTCTCCATTCAGGGTTCCCTCGCCTTCCACACCCGGAGAGTGCGCTTTATTTGGTCGCCTTGGCTTCCAGGTCGGCCACGACTTTCTTTACCATGGCCGCATCTTGCGGGCTGGCGAACTTCAGGTATTCGCGCAACTGGGCGACTTCAAGGCGGGAGTCCCCCTTGAGTTCGTAAATCTGAGCCAGCAGAAAATGCACCCTGGGTTCAAGGTTTTGTTTGTCGATTTCCGCCGCTTTCAGGGCATTCTTCTCCGCGTCAGCCAACTGTTTGAGTTTGAGGCGGGCGGATGCGGCATAAAAATACGCATGGGGATCACTTGCCGGATTGAGTTCAAGAGCGCGCAGGCTGGACTTCAGCACCTGATTCCAGTCTTCGGCATGAGCCGCGATATCGGCCAGGCAGAGGTGGGCCGGGAGATAAGTGGGATCTACGGCGGCTGCCCGGGCGCAGGCAGAGCGCGCCTCGTCAGGCTGCTGACGCGCCTGCATGACTTGACCCAGCGTTACCCAGGCCGCGGAGTATTTTGGGTATTGCTCGACAGCCTTACGCAAGTGCCGCTCGGCATCCGGCCATTTCTGTTGCTGCATGGCGCTGCACGCGGAGCGGTATTCTTTGCTTACTTTCACCGGAACCTCAAGGTTGACAACGTCCGTGAGGGTGCGGTGGACCACCGTGAGCGGGGGCAGGAAGCAACCCTCTTCGATTCGTTGTTCCTGGGGTATCGGGCCTTTTTCGACTGAAACGCGGTCATCGGGAAGACGTGGGATCATGGTGGGAGGGGTCGCCATAGTCCCCGCAAACGTGACACCTTGATTGCTGACGCCCTGGGCGAAGAGTGGAGCGTCCAGCCTCCCGATCGCGATTAGAGCAAGAACCAGAACCAAACTAGTCCGTCCGGAGCGTTGCAGCATACCGTCACCCCTTTGCCCCAGCACCTGGCGGTGCCTTCTTGGAGAGCAATCATAGACCGCTTTGGGTCGGTGTTAAGGGAGAACTTTGTAAAAAGTTGGTCAACGGCCCTTGATCCACCTAATGCAAGATCGCGTGCGGAGCACCAACGGTTAGATTTCAGATAGGTGCAGACGCAGGTCAGAACCCCCGGCCGCGGAACAGGTACAACAGCTCAATGATCAGAGATGATGACGACCATCAACTCCAGAAAGAAGGCCCGGCTCTGGTTGAATTGGTCCACCATGTAGCGGTAGAGGTCTTCGGCAGTGTCGAGTTTCTGGGTGACGAGTGTCTTGTAGTCGGGCACGCCAATCTTTGCCGCCGCCAGCTTGTAGAGACGGGCGGAAAACATGTCGCTGAGGAACTTGATGGCATTGTCAGCGTGCTCAGTCAGTTCAGTCACATCGAGCAGGACGGTGTGAAGTTTGCGCGCTGCGCGGGCTAACCGCCAGCGGGCGAAGAGGCCGGTGCCGCCATCTGCGGCATCATAGACCGTCTCCAGTTCGCGGGTTAGGAGTTCGTCGTAGTGGCGGAATTCCAGTAGCTGCGAGTTGGCATACTCGAGCAGTTGAATCGCGGTGTCGGCGCCCGGCTCGGTGTCGTACAGGAAGGCGGCATTCCAGCCGATGACCGTTAAGTCATTGGGGTAGTATGAGATTCGGGACTGCATGATCTCGCTGCGTTCGCCGTCAGAAAGTTGAGCAGTTTCCCCGCGAACGATCTGAGAAATGTGCGCCCCATGGGAAGAGCAGAGATCGGCGGCGGAGGGCGATCCTGCAACTTCTCGGACATGGAAGATGAAGTAGTCCTCATTCAACCATTCGGAATACGGCTTCACTAACGCGGGCTTGGCCCGTTCCAGTCTTTCCCGGGCGATGCGGGTGGCGTAGCGCTCAAAATCCACCTCCCAGACCCAACGGCTGGAGAGTTGGACCAGCGTATCCCAGTCGCCGGAAAAAGGAAGCTCCAGCACTACGCTCAGGACGCCGTAATCGTAGTATTTGATCTGACCTTGCAGCCGCTCGCCGCTTTCGAGGACCAGCGGTTCGATCGCCTCCACCACCGGCGGGCGTTGATACCGCACGTAGCCCGGTGCCGGGTGCTTGAAAGCGGGCTGCTCCTGGGTTCGAGCGCCAAAAATCTGCCGGAGCTGATCTAGCCGTATCTCTTCGCACACGTCGAATTGGATGAGCACCAGAACGGACCCCTGAAGGGGGGCTTCTGACGTAGCTGAAGTAGCCGGCTGCGAAGCGGGGGCCGTGAGGGTCAGCGTGTCTTCGGGAGTCCAAGCCATAAGATTGCACCGTGGGGCCGCGCGGGAGCGGTGGCAGGTGGTCAGCCCCGAGCAGCCTATCTGCATCTATTGTCCCAGAATTCGGACCGGCTGGGGAGACTAGAGGGAGTAAACATGCAAGCTATTGATTATAAAACTCTTAAATCTAAAAAGCGTGGCTCTTAAAGCTGCGCTGAAGGTTTTCACGGTACTTGATTCAACGTCTTCGCCAGAGGGTCCAAAGGGCGGCGGTGCAAACGGCGGTAGCGGCAATCGCCAGACCCGCTCGTTTCATGGAACGCTCTACCTCGGTCCGACGACGTTCTGTGCATTCCCGCTCGGGAGGCGTTGAGACGGATGGCCTCTCTGTATCTCCTTTTCCCGTAAGAGCGATCTGAATAACCTCGGCAAGATGAAGGGCTTGACGGTCGGTGCACTGGCCGATCTGCTCCCGGCAACTGAAGCCATCGGCCACAATCAAAGTCTCCGGGGAAGCGCTACGGACGGCGGGAAGGAGTTCCAGTTCCCCGATGGCCAGGGAAACGTCATATTTATCTTTCTCGAAGCCGAAAGGGCCAGCCATGCCGCAACATCCCGGAGAAGGGGAATAGTAGTCCAGACCCATCTTCCGCAGGACCGACTCCTGATCGGTCATCTTCATGACCGACTTGTGGTGGCAATGGCCATGGAGTAGGGCCCGCCGTTCGAGCCTGGGCAATTCGAAATGCTGCGCGTTCCTCTTGAGGAATTCGCTGAGCAGGAACGTTTGCCGCGATAGTCTTCGTGCTCGAACGTCATCCGGGAAAAGATTCAGGAGTTCATCGCGAAAGACGGAGGCGCAACTGGGTTCGAGCACGACCACGGGAATGCCGGCTTCAAGGTCGAGTTCGAGCACATCGAGAGTATTGAGCAACAGCCTTTTCGCGCGATCCAGCATGCCGAAGTCGTAAAGCGGACGGCCGCAGCACAGGCTGGTTTTGGGGAGGATGACCCGGAAGCCAGCGGCCTCAAGCACCTCGACGCCGGCTTGTGCAGTCGCGGGAAGAAAATAATTGTTGAATGTATCGGGCCAGAGCAGTACAGGCGGCGCGTCCCGATTTACGATCGTGCGGCGCGAGAACCAGTCCCGGAAACTCCGGGGCGCAAAAGCAGGAATGCTGCGTTCTTGCGGCATTCCTCCAATCAATTTCGCAATGTCGCGTAAGAAAGGAAGTTGTGTGGCGAGGTTCACGAATCCCGGTGCATGCGAGGCCAGCCGGGCCCAGATATCAATGTTGGCGAAGGCGTATGCGTTGAGCGGGCGAATACGGCCTTTATAGTAATGGGAAAGGAATTCGGCTTTGTACGTCGCGACATCCACACCCACCGGGCAATCGCTTTTGCATCCCTTGCAGGAAAGGCACAAGTCGAGGGATGACTTGACCTCTTTGCTCCGCCAGCCGTCCCGGATGACTTCACCGTTGGCCATTTCCCAGAGCAAGTGGGCGCGGCCGCGGGTGGAGTGCTCCTCTTCGCGGGTGACGCGAAAGCTGGGGCACATTACGCCGCCTTCATCGCGGCGGCATTTGCCGACGCCGACGCAGCGCAGAGTGGCACGGGTCAGGCTGCCCTGGTCCTGGGGAAATCTGAAATGGGTTGGCGGGTCCCATGGGTCGTAGCCGGCGCCCAGGCGCAGATTTTCGTCCAGCCTATAGGGTTCGACGACCTTGCCGGGGTTCATTTTCCAGTCCGGGTCCCAGATGGTCTTGAACTCGCGAAAGGCTTGGACCAATTCTGGGCCAAACATTTTGGGGAGCAGCTCGGCGCGAGCCTGGCCGTCGCCATGTTCGCCGGAGAGCGATCCTCCATAGGCGACCACGAGATCGGCGGCTTCTTCCATGAACTTGCGAAAGTGGGCGATGCCTTCGCTGGTCTCGAGATCAAAATTCATGCGATTGTGCACGCATCCGTCGCCAAAATGGCCGTAGAGCGTGCCACGGTAGCCGAAGCGGTCCATCAGCTTGCGCAGGTCGCGAAGATAATTGCCGAGCTTCTCCGGGGCGACCGCGGAATCTTCCCAGCCCTCCCAGGTGAGCGCTTCGCCCGGAACATAGGAAATCACGCCCAGGCTGGACTCGCGAACTTCCCAGACCCGCTTGGCCAAGTGCTTATCAGCGAAGAGATGCATCTTCGGAGGATTGGGTGAGCGGCTAAGGGTTTCCATCAGCCTGCCGGCCTGGGCCTCGGCGTCGTGCAGGCTGTTCGCGCCGAACTCGGCGAGCAGCCATCCGCCGCCCTGGGGGAGCAGGGCCAGACCTTCGGAGTTGATGCCTTTGCGGCGGGTGTATTCGACCAGGAGATCGTCAATACCTTCGAGTCCAATGGGCTTGTGCGCGAGGATCTCGGGAACATGGTCGGCGCACTGATAGATATCGGGCCAGGCAATCACCAGCAACACACGCTCAGGTGGACTCTCAACCAGGCAGCAGGTGGCTTCGAGCACTGTAGCGCAGGTGCCTTCAGAACCGACGAGGGCGCGCGCTACCTGAAAGCCGCTCTCTGGCAGCAGGTAGTTCAGGTTGTAGCCCGAAACCCGTCGTGGGATGTTGGGATAGCGGTGGCGAACCAGGTCCGCGTATTTGTCGCGCAGCGCGGTCAGGTGGGCGTAAATCTGGCCGTGGCGCCCGCCGGCGCGGATGATTGTCTCCCTTTCGGCGTCTCCCGTTGGACCGACCCGCATGCGAACGCCGTCGTAAGTGAGGATGTTGAGTTCCTCGATATTGTCGTCGGTCTTGCCCGCCATCACGGAATGGACACCGCAGGAGTTGTTGCCGATCATGCCGCCGAGAGTGCAGCGGTCATGAGTAGCCGGGTCAGGAGCGAAAGTGAGGTGGTGTTTTTCGGCGGCATCGCGGAGCTGGTCGAGAACTACTCCCGGCTGCACGCGCGCGATGCGCCGGACGGGATCAATCTCGAGGATATTGCCCATGTACCGGGAAAAATCCAGAATCACAGCCACGTTGCAGCATTGCCCGGCGAGAGAGGTGCCCGCTCCACGGCAAAGAATCGGGGCGCCGTATTCGCGTGAGATGGAGTGGGCTGCAATGACGTCATCGGCGTCGCGCGGCAGGACGACACCGATGGGCACCTGGCGGTAGTTCGATCCGTCGGTCGCGTACAGGGCACGGCTGCTGGAATCGAAGCGAACCTCGCCACGCAGTTCTCTTCTTAATGCCGATTCGAGACGCTGGCTATCTACATCCGTCCGAGCATCGGTTGACAGAGTTGGCGAGGCGACGGAGGGTGTGGAAGTAGAAGGTTGTTCGAAGCGCGGCATCGAAAGTTTCCGCATCTAGAGTACATCGTTCGGGCGTGGCGACAACAAGGCAGATTTTGCCTTGTAAGCAACGCGGGGGGCCCTTCCTGCCCACCCGCGGCGGGAGTCACGATCGGCCGAAAAACTCGACC
The DNA here is from genome assembly GCA_963765285.1 of Terriglobia bacterium. Lineage (GTDB taxonomy): Bacteria > Acidobacteriota > Terriglobia > Terriglobales > Acidobacteriaceae > CAVWZH01. Next base: position 310,047 of record CAVXVR010000002.1, read on the forward strand.
GCCATGGATCACACCTTTAAATCAGTCGAATGGAAGCCTCGAAGCAAGATAGATCGTCTGGAAACCGGTTTGCTGCCGCTATGGTGCAGACGCTCAAAACACAGTGCGCCGGGTGCGAGTGGCCCGGCAGCCGGGTGCGGAGCGCAATCTATTGTTTGAGGTGAACCATGTCGATCGCGGGCATCGCAAGCAGCATTCTCTTTCAGCCACAGAGCGTGCAGAGCAGTTCTTCACAGCAGTTCCAAACCGAGTTCCAGCAACTGGGGCAGGACTTGCAAGCCGGGAATATCACCTCGGCGCAGCAGGATTTTGCGACTCTGCAACAGGACCTGCAGCAGGGGAGCAGCACGAATCAGGTGCCGCATCATCACCATCATCATCTCCAGACCGAGCAGCCAAATTCGGCCAGCCAGCCGCAGAGTCAGATCGCGCAGGCCTTCAAGACGCTGGGACAGGACCTGCAATCGGGAAACGTTTCCGGCGCGCAGCAAGTTTTCTCAACCCTGCAGCACGAGTTCCAGCAGTTGGGCGGCGTGGCTGCGACGGGCAATTCCGCGGGTTCGGCGGGTGTGAATCTGACGGTCTGAGCCAGGGTCGCGGAACAACAACGAGCGGCCCGGCACCTCACGACAGGAATCGAGTGGTGTAGTCGGCCATGCTGAGACCCAGCAGCAGCAGCAAAAAGAAAAATGCGGAGACGATCACGACTTTGGTCATGCGCTCGTGAGCATACTTCACGTGCATGAAGAAGAGCACCACCAGCACGGCTTTGAACGTGGCAATCACCAGGGCCACAATCGTGTTGAAGGGGCCGAGGTCGACGAAAGAAACCGCGGCGGTGGCCACCGTCAAGCAGAGCAGCGCGACCCAGATCCCGACGTAGAGTTTGATGGAGGAGATGTGCTCAGACATGCGGATTCACCTTAACGGCTTTCGATCGATGAGATATAACAGCGGAAAAAGATAGATCCAGATAATGTCCACGAAATGCCAGTACAATCCGGCGTTTTCGACGGGCGTGTAGTAGTTGGCGCCGTATCGTCCCTTCCACGCGAAATAAGTGATCACGCCGAACAAGCCGATGCCAATGATCATGTGGAGCGCGTGCAATCCGGTCATGGCGAAATACAGCGAAAAATAGGTCTGCTCGGACTGCTGATCGATTCGTATCTGGGGATATTCCTTGGCAATGTCATCGGCATTGAAGGATGCTCCCGGAATGTGGTGCTCTTTGTATTTGTCGTACCACTCGACGCCTTTGATCCCCAGGAAAGCCAAGCCGAATAACAGAGTGAGGATCAGGAGAATTACCAGCAGCTTTGTCTTGCCCATTTGCGCCGCCCGAACGCCGAGCGCGACCGTCAAGCTGCTGCAGATAAGCACCGCCGTGTTGATGGTGCCGAGCCAGATGTCGAGGCTGCGGCTGCCGGCGGCGAATTCGTTGAAATGCAGATAGCGGTAGACGAGATAGGCGCAGAACATGCCGCCGAAGAACATCACTTCCGTAGCCAGGAACAACCACATGCCGAGGCTGGCGGCATCCCGCTGTTGCTCCACATCGGCGAAGTGGTGGAGCAGTTCTGGGCCGTGATGTTCAACCGCGACTGGACTATTGCTCAACCGCCACCTCCGGTTCCGGGATGTGCTCGTAGTTGTAGGCTTCGAAATTCACCACGGGAGTCTCTTCGAAATTGAAGGTCGGCGGCGGAGATGATGTTTGCCATTCCAGTCCGGCGGCATTCCATGGATTGTCGGGAGCGGGTTTGCCGTAGCGCATCGACCAGAGGAAATAAACCATGGGCAGGAGATAGCCGATCCCCAGTACCGTGGCGCCCGCGGTCGAAAGCACGTTCAGCACCTGGAACTCGGACGGATACTGCCAATAGCGGCGTGGCATGCCGACGTATCCCAGAACAAATTGCGGGAAGAAGGTGAGGTTGAAGCCGACGAAAACAATCAACGCGGCCAGCCGGCCCCAGCTTTCGGGATACATGCGTCCGGAAATCTTCGGCCACCAGAAATGCATACCCGCCATATAGCCCATGACCGCACCGCCGACCATGATGTAGTGAAAATGAGCGATGACGAAGTAGGTGTCGGTAACGTGCACATTGATGCCCAGGGCCGCCAGGAACAATCCGGTCAGTCCGCCCATGGTGAACAGGCCGATGAAGCCGAAGGCGTAAAGCATGGGAGTGGAGAAGGTGATCGAGCCCTTGTACATGGTCGCAGTCCAATTGAATACTTTGATGGCCGAGGGGACGGCTACCAGATAGCTCAACATGGAAAAGACCAGCGCGGAATAGAGCGAGATGCCGGCCACGAACATGTGGTGCGCCCAGACCAGGAATCCGAACACCGCGATGGCGATGCTCGACATGGCCACGAATTTGTAGCCGAAGATCCGCTTGCGAGAGAAACAGGGGACGATTTCTGTGACCACTCCCATCGCCGGCAGAATCATGATGTAGACCGCGGGATGGGAATAGAACCAGAACAAGTGTTGAAACAGAAGCGGATCTCCGCCGCGGGTGGGATCGAAGATTCCCAGGTGAAAGGCGCGTTCAAGAACCACCAGCACCAGAGTTACGGCGATCACCGGAGTGCCCAGCAACTGGATGACGCTGGTGGCGTAGTGGGCCCAGATGAACAGCGGCAATCGCGGCCAGGTCATGCCCGGGGCGCGCATGCGGTGAATGGTGACGACGAAGTTCAGGCCGGTCAGAATGGACGAAAATCCGGAGACAAAGATAGCGAGTCCGGCTTCAATCACGCGGGTGTTGCTGAAGGCGGTGCTGAAGGGCGTGTAGAAGGTCCAGCCAGTGTCGACCCCACCGGTCAGAATGCAGTGCAGATACATGATGCCGGCGATGATGTAGAGATACCAGCTCAAGAGATTGATGCGCGGGAAAGCCAGGTCTTTGGCGCCGATCATCAGAGGGACAAGAAAGTTCCCCAGCACGGCTGGGATCGAAGGTATGAGGAAGAAAAAGATCATCACCTGGCCGTGCATGGTGAAGAGCTTGTTGTAAGTATCGGCCTGAACCAGATCGCCCGCCGGAGTGAGCAGTTCCAGGCGGATCAGCAAGGCAAAGAAGCCGCCGATGAAGAAGAAAAATGTGATGGAAATGAGATAGAGCAGCGCGATGCGCTTGTGGTCCGTGGTCAGCAGCCAGGACTTTACGCCATAGCTCTGATTCAGGTAGTTCTCGCGTTCCGCGGCAATTGCTGCAGTGGCCATGCTATTGCACCTTCGGTCCTTGTCCCTGGGGCTGCGTGCTGGCGGCGATTCCGGTCCGTCCGTCCGGCGCGGGCTTGCTCAACGATTTGACGTACGCGACCAGCGCGTTCAGTTGTTCCTCGCTGACCAATCCTTGAAAAACCGGCATGATGGGCTTGAATCCGGCGACAACTTTGGCGCTGGGAGACAAAATCGATTCGCGGACGTAGTCCTCATCTGCAACTACTGTGCGCCCATCTTCCAGCATAACTTTGCTGCCAAAAACTCCGACCAGGTTCGGACCGCGTCCCTGGGTATCGGAGCGATGGCAGGTGGAGCAAGCCAGTTGTTGAAACAATGCTTCACCGGTAGTGGCCAAGGAGCCCGTGGGCGCGCCTCCTCCCAGCCAGGCCTCGTATTGCGCGGGTTCCAGAACTACCACCTGACCGATCATGCCGGAGTGCATGGTCCCGCAATACTCGGCGCAGAATAGATGGTACGTGCCGGGCTTGGTAGCGCGGAACCAGAGCGTGGTGTAGCGGCCGGGCAGCACGTCTTGTTTGAGCCGGAACGCCGGCACGTAAAAACTGTGAATTACGTCCTGCGAAGTCATGATCAGCTTTACGTCGCGGCCCACGGGGACGTGCAATTCGTTGATTTCACGCTGCCCTTCTTCGTGCTGCAGCTTCCACATCCATTGTTTGGCTACGACGTAGACTTCAGTGGCGTCACGCGGAGGCGTCCGCTCGTGGAAGTAAATGACTGCTCCCCAGCCGAAGATGACCATGAAGAGCAGCAGCGGAGAAACTGACCAGGTGATTTCGAGGATCGTGGAGCCCTCGATCTGCTCGGGAACGTTGCCTTTATGGCGGCGATACCGGGTGGCGAAATAGAGGATGAGCACGAAGATGGTCGCGCTCATCAGCACAGACAGAGTCACCAGAAAGATGTAGAGGGCATCTACCTGGCCGGCCACCGTCGAGGCCCGCGTGGGCCATAGTGGAAACGTGTCGAACATATCCTAGAACTTCACCTCGCTTGCTGCACCGAAATCTCTGGTCATGCTCGATGACCTTGCGTCGCGGGCTCCCGGCGGGAGAGGACTGCCAAAAGAATTCCCACCGCCAGCATGGTCGCCAGCGCGGCCAGCCGTAAAATCCGCGAAATCACTGCGCCATATTTGCCGGTTTCCGGATTGTAGTGATAGCAGTACAGCAAGACTTGATCCACCACAGTGCCGATCCGGTTTTCGGAAGCCTGCACCAATCCCAGACGCAGGTCTTTGGGCGGGTATTCGACTCCGTAGTAGTACTGGGAAATCTTGCCCTGGGCGTAAGCACCATGATGGCTGTGGTGTGCGCGAACTGTCCCGTTGCCGAATCGTATTGATATTGGAATCCGGCGGCTTTGGTCAGGGCGTCGATCGATTCCTGCGGGCCGGTCAGGAAGTGCCAGCCAGCTGCGGCGGACGGGCGGTTATAGCGCTTCAGATATTCGGCTTTCTTGGCGGAGGCCACTTCCGGCGTTTCGCGGGAGTCGAAGCTCACCGTGAGCACGTCGAACTCTTTGCCCACATCGAATTTCAAAACGCGCAGCGTGCTGGTGAGGCCAGTCAAAACCTCTCCGCAAAGCATCGGGCACTGGTAGTAGACAAGATTCAGAATCATGGGGCGCTTGCCGAAGTAATCGCCCAGACGGACTGATTTTCCGGTTTCGTCGCGGAACTCGAGCCCGGGAGGAATCTGTTCGTCGAGATGCTGTTCGATGCCGACATTTTTCAACCCCGGCGGACGGATGTTTGCCGGCGGGGACATGATGCCTTGCGACATGGCCTGGCTGAAGGCTCCGGGCGCGATTGTCAGCAGGCATAGCATCAGCGTCCAGGCGGGCATCGAATTGGTTCGCTTCTTATTCATCACTTGTTACACACCACTACTTCGCCGGGCTTTGCCCGGGGGGACGGGCGAGGGCGCCCGTCGCTACGTGTTCCGGTGCTGCTCCTTGCGGCCGGGTCGGCAGGCCGCGTTGCGCGACCAGTTCCATGGCGCGCTCGATCGGAATGTGGACCACGCCCGCCGGCTGGTTCACCCAGCCATAGCTGTTGAGGGTCTCTTCTTCGCCGGTGCGGAATTGATTTATCTCCTGACGTTCGTTCTCTTCGAGCCTGGGATCGGGAAACGTGGTTTTGATTTGCTCCTGCACTTTGCTGCGAGGCAGATTACGCTCCAGCGGTCCGGTCGATATCACCAACGGATTCTGCTCAGGCTGGCTCGCCCGCGAGCGCGCATCGAGGAATGCGTACATCCCGCGCAGAAACAAGAACACCAGAACGCAGACGACGATCAGCCCGATCAGAAAGGCGTATACGGTCCCCGCGTTCCAGTCTTCGCGCTCGAAACCAGTGCCTTCGTTGTGCTCTTCGATTTGTTGTTGATCACTCATTTTGCGGCGTGTTCGTGCGACGGTTCCAACACTTCCTGGGCAAAGGCGTCATACGCGGGCACCAGCGGTATCGAAGCCAGATTGCGGAAGAAGTACGCCAGCCACAGCCCGCCCATCGCCACTGGCACCACGATGTCCGACAAAGTCACGGTGAAGCTCTTGGAGAAATTCGGCTCGATCATCCAGAACAAATCCAGGTAGCGCATCAGCAGCAACCAGACCGCCAGCCAGACGAGCCGCGTTACATCGCGCTTGAACGGGCGCGAAAGCAGCAGCACGAATGGTACGGCGAAGTTGAAGATGACGAGAAACAGTCCGATAGCTTCCCAGCCGCCATTCAATCGCTTCATGTACCAGGTGATTTCTTCCGGCAGGTTGCCCGCCCAGATGATCAGCCATTGCGAAAAGCTGAAGTAGGCCCAGACCATCACGAAAGCCAGCATCAGCTTCCCATGATCGTGGACATAGTCGGGCTTCAGCAGTTCTGACATCGGCCGGTAGCGGAAAAGGATGCGTTCAATCACCACCGCGAAACAAAGCGCCGCGAGCACTTCGCCGATCAAGACCAGAAGTCCATAGATCGTGGAAATCCAGCTGGGATCGAGCGACATCACCCAGTCTATAGCCGCGAAAGTAATGGTAAAGCCATACAGAATCAGCCCCGGCCCGCTCAGAGCTTTGAATCGGCCGGTATTGTCGCGGGCGCCGGGGTGGTCCTGCTCCTCCGACCATTTGGTCAGGAGAAACGACAGCAGGTTCCATATGGCGAAATAAATCGCCGCGCGAATGATGAAACCAGGCACCGACAAATACGATTGCGTGATCTGCTGCAAGTGCTCGCGCAGGTGTTTATCTGCGATGCCGTCGAGCGGGCGCGCCCATATGTACAATTTCGGCAGGTTGAACACAAAAGGAACAAACAGCAATGTCATCAGCGGCACGCAGCGCATGGCCGCGCCCAGGATGCGCCGGATCACCATGCCCCAAGCGCCTTTGGTCAGGTGCCGAAGCATGAGGATGGCCATCGAACCTAGAGTTACGCCCAGCCAGCACATAAAGGCCAATAGGTAGCCTCGGAAGAATTGCTCGGGCTGGATAAACGCCAATCCGATGGCGGCCACGCTGAAGACCACGCCCACGATGAGCGAACGGCGTCCGATGCTCTTTACCACCGGCGGGGCCATCAGGTTGAGATTGTGGGCTGCCGTGCTCATTTCGGTGCCTCGTTCTGCATCGCGGGCTTAGGCTCCAACACCGGCGGGGTTGCTCCTGAGCCCGGCGCCTCAAATTGCGGGGGGACGGAAGGTACCTTCTGTCCGGCCGGAACATCCGCCACGGTCGCGTTCTGGCTGAGTTGCAGCGCACGGACGTAGGCCACGATGCACCAGCGGTCGCGCGGCGGAATCTGCGAAGCGTAATCCGGCATGGCGCCGAAGCCGTTGGTCATCACATCAAAGAAATAGCCCAGCGGGGCCTGCCGCAGACGCGCGATGTGATACGACGGCGGACGCCGGAATCCGCGTTGCACGATCATGCCGTTGCCGTCTCCCATGCGCGAGTGGCAGGGGGCGCAGAAAATGTTGTAGCGCTGCTGTCCTCGTAGGAGCACGTCTTCAGTGACGGGGAACGGCATGTAGTCGCCGGGATTGCTCCCGATCTTACCGGTATAGAAGTAGGCGTCTTCGTGCAACTGCCCCCGCGCCACGGTGCCTTCGACCGGAGGCCGGGCCGAGCGCAGGTCGGCGTAGAAATCGCTTTCGGCCAGCGGGTTGAAGCGCGGTTGGTTCTGCATGTCATGGCGGCAGCCGGCGAAGAGAAGAACGAGGGTGACGATCAAGGTCGCTATTGCCGCACGCGCAATCTTCCAACTTGTCATCCTGAGCGGAGTGCGGCCCGCGCGGAGTGCGGGCTGCACGGAGTCGAAGGACCGGGGAGCGGCTGCGAGCGTCGCGGAAATTGCAAAACATTCTTCCCGTGCACCGTGCTTCGCGGGAGCAACGTCGCGGGGAGAATTCCCTGAGAAGCCGTTGGCGCTCCGTGCGGGCATGGGGTCCTTCGACTGCGGACGCCCTTCGCTTTGCGAAGCGCGTCCTCCGCTCAGGATGACAGGGGTTTTGCGTTCCGCTGCCCAGGCGCCGAATTTGGCAACGAGGCTCAGCTTGGCACCTCCGAGATGGAGCGTGCTCCCAGGCCTTCCAGAAAGCGGCGCGCGCCAGCCGCGTCATATTTGGGGTCGGTGGAAAAAATAATCAGGAAGAAGCGGTCTTTTGTGGCCAGCGCGAAACGCGGCACATGAAATACCGGGTGGTAAGGCATGGGCAGACCGTTCAGCGCCAGCATGCCCAGCACGGCAAAGATTCCCGCAAAAAGAATGGTCATCTCGAACGTGACCACAATGAACGACGGCCAGGAGTGATATGGTTTGCCCCCAACGTTCAAGGGATAGTCGATGACGTTGATCCAGTACTGCATCAGATAGCCGGTGAGGCCGCCCAAAATCCCGCCGATCAGCGTGACCAGAGGTACGTGGTTGTGGTGGAACCCAATGGCTTCGGTCAACTCTTCGATGGGGAACGGGCTATAGGCGTCGATCTTGCGGTATCCGGCTTCATAGGTCTGGCGCGCCGCCGCCACCAGAGTGGTGGCTGAATCGAACTCCGCCATCATGCCGTAGATGGGAGTGCGCTTCATTCCGGCTTGACCTCCGCTTCCGGCAGCAACGTGCGCATTTCAAAGATCGAAATCATAGGCAGAATGCGCACGAACAGGAAAATGGCGCAGAGGAACATGCCCATGGTGCCGATGTACGTCATCCAGTCCCAGCGCGTGGGGTAGTACATGCCCCAGGAGGAAGTGAGGAAGTCGCGGTGCAGGCTGACCACGACGATGATGAAGCGCTCCAGCCACATGCCGACCAGCACGATGCCAGAGACGACGAACAAGGCAGCCGGACTGGTGCGCAGCTTGCGAATCCACAGGACTTGAGGAATAACGATGTTGCACGTCAACAGCGCGTAGTATTCCCAGCGATACGGACCGTGCAAGCGGTTCCACAGGGTGAAAGCGTCGTAACGGTTGCCGCTGTACCATCCCATGAATGCTTCAATGACGTATCCGTAGGCCACGATCAGGCCGGTCGCCAGCATCACCTTGGCCGAATTCTCCAGATGGCGCTCGGTGATGAAACCTTCGAGGCCATAGATCTTGCGGATGGGGATGGAGAGCATCAGCACCATGGCGAAGCCGGAGTAGATTGCGCCGGCCACAAAGTACGGCGGGAAGATGGTGGTGTGCCAGCCCGGCACTATGCCCACGGCGAAGTCAAAACTCACAACTGTGTGCACTGAGAGAACCAGGGGCGTAGCCAGCCCAGCGAGCAAAAGATAAGCGGTTTCGTAACGCGCCCAATGCCGCGCCGAACCTCGCCAACCCATGGCGAGCATGCCGTAAACAATCTTAGCCACACGATTATCGGAGCGATCACGGAGCGTGGCCAGGTCAGGAATGAGGCCGATGAACCAGAACAAGAGCGAGATGGTGAAATAGGTCGAGACGGCGAATACGTCCCAGACCAGCGGGCTGCGGAACTGCGGCCAGACTCCCATCGTGCTGGGATAGGGAAACAGCCAGTAAGCCAGCCACGGACGCCCGACGTGGATCAGCGGGAAAGTTCCGGCGGCGGCGACGGCAAACAGCGTCATAGCTTCCGCGAAGCGATTGATTGAATTGCGCCACGACTGCCGCAACAAAAGAAGAATGGCGGAAATCAGCGTGCCGGCGTGTCCGATGCCGATCCACCAGACAAAATTGATGATGGCGAAACCCCAGCCGATGGGAATGGTCACGCCCCAGATGCCGATGCCGCGAACAAACAAATAGCCGATGGCGTACAGCATCATCATGGTGAGCAGAAAGAAGACGCCGAAACCCACGAACCAGCTGTTCGAGGTCGGGCGGGTGAGCACGATCGAACTGATCTTGTCCGTGACCGAACCAAAGGTGAATCCCGGCTCGATTACAGGAGCCGATCCCTGGTTCTCCAAAGTTTGTTCCGTGCGCTCGTCCATGAGTTAGTTACAGCTTCCTGTCCAATGTCATCCTGAGCGGAGTGAAAGTTCGCAAAGCGAACTTTCACGCAGTCGAAGGATCCCTGCGCCCGTTCTTACTTTCAATGCGCCTCCGGGCATTCTCTTCCCGGATCTTGACGCCGTGGTGAGAACACCCTGCAACGTCCTTGCCACTGCCAGCCATCGCGGGGTCCCTTCGACTCCGTTCGCCCTTCGCTGCGCGAAGGGCTCTCTCCGCTCAGGATGACAGAGTGCACTTAGTCCTTCCTTTCCATCTCAGGATTCGGGTTGCGAATTTCCGCCAAATACGTGGTCCGGGGCCGGGTGTTCAAGTCGCCCAGCAGACTGTAGTTGAGCTGCCGGGCTTTGAGTTTCGACACCTTGCTGTTGGGATCATTGATGTTTCCGAAAACAATGGCGTTGGCCGGGCAAGATTGTTGGCATGCAGTCTGCACTTCGCCGTCGGCAATGGTCCGGCCTTCCCGCTCGGAATCGATGCGGTGCTCGCTGATGCGCTGGACGCAGTACGTGCACTTCTCCATCACGCCGCGGCTGCGGATGGTGACGTCTGGGTTGCGCATCATCTTGTATTGCGGCGTCTCCCAGTCCTGGAAAAGCAGGAAGTTGAACCGCCGGACTTTGTACGGACAGTTGTTCGAGCAGTAGCGCGTGCCCACGCAGCGGTTGTAGACCATGTCATTCAAGCCTTCGGTGCTGTGCACCGTTGCGCCGACGGGGCAAACCACTTCGCACGGCGCGTTTTCACACTGCATGCAGGGAACGGGCTGGAAATAGGCCTTGGGATTGTCGCGATCACCCTGGTAGTAAGCGTCCACGCGCAACCAGTGCATGTGCCGGCCAATGACCACCTGCTCTTTGCCGACCACCGCAATGTTATTTTCCGACTGGCAGGCCAGGATGCAATTGTTGCAGCCCACGCAGGCATTCAGATCGATGGTCATTCCCCAGGCGTAGGTTTCCTTGTCGTAGGGATAAGGCTTGTAGAGCGTGAGCTCTTTCGGCGGCTCGTCTTCGCGGGCGAAGTCGTGGTTCCTTGCGATACTCCTCGAGCGTTGCCGTGCGCACCAGCGGGCGCTCCGCGCCGTTGGGCGTGTCCATGGTCTGGTAGCCCTGAGTGGTGGCGAGTTTGTAGGTACCGCCCGCCTTGGCGATCGTCACGCCGTTCGCGGACCATGGCGTGGCGCTGTAGCGCAGCGGATACATATCGAAACCAGCGCCGGTTCCGGCGCGCCCGGCGCGGCGGCGTCCATAGCCGAGAAATGCGGTGACTGCATTGTCGGGATGGCCGGCTTGAACCCAGACGGGCGCGGTCACTGACTTGCCGTTGAGCGTCAGCGTGACCAGGTCTTCCGACTTGAGGCCCATGCGCTCGGCCATGGCCGGGCTGATCAGCACGGGATTGTCCCAGGTCATCTTGCTCATCGGCTTGGGCAGTTCCTGGAGCCAGCCGTTGTTGGCAAAGCGGCCATCGTAGATGGAGGGGTCGCGGCGGAAGTTGATTTCGATTGCCTTGCGAATCAGGCTTCGCTGGAAAGCGGAATGGTCGCATGCCTTGGCCGTGACCTGTTTGGGAACGAACGCTGTTCCTTCAATCCAGCCGTCGTGCAGCGACTTCCGCCAGAACATGTCGAAGTCAGCGCCGGGATGCTGCGTTTTCCAATAGGCCTGCACCAGATCGTGGCTGCTTGCGTCGCTTTGTCCGGCAAGCAGGGCTCGCGATCTCATGGGCACTCCTGCCACGGTACAAGCGGAGCAATCAGCGGCTGCACGATGCTGGCCGTGCCGTCGTAAGCACGCGAGTCGCCCCAGGCTTCCAGGTAATGGGCTTCATTGATGTGCCACTGGCAGAGTTCGGCGGTTTCGTTCTGATAAAGGCCGAGATGCACGCGCAGCGGGATTTTGGTGTTCTTGAGCGCATCGGCAAAACCGAAGTCGGCGGGAGCATCGTAGGCGGGATTGCCGCCGAGGATGACGAGCAGATCCACTTTGCCGGCGCGCATGTCGGCGACGAGGTCTTTGAGCGATTCGGTTTGGTTGACCGGGTTGGCGTCGACCGGGTCGGTGTAGAAAACGGTCTTGCCGACGTTGCCGAGGTTTGCATTTATTGCGTGCGCCAACAGCGTGGACAACGGCGGGTTGGTGGTCGCCCGGAATTACCACGCACTCGATCCCCGATGCCCGTGAAATCACTGGACGACGGCCTTCGCGAATCGCGACAGTTCCGGTCGCTCCAAGACTCCGAACCGATTCCTCGCTATCGAGAGCGGAGAAGAACAGGCCCGCAAACATTTCGACCTGTCGCTCGACTCACAGCGGCAAGTCGGTGGTCCGCCTTCGCCCCCGTCGCGCTCATCGTGCTCTCGACCACATACAGCCGGTTCATGTTGCCGACGTCGGGATCGCGGCGCTTGGCGAAGTCGCGGATGTAGCGCGTGCTGCCGGGAAATCCGGCGGAAAGAAAATCAGCATCGAGCGAGAGAATTACGTCTGCTTTCGAGAAGTCGTAAATCGTCTCAACCGGCTGGCCGAAGGCCAGCTTCGCGCCTTCATAAACGTTGTCGCGATTGATCGGCTCGTAACACATGCCACTTGGCCTGCGGATAAATCTTCAGCACCGCGCGCAGTTGATCCGCCAGCGTGGGCGAAGAGATGGTCTGGGTAAGAATGCGAATGCCCGCTCCCTGCAAGCCTTTTTGCACGCTGAGCGGCCCGCGAATGGCATTGAGAAAATCTCCCCAGGTGCGGACGTCACCGAGATAGGTGATCGTCTGCGAGCGGTCGGGATCGTACATCTCGAGGATGGAAGCCTGCGCGAAAATGTCGGTTCCGCCGAGACTCGCGGGATGCTTGTCGTTGCCTTCGACTTTCGTCGGCCGGTACATCTGGCTTTCCACCAGGATCGGGCTGGCATAGCCGCCCAGAGTGAAAGCCGTGGCATAGAACATCGCCTGGCCAGGAATGAGCTCCTCGGGTTGTCGAACATAAGGAACGATCGGTTCCTGCGGCAGCTTGGTGCAGGCCGTCATGCCGGCCAGCGCCATCGAAGCGCCCATCAGCTTGAGGAAGCCGCGCCGGGGAATCGAATCCAGCCATTCGGACGCGCCCTTGGGGAACTCGCGGTGCATCATCTCCTGAAACTCGGAGGATCCGGCGAGTTCTTCCAGGCTACGCCAGAATTCCGGGCCTTTGGTGTTGGCGATGCGCTCGCGGGCGGTCTCGAGGTCGAGCTTGCCCTTTTTGCCGGGGCAGACTTCCTCGCGGTGCTTGTTTTGCTCTTCCATTTTTTCTCTACGCTTTACAACCCTGTCATCCTGAGCGGAGCGAGAGTTCGCGAAGCGAAATCTCGCGGAGTCGAAGGACCCCTATGGCCCGTATCGCTCCGACTACGCATCAGGGAATTCTCCCTGGGTACTCGCGGTCACCGTGAGAATGCCTTGCATCGTCACAGAAGCGACCAGCTCTCGCGGGGTCCTTCGATTCCGAAGCTGCGTCGCTTCGCGAAGCAGCTACTCCGCTCAGGATGACAATTGCTCGGAACTATCATCTCTACAAATCACCACTAATCATCGGTGACACGTCGAACAGCTCGTGATATCCGCAACCGTGCGCAACCCGTACTTTTTCACCAGATCAGTTCCTAGCGACGCCTGGTCGCTGTATTCCTTGCCATCCACCACGACCGGCTGCGCCCCGGAAGGTGGCTCATAGCGCATATTGAACACCTGTTCTCGAGGCCGCAGGTGCTTCTCCGGCGCGCGATGGCATTCGAGGCACCATTCCATTTCGAGCGAAGCATAGTTGTACATCAAAGGCATGCGGTCGACCGGCCCGTGACAGGTGTTGCAGCCCACGCCTTTGTTGATGTGGATGCTGTGATTGAAGTACACAAAATCCGGCAGATCGTTGGCGCGGTTCCATATCAGCGATTTGCCGCTGCGAAAACTCTCACGCACCGGCTCCAGCAGCGGCGCGCCGGTCCAGATTTGAGAGTGGCAATTCATGCAAGTCTTGGTCGGAGGGATGCCGGCGAAACTGGAATTTTCGACCGAAGTATGGCAATAGCGGCAATCGATGCCGAGACCCGCTACATGATGCTGGTGGCTGAAGGGTACGGGCTGCGACCGCCGCACGCCGGCATAGGTCACGTAGGGGGAGCGCTGAATCTCTGCCGCGGCCCAGAACAAGGCGGCCACCACGAAGATCGCGCCAAAGATCGTCGCCCGCGAAATCGTGTTCGTACTGCGATGAAAAATCTGCATTGCCTAACACTTTCCGAGCAGTGAGGGTTCGACACACCCTCGGTTTATGCAGACTTCCTGGGTTACGTGGCCGTGGACCGCAGTGACACCGGATACGGAAAGCGGGAATTATAGCAGGGCGTCGTGTGCGACGCCCACCAACTCGTCTTTCCCAAAGGGAAAACGACAGGCTCTAACGCAGATTCATCACCAAGAGCTTGGGTTCGGTCATTTCCTCGATGGCGTAGCGCAGGCCTTCGCGGCCCAAACCGGAGTCCTTAATGCCACCATAGGGCATATGGTCAATGCGGAAGGCGGGCACATCCCCCGCAATCAGCCCGCCGACTTCCAGTTCTTCATACGCGTTAAACATCAGCTTGGCATCGCGGGTGAAGATGCCGGCCTGGAGGCCGTAAGGCGAGTTGTTGGCCTGGCGGATGGCGTCGGCGAAAGTGTCGTAAGGCTCCACGGTCACGACGGGAGCAAAAATCTCCTGGCAGTTCACCTTCATTTCCGCGCGCGTCCCGGTCAGGACTGTGGGTTCGAGCATCGAACCTTTGCGCTGGCCGCCGCACAACAGGCGAGCACCACCGCGTACCGCTTCCTGTACCCAATCACTGGCGCGAATGGCGTCGCTTTCGCGGATGAGCGGCCCCAAATCGGTAGATTCTTCCAGCGGATCTCCCACCCTGAGGTTCTTGACTCCCGCCAGCAACAGATCGGTGAATTTAGCGCAGACCGAACGCTCCACTAGAATGCGCTGCACTGAGATGCAGGTCTGGCCGGCATAGACGAAGCCTCCGGCAACACAGCGCTCCGCAGCGTAGGCCAAATCTGCGTCGCTGTGCACGATGACAGCCGCGTTGCCGCCGAGTTCGAGGATGACTTTCTTCTTTCCCGCATTCTTCTTGATCTGCCAGCCCACAGCGGCGCTACCGGTGAAACTGATCATTTTCAGGCGATCGTCGGTCACGAGCAGGCCGGCGTCTTCATTCGAAAGCGGCAGGACGTTGAGTGCGCCATCCGGCCAGCCGGCCTGCTGCACGGCTTCGGCCATCAGAAGTGCGCTCAGTGGGGTTTGAGGCGCGGGCTTCAGCACCATGGTGCAGCCGGCGGCAATCGCAGGAGCGACTTTATGGGCGACCAGATTCAGAGGAAAATTGAACGGAGTAATTCCGGCGATCGGCCCGAGGGGGAAACGGCGTACGATTCCCCAGCGTCCCGCAGTGTATTCCTGCCAGTCCAGAGGCAGATACTCACCGTAAATCCGGGTGCTTTCTTCAGCGGCAACGGTGAAGGTAAAAATTGCGCGCTCTACTTCGCTGCGCGCTGCTTTGATCGGCTTTCCGGCTTCCTGAGCAAGGGTACGGGCAAATTCCTGCTTGCGCTCGGCAATGGCTTGAGCTACACGGCGTAGCACGCGCTGGCGCTCAAATGCGGGAAGGCGGCGCGTAGTTCCGAATGCCTTGACCGACGCCGCGATTGCGGCTTCCGCGTGCTCGTGCCGACCCTGAAATACCTGGCCTATGACGCTGCCGTCGTAGGGCGCACGGATTTCTACGACATCGCCATCCCCAATCCATTTGCCGTCTAGAAGGAATCCCTGAGTGCTGACCGGAGTTACCGTCATCTGGGCCATGGCGCCGACCTCCGCCGGAAAGAGTCAGACGATTATAGACTTTTTCCCGCGCCGCATGCCGGACGGTTTTTCGAGGATAATAGCTCCTCGAAAGGACGGGGAAAACTTGCAGCATTCGATCCTGGAATTGGCTGAATTGTTCCGCTCTGGGAAGTTCTCCCCAGTGGAGTTGACTCAGAGTTGTCTGGCCAGAATTGAAAAGCTGAATCCAGTTCTAAATGCTTTCATCACGGTTACGCCAGGAAGCGCGCTCGCCGAGGCGCGCCAGGCGGAGGCTGAGATCCGAACCGGAAACTGGCGCGGGCCGCTGCACGGCATCCCTCTGGGACTCAAAGATTTGATCGACACCGCAGGGGTTCGCACTACGGCAGCCAGCGCAATATTCAAGGATCGGATTCCTACCGAGGACGCCGCCGTCGTGACCCGGTTAAAGGCTGCCGGCGCAGTGCTGCTCGGCAAGCACAACCTCCACGAGTTTGCCTATGGTGGCAGCTCGATGATCAGTTACTACGGAGAAGTGAGGAACGCCTGGAATCCCGAGCAGATCGCGGGCGGCTCTTCCGGCGGCTCTGCCACGGCAGTCGCGGCTGGAATGTGTGTCGGCGCAATTGGCACGGATACTGCAGGTTCGATCCGCGAACCAGCGGCACTTTGCAGTGTTGTGGGTTTGAAGCCGACCTATGGACGAGTCAGCGCGCGCGGGGTGATTCCGCTCTCGGTCTCTCTTGATCACGTCGGCCCGATCGCACGCACCGTGGCGGATTGTGCGGCGATCTTCGAGGTGATTTCTGGAAACGGCCAAAAGAAGGGCACAACCGCGGCTGAGCCCAGCAGTTGGATTGAGCCTGTGAAGCCGGGCCTGCGGGTGGGCGTGCTGCGGAGATTTTTCTGCGAAGAGCTGGATCCGGAGGTTGCTTCCAGTCTCGAAGCAGCGCTCCAGGTATTGGAAGTGATGGTCGGAGAGGTTCGGGATATCGAAATCCCGGTCTCCACCGACCGGACTTTGCAAAGTGCCGAAGCCTACGCGTATCACGCTGAGTTTGTACGCCGTACTCCCGGCCTTTACCAACCCGAAACCCTGCGCCGCATCCTGACCGGCCAGAACATTACACAAGACGAACTGCACGCGCAGCTCCTGGGGCTGGAGCGAACTCGATTGGAGATGGGCCGCGTGTTTGAGGACGTTGACTTGCTTGTGTCTCCAACCACCCCGATTCCAGCGCCCTCGATCGCCGAGCTGAAAAAAACCCTCGATCTTCTTCGGCCGCGAGAGATCGTACTGCTGCGGAACACGCGGCCGTTCAATGTGTGGGGATTGCCGGCGATCTCCGTTCCCTGCGGATTTACGAAGAATGGCCTCCCTATCGGTCTGCAAATCGCGGGCCCACACTGGGCGGAAGCCAGAGTCTTGCAACTCGCCCAGGCATATGAGCAAAGCACCGACTGGCACAAGCGCGAACCCGGCTATCTTGACTCGGACATCCTCAGTTTCCGCTCAGAGCCTTATCCATAAATCCCGCCTCGTCGCTCTTCATCTTCTTCAAGTCGTCAAGGGGGAGATACACCATATGTCCCGCGTCATAGGTGGCGAACGAAATATTCTTGCTATACGGCGGGCTCAGATTCAAGTGATCGACGGTGTAGTCGGCGGCATAGAAAGGTGTAGCCAGATCGTAGAAGCCCTCCATCACGAGAACTTTCAGATACGGATTTTTCACGATGGCCTGCCGCAGGGCTGTCGCGGTATCAGGGAAGCCGGCAATTCCCGATCCCCAGTTCCAGGTCCGCTCAAGAAAATCGTCATCCGCCGGGAGAACCTGGTACGGCATGTCGGTCTTATAGCCGAGTTCCGTACGGACGTAGTTGTTAAAGACCGAGGTGAATGGGCCTATGGTGGCCGATTCGGTGGGATCGTAGAACGGCGTGTCCAGCACCCCGTCAGGATCCGGCCCGGTGTAGCGTCCATCCAGGCGGCCCACGCGCAGTTCTTGATCGAGGAGCAGATAGTGAGTAAATTTAGGCACGTCGATTCGCAGGTTGGCTTCATCAAGAACTTGCGTGCTCAATCCCGTGTAGCGGGCCATCTGATCGATGACTTTCTGCCGCTCCTCTGGGGTCAACGTGTCGCCTTTGGCCAGGGCTTGCGTATATTCAGTCGCCGCCCATTGCCGGGCCTCCTGCCTCGCCTTGGCTATGTCCTGTGCCAGGTCTGGCGGCAATTTCTTGTGATAGCCCGCAATCATGGTGAAGGTGGGAATCAGCAGAATGTAGGGCTGGTCATTACTCCTGTTGTCCACCAGCGTCTGGAAGCTGAGCGCAGTCGAGACCAGAGTGATGCCATTGAAAGAAATGCCCTGATCGGCCAAATAGCCGGCAATGCCGGCGGCGCGCGTGGTCCCGTAGCTCTCGCCTAATAGGAACAAAGGCGAACTCCAGCGTTCGTAGCGGGTGATGTAGAGCCGAATAAATTCGCTGAACGCCTGAATGTCGCCCTTCACCCCCAGGAATTTCTTGGATAGCTCTGCGTTGGCGGCGCGGCTGAAACCAGTTGAAATAGCATCCACGACTACAACATCGCTTTTGTCGAGCAGGGTGTATTGGTTATCTGTGACGCGATAAGGCGCAGGCGGCAAGAAACCATCGGGTTGAAGGACGACTCGGCGCGGCCCTAGAGCGCCCATGTGCAGCCAGATCGTGGCCGAACCCGGCCCGCCGTTGAAGGCAAATGTCAGCGGGCGCTTGCTTGCATCCTGGCCATCCAACGTGTAGGCGACGAAAAACATCTCGGCTTCGATCTTGCCGTCGCCGCGCTTGATGGGGAGCCGTCCCGTGGTGGCGGTGTACTTCAGCGGCTTACCGTCGAGCGTGAGCTGGTGATGTGTTACTACGGGCGGCACTTCAGAAACGTCATATTCTTCTTTGTCCTTATCCGTCCCAGGTTTGGCGGCGGTCTTGTCCTCTGCTGAGGCGTTGGATTCAGGGGCCTTCTCAACCGGTTGTTTTTCTGTGGTTTTGGCCGCAGGTTCAGCGTTCTTTGTCTTCTTGTCTTTTTCTTTGGGCGGCTGATCGGCGGACGAATTCGATTGCTGTGCTGCCGCTCCTGCACAAAGCGCGCACAACAAACAAAACGTCCCTACGAGGACACGCATGGATCGGGCTCCCCTTGAACTGTGATTGATGAAGTAAACCGCAGTGCGGGATTATACGCGGAGGCTGCCGCGCCCCGGCAACTCGGACACCTTCGGCAATGACGTTGCTAAGATGTTGCAATGCCGCCCAAGATTCCCCGAATCACCCCGGGCAAAATTCTCGGCGCCGATTCCCTTGCGCAGACTCCCTGGCTGATTCATGGCTTCAGCACGCGAATGGGCGGCTTTTCCAGGACCTACGGCGGCCGCACCCTGAACTTAGGTTTCACCACGCAGGATTCTCGCGCCGCGGTCGAGAAGAATCGAAACGAGTTCGCGCGTCTGCTCGGAGCCATGCACCCGGGACAGACATGGCCATTGGCCACGCTGCGCCAAATTCATTCCGACTTGATCCATTGCATCTCCGATGTGCCAAGAGGGCAGCTTACCGGCGACGGCCTCATCACCCGGACGCCAGGTATTCTGCTGGCTGTGCTGACTGCCGACTGCCTTCCCATTATCCTTGTGGATCCGGAACAACGAGCCGTTGGAGTTTTTCACGCCGGATGGCGGGGCACAGTAAAGCGTATTGTGGAGAAGGGCGTCGGTCAAATGCGGCTTTGGTTTGGTACTCGTCCGCGAGATGTCAAAGCAGCGATTGGCCCCGGGATTCATGGTTGCTGCTTCGAAGTCGGGCCGGAAGTGCGAGCCCAGTTTGAGTCGCAGTTTGATTACGGAAGCGAGTTATTCCGTGAGATCGAGGAATCGGATCCGGTCCGCGAGAAATATCCTCTCCTGTTTCTCACAGCGCGGGCTCCCGGCCACAGTGAGTTGCCTAACAAGATTTTCCTCGACCTGGTGGAAGCAAACCGCCGGCAGCTGCTGGCCACTGGGGTTTTGGCGAAGAATATCGGAGCGTCTCCCTTGTGTACATCGTGCCGCACCGATCTGTTATTTTCGCATCGCGCGGAAAAAGGCGTCACGGGCCGGATGATGGCAGTTGTGGGCATTCGGGAGCGCCTCCGCGAAAGCCTGAAGAGGTCTTTGTGAGGCGTGCTCGCTTACGCATGCTGTTGCTACTGTGGACGGCCATGACCGCCCCTGGTGCGGCTGGGAAAACTGGTTTGGAAGACCAGACCGACGCGATCTTTGTTTCTGCCGGACTATCAAGCAACGTGCCCGGGGCTGCGGTACTCGTGATCAAGGACGGTCACACCGTCCTTCAGCGCGGTTATGGTGTGACAGAGTTGCGAACGCGGGCTCCCATCGACGGGGGCACAAATTTTCGCCTAGCCTCAGTCACCAAGCAATTCACCGCCATGTCGGTCATGCTTTTGGTGCGTGAGGGCAAACTGCGTTATGACGAGAACCTAACGGAGATATTTCCTGATTTCCCGCAGTATGGCAAAACCATCACAATCCGCAATCTGTTGAACCACACCTCCGGCCTCCTTGATTACGAGGACCTCATGCCGCAGCAGCCGGCTGATGCAGCTCCTGTGCAGATCAAAGATGCAGGTGTGCTCGACCTGCTTAAGCAGCAGAAGGCAACCAGCTTCCCGCCGGGCAGCAAGTGGGCCTACAGCAATTCCGGCTATGCCGTACTGGCGATGGCCGTCGAGAAGATTTCGGGGCAACCCTTCGGTGATTTTTTGCGCGACCGCATTTTTGTCCCGCTGAAAATGAACCACACGGTTGCTTATGAACGGGGCAAGAACGAAGTTTCGGACCGCGCCTTCGGGCACACGATGGAAAAGGGAGTGTGGAAAGAAACGGACCAAAGTTCGACCTCAGCAGTGCTGGGTGACGGGGGAATCTACTCTTCGCTTGTCGATCTGGCCAAGTGGGATCAGGCCCTGCGCATGCACACGCTGCTGAGCGCGGACGAAATGCGGCCCGCGCTGACCCCCGTCAAAGTAGGCGACGGCAGCGTGCAGGAACCTTCAGGGACGCCTGCCGAGTATGGCTTTGGATGGTTCTTGAATCCATACAAGGGGCATCGCCGTATGTGGCATTACGGCGAGACCGTCGGATTTCGCACCACGATTCAGCGTTTCCCCGACGACAACTTGACGATCATCGTGCTCGCCAATCGCGCCGATCTGGTTCCGCAAGATCTCGCGCTCAAGGTCGCCGATTTGTACTTGACTGCCCCATGAACCTTGTGCCGACGGGATCATTGCACATCCCCCAACCTGCAAGTAACATTCAGAGTCTCGTGGTCTCCTTCTTTGAGGTTCTGCGAACATGCCCGAGTTGACTAATGCGCAACACTCCGTACCCGGGAGCAACGGATCCTCTCCCCCCGAGGCATCCACCGAAAATCCAGCGGTCGAGGTTTATGCCGTCTACGGCGCTGAGCCTGAGATCCAGGCCTACGCCATGGCCAAGTATTCGCGGTCGGCGCTGTCGATGAAGGAATCGCTGAAGGAGATCAGCCAGCAGAAGGCGGAGAAATTCCTCAACACTTTCTACTTCCAGTATGGGCATCGTTCGATCGCAGATCTGGCGCACATTGCGCTGGCCATCGAGCGCTTGTCGATTCTCGCGGCCATTGCTGTCGCTGACGAGCAGCGCTGGGATGGTCAGGAGCGTTCCACCCGTTACCAGAACTTCCGCAAGAGCGGTTATTACGTGCCTGATTTCAGCAACGACCGTGTGGCGGCGGGCGACCCCTCGACTCCGCTCAGGTCAGGCCCGCCCGCCCAGGTGCTCTACCGTGAGACGGTCGAGTTCCTGTTTTCAGAATACGAATCGCTTTCCGAAACGATGTTTGGGTACCTCAGCAGCATTACCCCTAGGCCGGCGGAGATGAAGCAGGAAACTTATGACCGCACGCTGCGGGCACGCGCATTCGACATCACGCGATATTTGCTGCCGCTGGCTACCAACACTTCGCTGGGCGAGATCGTGAATGCGCGAACTCTTGAGAGTCAGGTCTCGCGATTGCTCTCGCACACGCATAAAGAGGTGCGAGACTTAGGAAGCTTGCTCAAGCAAGCGGCCACTTCTCCCGCTTACAACGTGAATCAGGAAGCATTGCAAAAGCTGGTTGAGCAGATTCGCGCGGTTTCTCCCGGTCTGGCAGACAAAGCAGAGCAGGAGCTTTTGCGCGAAGTCAGAGTTGCGCCCACGCTGGTGAAATATGCCGATCCCAATCTGTATGAGGCCGAAACCCGACGTGAGATGAGGCAAGCCGCGGCCGAGTTGATGAAGGGCGTACCTATTGTTAGGTCTGAGAGCGTCGATCTTCTGGACGACGACCCGATCGAAATCGAGCTGGCCACGACGCTGCTTTACGAACATTGCCATTATTCGTACCGACAGATTCGGTTGGCGATCGAGGCAGCGGGAGAAAAATTGCGGCAGGAGGTCATCGACGTTGGCCTGCGCCACCGCGGCAAGCACGACGAAATGCTGCGAGCCTTCTGCGCCGGGCAGAAGTTCCGCTTCGATATTTTGATGGACATCGGCGGCTTCCGCGACATGCATCGCCATCGCCGCTGCATCCAGATCGGCCAGGGATTTACTACGAAACACGGCTACGACATACCGGAAGAAGTGAATGCCGCGGGAGTTTCGGAGAGTTACCACGCGATCATGCGCCGAACAGACCATGCTGTAGAAAAATTGGCGGCATGCTCATCTCCGGAGGCGGACGAGAAGTCGCAGTACGCGATCCCGCTCGCTTTCCGCAAACGTACTCTGTTCAAAATGGATTTCGCCGAAGTGGTGTACATCTCCGAACTGCGCACCACTCCTGCCGGCCATACTTCCTACCGCAACGTCTCCTATGAAATGTACGAGGCTGTTGCGCGGAGATGTCCGGCCCTGGCGAAGTATTTCCGGGTGCATGATGTGAGAGAGCCAGTGGATTTGCTGAAGAGATGAGCGTAGTGGGGAGGCGACACTGGAATCATTTCCTGCCTGAGGCCAGTCGGCTTCCGGAATTTGCTTTTCTCGGTGCCTCTGTGTCTCTGTCGTGAAGAAGTTTCTGCTCAGGAATCCTAAGTGTACATCACCTTCCGCTCCCCCTTCACGATCCTGCCCACGGTGTAGGCTCTCTCCCCTACCCGCTCCAGCACGCTCTGTGCTTTCTTAAATTTCTTCGACGGCACAACCAGTAGCATACCCAGCCCCATATTGAACGTCCGCAGCATTTCTTCCTGCGGCACGTTGCCGAGCTGTTGCAGGTGCTCGAAGACTGGCAGCACGGGCCACGAGCCCAATTCGATTACCGCCGCAACACTCTTGGGCAGAACCCTTGGCAGGTTTTCTGTGATCCCGCCGCCGGTGATGTGAGCCATTGCCGAAACGCAGTCCGCCGCCAAAAGCTTCTTTATCACCGGCCAGTAGCTTCGGTGGCCGCGCATCAGCTCGTTGCCGACTTTTGCTTTGAGTTCGTTCACATAAGACTCGGGCGTGTAGCGGGCCACTTCAAACAGCAGCTTGCGGGCCAGCGAATAGCCGTTGGTGTGCAGTCCATTGGAGGCTAGTCCCAGAATAACGTCGCCCGGCTCGACCGTCTTGCCGGTGATGATTCGTTCTCGCTCCACCACGCCAACAATAAAGCCCGCGAGATCGTATTCGCCTTCTGGATAAAACCCCGGCATTTCCGCGGTCTCACCGCCGATGAGCGCACAGCCGTTGTGTTTGCAGGCTTCGGCCAGACCTTCGACGACCTTCTCCGCGACTTCCGGATCTAGCTTGCCGGTGGCCAGGTAGTCCATGAAAAACAGAGGCTGGGCACCCTGCACCGCGATGTCATTCACGCAGTGGTTCACCAGATCGGCGCCCACGGTGTGATGAACCTTCATTTCAAAGGCGACTTTCAGCTTGGTGCCCACGCCGTCCACGCTCGAAACCAGCACCGGGTCAACCCACTTTGTTTTGTCCACCGCGAACAGGCCGCCGAAGCCGCCGATTTCACTCAGCACGCCCTTGGTAAAAGTTTTATGGGCAAGATACCTGATGCGCTTCTTGGTGCGATTGGCGCGGTCAATATCTACGCCGGCGTCGGCGTAGGTGATGGTGGCAGTGTTCGCAGAGTCGTCAGCCACGGAATCAATCCATCTCGGGTAAGTGGGGAAGCCGCTGGGCGCCTGCTATATCGGAAGCTGCTAAGCGGGGTAATTGTAGCACGGTCGCGGGAGCGAACCGGGGAACAGGCTGGAGAGTTTCAGGGCGATGTGCCGAAATTACACTTCACCCTTTTCTGGAGCGAAGCGAGGCGGGCGCCGAGTCGTGGAGGCGACTACTTCGTGATGAAACTCGAAAAGAAGTAAACCAAGACTCCGAACAATGCCAAACCGGAGATGGCATACGCCGTAACGACCCAAACGCTGCGACCTTCATGCTGGACCTTCGTTGTTGCCGTGTTGCTTTGCAGCCGAGGTTCCACGCAGACCTCCCGAAATGGAACGTCGTGGTTCATGTCGTGGCACTTTGCGCCACGCCATCCCGCCAACTGTCCGGCAGGCATCTTCGGCTGAGGATTTTACTACGGTTCGGGTCTAAATGCCGCGGCCACGTCGAGTGTCCTGCCGGGTTCCTTTTCGGGACTTTTCCACCAGAATTCTCGTAATTCGCCTTTTCTTCGCTTCAAGTGGAGTGTATAATCCGGCTTCAATAGCTCAAGTTATTCATTTTTCGAGGAGAAGCATTCATGGCAGACGAACGCGGCAAAGCGATTGATCTGGCGCTGGCGCAGATCGAAAAGCAGTTTGGCAAAGGCTCGATCATGCGTCTGGGCTCGAAGGAAGCCATAGTCCCGATCTCGGTGATTTCGACCGGGGCGATCTCGTTCGACGCCGCGCTCGGGGTCGGCGGCTTTCCGCGGGGGCGGGTTATCGAGGTCTTTGGTCCAGAATCGTCGGGCAAGACTACGATCACGCTGCAGGTAATCGCTGAGGCCCAGAAAACCGGAGGCATGGCCGCATTCGTGGACGCTGAGCATGCCCTTGATCCGGCCTACGCCAAGAAGTTGGGCGTTGATGTCGATAACCTGCTGGTCTCCCAGCCCGATTATGGGGAGCAGGCGCTGGAGATCACGGAAGCGCTGGTGCGCTCGAACGCTATTGACGTGCTGGTGGTGGACTCAGTGGCAGCGCTGGTGCCCAAAGCCGAACTCGATGGTGAAATGGGCGACAGTCACATGGGCTTGCAGGCACGGCTGATGTCGCAGGCGCTGCGCAAGCTGACGGGGACGGTTTCCAAATCGCGCACCTGCCTGATTTTCATCAACCAGATTCGCGAAAAAATCGGCGTGATGTTCGGCAATCCGGAAACCACGACGGGCGGCCGCGCTTTGAAATTTTATTCCTCGGTGCGTATTGATATCCGCCGCATCGCCGCTATCAAGGAAGGTGATGTCGTCACCGGCTCGCGCACCAAAGTAAAAGTGGTCAAGAACAAAGTGGCCGCGCCGTTTCGCGAAGCTGAGTTCGACATTATGTATGGCGAAGGCATTTCCCGCGAAGGTGACTTGATTGACTTGGCGGTGAACAACAACATCCTCGAAAAGTCGGGCTCATGGTTCAGCTACAAAGGCGAGCGCATCGGCCAGGGCCGCGAAAATGCGCGTCAGTTCCTCAAAGACAACAAAGAAGTCTATGCCAAGCTCGAGGCGGAAGTGCGGAAGGCTCTGGGCCTGATTCCCGCAGTGCAGCCGATTGCGCCGGGCCAGGCGCCAGCGCCGGGCGCGCGGGTGACCACGATGCCGAGCGCCGTGCCCGAGGCGGCCAGAGTGTCGGCGGCAGCGAAGCGCTAGATCTACACCCCCCAATGGGGCGTCATCCCTCGCTTCGTTCGGGATGACAACACTGAAGAGCTCGGGATGACAAGGCGTGGGGTGCGCTCGGGATGACGAGCTTCGGGGACCTGGACATTGCCATCTCTCCTCCCGCCCGCATAAAATCCTCTATGGTTGGCTGGTCCGTCCCAAAGAGGAAGATTGAAGAAGATCATCGCCATCTATCCCGGTTCGTTCGATCCCCCTACCAATGGGCACCTCGATTTGATTCAGCGAGGCAGCAACATCTTTGAAGAACTGGTGGTGGCGATCCTGCGGAACTCCGAGAAGAGTCCATTGTTCAGCGTAGCGGAGCGGCGGCAGATGCTGCTGACTTTAACCGCTGATTTGAAGAATGTCCGTGTGGATACATTCGACGGGCTGATGGTCGAGTACGCTAAATCGATGGACGCTACCTGCGTGCTGCGCGGGATTCGCGCTGTCAGCGACTACGAGTATGAGCTGCAAATGGCTCTGCTGAACCGCAAACTCGAGCCCACGCTCGAAACTGTCTTCATGATGCCCGCCGACAAGTATTCCTATGTCAGCTCGC
Source organism: Terriglobia bacterium (assembly GCA_963765285.1). Taxonomy (GTDB): domain Bacteria; phylum Acidobacteriota; class Terriglobia; order Terriglobales; family Acidobacteriaceae; genus CAVWZH01. Next base: position 336,145 of record CAVXVR010000002.1, read on the forward strand.
GGCTGGTGCGGGAAGTGGCACAGGCGGGCGGTCCGGTGAAGGGATTGGTGCCGGAAGTGGTAGAACAGAAACTGCGAGCCAAGCTCGAACCCGCTTACAAGTTGCAGGAGACTGCAGAGAGTGGGACCCGCAGAAGAAGGAAGAAGGGATGACCGTCGCGACTGTGGAAGGCGTCAAACTCACCGAACGCATCAACCGCATTGAACCCTCTGCCACCATGGCCGTCGTGGCGGAAGCCGACAAATTGCGACAGCAAGGCATCGACGTGGTCGATTTCGGTGCGGGTGAACCGCATTTTGCCACGCCTGCGCACATCAAGGATGCTGCCATCGCCGCCATTCAGGGCAACTTCACCAAGTACACGGCCGTGGCGGGCACGGCCGAACTGCGCGACGCAATCGTGCATCGGCACGCTGTAGATTTCGATTCTGACTACCGCCGTGAGGAAGTTGTCGCGACGGTCGGCGGGAAGCATGCTCTGTTCAACGCCATCCAGGTGCTGGTGGACCACGGCGATGAAGTCATTCTACCCGTTCCCTACTGGGTTTCATTCAAGGACATCGTTCGTTACGCCGGCGGCAACTGCGTTCTTCTTGAGACCGCCGAGCGGCAGGGATTCCGTGTGACTGCGGAAGCGATTGCGCGACTTGTGACTTCGCGCACCAAACTGATCATTTTGAATTCGCCCTCCAATCCGTCCGGTGCGGTTATGTCACCGGAGGATTTGAAGGAAGTGGTGCGCCTGGCCTCCGAGCGCGGCATTTGGGTGATTTCAGACGAGTGCTACGTCTACTTGAACTACACCGGCCAGCGGTTCTCGGTCGGCGGGCTGCGCGAGTATCGCGACCGCATGGTGATCGTCGGTTCGCTTTCAAAAACCTACGCGATGACCGGATGGCGTCTGGGTTACGCCCTCTCTCCCGCCGCGGTGGGGAGCGCGATGGCAAAGCTGCAAAGCCAGTCCACTTCGAACCCTACCTCCATTGTGCAAAAGGCAGCCGTTGCGGCGTTGAAGGGGCCGCAGCAGTGCGTCGAAGATATGCGGCAGGAATATATCCGGCTCCGCGACCATGTGGTCAAAGGGTTGCGCTCGATCCCGCAAGTATCGTGCACGTTGCCCGAGGGAGCGTTTTACGCTTACCCGAATATCTCCGCATTCTTCGGGCGCGGAGACGTTCAGTCGGCATCGGATCTCGCAGGAAAACTGCTGCGAGAAGCACACGTAGCCACCGTACCGGGTGAAGGTTTCGGCACCCGTGAGCACATTCGCGTCTCCTATGCCACTTCGATGGCGGAACTCGATCGCGGATTGGAACGCATGCACAAGTTTCTCGCCAACCTGTAATTCTGTGCCTCTTCCGAGATGAGCGAATTGTATCCATTGCTGATGTCGCCTGCCTTTGATGCCCGCCCCTGGGGCACGACCGACTTGTCGCCGATTTATCCCAACCACCGTTTTTCGGAGAAGATCGGCGAAGCCTGGCTCACCGGCGACCAGAGCAAAGTTTCGAATGGCCCTCTTGCGGGGAAATCTCTGGCTGAACTAACGCTACAGTTTGGCCCTGAGTTGGTGGGTGACGCGGCAAGAGATACGACCCGATTTCCTCTGCTGCTGAAGTTTCTCTTTCCCGAAGACAAGCTTTCCGTGCAGGTTCATCCCGATGACGAGGCAGCTCGTCGCGTGGGGCAACCCTGGGGCAAAACGGAATGCTGGTATGTGGCGCACGCCAAACCAGGATCGCAAATCGGCTTGGGCCTGAAGCCAGGCGTAACTCGAGCGCAATTTGAACACGCGATTGCCGAAAACCGCGCCGAAGAATTGCTGAACTGGGTCAAGGTCTATTCCGGCGAAATGATTTACGTGGCGGCGGGTACGGTGCATACTCTGGGCGCGGGTTCCATTATTGTGGAAACGCAGCAACAGTCGGACGTCACCTATCGCCTTTATGATTACGGCCGTCCTCGCGAGTTGCATCTGAAAGAAGGATTGGCGGTGGTCAAAGAGAAAGTCGCATCGGGCAAAGTAATTCGCCCCGCCCCTTCAAAGTTGAACGGAGGGAACAACCTGCTCTCTCCGCTGATTACGGCGCCGTATTTCCAGGTGGAAATGTACGCGCTGAAAGATCCGCTTACCTTGTCGACGAATGCTGGTGGAAGGAAAGCGGTCGACACAGATTCTGGTGGCGGTTGAAGGCTGCGCGATGATTGATGCGCCCGGCTGCGCGCCAGTGACAATGGCAAAGGGCGACGCCGTGGTGGTGCCGGCTTGTGTGGAAGAATTTGCCGTCCGCCCGCAGTGGTCGGTGGAGTTCTTAAAGTCGTCCGTCCCAGGAGTGTCTCTCCCGGAGCCAGAGACCAGGCTTTGACGCAGTCCTGGCGACTGGAGGCTTGCTGGTTTTCAGGCGGGAGCTTAGTGATCTCGGATACCACTCTACGGTCTAGAATCTGCATCTGAAATCCCGGAATGCGGTGAAAACAGAAAATTTCTATCCCGTGATCCTCGCCGGCGGCCGCGGCACACGCTTCTGGCCCCTGAGCCGCAAGCGTCGGGCCAAACAACTGCTGGCGCTTGATGGCGAGCGAACCATGGTCCAACAGACTGTCGCCCGCCTGTTGCCCTTCGCTCCCGCCAATCGGTTCTGGGTGATCACGAACGACGGCTCTCTTTCCGAGATCCTCCGGCAGCTCCCGCGCCTGCCCAAACGGCAAATTCTGGCCGAGCCCGCGGGGCGCAACACGGCACCGGCGATTGGGCTGGCAGCATTTCTCTTGCAACAAAGTGAGCCCGATGCCGTCATCGGGATGTTTCCTTCCGATCATGTGATCGCCAACCAGGCGGGCTTCCGGCAGGCGCTTAAGCAAGGGATCGAAATCGCAGCGGCGGGCGAAAATATTGTCGTGCTTGGAATTCGGCCTACGCGACCGGAGACGGGGTACGGGTATATTGAGTCCGGCGCGGCCGCTGGAAAGGCAATGCGGGTCCGGCGATTTACCGAAAAACCCGACGCCGAGCGCGCTGCCGCTTTCCTGGCAGCAGGGAATTATTTCTGGAACAGCGGAATGTTCTTGTGGAGTGCCCGCACTCTGGCCAATGCGCTGCGGGAGCACTTGCCGCGGACAGCGCGCGTTTTGGAACAGATCGCTGATGCTTTCGGCACTAGTAAATTTGAGGTCACTTTCCGCCGCCTTTATCCCAGGTGCGAAAACATAAGTGTAGATTATGCCCTGCTTGAGCCGCGGTCAGCCAAGGGTGAACAGGCCTCGAATATTTTTTGCCTGCCTGCGGATTTCGGATGGAACGACCTGGGTTCGTGGACGGCATTGCACGAGCATCAGGTTGCGAAGGACCATCCGCTTGACGGGAACGTGATCAGCGGCAGTAGCAATTTCACGCTCGACGCCGCCGACAACTATATTTGCGCGCCCGGAAAATTCGTCGCCGCGGTGGGCGTGAGGGATCTGGTGATCGTGGAAACCGAGGACGCCTTGCTGGTCACCACGCGTGAACGCGCGCAGGACGTGGGCAAGGTCGTCAAGCACCTCGACCAGAAGAAGTTGCATAAACTGGTGTGATTCCATTGGCGGCTACAATCAAATTCGGCACCGACGGCTGGCGCGGCATTATCGCGGATGACTTCACCTTCGACAACGTACGCCGGGTTGCGGCGGCAATTGCTTCCTACGTCCTCAAGCATGAGGATCCCCGGAATGGGATCGTGGTTGGCTACGATACTCGATTCGCTTCAAACAGCATTGCTCGAGTGGCTGCGGAAGTTCTGGCGGGCGCGGGGATTCCCGTCACCCTGGCCAGCGACTACGTGCCTACTCCCGCGGTTTCTTTCGCGGTAAAAGCGCAAAGCGCCGCGGGAGGCGTGGTCATTACATCCAGTCACAACCCATGGAACTGGAACGGGGTGAAGTTCAAGGGCAAGTTTGGCGGATCGGCGACACCGTCGATCATGAAGGGAATTGAGGATGAGCTTCATTCCGACGCCACACCGCGTGGGACTACTGCACCCATTGTTGAAGCCAATCTCAAGCCGGCATACATGCAGGCCATTTGCGCCTTTGCGGACCTTGATCTGATCGCACGCGCCAGGTTCAAATTTGCTGTGGATTCCATGTACGGTTCGGGCCGCGGAGTCTTGTCGAAGATTTTTCGCGATCACGGCATCGAACACGTCGCTATCCGGGAAGACCTCAACCCGTTATTTCCCGGAATCAACCCTGAGCCGATTGAACCTAACACTGCACTGCTCCAGCAGACCGTCGTAAGGGAACGCTGTCACGCCGGGTTGGCTACCGACGGCGACGCGGATCGCATCGGTGCGGTGGCGGAAGACGGCAGTTTTGTCGATGCGCACAAAATTTTCTCCGTGCTTCTCTATTGGTTGCTCGAGCGGAAGAAGTGGCCGGGAGAAGTGGTCCGAGCCTTTAACACTACGCGCATGGTCGACCGCATCGCCGCAAAATACGGCCGCAAACTGAACGAGTGCCGCATCGGGTTCAAGTATGCGGCGGACCTCATGATGGAGCGTGAAATTCTGATCGCCGGGGAAGAATCCGGCGGGATCGGCTACTCCCGCTTTCTGCCGGAGCGCGACGGAAGCTTGAACTGCTTGTTGCTGGCCAACGCCATGGCGGAACAAGGCAAGCCCTTGGGCCAGTTGGTCATGGATCTCCAGAAGGAGTTTGGGCCGCACTACTATGGGCGGCGCGATCTGCACATTCCGGAGAACGTAAAGCAGGCCGCGATTAAGCGGGCGGCCTCCGAACAAACCAGACGTCTGGGTGCCTACTCCGTCTCAAAAAAGGAAGACCTTGATGGGATCAAGTTCTTTCTCGATGCCCCCACGAACGGAAACGGGGCGGAGGCATGGATCTTATTTCGAGCTTCGGGAACGGAGCCGCTGTTACGCGTCTACGCGGAGGCGGCGTCGCCGGAACTGGTTAGCGAAATTCTCTCCAAGGGGGAAGAATTCGCGAAGAGCGCGTGAGATACTTGGCCGGAAGCGGGGATGGCCGAGGTCGACACGACGCGTACCGTGAAAACCGCCATGCGGACGGTCTTCAGACCCTGCACCTTTGGGACTCGCGCGCACCGATTTCCCGAAGCGATAATAGGCTTAGATTAAGATGAGTTCCGCTGTTGCCACCGTCTCGATACCGGCCGATTCGCCTGACGCCCGGCGCTATAACCGCATCCGGCGCTGGTTGGGAATTGCCGACTTCGTGCTCGCTCTTGTACTGTTAACCGTCCTGCTGGCAACGGGCTGGACCGGAACCCTACGCGATCTCGCTTATCGCGCCGCCTTTCAAAACTACACCTTCGCAGTATTCCTTTACGTGCTCGTGCTGATGGCAATCGGCAAACTGCTTGGCTTGGGCCTCGATTTCTATGGTTTCCGTCTGGAACATCGCTTCCAACTTTCGAACCAAAGATTTCGTGCGTGGCTGTGGGATGAAACCAAGGGATTTCTAGTCGCGGCACTGCTGGCTTCAATTGGCGCCGAATTGCTTTACCTGATCATCCGCATAGCGCCCCAACACTGGTGGTTGATCGCGTGGGCCGTTTTCCTGGGCTTGTTTGTGCTTATGGCACAAGTCGCGCCTGTGGTCCTTTTCCCCATCTTCTATAAGTTCGAGCCGTTGGACAACGAAGAGTTGAAGGCCCGGCTGGTACGGCTCAGCGAAAAGGCGGGAACACGGGTACGTGGCGTTTACCGGTGGCGGCTTTCGGAAAAGAGCAAAAAGGCCAACGCGGCGCTGACCGGCTTGGGCGCAACGCGAAGGATCATTCTGGCGGATACGCTCCTGGACAATTATTCCTCGGACGAAATTGAAGCTGTCCTGGCCCATGAACTGGGCCACCACGTTCACAAGCACATTTTGAAGAGCATCCTGATGCAGGCGGGTATTACGTTTGTTGGATTCTGGCTCGGCAACACCGCATTGCACTACGCGGTGGACCGCATGCACGTGTTTGAGACTCTTTCTGATTTTGCCAACTTGCCCTTGCTGGTACTGGTTTCGACAGTGTTGTCCTTCTTGGTTTTGCCGGCACTGAATGCTTATTCGCGTTTCAATGAACGCCAGGCCGACCGCTACGCGTTCGTTTCTATGCCAACTGTCGAGCCGTTTATTTCGGCCATGAACAAACTGGCAGAGCAGAACCTGGCAGAACGGGCGCCTTCGGCGTTCGTCGAGTGGTTCTTCCACTCCCATCCTTCAATTTCGCGCCGAGTGGCGGCGGCGAAAGAATGGACCAGGACGCAAACGGCCGTTAGCTAAGTCTGACGGGCCAGAAGGATTGCCTCAGCCCTCACCAGATCTTCTTCCGTATCAACCCCAATCGTGTCGTACGGCGTTTCACCGACATGGATTGCGATCCCATTCTCCAGGAAGCGTAACTGTTCCAGCCGTTCGCTGCGTTCGAGTGAGGACTCGGGCAGCGCGACGAAGCGGTCGAGCGCAGGCTTGCGATAAGCATAGAGGCCGAGATGCTTGTAATAGCGAGGCTCCGTTCGGTCGCGGTCGTGCGGGATGGTCGCACGGGAAAAATAGAGCGCCCGTCCGGCCAGGTCCGTGACGACCTTGACAGCGGCAGGATTCTCAATGTCCGCAGCGGCCGCCGGGGTTCTTAATGTTCCCACCTGGACCGCAGGATCTTCCATTGCTTTGAGAAGTGTTGCAATGTGTTCGGTACGGATTAGGGGTTCGTCTCCCTGGACGTTTACATAGACTTCTGCTGCTACCGAATTCGAAATCTCATGCACACGTTCTGTCCCGCTGCGATGCGAGGCAGAGGTCATGCGGGCATTCCAGCCGTTCCGGTGGCAGACATCGAGTATCTCGGTCGAGTCGGTCGCGATAATCACGTCGGAAAGCAACGTTGAAGAACGTATCGCCTGATAGACGCGCCCGATCAAAGGCACTCCCGCGACTTGCCGCAGCATTTTGCGGGAAAGGCGGGTAGAGGCCAACCGGGCGGGAATGACGGCGATGGTTTTCACGTCAGCCTAGTGTCAGGTTTCTGAGGCCCCCCTGACAAGAGGCGACCTGGTTTCGGGTGCTCCCGATCGTGCCACAGCCAGATTGCCTAATTTCCTTAGGGAAATCGGGCAAGAATTTCTCCGTTCCTGGCTAAAGAACGTGGCCAAGCCCAGGTTTTCTCCACAAGGTGAAAAGCCTTGCACATCGGGCATTTTGCCGCCTGATAACGATTGACTATTGCATCTGGAGCGCATAACATTGCCGAGTCCTGCAGCCCCAGCGGGAGCGGATTTGGGTTTTCCGCAAGCACTCTCTGTTTATCCCAGATTCAATGTCCGAACCCAGTCGAAAAAACCCCGCGAGGGTCGGTATTATGGCTGCTTCGCCAGCCGAGAGTCAGCAGCAGTTGCCGGCTGCGCCGATCCATCGATCGACGCTCACATATCTCAGCTCCGGCCACGGCGAAGCTGACGAAGATATAGTGTGCCAGGCTGTGGCGGCCCCGTTATTTTTTTTAATTCCAGGTTCACGCGACGTTCAGCCTTAAGTCCGAAAGACGACATGCAGACTGACGAGCGGCTACAAAGGAGGAGTATGAAGGTAGGAATCACGAAATTCTTTGTTCTTGCGGCCATCGCCGCCCTGGTAGTCGTCGGCAGCAACACCGCCGTTTGGGCGCAATGTCCTGCGTCACCGAACTACGCGACGGATTTCTCCTCGGCCGTTCCGCCCAACCCAAATTGCTTTTCGCTGACCGGCAACACCGGGCCGGGCCTGACCACCAGCAATCCACCCGTGTCTGGGTTCCCAGGTTTCTACCCGCCAGCGCCCCAAGTCCCGGGGTCAATAAACAACCCCACGGCTCCTCCGCCGGGAGTACTGCAGGTATTACGGCTGACGACTAATGCAACGGGCACGTCTGGATCAGCCTGGTTCACGACTCAGCAGCCAGTGGCCGGTACTTTTTCCACTACATTTATGTTTCAGTTGAGCGGGTCGACCACGTCGCCCCTGGCGACGGCTTTGCCTTCGTGATTCAGAATTCGTCTTCGACCGCCCTGGACCCTGGAAATGCTAACGGTGTCTTAGACGGTTGCAGCCTCGGATTTGGCCAAAGTCCCGACTGTGACAGCTACCGATCCCACCACCGGCATTCCGAACAGCTTGGCGGTAATGTTCGATACTTTCCAGAACACCGGTAGCGGGGACCCGAGCAACAGCTATGTTGCGATTCAAAGCTGCGGGACGGCCAACAACACGGTGGACGCGGGCCCTTGCCGTTTTGGGGTTAAGGATCTTACTCAGCTCGTGTCCCCGATCACCCAGCTACCGTTCCCGATCAACCTGGCGGACGGGAATTTCCACACCGTAACTATTTCGTTTACGCCATCGGGAACCTGCAGTGCGGCTACTCCGCCCGGATGTCCGGGTTTCCTCGACGTGATTCTGGATAACATTGACTCTGTTCCCGGCCGGGGAAACTCCGGCAGGCGTTGCGTTCGACATGGCCTCAGTAGGTTTGACGAACGACGGCAAGGCCTGGGTCGGCTTCACGGCGGCAACTGGCGGTGCGGACGACAACCAGGACATCCTGAGCTGGACATTCACACCCCAGGCCCAGAGCATCGCAGTCGTCGCTGGGGGCGCGCCAGCCTTCGCGAATTTCCAAGGCGGCCCGCAAAACCAAGGCTACGACTACAACGCGCAGCTCAAGGCCGGAGGTGGCGTGACGCAGGCGGCGGTACAAATCCTGCCGATCCTGATAGGTGAGGAAGCTTGCGAGCGATTGGTGCAGAAGAGCTTCCCCTATACCACGCAGTGCTTCGTGTACAAGAACGCGGCTGGTCTGGGTGTGGATTCGGCCATAATGTTTGAGGTAACCTGCCCGGGCTCTGCGCAAGGCGGAGAGTGCGGCGATGCCGACACCCTTTTCCCAGCGGAACTTGGCACCGACTTCACCTACACGAAAGCCGAGAACCCAGGGTTCCGTTTCCCGGGAATTTTCGGGATTGTAAATCCGTTCCCCGGTTTCCTGAGGGGCCAAGGTCCCGATGTTATGCACCCCTGCGCGGCCTACCCAAACAACTATCCGCCGCTGTTCACGAGCAATCAGGTCGACTTCTTCTCGTCCAGCGGAGACCCGGGAGGCACAACCAAAGGAAAAACCATCGGCCCATCCTGCTGGCTGGCGACCTACTTTACCTGGGGCGAATTGCCGCCAGGAATTAGGATCACTTCGCCGGCGTTTACTACGTATACGCAGAATCAGTCGGTGACAGCGTCTTATGCTTGCAACAACCCGATTACGTCCCAGCCTGCCAGCAGTCCGACAGGCCCATATCTGACGGCGGCGAGCTGCACGCAGACTCAGGCACCCAATCCAAAGAACCTGGGCCAGATCGGATGCACCTCACCCGCAACTGGCCTCTCCTGTACTGGAGGTGTGGACACCTCGGTCCTGGGGTTGCACGCTTTCCAGGTAAATGCACTCGATAGCGGCGGTAACGCCAACATCCAGATAGTCATTTACAACGTAGTGAAAAAGAAATAACAAGGCCGACTGCGCATTCCATGCTTGCGCAGTCGGCGTTTTTCAAGACAACGAAGAGGGCCCCGAAGTAGGGGGCCCTTTTTGATTCTCCGGAAGCCAAGGATCTAGTTTTTCTCTGTACCGACTTTTGCTGCGTCGTACATCGCTTTGAGGTCGGGACGCTGCAGTAACTTTTCCGCTCCCGGGTCTTTCGCCATCGCATCCAGAAGCCGCACAACTTCCCGGTAATGATTTTGTGCTTCGCTGCTATTGCCAGAATCGCGCTCCAGCGTTGCCAATAAATAATGAGCGCGGGCGCTCAGGGGCTGCATTCCCAGCTTGTCGGAAAGCAGCAAAGCGCGATCCAGTTCCTGCTTGGCATGCGACTTGTCACGGCTCTGCACCAAGGCTTCAGCCAGCGAAATCGAGGACTCAATCGAAATGTACTTTAGCCCGAGATCATCGGCCTGCTGGATCAGCCGGCGCAAGCTGGAAAGCGCCTCCTGAGTTCGTTTTTCCTGGACCTGAACTTTGGCCAGATTAGCTTTTGCGATCAGGATTGTGTCTGGTTCCTTGCTGCGGGTCGCGGCCTGCAATGCCTGGGAGTAGGAAGAATCCGCGGCCTTGAAATTCTGCGCGTAGAAAAACATGTCCCCCTGGGTGCCCAGCGCTTCCGCCACCATGCCGTCATTCTTCAGATCGCGCGACAGAGTGAGGGCCTCGTCCACATAACTCTTGGCTTCATTCCCCCGTCCGGCCAGGGTCAGAGCATGCGCGTAGCCACACAGCATCTTGGCCATCCAGAAGGTTTTGTCCTTGATGTCGCGGAAGGTCTTGAGCGCTTCCTGGGTGGAATTAATGGCGGCTCCAAATCGACCCTGGTAATCGAACAAGCCTCCCAGGCTGTATGACTCGATGGCCGCGCCTCGCGCGTCGTCCATGCTGCGCCGGAGTTCCAAAGCGCGCAAGTAATACGAAATTGCCTTGTCGTACTGCCCCATGCTGGCCGAGACGTAGCCGAGATTGTGGACAGCCTCGACAATGTCTTGTGGCACTTTGGATTTTTCGCGCAGCTGCAGCGCCTGTTGGAAGTAGGTCAGGGCGTCTTCGTACTGTCCCTTGTCTGAATACACGCTTCCGATGTTGTTGAGGCAAATCGCCTGCGCGCTCTCATTGCCGAGGTCGCGCTGCAATTGCAAGGCTTCTTTGTAGGTCTTCAGCGCCTGGTCGTGGTCGCCACGGTCGTCCTGAAAATTGCCCAGGTTGACCAGCGTATCGCCCTGGCCCGCCTTATCGCCGATTTCGCGCTGGATTTGCAGCGCCTGCTGGTAGTTGGCGAGAGCATCCTTGGGTTTGCCGAGCGCAGCTTGCACATTGGCCATTTCCTTCAGGCTGAGCGCAAGGCCCCGCTTTTGACCGATACTGCGCCAGATGGCGACAGCTTGTTCCTCATTTCGCAGGTCATCTTCTGGCTTGTTCAGCATCCCATACGCCACAGCCATAAAGTGCAGGCTGGCGGCTTTTTGCTCGTCATTGTTCATCTGGACCGCAAGGCTGTAGGCCCGGTTCAGGGCGTCGAGACTGCCTTGAGGGTCGCCGCTCTTAAGCGCAATACGCCCTAGTTCGAGGGTTGCCGCAACGTCCTTCGGATTGTTGGCCAACAGCTTCTGGTAATACTCTCGGGCCTTCGCAAGGTTTCCAGAATCCTTGTAGAGTCCAGCCAAGGCCGATTGAACGTCCGAATTGTCCGGCGATACTTTGTCCAGGCTCTCGTAGGCCTTGATGGCCTCAGGGTAATTCTTGGTGACCTGCGAGCGAATGGCCGAGATCAGATATTTTTCTGCCTCAGGCAGGTCCTGGCTCAGCGTAACCGCTTTTTGGGCCGATTGCTCGGCTTCACTGTCATAGCCCAGCGCGTTGTACGTCTGTGCCAGCCTCGCGAAAGCCAGTGCAAATGCTGGGTCCCCTTTGGTCGCCTGCTCGAATGCTTTCTGCGCTTCAACGTTCTTTCCATCGCGTTGCAGCCCGACGCCCTGGTTGTAATCGCGCAGCGCAGGCACCGATTGTGAAACCGGCTGGAAAGAGCTGGCCTTCAATTCCTTGAGTACGCCCGAGGGCAACGCGAGCGTCTGACGGATGGAGTCGGCCAGACGGTCGATTGCTGCCGGGATCTCCTTCTCACTAGGGATGTCGGCCTTCAACGAAACTGTGCGGTCATTCTTGATGTCCTGCAGTGTGGCGTCAATGCGTATCTGGTCGCCAAACTTGGCGTACTGACCCCAAACCACGCGGTCGGCGGTGCTGAAATCGGCCACGCGGCGAATCACCGTCGGATCGAGCACAGTGGTGGGCGAAATGCGCAGGTCGGTGAAGATCTGGTGCAGGCGGTTGGGGCTCACCGTGCGCAACTGTGAGGACTGGCCTACGTCGGTGCTCAACATGTCTGCCAGGCTGGGGCCGAGCCAGTCCAGACTGGGATCTCCGGAAGCGTTGCGGAAAGGCAGAATTGCGAGCGAGGTTACAGGCCCGTGGGCGACTGGAGCACCTGCCTTGCCGCTAAACTTCTCCCACGCCATCCAGCCACCAGCGGCCATTGCAATCGCTAGCACGGCCAAGCCGCCCCAACGCAACAGCACGGGGGAAATCAGTGGCTTCGGTGGAGGCGGTATCACCATGGAAGCCGCCACCGGGCGTTTCCCCTGCCAGGCGTCCAGGTCGCTGAGAATCTCCTGCACGTTGGCGTACCGGAGATTCAGATCCCGTTCCAGGCACTTCGCCACGATGTCGCTCACGCCTTGGGGAATCGTAGGGTCGAGACTTACTGCGGGGATGGCTCGTTCCTGGTTCCGCTTCAGCAGGCTGGCGATCGCCGTATCTGCCTTGTAGGGCACGGCGCCGGTCAGCAACTCAAAGAAGATCAATCCCAGGGCAAAAATGTCAGAGCGCTGGTCCAGGTCGCTGCCCATGGCTTGCTCCGGCGACATGTACTCCATGGTCCCAACCAGCGCACCGGTTTGGGTCATGCCCTCGGACCCTACAGTGCGAGCCAGCCCGAAATCCATCACCAGGATTCTGCCCTGCTTATCCTGCATGATGTTCTGCGGCTTCAGATCTCTGTGGATTACCCCTACTGTATGGGCGGCCTCAAGCGCCAGGCACACCTGGCGGATCAGGTCCGCGGCTTCGGTGGGCGGTAGTTTGCCACGATCGAGAAGCAGATGACGGAGGTCTACTCCCTCGATGAATTCCATGGTGATGAACTTCACACCGTCGGCTTCAGACAGGTCGTAGATACGGATTACATTCCGGTGCGTGACCTGGTGGGCAAGCAGCAACTCCTGTTTGAAACGCGCAAGAATGGCGGGGCTTGAAGCCAGTTCCGGGCGGATGAGCTTGAGTGCAACGAAGGAGTCCAGTTCCCGGTCCCTGGCCTTATAGACTGCTCCCATCCCACCTTCACCGAGCAGTTGAAGAATTTCGTAGCGGCCACCCAGCACGTCGCCAATCTCGAGTACGGCAGCGCTGACAAAAATGCCGGTGGAACGGCGCCCCGCCGACGACGTGCGGCGCGGTAAATCCACGATGGTTGCGTCCAGATCTACCAGGGTTGCGTCAGGATCGAAGGGTTGTGAAGGTAGCCGCGGGCCCGGATCGGCCATGGTCGCGCCTTCCGGGACAATCGTGTTCGGGATCATCGGATTGTCGCTGGAAGAGCTTTCACCCTCGTTCGGCGTCCGTGTTCCTCCCGGCTTGCCGGCACGGCGCTGATCGGGACGAGACTTGGGTTCTTCCATGTGATCACCCGGGCGAGTAGACAGAAACGGCGCCCGCTGCGTCTATCTGGGGAGGCAAGGCCACTGAAAGTATATAACGAAGCGCCGACCGATTGCCTTGAGTCTCTTGGTGCCGCGGCGAAGTCATCGAGCGCCAGATTCTTGGTGCGAAATACGAATCGGATTTAGCGGAGGTTCCCTCTCCCTTTTAGAATCAGGCAGTTGGGGCGCCCACAGAAGAGGCTTGCGGCTCTCCGCCATGCCTGACCAATAAGGCGGGAGCGAAGGTAATCGCCTTCCGCTTTATGCATCCAGTTTATGCATCTTTATGCATCCAGCTCGTAGGCCACTCTGAGCCACGTCTTCACTTCCTGATCAATTTCTGAAACCGCTTTCACTTCGATGCGGTGCGTGATTCGGTCTTTCTTTGCCAGCCCTCCAGTATCGATCAGCCGCTTGGGAAGTTTGCCTTTGTGCTTTGCCAGGGCAAACCCCAGGTCGATGCGCGTATTAGTGGCGGGCTTGATCTGAGCAAAAACGTGGTTTCGGTAGAGCGGCACAATGGTCTTGCAGGGGCAAGCCTGCACGTCCTCGCCAATCGACTTACCCAGATGGAGAAGCTTGTCATAGATGGGCCGCAGTTTTGCTTTGTCGCCCGTGTACTGCTCTTCCACATATTGCGCCGCGGCCTTCAGATATAAGCCGGGATCCACCTCTTCGCCACCTCTTCCTTCGGCCTGCTCGGCGATGCACCAGGCGCTGTTTGTTCCCAGCTTGTGTTTGCTCTTTAGCCATTCGCCCCTCGCTTTTTCGTCCTTCGGTCCTTCTTTCTTCACCAAAGCGATCCATGCCTCGAGCGAACGTCCCGTCTTCTGTTCCAGTTCCGCGATCCATTTTCGCATCGCGGCCACGCCAGGATGCACGCTGTACGGCGATTTGTTGACCGACCCTACCGACTTCGCCATGTTGGAATCCTCCCGCCCGACTGGGCCGGCTCACGCGACCATGTCCCAGGAAATGCTAACATCGTAAGAGGGCTGTATTTGTAACGTGGCGGCGTAGCTCAGGTGGTTAGAGCGACGGTCTCATAATCCGTAGGTCCGTGGTTCGAGTCCACGCGCCGCCACCAGTTTATATTCAGCGGTTTGGATCGCATCCCGGGGCACTTCCGTGCTCATCCAAGATTGATTTTATGCGCCTGGTCGTCAAAATCGGCACTAGTCTTGTCGCTCCCGGAGGGCGCATCGACACTGGCCGTCTGCGCGCGCTGGTCGATCAGCTTGATCTCTCGCGCCATGAGTTTCTGATTGTCAGTTCGGGCGCGATTGGCTCGGGAATGTCGAATCTGGCGATGAGCGAGCGGCCCACGAATGTTCCGCTCATGCAGGCGTGCGCGGCGGTTGGCCAGAGTCTTCTAATGCACACCTACGAGCAGTTGTTTTTCGGCAAGAAAATCGTGGGACAGCTTTTGCTCTCGAGCGATGATTTCACTTCACCGCTGCGTTACAAGAATCTGCAAAATGCTTTGGGAGAGTTGCTGAAGCTGAATGTTGTCCCCATCATCAACGAGAATGACAGCATCTCGGTGCGCGAACTGGTGGGCGCGTTCGGTGACAATGATGAACTAAGCGCTCTGGTGGCTAAAGCCGTTGCAGCGGACTGGCTGCTGCTGCTCACCGATGTCGATGGTTTCTACGCGAAGAATGGAAGCAACCGCCCCCGCCTCTTGCGCACGATCCCTAAGCTCACACCCGCGATGGAGGCTTTATGCAACGGCCAGGGCAAGCTGGGGACGGGCGGCATGCGATCCAAGCTGCGCGCCGCCAAATTCGCCAGTGAAGCGGGGGTTCACGTCGCCATCGTGAATGGGCAGCATCCTCACGCCATCGCGTGGGCCTTACGGCGAAAAATTGGCACCTACTTCCCGCCTCGGCGCGGAGGACGCTAGCATGGCATCTTCGATCAGCCCGGCGGTTTCGACTCGGGAGAAACTGCTGCGCGCCCGAAACGCAGTTTCGCCGCTCGCTCAGCTTTCTACGGCGGAGAAGAACGAAATACTGTTGGCAATGGCGGATGCCGTCGAAGGCAATGCAGAGCGCGTTCTGGCGGCCAATCGCCAGGACCTTGATACGAGCGGCTTGTCGGGCGCCATGCGTGACCGGCTGCTGCTCAATGCCGAAAGAATCAGAGATATCTCTCGCGGCCTGCGGGAAGTCGCGAAATTGCCCGACCCTGTCTACGAAACTGTCGCAGAGTGGACTCGCCCGAACGGTCTGTGCATCCGCAAAATTCGTGTTCCTATCGGGGTGGTCGGGATCATTTACGAATCGCGTCCTAATGTCACCGCGGACACCGTTGCGCTTACGCTGAAGACCGGCAATGCAATCGTGCTGCGGGGAGGCAGAGAAGCGGCGCACAGCAATCAGTGCCTGGTGGAAATCCTGAACGGAGTGCCAGGCGTGCCCGAAGGAGCAATCGAGTTGCTGGATTCGAACACGCGCGAATCGGTTCACGAACTGATAAAAGCGCGAGGGTTCATCGATGTTCTGATCCCCCGTGGCGGCCCCGAGTTGATTTCCTACGTGGCAGAGAACGCCACCGTGCCTGTGATTGAGACCGGCGCCGGCAACTGCCACATTTTTGTCGACGAATCCGCCGATCTTGAAATGGCTGACCGCATTGTGATCAACGCCAAAACCCAACGTCCCTCGGTTTGCAACGCCGCTGAAAAGCTGCTGGTGCATAAGAAAATCGCGCCCGACTACATCCCGCGAATCGTGAGATTGCTTTCGGAACACGGAGTGGAGGTACGGGGCGATGAGCAGACCCTGCACTATGCGACTGGCTTGAAGGTGCAGCCCGCTGAGCCCCCGGATTGGGACGAAGAATATCTGCGGCTTTGCATCGCCATCGCAGCGGTAGCCGACTTGGACCAGGCCATCGCCCACATCAACCGCCATTCCACCAGGAATTCCGAGGCGATCGTGACTCGGGACGAAGAAAACGCCCGCCGGTTCCTGCGCCTGGTGGATTCCGCTACCGTCTACTGGAATGCTTCCACCCGCTTTACCGATGGTGGCGAGTTCGGTTTCGGGGCAGAAATGGGTATCAGCACGCAAAAACTTCACTGCCGCGGCCCGTTTGCTCTTACCGAATTGACCTCAACCAAATATGAGGTCATTGGCAACGGCCAAGTAAGGGCATAGTTTTTCAGGTCGGGATCGGGAAACCCGGGGGTACACGCGGAAATTGCGGCTGCCTGCACCCAAAACGTCGTATTCCTCATCTACACTGTTTCACGGGCTACCTAAACTAGCAATCTGCTTTCCCATCGTCCTGAATGGAGACCTCTATGCGAGCCGCCCAAATAAGCAAACTTGGTGGAAATTTCGAGCTAGTTGACCGCCCTATTCCTGAGCCTGGTCCCGGGCAGGTGCGGATCAAGGTGGAAGTTTGTGGCGTTTGCCACAGCGACTCCGTAGTCAAAGGCGGACTGTTGCCGGGAATTCAATATCCACGGGTTACCGGTCACGAGATCGCCGGCCGCGTCGACGCGGTCGGGCCAGACGTAACTCAATGGAAGCCGGGTCAGCGTGTCGGCGTGGGTTGGCACGGGGGCCATTGTTTCAAGTGCGATCAATGCCGGCGCGGCAACTTCATTCTTTGCAGGTTTGAGAAAATTACCGGCGTCAGCTTTGACGGCGGTTACGCGGAATACATGCTGGCGCGCGCCGAAGCGGTGGGAGCGATTCCCGACGAGTTGCCGGCGGATGAAGCCGCCCCGCTGTTTTGCGCGGGCATTACGGTCTTTAATGCGCTCCGTCATTCAGGAGCGACGGCGGGAGAAGTGGTCGCTGTCCAGGGCATCGGTGGTCTGGGACACCTCGGCGTCCAGTACGCCCGGCAAATGGGATTTCACACGGTTGCGATTGGACGCGGCGGCGATAAAGAAGCGCTGGCCAAAAAACTGGGAGCCCATGACTACATCGACGTTGATGCCGGTGATCCCGCGAAAGCTTTGCAAAAACTGGGCGGCGCAAACGTGATTTTATCCACTGCCTCCGATTCGAAGGGAATCGCGGCTTTGATGGATGGCGTAGCGCCGGACGGCACTATGCTGGTCGTAGGAGCCGGGGCAGACCCGCTCGCCATCTCGCCCTTGCAACTCCTTTTCGGTCGCAAGCGAATCCTGGGCTGGCCCTCCGGATCGGCCATTGATTGGGAGGACACGCTGCGATTCAGCGCACTGACCGGAGTGCGGCCGATGATTGAACGCTACCCTCTGGCCAAAGTTTCTGAGGCCTACGATCGAATGATCAGTGGCAAGGCACGCTTCCGAGTAGTGCTCACCATAGGGGCATGAGTCGAGTTGGCTCATGTCCGACTGGCCAAGTAACATCTCCGAAGTTACCTGGCCCGATGTTCGAAACGAAGAGGGGTTGTTCGTAACTTGCCGGAGGTTGCCCCGCAAACTAGCCTCTAACGCATGTCGCCGTTGTCTCTCTTGTTCTCCTCCGACGAGGAGACGTCGCGCGCTCTGGCTCAAGCGCTTCGGGAACTCGAACTGGAAGTTGAGCTGTGCCCTGAGATATTTGGGGCGGTCGAAAAACTGACCGGCCGTGGCTACGAAGTGATTGTCTGTGATTGTGACGAGGGTCCCGAAGCCGTATTCCTACTGAAAACAACCCACGAATTGCGGGCCAATCGGGAGGCCTTCACCCTGGCCATCGGCAGTCCCGGAAGCGTCGTGACCTTACCGGCTCGCGCCCATTTGCAGTTGACCAAACCGATCACGACGGAGGAGGCCAAATACGCCCTCCTGACCTGTGACGAATTCCTGGCGCACATGAAAACCTGGCTGCCAAAGCTGGGATTCACCGCTCCAGATGCCACGCCTCGCTCCTGGCCATCGAGCGACAAGACGAAGAGTCAAGAAGTCACGATTTCTCAGCCTCCTCCGTCTCGCCCGTTGCAGCCCTCCCCACTCCCTCAACCCAAGCCTCGGACGGAGACATTGTCCATCGTCCCGGGTTTTGCCGTATCCGACGTCCCCTTTGGCTCTCACGTTCAGAGCTTGTTCCGGGCCGAACCGGCGCCCAAGAAGGTATCGCGTCCACGGTCGCGCCCATGGCTGCGAGTCAGCGCCTTGGCGGTCGTGTTTCTCTCGGTCGGCTACGTGTTCAGCGAACCACTCAGAAGCGAATCGGTGGCGGCTTCTGTGGCAGGTATTTGTGGCCGCGCGCTCCAGCGCACGCAGGCCTGGTTCCATACTTCCGATCAGGAAGGTGGGACCTCCCCGACCCTGATCGAGGCGCAATCCGATTCCTGGCCTTTGAGTTACCACACGCAGGCGCGCCGCCGCTCCGCTCCAGTCACCACCGCACCGGCGTCGAAGCAGGATGAGACTGCGGCAGATGTGAATGCTCAGCCGGTTGCTCCAGAAGCCGAAACCCAGCGAGCGTCCCTGGTCCCGGTTTCTACCCAGTCGCGAATCCCCGAAAGCTTGAAAAATCCGCTACACGCGATCGACCCACGCACCGTTGCAACCAAGATTGGCCCGTCGTTGCTGGCCTCTTTGGAACCGGTGAGCCTGCCCGAGGAGCTTGCCCAGAAGCTCTTGCTCGAGAAAGTTCAGCCCAACTACCCCGATCAGGCAATGCGCGCGGGCATGCAGGGCCCCGTAGTGCTGCAAGCCTGGATCGCCCGCGATGGCACTATCCGGGAACTCAAATTGATTCGAGGTTCTTTCCTGCTGGGGCAGGCGGCGTATCAAGCCGTGAAGCAGTGGCGCTATCAGCCTTACTTGCTGAATGGCCATCCGGTGGAAGCTCAGACCTTGGTCACGGTTGATTTCAGGCTCCCCTAGCGCGGACTGCTCCACCGAGTCGAAGTTTGAAAGGGCACGGCTTCCAGCCGTGCCGTAAACAACAGAAGGCCCGGGACGCGCCGTTCCGGCGCAACCGTCGCTGCCGCGTCGTTCCTCCGAAATCCCCCTCCAGCGATGCACCATCGGAATCAACCAGTTCACAATTTTTTACGTATTTTTACGGCTGATTGACACCCTCCCGGTCTCAACCGACTATGTTTCCCGAGGCTGATCCGCTCTGGACCCGGGTCAGCCAGGCGCAATATGCCACGCAAACCTTGGAACGAGCGAGCCCGGTTGAGTCGAACTCTCGAACTAGCGGTCGTGTTGCCGGCCGCGGCGCTCGTCCTGCTCAGCGTCTGGCATGTGAATCACATTCGCCGCGACCGTGCCGTGGAAGCTGCGTTTGAGCGCGATTTCAGCCAGGTACTTGCCATTTCTGAAAAGCAGATTAACCACCGGGCTTATGAGTTGTTGGACGACGCGCGCACCGATTTTCCTCCGCCCGGCGAGACCTGCGAGGAGACCCTGGATCGCATTCTGGCCGCTCATCCCTACATAGCGCACGTATTTGTTTACGACCCCGACCAGGGGCTGGTATTTCGTTCCCAGTCTCATCGCCTTGACAGCGATAAGGACTTCCGCGCCGAAGGCGCCGATTTCTCCGGCATGATGGACCGCTGGATGAAGACGGAATACAAAGAGATGGCGGAAAAGATGGCGAAGATGGAGACCAAGGGCACACCCTATTACGCCTTCTACAACTGGGCGCCCCGCGGTGACTGGCATGCCTATCAGTCCGCAGCCATGTTCCTCAAGGCGGATGCCAAGGGCAAGACCACCGTCAACGGAATCGTTTTCGATGCCGAGTACCTGCGCGACCGCTTCTTTCCGGAAGTGCTGAATGACGTCATCAATCGAAACGTAGCGGAAGCGCAGAGCGAGAAAAATCCGGCTGCGATCATGGTCCATCCCCGGGCTGAATCCACGCCTTTGGCTGCTTCGACGGGCTGGGACAGCGGAGCGCCCGAAGTAGAACGCAACATGGAAACCGTTTTCCCCGGGCTCACCCTGGCCATCAAACTGCATGGCACAACTTTGGACGCCATTGGTCATCGCTTCGCGCTGACCAGCTTTCTGATCCTGGGAGCGCTTTCGGTACTGCTTGCGGGCGGCCTCATCCTGACGCATCGCAACGTGGCGAAAGAGATGGCGCTGGCGCGGCTGAAGTCCGATTTCGTCTCCAACGTCTCCCACGAACTGCGCACTCCGCTCTCCTTAATCCGCCTTTACGCCGAGACCCTAGAACTGGGGCGCATCACTAGCCCGGATAAAACGCAGGAGTATTACGGCATCATTCGCAAGGAGAGCGAGCGGCTGACCGCGCTGATCAACAACATTCTCGACTTTTCGCGGATCGAAGCCGGCCGCAAGGAATATGATTTCCGCGAAACTGACCTCCGCGAACTGGTGCACAACACCCTCGAATCCTATCGCTACCAGATCGAACAGAGCGGCTTCACGTACGAAGAGAAAATCGGCGACGTTCCTCCCCTCCGCGTCGACCGCGAAGCCATGGCCCGTTCGTTGTTGAACCTGGTCAACAATTCTCTGAAGTATTCGCAGGACAGGAAATTCATCGGCGTAAATCTTTTTCGTGACAACGGCTCGGTGAAGCTGGAAGTGGTGGACCACGGAATCGGCATTCCCCAACCGGAGCAGGAGAAAATTTTCGAGAAGTTCTATCGCGTGGGCGATCCGCTGGTGCACAACACGAAAGGAAGCGGACTGGGGCTTTCTCTGGTGCGCCACATTGCACAAGCTCACGGAGGCGATGTGGCGGTGGAGAGCGCACCCGGCCGCGGCAGCCGGTTCACTATCACTCTCCCAGTAAACGGCGGTTCGGTTCCCCCAAAGACTTAAGTAGTCTGGCTGTGCACGACTCGGAAGTTGGAGACGCGAGAACCATGACCAGGATCCTGATCGTCGAAGACGAACCCAACATGGTGGCGGGGTTGCGTGACAACTTCGAGTTTGATGGATACGAAGTGATCACCGCCCCCG
Source organism: Terriglobia bacterium (assembly GCA_963765285.1). Taxonomy (GTDB): domain Bacteria; phylum Acidobacteriota; class Terriglobia; order Terriglobales; family Acidobacteriaceae; genus CAVWZH01. The sequence continues at coordinate 357,371 of CAVXVR010000002.1, forward strand.
ATGGTGTTGCTGGCTTGGAGCGCGCTCTGAACGAGGCTCCGGACCTGGTGATCCTCGACGTGATGATGCCCCGCATGAGCGGCTTGGACGTCTGCAAGAACCTGAAGGCCAAGCGGCCGTCTCTGCCCGTCATCATGCTCACGGCGCGCGGCCAGGAGGTGGACAAAGTGGTTGGCCTGGAGTTGGGCGCTGACGATTATGTGACTAAACCGTTTTCCATCCGCGAGCTTCTGGCGCGGGTCAAAGCCGTGCTGCGGCGGGCGCGCGTTGTGCCCAAAGAGCAGGAGAGCTATTCCTTCGGCGACGTGGAAGTGAATCTGCGAAGTTGTCAGGTGTCGCGCAAGGGCAAGTCGATGGAATTTTCCTCCAAGGAGTTCGATCTGCTGAAGTATTTCGTCTGTCATCCCGGCGAAACTCTCAGCCGTGACCGCCTGCTGGAAGAAGTGTGGGGCTATGACCGTTTCCCCACCACGCGCACCGTGGATGCGCACATTGTTCGCTTGCGGCAGAAAGTCGAACCCAGGCCCGAAGAACCGCGCTTCATTCTCACCGTGCATGGCACGGGCTACAAATTCGTTGGATGATTTATCGGCTTTAGTGGAGAAGGCATTGCAGAATGCTCGGCCAATTCGGCACCGGCGCCAGACTGAAAGATGGACCCATCGCGCGGAGATCCTTGCCGCGCCTAGCGCGAAGACGTATGGTCTTGCCGGACTGGCTCAGCGCAATCGCACCCTCGAGGACCAGCTCGCCACCCTGCGCCGGGAACATGATGACCTGCGGGCTGCGATGTATGAGGCGGCGCAGGTCCAGAGGAAGCTCTGTGGGCCGCGCCATGTGCGGCGAGCGGCTTTCGAACTTGCCCGGGAGATTTTTCCTGTGCGGCACGTTTCAGGCGACTTCATCAGCGTCTTCGATTTGGGCAGCGACCTGGTCTTTGCCATCGGCGATATCGCCGGCAAGGGCCTTTACGCGGGAATGTGGTTTACCCACGTCGTAAGCATGCTGCGGTCGCAAGTCAGCGTTTCCGGAGATCCAGCCGCCGCGCTGTCTGCAATCAACCGGCATTTATTGCGCACCAGTCCAGAAGCTCCGCTGACAACATTGTTCCTGGCTCGCCTCGACGTGAATAGCGGCGAAGTTACCTACAGCAACGCCGGTCACCCTCCCGCCCTGTTGCTCCGCGAGAACGGCGAACTTGAAGGCTTGAGTGAAGGTGGCCCGTTGCTGGCAGTCGTGGGTGACGCTCTTTACGTGAGCGGCAGAATCACGCTGCAGCCGGGGGATACGTTGCTCGGTTACTCCGACGGAATTGCCGAATGTCGCAATCCTTCGGGTGCGGATTTCGGTGTGGAGCGGATTGAAGCCGCCGCGCGCCTATCCTCCGCTGCCACCGCAAGCGGCGTGCTTTTTTCCGTCCTGGGCGCTGCGGAGGACTTCGCCGCTGGCTACCCGCGTGAGGACGATATGGCGCTGATCGTGCTGCGCCGTGAAATCGAACGAACGGATTGAGAAATGATCATGTCGGATTCGGAGAAAATTCGTATCGCGGGCATGGGGCTTGAGTTCGTTCCCTCCACCCAGCGTGCGGCCGAAAGCCGTTCGCCCCGCGTGGACGATGCCCGCCTGATTCGCTCCGCGCAAGAGGGCAACACGGCGGCCTTCGAGGAACTCGTGCGCTTGTACGATCGCGCGGTTCTGCGCCTTGCGGTTCATCTCACCGGTTCACCGGAGGATGGGCAGGACATTTACCAGGAGGCATTTCTCCGCGCTTACATCAACCTGGCCCGTTTTCGTTTCGAGTGCTCGTTTTACACCTGGATTTATCGCATCGTGACTAATCTTTGCCTCGATCATTTGCGAAAGAAATATTCCCGCGCCCGCGATCTGACCACGACGCTTTCACCAGAGGGCGAGGAGGAAGACGTTCTGGATCGCGTCCCCGACCAAAGGCCCAGCGCCAGCCCTGAGCGAAGCCTGGATGGGCGCGAACTGCGGCGGACCATCGTCCGCGCTTTGGGCCGGCTTTCTCCCCGCGAACGCATGGTCTTTGAGTTGCGCCATTACCACGGCATGCGGCTGCGCACCGTGGCCGGGATTTTGAACACCACCGAAGGCACCATCAAGAACACGCTTTTCCGCGCCACGCACAAGTTGCGCACTCAACTCGCCGAGCATCGTGCGTGAGACAATTCTGATTGATGGCGACCCAGCACAGCCGGTCTTCTTCTTGGCCCACGAGTTCGTTCGAGCTCCAACTCGTCTCGATTCCTGAAGGCTGGTTTGGGATGGGCTCGGAAACGGGGCAAGACAACGAGCGTCCCGTGCATCGAGTTTGGATCGACGCGTTCCGCCTCGCGGCGTGCCAGGTCACCAATGCGGACTACGCTGGTTTTCTCCGCGCCACCGGCGTAAAACCGCCGCCCTTCTGGGACGACCCGAACTTCAATCATCCCCAGCAGCCTGTGGTCGCGGTATCGTGGTTCGAAGCGGAGAAATACTGCGACTGGCTCAGCGCCACAAGTGGCCAACGCTATCGCCTGCCGACCGAAGCCGAGTGGGAACGGGCAGCGCGGGGCGGCGTAGACGGCCAGCTTTTCCCCTGGGGAGATGCTCCGCCGCAATCTCTACTGGACTATGCCAGCCGTTGGCAGAAGGGCCCTGAGCCGGTTGGCTGCTCTGCACCCAATGCGTTCGGGTTGTATGACGTTTGCCAGAACGTGCATGAGTGGTGCAGTGACTGGTACTGGCCGGACTACTACGCAATTTCGCCGGAACGCAACCCGCGTGGCCCAGAAACAGGCACACGCCGCGCCTCCCGCGGAGGCTCCTGGCGCCATCACATTAAAGTGTCGCGCTGCGCCGCTCGCTCCAGCATTCCTCCCGAATTTCAGTACGCTGACTATGGTTTCCGCGTGGTTTGCGATTCTTGTTGAGAACTGCCAAGCCCCTTAAGACTTGTCATTCCGTAGCGCCTGCCTTTGCCGCGGAGGAATCTGCTTTTGCGGCCTCAGACGGCCGCGGTGTGTCGCGCTTAGCTCTGCGCGCGATCCGTACCCGCGAGCCAGCGAAAGAGCATGTTGACCAGACTGAGCACGATGGCGCCCCAGAACGCCGCGCCAAAAGTATCCACGTGAAACCCCGGCACAATGGCCGACGCCAGTTCGATCATCCCCGCGTTAATGATGAGCCAGAATAGGCCCAGTGTGAGCACGGTCAGCGGGAAGGTTATGATCTTCAGGAAAACCCCGAGCGTGGCATTCACAAAGCCGATCACCAGCACGGCAATTAACGCTGCCAGCCACCCGCTCACGTGAAATCCCGGAATCAGGTGCGACACCACCCACAGTGCCAGCGCGCTCAAAGCCCAGTTCAGCAGATGTTTCATGGAATCTCTCCAGAATCGCACGCCGACTATAAATGCAGTGCCTGATCCACGCAACTGGGTAGCGGGCCGGCGGGACGCCGGCGCTACGCACTTGTTTCTAGGGTGCGAATGTGAGCAGGCGGCTGCGGACTTCCTCCGGTTTCATCCCGCTTTCGCGCAGGCGCCGGATGCTGAGCGCATCGTGCCGTTTCGCCAGACGAGCGCCGCTCTCGTTCCGCAAGAGATCGCAGTGGTAAAACTCTGGACTGTTCAGCCCGAGCGCCCGGAACATAAGAAGTTGCCGCGCCGTCGATTTCAGTAAATCCGCGCCCCGCACCACTTCACTGATGCGCATTGCTGCGTCATCAGCCACCACTGCCAATTGGTAAGCCGGCACATCATCGCGCCGCCACACCACGAAGTCTCCGAAATCGCGCCCGCCCACAAATTCCTGCGTCCCGAGATGAAGATCGGTGAACCGTACTTTCTCGTTCTCCGGCACACGAAAACGCCAGTTCACGCCCGCCGGTTCGGCAAACTGCAAAGCGTCCTGCCGCGTACGACAACGACCGGGATAGATGGGTTCATCATCGGAATCATGCGGCGCCGTAGCTGCCCCGGCCAGATCCTTCCGCGAACACGTGCACGGATAGATGAATCCGCCATCGCGCAGTTGCCGCCATGCCGCCAGGTATAAAGCCCGGCGCTCGCTCTGCGAGTAGGGAGCGTACTGTCCGCCACGGTCCGGTCCCTCGGTCCACGTAATGCCCAGCCAGCGCAAATCTTCCAACATCGCTTGCGCAAACTCGGCACAGCAGCGCTGGGGATCGAGGTCTTCGTTGCGCAGAACCAGCGTTCCGTTGTGCTGTGTCGCTCTCTGCGCAGCCATCCAGAACGTGTTGGCGTGGCCCAGATGCAGCAATCCGGTTGGCGAAGGCGCCAGTCGTCCGCGGTACCCGCTTGTATGGGTTGCCTGCACCAATTTATTCTAGCGGCATCGACGAAGTTTGCCGCTCGGGGGATTTTCTTGGGGCAACGGGATCGCTCAATTAGGCAACATATGTGAATTGAGGCTGAGGTAGCCAAGGAGGATCAACCGCATGCGCCGTGAACATCTGACCCTGGGTTCGCTCTTGCTGGCAGTTTCTCTCATCGTGCCGCTCGTGACCGCGGGCTGCGCCGAGCATCGCTATCGGGTGTACGACCCCTACTACCACGACTATCACCGTTGGGACGACCACGAAGTCGTCTATTACAACCAGTGGGCCACGGAGACCCACCGCGATCCGCACCGTGACTTCAAGAAGCTGGACGATAACGAGAAAAAGGAATACTGGACCTGGCGCCACAGCCATCCCGACCAGCACTGAACTGGAAGGAGGGATCGCCTGTAGCCCGAACTTAGCCTTTGTCCCCGGGTCACAATCCCGGGGATTTTTCATGGAAAAAACATTCAAGCGCTTTCCCTGCTCGGTTACACTGTAGAACTTTCGCCCACCGAGGAGGGAATCATTCATGTCTGAAGCGCTGAGCGGTTCTGAGTTTAAGAAGCAATTGCGTGCCGGCACGCCAAAAATGGGACTGTTTCTTAATGCGCATAGTCCAACTGTGGCCGAACAGCTGGCATTCAGCGGCTACGACTGGTTGCTGGTCGATACGCAACACGGCCCCATGGGCTACGAAAAGCTTTCTGCAATGCTGAGCGGAATCGCCAACGGCGGCGCCAAGTCGCTGGTCCGGGTGGGCGCTTACAACGATCGCCCGGGCATCCAGCAGGCGCTCGACCTCGGTGCCGACGGCGTCTTGATCCCCTACATCAATACCGCTGACGAAGCCCGCCAGGCCGTGAGTTGCACGAAGTATCCCACCGTGGGCACGCGCTCGGTTTATTTTCCCCAGCGCAGCATGAACAAGGCAGGACTGCTCGGCTACGCTGGGAACTGGAACAACGAAAGTATCGTCGCCCTGCAAGTCGAAACTGCTTCCTGCATTCAGAACATCGCCGAGATTGCCGCCGTTCCCGGCGTCGATATTCTCTTTCTCGGCCAGAATGATCTGTGCATGTCGATGGGGCTCTATAACAAATATAAGTTCCCCGACATGTACACTTCCCCAGAGTTGGGCGAAGCCACGCAAGAATTGATCGACCATGCCCGCAAGAACAACGTCATCCTGGGGCTATTTCTCTTCGGAACGTCGCGGGTAGGCGAGTTTCTGGAGAAGGGTTTCACCTTCATCAGCATCGGCAACGACCTGCACCACGTGCTAACGCAGGCGGGCGCCTATGTGAATGACATGGAGAAAATTGCGCAGGAGAAGGGTAAGAGCTGGAAGCGTAGGCCCACGGCGCTGTTCTAGGGTCAAAGATGGCGCCGGGCATCCCACGGCTTTTCATTAACGAGGCGGGCGCAGTGCCCCCTTCAGGGCCATCTCATAGAGTTGATCGGCACTCTTATAGTTGCGGTCGCTCAGCAATTTCATAAGAATGAAGAAAGGGACGCCCCGATATTCACTATGCTTGGTGTAGAACTCGGTGATCACGTCTGTGTAAGCGCCGGGATCGGGCCCTGATTCCGTGTACTTGGCTTTAGAATATGTTTCCATGCGGGCAAGGCAGCGGGCGGAGGGCATGTCACTGGGGTGATGTTCATCTTCCAGACGATACTTCTTGCCAGGCTTGCCGAATAGCTCCTCGGCGACCTCGCAGGCACTATGGGACCCCTGCAGATAGCCGGTAATGAATCCATTCACGTACGTGGCTCGTTGTTCCGGGCTCCAGGAAAGCCATTCTCCTCCCCTGTCAACTTCGTCTCGACGCACCTGGGCTGACATACAGGTGATCAATAGGACGAGGACCGCTCCTCCCACCAGGTACTTATTCAACACTTGATCTCCTTTCAGGCTGCGATCGGCCCGGTCTCCCGAGGGCAGCCGCCAAGTGCGAACATGAGACTCACTTCCCCCCAGTCGCCGCCTGCGCCTCAATCTTCTCAAACACAGTTTCCGCGCGCCGCAGCGCCTCCAAGACATTTGCGCAGATATTCTCCCGCCCGACCACATCTTCGAATTCCGCCTGATGAATCAATTGGGCCGGTTGCTCTCGCGCTCCGCACAAAATAAGTGTTCGCCCGGTCGAATGCAACTGCCGCGCTACCTCTTCCAGCGCGTAAATCCCGGTCGCGTCGATGGCGGTCATGTTACGCAGGCGAATGATGACAATCGGCGGCAACTCGTGCATGTTTTCCGTGACCGCGGCGAGCTTTTCCGTCGCGCCAAACAGAAACGGGCCGTGAATGCGAAAGATCGTCGCGTAGTAGGGGATGTCTTTATCCTGCAAAATATGGACTCGCCCGTCTTCGATGTAGTCGTCGGTCACTTCTGAAACCGTCGTCGTGTTGGCCACACGCGCGATAAATAGCAAAGCCGCCAGAATCATTCCCGCCTCAACGGCCACAGTCAGGTCGGCGAACACCGTCAAGGCGAATGTGACTAACCAGACGCTGATGTCTGTCTTGGTCAGCCTCAACAACTGCGGAATCTCGCGCCACTCCCCCATGTTGTACGCCACTACCAGAAGAATCCCGGCCAATGCAGCCATGGGGATGTAGCTGGCCAGCGGGGCAGCAAACAGCAGGATGCAAACCAGCGTCAGTGCATGGATCATTCCGGCCACGGGCGACTGCGCGCCCGCGCGGATGTTGGTTGCAGTCCGCGCGATGGCCCCGGTAGCAGGCAAGCCGCCAAACATCGGAGACACGATATTCGCCACGCCCTGTCCGATCAATTCGACGTTTGGGTTGTGCCGGTCATTGCTCATGCGGTCCGACACCACCGCCGACATAAGCGATTCGATCGCCCCTAGCATCGCGACAGTAAACGCCGGCCCCAGCAGGCCGTGAATCAGATCGGTTCGAAAGTGCGGAATGGTGAAGTGCGGCAAACCGCTGGGAATCCCGCCAAATCGCGTGCCAATGGTTTCGACAGGGAGCTTCAAGAAATACGCAACCGCCGTGGCTCCCAGCATAGCCACAATCGCTCCTGGAATGCGGGTCGAGATGGCGCGGCACCCCACCATCACTACCACCGTGCAAAGCGCCAGCACTGTGGCCTTCGCGGACCAAGTCGGGAAAGCCCCGGCCAGTGCCTCAACCCGTTGCCAAAACACGCCCGGAACCTTCTCGAGCCGCAAACCGAAGAAGTCTTTGATCTGGGTGCTGGCAATGAGCACCGCGATGCCGTTGGTAAAGCCAATGACCACCGGCCGCGGAATAAATTTCACCGCCGTGCCCATACCGGTCACTCCCAGAATGATCAGCAGAATGCCGGCCATGACCGTGCACATAAACAAGCCGTCAATACCGTGCGCGGCGACAATACCGGCGACCACGACCACGAAAGCGCCCGTCGGCCCGCCGATCTGGGTCTTCGATCCGCCCAGTGCGGAGATCAGGAAGCCCGTCACTACCGCGCAATAAATCCCCGCCTGCGGCGTGAGGCCGGATGCAATGGCAAACGCCATAGCCAGCGGCAGGGCCACCAGTCCCACGGTAATCCCGGCGACCACATCGCGCAGGAACTTGCTTAAGTCATAGTCCCGCAGACAAATAACTGACTTGGGAAGCCAGCGGTCATCGAGCGTGAACGAAGAGGCGCGCGACACAGGAACTCATTATTGCAGAAGCTTAGGGCTATATTCAGTAACCGGACGGGCACGAACGTACATGCCTGCGGGGCTTCGCGGGCTTCCCTTTCCGCCGCGAGGATTTTTGCGTTCCGCCGATATGATTTAGGGGTACCATTCGGACGTCATGCGCAGTATCCGGAGCAGCCGCGGACCACACCGCCTGTCCACGGCGCGCTCGCGACAATTCACTTGGATTATCCTCAGTTTGTTGACGGGGTTATCGGCTGCTCCTCTCTTGCTCTTCGCGCAAGCCACCCGCGGCTCGGCAGAGAGAGACCCGGGATCCATGATCCACAGTCCGCTGCCACACGTTCCAGATGATCGTGTTAAAGGGCCGAATAGCGCAGCCTTCACGGTTGCCGCCAATGATGAGGCTTGTTTCCTCTGGCCGTTGACGGGTCTCCGCTCGCCCACGGCAGGTGTGTCCTCGCTTGCGGTTCAAGGGCAGGCTCGAAAAGAATTTCTGCGCGCCTGTAGCCTCGCAAGCGAAAAAAAGCTGGCCAAAGCTGAAGAGCACCTCCGCAAGGCACTCGATGCGGATAAGCGATACGCCGCGGCGTGGGTTTTCCTCGGCCAGGTGTTGAAGGCGCAACAGAAGCGGGACGAGGCCCACACCGCCTGCTCTCAGGCGCTGAAAGTCGATCCCAACTATCTTCCCGCCGACCTGTGCCTGGCGGATCTCTGTGCGATTCAGGAGAAGTGGGAAGAAATGCTTCGCTTCGCCAACAGCGCCGTGGCCCTTGATCCAGCGAACGATCCCCACGCTTATTTTTACGCCGCCGGCGCATACTATGGGCTGCACCGGTTGCCGGAAGCCGAAACCACCGCGCTCCGGGCGGCGGAGATTGACAAGACCGTCCGTGAGCCTCGCTCCCACTTTCTGCTCGCTCAAATCTATGAACTAGAGCGCAAGCCGGATGCCGAAGCTGCCCAGCTTCAGGAGTATCTGAAATCGGTCACTGACCCGCAAGAGGTTGAGATCGTCAAGAAGTATCTGTCCGATCTCGAGAGAAAGCGCAACAAATAGGTCCTGCGTGTATCTTTTCCCCTGCTGACGATTTATCCTGAGCGGCTCACTCGGCTCTCCAATAATGCGAGGACTCAAGGGCAAGCGCGTCTTGATTACCGGCGGCGCCAGCGGCATTGGCGCGGCCACTGCCGCGCGCTTTCTGGAAGAAGGCGCGGCCGTGGTTGTCCTCGACCGTGACCGCAAGGCACAAGAGCAGATCCGGCAGAACTTACCCAATCTCGCCGGCACCGCGGACGCTGATGTCTCCAATCTGCTGCAAGTGCAGGCAGCTTTCGCTGAGGCCGTTCGCCTCATGGGCGGAGTCGATGTGCTGATCAACAACGCAGGCATCAGCATCCGCCACAAGTTTCTCGACATAACTCCCGAAGAATGGGACAAGGTCATGGCGGTAAATCTAACGGGTGTGTTCTACATGGCGCAGACTGCGGCGAAGCACATGTGGGAGCGCGGCAGCGGGGTAATTCTGCAGACCGCTTCGACCAACGGTGTCATGGGCTATCCCTTTTACGCGGATTACAACGCCACCAAAGCCGGCGTGATCGAACTCACCCGCTCCATGGCGTTGGAACTCGCTCCCAAAGTACGGGTTTGTGCGGTTGCCCCGGGATATGTGCTCACTCCCATGCAGCGAGCTGAATACACCGACGAGATGCTTGAGGAAGTGAATCGCAAAATTCCGCTGCGCCGGCACGCCAAGCCGGAAGAGATTGCAGCCCTGTTCGCATATCTCGCGTCAGACGACGCGGCTTTTGCGACCGGGCAGGTGTTCACCATGGATGGCGGCGAGACGGCCGGTGGCCTGGCGAGCCGATAATCGACTGAATTGTTGTGCGTCGGTTCGTATCAGGGCATCGGCTTCAGCCGTGCCGATTAGATACGGCAGACTGAAATCGTGCCCAGCGGGCGCAACTACCACTGGCTGAGGAACCCAAATTGGCCCGGCTTCACGGCAAAATCGCCATCATCACGGGTGGCGCCTCCGGCATCGGTCGCGCTACGGCGTTACACTTTGCCCGTGAAGGCGCAGCTATAGCCATCGCCGACCTGAACGAAGCCGCGGGAAATGCTTTGGTCCGGGCAATCAAAGATAACGGCGGCCGCGCCCTATTCGCCCCCGCCGACGTTACCCGAGCCGCCGACTGCAAGCAGATCCTTAAGCTCACAATCGAGCAGTTTGGCGGGGTTCACATCCTCTTCAACAATGCCGGCATCATCCGCCGTGCATCCGTCATCGACCTCAGCGAGGGGGATTGGGACCGCGTAATCGCTGTCAACGTGAAATCCGCGTTCCTCATGTCTCGAGAAGTGATCCCCGTCATGATCAAGGCCGGTGGCGGATCCATCATCAATATGGCATCCGGCTGGGGATTGGCGGGAGGCCCCAAAGCCGCGGCCTATTGCGCCTCAAAAGGCGCTGTAGTGCTGCTTACTAAAGCCATGGCAGTGGACCATGGCCGGCAAAACATACGCGTAAACTGCCTCTGCCCGGGCGACACGGATACAAATATGCTTCGCTCGGAAGCGCAACAACTGGGCAAGCGCGAAGCGCATTTTCTGGCAGATTCGGCAAACCGGCCGCTGGGCCGCCTGGGCCGGCCCGAAGAGATCGCGCAAGCCGCTCTCTATCTGGCCAGTGACGCATCGTCGTTCGTCACCGGAACAGCTTTGGTGATTGATGGCGGAGGCCTGGCCGGTTCGCCTTAATGACATGGGAACGGCCGCCTCGGCCGTCCGCTTGGTAAATATGCTTTTATCCGACAAGGTCGCTCTCATCACCGGCGGAACCTCAGGCATCGGCGAAGCCACCGCGATACTCTTTGCCAAAGAAGGCGCCAGGGTCGTTATCACCGGCCGGAATGAAGAACGCGGCAACGCAGTCGCCGCTCAAATCAAGAAAACCGGCGGCCAAGCCCTATTCACGCCCGCTGACGTTCGCAAATCGGCCGACTGCCGTCACTCCGTGGACGAGACTTTGCGCACTTTCCACCGTCTCGACGTCCTCTTCAACAACGCAGGCGTGTTTTATCCCCACACCGCGGTCGACTGCGCTGAAGAAGAATGGGACCTGCAAATGGACATCAATTTGAAAGGCACGTTCCTGATGTCGAAGTTCGCGCTGCCGGGCATGATCGAACAAGGCAGCGGCGTCATCATCAACAACAGCTCGGGATGGGGCCTGGTTGGCGGCGACGCCGGCGTTGCATACTGCGCCTCGAAAGGCGGCGTGGTTCTCCTGACCAAAGCCATGGCCATTGATCACGGGACGCAGGGCATTCGCGTAAACTGCCTTTGTCCCGGAGACGTGGACACGCCCATGCTGCCGGAAGACGCCCGCATGCGCGGCCAGAAATGGGAGGATTACCTCGCCACCTGCGCCAACCGTCCCCTGGGACGCATTGGCACAGTGGATGAAATCGCCAAGGCCGCATTGTTCCTGGCCTCCGACGAATCCTCGTTCATGACTGGCGCGACTCTGGTGGTGGATGGCGGTGGCGTGGCTGACTGATTGCCTTACCGCCGGAATCTGCGTTCCGACATAGCAATGCAACGCCATAACCAAATATGACCACCCGCTCCCGCTCTCAAGCCTTGTTCAAGCGTGCCCAGCAATCCCTTGTGGAAGGTGTCAATTCTCCCTCGCGTGGCGCAGCCGTATATCCAGCGGGGCCGATTTTTCTGGAGCGCGGCCGTGGCTCTCACGTCTGGGACGCGGACGGCAACGAGTACACAGATTTCATGATGTCGTTCGGAGCGTTGATTCAAGGCCACGCGCACCCGAAGTTGACCGAAGTGGTCTCACAGGCCATGTCCGAAGGCTCGCATTTTGCCGCGGCCACCTCCGCGGAAGCCGAGGCAGCCGAGCGTTTCTGCAAAATGGTCCCCTCAGCCGAGGCCGTGCGTTTCGCCAACACCGGCAGCGAAGCCACCATGCTGGCATTACGGCTGGCCCGCGCCCACACGGGCAGGACAAAGTTCCTGAAATTCGAGGGCCACTATCACGGCTGGTACGATCCCTATCTTTTAAACGCGCACAGCCACCCGCCCGCAGAGCTTGGCCCACGCGAGAATCCCGCGCGCATTCCCGACTCCGAAGGAATTCCAGCTTCCACGTTGGATGACGTAGTTCTCGTACCCTGGAACGATCCCGACGTATTGCAAAGCGCCATGCGTCAGCACGGCCGCGAACTGGCCGCAGTGATTACCGAACCCATCATGGCCAACATGGGTTGCATTCTGCCGCGTGAAGGCTACTTGCAGCTCTTGCGCAAGCTCACTCAGGAGATCGGTGCGCTCCTCATCTTCGACGAAGTGGTCACCGGCTTTCGCTACGCCCCCGGCGGCTGTCAGGAATATTTCGGAATCAAGCCCGACCTCAGCACCTTCGGCAAGGCCCTGGGCGCGGGCTTCCCGGTGGGCGCCGTGGCAGGTCCACGAGACATTCTCGACCGCATGCGCTGGGGGCAGGGCATGGTCCTGCATTACGGCACGTTCAATGGCCACCGCCTGACCATGAAAGTGGTCGGCGCCAATCTTGATCTGCTCTCCGCGGAAGGCACGTATCGCAAACTCCACGCCATCGGGGATCTCGCGATCAATGGGCTTCGCGACGTCTTCCGCCGCCGTAAAGTCAAAGCCATCGTGCAGGGCTTTGGCCCGATGTTTCAAATCTATTTCACCGAACGCGACGTCATCCACGACTACCGCGACTACTGCACCTACGTGGATACGCAGCAGTACTCCCTCTTCGTGCAGGTGCTGTTGGATCGCAAAATCTACATGACGCCTTCGAACGGGCTGCACTGGATCATCTCAACTGCCCACACCGAGGCCGATGTCGAGGCCTTGCTCAGGGCTGCCGACGAAGCCTGCGCGGAGCTCTCGTGAAACCGCGTCCCATTGCCACAGTCTTTCTCGGCGGCGGCAGAATCACCCGCGCGCTCCTGGCCGGACTTCGGCTCGCAGGATATAAATCTCCGCTCATCGTGCACGACCGCAGTCCGGATAAACTGCGAAAACTTAAACAGCAATATGGCATGATCACAGAGACCGAACTGCATCATGCGGTCGCTCAGGCTCGTATCCTCATCATCGCAGTAAGGCCTGGCTCGGTTTACAGCTTGCTCCAGGAAATAGGACACGTCGCTCGCCCGCTGAACGCGGTCAGCCTGGCCGCTGGCATTCCTCTTGCCAATTTGCGCAAATGGCTGCCCGCTCCGGTGCACTGGGCGCGAGCCATGCCCAGTCCGGTGGCTCGCAGCGGCAACGGTCTCACTGCGCTCGCTTTCGATCGCACATTCTCGCCGTCCGCGCGGCGTGACGTCCAGGCCCTGTTTTCACAAGTGGGAAGCGTCCTCGAAATTCCCGAAAAGCAATTCGACGCTTTTACCGTGACCTATTCCTCCAGCCACGGCTATCACGCGCTGGCGGCACTGGCCGAAGCAGCCCAAGAGATTGGACTGGACCGGAAAACCGCATTCATCGCCGCCGCCCACGGCCTGGCCGATGGAATCGCCGCCTGGCGCCAAGGCAGAATACCGCTGGACCATCTCCTGCAAGAAGCCGCGACGCCGGGAGGAATTTCGGCCGCCGCCATGGCCGCCATGAAAGCCGCTGGATATTACCGCACGATTGCGCGCGGACTCAAAGCGGGCGTAGCGCGCGCCCGAAAAAATGCCAGGGGATAGTCGCTCAGAAAGGCCCTACGGGAACCGTACATCCAAACTGTAAATCTCCTGCGTGCTCCGGTCCCGCATCATAATCACCGAGTCATCGGGCGTCAGCCCAATCCAGAATTCCCAGGGATCGAACCCGCGCGGAATCTCCTTCAGACTGAACAGCGTTTCCAGTTTGCCATTGGCCACATTCACCCGGACCATGGCGTCGATTTTGTCCGAATAGTCTTCCGCATACAGATACTTTCCATCGTGCGACCAGTTTTCGAAGCCAAATTTCGCTTCCGCCAGCTTCGACCAGCTCTTCTTGACCGTGTTATAAAGCATCAGCTCGATCGAATCAGCGGAAAGCGCCGCGATGTAGCGCCCATCCGGTGAACAACGCGGACTGAAAAGATTCTCCGATCCCGGCACGTCCGTGATCTCGGAAGTTTTCAAGTCGGCAATATGTATATTGGGTCCGGCACTGGCTCCGTATTCCAGCCACGGCATTCCCGCGAACACAATGGCGTCGCCCTTCGGCATCCATGTCGGATCGCCCTGGTTGCGATTCCCGTTGGTCACTTCCTTCGGTGTGCCGCCTTCCGCCGGCACTACAAAAATCTTCCAGGGCTTCCCCGGGCGCGAAGCCATAAACGCGATCTGACTTCCATCCGGCGACCAGCGCGGCATATGCGCCTGCATCGGCGGAAACGTAAGCTGGGTACGCAAGCTCCCGTCCGGCCGGCTCCGCCATAACGTGAGTTCCGGATGCGCGACGTACGTGATCCATTCGCCGTTGGGCAGGATGTCCGCCTCACCCGCGGACACTCCGGGCAGAAAAACCGTGAACTGTTGCGCCTTGCTCTCCATGCGGATCAGGTCAAACCGGCGCTGCTGGCCGATCACAAACAGTTTTTTCCCGTCCGGGCTGGGCGTCGGATTGCTGAACATGAGCGGGCCGACCGTCAGTTGAGTTGGGTCAGCCTTGGCCTCGCGAAACAGCGAGGTGTTCTCGCGCATGGCCCAGATGTTCTGCGCGTGGGCGTGCGCCGATTCAAACAGAAAATACTCTCCGTCGGGCGTCCAGGCCCCGCCAAATTCCTGCGGCGGCTTGTTCCAGTCCGGCAATACTGCGTGTAATCCCTTGCCGTCTGGCGAGATCTCCCACAACGAAGAAGTTCGTTGATTGGTGTCGCGGATGGTGAAACGCAGCCGGCGGCCGTCGGGAGAAAAGCGCGGCGCAAACGGAATGCCTTGTACCGTGATCAGCTCATGCGAGTCGGTCCCGTCCGCATTGCAGACGTAAAGGGTCGACTTGGTCGCGTACACGATATGCAGTCCATCCGGGGTCCACGCCGCGGCATGCGCCAGAATATTTCCCACCATCCGCGGAGTTTCCGCTGGCATGGGCAATATCCAGATCGGCCATTCCGTTTCCGACCCTCCCGCGCCGCCCTTGAGCAACAACTCGGAACGCCCGGCCTGGATGTCATAGATGTCGGCACTGGCAAGAGAATTGGGCACCGGCGCGGTTTCTCCCCCCGAGGTCGAAACCTGCCGCAACACCGAGTGGCCGCTAAGATATTCAGAAAAGTAGAGCCGGGTTCCATCTGTGACCAGAGACCGCTTCGACGTGCCGTCATTCGTGATCTGCAACGACGCTGTCACCACCGGCGGGGCTTCCGGTGTGGTAAGAAACAGAATAACCGCCGCCAGCGCGGCCGCGGCACAAACCCCTATCCCCACCCACATGGCGGTGCTGATTCTGGGTTGCGGTTTTAGCGTTGTCTCACCCGATCCGAATAGAGAACGGATCCGCTCCTTCGAATCCGGCCGCTTCGCTAGCGCTTCGGGCGTTTCGGCTTGCCCGGCTTCCACATCCTTGCGGAGCCGCTGCAAATCACTCCGCATATCGGCCGCGCTCGCATAGCGCTGCGCCGGATTCTTCTCCAGCGCTTTCCGCACAATGCGCTCCAGTTCGGGCGGGGTCCCCGGATTAAACCGTACCGGCCACTCCGGAACGCTATGAATCAGAGACTCGAAAAACGCCGCCGTGGTCTGCCCCTGAAAGGGCAGAACTCCCGTCGCCATTTCATACAGTACGACTCCGAAAGAGAACAGGTCGGTGCGTGAGTCGAGCGCCTGCCCCAGTGCCTGCTCCGGCGACATGTACGGAATGGTCCCTAGCGCTGAGCCTGGCCTCGTCAGATCTTCCGGCCCCTGCGTGGCCCCTCCGAACGTGTTGCCGCTCACCACGGCTTCGTCGCCGGCCGACAGTTTTGCCAGGCCGAAATCCAGAATCTTGGCGTGGCCCCGCTTGGTCACAAAAATGTTTGCGGGCTTGATATCGCGGTGAATAATGCCGTGCGAGTGGGCCGCATCGAGCGCATCCGCTATTTCAGTGGCCAGGCTGAGCAACTCTGGCAGGGGCAGCGGGCTTTCGGTGATGCGCTGCCGTAGCGTCGTGCCGTCCAGATACTCCATCGCGATAAAGCGCCGCTGCTGCGCCTCGCCGATCTCGTAAATCACGCAGATATTAGGATGGTTCAGGGCAGAGGCAGCCCGTGCCTCGAAACGGAACCGCTCCAGCACCACCGGGTTTTGCGCCACCATTTCCGGCAGGAATTTCAGGGCCACCAGTCGGCCCAACTCCGTGTCTTCGGCCTTGTAAACCACACCCATCCCCCCGCCCCCCAGCTCCTCGAGCACGCGATAATGGGAGACAGTCTGACCGATCATTTGCCTGAGTCCTGAAGCGGGGCGCGGCTTTCTATCGGTTGCCATGTTAGGGGCCGCGCCGGGGCAAGTCAATGCAGGGTGCCATGTAGGCGGGAGTTGATGCCGGTTGCCCGGCCCTTGTCGCGTTCTTTGCGACAGGACGGGGTTCTTAAAGTGGCAGACGGACGATGGGAGGCGATGGCAGGGGCGATGGATGACCGCGGTGGGGCGGGCCGGCTCACCCGTGCCTCACCACCGCAAGCGCGGCAGGGTGCGCCAACCGCCCGGACGGTGCACTTGCTGACTCAT
Source organism: Terriglobia bacterium (assembly GCA_963765285.1). Taxonomy (GTDB): domain Bacteria; phylum Acidobacteriota; class Terriglobia; order Terriglobales; family Acidobacteriaceae; genus CAVWZH01. The sequence continues at coordinate 374,134 of CAVXVR010000002.1, forward strand.
GATTTTGGGTCCACTTTGACCAGCACAAATTGATTTCCACGGATATCGATCGCCTTGTACAGACCCAGGCGGATGGCCTCATTCACTGCCCTCGGTACGCCATCCTTCCACCAGGCCGTTACATTCGTGTAGTCATCGCCCGCTGCCAGGCCGCCCGGTTTCAACTTCTGGTGAACTAGTTTCAAATCCTGCAGTACCCCTTCGTAGCGGTGATCACCGTCGATGTAGGCCCAGTCCAACGAGCCGTCGGGAAATTGGGGCAGAATCTCTTCGGATTTTCCCCGGTGGATATCGACGATTTCATGCGTGATATGCCAGCCGAAGCGGTCCACAACGGAGCGAAAGACGCCATCGATTCTCTGCTGGTTTTCGCCACGTATTCCGCCGTACAGTGCCCGGGAAAATTCCGCGCCTTCCTGATAAATCCATGGATCGATCAAGTGCAATCTGGCGGGTTTTACAACACTCAGAATTTCTTGCGAGAAGTTGCCCCTCCACACCCCAATTTCGGCGCCGACCGACTTCTTGGGAAAACGCTTCAGCACAAAATCGCGGGAGCGCATGTCTCGGTATTCGCGAAATGGTCGGATCAGCGGTGCTAGTAAATGCCCAATGAGGCTCATATCGAACTCACCTCTCTTGCCACTACGTCAACCTATGGCTTGTTTGAATCAAGTTATCTGCGAGTGGATGCCTTCACGACTGTGGGGAAGACAAAATAGAAGAGGCAGCGCGGCACTTACAATGGTTCGGGCGCGTCTGTTCAATGCCATACTTCCCCACTGTGGTGTGTAGGTCACCACTCGCGCAAGCGATCGGTCACTACGCAGCACGCCGCGGTGGGGGAAGCCGCACCACGAATCTGCAAAACCGTCGGACGGAAACTAACTCTACAGCCCCTCGAAGAAAAGTCAAGAGCAAGCTGGCGTGTCCTGATTGGTTTGTGGATGCCCCCTGCCCCGGTCCTTGTGGCGTTTTGGCCACAGGGCGGGGGATTTGAATGACTACTCGCTTCGCTTTCTGGGAAGCGCCGTAATTGTGCTCAGCGTGTACGCAGCCAGTTTCCGGCGAGGGCTGCTTGTTGTTGCTCTGGCGCTTGCCATTCCGGCTTTCTACTGGCGCGTTGTGGCCCCTCAAGCCAGCGCGACCTCGCTCTCCATAACCAGCATCGTCCTGAGCTTTATCTTTGATCTCCTCATCGTCGTAGTTATTTTCCGCCGCGTGTTCTCCAGGCATCAGGCCAACTCCGAAACTATCTTCGGGGCTCTCTGCATTTACTTGCTGGTGGGCTTCAGCTTTGCCAGTGTGTATGGCATGTTGGCCTCACTTCAGCCCAACGCCTTTTATCTCGATCCGATGGTCAACCTTCACCGCGTTCCTGGCCGCTTCGATTTTGTTTATTACAGTCTGGGCACCATGACTTCACTAGGAGCCTCTGGAATCGTACCCGTCTCGGACCAGGCGCGTTCCTTCACCGTCCTCGAAGCCCTCCTCGGGGTCTTGTACCTCGCGGTCCTGATCGCAAGACTGATGGGCGCCTACCGCTCACCCCCAAAACATTAGCGATGGAGGCGCGCAGTCGAAAGACCCCATGTTCGCCGGCGCTACCACCAGCCTGAAAAGGGATTCTCTCTACTATCGCTCGCCAGACCGGGGGCTGGCCTTCCCTCGCGTTATCACGAACAAAGGGTGCCCCACCCGTCGCGGTTTTCGACGGGTGGGAATTCGCACTGCCGGCACCGAGCGGTTTCAACACTCGAAACCTCTCACAAAGCTAGACGCCAGGGCCCCCGCTCCTCACGCTTTTCTTTCCGTCAGCATTACCTTCCGTAACGCCCGATTGATCCGAGTCTGATAACCCCGCCCGTCAGCCTTAAACCAAGCCACTACATCCGCGTCCAGGCGCAACGTCACCGGCCTCTTGACCGGGCGGTAAAGTCCTTCCATGTCCGCCGTCCAGCCCCGCCCCCCCTCCGCCGAGGCCCGGATCCTCGCTATGGTTTTCGGGTGCCGCTTCGACGCCTTTTTGCTCCGTCTAACTCCTGCCGTTCGTTTCATTTACCCTCCGCATAATATCGTACATACAATACAGCAAAGACAAAACGTTCCGCAAGGAACGTTTTGAAGATTTCCACAAGTGTTCCGTACGGCGGAACATTACGTCACCGGGTCTGTCCGGCCAGCCAGCGCCCAAATGTTACGATGCCTTGTCCCATGCCTGACTTCTGCGACGTCGCTCTGCCCGTGCCCCTGGACATGGTTTTCACCTACCGCGTCCCCGAAGGCATGCAACCCATTGCAGGCGGACGTGTGCTGGTGCCCTTCCGCCAGCAACGCATGACGGGCATCATCACCGAGCTTCACAACCGCAAGCCACAAGTTCAAACCAAGAACGTTCTTCGCGTGCTCGACGAGACGCCGGTGCTCGACGGGCAGCTCATTCGCCTGGGCAACTGGATCGCCGACTACTACCTCGCGCCTCTGGGAGAAGTCTTCCGCACCATGCTGCCGCTGAGCGCGGAGTTCAAGCGCGCCATCGCCTACCGCATCACACCGGAGGGCCAACTCGCGCTCCACCTCGCCGGAATGTCAGGCTCATCGGCGCGCTCGCGCAAGACGCCGGAAGATCAGGTCATAGAATTTCGTGTGCTGGATTACCTGGCCGAGCGCGAGATGGTAAAGGAAGAATCGCTGAGGGCGGGCACGCGCGCCTCAAAGTCTTTGCTGGCGGGCATGGTGCGCAAGAAATGGATTGCGCGCGAAGACCTGTCGGAGGCGCGTGACGCCGCACGAACCGTGCGGGTGGCTGTGCTCAGAAACGCAGAGGGAACGCTCAACGCAAATCAGAAGGCGCTGATCGATGTGCTGGCTGCAGCCGGCGGCAAGGTTTCCGTTGAGAGCTTGCAGGGACTTGAGCTCCCGCGCAGCACGCTGGGCACGCTGGTGAAACGCGGGCTGATCGAGATCGTGGAAGAGTCGGCGGAGTTGCCTGTCCCCACGATGCAGGCGAGGCCTTCGCCATTCGATTTTGACTTCAGCTCGGCGCAACAGCGCGCGCTGGAGCGGATTCAGGAGAGCGTGAGCGCCCGCAAGTTTGCCGGCGTGCTTTTGCACGGCGTCACAGGCTCGGGGAAGACGGCAGTGTATCTGGCGGCGATGCGCTCGGTGCTCGAAGCAGGACGCGCGGCGATCCTGCTGGTGCCCGAGATCGGGCTCACTCCGGTGGTGGCGGCAGACCTGCATCAGGTGTTTGGAGAGCAAGTCGCGATTCTGCATTCGGCGTTGTCGGACCGGGAGCGGGCGGAGCAATGGCACCGCATCAAGCGAGGCGAAGCTCGCATTGTGGTGGGGACGCGCTCGGCGGTGTTCGCTCCGGTCGCGGATCTAGCGCTGATCATCGTGGATGAAGAGCAGGATTCTTCTTACAAGCAGGAAGAGACGCCGCGCTATCACGCGCGCGACGTGGCGGTGATGCGGGCCAAGATGGCGGGAGCGGTGGCCGTGCTGGGCTCGGCCACGCCGTCGCTCGAGTCGTACTTCAACGCGAAGAAGGAAAAATATGCGCTGCTGGAGTTGCCCGACCGCGTGGAGCAGCGTCCGCTGCCTGAGGTTGAGATCATCGATATGCGGCAGGAGTTTCAGGAGACGGGACAGGAACAGATCATTTCGCGCAAGCTGATGGAGGAAATCCGCGAGCGGCTGGAGCGAAAGGAGCAGGTGATGGTGCTGCTCAATCGCCGCGGGTACTCGCCCGTCGCGCTGTGCCGCGCCTGCGGCAAGACGCTTGAGTGCAAGAATTGCGCCATCGCGCTCACCCATCACAAGCGAGCGCATCGCATGGAGTGTCATTACTGTGGCTACACTGCGCCGGTGCCGAACGCATGTGTCCACTGCGGCAGCGAGTATGTCTACTTTTTGGGGACCGGGTCGGAAAAGCTGGAAGAGCTTCTGCACGGGCTGTTTCCGACGGCGCGCATTGGGAGGCTGGACCGCGACACGGTGCGCGGTTACGAAGACTTCGAAAGAGTGCTGAACGCGCTGAGCCAGGGCGAGCTTGATCTCGTGGTCGGCACGCAGATGATCGCCAAGGGACACGACGTTCATGGCGTAACGCTGGTGGGAGTGGTGGGCGCGGACATGGCGTTGGGCTTTCCTGATTTTCGGGCGGCGGAGCGGACGTTCCAATTGCTCACGCAAGTGGCGGGACGCGCGGGGCGCGGAGGGACACCGGGGAAAGTGGTGCTGCAAACCTTATTTCCCGACCACTATGCAGTGCAGTACGCGGCGCAGCATGACTTCGTTGGTTTCTACGAAAAAGAATTGCGGTTTCGGAGCTGGATGCAGTATCCACCGTACAGCGCGCTGGCCAACGTGGTGGTGCGCAGCGGCAAGCTGGATGAGGCGCTGGAATGGTCGGGGATTCTAGGGAAATGGTTTGAGAAGACGCGGCACGAAGGTGTGAGAGTGCTGGGGCCGGCGGCGGCGCCGATTCTGCGGTTGAAGCAGGATTATAGGTATCACTTTGTGTTGAAGTCGGCGAGCCGGGAGAAGTTGAATGCTTTGCTAAGATCGATGATTGTCTATGTAACACAGAAGAAGATACCGCGGACGCAGGTGATTGTGGATGTGGATGCGGTTTGGCTAATGTAGGTGTAGTTGGCCGTTAGTCGTTGGTCGTCAGCGACGCCAATTAGTTCGGGGTATCGGGCCGGATCAGGAACGGTTGCGCCTTGGGGCGCGAGGGCGCGGGGCCGCGAACGTGCCGTTGCGACGATTAGAGAATTCCTATTCGCGACATCGGAGCACTCGAGGTTGCAAGGGGTCCTTCGACTCCGCGTGGTCCCCGCTTCGCGCGGACCGCACTCCGCTCAGGATGACAAGTTCGAGAGAGTCGTCAGATCACAGGCCTTTTTGTTGGAGGAAGTTGCGGACAACTACGGTTACATCCTGGTGCTGGCCCTCGACGGAGTAGTTGAGTTGGCGCATTTCTTCGTCGGAGATTTTTCCCGCTAACTCGTCTAGCGCGGCTTTCACCTCCGGATGGCGGGTGATGATCTCGTCGCGGATTACGGGCACGGCTTCATACGGGGGGAAGTAGTGGCGGTCGTCGGCCAGGACGAAGAGATCGAATTGCTGAATCAGGCCATCGGTGGTGTTGCCGGCGGCCAGGTCGATCTGCTTGCTGGTCAAGGCACGAGCCAGCAGGCCAAGATCCATGATGCGCGGGGCTTCGGCGAAGCGCAGACCGTAAGTCGCGACCAGACCTTTGTAGCCGTCGGGGCGTTCCATGAATTCGTAGCCAAAGCCGGGCCGCCATTTTGGGGTGTAGGCGGCGGCCTGGGAAATCGTTTTGAGGCCGAGGCGCCGGGCATCTTCTCCGCGGATTTCGATGGCGAAGGAGTTGTTGAAACCGAAGGATGGGCCGACCGTCAGATTGAAGCGGCGGGCGTATTCGGTTTTCATGCGATTGAAGACAGCTTCGGCACCGCCCTCGGGTTTCTCTTTCAAAATAGCCGTGACGCCGGTTCCGGTGTATTCGGGATAGAGGTCGATCCGTCCGGCGAGGATGGCTTGCTGGCAGATGTAAGTGCCGGCCAGGAAGAAGCGGCGTTCGACCTGGAGGTGAGTTTTCGATTCGATTTGCTGCGCCATGATCTCGCCGAGGACCAGTTGCTCGGTGAAATTTTTTGAGCCGACTACGATCTGGTCTCGGGCCGGCGGACCGCAGGAGACGAATAGGAGCAAAAGGCAGCAAACCATGATTGCGCCGCGGCTCATCTTGATATCCAGCCTGGGTATCGGTGACGGGTGAGATGCATAGGTCCTTCGCTTCGCTCAGGATGACAAATCTGTGGAGTATTTATGATCAAATACGCTTCGCTCAGGATGACAAATCTTATCAGCCTAGTGAATTAGGGCGGAGTGAGGCGTTTTTCCAGCCAGCCCAGAGTAGCGTCGGCGAACAGGGCCAGGAAAGCGGCCGGGATGGCGCCCGCCAGAATCACCGAGTTGTTGACCATGGCCAGGCCGCGAAAAATGTATTGGCCCAGGCCACCGGCGCCGATGGCGGCGGCAATGGTGGTGAGTCCGATGGAGAGAACGGTAGCTACGCGCACGCCCGCGATGATAACTCCCAGAGAAAGCGGCAGCTCCACTTGCCAGAGAAGCTGGCGGCTGGTCATGCCCATGCCGCGTCCGGCTTCGATGACCGCGGGATCAACTCCCTTGATACCAGCATAAGTGTTGCGGATGAGAGGCAGAAGCGCGTAAAGCGTGAGCGCGAGAATCACCAGGCGGTCGGCCCTCTCGCCGATCCAGGGCGCGGGCAAGAGAAAGCCGAAAAGAGCAAGGCTGGGGATGGTCTGAATGGCGTTGGCGACGCCGAGTACCGGCTTGTTGAGCAGCGGGTGGCGGGTGATGAGAATGCCCAGCGGGATGCCGATCAGGACAGCAAAAAAAGTGGAGACGGCGACCAGCCAGAGATGTTCGAAAGTGAATTCGATGACCTCGCTGCGATTCTGCAGAATGAAGTGCAAGACATTCATGAGTTACCTCGCGTTTTTTGATTCTCAGGCACGAGACGGCCAGCGCCGAAGGCGTCGACGTAGGCGGCGACCAGGGGTTCGATGGAGTTGACGAATTGCTCCGGAGTTTCCACGGTGATCAAGCGGCCGGCATCCATGAACGCGATGCGGGAAGCGAGCCGCAAAGCCTCGCGCAAATCGTGGGTCACGAATACAACAGTTTTCTGAAGGCGCTGCTGGAGCTCGAGAAATTCGCGTTGCAGTTGCGCGCGAGTAATGGGGTCGAGGGCGCCGAACGGCTCGTCCATCAGAAGGATGGGCGGATCGGCGGCCAAAGCGCGCGCGACTCCGACTCGCTGGCGCTGACCGCCAGAAAGTTCGCGAGGATAACGCGAGAGCAGATGGGGGCTGAGGCCCACCAGTTGCAGGAGTTCCTGCACCCGCTGGCGAATGCGCTCAACGGGCCAATCTTCAATTTGCGGAACGAGGCCGATGTTGCGCTCAACGGTGAAATGCGGGAACAGGCCGACGTCCTGGATGACGTAGCCGACGAGGCGGCGGAGACGAATGGGGTCCCAGGAAACGGTGGCGCGGTTATCGACTAGCACTTCACCTTCGCTCGGCGTGAGCAGACGGTTGATCAGCTTGAGCGTCGTGGTTTTGCCGGAACCGCTGCGGCCAAGAAGGACCAGAGTCTCACCGGGGTGGATTTGAAGATTCAAGTCGAAAAGAAGAGGCACATTAGAGGCGAGGCGGTAGGAGACGTTGCGGAACTCAATGGCGAAGCGGACGTCGGGAGGGGAGTTCATGCCGGACAAGTGGTTGAGGTTGGATGCTAACTGTTATAGGCCGCTGCGGGCAAGCCGGTGATGCGAATTCCGCTGTGCCCTTTGTGGCGGATGTTGAGGCCGATCAGCAAGGCGGTGATCTGCTCGACGATGCGGGCGTTTTCCAGCTTGCCGCCGTCGATGGCACGCACGCCGGAAATTTTTCCGGCGAGGGCGCGGACAAGCTGATTTGCATCGGGATCGTCGCTGCAGACGATGACGTCGCAATCGATGGGGTCGGTTCCGTTCAGTAGTTCCGCGGAAGTGTTGTGAAAGGCGGCGACTACAGAAACGTTTTTGGGGACCAGTTCTGCAGTTTCCTGCGCGGCGGAACCTTGCCAGACGCCGAGAGTGCGGGAGGCACGTCCGCCGACGCTCGCAGCCAGGGGCACCGTAGTGTCGACGACGATGCTGCCGGGACGGATGGCGGGCTTGATCTGCTTGAGAAGCGCGGCATGGCCTTCGAATGGGATGGTGAGAATGAGCAGGTCGGATTGGGCGCACGCGGCGGCGTTTTCATTGCCAGATATTTTCGCACCGACGCCGACTCTCTCTTTTATTTCCGCGGCGGCCTTCTGGGCGCGCTGGGCGTCGCGCGATCCGATGATCACACTTTCACCGGCGCGGGCCCAGCGCAGGGCGAGGCCGAAACCTTCGGGGCCGGTGCCTCCTAGAACAGCGATGAGCCGGGTCATGACTATGCGGTCTCCGTATTTACGCAAACTCCGGAACGAGCGATTGCTCGAACGTGGCGGGCTCTGGCTGCAACTTGATCTGGATCCGCGAGTACGTGGTGTTGCGCTCGGCCGGGATGCGCCCGGCTTCAAGGATGAGCGACTGAAACTGGTCAGGGCTGGTGTACTGGCCCGCAGTGGCTCCGGCTTCGCGGGAAATGTTCTCTTCCATCAACGTGCCGCCGTAGTCGTTGGCGCCAGCGTGCAGGCAGAGTTTCGAGAGGTGGCGGTTCAGCTTTACCCAGGATACCTGAATGTTGTTGATGTAGCCGGCCAGCAAGATCCGCGAGAGGGCGTGAATCTTAAGATGTTCGGCGAGGGTCGGGCCGGGGCGCGAGAGGCCCTGCTGGTAAAGCAAAGTATTCTGATGAACAAAGCCGAGAGGGACGAATTCGGTGAAGCCACCGGTCTCGTTTTGAATTTCACGCAGGAGTAAGAGCTGATTTACCCAATGTGTGGGCGTTTCGACGTGTCCATACATCAAAGTCGAAGTGCTGCGAATGCCACAGCCGTGGGCGGTGCGAATCACCTGCTTCCATTGTTCGGTGGAGAGCTTGTTGCGGGAAAGAACGTGGCGGACTTCGTCGTCGAGAATTTCGGCGGCAGTGCCGGGCAGGGTGCCGAGTCCGTTGTCGCGCAGCATGGAAAGATAATCTGCGAGAGGCATGCCGGTGAGTTCGACGCCGTAGACGATTTCCATTGGGGAGAACGCATGGATGTGCATGCCGGGGACGGCCTGCTTGATGGCGCGAAGGACGTCGCGGTAGTAGAAAGGAGGCAGGCCGTGGGGAAGTCCGCCCTGGATGCAGACTTCCGTGGCTCCGAGCTGCCATGCCTCGGTGGCTTTCTGGGCCAGTTGGTCGAAGCTGAGGAAGTAGCTGTCGGACTCGCGCGGGCCGCGACTGAAGGCACAGAATTTGCAACCCACAAAACAAACGTTGGTGAAATTGATGTTGCGATTCACGACATAGGTGACGAGATTGCCGGCCAGTTCGCGACGGAGAGCGTCGGCGGCGACCAGTAGGCCTAGAAGATCGTCGCCTTCGGCGTAGGCGAGCTGTTCGCATTCTTCGCGAGAAAGCGCGGCGCCATTCAGCGATTCGAGCACTCGTTCCAGGGTGCGGCGCAGTGAGGGATCCATGCGGGCGGCGGTTTCGGGCCACTCGAGGGCGGGGAAGTTTTCCAGTTCCGAATTGTTTAACGCTCGCGCCACAATTCCTCCTGAAGCACAGGCTCAACGAAACAAATCATACCGGGCCGGACGAATCAGTTCGCGGGCGCTGCCTCGTCCGGAATGGTACAGGAATCCCCGGATGATGGCGGCGGGGACACGATCTAGCTTGCCGCAGACGAGGCCCGCAGCGCAAGCCAGTTCGTCGGCAACGGCGTCAATACTCGCGTGCAGAGGGTAGCCGTGGGAATCGCGCTGGCCGCGGTAATCGCAAAGCGGAGCCAGCCCGGCAACTCCGATGGCGACTTCGGTGAGGCCTTCACGCCAGGGGCGGCCGAAACTGTCGGTGATAATCACGGCCACAGAAATACCTAGTGCTTTCTTGATGGCGCGACGCAAGCGGGCGGCGGAGCGGTCGGGATTGCGGGGGAGCAAGAGGGCGTGAGCTCCACCGTCGACGTTGGAGACATCGACGCCACTGTTGGCGCAGACGAAGCCGTGACGGGTTTGAGTGATGATGACGCCGCGCTTTCGGCGAACGATGCGGACGCTCTGCGCGACAGCTAGTTCGACCACTCGGGCATCGAGTTTGTAGAGACGGGCCCAGGCGCGGGAGGCTGGCGACGGGGTGATGGCTGCCAGATCGACCAGTCGACCTTCTGACTTGGAGACGATTTTGTGTTTGACGACCACGACGTCGTGTTTCTTGAGCGACAGCTCGTGAAATCTCAGTGCGGCGAGAAGCTTTTCCGCGAGAGAGTCGCCGGGGCGGATCTCGGTGGGGAAAGGGATTGGGAGAATGGAGATTTGTCTGACCCGCTTCACCTAAGAATTGTCAGCGAACGTGTGTGGTGGCGTCAAAGGTTGGGTTCTGTGATGACATCCGTTCCCGGGGATCACTGGCTGGGAACGGCCAGTTCTTAGTTCGCAGTCCTCAGTTCTCAGTCCTCAGTTGTGGGCTATTCGTTGGCGGCTTGGGGCATGTTCCAGTGGCGAAGAAGGCGCTGGGAGCGGTTCTCGCCGGGGGCGGACATCAGTTCAAGTAAATCCTGGGGCTGGTCCACGTCGAGCGCGATGCCCGGTAAATTTAAGACCACGCAAGGTTTTTGGGTGGCGCGGGCAGCGGCCAAGTGGGGCTCGAAACTGTCGTTGCCGAAGCGCAAAGGAAAAAGCGCGGCAGGGCGGCGCAGGACAGCGTTGGTGCCGCGTCCATCGAAGGATGGAGCCAGAACAGAGCCTTCGACGGGAGCGTCCTCGAAAATTCGTTCGAGTTCCCAAGCCTGGATCAGCGGAATGTCACCGGGAATTACGAGCGTGGTTTCCACGCCGCGAGATTCGCAGAGGCGCGTTGCCATTTCGATCGCGTCGGTTTCGCCGCGGTTTGCAATGTCAAGAATGACAGAAAAAGAAAAATGCCGGGCTAACTGGAGCGCGAATGGGTCGTTGGTAACCAGACTGACCTGGGGGTGCTCCCTCCAGGCGGAGAGGGCGGAAAGAACGTCGAACAACATCGCCTGGGCGAGTTCAGTGCGGTCGTGTTGATCAAGCGTGGGAGCCAGGCGCTGCTTGGCGTGGGCGAGGTTCTTGACGGGCACTAGGATCATTCGAGATTGGCCTTTGCGGTTGGGGATCGTCTTGAAACAACCAGTTCCCGGATATTAGTTCCCGGTTCTCAGTTTTCAGCCTGCTACGGCGCTGCCATCGGAGACGAACGACATAACTGCACGCGCCAGGGCGGTCTTCTCGTCGGCGGTGCGCATCAGGGTCGCGGTGCAATGCACACGCAGTCCGGAGGCGCGCAATTTTTCGGCGGCTTGCAAGTCGCGTTGATCGACCACCAGGACATCGAGGAATTCCTTGTACATCTGGACGACGCCCGCGATGGAGACGGGAAAACCCTGAGCAGCCATGAGAATGCCTGCCGGCCCGGAGACTGCCGCGCCGGCCACGATGGGACTGACTGCCACGATGGGCGCTTTCGTGTTTTTGAGCGCCGCGGTTATGCCGGGGACGGCTAGGATCGGACCGATGCTGGTAACTGGGTTGCTGGGAGCGAGCAGCACGACGCTGGCTGAAAGGATGGCCTCGATGACTCCCGGAGCGGGCTGGGCTTCCGCTACGCCTGCGAAGCGAATCGAATTTACCGGGTCCTGATACCAGCGCTGCACGAAATATTCTTCAAAGCTGAGTTCGCCGATGGGCGTATCGACTCTGGTCTCCACCCGGGAATTGCACATGGGCAGAATGGTGGCTTGAACGCCGAGCCGGGAGGCTATCTCCGAGGTTGCTTCTGTGAGAGTTTTCCCCTCACGAAGAAGTCTCGAGCGCAGCAGATGGACGGCCAGGTCGCGGTCACCAACATGGAACCAGATGGGTTGCGACAATTCTTCCATCGCCTGAAGGCAGAAGAAGGTGTCGCCCTTTACTCCCCAGCCCCGCTCCTTGCTTAGCAGGCCGGCGAGGACGTAGGTGATGGAATCGAGATCAGGCGAAACATACAGCCCCCACCACTCGAGGTCGTCGCCAGTGTTTACGATGATGGTCAGGTCTTTCGCAGGGACAACCTGGCTGAGGCCATCGACAAACTTGGCGCCGCCAGTGCCGCCAGTGAGCACCACGATCATGCCGCTCTCACCTCTTGTGCGTAGCCTCGAGCGTCGGCGGCAGCGTTGATTTTGGTGGAGAGCAAGCCGGGCCGGGCGGTGACGGACGGCAAGAATTCAGGATAAACCGCCAAGCGCTGACGCAGCAGATAGCCTCTGGCTTCCGTACGTAATCGCAACTCTTCGAGGTGCGGCCAGGGCTTTTCCGGGTTGATGAAATCTGGAGTCAAGGGCGAAACGCCGCCCCAATCGTCTAATCCGGCGTCAAGCAGCGTTTCGTAGCGCGGAGCAGAAAGGTTGGGCGGGGCCTGAATGTTGACCCGGGTCATGAGCAGGCGCGCAACCGCGACGGTACGCAGCATTTCACCGTGGGTGGGCTCGGGCCAATGGGACATAGGAATTTCGGGTTTGACACGGAAGTTTTGAACGATTACTTCCTGAATGTGCCCGTAGCGGAGGTGGAGATCGCGGATTGCAAACAAGGTATCGACGCGATCTTCGATGGTCTCGCCAATCCCGATCAGCAAGCCGGTGGTGAAGGGGACGCCTTGTTTGCCTGCCTCTTCGATGGTACGGAGGCGCTTGGCGGGGACTTTGTCGGGAGCGTTATCGTGGGCCTTGCCGGGCTGAAGAAGTGAGGCATTCGTAGTCTCAAGCATCAAGCCCATGCTGGGCGAAACGGCAGCCAGACGGGCGATCCATTCAGCGCTGAGCAATCCGGGATTGGGATGAGGCAGTAGCGTGGTCTCGCGCAGAACCAGTTCGCACATGGCCTCGAGATAGTGGAGAGTTGATTTGAATCCCAGGTGGCGAAGCGTCTCCCGCATCTCAGGAAAGATCAGCTCCGGCTTGTCGCCCAGGCTGAAAAGGGCTTCGGTGCAGCCCATGCCTTCGCCTGCGCGAACTACTTGCAGGACCTCTTCCGGAGCCATAGTGTGAGCGCCGGGGGCGGCGGGATCGCGGCGAAAGGTGCAGTAGCCGCAATAGTCGCGGCAAAGATTCGTCAGGGGCAGGAATACTTTGCGCGAGTAAGTGATAACCCCCGGCTTGAAGCGCTGCTTTACTGCGGCCGCCGCCGCGAGCAAGCTGGGCAGAGAGTCGTCCTCCACCCGGAGCAAGCGGCATGCCAGATCATGCGTAAGCGGAAGGCCGGAGCGCAGCTCGTCCCAAGGCAGGGTGGACGGGGTATGCAGCGACGAGATTTGGGGTACGCTAGCCAAGGGTTTTCCTGCGAGCCTCCAAAATCATACATGAGATAAACCCGGTGAGCTAAAACTGAGAACTGAGAACGGGCAACTGACAACCGGCTTTTCGGGAAAGAAAACCGCTTCTGTCTTATCTCGAAGAGGGTGTCCACAAAGACTCTTTCGCGCGAAAACCAGTGGCCAGTTTTCGGTTCTCAGTTCTCAGTTTTGTCTTGCCTGCCCTCCCGGCCTGTGCAAATCGGGTAGACTCTCAGGGCGGCACCTCTCTTTCCATGAGCGTCACGCAAGCCGAATTCCGCAAAGCATTGGGTTGTTTTGCAACTGGGGTCACGGTTATCACCGTCGACCAGGAGGGCGAAGTGCATGGCATGACAGCCAACGCCTTCGCTTCAGTGTCGCTAGATCCGCCCCTAGTGTTGGTGTGTGTCGACCAGAGGGCACGCACCCACGCGCACCTGCATGCGCGGCAGCGGTTCGGCGTGAATGTGCTGGCTGAGAACCAACAGGCTATCTCGGAATACTACGCGCGCGCCACGGCCAATAATCAGCGTCCGGAAGAGGCCGGCGCGCATTTTGAGCGGACTGCGCACGGCACACCGCGGTTGCGAGGGGCGTTGGCGTATCTGGAGTGCCGCCTGCATACTACGCACGACGCGGGCGACCACACTATATTCATTGCGGCAGTCGAGGAGGCGCTGGTGCGTGAGGGCAAGCCGCTCCTGTATTTCCGGGGGAAGTATCACAACATTGGCCGCGAGTCGGACGTCCCAGCGAAGCCGCGCAGCACGTCCGCAAGACCCGCCAGGCGTAAAGCAAAAGCATAGGAGGGTTCATGGCGAATCGGAGGCAGTTCTTGCGAGGCGTTGCCGGAGCAGCGGCACTCAGCATCAGTAGCGGAATCGGCAGTTTCGGCAGAGTGAAGAAGGCTGAGGATGTTTGCTGCGATGCCGGGGGCTGCTGGTCCAGATCGTCTACCGCCCGAATGGTACCAGCGCAAGATCAAACAGGTGCAGGAAGAGATGAGGCGGCAAAAGTTGAATGCCCTTTTGCTGCTTAACGCAACCAACATCATTTACACGACGGGATATTTCCATCTTCCCACGGAGCGCCCGCTGGCCGCTCTGATTCCCGAGTCCGGTGACCCGGCGATGTTTATCCCCGAACTGGAGACCGATCAGATCAAGCTGTGGTGGGTGAAGGATTATGAAGCGTATTTCGACTATCCGGGAGCAGTAAACCGGGTGCAGTGGATTTTTGAACGCGTCGCCAAGCGCGGATTCGGCGGGGGCCGCATCGGCGTGGAAGAATGCACGCCCAGCCGCCTGGAGCGGATCAAGCAAGGCGCTCCCAAAGCCACCATCATCGAGGCCGGAGACATTGTCGATAACATGCGCCAGGTGAAGGATGACGATGAACTGCGGGTCATGCGCCGGTCGATGTATTTCGCCGACTTCACGGTGCAGGCGGGCCGGGAGTTTGTGCAGCGGAATGGCAGCGTGACCGAAGATCAAATTCTAAAGGCGACAGCGGACGCGGTAGCCGACAAGATGTCGAAAGAACTGACTGACGTGGTGGGGGTTGGGATTGAGCCTCCGTTTGGCGGGCTCGTGCCGTTTGGCAGACGCTCCGCTTTTCCCCATGCTGTTCCCAGCAAAGACCGGCTGAAGCCGGGAGATGCGTTGATCCTGAGCTACGGCGCGCAGGTGGGCGGGTACAACGTGGAGTGTGAACGGTCGTTCAGCGTCGGGAAGCCTAGTGATCACGCTAAACGGTTGTATGAGGCGATGCTGGCGGCACATGACACAGGCGCCGCAAACATGAAGGAAGGAGCGCTCGCCGAGGAGGTTGACAAGAAAAGCCTGGACCAAATCCGCAAGGCGGGATTCGGCAAGTTTCTTAGGCACCGCACGGGTCACGGCATCGGCCTCGAGGGGCATGAGTCACCATGGATTGCCGAAGGCGACAAGACAGTGTTGCGAGAAGGCATGACCTTCAGTTGCGAGCCCGGCGTCTATGATCCCGATTGGGGCGGCTTCCGCCATTCGGATACGGTGATCGTCCGCAAAGAAAAGGGAGAAATCATGAACAGCTATCCCACCCGGCTGGAGGACATGATTATCGAAATTTGAGCAGGCTGCAGGATGGAACTCTGCTCGCATAAATGCATCTAATCAGTGGGATTAACCTCTATGACTGAAAAACTAGCTAATACAGAGAAGATCGCAAAAACAGAAGAAGAATGGCGGAAACAACTTTCGCCGGAACAATTCAACATCACCCGCAAAGCGGGGACTGAACCAGCCTTTACGGGGAAATACTGGAAAACCAAAGAAGACGGAACTTACGCGTGTGCCTGTTGCGGCGCACCCCTGTTCAGTTCGAACACCAAGTTTGATTCCGGGACGGGCTGGCCCAGTTTTTGGGAGCCGGCAAACGATAAGGCGGTCACGACTCACGTGGATCGGGCGTACGGCATGGCTCGGACAGAAGTCCGCTGTGCGCGCTGTGACGCGCATCTGGGGCATGTCTTTGAGGATGGGCCTCAACCTACGGGGCTGCGGTATTGCATGAACTCGGCTTCGCTGGATTTGAAGGCGGGGGAGAAGAAGTAAGCCCGGCGAGCTAAAGCTCGGTCCCCGGACGGGGGCGTCCGGGGCTACGAAAATCCTAGTCTGGC
Source organism: Terriglobia bacterium (assembly GCA_963765285.1). Classification (GTDB taxonomy): domain Bacteria; phylum Acidobacteriota; class Terriglobia; order Terriglobales; family Acidobacteriaceae; genus CAVWZH01. The sequence goes on from CAVXVR010000002.1 coordinate 389,875, forward strand.
TACGCGTGCGCTACCGCGGTGGCCGGCTTCATCTGGTCGGTAGTTGGCTTCGCTGGCTCAGTGGCCGCCGGTTTGGCGTGGCTCTGGGATTTCTGCTCCGCGCTGCGAACTTGCACGCTGCCTTTGAGCACCGCTCCGTCTTCCACGCTGATGCGCTGGGTAACCACGTCTCCCGTGAGTGACCCTTCGCTGCGAATATCCACCCGGTCAGTGCACTGGATGTTGCCCGTCACCTTGCCCATGATGACCACTTCGCGGGCCGTGATGTTAGCGGCCACTGTGCCGTTACGTCCTACGGTGACGCGGTTTTCGGCGATGTTGATGGTACCTTCAATGCGGCCATCGACGTAGAGTGTTTCTGAGCCGCTGACTTCGCCCTTGATGACGAGCGAACGTCCGATGGTGGCCTGGTCGGTCGGGGAACTGATTTTGCCCGGCGTATAGGTTTGGTTCGACTGCGATTTTTGAGAGTTGTCTGGTGGCTGCAGCATCGTCCGGCCTTCCTTGATTTCTCCGCGCGGCGGGCTGGCTTGCCGGGGCGGTGAGGTCTTTGATTTCGTGGCCTTAGGGCCAAGCTGACTATCGCACGCGGACGCGGGATAGAGCAGGTTACCGAAGAACCTGTACGGGTGCGGGGATGCCCGGAAATCAGGTTTGCAGGGCTTGTCCCAGGCCTTCCCATTCGGCCATGCGGTCCTGCAATTGGGCGCGATATTCCGCCAGTTGCTGGTTGATTCGCTGGGTTTCTTCGGAACTGACAAAGGTTTGCAGGGAGGTTTCGCCGGCGGCAATAGCCGCTTCCAGGCGGCTGATTTCCTGTTCGAGTTCTCGTACCCGTTCTTCCAACTGCTTGCGTTTGAGGGGATTCAGGCGCTTGGATTTAGCTTCCTCTGGAGCGGGTTCTTTCAAACCAGAGCCGTTGCCCGCCGGTTTGGCGGCAGAAGCCGAAACCACAGATTCCTGTAGTCGGGCCGCGCCACCTTCTTTGCGCCAGCGGTAATCCTCGTAGTTGCCGGGATAGACTTCGACCCGGCCATCGCCAATTTCGAATACCCGCGTGGCCAGTTTGTCGATGAAGTAACGGTCGTGGGAGACAAAGACGACGGTGCCGGTGTAGTCGCTCAGTGCTTTGAGCAGGACGTCTTTGGCGCGCATGTCGAGATGGTTGGTGGGTTCGTCGAGCAGCAGGAAGTTGGCCGGATGAAGCAGCATGCGCAGCAAAGCGTAACGGTTACGCTCTCCGCCGGAAAGCACGCCGATACGCTTGAAGACGTCGTCGCCGGAAAACAAGAAGCAGCCGAGCAGAGAGCGCAGTTCGGTTTGAGTGAAGCGGGGAGCAAGGTCGCCGAGGTCGTCGAGAATGCGGGCATCGGGGTTGAGTTCTTTGTATTGATCTTGCGCGAAGTAGTCGGCCAGAACGTTGTGACCGAGGCGGCGCTCACCTTGGGTGAGGGGTTCTTCTTCGGCCAGTAGTTTGATCAAGGTGGACTTGCCCGCGCCGTTTACGCCAACGAGCGCGATCCGGTCACCGCGTTCGATGATGAAATTGACATCGCGAAAGACTTCTTTCTCGCCGTAGCTCTTGCTCACATTGGCGAACTCCGCCACAATCCGGCCGCTGGCCTTGGGCTGCGGGAAAGAGAAATGGATGGTGCGCTCTTCTTCCGGGAGTTCGATGCGTTCGATCTTCTCTAGCTCCTTGATGCGGCTTTGTACCTGCTTGGCTTTGGTGGCCTGGTAGCGAAAGCGGTTGATGAAGACTTCGAGTTGCTCGATGCGGTCCCGCTGGGTTCGATAAGCGGCTTCGAGTTGCTCCAGCCTCTGGGTCTTCTGCGCCAGATATTTGTCGTAATTGCCGCTGTAGAAGTGAATGCGCTTGTTCCAGATCTCGGCGATTTTGTTTACGGTCACATCGAGGAAATAGCGGTCGTGCGAAATGAGCACGAAGGCATAGGGATAGTTGGTCAGGTATTCTTCCAGCCAATTGCGAGCTTCGAGATCGAGATGGTTGGTGGGTTCGTCCAGCAGAAGAAGATTCGGCTTCTGCAGCAGCAGCTTTGCCAGCGCGATACGCATTTGCCAGCCGCCGGAGAATTCTTCCGTCTGCCGGCCCCAATCTTCTTTGCGAAAACCCAAACCCGAAATTACCGCGCCGACTTGTGCCTCTATGGCGTAACCGTCGCGGGTGCGAAACTCGTGTTCGATGCGCTGGTAGCGCTCAGCTACCTGGGCGTATTCAGCGGACGTGTGGTCCAGTTCCGACATGCTGCGGGTCAGGTCTTCCATCTCCTGTTCCATGGCGCGTAGTTTGGAAAACACCGACATGCATTCGGCAAACACGGTCTGGCCGGATAGCGCGAGGCCATCCTGGGGCAAATAGCCCGCGCTGATGCCCTTGGCGGTCGAGATCGAGCCGTAATCGAGGGTTTCAGTCCGGGCTAGGACCTTCATCAGCGTGGATTTCCCAGTGCCGTTTGCGCCCACCAGTCCGATACGGTCTTTGGACGTGATGAGCCAGTCCACTCCTTCAAAGAGCAGCTTGTGGCCGTAACGCTTTCCGGCGGCGGAGAGCTGGATCATGGGGCTGATTCCATCGTCTCATGAGAGGGGAAAGTGCAAAAGGCGGAGTTGGTCGGTTGAAGGAATCGAGCGTCTCTTATGCTGGAGATTTCGTCGGTGGTCTGCGCCAGATCCCTCGCCCCGCTGGAAAAAGCGCGGGGCTTCGGGATGACTCCGGGGAAGTGTTGGAGAATTTAGAAGGGAAACCCTGCCTAGCGTGCCGCTGTCGCCTTGGCGGCGCCAATGTGATCCAGCGCCCGGTCCACCACGGCCTGCAGCTCGCGCGCATATTTGACCTCGCGGCCTTTGGCCAGGATCTTTTTTGCGTCATCGGGGCCGAACCAGGTGGGATTGCGGGTGTGCTCGTCGGGCTGGCCGATGTGGTCCACTTCAAGAAGAAAAGCCTTGATGACAAATTCTCGAACGCCAGGCGGTTTCCAGAACACGCCCTTGGAATGGATGTACAGATGAAAATGTCTGGGCTCGATCGTGCCTTGCACACCGGCTTCTTCCCAGGCTTCGCGCTCGGCGGCCTTGCTATGCGAGAGGGAAGAATCAGGGTCGCCCTTGGGGAAAGTCCACTTGCCGCCGCCGTTGGTGTTGACCAGAAGGAACTCGACATCCGGCCCGCGCCGCCGGAAGCACACGGCCGCCACTTGTAGCGGCAGAGCATGATGTGGAATGCGCTGAGTCGGCATCTTCGGGCCTGATCCTGCTTCGATCCTACCGCGAAGATATTTCAACAATGTTACAGTGCAACAGAAATTGTGCAACTCGTTGTTACCAAAGGGTTACGTCCAATTGGAAAGCGAGAGAAGAAATTACAGCACGGGGCTCGACCGCAGCCGTACCAATACGGGTCGAATCTATCCAGGACTACCCACCAGAACGGAGGCTTTAGCGTCCATGGTTTTCATGAAATCCAGAATCGTGTGAACCACCATCTCATCGCCGATCGCAGTGTTGATCATGCTGTGGTAAACCACGCGGTTCGGCCACTCCACGCCAAAGTACTTCGCGATGAAATCAGCCCGTTCGCGATCAACGGTATCAGCCAGCTCCTGGGCCTCGGTTTCACTCTTGCCCCGAGATATCAATCGTCTCACTTTGTTTTCTCTCGGAGCGTAAAGAAACACGCGCAGCGTGTCGGTGCGCTCTAGAAGAAAATGCTGCGATCCCCTTCCGACAATGACGCAATTTCCGGTTTCCGCGGCACGCAGAACCACGCGTTGGGTGATTCTCAGAATGCTCTCACTGTCGACCAGCTGCAGCTTGGGAGCATTCAGGCTTCCCTCATAACTTCCCCGCATGAAGGATTTGAGGAGCCGGTAATAGAGTGGATCGGTGCGTTCCTCTCGGACCTCGACGACTGCTTTGGGGCAGTTTGCCAGCCTCGCGATCTCCTCGGTCAGCAACTGATCCCAAAGCTTCCAGCCAAGCCGCGTCGCCAGCAATTGGGCGATTTCGCCGCCGCCGCTTCCGTACTCCCGTTCGATAGTGACGATTTTTATCATTTACGTCGCAGTAGACGAAATCTAACGGTTCAAGCGTGAACCGTTAGTACAGGACAGGATCCTAACTGTATCACCCGATAGGTTGTGGAACCAAACACGGCTGCATCCAGGGAGCCACCGCCACGCACCCCCATAACTACCAGGTCGGTTTGCGCTTCCAGTGCGAGTTGAATGATTTGCTGGTATGGTTTGCCGGTGCGCACCTCGGTTTTGATCTCCAAGGTCTTGCGTCTCTCCGGTGGGACCAGTTCATCAAGGTGCCTCATCACCTGCGCCACGGCATCTTCCGCCCCGGCTCCGCTTGAGACCTGCTCCAACACGTGCAGCAGGGTGAGCTCTGCGTGGTATTCCTCTGCCGCCGAGATCGCATAGCTCAAGGCCGCGCGTGAATTCTCGGAAAAATCGGTGCAGAAGAGCACGTGGTTCAAGTGGTGGGCGTGGTGCGGTTCTTTACCGGCCATCGTTTCGGACGACGGCCCAGATACTGCCAGTACGGGGCAAGGAGCCTTGCGCATGACCCGGTCCGTTACCGACCCCAGCACCAGACGGTCAAATCCTCGCCGGCCGTGCGTGCCCATGACGATCAGGTCCGCTTTGGGCGATTGCACAAATGACAGAATAGAGTCCGCGGCCATTCCCTGGTGCACTGCGAGTTCCGGCTCAATCTGATTATCCGTATGTTTCTTCGCGAATTCCCGCAGTTGCTCCTTGCCGCCCTCCTGAAGCACCCGGCAGAACTCCGCATAGTCTCCCGCGGAGGCAGCATAGTCGGCGTAGGGATATCGCCATAGCTCGACAACATGCAGGGCCACCAGCTTCGCTCGATAGTGCTCGGCCAGCGACAGGGCATGGCGATACGCCCTAACCGAGAACTCCGAGAAGTCAACGGGGCAAATGATGAGCTTGGTTTCCAACATAGTTCCTCATTGCCTTCCCGCATTCAATTCTATTGATCCATTACTCCGCTACCCTTACTCCACCGCCGCCCGGATCATTTTTCTTCAGGAAGAAAGTCAGGAAAAACATGATGCCTGCCCCCACACAGAGAACCTTGAACGTATCAATGTATGCCAGGCTTGCTGCCTGCGCTTGCACACCCCGGTAAATCCGGGCGTAAGCCTGCGCCAGCGCCTCATGCTGGCTCAAACCCGAGTGAGCCAGGCGCTGGGTCAAGCCGTTCACCGAATTCTGGAAATTGGGATTGCCGGGACTGGCATGCTCCACCAGCCTTGCCTGATGGAATTGCGAGCGCCGGGCAATTAATGTTGTGACCAGGGAAGTTCCGACACTGCTGCCCATGTTGCGCATGAAATTGATGATTCCGGCGACGGCGTTGTTCTTCTCCGGCGCAATTCCGATGTAGGCCACCAGTGTGATCGGGACGAACAGGAACCCCAAACCAATGACTTGCGTGATGCGCAACCAGGTGGCGGCACTGAAGCTGATCTGCAGGTCAATTCGTTTTGTGGAATAGAACATGGCGATCGACAGAGCCAGCCAACCGAAGGCGATCAGGCGGCGAGCCTGGATCTTGGTGGTCAATTGCCCCATGATGGGCATCTCGATCAGCAAAACCAGACCCCCGGCCGAAAGCGCGAGCCCGGCCAGTTGGGAGGTGTAGCCCAACAGCGTCTGGAGAAACTGCGGCATCAGCACCAGGCTGCTGAACAACATGATTCCCAGCATGAACATCATCAGGCTTGCACTGGCGAAGTTGAAATTCCTGAACATGCGAACGTCGATGATCGGCGATTTATGGAACCACTCCCAGATGGCCAGCGAGATCAGGCATACGGTCGCTGTGACAATCAAGGTGGTAATAAAGTGCGACCCAAACCAGTCATCTTCCTGGCCCTTGTCAAGCAACACTTGCAGAGCTCCGATACCCAGAGTCAGCAGAGCGATGCCAATGTAATCCAACTTAACCCCGGCCGATTTGAGACGGCTTAAGTAGGGGGGATCTTCGACAAAGCGCCGCACCAGAAACAAGGTCAACACGCCAACCGGAAGATTGATGAAAAAAATCCACCGCCAGGAATAGTTGAAGGTGATCCATCCGCCCAGGGTTGGCCCGATCGTGGGTGCCATGATCGCGGTAATGCCATAGAGGGCAAACGCCAGGCCTCGCTGTTGCGGAGGAAAGGTGTCGGCCAGGATGGCCTGAGCCATGGGCTGCAGTCCGCCACCGCCCGCGCCTTGCAACACGCGGAAGAAAAGAAGAAGCCCCAGACTCGGCGCCACTCCGCAAAGCAAAGAACTCAGCGTAAACACGGCGAGACAGGTCATGAAAAAACGCTTCCGGCCCAGGGTGGTGGCGAGCCAGCCGCTGATGGGCAGGATGATGGCATTGGAGACGAGGTACGAGGTCAGGACCCAGGTGCTCTGATCGTTGCTGGCCCCCAGATTACCGGCAATGTACGGCAGCGCAACATTGGCGATGCTGGTGTCGAGCACCTCCATGAAGGCGGCCAGAGCCACGACGACAGCGATCAGCCAGGGATTGTATTTCGGCCGCCAGATGTCCTGGTCGAGGGTGAGGGCCGCGGCACTCATCGCAGATAGACGTCCGGCACGACGTTCATGCCGGGGCGAAGCAGGTGGTCACGATTCTCGCCCGGGTCGAGAACGATCTTTACCGGAACCCTTTGCACAATTTTCACGTAGTTTCCCGTGGCATTCTCCGGCGGAAGCAAACTGAAGAGGGGACCGGTGGCTCCGGCGATGCTGTCAACGTGGCCCTTTAAAGTCTGGCCGGTCGAATCCACATGGATTTCCGCTTTCTGTCCGACTCGCATGTGTTTGAGCTGGGTTTCTTTGAAATTGGCGGTGACCCACACATCATCGAGAGGCACGACGGTGAGGAGCTGCTGTCCGGGTTGAACGTTCAGCCCGACGACCACCGTTTTCGTCACCTCACCCGTGACCGGCGCGAGGATTTTGGTGTATTGCAGGTTCAGCTGGGCCTGCTCAAGCAGCGCCCGCTTTTCCTCCACATCGGCGACCGCCGCGCGCGCCCGGGCCCGGGATGAAGATACCTGCTGCGGCCCGGTCCCCGCCGATTGGTGGTTGGCCTGGGCCTGCACCATGCGGCTCTGGGCCTGATGCACGAACTGTTCCGCGGCCGACTCATTGGCGCGGGCCGCCGCCACCGAGGCCGTGCTGGATCTGGCCGCAGCCAGTGCCTGGTCGTAAACCTGCGCCGCTACCTCCTGCTTATCGACCAGCAGCTTGTAGCGGTGCAAATCGTCCTGCGCCTTCACATCGTTGGCTTGCGCCGCTTCCAGTTGGGCATGAGCGGCCGTCAGTTGCTTCTCCGCAGCAACGATTCCAGCTTTGGCATTTTCGATATCCGAGGCGGTGAATCTCAGCTGGCTTGTAGTGTTCACCGAGGTAATCGGCACCGTAATATTCAGCGATTGAGCCGTGGCCTCAGCGCTGGCCAGATTGGCTTGGGCCTGCGCGACCGCAACCTCATAGTCTTTCGGGTCGATCTCCACCAGCACAGTGCCTTTCTGCACCCACTGGTTGTCCTCCGCGTTAACCCGCACCACATAGCCGGAGACGCGCGCGCTGACCGGAGAGAGGTGAACGTCCGCCTGGGCATCGTCGGTAGATTCGTAGCTTGACAAGTAGCGCCACACGAACAGGCCGGCGGCAAGCAGGACTGGGATGGCGGTCAGAATAACGATATTTCTGCGGCGATTGGGGTTGCGACGCGCTGGCGGCGTATGGTCCTGGTCCCTCGAGGGCGAGTGATCGACGGGGGGCTCTTTGCCTGTCTCTTGTGATGAAGGCGGTCGGCTTTCTTCCCCCATGTTCATTTTCCCCTGAAATACTGCTTGACCCCCTCCTCAGCGATGCCGAGGGAGCGAGCCAGCGAAATTTTTGCGTAGTTGTAGTTATAGAGACTCGAGATGTACTGTTCGTGCGCGTTCGCGACGGCCTCTTGCGATTGCACTACTTCGACCGTATCGGTAACGCCGGCGGTGAAACGGTCGCGCGACTGGATGAGTGTCTCCTGCGCCAAATCAATATTGCTGCGCGCCACGTTCACCTGGTCGGAGGCCGACTGCAGGTTCAGCAGCGCCGTGCGAACGTCGGAGTCGATCTGCCCTCGCAGATTGTCCAGCCGTTCGCGGCTCTGCACAAGCCTGGCCTCGGCCTGCAAAACATCGCCGTGAACGCTACCGCCCTGAAAGATCGGAATCGTAAGCGTCCCACGTGCGTCGGCTACGGTCGTTGCTGTGGAGGGATGCGAACCGCCCAGCCCGTAATCGGCGTTAAAAGAAAGCGACGGCAGATAGCCAGCGACCGCTGCTTTCTTGGAGAATTCCGCCGCCCGCACGTCGGTCATGGCAGCCAGGTAATCGGAACGCGAGGCGTAGGCGCGTCTCAGAGCCTCTTCGAGGGTGATGCCTTCGAAGGGCTGATACGGCGACTTATCGGTAAATTCAAATTCCTGCCCTGGAGCCAGGCCGACCACGCGCCCTACGGTCAGCTTTTGGATGGCGAAATTGTTTCGCGCCTGAATCAACTGCTGTTGCCGCGTCTGCAGCTCGACTTTGGCACGCAAGCCGTCGATCGCCGGCGAAGTGCCGGCATTCACCTGGTCCGACGCTTGATCGTAGATCGCCTGTGCCGTCTTGACTTGCGCTTCCGCCGTTTCCACGCGGGCTTCGTCGGCAATGGCCTGCAAATAGGTATAGCCGACGGCAAGCACTACCAGATCCCGGGCATCCTTGAATGTATACAGGGCGGATTTCACACTCTGGCCAGCCGCGCGAGTGGCATTGATCGATTTCCAATCGAAAACTGTCTGGCTCAAATTGGCCCGCGCGTCAAAATAAGAGAACGGGCCAACCGATGGCGGAAGCTTGACTCCACCGAAACTGGTGAGACCGAGTTCCGAGAGATTGAGCTTGGACTCCGTAATGTAAGGCGCACCCGTTACGTGGGGTAGAAGAGCGCTCAACTCCACCCACCGCTGCCCCTGGGCAGAACGAATTCCTGCATTCGAAAGTAGCAGCCCAAGATTTTGCTTTAATCCGAGGTTGATGGCGTCCTGCAACGAAAGCGGCATAATTCCGGGAACAAGCTTCGCCGGCACGCTGCCTGCGAATGAGCTCACTCCAGTTGTTCCGGGAATAGCTTGGCCCGGAGTACTCGGACCGGGTGTTGTTTCGGCTTGCCCAAGCGATGTTGCTACGGCGCACACCAAGAATGCGGCCAGCTGGAAAGCGCGACGCCGTACCTGACTAGACCTCAAGGGGCCCTCCTGCGCTGGCATTCTAATGGCGGCAGTGCCGAACGGGCAACATTCTGGTCAGGAACTGGCCGAGATGACGCTCCTTCCAGACCACCCAGCCCGAAAAGGCGCCAGAGGCTTACTCCGTTTAGCCCGCCATTACGCTGTCCAACTGTGCGATGATTCGGGTTACTCGCGAGGTTTTGGATGCATCTAAATTGTCTTTGGGAGGGCGCAATTGAAAAAGACAGGATTGCTGATTCTGCTGGCGGCTGTTTCTCGCTTGCCAGGCGGTTAGCGCGCAGCAGCTGGATGCGGCTTTCGGTGTGGGCACGATGACCTCCACGGCGGCCGCCGACTCAAACGGCAATCAGGCAAGCCTGAACGGTGGTGCTTTTCCGGCTTTCAGCGCGGATTTCCTTTTCAAGCGCCGCTACGGCATAAGCGGCGAACTCGCCTGGAGAGCCAGCCGGAGCGTGTTTGCCGACATTCAACCCTATCGCCCTCTGTTCTACGATTTCAACGGAATCTATGCTCCAAAGCTGAGCAAACATCTGACCGCCGAAATGATGGCCGGCATCGGCTGGGAGAGCATTCGCCTCTATCAGCCCTTCACCACCTGCGGCTTCACTTCTTGCACCGACTTCGTCAGCAGCAATCATTTCATGGGACATTTCGGCGGCGGAATTCGCTATTACGTGTGGGGAAATCTCTTCGTTCGGCCTGAAGCGCACGTTTATCTGATCCGCAACAACGTTGAGTTCAATTCTGGACACGCAGTACGTTACGGCATGTCGATCGGATACACGTTTGGCGGGCCGGGATTCTGATTCGTGGAGCGGTTCGGCTTCGGCCTAGAAACTGAATATCCATCCCGCGATGGCTGCCGCGCCGATCAGCCAGGCTGAGTTGATGCGATAGCGCCAGAGCGCGAGGACGCTCACAAGGCAGATCAGCAGGCTGCGCCAATCCACAATTGCGGTCCTCCCCAGTTGCCACGTCACCACGGCCATCAGGGCCAGCGAGCCGGTGACTACGCCGTCGAGTATTGCTCCCGCCATGGTGGATTGCCGAATCCTGGGAAGCAGTGGCCCGCTGATAGCGACAAGAAGAAATCCAGGGAGAAAAATGCCCAGGGTGGCGCACGCCGCGCCAGGAATTCCGCCCAGGATGTAGCCGATAAACGTGGCCGTGGTGAACACTGGACCGGGCGTGAATTGCCCCACGGTGACGGCATCGATCAGTTGTCTCTCTGTGAGCCAGTGCAGGCGTTCAACGAACTCAGCGCGCAGGAACGCCAGCAAGACATATCCGCTGCCGAAGACCACTGAACCGACCTTCAAGAATGAAAGAAACAATCGTGTCAGCCCGAAGGGAATTGCCACGGCGACAGCGGCGGGGATACCCCAGACGCGAAGGCTGATGGGCCACGCTAGGGATGCTGTCAAAATGCGCCCCCGCTTGATTTCTAAGGCGACGCCGGAAGCTAGGCCGGCAGCGATGAGTACGAGCAGGGCGTCGACGGAAAACGCGGTCAAAACTACTGAGGCAACAGCGATCAGGGACAACGGCCAGTTCTTGAGCGCAGAGCGGCAGAGATTCCACAATGCCTGGGCGATAATGGCGATCACTACGGGTTTGATGGCGTACAGCATGCCCCGCGCCTGAGGCAATGACCCGTAACGAACATAGGCCGCAGCAAGCAGCGAAACCAGGAGCGCTGCCGGCAGGATAAAACAGGTCCCGGCTACCATCAGCCCACGCCAGCCTCGTTTGGTGTGGCCAATGAAGATTGCGACTTCGGTCGAACTGGGGCCTGGAATCAGACTGGCCGCGGCGAGGCGATCGAGAAAGTCGGCCTCGCTGATCCAGTGCCGCCTGCGGACGAATTCCTCCTGCATCAAGGCGATGTGCGCCGCGGGACCTCCGAAAGCAATGGTGCCGAGTTTCAGGAACGCGAGCGCCAGTTCCACCAGCGAGACCGCATGCGCCCCATCCTTCTTTGGGCTGACTCCTTCGGAAATAACACCCGCCTTTCTGGAGGTCGCCGGCACTTCTTCGGCTGTGAACTCAAGGCTTGGGCGGAGCGGGTGGCGTGAATTGCGCCAGATCGCTGAGGCCAAGCGCGCCTTCGATCGAACTGATCCTGGCCACCGCATCATCGAATCCATCGTGGCCGAACATCTTGCGCTCAATATCCTCGAACTGGTCCGAAATCTCATCCAGCTGCTTGTCCGAAAAATTCTTCTTCCAGGCCGGAAATATGACGGTATCTTCACGTGCCGCATGATTACGGTACATACGAACCAGGCCCTCCAGAACCTGCGCCAAAGGCTCCGCATGTGCCGAACTGATTCGCGGGCTGTTGGTCACCGCCAGAATGTAGTCCGTGATTTCCCTTCCTCGCTGGTGCTGCAGCGTAAGAATGTCCGTATAGCGTTCAAGCTCTCCCCCGGCTTTGCGGACCACAGGAAAGATGTGCCGCTCTTCCAGCATTTTCTCGTGATAGTCCTCTCCGAAAGCCCGAAAGAGCTGCGCCGTCTTTCGCAGTGCGGCTGGGTCGATTGCGGCGGCATTGACGCGCAGCTTGGGCGCAGTTTCGGAGTAGACCAGAAGCGCCCGCCGGATGACCCCGTGCTCCCGCATCAGGTCTTCTGTGGCGGTGACTTCGGGCTCTTTTTCCGCGGGACTCGGACCCGGTTTTCGAAACGCCTCACCTACCGTGGCAAGGCTTGAACCGGCGAGGGCAATCCCCAGCGCGGCGCAATTTCGCAGCAAGTTTCGGCGGTCTTCTCGTTCCTGCACTGGATCCTCCTTTTACTGCGCATGGGCGAACTAAACCATCTCACCATTTTATCCGCGCAGCAGGTTGGTGTACCGAAGGCCAAGGCCCTCCTAAAATCCGACGATGCGAATCAGCCAACCCGCCAATGCTCCCCCGATGAGCGGGCCCAGTATCGGAACCGGCGCATAGCTCCAATCGGATCCGCCTTTGTTCGCAATGGGCAGCAGGGCATGAGCTAGACGAGGCCCAAAATCTCGTGCCGGATTGATCGCATATCCGGTCGTGCCGCCTAACGAAAGTCCGATACCCCACACCAGAGCCCCCACGATATAAGGCCCCAATCCGGCCCCCAAACCAGTAGACGGACCGTTTCCCGCGACCGCTCGTGAAAAAATCGCCCCGACGACGAACACGAGGACGAAAGTCCCAATAATTTCGCTGAGGAGGTTGGCGGGGAAGTTGCGGATCGCGGGGCTCGTGCAAAAACACGCCCGCTTCAGCTCCGGATCCTCAGTCTCCTTCCAATGCGGATAAAAGTGCAGCCAGACAATCGCCGCTCCTACGCATGCGCCCGAAATCTGGGCCAGGGCGTACGGTGCTACCTTGTAGAAGCTGCCGGAAGCGACCGCAAAGCCCAACGTCACCGCTGGATTCAGGTGCGCGTCGCGGCTGCCGCAGGCGATGGCAGTGAACACTCCAGCCATTACGGCGAAAGCCCAGCCGGTCGTAATGGGCATCCACCCTGCACCTTCTCCTTTGGAGCGTTTCAGCAGAGTGCCCGCCACCACGCCGTCGCCCAGCAGGATCAGCACCAGCGTGCCCATGAACTCGCCAAACAAGGGGGATGCCATCAAACTCCTTTCGCCACGAGCCAGCCTGCTTGCGCGGGAAGAGTATATGCCTGCGATTGATCTGCGCGAATCTATCGGTTATACAGGGACTGCACCACAGCTGTTCTCTCGAGTAACCTAGGAGCCTCCGATGAAAAAGAGTTGCACTCGTTCAGGCATCATTTCATTTGTTTTTTTACTGGCTTTGTCGGCAGCAATCGCCCAACCCTCCACCGATAGCGTGATCGCTGCGCGCGATGCCGAAGTTGGCGGAGTCAAATTGCACTACCTGACGGCTGGTGAAGGCCCGGTGGTGATACTGCTGCACGGCTACACCCAGACGTCGCGCATGTGGAGGCCGCTGATTCCGCTTCTCGCCGGTAAATTCAGAGTGATTGCGCCCGACCTGCCGGGAATTGGCGACTCGGCGATTCCAGCAGACGGCCTGGACATGAAAACTGCCGCCATTCGCGTTCACGCGCTGGCAAAATCGCTTGGAGTCGAGAAAGCGCGGGTGGTGGGGCACGACATTGGGCTGATGGTTGCCTACGCCTATGCCGCCCAATTTCCCTCAGAAACAGAGAAGCTTGCGTTGCTGGACGCCTTTCTGCCCGGCGTCGAAGGCTGGGAGGCAGTTTACGATGATCCCAACGTCTGGCACTTCCGGTTTCACGGTCCGACTCCGGAAGCCCTGGTGAGCGGGCGTGAGCGGACCTATTTCGCCTATTTCTGGAACGACCTCGCGGCAGACAAGACGCGGTCCCTTAATGTTGCCGACCGGGCAGCTTATGTCACGGCATACTCCCGTCCCGGGCGCATGCGGGCCGGATGGGCCTACTTCGCAGCGTGGCCGCAGACGGCCAAAGACTTTGCCCAGCTGGCTCAAACCAGGCTGGCGATTCCCGTTTTGACCATCGGCGGCGACAAGTCTCTGGGAGAAGTGCTCGGTCGGCAGGCGAAACTGATCTCTCCCGACGTGACCGTCATCGTGTTGAAAGACACTGGACACTGGGTGTTGGAGGAACGTCCCAAAGAAACCACCGACGCGCTGCTCAAGTTTCTGTAAGGTTGCCGGCTGAGGTTCGTGTCGCCGAAGTCGAACAGGCGGCCTCGGTGTCCCCGACAAAAGTTCGCCGCATTCTCAGCCGTGTGGGGCGAAGGAAGCCGACTGTAGAGTAGGTGACGCCAGTCACAGCAGCAGTCTTCTCCGTCAGTTATCGTCGTAAGGGTTACTCCCCCATGCTGGATATTTATGCGATCGAGGCTGGTTTTGGGCAGCTTGCTCCGGACCAGTTGCGCGCTGCTGTGGCCGGTTTCATACCCAAAGATGCCACCGCCGCCGAGCAAATAAGTGCCATTGAAGCCGGGCTGCGCAGCCCCGCCGGCCAGGCGGTGCGGGATGCAATGGCGCGTTGGATCGTGGACGAGATTGTTCCCGTAGAACGGCTGGTTCCGGAGGCTTATCTCAAATGGCGGCCGCCGGTGCGGGACGCCATGATGTTCGTCGTGGCGCGGTTGTCCCCAGCGCGACTCGCCCCGAAGTTGCTGGAGCAACTTGAACTTCCCGAGAAGACGTCTCCCGAAGAGCGCCTCCTGCGGCTGATCGCGAAGGTTCCTGGCTTACAGAAGCTGGGGCAGGTGATCGCGCGCAACCAGCACTTGCGTCCGGCGCTGCGGAATGCGCTCGCCCGGCTGGAAAATGGAATTCGTGACGTCAAGCCGGAAGACATTCGAGCAATCATTCAGCAGGATTTGGCGCCGCGGCTTGAAACTTACGCGGTGGAAATCGCGCCTTCCATTCTGTCCGAGGCCAGCGTCAGTGCGGTGGTGAGGTTCACATGGCGGAATCCCGACGGCGGCAAGCGCGAGCGCGGCGTTTTCAAAGTCCTGAAACCTCATATCCCTGACTACTTCGTCGAGGACATGGACTATCTGGAGGGGCTGGCGCAGTACTTCGGGGACCGCCACCACAATTACGGATTTCCCGCGCATCTTATCCCGGATACTTTCAAGAAAGTGCGCAGCTTGCTTCGGCACGAAGTCAACTTTGTTCGCGAGCAGAAAACGTTGCTCGAGGCGTGGAATCTCTATCGCAATATGCCTGGGATCCGCGTGCCGCAGGTGATTCAGCTGCTGTGTACGGCGAGAATCACAGCGCTCACCGAGGAGCGTGGGGTCAAAGTGACGAATGCTGCTGCCCACCTGCCGGCATCGCGCCGCCGGAAGATTGCGGAACAACTGATCGAGGCGCTGGTAGCTGTTCCTCTCTTGTCGGCGCGGGAAGACGCCATTTTTCACGGCGATCCTCATGCCGGCAACCTGCTCTACAACAATCGCACGGGCGAGCTGGCCATTATTGATTGGGCGTTGCGGGTGCGCCTGAGCCGCGAACAGCGCCGGCATCTTGCGCTCTTATTTCTGATGGTGAGCTTGCGCGACCCAGTGGGCACCTACGACGAAGTTTTGGCGCTTGCCCAGCGACGCATTCCGGCGACTTCATCCCGAGGGAAGATGATCCACGAGACGGTCACGGGCTTCCTCGACGAATTGCCGCTAAAACACCTGCCGAACCCGGTAGATGCAATGCGGCTCCTGGAACGTATTGCCTTGAAGGGGGTGAAGTTCCCAGGAGCGCTGATCATGTTGTCCAAAGTGATGTTCACGCTGGATGGGATTCTGGAGGACGTCGGAGGCTCAGGCGGCGTCATGGGTTTCACCATCGTCCGCCACGTCGCCGAGCATTGGATCAAGAACCGTGAAGAGTTCCGCTCGCCGCTCCAAACGCAGGATTGGATCACACTTCAGTGCAGCGCTTTACTCTATGCAAGCCGCTTGTGGCTTAAGTGCGAGGAAGCGGTATTCGACCGGTTGCTACCGCAGAGTGTTGCACTGACCAATGCGTCGTATACTAACGCTTGACAGTAGTATCGCAGCACGTTAGTATCCAAGAGAATGATTGCGAGTTTCCGCGACAGGGAAACTGAAAGACTGTGGCGGTCAGGCAGGAGCAGAAGTCTTCCTGCGGATCTGCAGCGCCGGGCATTCATCAAACTCGCAGTCTTGAACGCGGCTGTGGCGTTGGAGAACCTCAGAGTACCTCCCGGGAATCGGCTGGAGGCGCTGCATGGGGACCGCAGGGGACAGCACAGCATTCGCGTTAATGATCAGTATCGCGTGTGTTTTGTCTGGCGAGACGGAAATGCGTTTGATGTCGAGATCGTCGACTACCACTAGGAGGGCGGAATAGCGTATGGCTAGAGCGAGGAAGCCCTTTGCGGTGCATCCGGGAGAAGTTCTCAGAGTCGAATTCATGGAGCCCATGGGGATCAGCGCTTATCAATTGGCGAAGGCCCTAACCTTCCCCGGAATCTATGAAGTTGTGCGCGGAGACCGGGCGATCAGCGCTGATACTGCGATTCGTCTGGGGAAATATTTCGACTTGCCTGCACAATTCTGGCTCAATCTTCAGAACGACTATGATCTAAGAATGGCCCAGGCCAGCGGTGTCGGACGCGGCATCCGGCCGCATGCGGGAGCACAAAAGGTTGAGGTGGTCGGCTCACGCTAGGCCGGCATGCCAGACCCAAGATTAGCGCTTGTGATGCCGCCGGCCACATCGTTTCCGCTTCTCTCCGGCTTTGGAGGGATGAAGCTCATGGCCCGTTCGGCGAGCGCTGTGATGGTCAGGCTGGGATTGACGCCGAGGTTGGCCGCTACTACCGAGCCGTCGCAGATGTACATGTTCTTATAGCCGAAGACTCGGTGACGATCGTCAACCACGCCCTGGGTGGAAGAATCAGCGATCACGCAGCCTCCGATGCAGTGCGCTGTGCCCGGAATGTCGAACAGAATTTCCGGAAGCATGCTCATCGGGAAACCGCCGGTGAGTTGGGCCAAAGTCTTGGCGAATTCGTTGGCCTTCGGAATATAGGTAGGCATCTTTTTGCCGCGGCTGACGAGAAATTTCCGGAACGGCCAAAACCAGGGGCGTTGCCAGCGCATCTCCATCTCTCCTTCCAGCGCCTGCATGCAAAGCAGAATCACAAACTCCCGGGCCCATCCGTGCGGTTGTAGCACTCGCATCGTTTTGAACGGATGGCGGAGCAGAGAGACGACGACGTTTTTCAGCCAGAGCGCAATCCGCTGCGGACCGGGGCGGCCATCGGTGAGGATCGTAGTCAGAAACCCCATGGCGTCAGAACCATTTGGGTAGCGGACGGCTTCAATGTGAGTGTGCTCGTCAATATAGATGCCGGAACCGATCGCGATGCCCAAAGACACATCCTGGGAGTAGCCCGGCGTGCGTGCTCCGATCAGCGATTCGGAATTTGTGCGCACGTGTTGACCCAACTGGCTGCTGATCGCCGGCAATGAGCCTTTTTCTTTGAGACGAAAGAGAAGCTCCATGGTGCCAAGCGAAGATGCGGAGAAGACCACCGCACGACAGGTGAAACGGTGCGGCTGGTGGCGAACCCAGGCCGTTGATTTTACGGTGGAGACCACGTACCCGGCGCTGCCATCGCTGGCGCCATCGAGCGGGTTGACGTCCACGACTTTGGTTTCCGGGAAAACTTGCGCCCCATGCTTTTCAGCGAGGTAAAGATAATTCAGATCCAGCGTATTTTTGGCGCCATGGCGGCAACCGATCATGCAGCCGCCACAGGCGATACAGGCTGAGCGGGCAGGACCTTCTCCCCCGAAGAATGGATCAGGGACAATTTCTCCCGGCTTTCCGCCCGCAGGCTGAAATATGCCCACCTTGGTGCAGTAAAAGGTATGCCCAACCCCGGAAATTTCTGCCGCTCTCTTTAGAAGGTGATCGGCAGGGCCAAGGATTGTGTTTTCCGTAATGCCCAACATGCGCGCCGCAGTTTGATAATGCTCGGGCATTTCCGCTTTCCAATCAGACAAACCTGTCCATGACCCGGATTCCCACACTTTCTCGGGAGGCGCAAGCAGGGTGCAAGCATAGGTGATCGATCCGCCACCCACCGCGCAACCGTGGAAGATCGTAGCGTGCTTAAAGAACCGCATATTGAAGAAGCCGCGCAGGCCGAGCTTGGGACGCCAGAACCAGCGATGGATGGACCAACTGGTGTGGGGAAGATTGTCGGGCGTCCAGCGCCGGCCCATCTCCATGACGGCGACTTTGTAGCCCTTCTCGGTAAGACGATGGGCGGAAACGCTGCCGCCAAATCCGGAGCCGATAACGATGAAGTCGAAATCGAATTGATGATTTTGCAATGCCATATCACTACCCGCCCATTGCCGGGACAAATTCAGGATTCTTTCGCCCTAGAACCCGGGTGTCGACGACCTCGCCGATGCGCCGCAACGCCTCAGCGCTTTGCGGTGCGTCGAATCCGAATATCTGGAAATCATGATTCATATCTGCCCAGCTCTCGAGGACGACGTCGGCCCCCTGAGCCCGGGCGTGAGCGGCGAAAGCTTGAATGCTGTCGTACAAAATCTCTTCGCGGCCAGCTTGCATATAAAGTGGAGGCAGGCCACGCAAGTCGGCCCGCAGTGGCGAAACCAGAGGGTCGCGGCGCTGGGATGGTTCACAAAACCAATCACGCCATTGCAACAGTGATCGCTTGTCGATCCAGTCCGATGCTTCATTGCCAACAATTTCACTTTCGAAGTTGGTTGCTGGGGAGAGAACAATGGCCAACGCCGGCAGTGGGAGCTTCAAATCGCGCACTGTCAAGAGCAACGCCAATGCCAGGTTCCCGCCTGCCGAGTCGCCGGCGAAAATCAAATTGTCCGGGTCCGTGCCGCTTCCCAGGAGCCATTGGTAGGCGCTGAGAGCATCGTCAAGCTGCGCGGGGAAGCGATGTTCCGGCGCGAGACGGTAATCAAGAGCAAAGGTTCTGGAATTCGCTGCCATCGTGAACAGCGCAATAAAACTGGGGTAAGCCTGTGGGTAAAAGGAGTACCCGCCGCCGTGTAAATACAAAATGGTTACATGAGGCTCTGCATTCTTGGGGGAGAACCAGCTCCCTCGGAACTTCTCATGCATAACCGGAGTGATGTTTACTGCTGACAATGACGGTGACCTGATGACCACCGAATCCAGATAGCGTCGTGCTTCTTCGACATCGTGCAGTTCGAAAGCGGTGCGCACCTGCCGCTTCAGCATTGCGGTGCCTACTTCCACGAACCAGTTCCAACTCGGGCGCTGCGGACCTTTGAGCATTCGGCGGGCGGACACTTCAAGAATCGATTGGCCCAGTTCTGCTGCACTCCGGACCCGGTACCGCGTCGGGCCGGTGAACTGTATGCGGGCGACCATGCCGATCACCACTCCTTTAGGCGCACTGGGGAACGTATTCGGGGAAGTAGGTGGGATCCTTGAGGCGAATGGGAGTGTCCGGAGTAGGATTCGCCACCAGGGTCCGCACGATATCATCCCTGTATTGCCACCAGCCGCGGAAGATCCGATCATCGGGGCAACGAACTTGCAGCGGGCTCCAGCCGTTGAGATCAAACCCTTCGACGGGCTTGACGATCACGGATCGTGTGGGGAGTCGAAGCCCCGTGTGTAAGGCTTTGAGCGCGCTCTCCTTCGCGCTCCAGAGTAGAGCCAGAAGCCGAAATCGGTCCGCGTGAAAGGCTTGCGCAAGCAGCGTCTGCTCTTCGGCGGTGAAATAGTCGGAGATGAAAGCATCGCTGTGGGACTCGACCAGTTCGAGGTCGCAGCCCACTTCCGCGCTGGCCGGTGCGACCGCGCATGCCGCTATGCCATCACGGTGGCTGAGCGATATGGTGACGGCCGCCGGTTTGTTCGCGACAAAGACTTCGGGCGCGCCGGACGCCGCCGGACGTATTTCCACTCTGGCAAGGACGCATGGATCATCCGGCAGGTTCAGGTAAGCAGCTAAAGCGTGTTTCGCCGTCCAGCGTCCCAGTCGCCAGTCGACGCGCCGGTTGGCGAAGCGCATGGTGTCTAGTTTGGCGATCTCGTTCGCGTTGAGCCAGGCGTTCTCCGCTGGCACATCGGCTTCGGTTTGTTCGAGCCAATATACGTTCATCCAAGTGTCCTCTCCGAAACTAGGCCGCTTCAGGCTGAGCTTCAGGCTTTCCGGATTTCGTATCCTGTTCCCGCGCCATGCCGCGTTCCAGCGCCTCGATGAGGTAAGGGCGCAGGGTTGCCGGCGGAATAATATGATTCAGCGCGCCCACGGCGAGGGCCCGCTGGACGCTGTGCACGCGGTCAAACTCCGCGGCCATCTCTCCCAGCTTTTCTGAATGGACGATCTTGAAGAGTTCGTCCCACTGGGCGCGCAATCGGCCTTTCTCTGCGCCCTCGGCCTTGGTCATGGCCTGAGTCAATTCCTGCAAGCGAGGATCTTTGCGAGCCCGGGCTTCGACTTCACCGGCGAAAACTACGGCGGCCGCCGGCGCGCCGCCGATGACAGAGGCGTAGGTCCCTTCCAAAGCTGCGACCTCGAGGTTTTCGTTCAGTGCCCGTGAGAAGACCACATAAGCACCGCCGTGAAAACGGGAGATCACGCAAAACACGATGGGACCCTTGAAGTTGACGACCGCCCGGCCGATCTCTGCGCCATATTCCAGTTGCAGCCTGCGCATGGATTCCGGTGAGCCATCAAAGCCCGACAGATTGGCCAGCATCACCACTGGCCGGTTGTTACTGGCGGCGTTAAGAGCGCGCGCGACTTTTTTGGAGGATTGCGGAAAGAGCGTCCCGGAGGTCCATTGATCAGGCCCGTCGGCAGGAACAAATCCCATGCGAGGGATCTGCTGCGATTCGATGCCGATTAGGCAAACTGGATATCCCCCGAGGTGGGCATCCCAGATTACCGCGGTTTCAGCGGCTCTCATCCCGGCCCAGCGCTCTAATGGGGCGTGGTCCTGGTCGATGGCCGCCATCATCACCTGGCGAATGTCGAAAGATTTCTTGCGTCCGGGATTGGTTAGGTCTGACAGAATGTCGCCAACGTGCGTGAAGCCTTCTTCGCCGTTGCAGTGGGGATAGGATTGCACATCACGGTCGATTGGATCGCTGGTCTCCGCGCGGCGTGGGAACCGCTCTCCAGGTGCGATGTAGGTGTGGTCGTAGTGGCGGAACAGGATCTCGCAGGCTTCATCGATGTCGTGCGCCCAGTACTGCGCCTGGCCGTTGATGCCCATGATGCGGTCGTACCCGCCGATGCCCTGATTGTCTTCCGCCGAGATGCCGCCGGAGTAATCCAGCGCGCGCTTGCCAGTGAGCACCATGGATGCTTTGGGCGTCATGACCAGAATGCCGCGGGTGTGCATGAGCATGGTGGCCTCGGCATTCCAGTAGGGCTGGGCGCCCACGTTGATCCCGTTCACGAGGAGATTGACTTCACCGCCCGCCTGGGTGAACTCCACCAGGCGACGCAGGACGCGGGCGATCCAATCCATATTTTCTACGCCGCTTTCCATCGAGATTTTGGCGCCGGCCGAAATGGGGAACCACTCCAGCGGTACGCCCATCTGCTGGGCGAGATCGAGGGCCGCATTGATACGCCGGCACTCCGGCTCAGCCAGCGCACCCAGGTCCTTGCTGGGATCGCCGAGTAACATGACCCGCGTCATACCCTCGGGGTACTTCGGGGTAAAGTTGCGAATGACGCCAACGATGATGTTGGTTTTGTTTTGGCCGTAGGGACGGTCAACCGGAATCAGGCTGCCCTGAGCGTCGAGATCATGTTCCACAAAATCCCCTGGCGGAAATTCAGCCCGCGTGTGTTCCCGGGCGGGGGTGAGCATTTTGATGATTTCGTAGGGATAGATAAGTCCACGCTGGCGCATGCGGACGACTTTCTGCTCGTATTCCGACAGCGGTCGGATGGGTTGCAACTTGTCTGTTGGCCGGAAGGTAATCAGCATCCCGCTGCCTCCCGGGATTGAAATACGGATCACCATATCGCGCAATTCGCCAGTCGCCGGACTGGGAATACGGGCACGCACCACGACCTGTTCCAGACCGAGGCCCTCAGTGGCCGGCGCCAACCGGCGGACCATGTCGCGCAACTCATCGCGCTTAAGATTAAGCGGAGGCCACACATAGAGGAGTATCCGGTTCCAATAGAGTCGCTTATTGATCGGACGCCGCGACTGAAACAGCCGAATGCTGGCCATCGCTTCGCTCAACATGCGTTCCAGATGGGGCAATTGCGCGATGCGTCCGGCCGCATCCCGCACCGGAGTTACATCTCGTACTTCCGCGCACACGAACAGCCGTTCATCTTTGGGATTTTCGCGAGCGACACCATGGAGCAGATACACATCTTCAACCGACGGGAGCCGCTCAATGTTGAAGTTGCTGAGCCGCCAGAGGTGCAACCTCTTACCCATCATGGGATGTAATCCGCGATAAAGCTTTTCCTCTTCATAGGCATTCCCGTTCCAGCGATAGGTAAAGTGCTGCAATCCGCCCACACCCTGGGCGTGGTCTGGGCCTGCGACTTCCACCACGATGCGCCGGACGGAGCGGGGAAAACCAGTCTGGTTGAGCACTTCGTGAACTTCTTGCTGGGTGGTCTCGGGGTCGCCCATCTGGCCGGGATGCCAGACGTAGAAGTCGATGACCACGTCATGGTTGGGCGGCACCTCCGCGATCAAGGGAGACATCGTGCGTATCGCTTTAGAGAACTGCGAGTACTCGGAGTGCGTAGTGAAGACATGAATGCGTTTGCCCTCGTGATCGTATTCGGCGGCGGCGTAACACTGGCCGTCCTCCATCGCCACGGAGCGGAAATTTTCGAGTGTCCGGATGCGGTAGTAACGCCAAGTGATTGCTTCCAGCATCAACTTGCGCGTCGCGGGGCTGGCGGCCGCGAACCGGGAAGAGAGCAGGCTTACCAGCGGCTGCGGACACTCAACTAACGCACGCACTCTTTCATGACGGTCAGCCGGATCGGGATGGGCGGCGAGATAGGCGAGGTGGGCTTCTACCTCTTCGTAAACCTGCTTCCGTGCCTTGGCAAATCCCGGCTCATCAAAGTAGCGATAGCGCACTTCTCTGGCCAGGTCGGTGACTGCGGGAAAGAGCCCGTTGGTCATCGAGACCATGCGGTCCAGCAGCGTGCGGAAAGACTCTTCCGCGTGTGGCGCCAGCGTCTGAGCGGACTGCAGGCGCCGTTCGAGCACGCCGAGAACAGGAGTGATTTGCTGCTCTACGCGTTGGTGTGATTTGTAGATCCAGAACAAACTCTCTTCCAATTCGGGCGAACGGTCCAACGTTTGTACACCGTAGTGAGCCAGCGCTCTACGCAGCGCACTTACGAAAACTGGCGGAAGTCTTTCGCCGCCGGTCTCGAGCATGCGTAGGTAGGAAAACAGGTAGGCTTCGGCGCTGGGCTCTTCGCCGCTGGCCCGGTGGTTCACTTCCGGTTCGCGTTGGAATAACGAGCAGATGTCGACAAAGATGTTGAGGATCTCATCTTCATCTCGCCGGACTGCCTCACTATCCGCCGGACAACTGTGGCTCCATTCGCCGAGCAGCCGGGAAGTATGTTTTGGATCCACATCAAAGCCCAGCATGAGTTGGCGGAGTTCTTCCAGACTGCGGCGGCAGTTCGAGGGGGCGGTTTCTCCGTCTGGGCTGCGCCATGCGCCAAACACCACCTGCTCGGCTTGGGCTTTGGTATCGTCAGCACCGTCGGGATCAATCTGCACGAGCGGTGCTCCGGTGTCGACCTGAACATTGCGCATGGTCATCACCTGCCGAATTGTCCCGGAAAATGGGGCGAGGACCGGCATTTCCATCTTCATAGCTTCGAGCACAGCCAGGCGGTCTCCGGCGGAAACCGTGTCACCGGGATTGACGGCGATGGAAACAACCACTGCTGGCGCAGGCGCGTGGACGATTCCTCCATCGTCGCGATCAATCTGGTGCGCCACGCCATCCACCTCAATTCGATAGCTCAAGCCTTGAGCGATGGAAACAATGTGGAAACGGCGGCCAAAGGTCGTGAGCCAGTATTCAAATTCACTGAGGCGGTCGACCTGCGCTTCAATGCGCGATCCGTTCACCTCTACGCGGTATTGCTGAGGGCCGAGGCGGTAAGTTTTGGGTGAGTAGGAACGCCCGCGATAGCGCAGTTCGATGGTACGGCCAACTTCATTCCGCACCTGGGGCCGTCCGCGAACAGCTGAGGCATAGAACTGGGCCTGTTCTATCGCCAACTGCGAGTCGTAAGACTCGATCGCAGCCTGCACCAGCGCGACATCGGCATAGTGCCGCGAGACGTGTTCACCGTTGGCCGAAAGATGGTCCATCCATCCGATGTGTACTTCTCCGCGCTGCACTTCCGGACGATTCAGAAGTTCCAGCAAGAACGCCTTGTTGCTGGTGCCGCCTTTGATGACAACGACACTCTCACGCAGCGTCCTCTGCAGCCGGGCAAGCGCTTCCTTTCGGTTTTGGCCGTAGGCGATGATCTTGGCGATCATTGAATCGAACTCTGGGGGGACGGTATCGCCTTCCGCCACGCCGGTTTCAACCCTTACCCCCGGCCCTGCCGGGATCCTGAATCGTTCAATCGTGCCTGGGGCCGGAGCAAAGCCGTTGTCTGGATCCTCTGCGTTCAGCCGCACCTCGATGGCGTGACCGGTGGTGCGCGGAGGCTCGCCTTCCAGCCGTCCGCCGCGCGCCACATGAATCTGCAACTTGACCAGATCGATTCCGGTGGTGCGCTCCGTCACCGGATGCTCAACCTGCAAGCGCGTGTTCACTTCCATGAATGAAAACTTCTGAGTCTCCGGTTGGTACAGGAATTCCACCGTACCCGCGTTGCAGTAGGAGGCTGCCTTGCTCAAGCGAATCGCCGCCTCGCGCAGTTCCTGATCTTGTTCTGGAGAAAGAGCAGGCGAGGGTGCTTCCTCGAGAATCTTCTGGTGGCGGCGCTGAATCGTGCAGTCGCGCACGCCGGCGGCCCAGGTAGTTCCGTAGTGGTCGGCGATGATCTGGACTTCGACGTGGCGCGCTCCTTGTACGAGTTGTTCCAGGAAAACCGTCGGGTCGCCGAAGGCTTTGAACGCTTCGGTGCGCGCGCTCTCAAAAGCTTCGGGAAGGTGGCTGGGTGAAGAAACGCGGCGAATGCCGTGACCTCCGCCGCCCGCCGTGGCTTTAATAAGGAGCGGGTAACCCAGCCGCTCAGCGTGGCGCTCGGCATCGGCAAGCGTTTCGACCGGGCCGTTGCTCCAGGGCGCAACCGGAATCTGCGCCTGCTCGGCTAGCCGTTTCGAGGCGATCTTATCGCCTACACGGCGCATCACGTCACCACCCGGACCGATGAACACGATGCCTAGTTCGCGGCAGAGATCCGCGAAATCGGCGTGCTCGGCTACAAAGCCCCATCCCACCCAGACTGCGTCGGCGCGGGCGGCGGTTAAGGCGCGCTCTAGTCGGGGATAGTCGACATAGCTGCTTTTGAGGTGATTGTTGCTAGGGTCTGGAACCTGAGCGGGTCCGAGACAGATGGCTTCGTCCGCCTCGCGGACGAACATGGCATGGCGGTCAGGGTCAGTGAAGAGCGCGATGGTCCGCAAAGATGTGCCGTGCTCGAGATTGAACTCGCGGGCCGCGTGGATGAACCGCATGGCGGCTTCCCCGCGATTCACGATGGCTACGCGTTGAAATTCGAGGTTCATAGGGGGCCCTCGATGACTATTGCGACGGTCGACTCGCGTCGCTCACGCCGCGACGGCTTCGAGTGCCATCGCAGCTTGCAGCATTTTCAAGCGTTCGACATTGACTGCGTTGGGAATCTCTACCGTTCGGTAACCGCCGAGTTGCAGGTAACGGTTTCCCTTCGCGTCTACAACCTCCGCATCGAAACTGCCGTTGCGTGGGTTGGGCGTGACCACAGCATACAACTGGCCTTCGGCTCGCTCGGGATCAGACGCTACCGCAGAAATGCGATCTATGTGCTGTGGCAGACCCATGCGGCCCTGCAGGCCCATTTCCCAGACGCCGGCGGTCTGGAAGCAAAGCTCAATTAGCCGCGGCGACATCCGCGTGGGCAGATCGGATGGAAGGTGATTGTTGGGCAGGGCTTTTGCCATCAGGCCTATGATTCGCTTTCCATCCCACCACGCTCGCTCCACGACCTGATACGCAGGGCCGTGGAAATAGAGCCGATAAATGTCGGCGGCTTCAATGACGTGACCCTCTGGCGTGCGCAGGGGCGGCACGGTTACCAGCGCGGGTGCTTGCTTCGTCAGGCGCACGCGTGCTGTGAAGTGCGTGGTCACCTGCGGTTCAGCCTGATTCGGAAGTGTGCGGCGGCCAAGCAAGCGGCAATCCGCAATCAGGGCCTCGCCACGCGGATGGATTGTTGCCTCAACCGTCACCGTGCGCGACTCGTTCCGGTAAAACTTGAACGGCGCCAGGAAATTCACGTCCTCGACGGACTCGACATGCCAGCCAGGGAGCAGGCTGAGGGAGCCTTCGGCGAATGCCTCGACACCCATGACGCCCGGGAGTACCGGTGTGCCGTCAATCTGATGATCGTGCAAGAACGGCTGGATGTTCGGGTCAAGAGTAGTCTCGATCACGAGAGGACTGTAGAGTCCTGCGCTCGCGATCTTGCCGGTCATTGGTCCTTGCATCGCGCCTTCGGAAGCGTTCACTTTCAGTCCACCAGTAGGATCGAATTCACTCAGCAACACACCCAGACGCTGGCCGATGACAATCTCTCCGCGCGTCCCCCCCGCCGTCAATTCGCGGCGGATTAGAGGAATACCCGCTTCCGGCGGCAGCATGTCGATGCCTGCCAGTTCCATCACTTTGGGGATGGAGCCGCGTGTGGCCATACCGATTCCGCCCCATGCAGTCCAGTCGATCGCAATACCGCGGGTACCCGGCCGCGTGGTACGGAAGCTCGAAGTAATTTTGCAAAGTAGATCATTGGCCGAGCTGTAATCGGTTTGTCCAGCGTTGCCGAAGCGGCCGGCAATGGAGCTGAACGCGACCGTCGCTTTGAGGGGCATGTCGCCGATAGCGTGCAGCAGATTGAAGAAGCCGTTGCTCTTGACGTCAAAGACCAGGTCAAATTCACGCGGATCCTTATCTGGCAGCGCGTGGCTGCGCTCGATGCCGGCGGCGTGCAACAGAACGTCGATGTGACCGCTGCGCTCGCGCACCTGCTGGATCACTTTCGCCACGCCTTCCGCATCGGTGAGGTTGACGCTGAAATAGTGGGGCGTGCCGCCAGCGGCACGCACTGCGTCGATGGCGGTGCGGGCGGCTTGCGCCCGCTCGAGCGCGGCCAATTCCTTTTCCACTAACGCTGGCGTGGCCCGCTCGCCGCGTGCCTGGATGCGCGCGAACAACTCACGCTTGAGACCTTCCTTATCGCTGACAAAGCGCCTGAGGTCGGGATTTTCCGGATCAGGCTCCGGCACCAAGTCAAGCAGGTAGAAAGTGCCGCCGGATGCCGCCGCCAAGTCAGCAGTGATGGCGGAGACGATGCTCCCCGCCGCGCCGGTGATCACGAACACGCTGTTTTGGTCCAAAGTGAGACCGGGCTGGCCATCGATCGCTGGCTGCTCTTGCAATCCGATCGTCCAGCGCAGTGTGTCTTTGTAGCCGATCTCGACCGCGCCCGGATCGCGCAGGGTTTCTCCGATCAGGCATTCAGCGACTTCCAGTCCGCCTCGGCCTGCTCCGAAATCGACGGCTTTGACGAGAACGTTCGGACGCTCTCGCTTATACGCTTTGCTGAAGCCCACAACCGCGCCGCCGAGCGGCGCTACCGCGCCAGCTTCGTCATATCCATGTTGTCCGCCGAGCCGCGTTGCGGAAACCAGGAAGGTGCCGGGCTGTGCGATTTGCTCGTATAGCGTGCGCATCGTCGTGTAAAGCGACTTGACGCATACCTGCACAGCTTCATGGAAGGCAGCGGCATCGAGGTCCCGCAGCTTGCCTTCGTTATCGAGCGCTGAAAGCCAGTAAACTCCATGCACAGGGCGGGCGGCGATCCAGTCGTTGAGACGCTTAATGAGCGCGTCTGCATCGTCTGTGCCCTCGAGGTTCAAGACCTCCACGCCCATCTTCCGCAACAGTTCCGTCAAAGCGTTTGCCACGCCGCCCTTGTCGGGCATGATTACTACGCGCTGGCCGCGGGTGAGCGCGACACCAGTGGGTTTGCAGATGTCGAGGGCGGGACGCAAAGTCGGTACCGGCACGCGGCGTGGAATGCGATTTGCGGCTTCCAGGCTGGCGAGGACCGGGCGTGCCGCCTTGGTCGGTGTTGAAGCGACAGACGGCGAAGAGGCTGATGGCTTCTTCTCCGGCGATTGGGGCTTGTCCTGGGTGGTGGGAGAGATCGTAGCGGCCGCCAGCCCCGACCTGTCCTGTGCGAACTTGATCACTAGAGCCAGGGTGGGGAAGTCGCGCAGCTTCAGGTTCTCATCACGGGGAATGTTGTAGGCCGCCCGGATGGCGACGAACATCTCCGCCTGTTTGACGGTGTCGATCCCGAGGTCGGCCTCCAGATCGAGGTCCAAATCCAGCATGTCTTTGGGATAGCCGGTCTTCTCAGCGACGATCTCCAGCACTTTTTCCTTGATCGAGTCGTTCGTGTTGGCCAAAGTTGCGGCTGGAGCCGATGCCGTGGTTGGGGCCAGTGCAGGGGTTTGTGCTCCGCTCGTTGCTGGCGTCGAGGGAGCAGCGGCCGCCAAGTCGGGCCGCTTCTCAAACACGAACCGAATTACGTGTGCTAGCGTTGGGTAATCGCGCAGCTTGCGGTTTTCGTCACGCGGGATGTTGTAGATTTCGCGGATGGCCGCAAACATCTCCGCCTGCTTCACGGTGTCCACGCCGAGGTCGGCTTCGAGATCGAGATCGAGGTCCAGCATGTCTCGGGGGTAGCCGGTCTTTTCCACCGCGAGCGTCAGTATCCGTTCCTTCACGGAGTCGCCGGTGTGACCTTTCGGGGAAACTGCCGTAGGCGCCGAAGTGGCGGCCTTTTCTTCGGTTGCCTTTGGTGTTGCTGGAACCGGGGCCGCGCTGGCCAAGTCGGGGCGCTTTTCATACACGAAGCGAATGACGTGTGCGAGGGTCGGATAATCCCGCAGCTTGCGGTTTTCGTCCCGCGGGATGTTGTATATCTCGCGGATCGCGGAGAACATCTCCGCCTGTTTGACGGTATCGACGCCGAGGTCTGCTTCCAGATCAAGATCCAGATCCAGCATGTCTCGGGGATAGCCTGTCTTTTCCACCGCGAGCGTCAGTATCCGTTCCTTCACGGAGTCACCGGTGTTATCCAAATTCACAGGCGCAGGAGCGGGCGCCGCTGCGGCCACTTTGACTTCAGTTTCCCGCAACGGTGCGGCTGGTGCCGGTACCGGTGTCGGGAGCGCGACCGCGGCGGCCTGAACTTTCACCTGCGGCTCAGTGACGACGCTAACGCCGACTGCCGCTGATTTTACTTCCCGCGGTTTCGTATCGAGAGCTGGTGTGGGCGGCGTTGCCTGGGGTGGTGACACCGTCACAGTTCGCAATTCCGGATCAGCGCTTGCGACGCGTGCCGCCGGCCCCTGGTCGCGCACGCGCAGCGTGCGATGAACCACTTCCAAATCCGCTGCCGGACGGCCGGCCACACGGCCGAGCCAGGCACTCCATGCGTTCTTGTCGACCACGCGATAGGCATAGCCCAGCGCGTTCGGATTCTTGCGGACTCCGTCCTTCGTCGTCACCCAGCGCAACAGCGTCATGCTGATCTGCGAGCCAAACCCAGCGCCCAGCCGCAGCGCGTATTGAACTGGATAAACGCCACCCTTTGACAAGTTGAGCGTTCCCAACTCTGGATCAACTTCTTTGAAGTTGGCGACCGGCGGCACGACTCCCGTTTCCAGAGATTTCACCGCAAGCACATCCTCCACGCCAGCAGCCATGGCGTGGCCAGTGAAACCCTTGGTGTTGGCGATGACAATCTTGTCCGCGCTGTCCCCAAACACGTGACGCAGCGCGTGGATCTCCGCGGCGGCGCTGCCGCCCCGCGCGGGGGTATAGGTTTCGTGAGAGATGAAAACCGTTTGTGGCGCGATCTGATGACGGCGAATGCCGCTGCGGGCCTCCGCTTTGCTCACCAGGTCTTCCATCACCTGGCCGATATGCTGGACATCGAGACGAGTGCCGTGGAATGCGCTATTCGCGGTCACCGCGCTCAATACTTCGCAGATGGGCTGAATGCCGCGTTCACGGGCGGCTTCCGCGCTCTCGACTACGAGGGCCGCAGCGCCCATGCCAATGATCATGCCGTGGCGGCGTCGGTCAAAAGGAACGGCGGCTTCTTCGACGACTTCGTCGGTGGCCGCTGCTCCACTTGCCAGGAAGCCGGCACCCATCCATCCAAGCAGATGCTCGGTGGTCACGTCGTCCGCGGAGATCACGACCACGCGGCGACACCGGCCGGCGCGGATCCAGTCCTCAGCAAGTGACACGGCCTGCGTTGTGGTCGCACAGGCAGAGTTGATTTGCGTGTTCGGGCCGCGGGCGCCGATGAATTCAGCAAATTGAGAATGCCCCATGGGCAACACGCGGAACAGAAACCGCCGGTCGAATACGTAGGGCTCTTTCTCGATGGCATTGCACAACTCTTCCATGCGCCGGTCCATCTCCTGGCCCAGGATGGAATCGCCATTCGTCTCGGCCATGCGGGCGCGCAGGCTTTGCAGCATGGCTAACTGGTCGCGGCGGCCGTGGTCCGCGTAGTAGCGCGCCATTTCGTCCGCGAGGGAGTCCAGTCCAGGAAACGCCGAGCCAAAAATTACTCCCGTGTCATCGCGCAGAGCGTCGGGCAATGCCCAGCGGTCGGGCAGTTGCGTACCCTTGGTGGTGGTCTTATAACGCTGAACCAACGGGATGCCGGCGTCACGCAGTGCGTCCAGGCCCACGGCAATGGCAAGCTGGGTGTCGCGGTCGAGGGCGGCCACGCGCTCGGCGGAAACACCGAATTCGGTTTCCAGATCGAATACGCCGCCGCGGCCGGCCAACTTGATGACATCGGCGACATTATTGATGGTCTCGAACGTGCCGCCGTTGTCGTTCTTCACCAGCCGGGTGATGTGCTTGTCGAGCATGGCGCGGCGGAAGCGCGTGGGGATGGTATCGATAAATTGATCGCCGTGCAGAAGTCGGGCAATGTTGCCGTCGTCGAAGATGTGATCGGTGCCGGGCAGGCCCAGCGCCGCTCCGGTGATGGCGACCGGGAGGGCGGCAGGGGCGCGATTCTCGCCATGGGTAATCTCCCAGCCACGTTCGAGAACATCGGAGAACAGGCGGCCAAGTTCGACGTAGTGATCGCCATTGGTTGATCCTGATACCGAGACGGCATCCGGACGGGGTACGGCGGCCGCGATTGGCTTGGCTGTTTCCGGCGGTGCAGAGGTTAAGTGCACCGGCGCTGACTTGCGGACGGCTTCCGGCGTGCCACGGCCCAGTCCCGCTGCATAGAGACAGCACAATGCCTGGTTGAACGCGGCGACGTCTCCAACCTTCGGATGATTAGTGAAGAGCGATATCACGTCGCCACGTTCGCCGAGGACATCTTCGGCAAATCCCTGCAATGCCTTTTTCGGTCCGACTTCAACAAAGACTCTTGCGCCGGCTTCATACAGCGTGCGCAGACCTTTCACGAATTGCACCGGAGCGGCGACCTGTTGCGCAAGAATGTCCAGCATCTGTGGCACGACGTTCGGACCCATGGGATAAAACTCGCCGTTGGTGTTGGCGACGATGGGCAAGCGCGGTGACGCGAGATGCAGGCGCTCCAGGACTTGCCGGAGCGGTTCACTGGCAGCAGCCACAATCGTGGTGTGGAAGGCATGGCTGACCGAAAGCGGCGAAACCTCGAATCCCGCTTTCTGAAAAGCTTCCATGGCTTGCTCGACGGGCTTACTTGCACCGCCGATGACCGCCTGATGATTGCTGTTGACGTTGGCGATTACTACGTAGCCATTCACGGTCTTCAGAATTCGTTCGATCTCGTCGAGAGGAGCAAAAACCGCTGCCATGCGGCCTTTGTCTTCCGGCGCAAAGCGTGTCATTTCACGGCCACGGGCGCTGACCGCTTCGAGCGCATCAGCAAAGGGAATCGCGTCAGCGGCAAGCAGCGCTCCGTATTCACCCAGGCTGTGTCCCATAGTGAAGTCGGGAGTGATGCCATAAGCAGCCAGAAGGCGAGTGAGGGCGAGATCGGTGGCCAGCACGGCGGGCTGGGTGATGGCGGTCTGGCGCAGATCGTCCTCTGCCTTGGCGACGGCGTCGGCGTCGGTCTTGTCGACGAAGATGAACTCGCTGAGCGGCTTGCCGAGCAGCGGCGTCATAATGCGATCGGCTTCGACGAAAGTTTCTGCCACGATCGGCTCCACGGCACGCAGCGGCTTCAGCATGTTTACGTATTGCGAGCCCTGACCGGGATACAGGAACGCTACTTTGGCCGCAGGACCGCGGCCGCGGAAGATGCCTTGGGCGCGCAGGGCCTTCCACATGGCCGGCTGATTGGCCGCCAGCGCCTTGAGAGCGTTGCCAGCCTTCTCCGCAAGTTCGCGGGCGTCGGCGTAGTCGATGGCCAGCCGCTCGGGCGCGCGCAGGTCCGCTTCCGCTGGCGCGGCGGGCGCCAGAGCGCGCCCCTCTCTCGCGTCTTTCTCCACCGCGCGCAGACGCTCGATCAGCGCAGCTTCTGAGGCAGCACCGATGACCAGCGCCCCGCGTAATGGGGTTTTGTAAGAAAACGGGGACGTGGAGGGATCTTTATGTGCGTTCATAATTGACTCTTTCACTGGAGGCTGCGTCATATTTACTGCCACCGAGCGCTTGCCGTTTCCGTTCAATCTGTGGGGAATGTATTCTTCGAGCACCGCGTGGAAGTTGGTGCCGCCGAAACCAAAGGCGCTCAATCCAGCTCGCCTCACGCCATCCGGGGGAATCGTCCACGGCTTTAGCTCGGTGTTGACGTAGAGCGGAGAGTGGGCGAAATCGATTTCCGGATTGGGGTGTTCGCAATGCACGCTGGGCGGCAGAACCTTGTCGCGAAGCGCCAGCACGGTTTTCAGGAACCCAGCGGCCCCGGCAGCTCCCTTGAGATGCCCAAAGTTCGACTTGACCGAGCCAAGCGCTACGGAGTGAGTGGGGAGATGAAAACTGCTGAGCGCCTCGGCCATGCTTTCCGCTTCGACCACGTCTCCCACGCGGGTGGAAGTGCCGTGACCTTCAATGTAAGTCGCGGTGGCGGGCGAAATTCCGGCATTCTTCCAGGCGCGCTCGATGGCGAACTTTTGGCCGATCGGATTGGGCGCGGTGATGCCTTTTCCCTTTCCGTCGCTGGACCCACCCATGCCGCGCAGCACGGCGTAGATCTTGTCCCCGTCTCGCTCCGCATCCGCCAGGCGCTTCAGCAGGAAGACTGCCGCGCCTTCGCCCATGACAAACCCGTCCGCGCCCTCGGCGTAGGGACGGGTTCCGGTGGCGGAGAGCGCTCCGATCTTCGAGAACTTCACAAAACTTGAGGCACCCATGTTGCGATCGATGCCGCCGCTGATCGCCAGGTCGTAGTCGCCCTGAATCAATCCCTCGGAGGCGGAACTGATCGCCGCCATGGCCGACGCGCACGCCGCGTCGCAAACGTAGTTAGGGCCGTGAAAGTTGTACACATTCGCAACCCGGCCGGCGATACAGTTGGCCAGCTCACCGGGCATGCTGTCTTCGGTGATCTCAGGCAGATGTTTGCCCATCCGCTCCCGTAATTCGCGGGTAATTTCCTGGCGCACCGCTTCCGGCAAAGCCGCGAAACTGACGCTCTCAGCCAGTTCGTGTGCGTACTCAGGAAAGTACACGCGCAAGACTGTGAAATAGTGCTTTTCGCCGCCTAACGCATTGCCCAGGATTACCGCGGTGCGGTCCGGGTCGAACGGCCGCTTGGGATAGCCGTAGTCCTCGAGCGCTTCGCGCGTGCAGGCGATTGCCCACTTTTGCGCCGCATCCATGGCATCGGCCACGCGCGGAGGGATGGGCAAATGCCACTTCATCGGCTCCCAGGGATATTCGCGCACCCAGCCTCCGATTTTGGAATAGGTCTTATCAGGCGCGGTATGATCAGGGTCGTAGTAGAACGCCGGGTCCCAGCGCTTGGGATCAACTTCAGTGATGCTGTACCGACTCTTCTTTATGTTGTCCCAGAAAGCCGGAACGTTCGGAGCATCGGGCAGAATGGCCCCAGCGCCTACAATCGCGATCGCCCGGTATGAAGTGTTTTCCATGACTGCGCTCCTGATACTTTCCGTAGCGCCGGCGTCTCGCCGGCGCTACAAAACCCTCACGCGGCTGCGAGCTCGCGCTTCGCGGCGCGGCCGTACAGTACGTCCGCTACATAATCCATGTCCGAAATCAGGCCTGCCTGCGCGCGATGAATGGCGGGCAGTCCCAGGCTTGCCTCCAGCGCGGCGATCTCGGCTTCGTTGATACCGCCAGCTCCAATGACGTAACGCAACCCTTCTTCGCCGACCTTGAGTGCGGCCTCGCGGGCGAAGATTCGACTCAATGCCGCCAGTGCGGTCGCGTCGAAGCGCCGGTTGGCTTTCTCGTTGAGTTTGTTCTCAGCCATGAGCGCGGCACGGCGGGCCAGACTTCCCCCGCACTCCGCGTAGGCGATCAACTCACCCAGCCGAAGAAGAATGTGCTGATAGCGGGTCAGGCGTCCAACCCGGGCTTTCTCCATCACTTCGGCCAGCGCGTGGAAGGCCAAGGCTGCGATGTCAGCGCCCACGTTCGGATGGCGGGCATGCAGGTCCTCGAATTTTTTCGCCTGCTCGTGATAATGCTGCCCGCGCGTCTTCAGGTGAAGTTGCCAGCGGTCGCGGCTGATGGTCATCTCCATAATCTCGGAGGTGCCTTCGTAAATGGTGGTGATGCGAACGTCGCGCTTGATTTTTTCCACCATGTATTCGTGCGTATATCCGTAGCCTCCGAGGGCTTGAATGCTGGCGTCGGCCGCCAGGTTGCCGGCCTCGGTTGCCATGTATTTCGCGATCGCTCCTTCAGTGTTCAGGCTGCCTTCAGTACCTCCGTCGATGCGCTCCGCGGTCTCTTCTATGTAGGAGCGGGCGGCTTCGAGGCGCGCCACGTGGGGCACGATCAGTTTGTGGGTGTAGCCCTGCTTTTCCGAAAGCGGCGCTCCGGCCTGGATGCGCTTGGTGGAATAGGGAATCGCGCGATCGAGCGCGGACCATCCTCCGCCCAGTCCAAAGGCCGCTACCATCAGCCGCGTGTACCCGAAAACAGCTTGCGCCTGAATCAGTCCCTGGCCTTCGACACCACCGATCAGCCGGTCGGCATCGACATAGACGTCGCTGAACGCGAGTGCCGCCGTATTACTCAGCCGAATGCCATGCTTGTCTTCGGGCTCGTCGTGACTGAAGCCCTTCGCGCCTTTTTCTACGACGAACCAGCTCGGGCCGCCCGGCGCATTCGCCAAAACGGTGTACGCGTCGGCGATTCCGCCGTTGCTGATCCACTGCTTGGCTCCGTTAATTTTGTAGCCGACGACTTTGCCGTCTTTTGTGACCGGCTCCGCCGTGGTCTTCAGCGCACCCAGATCGCTGCCTGCTTCGGGCTCGGTGGCTCCGTAGGCGAACAGCAATCCCTCTTCTGCGATACGCGTGAGCCAAAGCTTTTTTTGCTCCGGCGTTGCACCCACCGTGATGGGATCGCTGCCGAGAAATGTCGCCAACACTGCCGTGGCTACGCCCAGATCAATGCGCGCCATCTCTTCGCAAACCAGATACACATCGAAAGCGCCGCCGCCAAAACCGCCGCAGTCTTCGGGAATGAAAAGCAGTTGAATGCCCAGCTGGTCCGGACTGCACATGTGATGCACGACTTCGAGCGGGCATTCGTCACGATCATCCAGTTCGCGGAGCGTTTCGTCCGGCAGGCGTTTCTTGGCGAAGTCCCGGAGCGACTTCAGACTGAGTTTCAAAGTTTTGCTTGTGATCATGGGTGGTGCCTCACTTTGCTGCGACGCTGTGCATTTCACGGACCTTGTTGGTCAATTCCGGCAAGAACTCCAGAAGGTCGTCCACAATTCCGACATCGGCTACCTGAAAAATCGGGGCCTTCGGGTTCTTGTTAATCGCGATGATGAAGGGATTTCCCTTGATCCCGGCCAAGTGCTGGAATGCGCCACTGATGCCGCATGCCAGATAAACTTTGGGCTTCACCGTCTTTCCGGAGGAGCCGACCTGGCGCGATTTCTCCAGCCACTTGGCATCTACGACGGGTCTGGAGCAGCTCACCGCCGCGCCTAAGGCATCGGCTAATTCCTGCGCGATGCCTACGTTGTCCTTTTCCTGGATGCCCCGGCCGATGGAGACCAGCACGCTGTGCCTGGTGATGTCCACATCGCCGGCTTCAGCGACCACGGTCTCGAGGTATCGCCGTCCAGCAGTCAGAACACCAACCTCGAATGATTTGTCGATCACGGTCCCGGCGACGGGGGAACTTTCCAGCGGCTTGAACGCTCCCGGACGCACCGTTATCACGACGCCTGAGGAAATATCACAACGAACATGGGCGCTGACTTGTCCGCCGAATTCCTGGCGGACGACCTGGAGGTCGGCACCTTCGACTCCGGCAATCTCCACCACGTCAGAAACGAAAGCCGAGTTCAGCTTGATGGAAAGACCCGGCGCGAGGTCGATTCCGAAGTGCTCATGAGCCAACAACAAAACGCTATCCGACGGCAGGACATTCACCAGCGCTTTCCGGACCAACTCCGCGTTGGGGTAGACCAGAGCTTCGTTTGCAATCTTCCAAATCTCGGCGTAGGAAGCACGGAGGCTGTCGCACGCGACGTCCAGGTCAGGGCCCCAACCGCAGAGAATGGCGGTGGGCGAGGCAGCGGGGTCGATCTTTTTTGCCGCAGCCGCTAATTGCGCCGCAGAGTCGTCGGCCACTCCAGCTTTGTGCACGATGTAAACGAAAATGCGGGCCATTATTTCAACCCTCCTTTAGCTGCAACCAGCTCTAGAACTTTTTCCACGTTCTCTTCGCGGCTGCCGCTGAGCATCTCGGCGCCCTTGCCCAGTGCGGGGACGAAGTAGTCCAGTCGTGTGACTTTCGCGGCGGCTTTGCCTACGCTGCCTAGTTCGACGCCCAGTTCCGCCGCGCCGAACGCCGGGATGGGCACGGAAGCCACCGCCCGGATGCCTCGCATACCGACATATCGCGGCTCGTTGATGCCGGTCTGGATCGAGAGCACGCAAGGCAGATCAATCTCGTTCATCTCTTTGTTGCCACCTTCGATTTCCCGGCTGATTTTGAGCTTCCTGCCTTCGAGGACCTCGATGGAATTGACCAGCGAGGCAAACGGATAGTCGAGCATCGCCGCCAGCATGCCGCCGACTTGCGCGCCGCCGTCTTCGGCCTGGACCCCGGTGAGGATGACGTCGTACGCGCCCTTTCGCACGAACGCTTTCAGGACGGTGGCGATACCTCGGCCATCGGATGCAGAGAACGCTTGGTCGGAGATCAGCACGCCAAGGTTGGCGCCCATGGCCATTTCGCGCCGGAGAATCTCTTCGTCATCTTCTCCGCCCACAGTAACCACGGTGACTTTGCCACCGATTCTGGCGACGATTTGCAGGGCCTCTTCGACCGCGTAGTTGTCCGCCTCGTTGATCGAATAGACCAACTCTTCGCGCTCGATATCGTTTCCGGCAGCGTTCAGTTCAATCTCGTTTTCCGAAGTGTCGGGCACCCGTCTTGTGCAAACTAGAATTTCCACATTTACCTCCGGGGAAGCGCTTCTTCCTGCGTATCAAACTCAGTCGAGCTGCGCTCGACCGGACAGCCGAGGGCGGCTGTCCCTACGCGTGCAATTTGTTGATCCACCAATTCCGTCAGATCGATGGCGGTCATCGTGCCTTCCATGCCAGCGACCTTGATCGCATCTTCGATATTCACCATGCAGAACGGACACGCGGTCACGATCACGTTGGCTCCGGCTTCCGCCGCCATCTGTACTCGTTTCACACCCATGCGCTGCTCTTCCTTTGGCTCGTAGAACAGCATCAGTCCACCACCGCCACAACAGAACGAGCGGTCGCGAGAGCGGGTCATCTCGACGCGCTTCAGACCGGGGATCGCATCGAGCACGTCACGCGGATCGTCGTAAACCTGGTTGTGCCGCCCCAGGTAGCAGGGATCGTGGTAGGTGTAAACGTCATTGCCGTTCTGTATCGGATTGAACTTGATCTTGCCGGACTTCACTTCGCGCGCGATTACCTGGCTGATGTGCTCGACCGGCGGGATATCTTTGTAGTCATGCTTCAGGGCATTGAAGGCGTGCGGGTCAGCGGTGACGATCTGCTTCACGCCGGATGCTCGGATGGCATCGGTGTTGTGGTCGCGCAGTGCGGTGAACAGCAGTTCTTCGCCGAAGCGCCGCACTTCATGTCCGCTGTCTTTTTCTGCGGCGCCGAGGATTGCGAAGTTCTCGCCTACGTGGTCGAGGATCTTCGCCGTGGCCCGGCCAATCGATTGCATCCGGTCATCGTAGGAAGTGATGCTGTCGACGAAATACAGCGTGTCGGTGCCGTTGGTCTTGTCGACCGTCTTTACATGACAGCTTTGCGCGAACTCTTTGGCGTTTACCCAATCAGCCCTTTTCTTTTCCATCTTGCCGTAAGGATTGCCGCGGCTTTCCAGCGCTTTCAGCGGTTTTTGCAACGACTGGGGCACATTCCCGTCGTCGACCATGCCGCGCCGCAGATCGACAATCTTGTCGATATATTCGACCAGCAACGGGCACTCTTCTTCGCAAGCGCCGCAGGTGGTGCAGGACCAGATTTCGTCTTCTGAATAGAGATTGCCGACGAGCGGCTTACCATTTCCCGCATGCCCAAACATCGGATAGTGCTGGAAGGCATAGTCTCGGGCCTTGATAGTGATGAACCGCGGGGACAAGGGCCTGCCTACCGCATTGGCGGGGCAGTTATCGGAGCATCGCCCGCAGTCGGCGCAGGAGTAGAAATCGAGCATGTGTTTCCACGTGAAGTCCTCGAACGTCTTTACGCCGAAAGACTTCACCTGATCGAGATGCTCGTCGCTGACGCCCCACTTCACCGGCTTCAGCGTCCCCTTATCCAACTTCGCGAAGTAGATGTTGAACAAGGATGTTTCCACGTGAAACTGAATCCCGAAGGGCCGGTAGCACAGCAGGAAGTAGAAGGTCACTTCGTGGACAAGATAGCCGGCGAAATACAAGCGCCCGAGCGTGGGCAAGGAAGTTGAAACTAGGGCAACCTTGAACAACCACGGGAGGGACAAGAAAGCGGAGAACTCGACCGCATGACCTGTCTGTACCTGCCCGACTGCTTTCGCAGCCTCAAACAGGCTGTCGGCGAGCATCAGAACGGCGATCAGCGACAGTAAGAAGACGGCGTCGGCTTTGTGCGCTTTCCCGAACTGCGCAGGCACTTCATAGCGAGCGGGCTTGAAGACCAGCCGCCGCACGATCGCGAATATCATCGCCAGAAAGACCACCGTCGCGGCATAGTCGGTCGCGACTTCGTAGAGGTGTCCGGTTTCTCCCGACAAACCCGGCATCACGAAACTCGGCGAGACCCCGACAATCAGCACCGTGAAGGCGCGCATCGCCAGAAGGATGAATCCGGCAAAAATAAAGATGTGCAGGATGCCAGAGGTCTTGTAGCGGGGATGCTTCCACTGTCCCAGCCAGAACTTGCCAACCTTGCCCAACCGGGCCAAGGGCCGGTCAAAGCGAAAATCACGTTCTGCGCGCAGCAACGGAACAAGGCGCCTCGCCACGATGTAAGCGAAAGCAGCGAGGCCTAGAATATGGACGAATAAGAAGAGCCACCGTCCCGCCACCAACCAGGATGTGATTTGCTCAACGGACTGGGTACCTTCCACCATAACGCCCGGCTTTCAAGAGAACTACCTGGCCCAGTTGCTCTACCCACCTCCCTGAATCACTACGCGGTCATCTGCGTCAGAACCCTCTCTTCTTCAGTGACTGGCGGTCTTACTGGCGCCGGCTTGACCGAAGGGAGATGGACTGTCAGGGGAACAGACACTCGAACGGTGGCCGCGGGCTTAGGCACGGGTTTCGATACCCTCCGTGTCTTCGTCCGTATTTTCTTCTGATCCTTCTGCGGCGCTTTAACTGCAACCGCGTCTCGCAACTCATCGAAATTAACTTTCAAGAACTCTTCCAAGCGCCGCAGATCGGGGGCGGCGTGAACGTCTCCACTAAACCCGAAATACATCATCCCGTCGTAACTCAGAATGGCGCAGTTGACCGCCATCTCGCCTCCCACCGGCACGTAGGGATAGCAGCGCAGCACCTTGTGACCGAGGGCATAGAGGGGGTACTGCGGTCCGGGCACATTGGTGCACACCATGTTGAAGGGCGTGAACGGAACCTGGCTCACCATGGGCCCGACCATCGCTTGCATAGCATTCGGGAACATGCCGATCAAACCTCCCGCCAAGCTCACCAACTCGGCGGCATGCGAATGCTTTAGAAACTCGGTCCTCTTGTGCACAGCGGCCACCAGTTTTCGCGGGTTGCGGATATCCAGCGGAACCGTGACCGGAACAATCGTGATCCGGTTCCCCAGTTCGCCCGGACTATCGTTGGCGCGCAGGTTGACTGGGACCATCATGCGCAACAGCCGCCCCTTGACCCGGTCGCCATGCAGTTCCAAATAGCGCCGGATGGTGGCCGTGACCAACGCGAGAATCACGTCATTCACGCTAGCCCCACAGATTTGCCGTATCGCTTTGACCTCCGCCAAAGGAATTTCCGCCCAAGCGAATTTTTGCGGGCCACGGTAAAGAACGTTGAAGCGCAGCCGCTCGGTGAGAGCGGTAATTTCCGGAAGCAGCGGTGAGGACTCGTCCGGAGCCAGACTTCCACCATTCGCGGCCATGCGCTGCGTCATATCCAACAAGTCCGCCCAGGCGGAGAGGATCCGCGTGACGAAATCGCCGCAGGAATTCACCACCCCATCAGTAAGCGAGTTGATCGGGTCGCGCCGTGGGGGCGCGGGGAGCCGGAATTTCTTCCGCGGCAGGCGCGGCGCGTCCGGGCTTGCGTCCAGGAGCACGTTCATGATGCCCACGCCGGCAATACCATCGGCTAGGCAATGGTGCATGCGGAGAATGAGTCCGGTGCGATTCGCCTTTCAGACCGTGGACGAGAGTCAGGTCCCACAAGGGATGCTGGCGGTCCATTACCGTGCTAAAAAGTTTTCCAGCCAGCGCCTTCAATTCGGTGTCGGTGCCATGTTTGAGCGTGACGTCACGGACGTGATTGCGAATATCAAAGTTGGGGTCGTATTCCCATGTCGGCAAACCAATATTCAGCGGCGGTGGCACCACCCGCTTGAGATAACGGGGAAGCAGAGGCAGTTTCGTTTCGATGAATTGGGTGAAAGCTTTGAACGGGATCTCGCCCTCCAGGATGCTGACGCTGGCCACGTTGAGCGGCATACCCTCGCGCTCCAGGTTCAGGAACACTGTGTCACCCCAGGAAAGGCGGTCATCTTGTTGATGGTTCTGCATAACAGCTCTCCAATTCGTTCCCGTTAACCCACGAAAGCAAATCGCGACGTCAGCTTCGTCAGTTTGAGCACTTTGTAGACATCAATATTGACGCTGCGCAACACGACCTTAATTCCCTTTTCGTGGGCCAGGCCGGCGAACTCTTCCATCGCGCGGAGTGCGTTCGAATCGATTCGCCGGAGGGAAGAAACATCCAGCACCACCTCCCCACCGGCGCCATTCAGTTTTTCGCCGGCTTCTCGCAATGTCTGGACCACCCGCTCTTCATCCATCTTGTGCAACACGGAAATCATTGCCATACCCACTCCCATCCGTTAGGCGGTTTGTCGCTGGGGCGCGCCGGCTTTCTTAGCCAGGCTCCGCCCCGCGTAAGCCTTCCAAAACAGTTCGGTCAATTCGCTCATTAATGGCATGCGAGGGTTCGACCGTCCCGAGGGGTCGTCAAAAGCAAGCCTGGTCAAATCGGGCATCGCCCGCTCGAATTCATCCTTCGAGATCTCCAGGTCGGCGATCGAGCGCGGAAATTCCAATTGATCGAGTAGCTGTTCTACAGCCACGATCAGGCTCTTTACTTTTTCCTCGACCGTATGCCCGCCCAGGCCGAGCAGATCGGCGACCGTGGCGTACTTGTTGTGCGCCACATGGCCTTTCTGGTAGGGCGACGGAACAAACTTGGTGGGCACTGCCGCGTTGTACGCAATGACATGCGGCAACATCAGCGCATTGGCCCGGCCATGCGCCACACCGAAGCGCGCGCCGAAGGCGTGCGCCAGGGCATGATTCACACCCACCGATGCGTTGGAGAACGCCATCGCCGCGATGCAAGCGGCGTTGTGCATCATGCAGCGCGCCTCTTCATCGTGGGGATGGCTGTAGGCGATGGGCAAGTACTTGAATACCAGTCGAATCGCCTGCATGGCGTCGGCATCGGTGTACGGCGACGCGTAAGTTGAGACCACCGCTTCGAGCGCATGGGTCAGGCAGTCGATGCCGGTATCGGCGGTAAGACCCTTTGGCATGGACATGACAAACTGAGGATCGACGATCGCGACGTCGGGGGTCAGCGAATAGTCGGCGAGCGTCACCTTGCGCCCGTGCTCCTTGTCGGTCAGCACAGCGAACGGGGTGACTTCGCTCCCGGTGCCGCTGGTGGTAGAGATGGCAATCAAGCGCGCCCGGTTAATCTTTTCGGTCGGGTACTGGACCACGCGCTTGCGAAGATCCAGAAAGGGCGCGGCGAGTTCTGCCAGATCTGCATCCGGCGACTCATACTTGAGTTTCATGATCTTGGCCGCGTCGATCACGGACCCGCCACCCAACGCGATGATCTGGTCGGCTTTGTAGAAATTGAGAGCCTCGACTCCCTGCGTAATGACCTTGACTTCAGGCTCGGCATCGGGAATGACCGAGACATGGACGTGGGTCTGCTCCGGCAGATATCGGCGAACAATATCCACGTGACCGAATCTCTCCAGCGCAGGATTAGTAATAATGATGGTGGACTGCGAGGCGAACTGCCGCAGATTCTCCACCGCGTTCATGTTGAAATAGATCTGATTGGGAACACGGAACCACATATGAGCTTGCGTCCTCCGAGCGACGCGCTTGATGTTGAGGTAGTGATAGATGTTTACGTTGTCGGTGGTGCTGTTGCCGCCGCCAGTTCCACATCCGAAAGAGAAGGTGGGCACCAGATCGTTGTAAACCGCGCCCAGAGCACCGACCGAACCCGGCGAGTTCACAATGATCCGCCCGGCATTGATTACCTCGCTGAACTTGCGGATGACCTCATCGTTGCGCGAGAAAATGACCGCCGTATGGCCCAGGCCGCCGGCGTGATTCACGTCGACGCAGACCTTGAGCGCCTCATTCACCGATTTCGCCCGGTAAACCGCTAACAGCGGAAACAGCTTCTCCACCGACAGGGGATATTCACGGCCCACACCTTGAATCGGCGCGATGAGCAATTTGGTGTTCGGCTTGACCGAAATCCCGACGAAGCGGGCGATGTCAGTGGCCTTCTGGCCGACTGCCACGGGCTGCATGCAGCCCGTCTCGGGATCAATCACGGTGCGGGCCAGCAACTCCGTTTCTTGTTCGTTGCAGAGGTGTGCGCCCAGATCTGCGAATTTCTTCAGCACTAGATCATAGATTTCATCGTCAATCACCAGGGTCTGCTCGGAGGCGCAAATGGTGCCGTTATCGAAGGTCTTGGAGATGATGATGTCGACCACAGCGGTATTCACGTCCGCCGTTTTCTCGAGGTAAACCGGCGTGTTTCCCGCACCCACACCCAAGGCTGGTTTGCCGGAGCTGTAGGCGGCTTTGACCGCGCCCGGACCGCCTGTTGCGTCAATCAGGGCCACGTCTTTGTGCCGCATCAGGTAAGCGTTGTCCTGCAGGCTGTGCGATTCCAGGCAGGAGAAAACTCCCTCGGGTGCGCCGTGCTTAACAGCGGCCTCGTACATGATCCTTACGGCTTCGGAGCAGCAGCGCCACGCCTTGGGATGGGGACTGAAAATGACTGCGTTTCGGGTCTTGATGGCGACGATGCATTTGAAGAGCACGGTGGAAGTCGGATTCGTAATCGGGGTGAGTGAGAAGATGACACCGATTGGCTCAGCCATCTCGACCAGATTGCGTTCTGGAAAC
This sequence comes from Terriglobia bacterium, assembly GCA_963765285.1. Classification (GTDB taxonomy): domain Bacteria; phylum Acidobacteriota; class Terriglobia; order Terriglobales; family Acidobacteriaceae; genus CAVWZH01. Next base: position 434,051 of record CAVXVR010000002.1, read on the forward strand.
TCACGAATGACGCCGACGGTGCGCTTGTCCTTAACGTAGTTGTAGGCGAATTCGGTGGCCACCATGTTCTTGAGGACTTTGTCTTCCATGACTCCGAGCTTGGTTTCTTCCACCGCCAGCCGGGCAAGAGGTTGAGCTTGTTCCAGACCGGCCAGGACCACGGCTTTAACAATGCGATCTACGTCCTCCTGGGTGAATTGGGTAAAGACGGCGGCGGCGGTTTTCGCTTGGCTGACTAGTCGATCCAGGTAGGCAATTCGCTCTTCACTGAGAGTCTCTACGGGGATTGGGATTGGAACCCTTTCCTGCACTGCGTCGCTTACGGTCATTGCTACCCCCTGTATCTATTCGAGGGGCCCATTACCTGTGAGAAGCACGCGTACGAACAGACGCCAAAAACGCTCGCGACCTGGAGCGAGGCCGAAGCGCTGGCGAAACCGTCTCTCGCTACGCGTAATCGATGGGATGCTTTTCCAGCCAGTGCTCATCGCATACCCTGTCCATGTTCCGCAGCGCCCCACACGCGACGCTTGCGGCCAAACGGCGATTCTGCCAGACCAGACCTGCGCCAAAGCCGATGGCACCACCCAGCAAGCCAAACGCCAGTACTCTTGCGATCGACTTCTCCCGGTTTCCGGGACAGCCGCCGAGAGCGCCAATGGATGCTCCGATGGCAGCGGGCTTTAAAGCGTTTCGAATCGACTCGTTGAACAATGGGCTGCAAGGCCTTCCTTCAAGAAATGCTTTTCGGGCGGAACGAGCGCCCTCCAGCCCGGAATTGAGAACCTTGCGGCCATATTCGACCTCGGACCTTGACCACGTGCGCAGACCCATAAGATTGCCCCACTACTCGGCCATCGCTGACAACACGTTCACTACACCATTAGCGCGAGGTTGAATCCGTGGCAGCTATCACGGGAGGTTGTGAGCGTGGTCACACTGGAGAACATGCGCGGAGTGGGTCCGCCGGCACCGCTGCCTGTGGCAAGGGAGCCTAAGGGTTGAAAAACTTCAGATGGACTGGCTTAGGACAGAAGACCTGAAAGGGGAGAAGGTGGTAACCACCCCGGCGGCACTATAGCACGCCACGAAGTGGTTCGCTTGATCCAAATTGAGCTGGGGACAGCCTTGGACGAGTTCGGCACCGGTGCCCTCGTCCGCAAGACAGAGACTCAACCGTCATGGCACGAGCGGCCCTCGCGCGGAGCAGGGTGCCCGCGTCGCTCCGGAACTCTTCGCGTGCCGTGGTTTGCGGCTACATCACCTGATACTTGCCAGTTTCGATGACCTTCTGTGCAATCTTCTCCCGTAGGGCAATCGTGTTAAACGGCTCGTATTTCGAAAGCCGCCGCAAAATGGCCATCTGCGACCGCAGCATATCGCCTTCGCCGCAAGCGGCAATCACCATGCGTGCAGCACTCTCGATTCTCTCCATCGCTCCGGTCATGTAAACACGAGCCATGGCGATGGCATTAGCCGCGCTCGCCTCTCCACATCGAACGGCCAGTTTCTGCGCGCGCAGCACCGCTGACTCCATCGCATAACTTTCGATGACCATGTTCGCGATGGCTCCCATGATTTCCTGCTGGTCCTGCATCGCCTGCATGTATTTCTGGGTCGCAACCCCGGCAGCGAAGAGACCGATCTTCTTGGCGCTCGCTACCAGTCTTCTTTCTTCAGACAGGAGACCTTCGGCACTCTCGTCTCGGTTGCCGGAGATCACTTCATCCATTAGCTTCTTGATCGCGCCCATCAGCGGAAGATGTCCCGACATCGCCCGTTTCAACAGGAAGGCGGTAATAACCAGCCGGTTGATTTCGTTGGTGCCTTCGAAAATGCGGTTGATGCGGGCATCACGGTAGGCACGCTCGGCCGGGTACTCCTCCACAAAGCCGTATCCACCGTAGATCTGCACGGTTTCATCCACCACATAATTGAGAAATTCGGATCCCCACACCTTGAGGATGGAGCACTCGACGGCATACTCGTCGATCACCTTGCGGACCTGGGGCATGTCGTCGTGAGCGTCGCCGAGCTGCTCGATCGCCGCGTCCATCATGCCGACGGTGCGGTACGCCATGGCTTCCCCGGTGAAAACACCGGTAGCCATGTTGGCCAGCTTCTCGCGCACCAGGCCGAAATCGGCAATGACTTTGCCGAAGGCCTTGCGTTGTTTGGCGTAGGCGATGGCGCTCTCAATGGAGTTGCGGGCCGCGCCGACGCTGCCGGCACCCAGCTTGAAACGGCCGACGTTCAGAACGTTGAAGGCGATGTGATGCCCCTTGCCGATTTCGCCAAGCACGTTCTCCACCGGCACTTTGCAGTCATTGAGAATGAGTGGACAAGTGGATGACCCGCGGATGCCCATTTTGTGTTCTTCCGCGCCCACGGCAAAACCAGGGAACTTGCGCTCGACGATGAAGGCGGTGAATTTCTCTCCGTCCACCTTGGCGAACACAATGAACAAGTCGGCGAACCCGGCGTTGGTGATCCACATTTTTTCGCCGTTCAGCAGGTAGTGCTTGCCGTCGGCGGAGAGTGTGGCCCGGGTGCGGCAGTTGAGGGCGTCGGAGCCCGAAGAGGATTCGGAGAGTGCGTAGGCCCCGGCGGTTTTGCCGCTTGCCAACCCGGGCAGATACTTCTTCTTCTGCTCCTCCGTGCCGAAGTAGACGATGGGCAGCGTGCCGATGCAGGTGTGCGCGCCCCAGGTCGTGCTGAAGCCGGCGTACTTCGCAATACGGTCAGCAATGATGGCAGAAGTGACTTTATCGAGCTGCATGCCGCCATACTGCTCGGGAACATCCACCCCACTCAGGCCCAGTTCGCCGGCTTTTCTCACCAGTTCGCGGGTGACTGCGAAGTCCTTCTGTTCCATTTTTTCTATGTTGGGGACGATTTCTTTATTCGCGAATTCTTCGGCAGTTTGCGCGATCAGCAGTTGCTGTTCGGTGAAATCCTCAGGAGTGAACACCTCGTCGGGCGTACGCTCCTCGATCAGGAAACTGCCGCCAGAAATCTTGGGAGTGGGCCTTGCCGTAACCGTGGCCATATTTCACCTCGCTCGAACCTCGTTAACCAATGTCATCACGGGAAGAGCACGGCGACAGCCCTGCCGTGGTGTGCGCATACGCGACGGCTTTCATACCTTGAAGCGGTTACCTCCGAAGGTTGGAGCCGTTGGGATTTCGCGTCTGTTGAGGCACGACCGAGGCCGCACTCTTCCCAAGGGCGCGAGTAGAAGATTTTCCCTCCCATCTCCTACGACGCCGTACTTTTCTGAGCTGCCCAATATTTCTGCCGCAGCTCGCGCTTCAAAAGCTTGCCCGTCCCGGTCTTAGGCAGGCTTCCCAGAAACTCGACGGACCGCGGACACTTGTAATGCGACAAGCGGGCGCGGCAGAATTCCAGTATTCCCTCTTCTGTCGCTTCCGCTCCGGGTTTGAGGACGACGACCGCTTTCGGCACTTCGCCCCACTTTGCGTCCGGGACAGGAATCACCGCCGCCTCGTACACCGCGGGGTGAGCGGCAAGCGCCTTTTCCACCTCCAGCGAAGAAATGTTCTCGCCGCCGCTGACGATGATTTCTTTCTGGCGGTCAACAATCTGAAGGTAGTTGTGTTGATCGACAGTGGCCACATCACCCGTATGGAACCAGCCGTCTTGCATGGCGGACGCCGTGGCCTGGGGCTGGCGCCAATAGCCGTCCATCACGCCGTCGCCTCTTGCCACGATTTCGCCAAGGGCAACTCCGTTGTGAAGTACCTCCTTCCCGTCCGGGCCGAGCACGCGCAGCTCGACACCAGGAATGGCAAACCCGGTCATGGCCTGTCCGGTATAGCGCTGTTCTCCTTCCCACAGCACGCCTGACTTCATGGGTGATTTGGTGAGCGTCGGACAAGTCTCGGTCAGGCCGTATCCGGAGATGCAGGCGCAGCCCAGTTTCTCCTGAGCCTCTCTCACCAAAGTAGGAGACGAAGCCGCTCCGCCAATGATGATGGTCTGCAGGCTGGTCAGGTCGTGCTTCGGCCTCTCGGGAGAATGCACTAGCGCTGTCACCATCGTCGGTACCATCGCGCAAGTGCTGACGCGCTCCCTTTCAATCAGTCTGAACACGTCGACCGGATTGAAGTGGTGAATCATGACGTGCGTCCCGCCGACCACCGTGATGGTGTGCGCCGAGCCCCACCCGTTGGCGTGAAACAGCGGAATAGTGTGAAGCCACACCGACTTGCACGACATCTCGCCAAGTGTGGTTGGGGACGTCTGTCCCGCGGCCAGCACGGATAAAGCGTGCAAATAAATGTTGCGGTGGGTGAGGATCACCCCTTTCGGGCGGTCGCTCGATCCGCTGGTATAGAAGAGTTCGGCCACTGAGTCCTCGTCGATTTGCGTGAAGTCGCATTCGAACGGAGGGGAAGTCGCCAGCAGTTCGTCGTAGGTTTGCGGGGCCAGCCAGTTTGCCTGTGGCTGTCCATCCAGCAGAAAAGTAGTTTCGATCGATGGAACAGCAGTCCGAAAGGACTCGGCCAACGTCAAGAAAGTCGTTTCCGCGAACAAGAATCTGGCCTGGGCATCATTCAAAACGAAAGCCAGCTCTTGCGGCGCCAGCCGGATGTTCAAGGGAAGCAAAACGCAGCCGGCTTCCAGGACACCGTAATAGGCCTCCAACAGGCGATGACAGTTGGTGCTCAGAAAGGCGATGCGATCACCCGGTTTTGCCCCTGCAGTGATAAGCGCGCCTGCCAGACGCGAGGAGCGCTCGGCGAATTGCGCATAAGTAAAGCGCTGATCGCCGCAAACCACTCCAATCTTGTTGGGAAATTGCTCCCGCGCATAGCGCAGGAAACGAATGGGAGTAAGAGGAATTTTCATGTGCGCCTCGCGATGAATGACAAAGGGAAGGGCACGGCTTCAGCCGTGCCGTCAGGAGAACAAGCTTCAGCCCCTGAGGCGGTTACCTCAGCGGCTGAAGCCGTTCGACGTCGCGGCTCTGGTGGCACGGCTGAAGCCGTGTCCTTCGCCGTTTCCTGCTTACGCAACTGCCGCGGCCGCCATGTGCTTCTTGCCTTTCTTGCCGCGGTGCTCGCCTTTATGCGCCTGTTTTGGCTTGGCAGGCGGTTTCGCCACAACGTCCATCAATGCCTTTTGAGCATCGACATAGCTTTTCACGCCTTCTCGCGTCAGTTCAGCCAACGGCAGGAAGGGAAATGGCCGCAGCAACTCGAGGCTCTTGCCTGCGGTCTTCACATTCGCGTTCATCTGTTTGCCTGTAACATCCACCAGTTTCTTCTGAGCATCAAGAAACGACTCGGTGGCCTGGCGCGCCAGTTCGGAGAGTTCGGTCTTCTTGACTTTCCTGACAGCGCCATTCGCTTTCTTGCCCGTCGCTTTAGCAGTCTCCTCAACGATGACATCGAGGAACTGCTTCTGCGCCTTCATGAAGTTCTCCATACCATCGCGGGCCAGTTCCATCAGGGGCTCGCCGTGGAACGGTTTGCCGGCCTTGGCAGCCTCGACCCAGGTATGGGTCTGCTTGCCGGCGATCTTCAGGAACTCCTCCTGCATGTGGATAAACGTCTCCACGCTGCGGCGCAGCAGGTCAGTCATGGCATGGGCCGCAGGCGAATCCCCAATGCGCTCTTGCACGCCGGTCATCAGCAGCTCGTGCTGTTGCTTGCCCAGATCGAGCAGCACTTTTTGTCCTTCGATAAAGTTGGTCATACCCTCCCCGGCCACTTCGCTGAGAATAGCGGTGGGAGAGTGATGTGGGTCGGTCAGTTGCTGCCGCAGAGCATGCATGACGTTCGCATTCTGCCGCATGGCAAGATCCAACAGGATCCGCTGTGTGGCGAAAAAACTCTGGACGCCTTGCTCTGCCCAACCCGATAGGATAGAAACAAACGATGACTCCCTGGGATGAGTCCGGGGGGTCTCGGTCTTGGTGGTTGTCGGCATATGATACCTCCAAATTTGCTGCACTGCAGCATTCGACTTAAATATACGAGCCACAGTCATTTGTGTCAAGATATATATGTTCGTTTGTGCACAGCAACATAGGCGGGTTAATCACAGGAAACAAATGAAATCTTCCACCGTCATTATCAAGAAATACGCCAACCGCAGGCTGTATGATACTGGCGGCAGCCGCTATGTGAACCTCGACGACATTGCCGCGCTTATTCGCGAAGGCAAGGAACTGAAGGTCGTCGACGCGAAAACCGGCCAGGACCTGACCCGCGTCACGTTGACCCAAATCATCACCGAAGACGCCAAGGACAAGCCCACTGGCCTGCCTCTCGAACTGCTTCGCCAGCTCATCATCGCCTCGGATGAGGTGCGGCAGGAATTCGTCATGTGGTATTTGAAGTCCGCGTTTGACACCTATCAGAAGGTGCAGGACGCGGTGCAGAGCCGTTTGGGCGAAGTGCAGTCCGCCATATCTGTCACCGGTAGACATGATGAAGAAATTTCTGGGTGCACCGCCACCGACGCCGAAGGCGGAGGCCGAGCCGGAGATGGATGCCCTGCGCAAACGCGTGGCGGAGCTGGAGGCGCGGCTGGAAAAGGGCACGCGGAAGAAGCCGCGGAAGCGGGTGAGAGCCTAGAAGCATTTCGTGAAGTGGAAGGTTGCGAAGAGGTGAAGAGGTAAAGAGACGATTTCCTTCCAATCCTCCCAGGCACCATGACTCGAATGTGCTATGGAGCAGGTTGGACCCTAGCGGTATAATCCGTCATGGAACAAGCATCCGCCTGCTATGCGCACGCCGGCGTAAAGGTGCGCGGATGCGGGCAGACTCAGGCCGAACTTGCGCACACAGAAAAGGGCGACACGTCCCTCGAAGCTCAGGTCCCGCAAGCGATCACCCCAACCTCACCCCGAAGCCAGTAATTCCCTGTGGACCGAAGCGCTGTTCGGAGCCGAAGTCCTGCTGCTGCATGCCATGCCGGTTTACTACGGCTTTGGCGTACCGCGTGGCGATGACTCCGGCGTTGTCATCATTCCCGGCTTTCTCGGCACCGATCTTTATCTGACGGAACTGCACGGCTGGCTGGGACGCATCGGCTACCGGCCGTATTTTTCCGGCATCGGCATTAACGCCGACTGCCCTAACCTGCTGATCCAGCGCCACGTGAGCGACACCATCAAGAAAGCGTTGGACGAGACGGGCCGCAAAATTCACTTGATCGGCCACAGCTTGGGAGGAGTGATCGCCCGCTCTATTGCCGGCGCGAGGCCGAAAGACATCGCGTCCGTCATCACCCTGGCATCGCCCATTCGCGGCACGGTCGCGAACCGCGCTGTTGTCCATGCCGCGGAAGCCATTCGCCTGCGCATCCTGCAGGAGCATGGCAATGGTGTGTTGCCGCACTGCTACACCGGGCGCTGCACCTGCAATTTTATTGATTCGCTGCGTCGCGAAGTTCCGGACTCCATGCTCCAGACCGCGATTTATACCCGGCACGACGGCATCGTGGACTGGCGCTACTGCATGACCAAGAGCAATGGGAATGATTTTGAAGTGCCCGGCACGCACATTGGGATGGCGTTCAATCCGTCCGCATACTCGATTGTTGCCGAACGCCTGGCGCTGACTCATTCAGAAGGATAACGTGGCCCGGGCGGGCCCTTCGACCTCGCTCAGGGCAGCTCCCAAGGCGCTCGGCTCTACGCGTTTTTGTTCAGACGGCCAACCATTTCCAAAACGGCGCCGTCACCCGTCTCTAATTCCTCGACGTCTCCACCGGGCTGTTCCAAACGCAGCGACGCCTTTGCCAGACTATTGTTTACGACTTCAAAGCTGCCCGAACAATCCGTCTTGAGGTAGGGCAAGCGATGAATGCTCGGCCCTGTGCCATCGAAAGCTGCTTCCAATTGCAAGCCACCTTTTGTAGAACTGCGAAAATTCCATGCGAATTCATTCGACGCTCTTCCCTTCTCCCGCAAGTTCCGCATCACGTGCTGCCTGCCTTCGTGCCAGAGCACAGCCTGGCGAAAGACCAATCCGAACGGCATCTCGTAGACCAGCGCCTCCAGTGTGCTCGCCGGTCCCCGGGTCCGGGGAAAATATGCGTGCGCCCACCGCCAGAAGTCGCGATGCCGGTATCCACAGTTGTGCCCCTGCACGCCCAAGCCCAGCGCATCTCCGGCAAACTTCCGGCCATCGAGCGCGATCTGTCCGGAGAAGAGCGCATCAGAATGAGGCGTTCGGGAAAACCCGATCCAGCCCTTGTGGCTCAGGGTGACAGCAAATGTTGAACGATAATGGAGATCCCAAGAGATCTTGTGTCCGTCTACCTGTAGCACTCCGTGGCAGGAATTCTCGTCGATTCGATTGTCGCTGATCCGGAAGTGAAATGGACTTTGCCTTCTGGTGCTGAGGTCCGCATCCTTCAACGGAAATCCCTGAATGAAGCTCTGCGGCTTTTCATCCCGCGGAAACCACGTGGCCCATACCTGTGCCGACATACCTCGCGGATTCCCGGGGCAACCGTCCCGCCCCGGATTCAGCAGCAAATATCGGAACCACCACGCCCCGGATCCGTCCGCTAGTCCGAGACGAATAAACCAGACCTCGTAGCGGCGGCGGCTGGAAAGTGAGGAATAGACTTCGTTCAGGGTCTTCACGGTAGCCGCTCCGATTGTATAGCTGGAGAAGGGCGAGGAATCGCGGGTCATGCCGGTTCAAGCTTGCATGTATCATTTGACCCGCAAGGGCAGATCACGATCAGAATAGGTTCACAATGGCGCAAACTGTCGCTCCGGTTCAGCTGAAGCAGGAAACGCTGGGGGCTTTTGACGCCTACATTCGCGACGCCGAGGCGGCCATGGAGCAGACGCAGGGCGGCAACGGCCCGTTCCTGTGGTCCGACACCGACGCGAAGAGAGCCCTGCAAGTCCGCGGAGGCGGTGTGGTGGCGCAATTCTGGTCGGGTAAAAAGCCGGTCAAAGTGCCGCATGGTTTGGTCCACGATTGGATCGGCGCCACACTGATTCCTAAGGTGACCGTTGAAGACGTGCTTACACTAGTGCAGAACTACGATCACCACAAGAACATCTACAAGCCAGAGGTGGTTGACTCAAAATTAATCAGGCATCACGGTAACAATTTCAAGATCTACCTGCGTCTGCTTAAAAAGAAGATCATCACGGTGGTTCTGGACACTTATCATGACGTGCACTATCGCTCTCTGGGTGGAGAGCGATGGCTCTGTCGTTCGCACACTACAAAAATTGCTGAAGTGGAAAAGGCCGGAAGTCCTCAGGAAAAAGTACTGCTGCCGGATACGGGCCTCGGGTTCCTGTGGCGCTTGTATTCCTATTGGCGATTCGAGGAGCGGGATGGCGATGTCTACCTTGAGTGTCGCGCCATTTCGCTGACGCGTGACGTACCCTTGGGACTAGGATGGATCATCGAGCCGATCATCCAAGAGCTGCCGAAGGAGTCCTTGGTCAACACGCTCGAGGCCACACGCAAGGCGATGCGCGCCGGGGCGAAGAAGAGTACGGGTAATTCGTCTATTCTTGACCACTAGCGTTTGCCGGCAATTAAGTGCCGGTTGAGCCCCCTAAGCCTCTCAAACCCTAGATGCTAGTTTGACACGGTGGAGGTCTGGTGACCCTCGTCACTGAGACAAGCGACCTTCGTCACAGTCTTCAATTATCAGAACCTTTGTAATGAATAGGACTAGGGCTAGGTCCGCGAGGGCCGGGAGGATACCAGGCGCCAGCGGGGCCCGACGAGCATAGACGGAGAGCCCAGCGCTTGAGCCTAACGTTGTTCCGGCGGGGGTGCAATCATGAGTGGGAAAGACTTCTTATCCATCCGGGATTTCTCGCCAACCGAAATCGAATATCTGCTGCTTCTGGGCCGGGAAATCAAGGCCCACCCCTCGGCATACATTGAGGCGCTTCAGGGCAAAGCGCTGGCCATGATCTTTGAGAAACCGTCACTGCGGACACGAGTAAGCTTCGACGTCGGGATTCAGCAACTGGGCGGATTCTCGTTGTATCTGTCTCCGGCGGAAATCAGCCTGGGCAAGCGGGAGTCGGTGTATGACGCGGCCAGGAACCTCGAGCGCATGGTGCAGGGGATCATGGTGCGCACGTTCGCCCACGAAGTTGTGGAACAGATGGCGAGACACGCGCGCATCCCTGTAATTAACGGCCTCACGGACTTCAGCCATCCCTGCCAGGCCATGGCCGACTATCTCACGATGTGGGAAATCAAAGGCAAGCTGGAGGGGCTGCACGTAGCCTTTGTAGGCGACGGCAACAACGTCGCTCACTCGCTGATGTTCGCGGGCGCTCAACTGGGCGTGCAGGTTTGGGTGGCAACGCCGCCCGGCTACGAGCCCTGTTCAGAAGCCATCCAGTGGGCGCGCCAGCGCGCAAAAGACACTGGTGGAAACTGCGTTGTCACCAATGATCCACGGGAAGCGGTTTCCCACGCAGATGTCGTCTACACCGACGTGTGGGCGAGCATGGGGCAGGAAGCTGAGGTGGAGGAGCGGGGGAGGCTTTTCCACCCCTATCAGGTGAACTCTGCTTTGTTCGCCCGCGCCAAGCGAGATGCCATCTTTATGCATTGTCTGCCAGCCCACCGCGGCGAAGAGGTCAGCGCCGATGTGATTGATTCGCCACGCTCGGTTGTGTTCCAGCAGGCTGAAAACCGCCTACATGTGCAGAAAGCAATCATGGTGGAACTTATGAAAGATGTGCCAGTGGGGTCGTTCAAGCAAGCCGAAACCCCGGAGTTGGCGCATGCCTGATTAAGGTACAGATATGAAGACCATGCTGCTTGCGGTGGGCGGAAACTCTCTGATTCGCGCCGGCGAAAAAGGGACCATTGCTGAGCAGTTGGCAAACGCCCGCCGCACGGCGGCGCAGATTGTCGCACTGATCGGTCAGGGCTACCGCATCGTTCTCACTCACGGTAATGGACCCCAGGTGGGCGCAGCCCTGCTGCGATCGGAGCGGGGAGCAAGCCAGGTCCCGGGCCATCCTCTCGATGTGTGCGACGCGTCCACGCAGGGCGAAATTGGATATCTGCTGCAGCAAGTCCTGGAAAACGAGTTGGAAGCAGCCGGCCTGCAGGTTCCGGTGGTCACGGTATTGACCCAGAGCCTGGTCTCGCTCGACGACCCGGCCATGAATCATCCCAGCAAACCGATCGGCCCTTTTTACTCTCTGGTGGAAGCCGAGGAGCGCCGGCGTGCCTTCGGCTGGGAGATCGTGGAAGATGCATTGCGCGGCTATCGCCGCATCGTGCCTTCGCCCCAGCCGATCGAGATTGTAGAGGCCGATGTAATCCACGACCTTGTCGAGCTGGGCGTGCTGGTGATTGCCTGCGGCGGCGGCGGGATTCCGGTCGCGCGCAAGAACGGAATTCTGCAAGGAGTGGAAGCCGTCATTGACAAAGACCGGGCATCCGCCCTGCTGGCTTCACGCCTGGGCATGGACCTGTTCGTCATCTCGACCGACACCGACTACGTCTACTTCAACTACAAAACGCCGGGACAGCAAGCGCTACGGAGGGTCAGGGCGGCTGAATTGGAAGAGTACGACAAAGCCGGCCATTTTCCTCCCGGCAACATGGGGCCGAAGGTGGAGTCGGCGCTCCGCTTCCTGCGCGACGGCGGAAGAGAATGCATCATCACGTCCTGCGAACACCTGGCCGAGGCTGTGGGCGGAGGGGCAGGTACGCACATTCTTCCAGACAACGAGAAAGCCGGAACGGAGCAGGAGTTTTCCCTGGAAGTTCCGGTGGGAGGACTCACGACATGAACCATGCTCCTGCGAACGCGGCACAAGGCGCACCACCTGCGAAAGCCCCGCCGGAAGTTGGCGCGAGATTAAAGCACGTTGTCGAATCTCAGCAGTTCACGTTGCCGCTGCTCATGGAGCTATTCGACCGTTCCCGCGGAATGGAGCGCGTGGTGGCCCGGGGAGGGTCGCTCGATTACCAGAACCGGATCATGGCGACCCTGTTCTACACGCCTTCCACGCGCACGCGGTTTTCCTTCGAAGCTGCCATGTACCGGCTCGGGGGACGAGTGCTCTCCACCGAACAGGCGCGAGCTTTCTCTTCCGAGATCGAAGGAGAACAGGTGGAAGACTCCATCCGCATCGTGGGCAACTACGCGGATGTCATCGTGATTCGCCACCACGAGGAGGGTGGCGCGCGGCGTGCGGCCGAGGTCTCGGCGGTCCCGGTGATCAATGCCGGGGACGGCAATGGCGGACAACATCCGACCCAAGCCCTGCTCGATCTATACACCATTTACCGGGAGCGCCCGCTCAACGGTTTAAGCCTGGCCATCATCGGTGAACTGGATAAGGGACGCACGGCACGGTCCTTGGCCTATCTGCTGGCGAAGTTTGAGCGGGTGAAGATTTTCTTTGTCAGTCCGCCCGAGCTTCAGATGAAGCCGGATATTCTGGATTATCTCGATGACCATGGTATCGCCTACGAATTGGAATCAGACATTGATCGCGTGATCGGCGAAGTGGATGTGGTGTACCAGACACGCATTCGGCCTGAGCGGATGGCTGGACTCGGCGACCTGAAACGTTACGCTATCGATTCCGCGGTGTTGCAGAAGATGAAGACCGATGCCCTTGTACTGCACCCCTTGCCGCGTACTGTCGAACTCGATAAGTCTGTCGATCAGGATCCCCGGGCGCTTTATTTTCGCCAGGCCGCGAATGGTCTGTACGTAAGGATGGCATTGCTCACGATGTTGCTGGAACGGAATTAATGAGGGGATTAATGGCAGAATCCCGCCGGTTGAGGCGGGAACGATACGTAACCCAAGAATGAATGAGAGGACTTATGCCCACCAAGTTCATGAGCAAAGAAGAGCTAAGCACGAAGGACTTCGTCGATCTGGAAAACATGTATGGGGCCCACAACTATTATCCCCTGGACGTAGTGATCGAGCGTGCGGAAGGGGTTTGGCTGTGGGACATCGAGGGCAATCGCTACCTGGATTGCCTGGCCGCGTATTCTGCGGTCAATCAGGGCCATTGTCATCCCAGGATTTTGCAGGCACTGATCGAACAAGCCCACAAAGTGACGCTCACCTCGCGGGCATTCCGCAATGACCAGCTGCCCATGCTCTACAAAGAACTGAACGAGCTGACCGGTTTCGACATGGCCCTGCCTATGAACTCCGGGGCCGAAGCGGTAGAGACTGCGATCAAGACGGCCCGAAAGTGGGGATACAAGATTAAAGGCATTCCGGAGGGCAAGGCCGAAATAATTGTTTGCGCCAACAACTTCCATGGACGCACCACTACGTTAGTCGGCCTCTCCACGGATTCTCAATATCGGGACGGCTTCGGTCCGTTTACTCCGGGCTTCAAGGTCATACCTTTCGGCGACGCGCCGGCTTTGCGGGATGCCATCACCCATAACACGTGTGCGTTTCTGGTAGAGCCGATCCAGGGTGAGGCCGGCATCGTCATCCCACCCACAGGCTTTCTGAAAGAAGCCGCGGAGATTTGCCGTCAGAACCGGGTCCTCTTGATGGTCGACGAAATTCAGTCTGGTCTGGGTCGTACCGGCAAGCTCTTCGCCTATATGCATGAAGAGGTTAAGCCTGATGTGGTCATCGTGGGGAAGGCGCTCGCCGGAGGCTTTTATCCCGTCTCCGCGGTGCTGTCTTCTTGGGGAATTCTCCGCGTCTTTCAGCCCGGGGACCACGGCAGCACCTTTGGCGGAAATCCTCTGGGCTGCGCTGTGGCGCGTGCCGCTCTGCGCGTGCTGGTCGAAGAAAAACTGGTAGAGCGGTCGGCTCAACTCGGGGCGTACTTTCTGGGGCTGCTTCAAACGCTGCGGTCCCCGGACCTTAAAGAAGTGCGCGGCCGGGGCTTGTGGATCGGTATCGAACTGCATAGCTCGGCCCGGCCTTACTGCGAAGCGCTGAAGGAGGAAGGGATCCTCTGCAAAGAGACCCATGACAGGGTCCTGCGCATCGCACCGCCTTTGACCATCCGCCGGGAGGAGATTGACTGGGCATTCGAGCGCATCCGGAAAGTGGTGGAGAAATCTCCGCCTCAGCGCCACTGCAGTAACTGAGCGGACGGATCAACTCGCCGCGCCACGGGAGTCCCCTCGCTGCGTGCTGGATCACTGAAAGCTTGTTGGTCTCTGGGATATGGGGCGATCCAAGGTTCCTATACTGTAGTCCTGCCGGGAGCGGCGGCGCAGCCCATACCCCGGGTGCATTCTCGTCAGCCGCGCGTCACGCCCACCCCAAAATGTTCCTCGGTGAATTGCGCCAGAACTTCGACCATGCCCGGCCGCGTGAGATCCTCAACTTCATAAGTCACTCGCAGGCACGGTTTGTTGAGCTTAACGATGCGAGCCAGGTCGATTGGCGTGGCTACCAGCACTACATCGCAGGGAACGCGGTTGATGGTTTCTTCCAGTTCATGCCGCTGTATCGCACTGTAGCCCATCGCCGGCAGTAAGCAGGTCAGGTGCGGGAAGCGTTCGTAGGTGCCGCGAATGGAGCCGACCGCGTAAGGCCGGGGATCGACCAGCTCAGCGGCTCCCCAACGCCGGGCTGCGACCACGCCTGCCCCATACGGCATCTCCCCGTGGGTAAGCGTCGGGCCGTCTTCAACCACAAGCACCCGCCGCCCTTTTATGGTTTCTGCAGCGGGTACCGACACCCGGCAAGCTGTCTCCACAATTGCGGCGCGGGGATTGTTTGCCCGGATGTTCTCCCGGACGATCTCGACATCCCATTGCGAAGCCGTGTCGACCTTGTTGATCACTACCACGTCCGCGCGGCGCAAGTTCACTTCTCCTGGGAAATACAACAACTCATGGCCGGCACGGTGCGGGTCCGCGACCACGATTTCCAGGTCGGAGGCATAAAACGGAGTATCGTTGTTGCCGCCATCCCAGAGAATGATGTCCGCTTCCTTTTCCGCCTGCCGCAAAATCCGCTCGTAGTCTACTCCTGCGTAGACCACAGTTCCCGCACGGAGGTGGGGTTCGTATTCTTCGCGCTCTTCAATGGTGCATTGCTGCAGATCGAGATCTTCGAGCATTGCGAAACGTTGCGCCGCCTGTGCTGCCAGGTCTCCGTAGGGCATGGGATGGCGAATCACCACCGGCTTCCAGCCTTCGCGTCTCAACTCGGCGGCCACCAGCCGGGAAAGCGGGCTCTTGCCACACCCTGTCCGCACCGCACAAATGGAGATTACCGGCACCGACGCCTTGAGCTGCGTATGCTCCGTGCCCAGCAACCAGAAATCCGCCCCGGCAGCCACGGCGCGCGAGGCAAGATGCATCACATTCTGATGGGAGATGTCGCTATAGGAGAGCACGACGGCGTCGACTTTGTGCTCGTGGATTAACTTCTCCAGGTTTTTCTCTTCAAAAATTGGAATGCCGAGAGGGTACAGCGGGCCAGCTAGTTCGGCGGGATACCGGCGATTGGCGATGTCTGGAATCTGCGCTGCGGTGAAGGCAACTACGTGATGTTCGGTATTATTTCGAAATACGACGTTGAAATTATGAAAGTCTCGTCCTGCAGCGCCCAGAATTAAGATGTTTTTCATGGCCTGCCCTCCGCGAACCAGATTTGTTGCATAACGCAATCCTCTATAAAACAGCAGTGGACTACCGGCCAATGGCGGGGAACGCCGCCAGCCGGTGTCTATGAAAATCCCCGATATCAGAATCGTCGGCCTGCAGAGCGGTTTCTTCTTCGATCCATTGCCTCGATTCCACACGTTCCAGTTTCTTCAGGAGCCCTACTGCGCAACGTGCGCAACAGAAACCCTCGGTATCTTTTGCTTCTCCGCCGGCACCGTAGGCGTGGGCATCATAGGCAAAGACGGGGGCGTTGGCGCGGCAAACGCCGCACAGCTCCGGCACTTCACGCAAAGGCTCAAACGTGGAAAAAGTGAGACTGGAATTCATCGCATAGCTCCTTTGGCCAGTGTCCGAACGTCTTATTCACTATTCCTTCTGACTTCTTCTCCACATGGGCAGGTTCGGATTCCAGGTGTGAACGTCCGTCGCGAAATCGCGTGGCTTAGCCGGGCCCGCGGCCGCACTGACTAACTCCGGCTGAACCGCTGGGGCGAGGGTGTCCAAACTTCGGCGCAGCCGGACGACCAAATCCTTGTCGTTCAACGCTGCCAGGAGTTCGGTCCTACGCAACTGGGCAAGCCCGCCGCACAGCGGGCACCTAACTAAGTCCTTATCCTGCATGACGCCTCCATAGGGAAGGGCCCGCTTAGGCGACCCTTACGCAAACTACGGTTCTTATTACAGGTCTTTCGGCAATTGCACACAGTGACGAGCGTCTCTTGCCGGAGTGATGGGCGTCACAAAAGTAATCCGATTCGCAGTCAGACTCTATCAAGCTGCAGAATCAGGACTTAATCAGAAGCGGAGGCTTCACCACTCGCCCGTAGTCAGATATTCATGGATGGACTTTGCTGCACGCCGCCCGGCACCCATCGCCAAAATCACCGTGGCACTTCCAGTTACGATATCGCCGCCGGCGAAGACGCCCTTACGTGAGGTGCGCTGGCGCTCGGGGTCGGCCTGAATGTATCCGCGTTTGTCGGTGCCCAGGCCGGGTGTCGTGCTTTGAATCATGGGGTTGGCGCTAGTGCCGACCGCGATCACGGCCACCGAGAGCGGTAACTCAAACTCCGAGCCCTCAATCGGTACAGGACGTCTTCGCCCCGAAGCGTCCGGCTCGCCCAACTCCATTTGGACGCAGCGCACCCCGGTCAGCCAGCCTTTGCCATCGGATAGAAACTCAACTGGGTTGGTCAACAGCCGGAAGTCGATTCCTTCTTCGCGTGCGTGCTTGGCTTCTTCCGCGCGGGCCGGCATTTCGGCCTCACTGCGGCGGTAGATGACGTAGGCTTTGCGCGCCCCCAGCCGGAGCGCTGAGCGAATCGCATCCAGGGCAGTGTTGCCGCCGCCGATCACCGCCGCGTCCTTCCCGCGCAAGTCCACCATGGGCTCGTCATATTTGGGGAATTGATACGCCTTCATCAGGTTGATCCGAGTCAGGAATTCGTTCGCCGAGTACACCCCGTTGAGATGTTCTCCGGGAATATTCATGAACTGGGGCAACCCAGCTCCGGTTCCAATGAAGACGGCGTCGTAACCTTCTTCTTCCATCAGTTCGTCGATGGTCACAGTTCTGCCGACCACGACGTCGGTCTCGAACTCCACACCCATGGCGCGCATGTAGTCGAGCTGCTCGTGGATGATTTGCTTGGGAAGGCGGAACTCGGGAATCCCGTACACCAGCACGCCACCCAGCTCATGCAGGGCCTCGAACACCCGCACTTGGTGACCCTTCTGCACCAGGTCCCCAGCGACGGTCAAGCCCGAGGGCCCGCTGCCCACGATCGCGACCTTTTTGCCGGTGGGCGGAGCACTGGGTAGTGCACGAATGCCCATGCGCTGTTCGTAGTCCGAAACGAAACGTTCCAGATAGCCAATTCCCAGCGGTTTCACCTTCTTCGCGAGCAGACAGCCGCCTTCGCAGTGGTCTTCCTGCGGACAAACTCTACCCGTGACTGCAGGCAAAACGTTGTCTTCGCGGATCTTGGCGGCCGCGCCCAGAAAGTCGCCCGCCACGATCAACTGCACGAACTCACGCACTTTCACTCCGACGGGACAACTGTGAGTGCAGGCGGGCTTGGCGCATTCCAGGCAACGCAGAGCCTCTTGCCGGGCGAGTTCGGGGTCATAGCCGAGGTTGACCTCGGTGAAGTTATGGGCACGTTCCTGCGCGGGCTGCTCGGGCATCGCTTGCCGCGGTATCTTGATCCGTTCACGGGGCAGAAGGGGATTCAGGGATGCTTTGGCCATTGAATCACCGCCCTCCTGGCTGAGCGATTGCGCAGACTTTTTCTTCAACCTCGTCGCGTTCTTCCGCCGGTTCAGTCTTCTGCTGTTGAAACTCGGCCAGAGACCGCTGTTCAGCGTTCCGATACATCAGGTTGCGCTGCACCAACACTGCGAAGTCCACGCGATGCGCATCAAACTCGGGCCCATCCACACAGGCGAACTTGCTTTTGCCTTCAACCAGCACGCGGCATCCGCCACACATGCCGGTGCCGTCGATCATGATCGGATTGAGGCTCACGACGGTCGGGATTCGCTCGGCCCGCGTCATGTCTGCGACGGCTCGCATCATAACCACCGGGCCTATGGCCAGAACTAGATCGATTCGCGTGCCGTTCTGGATAAGCTGGCGAAGTTTGTCGGTGACCAGGCCCTTGTCTCCGTAGCTGCCGTCGTCGGTAGTGATCATCAGCACGTCGCTGACTGCCGCCAGTTCGCGTTCCAGAATGACCAACTCCCGGTTGCGCGCCCCAAGGATGGTGATGACCCGATTGCCCGCCTGCTTCATTGCCACCGCCGATGGATAGGCCATCGCAGTGCCTACGCCTCCGCCTACGACCACGACCGTCCCGTACTTTGCGATTTCAGATGGTTTACCCAGCGGCCCGACGACATCCATGATCTGGTCGCCGGTATTAAGTGAATTGAGGAGGTTCGTGGTCTTTCCGACGGATTGCACCACGATGCTGATGCTCCCGCGCTCCGGATCCGATCCCTCGATAGTGATCGGAATCCGCTCGCCCTGTTCGTAAACTCGCAGGATGACGAATTGTCCCGGCTTCTGCTTCCGCGCGATGCGGGGTGCTTCAATGACGAACCGTTTGATTCCTGGGGCTATGAACTCCGCGTGTTGGATCCTGAACAAGGGTTCTCCGTTGCCGCCTTACTTGCCTATTGTCTTGGAACCATGGAGTGTGGACTGTGACCAGGGTCACAGGACCAAGCGGCGAAGAGCACAACCGGGGACTGCCACGAGCCCGCACGATTCTTGGGAAAGGGACTATTTCTCAGCAGGATAGGACGTTTCCGGTTTGAGGATCACGCCCCCACTGGTCTTGCCGTTCATGATCACGGTTAGAGGAGTTTCAAACTGCAAATGGCGAACGCAGCCTCGTTCCTCAACTGCGGGCTGCGAGGCCAGCCAATCCCAGTCGATGGTCCCTTCCCCGGCATCAGGGTTAATCGTGAAGTAACCGATGCGAAAGGCGGTGAGATTCTGGAAAAAGTGACTGCCTTGTGAAGGCGTGACGCGAAAGTCGCGGAAGCCTGCTTCCACGATGACGCGTGCGGCTGAGATTTCGTCCCACTCCACCGGAATTCCCAGCCAGGGATCGTTCGATCCCCACCGGCCAACGCCAATCAGCACATAGGGCCGATTCTCTTCCGCCAGTTTCGCATTGAAATGAGAGACTGCTTCAGCCACTTCCTGACTCCGGCTGCGCTCAAACCGATGTGAATCGGCCACAACGATGTCGTGCAGATTTTGAATTCGCCCGTTCCCCAGCACCTTGGTGCTCTGGCAGATGAGTTGCTCAGGCTGCGATTGGCTGAGAGAAAGCTCCTCTCCTTCGCCTGAGAGAACCAGTGGGCGAATCTGGAGGAAACCGAACTCCGCGAGTTCCCCTGCGGTTTGCGGCAGGCGGACAGCAAATTCGATCTCCACCGGCTGGCCGAGCGCATCTTCTCCGGCGCGAACCAACTGATCAAGGATAGAGGCGAGCGGAAAGACACCATGCTTGAGGATGGGAGCGAATGTGACCACGCGCACCCCCGGACGGCTCAACCCGTCGTAGACCGCATGATTGTCGGAAGAGTAGGTTGAGCCGAGCGTGATCAATGTACCGTCAGCTTCGGCGACGTCAAGCCCGAACCTCACTTCGCGCAAGTTTGTAGTTGGATCGGCACGCCGCTGGTGATCGAGTTCCAGCGCCCAAAAATCAGCTTGCGAATTGTTGAGTATGTCTTCCACTTCGGAGAATTGCACCAGATGTCTTGGATAGCGCGGGCAGAAGGTCAAACACTTTCCCCCGGCCACCACCGCTCTTCCCAAGCCCAACGCGACGGCGGCAATCCCATCCTCAAAAGTCATCGGCGCGATGGGGTAGAAGTTGCGCGAGCGTACCACTCCGGAGAAATCGGGATAGAACCGCTCGCTGTGCATCGTGCCCACGACTTGCTGAAGAATCACTGCCATCTTCTCTTCTTCCAACCGGTAGGGTGTGGCGCGCACATAGGCTTTAGCATGCTGGCTGAAGGTGGAGGCATAAACGCGCTGGATCGCTTCCGTCAGTTCCGCCAGGCGGACTTCGGCGTCAGCCTGATGATTGCCCAGCATGAATGTCTCGTACACACCGGTGAATGGCTGGTATTGCGAGTCTTCCAGCAGGCTGGAGGAACGCACGGCAATCGGATAGCTCACCTCGTCCAGAAATGCTCTGAGATCGCTTTGCAGACCGGACGGCAGCCGCGCCGCGAGGAATCGATTTTGAATCTCGGCATCACCGTCGCACTGCAGGGCAAACTCCAGCAGGTTGTTTTCGCTCACAAAGCGGTCGAAAAGGTCTGTTGCTAGCACCACTGCGGGCGGAACGGCGACGCGCACTCCCGGGAAACGGCGGGTAATCCGGCGCTGGCGAAGAAGGTGGCGGACAAATGCCAGCCCACGAGCTTTGCCGCCGAGCGAACCGCCGCCGATTCGCAGAAAGAACGGGTCAGCGCTATTAAAGGTGTCGGCCTTGAAATCGCCGATCAGCACTCCGCTCTGCTCGCGGCGATACTCGTGGATCGATTCGATCAAATCGTGGCGCAGGTCTTCGTAGCTGGCGAAATCGGAAACTTTGCGCGGCCGGAGTTTCTGCGCCAGGGCAAACTCAGTCCTGGCCATCAGCCAATGAGAAAAGTGGTTTCTCTGGCCGTGGTAGGCGATGGATTCGACTGGAACGTTACGCAGCAGGGTTTCCAGCGAATTCAGGTCTGTGGCACGCGCCACTTCGGTGCGGTCCGGCGTGCGGAAGACGAAATCTCCAAAAGCAAATTGTTGCGTCAGAAGGCGGCGCAGGTCGCGCAATAGTGTCGGAGAGCGCTTTTGCAAGAAGGAAAACCCTTCGGCGAGCGCGCGAGGCCTGAATTCGGTGCGGCTCGATTGCAGCACCACGGGCACATCCGGCACCAGGCTGCGCACCAGGTGCGCCAGGTCAAAGCCCGTCTCCGGGCTCAGTTCTCCTGCCCGCGGAAATTCCACGTCGGAAACCACGCCCAGCAGATAATCCTGATACTTCATCACCTGCTGGGTTGCATCTTCATAGTCGGAGCACAGCAGAATCTTTGGCCGGGCGCGCATGCGCACCAGTTTGTGCGCAACGTTCAGACCCTCCTGAATCACGCGGCGCGACTGGGTGATCAACTCGGTGTAAATCGCCGGCAGAAACAATGAGTAGTAGCGGATGTCGTCTTCTACGACGAGCAGAACCGGCACCCCCATGGCGCGGGTGTCATGAAGCACGTTGCGCTTGTCTTCGATGTACTTCGCAATCGCGATGAGAATCCGGGCGTTGCCTTGCCAGAGAAATATGCGCTCGATATCCGTGGCCGGATTCTTGGCCACGAACTCTTTCACCTTGCGGTAGTCGTAGGCCAGCACCACGACCGGCACATCCAGCCCCGCGTTTTTGATTTCATGCGCCAGCTGGGCGGCATCCATTTCTCCCACAGCCAGGTTTGTGACGATGAGGTTGAACCGGGGCTGCGAACGCGCCAGCGTCAGGGCCTCCGAGCAGCTTGAAACCTGGGTAATCCTGGGAATGTGCTGCAGGTTGAGTTCCAGGGATTCATCAATCAGAAGTTCGTTGAGCCGCCCGTCTTCGCGCAGAATGAACGAATCGTACAAACTGGAGACGAGCAGAATGTCCTGAACTGCGAAGGGCATCAGGTTCTCGAACCCTTCGTAGCGCACTTCGGCGTCGAGGATCGGCTCGGCGATGGAGCGGAGCGACATGGGATTGATCATACGCGTGTGAAAGAAAAGAAAAGCCGGGTGCCCCATGTCTCGCCGCTTTTGCGAGACATGGGAGCAGCTTACAGATCTTGATGTTCACATGTCACAGACAGTGCCCTGTCTGAATCCCTACTGTCAGCCTATGCCGAACAATCTTCACCGCTTCTACGGCGGAACCGACTTACATTTCCTCACATTCAGCTGCCGCCAGCGCCAGCCACTATTGAGCAGCGCTGGCCGATACGATCTGTTTTTGCAGATGTTGGAACGAGTCCGCCGCCGTTACCGGCTTGTGGTTTTGGGATATGTCGTCATGCCAGAACACGTTCACTTGCTGGTGTCTGAACCACAGCGCACCACCCTGTCCACTGCGATTCAGGCGCTGAAGCTTGGTTTTGTCCGCAGTTTAGAGGGTTGCGCTGACGAGAGTGGCCTTGCCGCCATTCCCAGGTCTCGCAAAATCGGCGAGACCTGGGGCACCCAATCTCTTCCGAATCCTTTCTGGCAGGCGCGGTTCTACGACTTCAATGTCTGGACAGAGCACAAGCGGATTGAAAAGCTACGCTACATCCATCGCAACCCTGTCAATCGCGGGTTGGTGGCCTCGCCCGAGCGATGGCAATGGAGCAGCTTTCGCTGGTATTCCAGTGGAGAGGCAGGCCCGGTGAGGATTAACGCCACGGAAATCCTGGTAATGAGAGTTCGGCCTGTGGCGTAGTAAATGGGAGCATTTCTTATGTCAGGTCCTATGAAATTGGGTGCCCCATGTCTCGCCGCTTTTGCGAGACATCGGAGTGAGTACCCACTCCAAGCTCTGCCACGATGCCCCGCCATTGCGTAGGTGACCGTCACATGGGGACGGGACGTGCCGCATGGCCCTAGGGGGGCTCCTTCAGTCCCAAGACCGCCTCAATGCCCGCTGCGTAGGGCCGAATGTATTTTGCGTTTATGAACTTTCCAGACCTTGACGCGGTGAGCTACGCTGCTCACTCCAGAAAGTAGTCAACCAATCGGAGATTGAAAATCAAAATCCCCACCCTGTCCCTGCAAAAACCGCAGGGACAAGGTGGGGCACCCGATTCATTCCAACTTCTCGAACCGTTACACGAGTCCCTGATCCAGCATGGCGTTGGCGACCTTCACGAAGCCGCCGATGTTGGCGCCGTTCACCAGATTGCCCGGCGTGCCGTATTTCTCGGCCGTTTCGTAGCAGTTCTGGTGAATCGCGATCATGATTTTGTGCAGCCGGTCGTCCACTTCCTCGCGGGTCCAGCTCAGCCGTGCGCTGTTCTGGGCCATTTCGAGGCCGGAGGTGGCCACGCCGCCCGCGTTCGCGGCTTTGGCCGGGCCATACAGAATTCCCGCTTCCAGGAACATTCTGGTGGCTTCGAGCGTGCTCGGCATGTTCGCGCCTTCGGCAACCAGCTTCACGCCATTCTTAATGAGGTTCGCCGCATCCCTCGCAGCGATTTCATTTTGTGTGGCGCTCGGGAACGCGCAATCCGCCTTGATGTTCCACAGAGGATTGTGCTCCAGCTTCACGTCCGTAGGCATGAAGATGGCCTTCTTGTAGTGGTCTGCGTAGTCGCGAATGCGTCCACGCCGGTTGTTCTTGAGATCCATGATCCAGGCCAGCTTCTCGCGATCGATGCCGTCGGGATCATAGATGACGCCGTTTGAATCGGACACGGTCACCGGCTTCGCTCCCAGATCGAGCAACTTCTCAATCGTGTACTGGGAAACGTTGCCGCTGCCCGAGACCAGGCAGAGTTTGCCTTCCAGGGAATCCTTGCGCGTCTTCAGCATCTCGGAGGCGAAGTACACGCAGCCATAGCCGGTGGCTTCCGGACGAATCAGCGAACCGCCCCAGTTCAGGCCCTTGCCGGTCAGCACGCCGGTGAACTCGTTGCGCAGCCGCTTGTATTGGCCAAACAGGAAGCCGATTTCGCGGCCGCCCACGCCAATGTCGCCGGCCGGAACGTCGGTATCCGGTCCGATGTGCCGCGCCAGTTCGGTCATGAAGCTCTGGCAGAAGCGCATCACTTCGTTGTCACTCTTGCCTTTGGGATCGAAATCCGAACCGCCCTTGCCGCCGCCCATGGGCAGCGTGGTGAGCGAATTCTTGAACACTTGCTCGAATGCCAGGAACTTCAAGATTCCGAGGTTGACCGAGGCGTGGAAGCGCAGCCCGCCTTTATAGGGGCCGATGGCGCTATTCATCTCAATGCGGAAACCGCGATTGACTTGAATATTTCCCTGATCGTCGAACCAGGGAACGCGGAACATGATGACGCGCTCGGGTTCCACGATCCGTTCGAGAATCTTTGCCGCCCGGTATTCCGGATGCTTTCCCAGGACCAGCCGCAGGGACTCAAACACTTCCTGCACCGCCTGATGGAATTCCGGCTCAGCCGGGTTCTTCGTCTTTACTGTAATCATTACCTCTTCGAGATAGTCGCCGGAATGCGTGGTTCTTGGCGGCGTCATGATGCCAGAAGTCATAGCAGTACCCTCCATGAGTACAACGCTTTGTCAGTGGGCCGTGGCGGGAGAAACAGCAGGTTTACGCTCGCCACGCGACCCTATTTAACTGTGCCGGTCGTAATTCTGGCTGTGATTCCTGTCACTGGGGGCCGTGATGGCAGAGCGAGGGAAGACATATCCACAGTCCCTCCAACATCATTCTGTACCCAATCTTTAAACTTGTGGTGGAAATTATGCGGCCAGTGGGTAGGGGCCCTATTCCAGCCGGTCCGCCCGCCTCATCATGCCCTGCTGAGCTATAGCCGCCGGCCTCCGATGGAAGCTTCTAGCCGCACACTGATCATTGAAATCATTGCAGGCGGCTTTTTGCTTCCTCGGCTGCAGTATTGGGCACGGCATGCTTGACTTCGTCTATCACTTCTTCATCGATAATCCCGGTGTGCCGCATTGTTGACCGGAGTTTTGCTTGGCATTTGATGTGCTTCTCGGTGCGTTCTTGATGGCGAGTCTGATAAGACACCGCGAACGAGTGTCCTTTGAGGAAAGGTAAAACGAACAGAGCGTAACCGTAGATGGTCGAACGCGTCAACGGCAGCAAATGCCGTAGCGATGCCAAAGCTGAAACCACGGGCTATGCGCGAGCGCCTCGTCGTGCTTTCTGTTCGCCGCAGCGAGGTCGCTTGCGCTCAGCGGTCTCGTGTCGGGCACCGCGAAGATGCGCTCTAGCCACTCGATTTCAGCAATGCTCTGTTCAGCGTCCACCCGTCACAATATCTAACAGAACGGCGCTGAGGTCAATTCGGAGCGCTCCGCGCAGAAACCAACCTTCAATCCGTTCCGCGCATCCACTTGATGCGCCACGGCGCGGTGGCCGCCAGCCGCCAGGGGCAGGCTTTCGAGGGAATCAAGCTCTTCAACCGCGCCCGCGAGCTGTTCATCCGCGACAAGAATCAGGTCTGGCCTTCGCTGATTGACTTGTATGAGGCCTTGGTCCTCCTTAACGAGGGCCGGCTGTTCGAAGCCCGCCGCCTGGCTGGCGCCGCCCGTGATTTCTTCATCACATCGTCCATGCGGAGCAAGGCCGCCCTCGCGGAATTGCTGCTGGCACGCGTTGCACTCCGATTGAACGACACCCTCACCGCTCGTGCGCACTGCCAATCGGTTCTCGAGCAAGTCAACCAGATGGAATCCCCCATGCTGGTTTACCAGGGCGAGTTTCTAATGGGCGCGGTCGAGCGGGCCGCCGGCAAGGACGACCTTGCCTATCAATCGTTTAACCGGGCACGCACGGCACTGGAAACCGTGCGTGGAAGCCTGCGCGGAGAAGAACTTAAAACCGCATTTTTTCAGAACAAGCTGGAAGTCTACGAAAACCTCGTCGACCTATGCCTGAGCGCACCCCAGAAGCTGGAAGAAGCATTCGAGTACATTCAGCAGTCGAAATCACGCAGCCTCATGGATCGCCTGGTTCAGCCGGTCCACGGGCCCTCCGACGCCGACGCTGGCCAAAGCGACCTGGTCCGTTCCATTCGCAACCTCCGCGAAGAGTTGAACTGGTACTACAACCTGATCGAACGCGAGCAACTGCAACCCGAGCAACGCTCGCCCGAGCGTATCCAGAAACTGGAACGACAGGCGCGGGCGCACGAGGACCATTTGGTGCGCCCCCTGCGCGGTGCGACTCTCGATGAGGCCAGCCATGCGGGTTTGCAAATGCCCGCCACTGTGCCACTCGAAAGGATTCGATCACTCCTCCCAACCGATACCAAAGCCATACGGTAGTTGAAGAAGGAACCTTTCTGAGCCCTGTTACATGCCGCGTTTCTTGACGGCCAGTGATGGGAGGCGCTAACTGCATGGGCTAGGCCTCCAAAGGGGAAACGCTTCTGGATTGTCTGCAACGGACGGAGTGAACTGTAGCGGCTTCCTTGCTCCAATTCACGCCCATCCTTCGCTCCTTTAAGAAGTATGTTGCCACGAATCGAGTATGCCCGGTGCTGACGGTCTAGGAGAATCCCGGAAATCGGAAATGGCTCCGATAGAACTCGACATTCACAAGACACCTCAACAGCCAGAGTATTGCGCTACTGCTCCAAAGTGTTGCGTATCGCGGTCAGAGCCTTCTGCAGATTCGACAACGAGCTACTAACCGCTGCTTTTCTGACGATAGAACCTTTCAAACCAGTCAAGCCCACTTGCTCAGAGCCCATAGCCTTGATCAGGTAAAAACCGGGTTCGCCGGCGTTCTCGCCTGCGCGCACGCAGAAGGAAAGGTCAAGCGCGGTTTCGAAGTAATGGCTGGAATAGAGCTGTTTTTCCGCGACGGCATAGATAACCGGCTCACCCGGCTTGCCACGCATGGTAATAAGGTGCACGATCCGTAGCGTCGGCTTCAATCCGAATTTAACCTTGCTCCAGTAGAACGCGTCATCAGTATTGGCGGGCCTGTAATCCGGGTATTCAAGAAGGTAGCGATGGAAATCCGGAAGTTGCTCCGGCAACACTTTGGCATAGCTGAGCATATATGCGAATTGCTGGGGCACATCGGTCGGGTTGCGTTTGTCGTGGAAGACGCCAAGCGCTTGGTTGCCCTCT
>CAVXVR010000003.1:0-1286183 GCA_963765285.1 Terriglobia bacterium
TGCGCGCGTATCTGCTTATGAGAATGGCCACTCCTGCAGCGAGCAAAAAGAGCGCGGTGATTGTGGCGAGCACATGCGGCCAGGGCGTCCACGCGGGCGTGAGCTTTTCGAGCGGGACGCCGGGCGCGTTCTGCGGGTGCAGGATGTGCATGACTGCGAAGAAGAGGAAGGCGATGGCGTTGACGAGGCTTCCGACGAGGATGAGCACGCGGCGGCGGGGCGCGTGAGATGCAGCGAAGGCGAGGAAGCCGCTGGCGAAGGCTGAGTCGCGAAGGACGACGGCCCACGAGATTCGATCATGGCTGGCCGCGACGCGGGGAATATGAATCGTGAGAACAAAGATGAAGATCATCACGGCAAGGAGCGTGGAGGAGAGCATCGTGTAGCGGTTCCAGGCGAGGCTCAGTGCGCCGGCGAGGAGGGCGAGGCCCACGAAGGCGACCCAGAAGAGATGGAAGGGTATCCAACTGGGAACGCCGGAATAGAAGCGGTTTGATGTTGAGCATGTGCTCGGCCCCGAATGCGGCGAGGCCGGAGGCAGCGAAGACTCGCCCGAGGACGATGAATTTTTCGAACTTGACGGCTGCAGCGAATTCGCTCCGCACCGAGATGAAACCCATGATCAGGAAGACGAGGCCCGTAAACCACGGCCAGAAGATGTAGTGCGTGAACAATGACTGCCTCCTGTGCGGAAGACACACCCCCGCGTATCCTGCGCGGGCGACAGAATTGTCCGATGGTAGCTGCCTGAGGGGGCAGAGGCCATAACCACTTCTAGCTGAGATTTGGGGCCTCAGGCTGTACACTTTGGGACGCGATGATTTTCGGAATTATGAGGAAAAGAATGTCACGACGTTTTGCGATGTGTGCGAAGTCCGGAGTTGTTTGCCTTACCTTGACCGTGCTGTTTGGCTTTCTGACCTGCGCCGCGCAGCAGGCGACTGCGCCGGCCCGGCCCGTGCAGCAGTCATCGGCGCCTACGGCACTTGTGGCCGCACCTCCAAAGAGTCCGCAGGTGGACGCGGAGGGGAACGCGACCTTCACGCTGGCGATGCCAAATGCCGCGAAGGTGGAGCTGCATGTGGAGAACGTGCGGGAGCCCTTTCCAGTGACCAAGGGCGCGGACGGCTCGTGGACGGTGACGGTTCCGAAGCTGGCTCCCGAGTACTACAGCTATTCGTATGACGTGGACGGCACGAGCATAACCGATCCTCACAACACGCTGTGAAGACCAGCTTCTTCAACAAGCAGAAGCGTGTTCGTGGTGCCGGGGCAGCCGCCGATGCCGTGGGAAGAGGAGGATGTTCCACGGCGTGGTGTACCACCACTTCTACCACTCGAAGATCGTGGACATTAACAGCGAGTACTACGTGTACACGCCGCCGGGATTTGACGCGAAGAGCGGGAAGAAGTATCCGGTACTTTATCTGCTGCACGGGTACAGCGACGACGCGAGCGCCTGGACATGGATGGGCAAGGCAAACGTGATTCTCGACAACCTGATCGCGCAGGGTAAGGCGAAGCCGATGATCGTCGTGATGCCGCTCGGGTACGGCACGATGGACATGATCACGAAAGGATGGGCGGTCTGGCGGGATCCGGAAACGACGTCACGCAACTTCAAAGACTACGCGCGCGTGCTGTATGACGAGGCAATGCCTACGGTGAAGCCGAGTATCCGCTGTCCGACAAGCGCGAGGAGCACGCGATTGCGGGGCTCTCAATGGGTGGCGCCGAGACGCTGCTCGTTGGCCTGAACCACACCGACGACTTTGCCTACATCGGAGCCTTCAGCGCCGGAGGAATCGGCGAGAGCAATTTCGGGCCTCTGTTTCCGGCGATCACTCCGCAGACCGGCGCCCAGATCCAGTCGAAGCTCAAGGTATTCTGGGTCGCCTGTGGCACCGAGGACGGGCTTTACCCCGCGAATCAAAAGCTGATCGCGTGGCTGAAAGAGCAGGGCATGCAGCCTACGCCCATCTCGACCCCGGGGATGCATGTGTGGATGGTGTGGCGGGACAACCTGAGCAACTTTGCTCCGCTGCTGTTCAAGTAGACATGACAACGTGGGTGCTGCTCGCCGGCCTGCCCGGCACCGGGAAGAGCACGCTGGCGCGGGCGGAGTCGGCGCGTCTGAGGGAGTGGTTCTGGATAAGGATCGCGTCCGCGAGGGGCTCTGTTCCCAGGTCCGCTTACCGACTACACGCGGGAGCAGGACGATCTCTGCGTGCGGGCCATGCTGGAAGCGGCGGCGTATCTGACTGAACGGCGGAGGGCTGCGTTCATTTTCATCGACGGCAGGACATTCTCCAGACGCGACCAGATCGACGAGGTGATCGGCGCGGCGGAGCGGGCCGGGGCTCGGTGGCGGATTTTGCATGTGACGTGTTCGGATGCGGTGGCCGAGGCTCGGCTGAACAAGGCCGATCCGGGGAATCCGGCGAAGAATCGCGATGTCGACGCTCTATCGGCGGGTGAAGGCGAGCTTCGAGCCGATTACCTATCCGAAGCTCGACTTGGATACGACGGAGGGAGTGGAGGACGTGGTGGATGGAGCGGTCACGGTGGCTGGTTGTGTAAAGGTCGGAAACTCGCCAGCAGGATTTTGGCGTCACGCTCATCTGCCTGTAAGCAAATTGAAATGAATCGGCCTGCCGCGAGGGCCCATCTCATAGGCGCGCTGTTCTGGGAACGTAAATCGCATATGGAGGAATGTAGATGGCTGAGACGAAGACAGGCAGATATGTGCAGGTGGTGAAGTCGGGCGGTCCGCTGGAGGTAGTGACGCGGCCGGTTCCGGAGCCGGGGCCGGGGCAGGTGCGTGTGCGCGTGCAGGCATGCGGGGTTTGTCACAGCGATTCGATCACAATGTACGGGCTGTTTCCGGGGATTGCCTATCCGCGTGTGCCCGGGCATGAGATCGTGGGCACGGTGGACGCGCTCGGTGATGGCGTCACGCAGTGGAAAGCCGGCCAGCGCGTGGGAATCGGCTGGTACGGTGGCCACTGCGGCAAGTGCGAACCGTGCCGTCGCGGCGACCATATTTGTTGCGTGATCCTGCAGATTCCGGGCATCACTTATGACGGCGGATATGCCGACTATGTTGTCGCTCCGGCGATGGCGCTGGCCGCAGTACCGGATTCGCTCTCCGGCGCCGAGGCTGGTCCGCTGCTCTGCGCCGGCATCACGACCTTCAACGCGATCCGCAACAGCGGCGCGCGGCCTCCGGACGTGGTGGCGGTCCTCGGAATGGGCGGCCTTGGGCACCTGGGCGTGCAGTATGCGGCGAAGATGGGCTATACCACCGTGGCGATTGCCCGCGGCGCCGACAAGGCTGATTTCGCACATAAACTGGGTGCGCATTACTACATCGACAACGCAGCACAGGACGTATCGGCGGAACTGCAGAAACTGGGCGGGGCGCGGGCCATTATCGCCACGGTAACCGACGCCGACGCAATGTCGTCGACAATTGGCGGCCTGGGCCACCAGGGCAAGCTGGTAATACTGGGCGTGCCGGGCGATCCATTGAAGGTTCCGGCGATTCCGCTGATCATGCAAAAGCGGGCTGTCGCCGGATGGCCGAGCGGAACCTCGATCGACTCTGAAGACACGCTGAAGTTCAGCTCGCTCTTCGGCGTGAAAGCGATGATCGAGAAGTATCCTCTGGACAAGGCTCCCGAGGCCTTTGAGCGGATGATGAGCGGTAAGGCGCGCTTCAGAGTCGTGGTGGAGACTGGCGCGTAAGAAGCAAAATTCAACCTTCAGCAATCAGCGTTCGAAAAGAAGAAGCGAGCCCTCCCGGCTCGCTTTCCTTTATGCTGCGAGCAATGGGTACACCGGCAATTTCCACGCGCGGGCTGACGCGGCGCTTTGGAGATTTCACCGCTGTCGACGACGTGACGCTCAGTGTCGCGCCTGGGCAGTTCTTCGGATTTCTCGGACCGAATGGGGCAGGGAAGTCGACGACCATCAAGATGCTGACCGGGCTGCTCGAGCCGACGGCGGGTGAGATCGAAATCCTTGGGCAAAGATTCGCAGCGTCATCGCTCGACCTGAAGCGGCAGATGGGCGTTGTCCCAGAAGGCATGGCGCTGCTCGGTCGCCTGACGGCATCCGAATATCTGCGGTTCGTGGGGCGGATGTATGGGCTTGACCGCGAGACTACGAATCGCCGCACCGAAGAGCTGCTGGACTTCATGCAGCTGGCCAGCGAGCCGAAGAAGCTGATCACGGATTTCTCACACGGCATGCAGAAAAAGCTGGCGCTGGCTGCGGCGGTGATTCACGGCCCGAAGGTGCTGTTTCTCGATGAGCCGTTCGAGGGAGTCGATGCGATAGCCGCGGGGACGCTGAAGGCGATGCTCCAGGGAATGATCCATCGCGGGGCAACCATCTTTCTCACATCCCATGTGCTGGAGATCGTGGAGCGGCTGTGCAGCCACGTCGCCATCATTCACAAGGGCCGGCTGGTAGCGAACGGATCGCTCGAGGAGCTGCGCGCCGGCGTCGAGACAGGGCTCGAAGACGCCGGCATCGCTGGTTCCGATGAAAAGCTGACGCTCGAGGAGATTTTCCTGAACGTGGTCGGCGCAGTCACCGCCGAGCCCGCCCAGGAGCTCTCCTGGTTGTGAGAGACGGGGTTGTGATGCTTTCAACGCTTGCTCGCGCCCAGTACGCGGCGCTGGCGCGCGCCCGGCTGCAGATGCTGGTCAATTCGCTGCGATCAAAGCGGGGAAGCTTCGATCTCGCAGCCCGCATCATCCGCATCGGATTTTTTCTGCTTATCGGTGCCCTGATCGGAGCCGGACTGGGTGCAGGCGCATACCAGATTGCGAAAGACAACCAGCTACGCCTGCTTCCGCTGTTGTTCTGGCCGGTCATGATGTTGTGGCAATTGGCTCCCGTGGTCCTGGCTTCCTTCCAAGAGCCCGTTGATCTGAGCCTGCTCTTACGCTTCCCGGTGGGCTTCGGGTCGTATGTGCTGGACTATCTCGTCTTCGGTCTCTTCGACGCTTCATCGATACTCGGCGGCTTCTGTCTCGTCGGAATCTGGATCGGCCTCGTACTGGCGAGCCCGGGATTGGCAGGGTGGGCGACGATTGCCGCAATTCTCTTTGCCGCATTCAATGTTCTCCTCACGCGGATGATCTTTGCGTGGCTCGACCGCTGGCTGGCGCAGAGAAAAACGCGCGAGGTGCTGGGGATGGTTTTTCTCGTCCTGATCCTCGGAGCGCAGGTGTTGAATCCGGCACTGTATCAACAGCACGGGCCGCCATCGCAAAAGACGATGGCGACGTTCATGCACGTAGCGCGTACGGCGAATCGTGTGCAGAGGACGCTTCCCCCGGGACTCACAGGCCTTGCGGTCGAGGAGGCCTCCCACGAGCGCTACTCAATAGCCGCAGCATCGCTCGCCGGGCTCACCCTGTATGCTCTGGCGGCCGGATCACTGCTCTGCCTGCGGCTGCGGGCGCAGTATCGCGGAGAGGATCTGGGCGAAGCGCCCCGCCGCTCTACGAAGCCAGAGGAAGCCGCCCGGCCGGGCTTTGATCTCTCCGGACCCATTGGTGCCGTGGTCGAGAAGGAGCTCCGCTATCTCGCGCGCAGCGGCGTCATGCTTTACAGCCTCGTGGCTCCGCTGGTGATGCTTTTTGTGCTCGGCCGCAGCGGGACCGGAGCGAATTTCGCCGCGCAGTACTCTTTGCCTGTCGGGGTAGCCTATGGATTCCTGGGCCTGACGCGGCTTATCTACAACAGCCTGGGCGGCGAGGGTGCCGGGATTCAGCTCTACTTCCTCTCACCCACTCCGATGCGAACCGTAATGCTGGCGAAGAACATTGTGCATCTGATGCTCTTCGCGGCTGAGTTAACCATCGTCTGCGCGATACTGATTTTCCGCTTTGGCCTGCCAGACGCTCTGATGCTCGCGGCGACGGCGTCCTGGCTGCTCTTCGCCCTGCCTGCCCAGCTGGCTGCATATACCGCGGACACTGGGAAGAAAGTCTGGTCGGTTCAAACTGGCTCTGCCATCGATTCAGTTCCGGTCACCTTCGCGGTGAAGGGCGAACAGTATGTCTTGACCCCCGTGGGATGGGGTTCGGGTTCAAGATTATTCGCCCCAGCCTGGACCATGGCAACGCCCCAATCGAAACGCGGCCCCACCCGCCTGCTGGCCTTTAAACTTAGAGCAACCATGGCTTTCCCCACTCCGCCCGACGTCGTGCCGCCGGTACCGAAACCACCAGAACAGACCGCGAACCAGGAAACTATCAAACACGGCAAAGAGCTTTACGGAACCTTCGTTTGCGATGGCTGTCATTCTCCCGCAGTCGATGGCAGCGGCGCATGGGTGGAGAGTGGCGCAGTTCCGGATTTGCGTTACGCCCCACCTCAAGTCCATCGCCAGTGGCATGCCATCGTTCTGAACGGCACGCATTGGGAGCAGGGTATGCCGGGCTTCGCCGATCCTCCAAAATTTGCTTTTCCCAACATGAAGATGACGGCGGAGGACGCCGACGCAATTCACGCCTACATCATCGACCAGTCGTGGAAGGCTTACAACGCAGAACAGAAGAAGTAGTTGTCAGAGAGATCTAACTGAGAGGCTTTGGCGGTTGAGCCGCGTCCCTCGGCACCGACGGTGGGGAGCGGGATTTTTAACCGCGCGCCAGCTTCAGAATGCGGTCCATCTCTTCCGCCAGAGCGCGCCCGTTGATGGGCTTTGACAAATAGCCGTCAAACCCGGAACTCAGCAGTTTTTCCTTCTCTCCCAGCATTGCATTGGCGGTGACTGCCAGAATCGGAAGGTGGGCGAGACGCAGTTCCTCGCGAATCTTCCGCACTGCGCTGAGACCGTCCATGACGGGCATATTGACATCCAGCAGCAAAATGTCGGGCTGAGCCTGTTTCAGCTCGTCGAGGGCCTCCTGGCCGTTGCAGGTCTCGGTCACGGTGTGGCCGCGCGCCTCGAGTAATTCGCGAAGCAATTCGCGGTTGACCGCATTGTCTTCGGCAATGAGGACCTTGCTCATGACTGCTTCGCCGCCTTTGCTTTATCAGGATTGCGAATCACCCTGCCGATTTCAGTCAACAACCGCCGCTGCCACGAACCGTCCTTGGGGAACAACGCCTGGGTATCGCGGCTCAGGAGATCGATTTCCTCTTGTGTCAGGTTCTTCCCCGTCATCACGAAGATGGGAAGATCTTTCAACGTCGGATTTTCCCGCACATGGCGGATCACCTGAAAGCCGTCGATGCCTGGCATCAGTAAATCCAGCAAGACAGCGCTCACCATCTTCGAGGACAACACTTCCAGAGCACGTGCCCCGGATTGCACGCTCTGGGTTTCGTAGCCTTCGGAGCGCAAGGTTTCCTGCAGCAGTTCCAGCGTCTTGGGATCATCGTCCACCAGAAGCAGAGCACAATCCTCATCTTCGGGAGGACGCACGTGCTTATGAATCGCTTCCAACAAGGCAGGCTTGCGAATCGGTTTGAGCAAATAGTCGGCCGCCCCCAAGGCAAAGCCCACCTGTTTTTGGTCGACGATGGAGATGATAATGATGGGAATATGTGCCGTCTCCGGGGTCTTTCTCAGGGCGACCAAGGTCTCGAAGCCAGTTCCCCCGGGTATCAACACATCCAGGGTGATGGCGTCGGGCAGAATTTGCTGCGCTTTCTGGATCGCTTCCCCTCCAGATTCAGCCATGATGGTCCGGTACTCCGGAACCAGGTAACTGGCGATCAGTTCGCGAGCCGGAGCTTCGTCGTCCACGATGAGAATCAGCGGCTTCGCACGCCCTGAACTCACCAGGACCGGAAGACTGCCAGGCACCGTCGCAGTTGCGCGGACGCCGGAGGAGATCGTGGATCCAGCAGGCAGAGTAAAGGTGAAGTGGCTGCCCTTCCCCAGTTCGCTCGCCACCGAAATTTTGCCGCCTTGCTGCTCCACCAGACGCCGGGTAATCGCCAGGCCCAATCCCGTGCCTTGATTCGCAGTGGTCTTGTCGGTGCCTTCGACTTGCCGGAACTCTTCGAAGATAAGTTCCTGATCTTCATCTTTGATGCCGATGCCCGTATCGGTTACCGCGATACAAATCTTGCCGCCGGCGTCCCGGCAATCCACGTCGATGCGACCATCCCTCGGAGTGAACTTGACCGCGTTACTGATCAGGTTGTAAAGAATCTGTTTGAAGCGTACCCGATCGGCATGTACCGGACGATCCGTCTCGACGGTTTGATCGCACCTGGATGTTCTTTGACCATGGCCAGGGGGCGAATGGTGGAGAGCACCTCCGGCAAGGCGTCTTTCACCTGGAAATCTTCACAGTGCAGTTCCAGTTGCCCGGCTTCGATTTTCGACAGGTCCAGAATGTCGTTGATAAGCTGCAACAGGTGGGCTGATCCCTGTTTGATGTGGTTCACGAAACGTTGCTGCTTGGGGTTGAGTTCGCCGGAAACGCCCTCCGCCAGCAGATCGGAAAATCCGACAATCGCATTGAGCGGGGTGCGCAACTCATGGCTCATGCTTGCCAGAAACTTGCTCTTCATCTTGGTGGCGCGTTCGACCTCACGGTTCCGCAAGTCAAGTTCCCGGTTGGCGGCTTCCAGACGGACGGTAAACCTGTGGCGCTCCTCTTCCGTGCGCTTGCGTTCAGTGATGTCAACCGCAATCACGAAATCGGCGGGGCGGCCGGCAAAGGTGAGAGAGTATGAGGTGATATCGACGTAGATAAGCTCCCCGCTCTTCCTGCGGTGGCGCCAATCGCTGCTCCGGTGATTCCCATCGTGTAGACCGTTTATGATCTCCAAGAGCCGGGGGACATCTTCAGGCGGACGAATGTCCAGGATGCTCATGGACAAGAACTCTTCCCGGGAATATCCGTACTTTTTGACCGCGGCTGTGTTGACCGCAAGAAAGTGCAGTGTCTCCCGGTCGTAAATCCAGGCCGGCTGAGGATTCAGTTCAAAAAGCTTGCGGTACCGTTCTTCACTGGCGCGCACCTCTTCTTCCGCGCGCTTGCGCTCGGTGATATCGCGCGCCACCGCGTAGATGAGTCCCTGATGATTAAGCCCTCGCCGCGGCAAGGCAACCGAGTTCCATAAGAGGCATTTGTAGGAACCGTCTTTGCACCGATAACGGTTTTCGAACGCAACCGTGACTTCTTCTTGCTGGAGCTTGGAGCCTTCGGCCACGGTCGCCGCACGGTCGTCCGGATGGACAAACTCTAGATAAGGTTTTGACTTGAGTTCTTCAATTGTGAAACCGAGAGTCCGCTCCCAGGAGGGGTTGAGATGTCTGAAAAATCCATCAGAGCCAGCGACGCAGAATAGGTCAATCGACAGATTGAGAAATTGATTGCCGGTTTCTAATCGGGAATACAGCGAAGCCATGAACGAACTTACTCCCAAGCCGACCGCCAGAAATGCCAATCCGAGAAGCCATATCCGCTGTTCGACCGCCCATGTGCCTTGCTGCAAAGCGGCGGCTGGTTGTTCGACCAGAACGGCCCAACCGTACTGGGGCACGGCTCGGTATGTGGCGAAGAAGCTTGTCCCGTCACGCGTAAAGCTACCGTCGCCGGCCAGTCCGGCTTGCGCCTTCTTTACGGGCTCGTATCCGCTTAAGTCAATCGCCGGGGAAAAGGAGTCTATATTCGGACGGGCCGACAAATACCCCCGCTGGTCTACCAGCGAGATCGTCCATCCCCCGTCAAGCTTAGTCTGCAACAACTGTTGGCTTAGCGTGTCGAGAGTAAACGGAGCCATGAGAATGCCAATGGGCCTGCCGGCGTCATCCATCACCGGAACTGCAATAGCGGTGACCAACTGATACGGTGAAACCGCAGTCTGATAGACCTCGGAAACGTAGGGCTTCCATTGATTCGCGATGCCTTTGTACCAGTCGCGGAATGCGAAGTTGTGATTGAGCAAAGCCGGCTGAAGAGGATAAATCCCCCCCATGGTGCCATCGAGGTCATACACGCTGACGAAAGCAAAATCAGGGCGCAGGCTACTCGCTTGCCGCAGGTCCCACGCCACCGAACCCAGGTCTTGCCGCGCCCACGCGTCGCGGAATTTACGACGGCTCGCTATCGATTGCAGAAACGCCGTGCTCTCGCGAAAGTGGTCCTCGATCAGCGCAGCCGAGATACGTGCTATCTGCGCGCTTTCGGTGGCGGCTTGTCTTTCGGTTTGGTGCTTAAGCATTACGGACGCGGAATAAGCAAAAAATGCGATGGGCAACAACATCAATGGCACAAGCAAGAAGTGGAGACGCCACCGGCTTCTTGACACCCATTCTTCAAGCTTCGGCAGCATCAACATGGAACCTTATCCAGTCGGAGGCCCGTGCTCCGGCCTCGGGAGCTACTGGCCGGCGGTGGCGCCTCGACATTTCGAACTTGCGGCTCCGCTGCGAACCATATGGTCGAATTCCGCAAACACCTGAGGATCCCACCATCCCTTGGCCACTTCTTCTACCAGGATTTGAAGCGCGTCCTGGGTAGAAAAAGCAGATTTGTAAGGCCGCACCGTGGTTAAGGCATCGAAGACATCCACGATTTGTAGAATCTTTGCGGTAACCGGCATCTGATCTCCGCGTAACCCGTCGGGGTAACCGGAGCCGTCGCACTTCTCGTGATGGTGGCGAATGATCGGCAGCAAAAGACGAAACGACTTCAAAGGAGCGCAAATACGCTCGCCGACCACAGGATGTTCCCGCACCAGCTTCCATTCCTCTTCGGTCAAACGACCGGGCTTCAACAGAATCGAATCGGGTACGGCCACTTTGCCGATGTCGTGTACCACGCCTGCCCGGCGCAATGCGACGATTTGTTCTTCGGGGAGCCCGAGGTGCTCGCCCAAGGCAGCCGAATAGTCGGCCAAACGTTCACAGTGCCCGTGGGTGTACGGATCTTTCCCCTCTATACTCCGCGCAAGAGAAAAGAGGACCGCCTCCGCCCGCTCCAATTCGTCCGTACGGAACTTAAGCTTCAAAAGCGACTGGACGCGGGCCAGCAATTCGGCTCGGTCCACGGGGCGCGTGAGGAAATCGTCGGCGCCGGCGTTGATGCCCTCCAGACGATCCTGCTTGTCAGATAAGGCCGTCACTAAAATGACGGGGATCAGACAGGTCTCCTGGTTGCTCTTGATCTTCTCGCACACCTCGAACCCGTTGAGGTGAGGCATCATTACGTCCAGAAGGACTAAGTCGATTTGTGCGTGGGTTAGTTCGTGGAGGGCGGCCGCTCCGTCGGGCACGGCGATAACTTTGAAGCCGTGCGCACCAAGCAGTTCCACGAGCAGTTCGCGGTTTGCGGCCTGATCATCGGCGACCAAAATCGTGCCCGTGAACGGCTGACGTGACTGACGTAACATCTTACTGCCTCTAAATTCGTGATGCAGGTCAAGCGTCGCATGGAAAGATTAGAGGCCGCTAATTACCGAAGTCACAGCAAAGGCCTCTGAGGAAGCCAGAATCGTCTAAGAGAAAATTGTGGCGAAGAGGGGGCAAATATCTTTCGCATGGGTCGAGCGAGGAACCGGCAGTAATAGCGCCATCGATGGCCGTTTCGCAGCTCGAATCTAAGTGATAGTCTTGATCGGTCGGCCTTTTTCCCGACTGAGGAACCCATGGCAATTCCCGCCAAATATGTCTGGTTTGACCAGGAATTAAAGGAATCTACACAGTGCGTGCTCCCTCTGTTAAGCGCTGGACTGCATTTTGGTTTCGGGGTGTTTGAGGGCATTCGCTGCTATTCGACCGAGGCGGGGCCGGCCATCTTCCGGCTGGAAGAGCATGTGGATCGGCTGCTGGGTTCGGCCCGCATTGTCGGCTTCCGCGACCTGCCCTGGACGCGCGAGTACCTGATTGACGCCATCCAGAAAACGGTCGCGGCCAACCGCTTTTCCAGTTGCTACATCCGTCCGCTGATTTATCTCGACGGCGCAATGAACCTAGTAGTGGATAGCGGCACGCCGCGCCTGATGATCGCGGTTTGGGAGTGGACAAACTTTTTGAGCCCCGAGGGCAAAGCGCAGGGCATTCGAGCCAACATTTCTTCCTTCACCCGCCTGCACCCGAACATCATGATGACCAAGGCGAAGGTTTCGGGAAACTATGTGGGCTCGATCTTGGCTCGGACCGAATCGCATCGCGCGGGTTTCGACGAAGCCATCATGCTTGATCCTCAGGGTTACGTTGCGGAGTGCAGCGGAGAGAACATTTTTCTGGTGCGCAAGGACGTCATCTATACTCCGCCGCGGGGAACGATTCTGGAAGGGATCACGCGGGATGCGGTCATTGCGTTGGGGCGCGACCTGGGCTATAGCGTAGTCGAGGAACCGATTTCCCGCGACCAACTCTATCTTGCCGATGAAGTGTTCGTCACCGGTACGGCGGCCGAAGTGGCGGGACTGCGCGAGATTGACACGCGCATTATCGGCAATGGAAAGACCGGGCCGGTGACTCGTGTGTTGCAGGACGCATTCACCCAGTTGATCAGCGGCAAACACGCACGCTCAGCGCAGTGGCTGTCGAGTGTGCCGGCGTTAGATCCAGTACTGGCCCGGGTTTAAAGGCTTTTGAGAAGCGCGATTTTAGGAGTAACTCATGAAACCAGGTGATCGCCGGCGTGAAACCCAGGCGGTTCGCGGCGGCGCCGATCTCAACAAGAAGAACGGCCCCATGGCCACGCCTATTTATCAGACCTCCACCTTTGAGGTGGCCGATAACGAGCAGCAACTTGCCGCCACGCACACCGACATGTTTTATACGCGCTACGGCAACCCTACGCACACCGTGGTGCAAAATGCCATTGCAGAACTCGAGGGCACGGATGCGGCCTTGCTCTTCGCCTCTGGCATGTCGGCGATTACCACCACGTTTCTCGCCCTGCTCAAGAGCGGCGACCACATCGTTGCGCAACGCGATATCTACGGCGGCGTCACCAAATTTCTAAGCCAATGGCTGCCCAAGTTCGGCGTGGAAGCTACCTTCGTCGATACCGTCGAGTATGAGCAGCACGCCCGCGCCATCCGGCCCAACACGCGCCTCATCCATTTGGAATCTCCCACCAACCCCACCTTGCGGATTGTGGATTTTCGCAAAGTGGCTGCTCTCGCCACGCAACACAAGCTGATCACCACGATTGACGGCACGTTCGGAACGCCCATCAACCAACGCCCGGCCGAACATGGCATCGATCTGGTGATGCACTCGGGCACGAAATATTTCGCCGGCCATCATGACCTGATTTGCGGAGTGGTCGCCGGCCGGAAGGATCTGATTGCGAAGATCCATGAAACCCGCACTACGCTGGGCTGCAATATGGACCCCCACGGCGCGTTCCTGCTTCTGCGCGGCCTGAAAACATTGGCAGTACGTGTCGAGCGGCAGAATGAAAACGCATTGCGAGTGGCCCAGTTTCTCGCCCAGCATCCCAAAGTGCGCAGCGTGCACTATCCGTTTCTTGAGGGACATCCGCAACGCGCGCTGGCTATGGAGCAGATGCGCGGCGGAGGCGGCGTGCTCAGTTTTGAAGTGGATGGAACCGGTGAAGACGCCCGCCGCCTGGCGGAGGCTTTGCATCTGTTCACGCTCGCGCCCAGTCTGGGCGGAGTCGAATCGCTGGTCAGTATTCCTGTGCTGACGTCGCACGCCATGATATCCGCTGACCAGCGCCTGAAGATGGGCGTCACTGAACAACTGATCCGGCTTTCCGTTGGCATCGAACACGCCGACGATCTGATTGCCGACCTGGAGCAGGGGTTTAAAGTCGTGAATCCTGCTCGCCAGCATGCGGAAGTGGGGTGAGACACGCGAGGTGGCGTGGGATGGAGCAGCGCATCAGTGTCGTGACTTTGGGAGTGGCGGAGCTTGATCGCAGCCGAAAGTTCTATGAACTTCTCGGATGGCGGCGATCGATGCAGAAGACTGAAGGTGTGGTTTTTTTTCAAGCCGGCGGTATGGCGCTGGCGCTGTACCCGAGAGATGAGCTTGCCAGGGATGCTCAGATTTCCGCCCTTGGAGAAGGTTCTAGCGGCGTGACACTGGCCTACAACGCCCGCAGCCGCGAGGAGGTTGACGCGGTTCTGGCTCAGGCCAAAACCGCGGGAGCCAAGATTCTGAAACCGGCGCAAGAGGCGTTTTGGGGTGGGTATTCCGGATATTTTTCCGACCCGGACGGGTTTCCGTGGGAAGTTGCCTGGAACCCCGGTTTCCCGATAGCCGAAGACGGAAGCATCCGTCTTCCCGATTAGTTCCAGCAAACCCGGCGTTTCGTCTGCTGCAGCACTTCCTGTACACTTCTTTTCCGCAACACGTGAGGCTATCCATGGAAAATCTTCGATCCGCAATCATCGGTCTGGGTTTCGTCGGCCGGGCACATCTGGAAGCGTTGCGCCGACTGGGCATTCCGGTTCAAGGCATCCTGGGAACAACTCCGGAAAGAACAGAGGAATCCTGCCGCGCGCTCGGTCTGGAACGCGCCTACAAGTCGCTCAAGGAACTGGCTCGCGACAAATCGGTGGACGTGGTCCACGTCTGCACTCCCAATTACGTTCACTTCGAGCAGTGCAAAACACTGATTGAAAACGGCAAGCACGTGGTCTGCGAAAAGCCGCTCGCCATGGATTCGAGCGAGAGCGCCACGCTGGTTAAACTGGCGAACAGACACAAACGGGCGGCGGCGGTCGCATACAATTTGCGCTACTACCCGCTCTGCCAGGAAGCGCGGTCGATGGTTGAGCGCGGGTTGATCGGCGAGCCTCGCCTGGTGCACGGCGGTTTTCTGCAGGACTGGCTTTTTTACCCGAGCGACTGGAACTGGCGCCTGGAGCCGCATTTGGGCGGTGAGTTGCGCGCTGTCTCAGACATTGGCACGCACTGGCTCGACCTCACGAGCTGGATCACAGGAAGGAAGGTGACGGAATTGTGCGCCGACCTGGCCACCATAATTCCCACGCGCAAGCGTCCTCGGGGGCGGGTGGAAACCTATCAGCACAAAAAAGATGGAGCGTTCGACGAAATCAAGATCGCGACCGACGATTACGCCTCGATCCTGCTCCGTCTTGAAGGCTCGGTGCGCGGCGTAATGACGGTCTCTCAGGTCAGCGCCGGCCGCAAATGCCGCTTGTGGTTTGAAGTGAATGGATCGGAAGCCACACTCGCATGGGAAGCGGAGAACCCCAATATTCTGTGGATCGGCAAGCGCGGCGAGCCTAACGGGAGTCTCATCAAAGACCCTTCCCTGCTCAGTCCAGTCGCCCGCGGTTATGCCGCCTACCCTGGCGGTCATGCGGAAGGGTATCCCGATACGTTCGTCCAGCTCTTCAAAGATTTCTACGCGTACGTGGCCGCTGGCGACTTTTCAGCCAAGCGACGATTCCCAACTTTTGAAACAGGCCACGAAGAAATGGTGCTGTGCGACACAATCGCGGAAAGCGCGAAGAAGCGCAAATGGATGAGCGTGCGATCCTGAGTTGTTCGAACTCTGCGGGCTCGCTAGTATTGCTGCGAGCTAATCGACATACGAATCGCCGTCGCGGACAATACGGATAAAATGATCGGTAAATTTGAAGTGCATGCCCGGCATGTCGTACTTCGGCATGTGGCAGGAAACGCAGCTACTGGCGCTTGCAGAACAGCTCTTGGGCGGCCGGTGGGCCGATGCTGCGCCCGAGCCGTGACAACCTAAGCATTTGTCATTGTAAGCCGCCAAATCGCGCACTCGCGGCATGTGCGGATCGTGACAGGTGAGGCAGGTAATGAGCGGGTCGTTCTTCCAGCATCGGCTGCGTTCCAGGCGATAAGGCTGAAAGCGCAAATTTAGAATCCCGAAGGTCTGCGACAAGCCAACATCCATAAAAGTACGGTGGCACGCACCGCAGAAATCCACCAGATCCACCGGATTCAGGCGGGCGGGATTCAGGACTGCGGCCAGACCCACTTCATTTTGTCCCGCTTTCATCAGAGCCGCGTGTTTTGCGCCCGGACCGTGGCAGGCTTCGCAGGTTACGCCCGGGACCATTCGAGTGGGGTCAAATCGGCTACTGACGGTCGACGCAGTGTTGTGACAGCCGAAACAGCGCCGCGTTTCACCACTGTAGAGCATGCGGCGGCCCAGAGCGTCCTCCACGGTGGACGAGGGCGTGCGCGGAGCACCCGGAGTGAAATCCAGACCGTCCAGGGCCCGGTAGTAGCTCAGGCGGCTTTCGTAAAACGTTCCTGCCCGCTGAAAAACATAGGTTTGGCCCGCTTCTCCCAGACCGAATGCCCAGCCCAGCGGAACTGAAGCAGTTTCGCGGCCGTTGCTCACCGAATAAACTGCGCCGTTTTCTTTGTGCGCAATCTGGTAGGTGAATGGTGGAAGGGAAAACGTGAGCTGCGGATGCGAGCGGAGCGCCTGGGAATCCACGGCGCGCGTGGAGGCATGGGCCATCGGCGTATGCGGTTGCGTTCTTGCCTTCTGCGAATGACATTGGGCACAGGTTTCCGACCCTGCAAATTCGGCGCGGGAAGCCGTGCCCTTGGTCGGCCACCAGCCGGGAAGCTGCAGGCGGTCGTCCGTGGCCATTTGCACGCCCTCAAGACCTCCCGGTGTGGGCCAATGGAGCGCATGCCATCAGTGCAAACATCGCCCACGCACAAAGAAATTTGCTCCGCCCGGCCATATTGGGATGGTGTTTCATTGTCTCATCGGACGGCGGATGACGAAGAGGGCGATGCCCCGAAAGAAAAAGTTATCCTGATCTTAATCGTGCAAAAAAGAAAAAATCCTGGCTTCTGCTAAGAAGCCAGGATCGAGATTTTCCCTGCCGTGCTAGAAGATGAACTTGGCCCCCAGCTGTAAGATACGGGGACTGTAGGCTGTGCCGGTTTGTAGGAAGTTTCCTCCGGTAACAAACGTTCCCGTGCCGGAAGAGAATCCTGCGCTGCCTGCAGCGCCGCCCTGGTCCCCCGCCAGCGGGCCGAATTCTGTGTGGTTGAAAATATTGAACGCTTCTGCGCGGAACTCGAACGCCATGCTCTCCGTGACTCTGAAGTGCTTGAATAAAGCCATGTCAATGTTCCAGTGCCCGGGGTTGCGTAACGAGTTTCTGCCGGAATTGCCCAGAGTCAGACCGATGGGGTCGGCATAGGCATTGGGATTGGCCACGAAAGGTCCAAAACCCGACGCAGGATCAAACCGAGGAACGTCCTGGTACGGGTTGCCGATCACATCGGCGTAGGACTGACCGGCGCCTGCGTTCGACGCCACTCCATTGCCCAACCCGGCGTTGTCGCCCAGGATGCCGTTGTAAACGCTGAACGGTGTTCCGGTCTCCCACAGCCCGATGCCCGAGAGTTCCCAGCCCCCCAGAAGTTTGTTGGTCATGCCTGGGGCCTTGAAGAACGGCAGGTCATACACCGCGCTGGTGGTAAAGGTGTGCCGCTGGTCAAAGTTCGAAGCGGCACGGAATAAGGCAGGATCGTAGGCGTTCAGAATGCCACCGTCACCGAACAAGCCGCCATCCGATGCATCATCGATGGAATGACTGTAGGTGTAAGCGATGTTCAATTGTAGGCCACCGACACTGCGGCGCAGTTGGGCCTGCAAGGCCTGGTAGCTGGAAGATGCCCCGTTATCCAGTCGGGTGACGTCGCCGATCCCACGGAAAGGCCGGAACGGATTGCCATCGTTGCCGCACGCCACGGCAAGATTTGTGGCCACTTGCCCGCCTGTGGTTCCGTTGTAGGTGATGCCGTTGACCACACCAGAAACGTTGACTGGGCCGCCGCCAACAGGTGTGTTCTCTGTAATGCTGCCGCAGTCGCTACCACCATCTGCATTGCTGATCGACGAATTCAGAGGAATATATGGGTTCAGCGTCGCCGGCACCGGGTGCAGTTGATTCAGCTCGAACTTGCGGCCCAACTTGGTTCCTTTGCTGCCCACGTACGAGAGT
Organism: Terriglobia bacterium; assembly: GCA_963765285.1. Taxonomy (GTDB): domain Bacteria; phylum Acidobacteriota; class Terriglobia; order Terriglobales; family Acidobacteriaceae; genus CAVWZH01. The sequence goes on from CAVXVR010000003.1 coordinate 17,950, forward strand.
GTCATCACCGTATTGCGGAGAACTTCCTGCTGCACGTCCAGGTGCCATTGCTGTACGTACGGCCAGGTGGCCTTGCTGGGAATCGAAATCACGTTCAGCGGGAATAGCAACCCCGCTTGGCTCCCTATATTCGTGTATCCGGTGATGGTGTATTGCGTTGGGGCCTCCACCAGCGGCGGCGAACCTTCCAGGGCTTCGGTTGTGGCCTCGTTGCCGTTGGTGTGGTCAAAGAAGATTCCATATCCGCCACGGATCGCCATCTTGCCGTCGCCTCTGGGGTCAAAGGCAAAGCCGATGCGCGGCGCGGGATTGAACAGGTGCCCGCTCATACAGCCAACCGGGACGCCGTTCACGCCGCACTGCACCATGCCGTTGAAAGGATCCAGAGTCTGGCCGGGCAACGCATACAGAGCTCCTGGCTGCCCGGTTTGGCTACCGTTAATGTCATCGACGAGCGGGGCCTTGTTAGAATCCCACGTTGCGGGATCAAAGTTAAACGCGTTCTTGTAACGTTCCCGGTACGTGCCAAACAGGCTGAGGCGCAATCCCAAATTCAAAGTCAGCCTTCGGGTTACGTGGAAGTCGTCCTGAAAATAAGGCTCGACGATTTTGTAACGGTTGTAATACTTGGGTTGGGCGCTGGCTTGCGAATAGTTGGCAATGTTGCCGATCAGCAGGTCAGCGAATGAATTACCGGTGGAATTCGGTGCAGTGTTATCGAAATTGAGAAAACCGTTGACTGACGGTTCGGTGGCACTCAGTTCGTTCTTCTGCGCGAACACAATGTAGGTTCCAAATTGCAGGTTATGCCGGCCAATGATCTTGGTCACATTGTCGCGGAAGGTGTAGGTCGGGTTCGCATTGTACGGCCCGTTGGGAATGTAGCCCGGATCCTGCCCAAAACCGTCGCTGCCATAAGCTCCGCCAGTGCCGCCGGTGATCTGGAACCCCGGCAGCTTCCCGCCAGTATCGGTCCCGGGAAAGAGACTTCCGATGGTAAGTCCCGGAGGCCGCTGCCACGCATTGGGATTCGGCTGGCCGGTGCTGGTAAGTGTGATGTGGTCGGTGGTGTAGCTGAATACAAATTCATTCAACAGAGTGGGCGACGCCGTCGTGGTAAGCCGCGCCACAAGAGAAGTTGCCGGGCCAACAAAACCGGTTTGCACGGTCGGGAAACTGCCTGCGTTGGTCCACAAAGGCACCGCGGTCGTGGTTTCCCAGGAGTCGTGCGCGTAGCGAAACATGACCCGCATTTTGTCGGTCAGGTTGTGGTCCACGCGAACCAGCTCTTCGCGCCAGTTGGTGGCTTGGGACGGGGCGGCATTGAACACGCAAGGTGTGCCTTGCGGGGAACAAGAGCTTGCATTGGTCGGAAGGGGAATCATGGCGAGGAGCGCCGCGCCATTCGGATCGACGGGCAATGGGCCCTGGCTTCCGTCGAAGAAAGAGCCGGTCCGCGGGTCGACAGGGCAATCAGCCGTTGGGTTGGGAAGACACAGATCGCTGAAGTCTCCTCCACGTTCCGCCACCGAGGGAACAACCTGATTAAAGTTCTGTCCGGGCACGCGGTCCCGGCGCCACTCCTGCGACCAGAAGAAGAAGGTCTTGGTTTTGTCCTGGTTGTAGTGACCCGGAATATAGACCGGACCGCCAATCGTATATCCGAAGTCGTTCTTCTTGTAAGACGGCACGCTGGGCTGGAAGGCGGGCGTGGCGTTGAAAATGTCATTGCGCACAAATTCGTAGGCATCGCCATGGAAGACACTGGTGCCGCTTTTGGTCTCCGTCTCGATCGTGCCTGAGGCATTGCGGCCGTATTGCGCACCGTAGTTTGACGTAAGGACACGCACTTCGCCGATTGCGTCGATGCTGGGAGTGACGTTCAGCGTGGCGTTACTGCCGTTATCCATGTTGTCGCCGCCGTCCAATTCCCAGTTGTTGTACTCCAGGCGGCCGCCGTTGACGCTGTAGTTGGTATTGGCGGTGATGCCGTACTGGCCTTCCGAGGAGCCAGTCTGGCTGGTGACTCCAGGCGTTAGTGTCACCAGTTGCGTGAACACGCGCCCGTTGAGTTGCAGTTGGCTGATCTCTTTGCCGGTAATTGTTCCCGCCAGCTCGTTAGATTGAGTTTCTACCTGGGCCACCGGCGTGCCCTCAACCGTCACTTCGGTGTTGGCTGCGCCCACTTCAAGCGCGGCATCGGCCCGGGCTTTTTGCGCAACCCGCAGAATTACTCCATTCGCCTCGTATTTCTTAAATCCGGAGGCGGTAATCGTCAGGTTGTAGGTTCCCGGGGGCAACGCTGGAGCCAAGTAATCGCCTTCGCCGTTAGTGGTGGTCGTGCGCTTGATGCCCCGATCTGGGCTGCTGATCGTAACCTGCGCGTTAGCCACGGCGGCGCCAGTCGGGTCGGTTACCGTCCCGGTAATAGACGCCGTGTCCTGTGCAAACAAGGCCGCGGACGCGCCCAACAGGAAAACAAGAATACTCAGATGAACGAGACGGGACTTCATAACCACCCCCTGGCGATTGTTAAGTGCGCAGTCAGCTTGGAACCTACCCACGATGCTACTAGCCGAGTTCCCTTGGCGCGAAGCGTAACCAGGAAACAGCGAATCCAAACCGTTAACCGGAACCAACCTGCAAGGCTCTGAACTCACAGTGTGCGCGACGCGGTAGCCCTGCCCCAAGATAGCTGTTTCCACGAAATTCGTTTATTAAAACGAATTAATAGCACAAATATTGCGTTAGGGGCACTTTGACTGTCAAGAGAAAAACACCTTGGGGGATCGAGCGCGGTGAGCTGGGGCGCCTTGCAAAATCCTGGAAAAACGCGACCGCTTTTCCTTACACCAGACTTCGCACTGACTCGCGCACCGCCAATTCGGGAGCGAGCTTGCGATGGACGGCCGCCACTTCTCTTTTTTCGAGCACCGCATTGACGCCTTCGAGGACGATTTCGACCGCCGCGTTGCCCATCTCTTCCATGGGCTGACGAACCGTGGTAAGGGCGGGAGTGTACGAACTGGCAACCGCGACATCATCAAACCCCATAACCGAGCAATGTTCGGGGACACGCAATCCCGCCCGGGCCAGAGCTCGAATGGCGCCGAAAGCCGTCATATCGTCGAACGCCATAAGCGCGGTGAAGGTCCGTTTGCGCTTGAGCAATTCTTCAGTCAACCTCTGCCCGGCGTCAAAACTGGAAATCGGATCGCGGGATTCCGGCAGGTCCACAATGAGCCGCGGGTCCAACTCCAGTTCCACGGTTTTGGCAAAGCGGCGAATGCCCTGCCAGCGCGGCACGCTATCGCCCAGGGTCTTGGGGCCGCGAATGAAAGCCACTTTACGATGGCCCAAAGCATGCAAATGTTCGATCGCCATATAAGCGCCGCGCTCGTTGTCGACGATCACCGAACTGACGGAATCCGTTTTCAACTCCCGCCCAATCATCACCGTCGGAATGCTGCTCTTTTCCAGATCGGCCAGAACGTCGACGTCGACAAACAACCAGTTGGCCAGCAGGATCAGGGCTTCCACGCGCCGGTCGAGAAGCATCTCCAGATAACGCTCAAAGCGGGCCCGCTCGTTGTGCACGTCAGTGAGGATGGGCAGGTACGAAGACTGATAAAGCGAGTTCTCGATGCCCCGCAAGATTGGGGTGCAGTAGGGATCGTGGATATCGAAGACCATCACGCCCAGGGTGTGGCTGCGTTTGCTGCGCAGCGAACGGGCGAACAGGTTCGGCCGGTAACCCAGGCGCTTGGCGGCGTGCTCGATCCGCTTCTTGGTAGGGGCAGGAATATAACGGGCCAGGGGCGCATCGTTCAGCACAATGGAAACCGTCGTCGAAGAAAAGCCGCTTTCTTTCGCGACATCGCGGATAGTCACGATTGAGGTCTTTACCATATTCTCGCAAGGCGTGAAGCCCGGCGGCCTTTCAGCGGGCCCGGATCCCCCGGCGTGCGGAGCTTCCCCTTGAAGCAAGCTAAGGACGCCCTTTGTGGTGAAATTAGTAAACTACCTGAGTTCCTGCCAAGGTTTGGCGGACACTACTCTTAGAGCAAGATTGCTGTCAAGCGCATGAAGCGACTAGTGATCATGTTTGCGGTCGTTCTTACGTTTGTGGTTTGGGCGCCGCGCTCGCCCATGCAGCCTCCCCGCAATCGAAGCCTGACCCTGCCGCCGGAAATACCCAGCAGGCGCCCGCCGATCCCGCTGAGTTATTTCAAAAGGGCGAGGCCGCACTCAAGTCCGGCAAACTTGACCAGGCCGAGCGCGATTTCCGCGGCGTGCTGGCCGTCGATCCCAAAGCTGCGGGCGCTTACGCCAATCTTGGCGTGATCTACATGCGCCGCAAACAATGGCCGCATGCGCTCGAGATGCTGGAAAAAGCCGAAGCACTCGCCCCCGGAGTAGCGGGAATTCGGCTCAACATCGGACTTGCCCACTTCCGCCAGAATGATTTCCGGTCGGCGATTGCTCCTTTCGAATCGGTGTTGCGGGATTCCCCCGATTCTTACCAGGCGCGCTATCTGCTCGGCCTTTGTTATTTCCTGAGCGCGCGTTATGCCGACGCCACCACGACTCTGGAACCATTGTGGCCACAGGCGTCGAATCAACTGAATTATTTGTATGTGCTCGGCATTGCCGCCGGAAAGGCAAAACGCGAGGATCTGGAAAAAGCCGCCCTTGGCCGCATGACAGAAATTGGCCAAGACTCACCCGCCATGCATCTCCTGGTAGGGAAAGGCCACCTGAAACGGGAAGAATATGACGAAGCCATCAAAGAACTGCAACTGGCGGCCCGGGCCGACCCCAAACTTCCCTTTGTTCATTTTTATCTGGGCGAGGCCTTCCTGGAAAAACAGGAACTCGATTCCGCCCGCACAGAATTCCTGAAGGACATCGCGATCGAGCCCGACGTCGCCTACAACTACGATCAACTCGGGCTGGTGGATTACCTGCGCCAGCAGGATGAAGAAGCGGAGAAGAACCTGCGCCACGCGCTGGCGCTCGATCCCCACCTCACCGGTTCGCATTTCCAATTGGCGCGGGTTTACCAGCGGGAAGGCAAGCACGCCGAAGCCTTGCGCGAAATCGACACTGCAGCCCGGCAGGATCCGGACAATTACACCATCCACTACCTTCGCGGACAGATCCTGCAACGCCTGGGGCGCACCCAGGAGGCGAAGGCAGAGATGGAAGCCACCACCCACATGATGAACCAGCAACGCGACAAACGGCAGCAGGAGCTTTACGGTTCTATGCCCGACCCTGAGCTTACCCAACCTGATGTTACCCAACCTCAGGCTACCCAGGAGCCACAGCAGCCCCAGTTTTGATAGACTTGCAGACCCACGATTCACTCACAACCCCGCAGGAGGGCAAGTCCATGAAACGCGCTGTGAAAATCATCGCCATCGTAATTGCCGTTGTTCTGGTCGTCGTCATCGCGCTGCCCTTCGTGGTCGATGTCAACAGCTTCCGCCCACGGCTGGAATCAGAGCTTTCCACGGCGCTCGGCCGTGATGTCAAAGTGGGAAACCTTGGGCTTTCGATTCTCACCGGCACAGTCACGGCCGATGATCTCTCCATCGCCGACGATCCGGCCTTCAGCAAAACCCCTTTCGTCCACGCCAAGCAACTCAAAGTGGGCGTGGAGCTGATGCCTCTGATTTTCTCCAAGACGCTCCACGTCACCGAAATCAAGCTGGACCAGCCGGAGATCTCCCTGGTGCGTTCACCCGACGGAAAGTGGAATTTTTCCAGCATCGGCGGCAACTCCAACGCGAAGCCGGCGGCCGCACCTTCAGCTCCCGCCGCGCCACAAAGTTCGAGCGCGTCTTCGTCCAGCAGTTCCTCATCCGCCAACCTCTCCGTCAATAAACTCGACGTGGCGGACGGCCGCATCACCATCACGCATGCCGGCACCTCCGCTCCGCCTCACGTGTACGACAAGGTGGACATTACGGTCACGGACTTTTCCTTTACATCGCAGTTTCCATTCACGCTCTCAGCTCAGCTTCCGGGTGGCGGAAGCTTGAAGCTCGAGGGCAAGGCGGGCCCGATCAATCCCAACGACGCCGCGGAGACGCCGCTCGATGCGCAAGTCACCGTGAAGCAGATGGATTTAGCCGCCTCCGGATTTATTGACCCATCAACCGGCATTGCCGGCCTGGCAAATTTCGACGGCAAGCTCAGTTCCGACGGTCGCGTCGCCCACACCAGTGGCACGGTTCATGCCGACAAGCTCAAGCTCTCGCCTAAGGGCAAACCAGCCGGGCGTGCGGTAGATGTGAAATATGCCACCGACTACGATCTGAAAAAAGAAGCCGGCACTCTGTCGCAGGCGGATATCACCATAGGGAAGGCTCTGGCGCACGTTACCGGGACATATCAAACCCAGGGAGAAACCACCGTACTGAACATGAAGCTCAGCGCCCCTGGAATGCCCGTGGATGACCTGGAAGCCATGCTGCCCGCGATGGGTGTGATTCTGCCTTCAGGGTCGTCACTCCAAGGGGGCACGCTCTCCACCGATCTCTCAATCGTAGGTCCGCTCGATAAACTGGTCATCGCCGGCCCTGTCAAGCTGGCCAACACGAAGCTCGCGGGGTTCGACCTGGGCTCGAAGCTCTCAGCGGTTTCGAAGCTCAACGGCGCCAAGACCGGAAATGACACTTCGATTCAGAACCTGAGCACCGATGCGCGCGTCGGCCCCGACGGAACTCGCACCGACAACCTGAACCTGACCATTCCAGCCTTGGGTGTGGTGACCGGAGCAGGAACCATCAGCCCGGCCGGGGCGTTGAACTACAAGATGACGGCCAACGTTTCAGGAACCGCGGTCAGCCAGCTCTCGCAACTCGCGGGAATGGGCGGCAGCGGGGCCAGCATCCCATTCTTCATCCAGGGCACGACCTCCGACCCGAAGTTCGTGCCGGATGTACAGGGGATAGTGGGCAGCCAGCTCAAAGGCCTGGCCGCTGGAGCAGGCGGACAAGAATCCAGGCCGGAAATTCTCCTCTGGGCAATGCTCTGGGCGGCCTGTTTGGCAAGAAGAAGAAATAGTTGGAGCCGATCGCCAGTCGTCTCGGGGAATTAAAACCTCTGAGTGTTTACTTGCCTCGGTAAGTGCTCCGGTGGCGGCTATGATTACCAGGCTGGCGAGCCTAGGATCCTGAGCACATTTTTACCTGCGATTGACAAATCCGTGTCGGGTTCTTGCTAGCCTTGCGGTTTCTGCTCTCAGGTCAGGAAATCTTCAGCAAAGGAAAACAGCGTCATGAGACCGCCCCAAGAACCTGGCACTATCCCCAGCCTGTCAGATTTACATGCAAGGCAGTGATCACCACATGGCTCGCGGTTTCCGCCATAAACGCGTTCGCCCAGGCGTCATGGCCGACTCACTCCCACGACGCACAACACACCGGCGTTTCCAGCGTAGCTTCTCAGCCGCTGACCAAAATTCATTGGAGCACGCCGGTGGATTTAGCACCGGTTGTAAGCTCGGGAGATATCCTGGTTCACTACGGCTCGCCGCTGATCACCGCAGCGAACACGGTGATTGTGCCCGTGAAGACCGGAACCAACAGTTTTCGCGTGGAGGCACGCGACGGCGCAACGGGCACGCTGATATGGTCCACCAACTCCGGCTATCTGACCCCCAGTGTGGCTTTTACGCCCGCCTTCGGGCCCACGCTTTCAGGAACCACGCTCTATTTCCCCGACGCCGGAGGGACCGTAATGTCGAGGGGCAAGGCTGATCACGCGACCGGCACAATCAAGCGCCTGGCTTTTTACGGCATCAAGAATTTTCAGGGCAACAGAGCACTCTACACGCAAAATGTCAGGATCAACACGCCGATCACCGCCGACGCGGCCGGCAACATTTACTTCGGATTTCTGGTTCTGGGATCAACTCCCATCGGACTGCAGAGTGGGCTGGCGCGGATTGCGGCGAATGGCAGCGCAATCTTCGTCTCGGCCGCGACTGTCAGCAACGACCCTTCGATCACCAAGGTGGCGATGAACTGCGCCCCGGCGCTTTCGCCGGACGGCAAGACCTTGTACGTGGCGGTCGGCAACGTCGATTTTGGTATCGGAGATCTGCTCGCTCTCGACAGCACCACCCTGCAACTTATCCGGCAAGTGCGTTTGACCGATCCCGCAACCGGACTGGATGCGACGATCACCGACAATAGCAGCGCAACTCCCACGGTTGGTCCGGACGGCGACGTCTATTTCGGAGTACTGGAAGATCCGTTCCCGGACCACAACGATCGTGGCTGGCTGTTGCACTTCAACAGCGATCTCTCGCAGCAGAAAATTCCCGGCAGCTTCGGCTGGGACGATACGGTTTCGATTGTCGCGGCCTCGCTGGTGGCCTCGTATCACGGCACGTCGAGCTACCTGCTTATGACCAAGTACAACAACTATGCCTCAATCGGCACCGGTGACGGTCATAACAAGATCGCTATCTTGGATCCCAATGCGCAGGAATCCGATCCCGTCGACCATAAGACGAAGGTGATGAAGGAAGTGATGACCATCCTGGGACGTACGCGCGACCCCGAATTCCTGAATTTTCCCGGCGCGGTGAAGGAGTGGTGCATTAACTCGGCGGCGGTGGATTCAGTGGGCAAATCGGTGTTGGCCAACAGCGAAGACGGCAAGCTGTATCGCTGGGATCTGACCACCAAGAAATTCTCGGAAGTGCTTAAGCTGACCGGCGGAATCGGCGAGGCTTACACGCCCACGGTGATCGGCAGCGACGGAACGGTCTACGCGATTAACGACGCGGTATTGTTCGCCATTGGACAGTAGTCCGCCTGCCATCTGGCTGTGTGCCCAAAACTCCGCGGCTATCAATGAACGACCTGATTCAGTATGGATGACTTGCTGACGGCACTAACGACATCGCCGCGGTAATCGACTGAAATTGAGTCAGTGCCGACAGGAAGATTCGACTTGGTCAGCGTCGCAACACCACCGCTGAGCACGGCTGTTCCCAGCGAAGCTTGACCTTTGGTAAAGACCACTTTTCCCGTTGGCTCGGGCCCTCCAGAGGATATGACTCTGGCGGTGAAAGTGACGGGCTGCCCTTGCTCCGACGGATTGACGCTCGATGACAATGTGGTTGTCGTTGGGTACTTAACGACTTTCTGCGTCAGCCTGGCAGTGCTTGGAGTAAGCCGTGCATCTCCCACATAGCTTGCGGCAATGGTATGGGAAATTGCCGACAGCGATGACGTGGTATAGGCCGCAGTTTCACCCGCTAGAGCAATCGAGGCCAAGGCGGCCTTCCCGTCGTAGAAAGTCACTATTTCACCGTCCGGAATACTCCCATATTTCGATGTCACCTTCGCGGTGAAGGTCACGGGTTGCCCCGCAAACGTGGGCGAGCCTGAGGTAGCCAACGAGGTGGATGTTGAACATTGAACATTCTCGTTCAGCGCTAGAGAGGTGCTCGCAAGGTTGTTCGCATCCCCTGAGTAGGTGGTTGTAATCGAGTGAACCCCGCACGATGGATTCGGAGCCCGGAATGCTGCCTCGCCACCCGCCAGAGTCACAGTTGCAATGGTCGCGCCTCCGTCTGAGAACGTCACAGTTCCGTATGTCCCTCCTCCGTATTGCCCAGTCACAGTTGCGGTATAAATGACCCGCCTGGCGGGAGTCGCTGGATTCAGGGATGAAGCGACGGAGGTGCTTGTGGTTGCCTTTTGTACGGCTTGGTTCAGCAGTTTGGACGTGCTCGAGTTAAACGCCAGCGAGCCCTGATACGCCGCGAGAAGGGGATGTGATCCAGCCGGTAATTGAATGCCGGGGAAAGCCGCGCTTCGATTAACCAGTGCGGCCCCTCCGCAATCATTTGAGTCATCAAGACAACCGGATGAGTTGTCGAACAATTCGACCGTCCCTGTGGGCGTGCCCGAGGAAGAGTGCACATTGGCAGTCAAGGTCAGGGACTGACCGAATACGGACGGATTGAGTGAAGAAACTAGGGCGGTGGTTGTGCGAACGTTGCCCACATGCAACCACACTTGCAACCAACCGTCGACGATCGAGTGAATGGCGACCACATCGGGCCGCTTGTCGCCGTTTAGATCTTCGACCACAACGTGATCACCAGCGGCAATGGACGGGGAGTAAGGTAGCGTCGCTTGAAATGTGCCATCTCCCTTTCCCAGCAATACGCCAATGCCGATCGGCCCTGGGCCACACTGGCCGAGGCAAGACGCTCCCCCGATCACCAGGTCGGCTTTGCCGTCCTCATTGATATCTGCGATCGCAACGGAAGTGGCGGCAAATCCATCCCATCCGTACATCGCCGGCGCCTGGAACGTCCCATCACCATTTCCAAGCAATACGGCAACGGTGCCGAAAGTGGTACAACCGCCCAAACACAGGCGAGTCGACACCAAATCGACGTGGCCATCGCCGTTCACATCCGCTGCAGCAAGCCAACTTGGCTGCACACCCAAAGCGAGAAGAGTCTCGCTCTGGAACGTGCCATCGCCGTTGCCCAGTCGAATCCCGATCCCACCTTCATTCCAATATGTCACCAGCAAATCAAGCTTTCCATCCCCATTCACGTCTGCCATCGTAAGAGAAGACGCTAAACAGCCGATGCATTCGCCATACTCCACAATGGGTTGGAAGCTGCCATCGCCATCACCCAATAACACTCCTATCGAGGCGGCCAAAACCACTAAATCAGCCTTACCGTCGCCGTTTATATCAGCTATCAACAGCTCTTGTGGCGCGGCTACTCCAGCAACCGCGACTGCAGGTTGGAATGTGCCATCACCATTACCCAGCAGCATGTTGATGCCGTAGGATTCGTTCGTCACCAGTATGTCTGGCTTGCCATCGCCATTCACGTCCCCGACCACAACGGAGGTGGGTAGCACGCCCCCGCTCGAGTAGGTCACTGCATTCTGGAATGTTCCGTCACCGTTACCCAAAAAAACACTGATCGTTCCCTGCCCTTGAATGGAACAGCTTCCGCCAGGACAGTCTGCCGACACAATGTCCGGTTTGCCGTCGCCGTTTACGTCTGCGACGGCGACGGCGTTGGGCTCGCTCGTAAAATAGGCCGCGGGGGCAAGGAACATCGGGGGCGTCAACACTGGCGGGGTTGCGGTGCTTTCAGTTATTCGAGCGTGAGTGGCAGTAGCTTGAGCGCCAACGCCTGTCACCAGGATGCCGCGATCAACCGCCTGCGCAGGAGCACTGGTATTTCGTGTCGTTGTATTCGTTGCCAGTTTTTCTGAGGACGGCGTTACATGATTGACTGGAAGCTGGACTTGAGTCCGAGCTGCCGGAGCCATGCCTGCAACCGCGACGGTAACAAGGAGAGAGGTGAAAAATGAGGATTTCCCAAGGGGATGACGACGAAGGTTGCGCATCGGAAGTCCGCCTTTCACTGCTGAGCCGGATCGATGTTCACCAAGATGCTATCTTGCGGGCCGAGGAAGTCCACTCCGCGCATAAGCTCAGGCCTGGTGCCCCCTGGGTCAAGTAGTGTATTCGCCTGCAGTCTGGAACGGAAGGCTTTTCGTACGCCCGCCCGAGCGGTGAAGGTCACAGACCCTGAAACGTAGAGGCGGGCGGCGCACCCTTTCCACTCCCGTCTTGAGCGCACTCTAGAACCCTGAGGGTGCCCTACCCTTTCGCGGGGTTTGCGAAAGGGTGGGCCTCGGGCTGCGCCTTCCCGTTCCTAAGCTCTCACTAAATTCTTCGTGCCCCACCACACCTACCCGCCTGTCATGACGATATTGTCCTCCCCCTATCGTCATCACACTGTGTTCCTGCCGGAACACCCGGCTAGCTTTGCTCGGTGAACCCTACGCGCCGGCGGAGAGCTTGTGGCTCTTGGTTTGGGCGATGCCGTACTGACGGATCTTGTAAAGCAGCGCCTTGTAGCTGATCTGAAGCAGTGCCGCCGCCTGTTTGCGATTCCAGTTGGTTTGCTCGAGGGCCAGCTTGATGGCCTCGGCTTCGGCTCCATCCTTGGCGCTGCGGGCCAGAGACTTCAGGCCTCCGCCCGCGTCAGGCGGAGCATGAGGAGTCAGATCGAAGCGGGCGCCGCTGCCGTCCGTCTTGGGATGAAGTTCGTTGACCGCAAGCTTCTCATCTCCCAGCACCAGATACCGCTTCACGAAATTATTCAGTTCGCGCAGATTGCCCGGCCAGTTGTAGTCCTGGCAGGCCTTAAGCAGTTCAGTCGATAAAGGCAGTGACGGCCGGGCATATTGCTCCGACATGCGTGACATGAAGTGCTTCAAGAGAATCGGGATTTCTTCTTTGCGCTCTCGCAGCGGCGGAATCTGCAGCGTGAACGCATTCAGGCGGTAGTACAAGTCTTCGCGCAGGCGCTTGGTGGCCAGCGCTTCCGGAATGTTGATGTTGGTGGCGGCCAGAATGCGCACGTCCACCTTGATCAGGGAACGGCTGCCGAGGCGCGAGAACTGCTGGTCCTGCAGAACATGCAGCAACTTGGCCTGCAGGCTGGGCGGCATCTCGCCAATTTCGTCCAGAAGAATCGTGCCCTTGTTGCATAACTCAAATTTCCCGGGCTTGGCGTGGTTCGCGCCGGTAAACGCGCCCGCTTCGTAGCCGAACAATTCGCTTTCCAGCAGGTCGGCGGGAACTGCTGCGCAATTCACTTTCAGGAAGGTGCGATGCGAGCGCGGCGACAATTTGTGGATGAGGTGGGCGACGACTTCTTTCCCGGTTCCGCTTTCTCCGAGCAATAGAACCGGGATATCGACGTTGGCCACGAGCGCGGCCTGAGAACGGATCTTGCGCATGACCGGGCTAGCGGCGACAAAGAATATGTCTTCGTAAAGCTCTTCCACTTCACCCGGATAGTTCTGAGAATTGGTGCCCAGGCATTGATCAATGACGGCGTCGAGTTCCGCTTTTTCAAATGGCTTGGTCAGATAGTCGTGCGCGCCCAAACGGATTGCCTGCACCACCTTGCGGGTATCGCTGACGCAGGAGAGCATGACCACCTTCACTCCCGGCCGCAACTGGCGCAACTGCTCCAGGGTCTGCAAGCCGTCGATGCCCGGCATCAGGACATCCAGCAGTACGAGATCTGGAACCAGGCCCTTCTGCACACGGGCCACAGCCTCTTCCCCGGTCGAGGCAGTCTCGACCTTGTATTCATCCACCTCGAGCAACGTGCGGATGTAGCGAAGCATGCCGGGTTCGTCATCAACCAGTAGGATATTGGCGGTATCAGTCATTTCACTTTCCCCTTGCTAGCAACACTGGGCGTGGGTTTGAGGGGAATGATGAAGCAGAACTTGCACCCGGTGCCGGTTTCACTCTCCACCCAAATCTTGCCGCCCATGGCGTTGACCAGTCTGCGGGCAATCGCCAAGCCCAGGCCCATGCCTTCCGCCTGGCTGTCATTTTGCGGCAAGCGAAAAAAATCGTCGAATACTTCGATGTGATACTCGGCGGGAATGCCCGGCCCGGTATCGGAGACGCTCACTTTCACAGAGTTGGGGAGAGGGGTATTCTGCCGGCGCCGTTCGCTGGGAACGTCACCCGAAGTGGGGCTGCGGCGTTCCCACATGTGCGGTTCGGCGTGCAGCCAGACCGTGCCACTGGCGGGCGTGAACTTGGAAGAGTTTTCCAACAGATTCGACACCACGCGCTGAATCTTTGCCGAGTCAAACGAGAAGGGCGTCAACTTGTCATTTGCCAGGAAGTACAGCGCGAGCCCTTTTTCCTGGAAACGGTACGACCATAAGCGGCAGACCTCGGAAAGACAGGCGTTCAAATCAGCGATCTGATAATGCATTTTCAGCTCGCCGGTTTCAAGCACACTGAAACTGAGGAAATCCTGAATAAAGTGCTGCAAGCGCTGCCCGCTGGAGTGCATGTCCTGCAGGATTTCACGTTGCCGGACGTTGAGCGCCCCCAACTTCTCGCTGCGCAACAGTTCGATATATCCATTCAGAATCGCCAGCGGTGTCTTAAGGTCGTGGGTCGCCGAAGCCAGGGCATTGGTGGTACGCAGGAAGCGCTCGCGCAATTGGGTAAACTGCGCCAGCAGATCCTGGTAACTGGGAGCCTCCGCATTGACGGCTTTGGCCGTGGCTAACGTGGCCTCAGTAGCCCCTGGTTCAGCAGGCGGGTACGTCTTTTCTGGCGCTGACCCCATAATTGGAAAATTCGTGGTTTGGCGGAGTGGGGAGGGGACAACGACGGCCAAATCTTCAGTAGGGAAATCGTAGGACATAGTTTTCCCTCTGTCAAACACAAAATGCAACTAAGCAGGCATAGAAAGGAAAAGTCTTGCACTCGCAAACTCATTGCCTGATTGGGGAAAGAGCCACTCGTGGGAGAACAAATTACGAATACTTGTGGGGTAGAAGGGGCCTAGCGCGGTGCCTTTAAGGGAATCAATGGCAGGTCGCCGAGTTTTGCCTAGGAATGGGCCGGAGTTACACGCCAGGTTTGGCCCCTAAGGTGCTCGAAAGTATGGGTTAAGTCGATTCCCAAGAGGCGGCATTGAGCCGACGAAAGCCGGAAACCGAGCGCCGCAAGTGGCCACGTCTGCCACTTGCGATCCCCGTGTTTGTACGCAGTCGCGATGAAAAGGGCAAGGAGTTCCTTGAGTTCGCGACCGCGCTCAATATCTCGGCGGTGGGGGCCCTTGTGGCCGTTCGCCGTGCCTTGCCGCGTTCGGCGCAGGTTTTGCTCGAGATCCCCAGCGCTCCATTGAGCGCATTGCCGACTTTGCCGAAGGCGTCGCGAACCCTGCGCGCCCGCGCCGTTCGTGTCACCCACACCGAGGGCTACCATCTGGTTGGCTTGAAGTTCTCCCATCCTCTGCTCCATCAGACCCCGAGGAACGCCGTCGCCAGGACGGAAAGTTGATTCTCCCTTGTGAAAAAGTTTTCTCATGCTCTCGAGGGACGAACGGGCGGTTCTGGGCCTTTTCCGCTGCCGCTTCCCATCAATCCCACCATTGCGTAATCCACTGAATAATAATCAGTTAGACCATCAATCGGAAGGGTTAGCGTATTCCGTCTCACTTTGGCTCTCAGGGTGCATCAAAGAGCACCGAGCAAGTGGCCGCCGGGTCGGCAGGAAACCCATGACAAGTACAAGTTCGGTGAGTTCGCTGGTGTCGTCCATCGGAGACATTCCTCCCGAGGCCATAGTCTTCGGCCGGTCCGAGAGCATGCAAGCCCTGCGCGAGCGTATGGACAAAGTCGCCAGCGCCAACGTGCCAGTCCTGATCCAGGGCGAAAGCGGCACTGGCAAAGACATTGTGGCGCGGATGATCCACGGGCTCTCGCCCTGGCGAACTGGGCCTTACGTCAAGGTCAACTGCCCAGCCATACCAGGAACTTTGCTGGAAAGCGAGCTTTTCGGCTACGAGAAAGGCGCCTTCACGGGGGCCTACGGCATGAAACCCGGGCGGGTGGAACTGGCTCACCGCGGAACGCTGTTCCTTGATGAAATTTCTGAACTGGATTTGGGTTTGCAGTCGAAACTGCTGCAACTCTTGCAGGACGGGCAATTCTGCCGTATCGGCGCGCAGGAGGACAAGAAAGTCGAAGTGCGCGTGGTGTGCGCCACCAACCGCCAGCTGGAGCGGGAAATCGAAACCGGAACCTTCCGCCAGGATCTCTACTACCGCATCAACGTAGTGAATCTCCAACTGCCTCCGTTGCGGGAACGGCGCGGCGACATTCCCGAGTTGTCGGCCTATTTTCTGGAGTTCTACAACCGCAAGTACAATTGCCGAGCGCGCGATCTGTCAGGCGAGTTGATGTCGTCTTTGCAGAAGTATCATTGGCCGGGCAACATCCGCGAACTGGAAAATCTGGTTAAGCGATACGTGATTCTGGGCAACGAGGACGTAATCAGCAGCGACTTAGTCGCCCGCGAGCAGGAGTACTTCAACCCCGACATCAATCTCGATGGCCCGATCTCACTGAAGAAGCTGACCCGGCAGGCCACGCGGGAACTGGAACGCAAAGTTATCCTCAAAGTACTGCAAGCCCACCACTGGAACCGCAAACAAGCGGCCCGCGCGTTGAGCATCAGTTACCGGGCCCTGCTGTACAAGATCCGCGATGCGGGCCTGCCGGCCAATCGCTCCACGCGCCGGCGAGTCGAGCCCGTGGTCAATCCGAGTGCGGCAGCGGATTGATCGTTCGTTGTGCACTTCCTACGCTGAAAATATCGCCCAGATTATCTGCTTCGATGTATAATCACGATCGTTTTACGGCGCTTTCCCCAGTGCCGTTCTGATGATTTTGCGAGATCAGGACGCAGGCTCCTAGTGAGCCGAATTGTCTAACTGGATTGAAGGGTGCATACTAGCGCCCTTTGGTGAGGTGTGCGCCATGTCTCGGGCCCAGGTTCTCCGCAGTTCCCTTCTGCTGTTACTCGTTCTCGGCCTTTCTGCGTCCTATTGCGCAGCCGGCATAGGATTCCAGCCGGTCTCGCATGAAGAATTGAAAATGACCGGGCGATCCCCATGCGCCGGGAGCGTCAGCCATCATTCTCTACCATCAAGTGGACCGGGACGATAACATCCATACCGGCCACGAAGATCAATACTTTCGCATCAAGATTCTCACCGAAGAGGGACGCAAGTACGCCAACGTAGAAATCCCATTCTACAGAGTGACCGAAGACAATATCGCCAACCTGAAAGGCCGCACGATAAGGCCGGATGGTTCGATTGTTAATTTCGACGGCAAAGTCTTCAAGAAGTGGATCGAGAAGGCACAGGGGCTGAAGCACCTCGCAATGACCTTCACCCTACCCGAGGTTCAGGTCGGAAGCATCATCGAGTACTACTACACCATCGACCTGAGCGAACACTACTTCTACGATTCGCACTGGCAACTCAGTGAGGAGCTGTTTACCAGGAGCGCCAAGTTCTCCCTAAAACCCTTCGATCCTGACTATGAAAAGCTGAGCCTGCGCTGGGTGTGGAGCGCGCTGCCGGAGGGCACGGCTGCGCCCCAACAGGGACCGGACCGTATCGTCCGGCTGGAAGCGCATAACATTCCGGGGTTCCAGACAGAAGATTTTATGCCCCCTGAAGACGAGTTAAAGGCGCGAGTGGATTTTATTTATAGCTGGGGTGCGTTTGAACCGGACGCCGACAAGTTTTGGAGAAGTGCTGGGAAGAAGCTTAACGGCGAATTGGAGAGTTTTGTCGGCAAGCACAAGGCCATGGAAGAGGCGGTGGGACAAATCGTATCGCCAAACGACGCTCCTGAGGTGAAACTGCGGAAGATTTATGCCCGGGTCCAGCAGGTCCGCAACACCACCTACGAGGTGCAGAAGACAAAGCAGGAGGAAAAACGGGCGAAAGAAAAACCATTGGGTAACGTTGAGGAAATATGGAAGCGTGGTTACGGCGACGGCAAAGACCTCACCTGGCTCTATCTTGCCTTGGTTCGTGCCGCCGGCTTTGAAGCATACGGCTGCTGGGTGGCAGACCGCCAGCACTACTTCTTCACCCCTAAGACCGAGGAGAGCTACAAGCTTGATGCCAATGTCGTTCTGGTGAAACTTAACGGGAAAGACCTTTACCTCGATCCCGGCGGGGCTTTCACGCCCTTCGGATTGCTGGCCTGGTCGGAAACCGGAACTACGGGCTTGCGCCTGGATAAAGATGGCGGATCCTGGATCCAGACACCCCTCCCTCCCAGCTCGGACTCTGTGGTCGAACGCAAGGCCAAGCTCAAACTTTCCGAGACCGGTGACCTGGAAGGAAAACTGACCTTGACGTATACCGGGTTGGAGGGCATGTACTGGAGGCTGCGCGAGCGGAACACTGACGATGTGGAACGCAAGAAGTTCCTGGAAGACCATGTAAAGGAACAGGTGCCGGCAGCGATTGAAGTAGAGCTGACGAATAAGCCGGACTGGAGCAGTTCGGAGCCTCCGCTGGTCGCGGAATTCGATATCAAAATCCCGGGCTGGATATCAGGCGCGGGCAAGCGGGCTATCATGCCGGTCGGCATTTTCAGTGCTCCTGAAAAGCATCTCTTTGACCATGTCAACCGGGTCCATCCCATCTACTTCGAATATCCCTTCGAGAAAGTGGATGACGTAACCATTGATCTGCCCGCGGGCTGGCAGGTGAGCAGCCTTCCCGCGGCGCAGAACAATGACAGCCATGTCGTTCTCTATGCACTTAAGGTCGACAACGACAAGGGCACATTGCACCTCTCCCGTAAGCTGAAAGTAGACATTTTCTCTCTGGAAACGAAGTACTATCCGGCGCTGCGAAGTTTTTTTGAAGGGGTCAAAACGGGTGACGACGAACAGATTGTGTTGCAACCGGGCGCGGCCTCCGCGAGCAATTAGGCAGCAAGTCCCGCAAGTTATCTTGTGGATCGCGGTTTGCGTCCTGGCCTGTGTCCCTCAGGCCAGCGCGGGGGACGCTCCGTCGTGGATGCATGCTCTGGTGGGTATGCCTCTGCCTTCGTACGACGAAAAGACGGACGCGGTTCTGCTTTACTCCGAGACGAATGTTACCGTGGTTTCGAGCGACAAGATCAAGACGCATGTCCGCAAGGCGTACAAGATTCTGCGGCCCAACGGGCGTGAGCACGGCGTGTTCGGAGTTCCCTTCAACCCCCAGACGAAAATTACCACCCTGCATGGCTGGTGCATTCCGGCCCAAGGCAAGGATTACGAGGTCAAAGACAAAGATGCTCTAGATGTATCGCCGCCCAATATCGAAGGCGGCGAGTTGGTCAGCGACGTAAAGTACAGACTCCTGCGCATTCCGGCTCCGGACCCGGGCAACATCATCGGCTATGAGTATGAAACCGAGGAGCATCCGCTGGTGCTGCAGGACGGTTGGGATTTTCAAGGGCTGGACCCGGTCAGGGAAAGTCACTACTCGCTGCAGCTTCCATCGGGGTGGGAGTACAAGGTTGCGTGGTTAAACCATCCTGAGGTTCAACCGAAGGAGGCGGGCAACAATTTGTGGCAATGGACGGTGGGCGACGTGCCGGGAATCCGCAGAGAGCAGGATATGCCGCCTTTCGAAGGAGTCATGGGACAGATGGTGGCGACGTTCTTTCCGGCGGGTGGTCCGTCGGTAAGCAACGGGTTCAGCAACTGGCGCGAGATGGGCACGTGGTACTGGAACCTGGAGCGCGGACGGAGTGACGCGTCTCCGGAAATCAAGCAGGAGGTGGCCGCACTCACCGCGGGTAAAACCACCTCTCTGCAAAAAATGCAGGCGCTGGCCCAATTTGTGCAGCGCGACATTCGCTACGTGGCGATTGAACTCGGCATAGGGGGCTGGCAGCCCCATCCGGCAACGGAGGTTTTTTCTCACCGCTACGGCGACTGCAAAGATAAAGCGACGCTGATGAGGTCGATGCTTCAGGAGATCGGTGTGGATTCGTATCAGGTGGCGATCAACACTGCCCGCGGTTCGATTACGCCGGGGACGCCGGCCTATCGGGGATTCGATCATCAGATCATCGGAATCCGGCTGCCCGACGGAGTCAAAGACCCCTCGTTGATTGCCACATGGCACGATGCCAAGCTGGGTACTATTTTGTTCTTCGATCCAACGAACGAATACATTCCCTTCGGGCAGATTCCCGGATATCTTCAGGCCAACTACGGACTACTGATCACTCCTGATGGCGGCGAAATGATGTCGTTGCCGCAGCAGCCGTCCGCCATGAACAGCATTCGGCGCAACGCCAAAATGACCCTGGACCCGGCGGGCAGGTTGACCGGCGAAGTACAGGAAGTCCGGATGGGTGACCGGGCCTCTTCGGTGCGCGAGCGTTTGCGTACAGTAACCAGCGATGCCGACCGCGTAAAGCCCATCGAGAGCCTGCTGGCCAGTTCGCTGCCCAGTTTTCGCATCGCCAGGGCAAGCGTCGTCAATTTGGAAAAGACCGATCAGCCTTTTGAGTTCCACTATTCATTCGAGTCGGAGAACTACGCCAAGAATGCCGGCGGACTTTTGCTGGTACGGCCACGAGTCATAGGGAGCAAGGGCAGTGGCATTCTCGAGACGAAAGAGCCGCGGAAGTTCCCCGTTGAGTTTGAAGGACCGGCGCAGGACACCGACATTTTTGAGATCGCAATGCCGCCCGGTTATACCGTGGACGACTTGCCTCCGCCGGTCGACGCCGATTTCGGCTTCGCGAGCTATCACTCCAAGTCTGAAGTGACTGGAAATGTGATCCGCTACACTCGCACGTTCGAAGTGAAGGAGTTGAGCGTTCCGGTGAGCAAGGCCGACGAGCTGAAGAAGTTTTACCGGATCATTGCTTCGGACGAACGGAACACGGCAGTTCTGAAGCTGGCTTCGCAGTAGCCGCCGGCCGGAAGCTTGTCGCTCATTGCACGGTCAGCGTCAACTGCTGGGTTCGGGCCGCTTGCGCGGGTGCAGAACCGGAAGTTGCACTGACGGTGATGGAATAAGTTCCTGCAGGCGTTCCCGTCGTGGTCGTACTCGTGGACCTGCTGCTGCACGCGACCTGGAACAGAATCAGCGAAAAGCTCGCGGTGAGGAACAAGGCCAGGAAGCCGGCGCGCTGCTTGTTCTTCCCCCCAAATCCCATTCCCAAGAGAGCGAAGCCGAGCAGCGGCACGAAGGCGGCATAAAAGGTCTTGCCGCTGCGCCACAGGCTGGCGGGGGTGGTGACGCGCGCCGTCGTGCTGATCACCAACTCGCGGCTTTGCGCTCCGCTGCTCAAGTTGGGTATCGAGGAGCCGTTGGGAAATTGGCATAGCGCGCCCGTCGGCAGACGAGAAGTGCAAGATAGCGAGACAGACTGCGGAATGTTTCCCGTGGGCGTCACCGTCACATTCAGCGTGGCCGGAGCGCCGGCTACGACCGGCGGCGGTGCGCTGGGCGAGAGGCTCAGGTTGAAATCGTTGACCGTGGCAGTGGCTGCGATGCTCGGGTTGTTGCCCAGCAGGATTTGCGCGCTGTCGGTGAGTTGAACCGAGGTGGGGCTGGGGGGATTGGGCGCAACGGGATTAAGTTTGACGGTGACTTCCGCGCTTTGCCCCGCGTTCAGGGGCCCAAGAATGCACTGCACCGTCAGGTTGACCACGGTATTGGTGCAGGTTCCCGGCGAGGCGCTGGCTGAGTTAAAGGTTGCACCGGTGGCGGGCAAAGTGTCGATGACGGTGAAGGTCTGGATCAAGTCGCCATTGTTGATAATCGAGAACTCGAAGTTAACCGGGTTGCCCACACCGACCGGAAACGGAGAAACGCTGGGCGGAGGGCTAAAGATCAGAGCGGCACTCGGCGTAAGCTTGCTGATAAAGGCGTCGGTGTTGCCTTGCAGTCCGCCGCCATTGGGCGGGAGCGGATTCTTGGTAGGGAAATTGTGCGAGGCGGTCTCGCCCGCTACGTAAGTGTTGCCCGGACCATCGGTGGCGATACCGGTTCCAAAATCGTTGGCGGCGCCACCCAGGTAGGTTCCGTAGTTGCCGGAACCAGTCGCCGTGCTGGCCGTCGTGTCTATACGGGAGACAAAGGCATCGGTTCCGCCAGCTCGGTTCGCTTGAATAATGGGTACGCCCACAATCGGATTCAAGGGGAAATTATCCGAGTTCGTATACCCAGTAATTCTCGCGCCTCCGATGGAGTTCTGCGTCGAATCCACCGCGATGGCTAAGCCGACGTCAGTTCCGGAGCCGCCGAGATAGGTGAAATAGGCCAGCGGTACCGACAGATCGGTACAGGTCGAACCCGTGCATGGATTGCCGAACTTGGCCAAATAGGCGTCGACCTGTCCTCCGAAAGCGCTCTGGAAGGGGGTCGTGCCCGCCGGAATGATGAAGTTTGTCGAAGTAGTAGAACCAGTGACGTAGGCAGTGAATCCGGTATCGACGGAGACTCCATTGCCCACATCGTCAGCGGTACCACCCAGATAAGTTGAGTAAAGCAGTTGAGCCCCCGAGGGAGCGGAAAGATTGAATTTGGCGACGAAAGCGTCGGTGTTGGTCGCGGTGTTGGTACAGGTTTGCGTCACGCCGGGCACTGGCGGCGGAGTATTCAAGCAACCCTGATACGCGTTTTGAACCGGGAAATCGGTGAGCGCGTTACCGGTCCGCAGATAGTTGGTGGTACCCGTGATGTAGACATTGGCCGCGGTGTCGGTGGCAATTCCGCCACCCAGGGTCAGGCCGCTATTGGGGTTACCGCCGGCAAAGTAAGTGGAATAAGGCAAACTGAAGAAACCGCTCTGCACCGGATCAACCTTGCTCAGGAAAAACCGGTTAGTGCCGCATTGCGGGGCTGCCGGAGGCTGATCGACGGCACTGCACGTCTGAAACCCAGCCAGCGTCGAGGGAAACGATGTAGTTCCGGTGGGCACGTCGGTGGACGTGGTTGTGCCGACAACGTAAATCTTGTTGCGGAAGTCCACGGCAACGCCGAAAGCGCTTTCCTTTCCATTTCCTGACAAATAGGTGGAATACAAGAGCGTGTCGCCCGTGGGCTTAAGCTGAGTGACGAAGACATGTTGACCAACGTTTGAGGGCGTGAGCTGAAACGCGTTGGGGGTGACCGGGAAATCGCCGGACTTGGTGCTTCCCGTCACGTCGACATTCAAGCCGGAATCGACGGCGATACCTGCGCTAAGTTCCAGGTCGCTTCCGCCCAGGTAAGTGGAAAACAGGATCGTGGAGCCGGTGGAATCGAGCTTGGTGACAAAAATGTCGCTGAGATTGACATTGTTCGGGCAGTTCGTCGGGTTCGGCGGCGGGGTATCGAGACACGTCTGAAAAGCGGACGTGACCGGGAAATCCAAAGATGTGGTGGTGCCTGCGAGATAAATGCTGGAGGCGGAATCCACCGCAACGCCGGGGCAGCCGGCTGTGG
The DNA here is from genome assembly GCA_963765285.1 of Terriglobia bacterium. GTDB lineage: Bacteria > Acidobacteriota > Terriglobia > Terriglobales > Acidobacteriaceae > CAVWZH01. Next base: position 40,829 of record CAVXVR010000003.1, read on the forward strand.
GCAAGCCGCTTCCGGTGATGGCCGAGCAGCCCTCATCGCGCGTGCCGCCAAGATAGCTGGAGTAGCCCAGCACGGGATCGATAACCAGGGGGCGGTTGGAGTCGTAAGCGCCCAGCTCGAAGGCAACTTCCTGGCGTCCGTGGAGCAGAAATCGCGCCGAAATTGGCTGTTGCCGGCCGGCGATCTCCTGGTAGACCCGCGGGGCGAATAGCTGCACATCGCCGCCCGACAGGCCGATCAAGAGGTCGCCCTCTTTTTGCAAAATCAGTCTCTCGGAGCCTTCGAAGCGCAGTACGATTTGCCTGGGATCAGCGCCGGGAGCCACTTCGAAATCGTATTCCAGACGTCCCTGGTTGCCGTAGTAAACCAGGTCGACTCCGGGATAGATCTGTGCGTAGCGCACCCGCGAAAACTGCGGGATATCGCGATGCCAGCGCGAGGGATCATTGCCGATGAAGTAATTGCTGTGGCCGGGAAGCTGGAGGTCTCCAGTGACGGCGAGGCCGGAGTTTGCGCCGACCATCTGCATCCGCAAAACCGAGGATTGATCGTGGGTGGGAGCTTGGGAGCCGGGAACCGAAGACCGGAGAGCCAACACAGCTTCATCCGCGGTAAGAAACAAGCCATAGCCCGAACCGCGCGCCAGGTACTTCACCTTCCGGTTGGTTTGACCCTGGTTGGCCTCGAAAACCATGGGGAGCTGACCATAGGCCAGGCGGATATTTGGATTTCCCGGGTTTGACCCAACTGGACTCGAATGGACAGAAAATAGGTTGGTCGCGACGGCGCCAGCGGGCTTGAATTGGGATAGTGGGTTGCCGAAGCGAAGCATGGCCACGCTGAGCGCCGCCAGTAGCGCAAGCGCCAGCCCTGCCCGGCCCCGCCACAAACTTTTACCCAACCCACGGCAAATCAATCTCACAAGCTCCTCCGAATGTCCCGCTGTGATGGATGAGGTAGAAGAAACGGTGCACAAACAGCAGCCCGGCTCGCGTCCGCAAAGCGGCGTGCGTACTTGTCACCAGAATAGGGCAAAAGTAAATAACTACTTAAACATCTGACGGATAGACTGTCAAGCCGGGTGCGCCGTCGGTAGTGGTGCAGTTCAAATCAACTCCTTACCCTTGTCATTTCGACAAGGAGCGTAGCGACGAGGAGGAATCTGCTTTCCTGGACAGCATTACGAAGCTGTCGGCCAATAACAGATTCCTCCTCTTCGCTACGCGAATCGCCGGAATAACAAATCTAATTTATCCAAACTGCACCGCCGCCGCACCGTCCGCCACGTGTCCCCGAATGTCTAGGATGCGCGCAGCGCGACGCGGAGATGCCGGGGCGGTGACAAAACTATAGAGTCGGTTGCGCGCGGAAAATGCGGGGCCGCCCTCGCCTCGTTGTTTTTGCTCGACGTCTAGGCCCCGGGTCTCGCACCAACGGCCAGACCCGGGGCACCCGGCATTCGGGGCGCGAAGCCGAAGCCCCCTTGGCGGAAAACGTTAACCGATGCAGTTCCCCTACGAATCTTTGGACTTGCAAACGGCCAGAGGCTAAGTAACTCTTGGCGAAAGGGATAGCAAGTTTTCCCGCAAGCAGTTTCTGGGCGCGTTGGGGCAGGCCGGAACTTCGCGTCAGGATTTGCGGCCCATGCTGATGACCACAAACGGAACGATGGCGGGACCGCCGCAGGAACGGCGCACCATGCGCCGATTCGACATGCGTTTGGCTGCTTCGGTGAGGATCCCCGGAGGCGGCGAGTTTGCGACCGAGACACAGAACGTGAGCGCGCGGGGCGTCTTCTTTTATCTCGACCGGCCACTGGTGGAGGGTGCACGTATTGAAGTGACCATGACGTTTCCGCCGCACATCACTCTGACCGACCCGGTGCGAGTGCGGTTTGTGGCGCGAGTGATCCGGGTGGAAGCGCCACTTCCAATTTCTCGGAGCGGGGTCGCAGCCATGATCGAGGAGTATGAGTTTCTGCGGTCGACTACCGGTGCGGACCACATTCAGGAATTGAATTAGGGCGCTGTTGCGCTTGGCTGGCGGAGACGGTTGTTCTTTCGTCCCTCCGGGACTCACTCATCTTCTGCCGCACCCAGGGCTTACGCCCTGGGCTGTATTCTTACGCCGCTCCGCGGCTATTTTTCGTCGCCTGCTAGTTCTTCTTCAGGTCTTCGATCTCTTTTCGCAAACGCTTGTATCGCCGGACAAGTGTGGCCAGGTATGTGATGTGGATGATCCAGGTGGCGGCGTAAGCAGCATAGAGGAAGTTCATCGGGAGCCTCCGGGGGCGACCAGCGACTGCTCAGCCTGCGCCTGTTCCACTTCCCTTTGGACAATTTCCAGCCGGTAGCGGGACCAACACATCAGAGTGGCCAGGCAGAGGAACGCCACCCAATTGATCAGCAGGATATGCAGCATGACGGGATCGATCGATCCTCCGCCGCCGATCACCGGCTGGGGATGCTGGGTGCGGAAGATCCAGATAGAGAAGTAAACCAGCGGGACATCGAGCGCACCGAAGACGGCGAGCGCGGCGGCCAGAACTGGAGTCTGGCCGCTCGTCGAAAAACGGCGCAGCATCAGATAGGAGATATAGATGAGCCACAACACGAGGGTAGAGGTGAGGCGAATGTCCCAGGTCCACCAGATGCCCCAAACCGGGCGCGCCCACAGCGGGCCGGTCACCAGCACGACGGTGCAGAACACGACTCCGACTTCGGCGGTGACCAGAGCGATGATGTCGGCAACCGGATTGCGGCGAATCAAATACGCGACCGACGCGATGAAGTTGATCAGGAAAAGCAGAAATGCCGTCCACGCCGAAGGCACGTGGTAGTAGAAAATGCGCTGCACATCGCCCATGGTCTGCTCGGTGGGCGCAACCACCAGCGCTTCATACAGAGCGTAACTCAACAGAATCGCCGTAAGAATCGCGAGAACGGGAAAAGCTTTTTTCATGCGTCACTCGGCGTGCAGCACGGTCTCAAACAGCAACAGACAAGCTGTAGTAAACACCACATCGTAGGTGGCAAGCAATACGATCCAGAAGCGGGCGGAAAGCTCGCCCGTCAGGATGGCCGTGGTGGCATTCACCATGCCGAGAATCGCAGGAATGGAAATGGGAAAGAGCAACAACGGCAGCATGATTTCGCGGCTGCGAGTACGCAGCGACATCGCTGCGAAAAATGTGCCGTTCACCACCAGAGCCCAGGTGCCGAGTACAGCTACGGGAATCAGCTGCCAGGCGGGACCCAGCGCCCGCAGCTTGTAGAACATGATGAACAGCGGAGTCATCAGAGCTTCCAGGACGCCCACAAAAATGAAGTTGCCCAGAGCCTTGGCGAGAAAGAGAGAATTGGCCGGGGCGGGAGAAACGCGATAGGCGTCGAGCACCTGATTGCGCACTTCGCGGGCCCAGGTTTGATTCAGCGCGACCACGGCGGCAAACAGAAACGCCACCCACACCAGTCCGCCGGCAATTTGCCGGGACTCCTCCGCGTTGGGGTCGAAAGAAAAGCTGAAAACGACCACCACCAGCAGGGCGAAGAACAGCATAGCGTTGATCGCATCTTTGGAGCGCCATTCCAGCCGGAGATCTTTGGCCAAAGTTGCGCGGGTGATGGCAGCTAGAACACTCATTTCGCCTGCACCGGCTTCAGGTGGGGAGTTCGGTCCACGATCTGCCCAGCTTCCATCCAGATAAATTCATCGGCCGAGTTTTCAAGCAGGGCGGCCTGATGGGTCACCACGAAAATGGTCTTGCTGGAATCTCGCATCGTGACCAACAGTGTGACCATGTCGCGCGCGGAACGGAGATCTACATTCGAGAAAGGTTCATCCAGCAAGAGAATCGCGGGATCGTGCAGGATGGCACGGGCCAGAGAAAGCCGCTGACGCATCCCCTGGGAATATTGCGCGACCGGACGACTGAGTTGAGGATCGAGGCCGACCGCAGCGATGACTTTGGCGGAGCGCTCCGAGTCTTCGATCCCGTAGAGCTGAGCGAAGTAGCGCAGATTCTCCAATGCGTTCATCTCGTCATACAGGAGCGAGGGATGGGCCATGTAGCCGATCTGACGGCAAACTGAGCGCACGTCGGTACTGCCGCCAACCGAGATACTGCCCTGCGTCGGGCGAACAAGACCTGCGAGGGAGCGGAGCAGCGTGGTCTTCCCTGCTCCATTGTCGCCCAGGATGGCGTAAAGACGGCCGGGAGCGAATTCAGCGTTCACGCCACGCAAGGCGGCGAAACGGCCGAACTGCTTGACGAGAGTGGTGATGACGATGGGCAAGGCCGATGGTGTGTGATTCTGGCTCACGTGAGATTGCGACGCCGAAATACCTTGATTCGGAGCGCAGCGAAAAATCTATGCATTTTGTGGGGGATTTGCAAATGAGAGCTCACTCGACCGCCGACGGCGGTGGCGATGCGCGCAAGATCCCGCGCTCCGCCTGAAGAACGGCTCCGCTCGGGATGACGCCTTTAGAGAGGCAGGGTCTAATTCGTAGCAAGAGTTGAGCCGGAGCGCAGCTCCGTCATGCTCTTGGTGGGCTCGGAGGTTGGCATAGCTCCCGGAGTGCCAGGTTTCTGCGGGGCGTACTTCGAGGCGCACTTGGCTTGCAACGCTTTGGCATGGAACACGCCATCACGGCCGAAGCTGCCGTCGGCTAGTGCCTGAGAGTTATCTTTGAAAGTGTCGGGCGGAGCTTCCGTCCCGGTATACACCACCGGGAGAGTCTGATCCTGCTCAATCAGCGTGAATTCGACGCGCGTACCATTGCGCTTGATGGAGCCGGGCTGCACATTGCCGGCAACCCGCAGACGTTTGGTGTAAACCCCATCACCCATGCCGTGCAGTTCTTTGATGGTGACGTAGTAACTCTTACTGTCCTGCACCCCTGTGTAGGCGAGAAATCCCATCGAAACCACAATCACCGTGATGGCGCTGCCGAATTTGAGATACTTGGCGGTCTGATTGGACATACAAGGCCCCGCGCCCTACAGAGAAGACTATCCCCTGCTGGGGAGCGGGTCAAGATGTCCAATAGGGCTGGTGCTTGGTTGATCGACGACGCACCGTAGCGACCCACGCGAGATCTCCAGCCCCGCTGGTGAAAACGCGGGGCTTCGAGATGACTGCTCCGGCGGTTATAGCTTCGCGCGCAGTACCTTGGCGACTGCGCTCACCACGCGCTTTACGTCATCTTCCGAAGTCTGCCAAGAGCAGACGCTGACGCGCATGGCGCGGCGGCCGCGCCAGGTGGTGCCCCCGAAAAAGGCTTCGCCGGATTTCAGGATGGCGGCGATCACTTCTTCCGTAGTGTGATCGTGATCCTTGTCTGTGGCGCCTGGCCTTGGATCGAGAAAACGCACCAGCCCCTGGTTCAGAGTTGGCTCCCAGACGACCTCGGCGCCCGGCAATTTTCCAATCCCCATCACGATGGCGTGGGCGTGGTGGCAGCAGCGCTCGATCAAGTCGGCGATTCCCTGCCGGCCGAGCTGACGTATAGCTGCGTAGGTGGCGAATCCACGGGCGCGGCGCGACCATTCCGGGTTCCAATCCATTTCGTCGCGCGCGTCTGCATTGAGCGTGATATACGGGGCGCGATGGGTCAGCGATGCGCGATGAGATACGGGATCGGCGACGAAGGCGTAGCCGCAATCCTGAGGCACGTTGAGCCATTTGTGGCCGTCGGTAGCCCAGGAATCGGCCGCCTGCACGCCTTTCACGAGGTGTTGGTAGCGTGGGCTGGCGGCGGCCCACAATCCGAACGCGCCGTCCACATGAACCCACGCACCGTGAAGTTTGGCGAGCGGGATGAGTTCCTCGAAAGGATCGCAGGAGCCGCTGTTCACATCACCGGCCTGCAAAAGCACGATGGTGGGCGTGGATGGAGCCAAATTTTTCAGGGCCTGCTCCAGAACTTCCGGCTGCAGCCGCGCCTGCGCGTCGGCGGGCAGGTCGATGACATGGCGGCGTCCCATGCCCAACAGGTGTAGGGCGCGTTCAATCGACCCGTGGCGCTCGGCCGTAGAAATGATTCGAATGGCGGGCGCGCCGTAAAGTCCGTGTTCTTCTACATCCCATCCTTGTCTGGCAAGCAAAGCGTGGCGGGCGGCGGCGAGGCAAGTAACGTGAGCCATTTGGCAGCCGGTGACCAGGGCAAAACTTGTCTGATGGGGTAGGCTGAGAATCTGCTTCAGCCAGTTGCCCGCGACCTCTTCCGCTACGGCCGCCGCGGGCGAGGTGGCGTAGAGCGCAGCATTCTGGTCCCACGCAGCCGTCAGCCAGTCGGCGGCGAGCGCCGCGGGCACAGAACCGCCAATGACCCAACCGAAGAAGCGTCCACCGGCGGAACCCAGAAGGCCACCATCCGCGTCGCGGACCAGTTCGCTGATCACTTCCTCTGCCGGGCTACCGTTTTCGGTGAGCGGCTTGTCGAGATGCTTGCGCAGCGTGGCGAGGTCGGCAGTGGCGGCGACTGAGCGAGTATCCAGACTCTCAAGGTAGGCGACGGCGTGGTCCAGCGTGTGCGCAAGGAGTTCGCGGGTTGCCTCTTGAATCGTTGATTCAGTTTTCTGCATAGGCTTTCATTCTGGGGGTTGGTGCCGGCCAGTTCTATCCGGAAGTTGCGTCCAAGCAGCGTGGGCACGACACTGCACCCGTGGTTAGATTAGGAGAGCGACGCACGGCTTCAAAATAACCGAGCTGGTAAATAAAGGAGCTAGACAGAGAGCCGCGGGTATGTTTTACGATTGTCCTGCTCGGCGAGCTAAAGCTCACACCCGGGTGCTGAGCGAAGTCGAAGGAGGCGTCCGGGCTACGTGATTCGTGGTGGCGTGGGGTGCATTCCGGTGAGCGCATCCCCGCTTTACCACACGCGGCAGGCGTTTTCCGCCACCATGGGTTGACCAGCCTTACATCCCCAGGCTTTTTGGAATTCTGGCATGTTCTGCACCGTGCCGTTGGTCCGGAACTGCCCGGGAGAGTGGGGGTCAGTCAGCACACGCGCTCGCGAAAATTCCGCCCGCCGCTTTTCGCACCATACCCGTCCGAATCCCAGGAAGAAGCGCTGCTCGGGCGTGTAGCCATCAATCTTCTGTCCAGCTTTGCCGGTCTTGTCCTCGGCAATCATTTTTTGCAGCGCCATGTATGCGATGCGTGCGCCGCCATTGTCTGCCGTATTCTCTCCGAGGGTAAGCTTGCCGTTGAGTTTCAGGTTATCGACGGAAACGAAGTTGCCGTATTCATCGGCAATGCACCCGGCGCGCTTTTCAAATTCCTTGCCATCGTCCGCGGTCCACCAATCGCGAAGGTTGCCCTGAGGATCAAATTTGCGGCCCTGATCATCGAATCCGTGCGTGAGTTCATGCCCGATCACAACTCCGATGCCGCCGAAGTTCACGCCGTCGTCCATAGTCTTGTCGAAAAAGGGAGGCTGCAGAATGCCCGCGGGAAACACAATTTCGTTCTGTGCGCGGCTGTAATAAGCGTTGACGGTGGGCGGAGTCATTCCCCACTCTTTGCGGTCGAGGGGCTTGCCGATCTTGGCAATCTGGCGCCTGGACTCAAACTCGTTGGCACGGAGTACGTTGCCCAGCAAGTCTCCGCGGACGATGGTCAGCGAATTGTAATCCCGCCACACGTCGGGATAGCCGATCTTGTTGCGAATGGCGTCTAGCTTGACCTTGGCCTGTTTCTTCGTGTCAGGGCCCATCCAGGACAATCCCTGAATATCGGTGTCGAGAGATTTCTCGAGCGCATCCACCATTTTGAGCATGCGGGCTTTGCCTTCGGGACCAAAAGTCAGCTCGACATATTTCTGTCCCAGGGCCTCGCCGAGGGCGCCGTCGGTGGCCTCGACGCAACGTTTCCAGCGGGGCTTGATCTCCGGCTGCCCTGTGATGGCCTGCTGCATCTTGAAATTGGCTTCGACAAAAGGCTGCGAGAGCCAGGGCGCGGACCCATTGAGCAAACGCCAGCTCACATAAGTCTTCCAGGCATCGATCGGCTCGGAAGCAAACACATCGTTGACCTGCTTGAAGAACTCCGGGTTGGAGACATTCACTTCGGTAAAGCTTGGCGCACCGATGGCAACAAAAAACCGGTCCAACGAAAAACCTGGAGCCAGAGCGATGGCCTGGTCGCGAGTCATCCTGTGGTCGATCATTTTGGGATCGCGGCGCACAGTGCGGTCCATGGAATCTTTGGCCAGGGCAGTCTCAATGCGCAGAACAGTTTGCGCCGAACCTGCCGCCTGTTGGGGCGATTGTCCCGCAAGCACAAAGAGCCGTGCGGCGTATTCCACAAGGTGGTTGCGCATCTCCACCATTTTCGGATCATCTTTGATGTAGTACTCGCGGTCGGGAAGCGACAGCCCGCCCTGGTCGAGATAGGCAATCACCTGGCTCGCGTTGTGCAAATCCGGCGACGAAAAGAAATTAAACAGCGGGTTCGGCCCGATGAGCTGCACCCGGGCAATCGACTCCATCAATTGACCCTTGTCCTTGGCCGCGGCGATCCGCTCCAGTTCCGGTTTTAGCGGATCAATGCCCCGGGCGTCTGCGGCTTTCTCGTCCATACAGGCGTTGTAGTAGTCGCCGATTTTCTGATCGAGCGAGCTACGCCCGGGATCGTTGGCTGAAACTTTCTCCAAAATCTCGCGCAGTTCGGTGTTGTTGCGCTCGTCCAGTTCAGTAAAACTTCCCCAGCGGCCCTGGTCGGGCGGAATCTCAGCCGCTTTGATCCAGTTACCGCAGGCATATTGGTAGAAGTCCACACATGGACCCGCTGTTTTGTCGATGGTTTCAAGGCTGAAACCAGGGCCAGCGGTCGACTTCGCAGCGGACTGGGGATTCGCGGCAGACTGAGCCAAGGCTGTTGCCAACGGGAAAAGTACCATCGCAACAAACAGACGCAATGATCGCATGGGTGTTCTCCTGGGTAAGACTCTACGCAGAAACGGCGATTGTACCCGAGTGCTCTGGATAAGCAGTTCTCGGATGTCAGTTCTCAGAAGCCTCAGACAATTGACTGTTGTTAGACGGACGAAGTCCCAAAATGGCACAACGGCGTGTCAGCGGCCAGTGAAAAATAAGAGACGCCGGAAGAAATTTTCCTGCACACAGCTAGCCTGAATTCGTCCCAAATCGGGAAAGTACTGTCTATCTGATTGAAGCCCGTGTCTCATCTGGTTGGCCGCGACCTTGCTCCTTCGTCGAATGCGCCGCACATGTCTGACTGCGACAGCAGACGGCAGGCGGCGACAAATCGAGGGGGGATACCCAGTTTGCGAATCGTTCAGGTAATTGTTCAGGTGATCACGGTCATGCTGTGCATCGGTGGCTGTGCGGGGGCGGAAGATAATTTGGCAGATGCCAGAAAATCAGAGGACTATGCGCCCAGCCCAATTTTGCGGGTGTCTCTGCCGGCGACGCCAGCGCCGCAAAAGAAAGTCATCGACAAGAAATTCCTGGCAGTGATGGGAGCGCTCGCAGCCACCGAGTCGATGCGTTACACCACGAGAACATTGGTGCTGGAAAACGAGAAGGACGCCGGCGCTCCGTGGGTCACAAGCACTCCAGCACATTCTCAGTATGTTGCCAAGAATCTTCTTATCTTTATGGCGGAGGCGTTCGTGACCTACGAAATCAAGAAACCTCACGCCTGGCTTCCCGGGGACCGGGTGATCCGGAAGTTCTGGTGGGCCTATCCGGCAGCTATGGCGGGAATCCACTTGAGCGGCGCGATAAGCAATATCAGGACACAAGCGCCGGCCATGTGCGAAACCAGTGATTGCCAGATGCCGTAGAAAGTTGGCGGCCGGAATCGGCCACCTAGATTGCAGCGTATAATCGAAGCTATCGAATCTCCAGCGAGGATAGCGATCATGCCCCCGAGCAACGGAAATTCCTCCAACGGACAGAACGGACACGGCGCTCCGAAGCCACGTAGCGAGTGGATCGTGCGCCGCAAGTCCGAAAATGCCGACGGCAACTTTTCCCAGATGCACTATGCCCGCAAGGGCGTGGTTACGGAAGAAATGGGATACGTAGCCCACCGCGAAAAGCTCGCGCCCGAGCTGGTGCGCGACGAAGTGGCGCGCGGCCGCATGATTATTCCCGCCAACATCAATCATCCCGAACTTGAGCCGATGGCGATCGGCGTAGCGTCGCTGTGCAAGATCAACGCAAACATCGGGAACTCGGCGGTCACGTCCGAAATCGGCGATGAGCTGAACAAGCTGCACACGTCGGTGCATTACGGCGCCGATACGGTCATGGATCTCTCCACCGGCGGCAACATCCACGAAATCCGCGAAGCGATTCTGCGGCATTCGCCGGTGCCCATCGGGACTGTGCCGATTTATGAAGCCATCTCGCGTGTCAAGCGGATTGAAGACCTGTCGGCCGAAGTGATGCTTGAAGTAATCGAAGAGCAGGCAGAACAGGGCGTGGACTACATGACCATCCACGCGGGAGTTCTGATTCAGTATTTACCCATGGTTTCGAAGCGGATCACCGGCATCGTGAGCCGGGGTGGAGCGATCCTTGCCCAATGGATGGCGCATCATCACAAACAGAATTTTCTGTATGAGCGCTTCGACGATATCTGCAAGATTTTCGTCAAGCACGACGTGAGTTTCTCTCTGGGCGACGGCTTAAGGCCTGGCTGCATCGCCGATGCCAGCGACGAAGCCCAGTTCGCCGAATTGAAGACTTTGGGAGAGCTGACCAAGAAAGCCTGGGAGTACGACGTGCAGGTGATGATTGAAGGCCCAGGGCACGTTCCGCTCGACAAGATCAAAGAGCAGGTTGATAAAGAAAAAGAGCTCTGCTACGAGGCGCCGTTCTACACGCTCGGGCCGTTGGTAACCGACATCGCGCCGGGCTACGACCACATTACGTCGGCGATTGGCGCAGCCATGATCGGCTGGCATGGCGCAGCCATGTTGTGCTACGTCACGCCGAAAGAGCACTTAGGGTTGCCCAACGAAAAAGACGTGAAGGACGGGATCATTGCCTATAAGATCGCCGCGCATGCTGCCGACATCGCCCGGCGGCGTCCCGGAGCGCAGGACCGCGACGACGCCCTCAGCTATGCCCGCTACAAATTCGACTGGGAAAAACAATTCGCGCTGTCACTCGACCCCGAGACAGCCCGCTCCATGCACGACGAAACTCTGCCCGACGACTACTACAAAGAAGCAGCTTTCTGCTCCATGTGCGGCCCGAAGTTCTGCTCGATGAATTACTCGTCCAAGGTGGATGAGTACAACAAGCAGGTGCATGGGCTCGAGAAGAAAGATTATTCGGCGCTGGTGGAGAAGCTGGTTTCGCTGAAATAGGTCAGGCGGCGTGCTGCCCGCGAAGTGCCCACACTATCTGTCAGGGCCGAGCAAAGCAGGTGTTAATTCTGCACAGATCTCGTCTTGACCGATGATTTCGCCGGAGCTGACGTAGCGGGCCGGGCCCCATAGCGAATCACTGTATTCTTCGCCACGTAGCCTTCATCTGCAGCGCGACTCGAGTGGTGCACAGCAGCCGGCTTGCTGACCGAAGCTTTGGCGACGGATGCCGCGTTCCGGGCTGGAGGAAGCGGCAGTTGCTGACTTGAGTTTTGCACTTTGCCAGCCCGCGGCGCGGCGGAGATCAGCACCAGGGCCTCGACCCCAATCACCGCGGCTAACGCGGCCGCTCCCCAGTAATAGAAACTTCTCTGCAGCCGCGGGAGTGAGATGCGCACCTTGTGTGAGCTGACGCGCGTTGCCAGTGCCGGTTGAATGGGCCGCGGCGCTTGTGTTCCCACTACCGCCGCCACTGCAACATCGGGTTCAGCACGACGCTCTTCACAAATGACAGGCGCCACTTCCTCCACGTCCGCCAGCGGCGCGTCGGGCACTTCAGATTTCAGCACTTCCGCCCCCGCCAATTCAGGTTGAACTGTGGGACCCACAATTTCGTGGGTATAAACGATCTGTCCGCTAGTCTGCGGCACATCCGACTGAGCCTCGAGCAAAAGGGCATCCGGCAGTTGAGCCTCGGACAACGAAACTTCCTGCGGGTAAATTTCAGCCGCCGGTTCTTCAGGAGGGCCAGGAATCATCGCGGGACTTGCTGTTTCGGCCGGCAGAATTGTTTCCGCCTCCAACAATACCGGGGCCTCTTCCACCGTTGCCGTGATCGTTTCCAAGTTGGCCTCTGACTCAGACTCTGCGCTTGGCGGCAAGATGACAAGGTCACTTATGGACTCAGCCTCGGAAGCAACCGTATCTTCTTCGAACACAGGTTGTTCAAGAACCGGCACAGGGGTGAAGGTTCGAGCCGGAATTTCCGCGATCTCCGGTTCTACAATGGGCACGACGGCGACCGTTTCAGAGGCAGCTTCGGCGGGCAAAACCTCAAATTCTGCAATCGATTTCTCCGGGACGGGTTTTTCCGGAATCCGCTCCCTGGTAACCAGGGTCTCCCTCGCAGCGCTGGGCAAGAATGGGATCATTGCGATCGGGCGGAAGTCTTCGGCAATCGCGCCCGGACCAATGAACACGAAGCCGTACCGGCCCGCTTCCAGGGACGCCAGCTGGAGGGCCTCCTCTGCGTCGCATTCCTCCAGTTGGATCTCAAGGTCGTTATCATTGGGCACCGCTGAATCGGCGCGATGCGGGCGAGTCTCAACCTCGAAACCCCGGGCCCGCAGGGCCTCCTCCAAATGGCGGGAGGCTTCGGGTATGCCAGTGATAATGCGCGCTAAGGACATAGGATCTCGGGCAACCGCCCCGGCCACGGGCTGTTGCACTGCTTTCAGGGCATCTGAGTTTACTTCAAATTCCGCCCGGAATGGTATGGAAAAGAACGGCTTCGGGACGTGGTCGGAGTGAAAACCTTTGCACAGGAATCCACGCACGTAGGCCCGGACGGCAACCTCCGGGAGCTTGGCGGGCCTCGACGGACGTGACACTCCCTGGGCGGACGAGGGCATCGGCCCCTACGTAATCCTTTCCCGCCGTCACATCTTTCTCCGCCACCTCCGTGCTACAATCCGCGCTTGCGGACGATCGAGGCCGAGCCCTGGGTCCGCTTGCAGTCTTCCCCGCTGTATAGCCGGACCGTGTCCTACGGCCGTTGAGCCTTTTTCCGCACCGGCAGGTCCTCATGAAAAGCTTGGTCGTAAAGATGAAGTCGCGCAGCCGTACGGCTGCGGCTGCCTCCACTGCACCATCTGCGCCCTTTCCCATCGCCGGCGTCGGCGCGTCCGCCGGAGGACTCGAGGCATTCTCCGAACTCCTCCATCAACTGCCGGAGAAAACCGGAATGGCGTTCGTGCTGGTGCAGCACCTGGACCCCAAACACTCCAGCGAACTGCGCGACATCCTGGCGCGTACCACGAAGATTCCGGTAGAGGAAGTCACGGATGGAATGACCGTGAGAGCGGACCACATCTATGTGATTCCGCCCAACACTTCCATGGTGCTCAAGAATAGGGTTTTGCGATTGGCGGCGCGAGTGCTCACTCGCGGGCAACACATGCCCATCGACCATTTTCTGCGGTCCCTGGCGGACGACCTGGGCCCCCGCGCCATCGGCGTGATTTTGTCGGGCACGGCGTCCGATGGAACCGAGGGCGTACGCGCGGTGAAGGCGGCCGGTGGAATTACATTCGCCCAGGATGAAAAATCAGCAAAGTACGCCGGCATGCCGCACAGTGCGGTGAGCGCGCGCTCCGTGGATTTTGTTTTGCCCCCCGCCGCTATTGCAAGGGAGCTGGCCCGAGTGGCGCGGCACCCTTATCTGGCTCCGACTTTGGTGGAAAAGACAGTACCCGCGGTCACCGGCGGGGACCAGTTGGGCGCGCTCCTCGCCCTGCTGCGCGACGCCACCGGAGTGGACTTCACCCACTACAAGCAGACCACTCTGCAGCGCCGCATCACCCGCCGCATGGTGGTGCACAAACTGGAAAAACTGAAAGACTACGTTCGCTACGTGCGCGACACCCCGGGAGAAGTCGAGGAACTGTACCAGGATATTCTTATCCACGTGACCGGTTTCTTCCGCGACCCCGAAGCCTTTGAGGCGCTGCAGAAGCATGTGTTTCCGGCGCTGTTCCAGGACAACAAGCAGGGCGGCACCAGTTCGAGTCTGGGTCCCAGGCTGCTCCACCGGCGAAGAGGTCTATTCCCTTGCCATGGCCATGCTGGAGTACCTGTGGCTGGAGACTACGAAAACCGCCAAGTCCAGTCTGGGCGCCGCGCCCTTCCAGATCTTCGCCACCGACATCAGCAACACTGCGCTCGACCGGGCCCGCGCCGGGCTCTATTCCGAAGGCCTGGTGAGCGGACGTTTCCCCCGAGCGCTTGCGCCGGTTCTTCGTCCGCCTGGATGGGGGCTATCAGATCGTGAAGGGTGTGCGGGAGATGTGCATCTTTGCCAAGCAGAACGTCGCCAAAGATCCTCCGTTCTCCAATCTGGATCTGATCAGTTGCCGCAATCTGCTGATCTATCTGGGCCCGGTGCTGCAGAAGCGGGTCGTCCCCACATTGCATTACGCGCTCAAGCCCAGCGGCTATCTGATGCTGGGAGGAGCCGAGAGTCTGGGGACATTTTCCGAATACTTCACGCCGGTGGACAAGAAAAGCAAGATTTACCGTAAGAAGGAATCGGCCACCCGGCTCATGCCTTATTTCGGAACTGTCGACTACGGCACTCGCCGGCCCGCGGAGACAAAGACTACGCGCGAGCCGCAACCGGCCTTCACAGTCGAAAAAGAAGTGGACCGGTTGCTGATGGACCGCTTTGTGCCCGCCAGCATTGTGGTGAACGAACAGATGGAGATTGTGCAGTTCCGCGGCAAAACCGGGCCTTATCTCGAACCAGCCGCAGGCCAGGCCACTTTCAGCCTGTCCAAGATGGCGCGCGAGGGGCTACTGGTGGACCTGCGCGCCGCTTTCGCAAAGGCCAAGAAGGAAAACACCACCGTGCGCCGAGAGGGTGTGCATGTTCAAGCCAACGGGCATTCCCGCACAGTCGATCTGGAAGTCATCCCGCTGCGAGGACCGGGGCCGAAAGAACATTTCTACCTGATCGTGTTTCAGGACGCGCTTTCGACCGCGGCCGCAGGTTCGAAGGAGAAACCGAAGGGTTCTGCCGCAAAGGACTTCGTTTCCCGGGAAAATGCGAGACTCAAACTTGACCTGGTGCAGGTACAGGAGCAATTCCAGGGGCTGGTCGAGGAGTACGAGACGGTGAGCGAAGAATCCAAATCGGCCAATGAGGAAATCCTTTCCTCCAATGAAGAGCTGCAGAGCACCAATGAAGAACTGGAGACGGCCCGCGAAGAACTGCAGTCTTCCAACGAAGAGTTGACCACGCTGAACGAGGAGCTCCATAACCGGAACGCGGAGCTGACTGCGGTGAATAATGACCTACTGAACCTGCTCAGCAGCGTGACGGTCCCGCTTGTGATCGTGGGACAAGATCTCCATATTCGGCGATTCACGCCCCCGGCGCAAAAACTGCTCAATCTGTTGCCCAGCGATGTAGGCCGCCGCTTGAGCGAAATCCGGCCCAACCTCGACGTGGATGACTTGGGGCGGATTGCTCACGAGAGCGTCGAGAACGTCAGCACGCAGGAAATCGAAGTGCGGGAGAAGGATACGGGTACTTGGTATCTGATGCGGGTGCGGCCCTACAAGACCTGGGACCACAAGATTGACGGCGCAGTGATCACCTTCCAGGACATCGATGCCATCAAGCGCAATTTCGACCAGATGCACCGGCACGCCGATGCGCTGATTGAGAACGCCCGGGAAGCCATCCTGGTACTGGACGGGAAACTACAAGTCATCAGCGCGAACCTGACCTTCTATCGGAATTTCGAAGTCTCGCGGGAAGAAACACTGGGTCGCGCGATCTATGACTTAGGCGACGGGCAATGGAACATCCCCAAGCTGCGTGAGTTGCTGGAAAATATTCTGCCTAACAATGGACAAGTCGAGGATTTCGAAGTGCTCCACGAATTCCCGCATCTGGGGAAGCGGCGAATGATGCTGAACGCCGGGCGCATCGAGCCCCAGCCCGGGCAGAAGCTGATTCTGCTGTACATCGAGGATGAGCCTGGACCGAACACGTAGCCCCAGACCGCATACGTAGCCCAAGCCGCCCCCGTCCCCGGGGGCGAGCTTGCCGGGTCTCAGGAGACGTGACGCTGCCTGGGCGGACAAGGGCGTACGCCCCTACGTAGCCTGTTCCGCCTTTACCTATTTGGCTCAGACTCCAGCTGTGCCTCCAAATGCAGCCGCAGCTGCATCAGGAAAGCCTTTTCCAGGATGGCCGCGCGAGGATCACTCGGCTTTCCGGGAGGCAACAAGTGAAGTTCTTTTACTTTGGGCCGGTGCCGCCGCAAGAGTTCAATCTGGTGTTTGAGCCTGAAAAACCGTTCCAGTTGCTCCAGCATCGAAGCCAGTTTATGGAATCGCAATCGGGCCGGGCTGTGACGAATGTCACAAAATCCGGAGCTTTTTCTGTGGAAATCTCTTCAGCGCCCGGCTTCCAGGGTCTTCGCGGCGCGATCCAGCGCGGCGGCGAGCACGGCGATCTGCTGCCGTGTCCGGGCCAAGTCATGCTTGTCGATCGCTTCATTCACGCCCGGAATCACCACCGCGGCATAGCCGGTGTACTGGCCGGGGGCATAAATGGCATGACGAAACCAGGGGCGATCGGGCAGACCTTCGGGGATCAGCAAGGCCCGCTCGGCCTGGCGCAGAGCCTGGTTCAAGCGGGCTGGATCACCGGGTGGAACTTTCTCCCGCGCCAGAATTTTCGCTCCGGCTTGTTCGAAGCGACGCGCCGCCTCGCCTGCCTCTTTGAAGTCGGGCGCCTGGCTGCCGAAATTGCTCTCCGCCTTCTTCTTCGCCGCGTCAATGTAAGCGATGATCTCTTTCGCGTATTCCTCGTAGTCGTAGGGGAACACGTCAGCATCCGACATACGGATTACTTCCAGTCCATACACCCGCGCCATTTCTTGCTCGTAGGCAAAATCGGGATCACCAAATTTCTTGAACCAGTTGAAGTTGTCGAACACGGAGTGATAAACACCGTATGATCCCGTGGAACTCACATCAGTCGAAGGCACACCGAGGTGTTGCAGGAATACGGTATAGTCCGAACCGCTGCCCAAATCCCCCACTGGCACATCGCCTTTGCCTTGCGCTGCCGGGATGCGCCGCGTGTCTCCAATAGCCTCAGTCGGCCCCTGATTTGCCGTTCCGGGCTGGCTGCTCTTGCGCCAATCGTCATACACGGTGCCGCCTTTTGGACTGGGCACGACCCTGCGTCACATCGCGCAGAAATTGCTTAAGGCTGGGTGACGACGAAGCGCCGAACTTGGCTCCCGAGACCGCGACATCCATATTGAAATATGCCAGTGCGTTTGCCAGCTCGGTCTCGTGTTGTTCTCCCCATTCGGTTGAGCCGATCAGTCCCTCTTCTTCCGCGTCCCAACTGCCGATGACGATCGTTCGCTTCGGCTTCCACCCCGACTTGAGCAGTTCACCCATGCCGTGGACTGCCTCGAGCATAGCGGCGGTCCCACTGTTCGGATCAACCGCGCCATAAACCCAGGCATCGCGGTGATTGCCGGCGACGACCCACTCGTCAGGCAGCTCGCTGCCGCGAATGCGACCGATCACATCCCAGATGGTGCGGAACTGATAGTCCTGCTTGAGGTGCATCTTCACTTTCACCGGACCCGGGCCGACGTGATAGGTGAAGGGCAGCGAGCCTTGCCACTCGCGCGGAGAATCGGGGCCCGCGAGATGTTCCAGAATCGGCCAGGCGTCGGCGTACGACAAAGGAGTGGTCGGAATTTTCGGCAACTGCAGAGATTGCGCCGGGGGAGTGCGTTTTGAATCGTCGAGGGATGGAACCGACGCGATACCGGGCGTGGTGGGGTCACCGGGAAACTCGAACATATATCCGATGGACCCACGCTGCACGCCGGTGTCGGGACGCCACGGCCCCTGAGGATATTTGTCGCCGCGCTTCCATCCGTCGTCGGCCGGATCGGAGTAGATGATCACTCCGGCCGCGCCGCGTTCCTGCGCGAGGTAAGATTTCACGCCCCGGAAGTTCTGCCCATAGCGCACCAGAACGATCTTGCCGCGCACATCGACTTTCATCTGCTCCAGCTTTTGGAAATCCTCCAGCGTTCCGTAGTTGGCGTAAACCACTTCGGCTTCGACGTCCCCCGATGGCGACATGCCGTTGTAGGGCATCACGACCCGCGGATCGTCCTGATAAGGATCTTCGCTCACCTGCTCGCGCGTCGGCCCGTGCATGGCGACTCCCGGCGGCGCGGTCACATCCACACTGATTTCGCTGGGATAGTTCATCCAGACGCGGTATTCGACAATTTCCGTGTCCAGCCCGGCTTCGCGGAATTTTTGGGCAACGTAGTCCGCCGTGGCTTTGTCCTCCACCGACCCAGCGATGTGCGGCGCTTTGGTCAAAACGCGCAGGTGTTCTTCGGCGCGCTTGGCATCAGGAATCGCCAGAAAACGATTCTCCCACGCGGATTCCGCCGCAAAACTGCGAAAGCCAAGTGCAGGGGAAGTTGCGTCAATCGCCGCTCCCGGCCCAGACGACGCGCCAAGAAAAGGAAAAAAGAAGAAGAGAACAACCAATGCCGCGCGCAAGCTCCTCATCGGGTCCCTATCTTTCCGGCCAACGCGCCTAGAACCTCACGGTAGTCCGGAACCTCATCGGTGGGATAAATCTTCCGGAACGTGATTCGGCCGGATTTATCCAGGACAAAGATCGCCCGTTCTCCAGCGCCAGCAAGAAGGCCTTGCTCGCGCAATACGCCGTAGCGCTCGGTCACTTCGCCATGCGGCCAGAAGTCACTGCATAAGGGAAAATCGAAAGGGCCGATATTGCGCTCCCAGGCGGTGGTGTTCATGATGGAATCGACGCTGATGCCCACGGTCTCCGCCTGCTGCGCCAGGAATTTCTCCCGTTCCGCCTGGTAGGTAATCATCTGCCCGGCACTGACCGCCTCCCAATTTAGAGGATAGAAAGCCAGAACCACGTTCTGCTTGCCGAGGTGGTCGGCGAGGTGAAAACGCTTCTTCGCCCCCGCGATCAGAGCGGGCAGGTCGAAATCAGGAGCCATATCGCCGAGTTGCAACAATGCCATCCTCCCCATCAAAACTTCTCCGCGGGTTCAGGGCGCAGAATTTGTGATTTTACTCCTGCAGGCAGAATCCCGGAGCCCAGCTGGGTCACGGTAAACTAAGTCCATGCCCGCGCCCAACGCCACGCAGCGTTTTTCCTCCCGGGTGGCGAATTACGTCCGCTATCGCCCAGGATATCCTCCCGCCGTTCTCGAACTGTTGAAAGAAGCATGCGGATTAACTTCCGCAGCTGTAATCGCAGAAGTCGCCTCTGGAACCGGTATTTTCACCCGCCTGCTGCTGGAGAACGGCAACCGTGTGTTCGGAGTGGAACCGAACCTCGAAATGCGCAAGGCAGCGGAAGACCTGCTGGCAGGATTTCCAGCGTTCACCAGCATCGCCGGCAGTGCCGAAGCAACCACGCTCGCCGCTCACAGCGTCGATTTCGTCACGGCCGCACAGGCCGCACATTGGTTTGATCGCGAGAAAGCACGCCGCGAGTTCATGCGGATTCTCAAGCCGGGCGGCTGGGTGGTTTTGCTGTGGAATGAACGCCTCATCGACGCTACTCCCTTCCTGCGCGACTATGAGAAGTTGCTGCTGACATTTGCCACCGACTACGAGGAAATTCGGCACGAGCGAACCACCGCCGAGATTGATGCCTTTTTCGCTCCCTCGCCCTTTCAAGCAAGCGAGTTCGAGAACACCCAGGAATTTGACTATCCCGCGCTCGAGGGCCGGCTGCTCTCCTCTTCTTATGCTCCGCTGCAGGAAGATCCGAGACACGCGCCCATGCTCGCAGAATTGCAGCGCATTTACGACGCCCACAGGGTGGCCGGCCGGGTAAGTTTTGAATACGCTACACGAGTCTACTACGGCCAGTTGAGCTAAACCTTCGTGAAACTTCGTGTCCTTCGTGGTTATTAGTTCTTTACCACGGAGCACACGAAGGTGCATGAAGGAGGTTTGGTGACCGGAGAAAAATCATTCCACATGACGCCCGACGAATTCCGCCGCCACGGTCACGCCTTGGTGGATTGGATCGCCGATTATCACGCGCGCATTGCCACGTTCCCCGTTTTGTCGCGCGTCGAACCTGGCGAGGTGCGCCGAGGACTCCCGGCTGAGGCCCCACAAAAAGGCGAGCCCTTCGACGCCATGCTGGCAGACATCGAAAAACTGATCCTTCCCGGGATCACGCACTGGCAGTCTCCGAATTTTTTTGCATACTTCCCCTCGAACGCCTCGGGCCCGGGGATCCTCGGCGATCTTCTCTCTTCCGGTCTGGGTGTGCAGGGCATGCTCTGGGCCACGAGCCCGGCGTGCACGGAACTGGAGACCCACGTTCTCGACTGGCTGGTCGGCATGCTGGGTTTACCGGAAAAATTTCTCTCCAGCAGCACAGGCGGCGGCGTGATTCAAGATACCGCTTCGAGCTCTGCACTGTGCGCTCTTCTGGCGGCGCGCGAGCGCGCCACGAATTTCTCCAGCAATCGCCAGGGCTGCGACGGAAGGCTGGTTGCCTACACTTCGTCGCAGGCGCATTCCTCCATCGAAAAAGCAGTGCAGATAGCGGGGATGGGGCGCGACAACCTCCGTCTGATCGAAGTCGATGAAAACTTCACCATGCGGCCTGACCGGCTCGCGCAGCAAATCGAAATAGACCAACGCGCCGGCCTTAATCCTTGTTTTGTGTGCGCGACGGTCGGAACCACTTCTTCGAACGCCATGGACCCCGTTCCCGAGATCGGACGTATCTCGCAGGAAAACAATTTATGGCTGCACGTCGACGCCGCCATGTCAGGCACGGCCGCCCTCTGTCCCGAGTTTCGCCACATCCAAGACGGCCTCGAGTTGGCCGACAGCTACTGCTTCAACCCGCACAAGTGGATGTTCACCAACTTTGACTGCGACTGCTTCTACGTCGCCGATCGCAACGCACTGATTCGGACCTTGAGCATTCTGCCGGAATATTTGCGCAACCAAGCCACCGAAACCGGCGCCGTCATCGACTACCGCGACTGGCAGATTCCCCTGGGCCGGCGTTTCCGCTCACTGAAGCTGTGGTTTGTGATTCGCCACTATGGGGTGGAAGGGCTGCAATATCATGTGCGCCGCCACGTCGAACTCGCCCGGCAGTTCGCAAAATGGGTGCAGGAAGATTCGCGTTTTGAATTGGCAGCCCCTGTGCCGCTGAACCTGATCTGCTTCCGCCATAAACAGGGAGACGAGATCAACCAGGCCATCATGGACCGCTTAAACCGCAGCGGCGATCTCTATCTGACCCACACCAAGCTGAACGGCCGACTAACCCTGCGGGTTTGCATCGGCCAGACCAACACGAGACAGCAGCATGTAGAAAACGCCTGGAGGCGCATCCGGGAAGAAGCTACCTCCCTGGAATCAAAGAAGTGAACTGGTAATCGACGTTGCCGCGCAGACCTTATCATTCTTAATCAGTTTGGCGCTATACTTCCGCGCTGGGGGCGTGCCATGCTACGTCGTGCTCTCGTCCTTACTCTCCTCCTGCTCGCGCCGATTTCTTTTTTGGCCCAGTCCACAACCGTCAAGGTTAAGGTCAAAGCAGCGCTCTACGACCGCGACCTTAACCTCAAGCCGGTGCCCCACCTAGCCATCACCATGCGCAGTCTCGACCAGGGTAAAGGCGAACCAGTCACTTTGCAGACCAGTTTCGACGGACTGGCCGAAGCCGATTTGCCTTCCGGACGCTACACTCTGACCACTTCCGCTCCGATCGAGTTTCAAGGCAAAAGCTATACCTGGGAGATTCAGGTCACGCTCGTCAAGCCGGAGAACCTGGTCGAACTCAGCAATGACAATGCCAAAGCCACCGATCTTTCCGGCGGGCGCGGCGCTAAAGTCGACGAACTCTCGGAGCACTTCAAGCGACTCAAGCCCAGCATTGTCACCGTATGGACGCAAGAAGGCCACGGCACCGGCTTCCTGGTCGATCCCGGCGGACTTATCGTCACCAACCAGCACGTCACTTCCGGATTCACCTACCTGGCCGTGCAATTCGATAGCCGCCGCAAGCTTGAGGCTGTTCAGCTCGCCGAAGATAAATTGCAGGATGTCGCTGTCCTGCGAGTCAATATGTCCGGGCTCACTGATGTCGCCATCGCGCCCATCGCCGAAGGAACGGGCTTCCTGCTGGAAGGCGAGCGCGTGTTTACCATTGGTAATCCGCTCGACCAGGAAAAAGTTCTGACCACCGGCATCGTGAGCAAGGTAGATAAGAACTCGATTATTTCGGACATCAACATCAACCCCGGCAACTCCGGCGGCCCGCTGTTCAATTCGAGCGGGATGGTGGTCGGCATCACGACCTACGGCAAGGGAGGCCGCAGCGGACCGGGGTTGTCAGGCATCGTGCCCATTGCCGACGCCGATGGAGTGCTGAAGGAGGCGCGCCAGAAGATGGCGACAGCCACGCCGCCCTCGGCCCGCCTGCTGCCGGTCGCCCCAGCCATGAAATATCCCGTGGACGGACTGCGCGCACTGGGCAGCAAGCCCTGGGACAAGGACACATACTTTTTCAAGCTCGGCGATTTCGACGTGGAGATTGTCACGCCCGTCACGGCATTTCAGGCCTCCCAGGAACGTGCCAGCCGGGCTGAAAAAGAACGCGAGAAGCGTGCCAAGAAGTCCGGCGCGCCGGCGGCGGAAGAACAACATCAGACCGCCGAGTACGAGAACCAGTACGATCCGGTGATCTATTTTTCTGTCAGCCCGCGCTTGCGCGAAGCCTTCTGGAAATCGTTCGGTGAGAGCATGGCCAGCCCGGGCGGAGCGCCCATCACCATGCGGTTCAAGACTGACTTCCTGAAGATGCGCTTGCTTTGCGGCGAAAAAGAAGTGGAACCGATTCGTCCCGTGCGATATCCCGTTTCCATCCAAGGGCGGACTTCGGCGGTGAAAGTCGATGACGCCACCTACGCCGGTTCCTATACCTACCTGCCCGACGCTATTTCGCCCGAGTGCAAGACCGTGAATCTCGAGGTTTACTCGGTGAAAGAACCGGACAAACCCCTGGTGAAACCTTTGGAAGCCAAGTCAGTGCAGAAAATCTGGGACGATTTCGAGCCCTTCCGCAAAGCACAATCGACGACCACCCCGTCCGCCTCGAAGTAACCGTGCCGCCCGGAACGACCCAGGTTATTCTTCTGCCGGCGGTTCAGGCTTTCCCGGCCGGGAGACCCCTGGCATGCTGCGGGCCCGGCGCACAATGTATTGCCCCGGCCCGGCCAGAAATCGCGCCAGCCGCGTGGCCACCTTGTCCAGCAGCATGCGGTCTTCCGCGCCAAAGGCGTCTTCGCCTGCGCTCTCCGCGCTCAATATGCCCACGGAACGCGTTCCCAGTTTCATGGGCACCAGAATTTTCGAGGCCACGCCGGGAAGCGCCGCCTCATCAAGATTGGGATCGCCCCCAGCACCCAGAGGCTGCCGCGACCCGCTGCCTTCCGCGGTCAGATAAATCCCTAGCCAACTGTAATGGCGTCCCCGGCAAAGCAAGTCGATTACCTCATCAAGTGGGGAACGCTGGAACGAGGGCCGATTGGCCCGAAGGACACGCTCGATTTCCGCGAGCAACCCGCGGGTAGAGCGGTAACGTTTCAAGGGCGGATCCTGACCGCCGCCAAGTCTACCCGAATCCTGACAGGCGCCAGCGTTTTTCTCCTCTCGTCCGGCTTCAAGAGAGGATCACGGAATGTAAAGCTGAGGGTGCCCCACCCTTCGCGGTTTTCGAAGGAACCCGCCCTGAGCGAAGTCGAAGGGTGGGATCTAGCTCAAAGCCACGAACTTCTCCTCCCAACATTCACTGCTTGAGGAAAGCAGCAACCCTCGGAGCAACATTCTGCATATCGCACTCCGGCCCGTTGTGGCCGCAATCGTTATCCAGCCTCAGAACCTGGGCGTGAAGCAGCCGCGCAAAATCCAGCGCAGCGCCCGGCGTGACGTAATGATCGTGGATATCGACGATCACTAGCACCTTGGCGCGAACTCGAGCCGCGGCACGCTCCATCGATCCGCCATACGGGGCTGACACATCGTGCGCCATCATGGCTTCGGCCTGGCGAATGCGGTCGTTCGCATCAATCCCCGTCACACCTTTCTTGCTCCCCTCAATGGCGTCCAGAAATTTGTCCCGGCGAACTTCGCGATTGTAGTTCTCCGGAGTCGTCAGGGTGAGGGCCTCAGCTTCTGCAATCGTCGTCACACCCGGCTGCTGGGCGTAGTCTCCGTGATTCCACGCCGGATCGTTGCGAATCGCGTCCACCTGCAACTGGAACAACGTCAGATCGTAGGCGCTGAGCCGCGGTGAGCCGACGATGGGTATGGCGTACTCCATGAAATCGGGGTACGAAACCATCCACTGAAAAGTCTGCATGCCGCCCATGGAGTCGCCGATGACGGCTTTGACATGGTGGGATCTGCAGTTTCTCCGTGAGCAACTGGTGCTGGCTGTTCACCATGTCGCGAATGGAAATGCGGGGGAATTTCATGCGTGGCTGTAATGTGCTGTTGGAGGGCGAACTAGAAACGCCGTTGGCTAGAGCATCTACTGCGATCACGTAATAAACGGACGTGTCCACCAGTTTGCCGGGCCCGAAGTAGCCTTCCAGTTCTTTCGAGGTTCCTCCAAACCAGGAAGGAAAGAGGATGACGTTGGAGTTGCCGGCGTCGAGATGCCCATAGACCCGATACCCGATCCGGCAGTCGCGGACCACTTCGTCATTTTCCAGTTTGAAGTCGCCGAGAGAGGCAAACTGTTGAACTCCCTCTTGCGCGAAAGCGGACAAGCTCAAAGCGAGCAAGAGCCAGATCAGCCCGGTAACGTTTCGCATGTTGCGAAGGATTGTACTCCGGAGAGGGTCACTAGCTTTCAGGCTAGAGTGCCCCACCCTTCGCGGTTTTCGAAGGAGCCTGCCCTGAGCGAAGTCGAAGGGTGGGACCCAGCCCGAAGCCACAGGCCTTTCCTCCAGACCAGCCGGAACATTGGACTCTCGGAGACGCTACTGTCTCTGTTCCAAATCCTTAGGCTTCTCTTCTTTTGTCTTGTCGGGACTGGCCGACGGATCGGGCTTCCAGGCTTTCGAATTGGCCGGCGCGGCCGGATCGAAACCGAAATCCCACACGTATAAGTTCATTCCGTCTTTGCCCAGCATCTCAACCACGGCGTACTCGCCGGGCGTGAGCGCGTTGGTAGGAGTGATCTTGATCCAGCCGCCAGTGAGCTTAGCGGCAGTGGTGGGCACAAATTTTTCTTCCTGGCTGACCTTGCCGTACACCGCGACCTTAATGTTCCCCAGGACGCGATTGTTTTTCTTTTTGTTCTGCTCCAGGTGGACGATGCGGTAGTGGTCCCAGGGCAGGTCAGGATCTTGTTTCTTCACCGGCGAGTCGGAAGCTGCGTCTTGCTCATCGAGGTTGATGTAGATCGCCGGCACCGAGGCGTGCGCCTGCAGCGTCGCATGCATACCGAGCAGTTCGATGATCTGCTTGGCGCTGGCGACGGGATTGATGGCCGCGCGCAGAATGTTTCCTTTTATATTCTTGTCGACAGCGCCGCCGCTCTGCTCGAGTTGGAGCAACTGCGGCTGCTCTTGAAATGTATCCAGCAGGATGACTCCGCCGCCTTCGGGCAATTGCAGTCCCGGGGCGACGTGAGGAGAACGCACTTCATCGGCCTGGCGCTCGGCTTCGAGTTCTTTATCCAATGCCGCGGCTTCCGGCACCGGCTTGCCTGCTTTGCGTTCTTTCTCGTAGGCGTCGGTGGCGGCCCAGTCCACCATGGAGTTGGGCACCTCTTCCCACTCGCCGCGCTCGGCGCTCAGGTAGCGCACGCGGTCGCCTTTGGCCTCCCACTGCGCAGCCAGCTGGTAGGAGCCGTCTTTCAGGATGAGGCGCTTGGAGAGCTGCTGGGCGGGAGCGCAGGGGACGAGCCATGCGGCCAAGAGCAGTGCAATTGCGAGCAGGCGTCTCACAAGACTATTATCCACCTGGGCGAGGCTCGTTGCATCTGCTAGATGGTTCGATCACGCTGGGCCCCTGGGGACTTTGGTGGGAGTATTGGAAAGCAAATCGGTCAGGTGGCGACTTGAACCGGAATTGCGCCGCACACATGTTGGTCATCGCGGGTGCCCGGCTATCTAAGTTTAAGGGCCGCCAACCGCGCACGGGGTTTGCACCGACTGTTTTCGTAGCGATTCATACCCATGCCGCTTAATCCAGCCCAAACCGCGTTAGAGAACCGGGTTGATTTGCTCGCCCGGTGGCTTGTGTTTTGTACCGGACTTGTCGTTCTGGGGCTCATGCTGGAATACGGCGGCGACTTGGCGGAAAAATGGAGACCCGACAAGAGGCTCGGGAGCAAGCCGTCTTTCATATGGATTCCGTTATGGATATTCATGGGCGGAGTGTTAGTTGTCGGCGGAGTTGCCGGGGAATTATTCGTAGAGTTTTTTGCCTCAAGAGCCGAGAATGCAGTGCGGGAGTTTAGCAATGCAGCCAACGCAGAACTTGAGAGAAAGGCTGCGGATGCTGACGAGCGCTCTAAGCAACTAGAGTCTGAAAATCTCAAACTTGAAGCGCAAATAGCTCCACGACGCATCACCCCGGCCCAACAACTAGCTATCGCGGAGAATTGCTCCAGGTTTAAGAATCTATTCAAAGGGAAGGTAGATGACGAAGCCCTGTCGATTACGTCTTGGCACGCTCGATTATGGGCATCCAGGTCTTTGGCTCTGATGCCGAACTTGCTAAAAAGATCGCCGATGCCCTTGGTAGCAGCGGCAAACCAATTGCGGTGTCCTTCGTAGGAGCCGACCCAATCGCAAGCGCAATGCGTGTTGAAACCCCCAACTCCCGCCTCGCGCACGAGGCCACCGTTTTAGTCGGGCTAAAACCATACGACCGAGATACCGTCAACGAAATTAAACGGATAATGGAGCCCACGAAGCCAGTAAAGCCATGATCCTGTGGGCGCGAGACTGTCCCCTATCCAATTTTCGCGAGTTCCCTTTCAGAAAGAACTCTGGCATAATTGATCGTGCACCCCATCTCCACCTCAGCGCACATCAAAAACATGCGCGTCGGGGACTCCGGATGCACAATCCAATCACAATTTAGGGCGAGGGAAAGATGTCGGCAAAGTACATCTTTGTGACCGGCGGTGTGGTGTCTTCTTTGGGCAAAGGACTGGCGGCGGCTTCGATTGGCTGCCTGCTGGAAAGCCGTGGGCTGAAAGTCAACCTGATGAAGTTCGATCCTTACCTCAACGTCGACCCGGGGACGATGTCGCCCTTTCAGCACGGCGAAGTTTTTGTCACCGACGACGGCGCGGAGACTGACCTCGACCTCGGCCACTACGAGCGCTTCACCCACGCCAAACTTTCCCGCGACAATAACTGGACCACCGGCCGAATTTACGAGCAGATCATCGCCAAAGAGCGGCGCGGGGATTACCTGGGCAAGACGGTGCAGGTGATTCCGCACGTGACCAACGAAATTAAAGCCGCCATGAAGAAAGTGGCACAGGACGTGGACGTGGCCATCGTCGAGATTGGCGGCACGGTAGGCGACATTGAGTCGCTGCCGTTTTTGGAAGCGATCCGCCAGATGCGACAGGAATTGGGCCGCGAGCACACGCTATTCGTACATGTGACGCTGGTGCCGTTCATCGCCGCGGCGCAGGAACTCAAGACCAAGCCCACGCAACACTCGGTGAAAGAACTGCTGAGCATCGGAATCCAGCCGGACATGCTGCTCTGCCGCACGGACCGGTTCTTGTCGAAGGAGATCAAGTCGAAGATCGCGCTGTTCTGCAACCTGGCGGAAGAGGCGGTGATCACAGCCAAAGACGTGGCTACGATCTACGAAGTGCCGTTGGTGTTTTCGCATGAAGGTGTGGACACGATGGCGATGCGCCACCTGCACCTCGAAGCCAAGGAGCGTGACCTTTCCAAGTGGGAGGACATTGTTCATCGCGTCTACAACCCGAAGGCCGAGGTCACGATCGGCATTGTGGGCAAGTATGTGGAATATGAAGATTCGTACAAGTCGCTGAAAGAGGCGCTGACACATGGGGCTTTGGCGCACAACTTAAAGCTGAACTTGAACTGGATCGAAGCTGAAGGCTTGGATACGGGAGATCGCGGCTACGAGGAGCAACTCGCCGATTACGACGGGATTCTGGTGCCGGGAGGGTTCGGCAAACGCGGCATCGAAGGCATGCTGATTGCGATCCAATATGCGCGGGAGAAGAAAGTTCCTTACTTTGGGATTTGCCTGGGGATGCAGGTTGCTTGCGTGGAATTCGCGCGTAATGTTTGCGGACTGGCGGACGCGAATTCCAGCGAGTTTGACCCGGCGACTCCGCATCGGGTGATTTACAAGTTGCGTGAGCTGCGGGGAGTGGAGGAACTCGGCGGCACGATGCGCCTGGGCGCCTGGACTTGCAAGATCGAGCCCGGGACTTTGGCTTACAAGATTTACGGGCAGCTTGAGATCAGCGAACGGCACCGGCATCGTTATGAGTTCAATCGGGAGTACGAAGAGACTTTGACCGCGGGCGGGCTGCGAATTTCGGGATCCACTCCTGACGGAACTTATGTGGAGATGATCGAGCTGCCGGACCATCCGCATTTTATTGGGTGCCAATTCCATCCGGAATTTAAATCGAAGCCGCTGGAGCCGCATCCGTTGTTCAAGACGTTTGTGGGCGCTGCGTATGAACACGGCCTGAAGCGGCGGGCGGAGAAAGCTGCGGCTGAGGTAGAAATGTTTCATCGGCCGGAAAAGGTCGGAAGGCGTTAACCACGGAGGACACGGAGAATACACCGAGGAAATCTTTTGCTCCCCTGCGGTAGGGTCGATAGGACTCTAACCACGGAGGACACTGAGGAAATCTCTCAGGCACCTAAACCGTGATTTGCTGGCCGTTAAATTTGGTGAGAGAGAAGCTCCAAAGGTCTCGTTGTAGCAGTGCTTCTGGTCCCGCAAAATGCTGATGGCCACGGCTTCTCCCAGCAACATGGCCTGGACCGCATCCGACCGCCAGTGAACGCCAGCAATGTTACGCGCCTGAGCAATGTTGCTGGCCAGCTTGTTTAATTCACCTGTGAGAGTCATCTGCCCCGCGTCTGCGCCGGTGTACGCCTCCAGCGAGAGACCATCCGCGGTGGGAACCATCGGTTCGGGGAATACGGCGCTATCGGTGTCGAAGAAAGCCTTCAGTACTGTCACGCAAGCACCGGCGACAGTGGCGTGGCCGGATCCGTAGCTGGGGTGGGTCGGTGAACCTTCGGGAAATGCCATGGGGAGAAGATAGGTGCCGTACCTGGTAAACGTTTCGGCCACGGCGTGGGAATTGAGGACATCGGGATGCAACGGATAGCTGGCAGTCCCCACTTTGTTGTTATGCACGAGTCCGCCGAAGGCCTCCGGCCGCAAAGCACGATGTACCCACCACTTCTGAAACCACTGCGCCCGCAGCGCGTATCCCGAGACCTCGGTCATGAGCGCGTTGATGTGGGGAGTACCGAACGTGCCAAAGCCGACTTGGGTGTGTGAGTTTACGTAGGGATTGCCCGCATCCAACCCCGCGTGACTTACCAGCCAGAGCATGGCCATGAAATAGGCTTCATATAAGACGTCCACGTGGACCCATGCGCCGACGTCGCGGCCGTTGCGCAGGTAACGCAACTGCGGATCGGGGACATTCGCTGCAAACGGGCCTTGTCCGTTTTGTACGGCCAGCCACGAGGGAAAGTCGGTCATGTAGTCCAAGCCGGGCTGATAGGTTGTGTACTGCTGCACGAGCGGCAGAGCTCCAAACGAAACCGGTTGCAACAGAAACTGCGAGATGTAGGGACCGATGAGGTCGCCGGCCGTGAATCCGCGGAACAGGGTTTGCGGGGTGACCTGGCCGGTGATGCGGGGACCGCTGAAAGCCGAGAGCCCGCTCAACTCGGAACACGCTTGCGCAACCAGTGAATCAGTGGCGTAGTCGGTGAAGGCAACATCGCGCAAAAGCGCCATCCAATAGTTTTCGACCGCTTCGTCGGCGCGCTCCTCGCTCGCCACGGAGGGAGAAGGCGGTTCGACCAAATTGCCCGAGTCGGCGCCTTCCAGAGCGAACGCCAGACCGGCTTGCGGGTTGGTCAACTTGGTGGTGCCACCCAGCGTGATGTTTTCGAAGTCTGAGGGCCGTCCACTGCGAATGGCGTCGAGATACCCCTCATACGCGTTCAGATCAACTTCTCCCAGGTTGTTGTGCGGGAGCGCCTTCGAATAGTTTCCAATCTTGTTGCGGAACTGGCGCTCGTCACCATTGTTGGGGTGCGAGACCGATGGCGAATTGAATTCGGCGAGCGCGGCATTCTTTCGAATCTCGAAGGCTTCAAAGGCGCGCCCCCGGTCGAGGATGCTCCTCGCTTCAGCTCTGGTAGCAGTGGACCCGATCAGAGGCGACAGACTGACCGCACCGGCTGCGCAGGCGGCAGTACCGATGAAGCTGCGCCGGCTGTGAGAAGAACTATTTGGATTTTTTCCGGCGTTGTCGCGACTGTGGGAGCGGGCGGCGAGCGATGGTTCGGGAAAAGGAGCTTTCATGGAGACTCCCAGCGAACGGTTCGAAGGGGCGCACGCAGCCGGGAGAATAACCCCGTTATGGGACTAAGTCAAAATGGGAAGTACATTACGATAGACTAGCGGGGCACGGGCCTAAGGCACGTTAAAGACGCTGTCCGGTGGGAAAAACATGGGCATGTCGTTTCAGATGAGTGACGTCCGAATCGGGTCGGGAACATTGTTTCTGATCGCCGGGCCATGCGTGATCGAGAGCGAAAAGCACGCGATTTTCATGGCTGAAGTGATTAAGGGCGTGACCCGCTCCTTGAATATTCCTTTCATCTTTAAGGCTTCCTACGACAAGGCGAACCGCACGTCCATCCGCAGTTTTCGCGGGCCGGGGCTGGCGAAGGGGCTGCGCATCCTGAAGAAGGTAAAGAATGAAGTGCACGTACCCATTCTCACTGACGTGCATGAGAAGGACGACGTGGCTAAAGTAGCAGAAGTCGCGGACGTGTTGCAGATTCCGGCGTTTCTTTGCCGGCAGACGGATCTGGTGGTGGCCGCGGCCATGACGGAGCGCGTGGTCAACATTAAGAAAGGCCAATTCGTTTCCCCCTGGGACATGAAGCACGTGGTCGAAAAGTGCCGGACGGCGGGCAATGACCGGGTATTTGTCACCGAGCGGGGATCAAGTTTTGGCTACAACAATCTGGTGGTCGATATGCGGTCGTTGGGGATCATGCGGAAATTTGCGCCGGTGGTTTTTGACGCGACCCATTCGGTGCAGTTGCCCTCGGCGTCTGCCGATGGAAATCACGCGGTGAGCGGCGGACAGCCCGAGTTCATACCTCTATTGGCGCGGGCGGCAGTGGCGGCGGGCGTGGACGGGATTTTTCTGGAAGTTCACGACAATCCCAAAGAGGCAAAATCGGATGGGGCGAACGCGCTGGAATCGACGAAGCTTCGGGGATTGCTGAAGGAGCTGCTGGCGGTGCAGAAGGCGCTGGTGAAGGCGCACGCGACGCCGTAAGACCTATGGCAGGCGAGGCCGCTCGGGTTGCGTGAATCGCAAATCTGCTACCATCCCATTTTCAACAGGGTTCATGCACACGTTCTCTGCCATCGCCGGAGTTGTGCTCGTCGTAATCATCCTGCTGGACGCGTTTGAGACGGTTGTGCTGCCGCGGCGGGTGTCGCGGCAGCATTTTCGTCCTTCAGTGAGGTTTTATCGCAATACTTGGAGAGCGTGGGCGCGGTTGGCGACTCATGTTTCTTCGCCATCGCGGCGCGAAGCCTTCCTCGGTTATTTCGGGCCGCTCTCGCTGCTGGCGCTGCTTGGGTTATGGGCGGCGGGACTGATTTTCGGGTTTGCTCTTTTGCAGTTCGGCACCGGCGAGCACTTGCAGTTGAGCGGCGAACCGATAACCTTTGGTCGCTTGCTATACCACAGTGGTGAAACATTTTTTACCCTGGGGTACGGAGACATTACGCCAATTTCGCCGGCTTCACGGCTGCTGGCAGTGCTCGAAGCCGGCATGGGCTTTGCTTTCCTTGGGACAGTGATTGGATATCTACCTACCATTTATTCGGCGTTTTCGCGCCGCGAAGTAGAGATTGCGCGGCTGGACGCGCGGGCCGGGTCACCTCCGACCGCGGCTGAGTTACTGCGACGGTTTGGCAGCACGCAGCCACAGCTGGCGCTCGACCAGATTCTTCGCGATTGGGAACATTGGGCGGCCGAGGTGCTGGAGAGTCACCTTTCCTATCCCGTACTGCTGTTTTACCGGTCACAGCACAACAATCAATCGTGGCTGGCGGCATTGACGGCGATTCTCGATGCCAGCGCGCTGATTGTGGCGCGGGTGGAGAATTTCAGTCCCGAGCAGGCCAAGATCACGTTTGCCATAGCGCGCCACGCGGTGGTCGATCTGGCCCAGGTGGTGGCCGCAAGGTACAGTCCCCTGGGAACCGACCGTTTGCCCGAGGAAGAATTTCAGCGGTTGCGGCAGGCGCTGGCGGAGCAAGGCCTGAAAGTGCGAGAGAGCCCTGAAACGGCGGAGAAGCTGGCGCAGTTACGTTTGCTCTATGAGCCTTATGTGGTGGCCATCGCGCGCAATTTGTTTATCACGCTTCCGCCGTGGATTCATCCTCAAAAGATGCGGGACAACTGGCAGGGCGGGCCATGGGACCGGCTGATTCAGGCGCGGGGGCTGGGCGAGCGTCCGCAGGCGATAGATGAACATTTCTGAGACATAGCTGTCAGCTATCAGCTCTCAGCTGTCAGTGAACCCTCAAGAGCTTCGTAACTTTTCTGATGGCTGAAAGCTGAGAGCTGACAACTAGTTGCGTGCTAACATCCACTCTTCCATGAAGCAGGTTGGCGAACATGTGGTGCGCATTGAGGCTGAGGCGCTGCGGGCGCTCGCGGACCGCATCGCCGGGCCAATGGCCGGTGCGTTTAACCGGGCAGTCGCCTTGCTGTACGGATGCCAGGGCCGAGTAGTGGTGACGGGCATGGGGAAGAGTGGCATAGTCGCACGGAAGATTGCGGCTACGTTGAGTTCGACGGGGACGCCGGCTTTGTTTATGCATCCGGTGGAAGCGGTGCACGGCGATCTGGGTATGGTGGTGCGCGGGGATGTGGTGCTGGCGCTGTCGGCGAGTGGCGAGACGGAGGAGATTCTGCGGCTGTTGGCCACGCTCAAGCGGTTGCAAGTGCCGCTGGTGGCGATGACCTGCGATGCAATGGGGAGCAGGAACAACAGGTCTCTCGACTCGCCCTCAACGCGAAGCGGCTCGGGCTTCGCTCGAGATGACAAAGGTTTGAAGCGCTCGACTCTGGCGGCGGCGGCGGATGTGGCACTCGATTGTTCGGTGGCCGAGGAAGCGTGCACGCTGGGATTGGCGCCTACGGCTTCTACGACGACAATGCTGGCTCTGGGCGATGCGTTGGCAATGGAACTTGCGGAGAAACGCGGATTCAAAGAAGAAGACTTTGCTAATTTGCATCCCGGTGGAAAGCTGGGAAAGCGGCTGGCTCGGGTGGAGTCGCTGATGCATTCGGGCGAAGCGGTGCCGCGTGTCACGGCGCAAACGAACATGCCGGACGTAATTTATGAAATGTCGCGCAAAAAGCTGGGCGTAACCGCGGTGGTGGAGGGAGAAAAGCTGGTTGGTATCGTGAGCGACGGCGATTTGCGGCGCCTGTTGGAAAAGCGCGGAAAAGACGTGCTGGACCTGACGGCGGGCGAGTGCATGACGAAGAATCCGAAGACCATTGCGGCGGGCGAGTTCGCGGCTTCAGCGCTGGCGGTGATGGAGGAAAAGAAGATTACGTCGCTGGCGGTGGTTGATGGGGACGGAACCCTAAGAGGAATCGTGCATCTGCATGATTTGTGGGGAACGGAGATGGTGTAGAGATTGAGGCATTGAGTGATTGAGACATTCAGTCATTGAAATCTAGGCGGGAGCCTCTATGTATCACTACGATCCCACGACGGCGCTGGAAGAATTGACGGAAGATGCGACTCTGCCTAACCCGGTTCATGTGCGGGACATGATTCTGCGCAAAAAGCTTAATGCTGACCGGTCGCTGGAATTGAACCGGAAATTTGTCGAGTATCAGAAGCTTTTCGGCGAAGCGCAGAAGATCGGGAAAGAGATTCTGAAGCAGTTGGCGGGGTAAAGCTGCACCGTACACGTGGGGACAGCCGCCCTCGGCTGTCCGGGCGGCCGAAGCCCGGCAGCGTTTTTGCCGATGTGACTTAAGGGGAATTTATGAGCACCCGCTGGTCAATCTGGCTGGGCGAAAGCGAGGGCAAGTCAGTTCATATCTACTGGGAACTCGCCGAGCGAGAAATAGAAAACGACAGAATGGTCGGAGCCCCGATTTACATCGCCGTAAACGCCGGGAATGCCGACAAGGAAGTTGTGATCCGATTGCCGAAGGATATTGCCATTCGACTCTTGATGATCCTCAGCGCCAAGTTTGCCGACGAGGTCGCGCGAGTCATTTAAATGGTCGTTGCTGGCTTTGCAACGCCGCTGCCTGGTTCCTCTCACCCAATCATTTACAATACACAATTCCCTGCTGCTCAGGACTCTCAATTATGCAACGCTGGTCAGAACTGTTCATTCCTACGCTGCGCGAAGCGCCGGCGGATGCTGAGGTCGCAAGCCACAAATTTCTGGTCCGGGCAGGCTATATCCGGCAGCTCGCGGCTGGAATCTATTCGTATCTCTTCCTGGGCAATCGCTCCTTCAACAAGATCATGGCTATCGTGCGACAGGAGATGGACAAGATCGGGCAGGAGTTCTATTTGCCGGCGCTGCATCCGCGCGAGTTGTGGGAGGCGAGCGGGCGTTGGGCGGCGATGGGCGAGACCATGTTCCGCCTGAAAGACCGCAAGGGTGCTGATTATTGCCTGGGCATGACGGAAGAAGAAGTGATGACGGAGATTGCGCGCAAAGAATTGCGCAGCTACAAACAGTTGCCGCAAATCTGGTATCAGATTGCGCCAAAGTTTCGCGATGAGGCGCGCCCTAAAGGGGGATTGCTGCGCGTCCGGCAGTTCATGATGAAGGATTCGTATTCGTTCGACATCGACGCGTCCGGGCTGGACGTCTCGTATCAAAAACACTATGACGCGTATCGCCGGATTTTTGACCGCTGCGGGTTGAAATACATGGTGGTCGAAGCGCATTCCGGAGCGATGGGCGGATCGCAATCGCATGAATTCGTCGTGCTCACGCCGGCGGGTGAAGATCAGATTGTGAGCTGCGAAAAATGCAACTACGCTGCGAATCTGGAGAAGGCGACTTCGAAATTAGAGGCGGTTGAGGAGCTGAAAGCTGAGGGCGACGGCAAGCCGCTCGAAGTTCACACGCCGGGAATGAAAACGATCGAGGATGTGGCGCGGTTTCTCGGAGTTTCGCCGAAGAACAAGATGAAGACTTTGGCGTTGATGATCGACGAGAAAGATGCGGCAAGCGGAAAACTGAAATTACGAGCGGTGGTGGTTCTGATGCGCGGAGACCATCAGCTCAACGAGGCGAAACTGAATTCGACGTTGGGAGGCAAAGAGGCCCGCCCGATGCAGGAGGAAGAAATCAAGGACTTGTTCCACTCGCCAGCGGGTTTTCTTGGGCCGATCGGGATCGACTGGGCCAAAGATTTGAAAGACAGCGAAAAACCGATTCTTCTGCTGGATCGCGCGCTCGAAGGGAGGGTCAATCTCATCGCGGGCGCGAACAGAGAGGATTATCACCTGAAAAATCTGGCGCCCGGACGCGACTTCGT
Source organism: Terriglobia bacterium (assembly GCA_963765285.1). Classification (GTDB taxonomy): domain Bacteria; phylum Acidobacteriota; class Terriglobia; order Terriglobales; family Acidobacteriaceae; genus CAVWZH01. The sequence goes on from CAVXVR010000003.1 coordinate 76,893, forward strand.
GCCAACTGGCTATGCTGACCTGAGAAGCGTAACTGCAGGCGAGGGATGCTCAAATTGCGGAGCTCCCCTTCGTATAGACACAGCCGTCGAAATCGGCCATATCTTCAAGCTGGGATACAAGTACTCCGAATCCATGGGAGCGCGGGTACTTGATAAAAACGGCAAAGAGGTCACGCCCATCATGGGCAGCTATGGGATTGGGATTGAGCGCATCCTGACTGCGGCAGTGGAACAGAGTAATGATGAAAACGGATTCTGGCTGCCGGCTTCGATCGCGCCGTTCGAGATCGTGGTTACTCCGACCAACGTCAGGGATGAAACGCTGAAGACCACCGCCGAGGAGATTGCCGGCCGTCTGGAGGCTGCCGGCTTCGATGTGTTACTAGACGACAGGGACGAAAGGCCAGGGGTGAAGTTCAAAGATGCTGACCTGGTGGGCATTCCCTTTCGTGTCACCGTTGGAAAGAAGGTTACCGAAGGTACTGTCGAGATCGTTCGCCGCTCGACACGCGAAATGCAGGATGCTAGCATCGCCTCAATATCCGAGTATTTCGTAAAGAATTTGAGATCCGCGAGCTAGCCTCTCGGCTGGCGCGCTGACTGAGCGGAGCGCATTATGGGAACAATGAAAATGGGGATCGGCATCTTCGCAATGGTGGCGGTCGTGTACCTGTGCGCCGAGCTCATTCCACCCTACTTCGCCAATTACGAGTTTCAGGACGCGATCAAGACCGAAGCTCAAATGATGACCTACAGCACCAAGAGCGAGGACGGGATCCGCGATGAGATGTTCAAGAAAGCACAGGAACTCGATATTCCTATCGCTAAGGAGCAGATCAAGGTAACCCGGGTGGGCGTGACGAATGCCGGCTCGGTGACAATTGAAGCCCCTTACACTGTGCATCTGAACCTGCCTGGTTACCCTCTGGACTTGAACTTCGACCCCAGCAGCCGGAACCGGAGCGTCTTCTAGCAACCCTCGCCGTACCCAAGTGATTTAGAATAGGCGTGAGGTACTGCAATCGCTACGTCAGTTTTGAATTATTCTGCGCCTGCGGGCTCCGAGGCCGAGGAGCGCCGCCCGTACTCGCCCAGTGGCGGGCAACGAGATTGCGCACCGCATCGTCTTACCGAAGGAAGAGCTGTCCTATCGCGAGGAACCCCTCATAAACCACGTGGCCATTAAGCTCAAAATTCCGAAAGGCGGCGGTTCTGGCGGGAAAAAGTCCCAGGACCCAGTCCTGCGAGCGGCCTTTCTGGCATTCATAATTCTGGCAACCATTGCGGGCGGAACGTTTGCGTATTACTACGTGAAGTTCGACCGGATGATCGAGGCACGGTTTAAGGGGCCGGTCTTCGCGAATTCCGCGCGGATCTATGCCATTCCCCGGGTGGTTCGGGACGGCGAGGAAGTCGGAGCCAAGGAAATCGCGGCCGAGCTTCGACATGCCGGCTACGCCGAGCAGGACGGCCAGTCACCTATGGGCAGCTATCGATTGTTCGCGGGCGGGATCGAAATCAAACCCGGGCCGGACTCCTACCACAGTCCTGAACCGGCCACCATTCGCATTCAGGATGGGCAGGTGGTGAGTATCAAGAGCGCTTCGGGAGAACTTGGCGCCTACGAGCTCGAACCGCAGATGATCACTTCACTGTTCGACGCGGAGCAGCGCTCCAAGCGGCAGGTGGTGACCTATGACGAAATCCCCAAGGTCCTGGTGGATGCAGTGGTGTCGATCGAGGACCGGCGCTTCTTCCAGCACAACGGTGTGAATTTTATTCGCCTGGCCGAAGCCATGTGGATTGACGTGACCCATCAACGCCACGAGCAGGGTGGTTCCACCATCACGATGCAACTCTCGCGGGCGTTCTTCCTGACGCCGGAAAAAACCGTCAAGCGCAAGCTGACGGAGATGATGATTGCGCTGGAGCTGGAGCAGAAGTTCAACAAACAGCAAATCTTCGAGTTTTACGCCAACCGGGTCGACCTCGGCCAGCGCGGGTCTTTCACCATCAGCGGCTTTGCCGAGGCGACGCGAGCGTATTTCAATAAAGATCTCAAGGACATCACTCTCCCCGAAGCAGCTTTGATTGCAGGATTGATCCAGGCGCCCAGCTACTTGTCGCCCTACCGCCATCCTGAGCGAGCCCTGGAACGGCGCAACACTGTGCTCGACAGCATGGCGGAAACCCGCGCCATCACCAAGGAGCAAGCTGAAAAGGCGAAAGCCACGCCGCTGAAGCTGGCCCCTCCAAACGTGGAGGCCAGCGACGCGCCTTACTTTGTCGACCTGGTTCGCGAAACTCTGATCAGCAAGCTAGATGAACGCCAGATGAACGATCAGACTTACCGCATCTACACCACGCTCGATCCCAACCTACAAAAAGCCGCGGCGCAGGCGGTGGAAATGGGCATGAAGCTGGTCGACGAGCAAGTCAAGAAGATGCGCACCAAGCGGATCAAAGTGGGCAAGAACAAGTTTGAGAATCAGGTCCAGCCCGGTCCGGACGCACAAGTGGCGCTGGTGGCCATGAATCCCCACACCGGCGAGATTCTGGCGCTGGTAGGCGGGCGCAACTACGGATTCAGCCAGTTGAATCACGCCATCGCGAAGCGTCCCACCGGATCGATCTTCAAGCCCTTTGTGTACGCGGCAGCGATGAACACCGCGCTCAACGGTGCCAGCCCGGTTTTCACTCCGGCAACGCTGGTGCAGGACCAGCCCACAACGTTCGCCTACGGCGACCAGATTTACGAACCGCGAAATTACAAGGAGGAGTATCACGGCGAGGTGACGGCGCGGTACGCGCTGGCGCTTTCGTTGAACAATGCCACGGTCAAGCTGGCGGAAGAAGTGGGCTACGACAAGGTAGCCGACCTGGCGAAAGATGCGGGCATCACTTCGGTTAAAGCGACTCCCGCGATGGCGTTGGGAGCTTACGACGCGACGCCGGTCGACATGGCAGCGGCGTACACCGTGTTTTCCAATGGAGGACTGCGGCTCTCCCCTCTGGTGGTCAACTCGGTGCGCAACTCCAAGGGCGATGTAATGATGAATTTCACGCCCGAGAAGCGGCAGGTGCTGGATCCGCGCGTAGCCTACGTGATGACCAACATGATGGAAGGTGTGCTGAACTTTGGTACGGCGTTTTCGGTCAGGACGCGTGGATTTAATGCGCCAGCCGCGGGCAAAACCGGGAGTTCGCACGATGGCTGGTTTGCCGGTTACACAAGCAATTTGCTGTGCATCGTGTGGGTCGGTTATGACGATTACAGCGACCTACGGCTGAGCGGAGCGCAGACGGCGGCGCCCATCTGGGCAGAATTCATGAAGAAAGCCGTGGTATTGCCACAATATTCGAATGTGAAACCGTTCGACCAGCCAGCCGGCGTCGTGGACGTACAGCTAGACAAGCAAACCAATCTCCTGGCAACCCCGGCATGTCCAGAGAGCTATAGCGCGGCCTTTATCGCGGGTACCGAACCAAGCCAGACTTGTGATCAGGGGACAGGACTTAGGGGCTTTTTCTCGCGTGTGTTTGGAGGGGCGGATCGGGCTTTGCCCCCGCCGCCGCAAGCGGCGTCCCAGACTGACAATCCGGCCAACGCCAGCGAGGATGCCAAAAAGAAAAAGGGGTTTTTTGGCCGGTTAGCGGGTATCTTTAAGGAAGACAAACCGTCCAATCCTCCGCCGCCAGCTCCTGCGGAGGGTGGCGGAGACGGGCCTCACTAGCCTCGCGGCCTGATCGTTCGCCGGAGCCAGTGGCCCGCGTAATGTATCAGTGAGAGGTAAGCTTATGCGTGGTAAGCTCCTGTTTTGCGCGCTGGCTGCCGTTCTGCCTCTGGCCCCAGCACTCGCCCATCAATCTCCCCCACCCACCGAAAACTCTTCAGAGCGGCTGCAAGTGAGCCCGCCTATCCGGCGAGCGGAGCCCCCGTCGCCCAGCGCCTCGGTTGCGGACCTGGAACAGCGCGCCGATGAGCTTCGTGCCGAAAAATTGTATTTCGACGCTCTTGATTACTATCACTCCGCGCTTAAGAAAGAGCCAAACTCCGCCAGCCTTTACGTCAAGGCCGGCTTCGCGGAGTTGCAACTGAAGCGTTACCCCGAAGCTGCCAAAGACTTCGAACGGGCGATCAAGCTCAATCCCCAGAATGCAGTCGCTCACAACAACCTGGGAGCGGTACATTACGAATTGCGCAAATATGACAAGGCTATCCGCCAATACCAGAAGGCGATTGTCCTTCGTCCGGAAGAAGCGTCATATTTCAGCAACCTGGGTGCTGCCTACTTTTCCAAGAAGCAATTTGAGAAAGCCGTGGAGGCATACAATCACGCGCTGGAATTGGATCCCGACATTCTGGAACGAACCGGACGCAATGGGATCCAGGCGCGAATGTCGTCGCCCGAGGACCGCGCCCGCTTCGACTATGTCGTGGCCAAGCTCTACGCCAAGATGGGAGCGAGCGACAAATCGCTGTTGTATCTGCGCCGCGCCATGGAAGAGGGCTACAAGAAAATTGAAGATGTTTACAAGGACGACGAGTTTGCCGGCTTGCGCAAAGATCCTCGGTTCACCGAGCTGATGAAGACGAAGCCAATGCCCATTCCCGAATGATCGTGGGGCGCGTAATTCGGCGGTTACAATTCTTTACAAAACGTGACGAGACTTTGGGTAGGCGCGGGGGTTACAGTTGGCAAAACTCCTGAAAACAACAGGGTGAGTAAGGAGAAACGGTAGCCCATCGGTCGTCGACCCGAGCACGCCCCAAGCAGACGGCCGGTGGGTTTTTCTTTTCAGCTCTTAGCTATTAGCTCTTGGCTTTTAGCTAAATCGAAACTCGCCAGTCTGCCGCAACGGGGTAGCTAAGAGCTAAAAGCCAAAAGCTAAGAGCTGGTTTTAGGACTTCGCTCCCCGATGTAGCTCGCGAGTACTTGCTTCCATTTCCCTTGCGCTTTCAGGATGTATTCGACGACATCACGCAGAGCGCCATCCCCGCCGGCGTGGGCGGTTATGTAGTGCGCGTCGCGCTTTACTTCGGCGCGCGCGTTGGCCACGGCGACGGCAAAGCCGCAGTTCCACATGACGGGAAGGTCGATTACGTCGTCGCCCACGAAAGCGGCCTGGCTGGCCTGTAGTTTTTCCTGCTCGAGGATTCCCCGAAACACGGTGAGCTTGTCCTGAATGCCCTGATGCACGTGCTCCAGCTTCAGGTCGCGGGCGCGCAAGGCAACGGTCTCTGAGATGCGCTTGGTAATCAGGCCCATCTTGATCCCGGCCAGCCGCGCCAGGGAAATCCCCGTGCCATCGTGAGCATGGAAGCCCTTGGCCTCGATCAGGCTCTGGCTGTGCAGGCCAAATCCGCCCTGTCCGCCGTGCTTGGCGGATTGCTCCAGAATGCTTTGCTGCGCTCCGGCGGGAGCGGGAAAGATGAACAGTTTGCCGTCAGTGAGGACGCCGTCGACATCGAAGAGCAGGAGTTTGATTTTTCTGGCCCGAGCGTGAGCGGAGAGCTTCGGCGGCATGGCAGAGGGATTCTAGCATCTGTCGGCATGTCCGATAGCAATTATGATAGCAAAATATGTTATGCTTTTGATGGTATAGATGCTATGACACTCGCTCGCAAAAGGCCGTACCAGAACACGACCGTTCGCCTGCCCCGAAGCGTGTATGAACGCGCCAAGACGGTGGCGGGCGAATCGGACGCAGCCTCCAGCTTCAATGAGTTTGTGGTGCAGGCGATCGAGGAGAAGGTCCGCCGGCTGCAAGAAGCGGAGGTTGATGCGGCTTTCTCCGAAATGGCCCGCGACCCCGACTATCAGCGATCGTCCGTGGCCCTGAGCCAGGAGTTTGAGAGAAGCGACTGGGAGGCCCTGCAATCGACGGATCCCGTTCATGAACACCGCCGCCCTAAAACCCGTGCTGCCCAAACCCGTTCGCGGTGATATTTTCAGCGCACGGCTCGATCCCACCGAGGGCAGCGAGCAGGCAGGTACGCGGCCGGTCATCGTCCTCAGCCGGGATTCTATTAACGCCAACAGTTCGGTTGTGGTTGTCGTGCCCGTAACGGATGCCGCTAACGTGAAGAGAATCTATCCGAGCCACGCCTTTCTTACCAAGGGCTCTGGCGGACTCAAACTCGACAGCATAGCGAAAACTGAACAGATTCGGGCAATCCAGGTTTCCCGCCTGGTCAGCTACCACGGCCGGCTGGACAAAGACGCAATGGCGCGAATTGAGGAAGCTACAAAGATCACGCTGGCGTTGTAGTGGTCCGGTTTCGGAGCCCTCGCCTTGCGATCCGCGTTGTTTCCGGCAATTGCGGGTTTTCAACCTCAGAACCCGATCGCATCCACGGTGACGTTGTAAGTGGGCGAACCGCCCCACATGGGCAACCCGGCATGAAAAGTGACGAGTTGCACTGCTGTTCCCGCTTTCACCCGCAAAGGGAACTCTATCATGGCCGGCGCTCCATTCAGGTTGGCGCAAGCGGTGTTGGTGAGACTGCGGGAGAATTCGTCGGTGGAAAGTATGCTGAGGCACATGATGTCCGTCCCGGTGTTCGCCGGTTCGTTGATATTTGCTCTCAGCAGGTAGCTTTTGTCTGTAGCCGGCGCGGTGAACACAGTTTGCCGGTTGGGATAAGTGGCGTTGGTCCACAGCAAAAGATTCTTATGATAGTCAGAGAGCGAACTGGTTCCGGTGCCTGGAACCCAGAATCCAACGCCCCGCACGAAAAGATCGTAGCTGGCGCCGACCGTTCCGCTGGTTTCGACGGTGACGCGCGTGTGGGCGACAACCCGAATCGGAAACACCGTGCCCTGCGGAAGGTTATTGTCCTGGATGGAGAGGATTCTCGACTGCGCACCTTGCTCGTTGGTCCAGCGCAGCGTGGCGACCACTGCACCTTTTGACTTAGGCGGCTGGTTGAGAAACATGGATATCACATAGCTGCCGTCGCTGGTGGGAGCCGTCATAATCGGAGTTGCGGAAAAAACCTTGGTCCGGTTGAGGAAATCCTTGGCCACCCTGGTCAGCCCAGCTTGGGCGGGCAGGGCCACGGCGAGCAGCGATACCACGGCGAGTGAATGCAGGCTTCTCATGGCTGTCTCCTTAATTCCAAAAGCCCACGCCGTCAACAAACAAGTTGTAACTGCCTTGTACCGTGCCTGAGGTCGCGACGGTCAGCGCGGTTCCGGCCTGCAGGCGGACCGCAAACACGCCGGACCCGTCAAATGCCTGATACTGCTGCGGAGCACCGTTTTCGTCTGTCCACGCGATAAAGGCGCTGACAGTACCCCCAGCGGGCTGATCGAGGTAAACCGTAATCAGATAGCTGCCATCGGCCGAGGGCGACGTCATCACGCTGGTGGCGGAAAAAATTTCAATCTGGTTAAGAAAATCCTGGCGAACTTCCGTGAGCGAAGCCCCGGCGGTGGCCAGCAGGGCCAGTATGGCAAGGAAAGATAGGAATGATTTCCGGAGCATGTGGTTCCTTTCTGTGATTCAAGACCGGAATACGAGGGTAAGCAGGGGGAGGCTCGTGGAAAAGGTCAGATGTCACATGGAAGGAAAAGTCGGTGCCGAAGTGGGAGGAACTTGAACGGCGGGAACCAAGTTCCGAAGAGACGAGTCACCTTGGCCCAGATCGGGGGGCTGGGAAGATTGAAAGCTGAGCGACCGTGAGGCGAACAATATACGAATGTGGCGTGGTAGAATCGTGAAGATGTCTTCCCTTCCCGCCTCGCTCGCCTGGGCTCACCCCATCGTGGCGGAGTGGTTCGTCCGGAAGTTTGGCACGCCGACTGAGCCGCAGGAACAGGGATGGCCGCACATCCTGGCTGGACGAACGACGCTGATTTCGGCGCCGACAGGGTCAGGCAAGACTCTGGCCGCATTTCTCGCGTGTATTGACCGGCTGGTGCGCAAGGCGCTCGCGGGCGATCTTCATGACCGCACTGAGGTGCTCTATATTTCGCCGTTGAAGGCGCTGGGCAACGATATCCAGAAAAACCTTGAAGGACCGCTGGCCGAGATTCTGCAGATGGCCGGTGAGCGCGGCCTGCTGATGCCGGAGATTCGCACGGCTGTCCGCACCGGCGACACGCTGATGCACGAACGGCGGGCGATGCTGAAGCGGCCGCCCCATATTTTAGTGACGACGCCTGAATCGCTCTACATTCTGCTGACGGCCGAGAGCAGCCGAAAGATTCTACGCGACGTGGAGACAGTGATTGTGGACGAGATCCACGCCGTGGCAGACGACAAGCGCGGCGCGCATTTGACGCTATCGCTGGAGCGCCTGGAGACATTGGTGGCGGAAGGGAAAGTAGATTCCTCGTCGCATTCGGTCCTCGGGATCACAAGCCAGGCACGAACCGGCAGGGCTGAAGCCGTGCCCTTTCAAAGCAGGAACTCGCTAGTCCGCATCGGACTTTCGGCTACGCAGAAACCCATCGAAGAAGTCGCTCGCTTTCTGACCGGCAACGGCAGGCCCGCTCCCGTCATTGTGAATATTGGTCACAAGCGGCAGCTCGATCTGGCGGTCGAGATTCCTGGATCCCCGCTCGGCCCGATCACCACCAACGAAATGTGGGATGAGCTTTACGACCGGTTGGTGGCGCTGGTCGAACAGAATCGATCCACCCTGGTGTTCGTAAACACGCGGCGCCTGGTGGAACGGATTGCGCATCAGTTGGCAGAACGGATTGGCGAAGACAATGTCGCGGCTCACCATGGCAGCCTGTCGCGCAAATTGCGGCTCGCGGCCGAGAAGAAGCTGAAAGAAGGCCAAGTCAAAGTTCTAGTTGCGACGGCGTCGCTGGAATTGGGCATTGATATCGGCACCGTGGATTTGGTGGTGCAGATCAGTTCGCCGCGAGCCATCGCCGTGGCCTTGCAACGCGTGGGGCGGTCGGGGCACTGGCGGGGAGCGGTTCCAAAAGGCCGATTCTTCGCCACTACGCGCGACGACCTGCTGGAATGCGCGTCGCTGGTGCGGGCGATCCGCCACGGGGAGCTGGACCGGCTAATGATTCCGGAATCTCCCCTGGACATTTTGGCCCAACAGATTGTGGCCACTGTGGGTAGCGCCGGCGTCCCGCCGGCCTCCCGAGCAGAGCACGGGCAAGAGGCCGGCGAGGACGCCGGCGCCACTTCGGGCTGGGACGAAGACGAACTATATGCGTTGGCGAAGCGGGCTTATCCCTATCGCAGTCTCTCGCGCGAGAGTTACGAGGCCATCCTCGAAATGCTTTCGGAAGGCATCGCGTCGAGGCGCGGGCGATATGGCGCATACATCCATCACGATCGGGTCAACCGAAAAGTTCGCCCGAGGCGGGGCGCGCGATTGGCAGCGATCACCAGTGGCGGGGCGATTCCTGACAATGCCCTGTACACAGTCGTCGCCGAGCCCGAGGGCACGGTAGTCGGCACACTGGACGAGGATTTTGCCATCGAAAGCAATCGCGATGACATTGTTCTGCTGGGCAACACTTCGTGGCGGATTCGCCGGATCGAAAGCAAGTCCGGGCGAGTGCTGGTGGAGGATGCGCACGGTTCGCCGCCAACAGTTCCGTTCTGGCTGGGAGAGGCTCCGGCACGGACACAAGAGCTTTCTGAGCGGGTAGCTGACCTGCGGCAAGAAATCAGCGACCGCTTGCCAGGTGTTTCACCCGTTGGCTTCTCGGCTACTCAATCCCTTGTCGCTGAGACTGTCGCTTGGTTGAAAGAAGAATGTGGCCTTGACGACTCGGCGGCTGAGCAGGCGATTGAATACATCCTGCAGGGCCGCGCGGTGCTGGGCGCGGTTCCGACGCAGCAGACCATCATCGCCGAGCGCTTCTTCGATGAAGGCGGCGGCATGCAGCTCGTCATTCACGCGCCTTTTGGCGGGCGGATCAACAAGGCTTGGGGGCTTGCGCTGCGTAAGCGGTTTTGCCGAAGTTTTAATTTCGAGTTACAGGCTGCCGCCACCGACAACGGGCTGAACATCGCGCTGACCGAGCAGCACAGTTTTCCGCTGGGCGATGTGTTCCACTTTCTCAGCGCGGAAACCGTGCAGCCGGTTTTGGAGCAGGCGGCGCTGGCTTCGCCAATCTTCGGCACGCGTTGGCGCTGGGATGCGAATCGAGCGCTGGCTCTGCTGCGTTTCCAGGGCGGCAAGAAAGTTCCTCCCCAGATTCAGCGCATGCGTTCGGACGATCTGCTGGCTTCCGTGTTTCCCGATGTGGCGGCCTGCCAGGAAAATATTGTCGGGGACATACAGATCCCCGACCATCCGCTGGTCAACGAAGTGATGAAAGATGTGCTCACCGAGGCAATGGACCTCGAGGGGCTGAAAGATCTGCTGCGCCGCATGGAAGATGGGCGGATTCGTTGCGTTGCCGTGGATACGCCGGTGCCCTCGCAGTTCTCGCATGAAATTTTGAATGCGAATCCCTACGCGTATCTGGACGATGCGCCGTTGGAAGAACGACGCGCCCGTGCAGTGGAAATGCGGCGGATTTTGCCGGAGTCAGTGCTGGAGGAAGTGGGCAAGCTCGATCCCGCGGCGATTGCGCAGGTGCGCGAGGAAGCCTGGCCGGATGTGCGGGATGCCGATGAACTGCAGGATGTGCTGCATACGCTGGTGGCGTTGCCGGAAAGCTCGGTGGATATCGAGGCCCCCGTTCGAGCGGACGAACTTCAGCTCGCTGCCTTGGGAAGTAGCGTTTTAGACCGCCGGGCGGACGAGGGCGTCCGCCCCTACGTGAGCCTTGCCGCGGCTGGCTGGCGTGGTCATTTTGAACGACTGGTGGCTCAGGGCCGAGCGCTTGCGGCGACCGTCGCGGGTCGGCGCTATTGGGTGGCGGCGGAGCGGATAGGAATGTTTGCCGCCCTGTTCCCTGATGCTAAGTTTGAGCCGCAGGCTCGAGAGCTCTTAGGCGAGAGTCCCTCTCGTGACGATGTTGTCCTGGCAATGGTGACCGGTTGGATGGCACATATTGGGCCTACTTCCTCGGAGGAATTGGGAGCGGTGCCGGGACTGCCGGCTGCGGAGATCGAGAAAGCTTTGCTGCGGATGGAGGCCGGCGGTGCGGTGTTGCGCGGAAGCTTCACGGAGCGGACTGCGCGGACAGGAGTGTCCGCGCCACACGAGTGGTGCGAACGGCGGTTGCTTGCGCGGATTCATCGCCTCACTGTCGCCGCTTTACGCAAGCAGATTGAGCCTGTTGCGGCGGCGCAGTTCATGCGCTGGCTGCTGCGCTGGCAGCACGTTGCGCCGGGATCACAGGTGCTGGGAGAGCGCGGTACGCTGGAAATCCTGCGGCAGTTGCAAGGTTTCGAAATTCCCGCCAACGCCTGGGAGCGGCAGGTTTTGGCGCGGCGAGTCGCGGGCTACGATCCGAAATGGCTCGATCAACTTTGTCTCACCGGTGCCGTCGGCTGGGGAAGGTTGTCTCCGCACCCAGCTACGCTTGAGGATTCCGGCGGCAGCAAGCGGCGAGTCATCCCCACCAGCGTGGCGCCCATTACTTTCTTCTTGCGGGAAGAAGCAGATTGGATGACGCCGCACCACCCCGCCGACGGCCAACCCGAGGCCAGAGGATTGAGTCCCGGGGCACACCAGGTTTTGGACTTTCTGCGGCAGCGCGGGGCCTCCTTCTTCGTCGATGTGGTGCGCGGTACCGGCAAGTTGAAAGCAGAGATTGAGACTGCGCTGTGGGAGCTTGTGGCTGCGGGGCTGGTGACGGCCGACGGCTTTGACAACCTACGCTCGCTGATTGATCCAAAACGGCGTTCAGGACAAGGCAGTGGACGCACGACGCGTCCGCGTCATAACGCTGGTCGATGGGCACTGCTGCACACCGGTCCAGTTACTGATCGCAATAAGGCCGTGGAGGCCATCGGCTGGATGCTTCTCAGGCGCTATGGCGTCGTTTTCCGCGATCTCCTCGCCCGTGAACCCAACCTGCCCAAGTGGCGGGAACTGCTCTATGCCTTTCGCCGCCTTGAGGATCGAGGCGAGGTCCGTGGCGGTCGGTTTGTGGACGGTTTCCTGGGTGAGCAGTTCGCGCTCCCAGTTGCTGTGGAATCCCTGCGAGCCACCCGCAAGTTGCCTCTGACCGGAGACGACGTCACGATTTCGGCCGCCGATCCGCTGAATTTGGTAGGAATCCTGGTGCCCGGGGAACGGGTCCCGGCTATCTCAGGAAGGACCGTAACCTTTCGGGATGGAGTTGCCGTAGAGCAGGCAGACCGGCACAATTCCGAACTCCCGTCTGTAGTCGCGGTGTAGGCGATCAGATTTTTCCGGTTTTCCGAACAAGATTACGGTCTGTTCCGGTTGCCCTGCCGGGATTTCGTGCCGTTCGCGGCTTTCTGCCTGATTAGGCGCCCAAAAACAACATTGGGAACCCGATGAGGGGGTCCCTCGGATTCCCAATGGGCGGTTTCCCGGCAAGACTGCTGCGAAGCGCTTCCCCCATCGCTTTGCCGAGGCTCGCCCGAAAAAATACTGTGCACGCAAGAAGCCAAGTACGAGAATAGAACCCCATCGTGAAACATCACGGTCAACTCATTGACAATTAAATGTTTACGTCACCAGCTCGAACGGGGCGATCAACGCAGGACCATTCATCCATAGCCAAAAGGTTTGAGTCGCCTATCTGTTCGGATAGTGGAACAAAAAGGAGGCGCGCGTTTTCCCATCTTGGGAACGTGTTAAAGAGGCAGGAACGCACAGAGGTGCGTCATCGTGAAACCAAGGCTATTGGTAGTGGCTGGGCCATTGCGGGAGTCCGCGTTTGTTTTGGACGGTGAAGAAGTGCAGGTCGGACGTGATCCCTCTAACCGGATTCCGATCAGCGATCCTGCCTTATCGCGTCGGCACTGCCTGCTCAAACGAGAAGAAGGTACGTACAAGCTGATCGATCTGGACAGCCGGAACGGCTCGTACGTAAATGGCGTGACCGTGCAGGAAACCCGTTTAAATCACGGGGACCAGATCGCGGTCGGAAATTCTGTGCTGGTTTACTCGCTGCGTGAAACGGGAGGAGAACCGGTCACGGGGCCGGTGGAGTTTGACGATGGCCTGACTCGCGCAACGGCCCAGATTCATCCCCAAGACACGGTTTACCTGCACCCGGAGCGCATTCTCAACGAATTGTCGCCGGCATCGCGCCTTGGCCGTAACCTCAATGCGCTGTTAAAGATCAGCTTGGCGGTGCAGTCCATTCCTGAGCTCGAGCGGTTACAGGACGAGATCCTGGAGCGGCTTTTTGAGGTGGTTCCGGCGGAACACGGCGCAATCCTGCTGGACGGAAAAGGCGGCGAAAGATTTTCCTCCGTCTTTGCCCGCCACCGGTTGGATCAACCTGAAGAAACGGTCCGAGTGAGCCGGACCATTACCCGGCGGGTGCTCGAGCAAGGCATCGCGGTGCTGGGAGCCGATGTGCCGGGCAATGATGGGCTTAGCGCGGTGGATGGCCTTGCCAGTTTCAACATCCGTTCCTTGTTGTGCGTTCCTTTGACCGTGTTCCAGAAGGTGATCGGCTGTATTTATCTCGACACCACCGACTCCTCAGCGCGCTTCGACAAGGAGCATCTGGAACTGGTGACCGGCATCGCCGGAATCTCCTCCGTCGCACTCGAAAACGCGCGACGTTTGCAATGGCTGGAACAGGAGAACCTGCGTCTAACCACAGAAATGAATCTGCAACATAACATGGTGGGGGAAAGTGTTCGCATGAAGGAGGTCTACCAGTTTCTTTCACGTGTAGCCCCGACCGATTCGAATGTGTTGATTGCGGGGGAAAGCGGCACTGGAAAGGAACTGGCGGCACGGGCGATTCACCGTAATAGTCCTCGCGCCAACCGGCCATTCGTGGCCATCAATTGTGCCGCCATTCCCGAGGGGTTGCTGGAAAGCGAACTCTTCGGTCATGAGCGCGGAGCGTTCACCGGGGCGACTGGACAGAAAAAGGGCCGGCTGGAGATGGCGGATGGCGGCGTGATCTTCCTGGATGAGATCGGGGAACTGGCGCCGGCGCTGCAGGCCAAGCTCCTACGGGTACTGCAGGAGCGGGAGTTTGAGCGGCTGGGAGGCACGCACACGGTGTATGTGGATGTCCGTGTGATTGCCGCCACGAACCAGAATCTGGAGGCAGCGGTGAAGGCGCGAACTTTCCGGGAGGATCTCTATTACCGGTTGAATGTGGTGTCGCTGGTGATGCCGCCTCTGCGGGAGCGCCGGGAAGACATCCCGCTACTGGCTGAGCAATCGGTGACCAAGTTTGCCGCGAAATGTAAACTGCGGCCGAAACAGATTTCCTCGGAAACCATGGCCTACCTGGTGAATCACAACTGGCCAGGAAATGTCCGCGAACTGGAGAATGCGGTGGAACGCGCGTTGGTGCTGAGCCTTTCAGACCAGATCAAACCGGAAGACTTGCCCGCGTCTGTGCTCTATCGAAACCCGGCTCCGGGAGTACACGGTGCGAATTACCAGACTGCGCTCAACGAACTGCGGAAGCATCTCATCCTCAGTGCGTTGGAGGAAGGGAAAGGAAACTTCACCGAAGCGGCCAGTATTCTTGGAGTTCATCCCAATTATCTCCACCGGCTGGTGAGGAAGCTCAATTTGCGCGGTTCGCTCACGGCCCTTACCCGGCATGCGAACGGCGGCTCGCGGGACTCGGCCGGCACGGCGGTCCCAGGGGCGGCATTTACGGGAGCTTCAGACCAAGCAGGGTTGCTGGATTGAGATAGATTCCCTGCCAGCGTACGGCAAGGTGAAGATGGGGGCCTGTAGCGCGCCCCGTGCTGCCGCTCAACCCCAGTTCTTGGCCTGTGGTTACATGCTCTCCTTCTTTGACCTTGAACTCGGAAAGGTGGAGGTAAAGCGTAAGCAGGCCCTGGCCGTGGTCGAGAACCACAAAGTTCCCTTCAAAGTACAGGGGGCGCGCCAGCAGCACGGTTCCGGCATTCACTGCGGAAACCGGCGTGCCTTGCGTTGCGCCGAAGTCGAGCCCCTGATGCGTGCTCTGCACTTTGCCGTTGAAAACGCGGCTGGTGCCGAAGACGCCGGTGATGGCCGCGTCCACTGGAGGCCGGAAGGTTCCGCTCCACTCTCGTTCCGGTTCTACGTGTTTGAAGATTTCCTGCTTCAGAACTTTGTCCTGGTCGATCTGCTGCAACTGTTCAGGACTGGGCTCGGTAAACTTGGGAGCGACCGTTACGGCCACGCTGGGATACTTCGCCGCGCGAACTCGAATTTTTTGCAGGAATGAGAGGTCCGTGGCCGCGGCTGTGGTTGCCGTTATAGTGAGCGTATAGCTCCCGGGTTTGGTCTCCACGCTGACGCCTGCGATCCCGTACCACGACTTGGTGGCTGCGTCGTAGTTGAAGAACACATCATGCTCGAACCACTTGCCGGAGAGAGATTGCAGGCGGACCGGCGGGACGACACGGAAAACAATAGGTGCGCCATTGACCACACGCTCCGGCTGCCAATGTACTGACCAAGATTTGCCTGGCGTTCTTGCTGAGGCTGCAACCGTCACGACGGGAGTCGCGGCCATCGCAGTCAGCAAAGCCGTAGCAAGTACGACCCATTCCCTGCGGAATCCGAGTGATCGCTTTCGGTGAATCAATGTCACTTGATCAGACTAGCATCGGCGAATGAGCGCGAGAGCTATAATCGGCGGCGTGGGAATCTGGTTTGCTTACGATTTTGGTCGCGGCAACCGGGCATGAAATTCGTTTGGAGTTAGAACCAGTTCTCAGTTCTCGGTTTGCAGCGGGAATCTGGTGGACCTGGTCGGGTTCGAACCGACGACCTCTTCCATGCCATGGAAGCGCGCTCCCAACTGCGCCACAGGCCCACGCGGAAAAATCTAGGCTGGATCAATTCTCGCCCACGCCAATGGGATAGTCAAACGCCGCCGGGCCAATCCATTTTGCGAAACACGGCAAACTTAAGTATGCTGAAGCTCAGAACCTTGATGAAGCGAGCCCCCACCCCCTGTCTGCAGTGCGTGTTGCTTTTAGTGTTCTGCGTGAGCATCGCGGAGGCGCAGACTTCTCCGGGCGGACAAGCAACATCTTCTCCTCCTGTCCCTTATTCATCGATCAGCCAGCTCAACCTGCTGCTCTCGCAATTAGAACAGACTGCTCAAACCACACAATTGGATTTGGCCAAGCTCCGGGTTGAAAGATGGAAGATCGACTCCAGCAGCAAGCACCAGACGCAGGCCAATGTGGAATCGATCGAGCGCAACTTGCAGTCGGCGTTGCCTGAGATTATTGCGCAACTGCGTGCTTCTCCCGAAGATCTGACCTCAACTTTCAAGCTGTATCGCAATCTGGACGCGCTTTACGATGTTCTGGGAGCGGTGGCGGAATCTGCGGGCGCTTTTGGCACAAAAGACGAATATCAGTCGCTGGGAAATGATCTCAATAGTTTCGAGCGCTGCCGCCGCTCGTTTGCCGACCGCATGGAAAGTCTGTCAAGCACCAAGGAAACCGAGCTGACCCACCTGCGCAGCGCTTTGTTGAGCGCGCAGACCGCGGCTAAACCGGAACCGCCGAAGAAAGTGATCGTGGACGATAACGAACCGCCCAAGAAACCTCCAGCCAAAAAGAAACCCGCCCCAAAACCGAGCACGGCGTCGAGCCAGCCGCAAGCGCCCTCTCAGCCGACGACGAAACCCCAATAGCCGACGCTCTAAATTACTGAAAACAAACTATCTGCAGGAAGATGGAACTCTGGCTTTGCGCCCGGGGTCTATTCCATCAGGCAGCGGAGGATGTCGGGTTCTTTTTTGGGGTGACGCGTACGGGAACAGAGAACCTATAATAGGCCCATGCGCCATGAAGTGATGGCGGGAGCAACCAGGGTGGCCGATTTTGCCAGTGCGCTAGGAATGAGAGCCGAAGAATCGGCGATTGTGGCGGACTTGAAAGCCGGGTCCGAAGAAGCCTACGAGTGGCTGATCGGTGAATTTCACCAGCCGATATACAGCGTGGTGTACCGCATTCTCTCCGATCCGGCTGATGCCGCTGACACGACGCAGGAAGTTTTCCTGAAGGTTTTTCGCGGCATGAAACATTTTCACGGAGACTCCAGTTTAAAGACCTGGATCTACCGGATCGCGGTCCATGAAGCCTCCAACCGGCGGCGGTGGTGGTTTCGACACAAGGCGCGAGAAACTTCGATGGAACCTATCGAAACCGAGAACGGCCCGAGTTCTTCAGTCTGCGAGGCATTGATCGACCCCCGGGAATCGCCGTTCGATTTTGTGGTCCACGAGGAAGTTAGAGCGCGTGTCGAGGAAGAGTTGCGGAATGTTCCTGAACCTTACCGGACCACCGTGATTCTGCGAGATCTGGAAGAAATGTCCTACGAAGAGATTGCGGAAATCACGGAAGTTTCGTTGGGCACAGTGAAGTCGAGACTTACCCGGGGCCGGGAAGCGCTCAAGCGGCGTTTGACTGGCTATGTCCGCGAATTCGGAGCAGAGTTGGGCTTGACGGCGAGCGAGTCGCCGGCGGACGCCAGGCCCGCAGCGAATTTCCCGGTCTCTGGTGGCGGCCCCATTGAGGTGATGCCGTGAGTTGCTACGACGCCAAACTCCTGTTCTCTCCCTACCTGGATGGTGTGGTGAGCGGAGCTGAGATGCGAAGGGTAAGGGAGCACCTCGCGTCCTGCGGAGCCTGCCGGCAGGAGTATCGCGCTTTGCAAGCGACCCAACAGTTACTCTCGCGAATGGGCCGGCGGAAAGCGCCGCCGGATCTGGCGCTGCGGTTGCGCGTTGCGGCGTCGCAGGAAGCAGCCCGTGTCCGGCGTCCCTACCTGGATCATTTCGGCATCCGGCTGGAAAACATCTTGAATGCATTCATGGTACCGGCCACCATGGGTTTGGTTTCTGCCATCGTGGTTTTTGTCATGCTAATGGGTTTCCTGGCGCCCTTGCAGGCGGATAACTCTGATGTCCCGTTGATGTTGTACAGCGCTCCCCAGTTACAGCAGTCGGCACTCGGTTCCGCTCTGGATTCCATTAGTGATGACTCGCTGGTGATCGAAGCCTATGTAGACTCCACGGGAAGAGTGCAGGATTACCGCATTCTCTCAGGCGCGAGGGAAAAGGAAGACGAAGCGCGGCTCTCTCAAGTGAAGAAAAATATGCTGATCTTCACCACCTTCACCCGCTTTCGTCCCGCACTTTCCATGGGCGTTCCCACCTCGGGGCGCGCGGTGTTGTCTTTTTCCAAGATCAGCGTGAAAGGATAGCAATGGGCCGTGGGTCGCTGCCCCATGAGCCCGGGCACCTCGGCTCTGATCGCACCTCGCCTGTAGGTTTAGGGCTTTGAGCTTGCAATTGACCCTCTGCGGCGAAGCTCTTAAACTTAAAGAGTATTCCGGTTAATCCACTGGCCTCCAGGAGGCTTCCCTGAGTTCTGTATTTCGAGGCGCGTGCTATGCGTCCCTGATGGTGCTGCTGGCGGGCCTTTCCTACGCCGAGAACGAACCCAACGTCACTTTGGACGTCAGCGAGCCGCTCTTCGTGGCGCTGACCGCGATAAATACGTGTGGATACAACCAGGAACTGAACAGCTCAGATCCGCTGCGGGTGCAGATTCGGGCTGAGGTGACGCAGAACCTGCAGACTTCGAGTGAGGCGCAGGAAGCCACGCAGGCCTTTTGCCAGTTTTACGAGGAGCACCAGCAGGCCGATGTGGCGAAGACTTTAGCGCAGTACGTATCGCTGGGTCTGTACCTCAATCCGCCGCCGGCGCTGAACGCGAAGGTTAAGGAGTCTGACCTTCCGCCCGATGCTTCTGCGCTCCTGGCAGCGATTCCCTTGCTTCAAAAGTTCTATTTAAAGGCTGGACTCCAGCAGATTTGGGAACGCAACCGGCTGGCGTATGTGGGACTGACCGAACGCTACCATGAAGGTCTCGCAAGAATGATGTTTGATTCCGAGGTCTATCTGAAATTGCCCTCGGCCGGATATCTCGGGCGCCAATTTCTGGTTTACGTCGACCCCATGGGCGCCCCCGATCAGACGAATGCGCGCAATTACGGCGCGGATTACTACGTGGTCATTTCTCCGGGAACCGGGCCTTCGCTGAAGATGGACCAGATCCGGCACACTTACCTGCACTACCTGCTGGATCCATTTGCCCTCAAATATCCCACGCTCATGGAGAATCTCAAACCTTTGTTGTCCAGCGTGAAAAACTCGCCCATGGACCAGAGCTTCAAGGGAGATGTTTCCCTGCTGGTGACCGAGTGTTTTATCCGGGCCATTGAAGCACGTACCGCAGGGGGCCGAAAAGCTCCAGAGGAGCAGCGGCAAGCGGCGGTGGACAATTCGATCAGGCAGGGATATGTTTTGACGCGGTATTTTTACGAGGCCCTGGTCCGCTTCGAGAAAGACCCCGCGGGATTGCGCACTTCTTACGCCGACCTGATCAGCAACATCGATGTGCGGAGAGAACAGAAGCGCGCAGCGGAGATCCAGTTTGCCGAGAAGGCCGACCCGGAGTTGTTGCATATCTCGCGGCCAACGGAAACTGGGCTTCTGGTGCAGGCGCAGCAGAAACTTTCGGCGGGCCAGCCGGAGGATGCCCAGAAGCTGGCGCAGAAAGCGCTGGATGAGAAGAGTGGGGACCAGGGGCGCGCCTGGTTCATCCTGGCCCAAATCGCCACCATGAACCGCGACATGCAGGGAGCGCGCAACGATTTTTTGCGCGCCCTGGATGCGACCAGCGAGCCTAAAGTCGTGGCCTGGTCACATATCTACCTGGGAAGAATATTCGATTTACAGGAAGACCGCGAGGCGGCATTGGGCCATTACCGCGCCGCGCTGAGTGCCGGGTCCTCGTTGCCGGAAGCGAAAGCCGCCGCCGAGCGTGGCTTGCAGCAACCGTATGAGCCCCCGAGCCATCCCCAATAAGGTAATAGATTGAAACCGGTGAAACATATACGATTTCAGATTCTGATCGAGGAGAAAGCATGAAGCAAGCAGCGATAGTGATTGGCGTGCTGGCGCTGTCCACTCTGGTCTCGGCGCAGACCCCGGCGCCGACAACGGCCCCGCCTGCGGGGCAGAGCGCTCCCGCACAACCGGGCACAACGCAGCCTCCCACAAAACGACCGCCCCAGGCCAAAACTCAACCTGAGTACGATGCGTACAACACCGCGAAGGCATCAGCCAATGATCCGGCTGCCATGGAGAAGGCCGCGGATGATTTCGCCGCCAAATATCCTGACAGCGAACTGAGGGTGCTGTTGTACAGCCAGGCGATGACCAGCTATCAATCGGCGAACAACGCCGAAAAGATGATGGACATGGGCCGTAAGGTCCTGAAGCTGGATCCTGACGATCCGGTGGCGTTGACCGGAGTGGCGCAAGTGCTGGCGGAGCGGACCCGGGATACCGATCTCGACAAACAGCAGCGCTACGACGAGGCTTCCAAACTGGCGCAACATGCGCTCGACAGCGTAGATAACGTGGCCGTGCCGAACGGAACTCCGCAAGATAAGGCGGACGCCTACAAAGGGTTTCTGCGCTCTAACGCCTATTACGTGCTGGGGACAGTGCAGTATGACCAGGAAAAGTACGTCGATGCCGAGGGAAGTTTCCGTAAGTCCATCGACGCTTTTCCGTCGCAGCCCGATCCGTTAGCCGTGCTTAGGCTTGCCCTTTCGTTGGATAAGCAGGAAAAGTATCCAGAGGCCTTGAAGTTCGCGAACCAGGCGGTGCAGATCACGCAGGAGAATACGACCCTGGGGACGTATGCACGCAACGAACGAGACCGGTTGACGCAACTGACCGGCGGCAGCGCGCCCACTCCGGCCCCGAAGGCGCCGGCTAACGCTCAGAATCCTCCGCCCAAGAATTAATGGGCAAGAACTGACCGGAAAGAACCATACAGCCCCGGGCGCGCGGTCTACTAGTATGGCGCTGTGCACCATCCGGCGCTGCTAGTCGGAGCTCATTTTTTCGTCCAGGATTCCAGATCCGGCAATCGAGATCCCAGTATTCAGCCATGAAATCACGTGACACAGCGGCCCTGGAAGCCTCTCTGGAGTACCACTTCGAACGTATCCAGCTCCTGGAGCAGGCATTGACTCACAGCTCCCAGGCTCGGGAATTGGAGTCGTCGCAGCCTGGCGCCGATCATCTGGTTGGGGACAACGAACAGTTGGAATTCCTGGGGGACGCGGTTTTGGGTTTCGTCACCACCCAGGAGTTGTTTCACCGTTTTCCCATGTTCCGCGAAGGAGAACTCTCCAAACTGCGGGCACACCTGGTGAGTGAGCGGCATCTTATTCGCGTGGCGCAAGAGCTTGAAATTGGGCACTACCTGCGGCTGGGCCGGGGCGAGGAAAAAAGTGGGGGCCGGAGCAAGCCGGCGTTGCTCGCGGATGCGCTGGAGGCTGTGCTGGCGGCGATCTACCTGGATGGCGGCCTGGAACCGGCACGGCGACTGATCCTGCAACGCATCGTGACCCCCGAGCTCGACCGGGTAGCAAGCCATGGGAGCCTTCCGGTGACCGACTACAAATCGGCTCTCCAGGAAGAATTGCAATCCCTGGGACGGCCGCAGCCGTCGTATCTGCTGGTAAAAGAACACGGCCCGGAGCACAGCAAGACCTTTACGGTTGAGATCCGATTGCAGCCTTCCGAAAGGAACGGGCGGCCTGAGTTCGTGGGACGGGCAGAAGGTTCGACCAAGAAGAACGCGGAACAGGATGCTGCCCGCCAGGTGCTGGAATACTTGCGATCAGCCACGCCCCAGGCAATCGCGCGGACCCGGCAACCGGGTCGTTCGAGTTGAAGTCATGATGGCGGTCGCCGGAAAATCGTCCCACACCGATGCCTTAAGCTCGCTCCAGTCTTTGCTGGCGACCGTGGTCATCGCGGTCTTCGTCATCACGTTTGTGGTGCAAGCGTTCCAGATTCCTTCGGAATCCATGGAAAACACGCTTTTGATCGGCGATTACCTGCTGGTGGACAAGCTGCGTTACGGGGGAGACCGACCCTGGGAAGTGTTTATGCCATATCGTCCCATACGCCGGGGGGACATCATCGTGTTCCGCTATCCCATCAACCCCGTGCAGCATTTCGTCAAACGGGTGGTGGGACTACCGGGCGATCACGTTCGTCTGATCAACCGGCAGGTTTATGTGAACGGCATCCCACTGCGCGAGCCTTATGTGCGTTACAACTCCGTGCCGCGGGATGTGTTTCGCGATGATTTTCCCCGACTCAATGTTCCGGTGCCCGGCCTCGAAGGCGACTGGTGGCTGGAGATGAGAAAACTGGTGGAAGATGGCCAGCTCATTGTGCCTGAGGGCCATTACTTCGTGCTGGGCGATAATCGTGATGACAGCAAGGACAGCCGTTATTGGGGCTTTGTTCCACGGGAAAACATCGTGGGGCGCCCGCTTCTGATCTATTGGTCCATAAGAACCGCAGAGCCCGATATGGCCTCTTCCCCCAGCCCGGGTGATAGACTTTTTCATCTTGCGTATTCGGTTTCGCACCTGTTTCAGATGACCCGCTGGGACCGCACGTTTCGACTGGTAAACTGACGTGGAGCACAAAGGGAAAACTGCCTTGGCCAAAAAGGAAGTCGAGCAGGAAGAAGAAAAACCGCGCGAAACTACAGTCGAGTTCCTGGCCTCGCTGGCCGCGGTGCTGGTCACCGGTCTGTTCATCATTACGTTCATTCTGCAGGCCTTCGAGATTCCCTCCAGCTCCATGGAAAATACTCTGCTTATCGGAGACCATGTTTTCGTGAACCGAGTGCAGTTCGCTCCCCCTACGCGGTGGGCTGGACCGCTGCTTCCTTATCGCGACATCCGTCACGGAGACATCGTGGTTTTTCTCTCTCCCGCGGAGCCCGGCCTGTATGTGGTGAAGCGGATCATAGGAATTCCCGGCGACCGCATTCACTTGCGGGACGGAGCGGTCTACCGAAACGGTGAAAAGCTCGACGAACCTTATGTGATTCGACAGCCGCAGGAAGATTACAATCCTGACCGATTTAATTATCGAGACAACTTTCCCGCAGCGTCCGCCACGGAATATACAGGTGCAACCGAGACATGGTCGCAGGAGTTGCCAACACACATCCAGGGCGGCGACCTGGTTGTTCCCGCGGACAGCTATTTCGCCATGGGCGATAACCGCGACGTGAGCTATGACAGCCGGTTCTGGGGCTTCATTCCGCGGGAGAACGTCATCGGACGGCCCATGTTCATTTACTGGTCGTTTGAGACGCCACCCAATCAGTACAAGCAGACCGAGATCAGCCAGCGGGTCGGTTTTTTGCTGCACACCGTGATTCATTTTTTTGACGAAACCCGCTGGCGGCGCAGCTTTAAGGTGGTGCGTTGAAGTTTCTCCGTTCCAGACGCGGCAAAATCGTGCTCGGCGCAGTCGTGGTGCTGGCGCTTTTTGTCACCCGTCCGGGTGCGCAGAGTCTGCGGACGAGGCTCGCCCACTCGATCGGTCTGGCCCTGGGCCGTCAAGTTGAGATCGGCGAGGTCAGCCTCCGGCTTTTGCCTCAGCCCGGTTTCGATCTTAAGAATTTCGTGGTTCATGATGATCCTGAATTCAGCGCTGAACCGGTGTTGCGTGCGGACGAAGTTACCGCGACTTTGCGGTTAAGCTCATTCCTGCACTTGCATTCGCTGCTGCTAGGGCAATTCGAGATTGCTCGCCTTAATCTCTCCGAACCCAGTTTCAACCTGGTGCGGAATCCGGATGGGCACTGGAACGTCGAGACCCTGCTGGAACGCGCCGCGAAGAATCCCATCGCTCCTACGGCCAAACCCAAGAGCGAGGCTCGACCAGGGTTTCCCTATATTGAAGCTGACCAGGCGCGCATTAATTTCAAGTATGGGCAAGAGAAAAAGCCCTGCGCCCTGACCAATGCCCAACTCGCGCTGTGGCAGGACTCGGAAAATAGCTGGGGTGTCCGGCTGAAGGCCCAGCCGGTGCGAACGGATTTCAACCTGAGCGACACCGGACTGCTTCGTATCGAAGGATCATGGCAACGCGCGGCCCGCTTGCCGGCGACACCGATGCGCTTCAGTCTGCAGTGGGAGGGGGCGCAGTTAGGCCAGGCAACCAAGCTGGCCTTCGGGCGCGACAAGGGCTGGCGCGGCGGTATTTCGATCTTTGCCACGCTGGAAGGAACACCGGAAGATTTGGCCTTGACGGCAGACGCTGCGGCCGCAGACTTCCGGCGAGCTGATATTCCATCTGGCGCAGCGCTCCGCCTGGCTGCGCATTGCGATGCGCATTACAGTTCGTTGGACCGCTCGATTTCGGGACTCGCTTGTCGCACGCCCGTGGGAATCGGCGAGGTAACCCTTGACGGCAAATTGGCGGCCCAGCCTGGTTTCCCGAGCTATGATCTGTCTCTGACCGTGCGCGACGTACCCATGCAGTCGCTGATCGCTCTGGCGCACCACGCGAAGAAGAATCTGCCGGACGATTTGCTGGCTGCAGGAAAGATGGACGCCAACATCCGCTTCATGAAGAGTCCGGATGAGGCTGGAGGACGCCCCGTCTGGCAAGGTGGGGGCGAGACGGCAGCCCTCCGCCTCTCTTCGGCCTCCGTGCATACCGAACTCGCGCTAGATCGGATTCCCTTTTCAGTTTCGACCGCCGGGAGCCGGAAGACTCGAGCCGGCGGGCGCCGAATTCAATCGGGCGAGTCAACGCTGGACGATTCGGTTCGACTGGAGCTTGGGCCTTTCGCCGTTCCGCTGGGCAGACCGGCGCAGAGCAAGGTGCAAGGTTGGATTTCGCGTTCCGGATATGACTTTTCGATCAGCGGCGAGGCGGAGGTTCAGAAGCTGCTGGCGGCTGCGCGCACGGCTGGGCTGGCTGTGCCTTCGTTGACCGCCGACGGGCAGGCACGACTTGATCTCACGATTAGCGGTGGCTGGACCGGATTTGCCGCACCGGTAATCTCGGGAGAGGCGCAGTTGCGCTCAGTTCGCGCTGAGGTCCGAGGCCTGAATGCGCCGGTTGAGATTGCTTCCGCCAGCCTTGTCCTGGCACCGGATGAAATTCGAGTCAAAGATTTGAACGCTATTGCGGCGGGCAGTACGTGGCGCGGCTCGATGACGTTGGCACGGCCCTGTGCCATGTTGAGCAGTTGCAGGATCTATTTTGACCTTCACTCCACGCAAGTCGCCACCGACCAGCTCAGCCAGTTGTTCACGCCGCATCCGAGCGAACGTCCCTGGTACCGTTTTCTGTCGCCTTCGCGGCAGCCGGGAACATCGTCATTTCTCACCATGCACGCGACCGGCACTCTCTCTGCCGATCAGGTTCTCGTTCGACAGTTAACCGCTCGCAGAGTCTCCGCCGCGCTCGAGTTGGAAAACGGCCGCCTGCATCTTTCGAATCTGCACGGGGAGTTCCTGGGAGGTAAGCATCGTGGCGACTGGACGGCCGATTTCAATGGAAGCATCCCGGTGTATCACGGGAGCGGCGTGTTGGAGGACGCCGAATTGGGACAGCTTGCAGCCGCCATGCACGACGACTGGATTACCGGCACGGCCACTGCCAACTACCGGGCAACGGCTTCAGGGCTGACCGCGGCCGAATTGCTCTCCTCTGCCAACGCGAACCTGCAAATTGAGGCCCGCGACGGTTCTCTCCCGCACCTGGCGCTGGCGGGTGGGAATGGCCCGGTTCATGTGAACCATTTCGTGGGACAACTGCTGCTGCGCGACCGCCAGATCGAAATCGAGCCGGGCAAACTGGCAACTCCCGCTGGCATCTATCAGGTCAGTGGCACCGTATCTCTGGGCCGTGTTCTGGATGTGAAACTGCTCCGCGAGGGCGCGCGCAGTTTCAACGTTACGGGCACGCTGGCCGCACCTCTTGTGCTGCAGGCCCCGGAGACCCGGGCTGAACTGAAACCATGAAGCACTTGCTTTCCGTGGCCTTCGCTTTTCTCCTAACTGCTGCTCAATCAGCCAATCGCGCGCCGGATCAGTCATCTGCATCTTTGCATTCTCCTGACGTCGCCAGCATGCAGCACAAACTGCATTATGTGCAGGCCAACGGAGCCGCCTCGCATCCCAATACCGCGCCCACCGAGTTCAGCGAGGAAGAGATCAACGCTTACCTGGCCTCCGGGAACGTCGCCCTCCCTGCAGGTGTCCGCTCCGTGAGGATGCAGGGGCAACCGGGCACTATCACTGGGAATTCACAGATTGATTTCGATCAGCTTAAGACGGGACGCAACTCTTCTAATCCACTGCTCTCAGTTTTCAGCGGTCTGCACGACATCGTCGTCACCGCACATGCATACGGCGAGGGAGGCAAAGGGTTCGTCCATGTGGATTCAGTCTCGCTCGACGGTGTCGAGATCCCGCAGTTTGTGCTGGAATTGTTCGTGCAGAAGTATCTTCAAATGAAATATCCCGGCATCGGCCTCGATTCGCAATTCGCCCTGCCGGAGCGAGTGGATGCGGCCAAGGTGGGAGCGCACAGACTGGCCGTCACCCAGAAATAGCGACGGAATCCTTCTTATGGCACGTAGCCCGGCCCCCGCAGCACTCTCCCCGGCAACGCTCCCGTCATCTTTCCCTGGTCAATCACCGGAACCCCGTTCACCAGCACATATTCCATTCCCTGCGAGAGCTGATTGGGGTTTTCAAACGTGGCCAGGTCGCGGATTGTCGCTGGATCAAATACGACCACATCGGCCCACATCCCCGCCTTCAGAACACCGCGGTCGGCCAGCCGCATACGCTGGGCCGGGAAAGCGGAAAACTTGCGAATCGCATCTTCCAGCGTCAGACGCTTCTCCTCGCGAACATACTTGCGCAAAATACGGGGAAAGGTTCCGTAGGCCCGCGGATGAGGATGCTCCTGGCCGAGAATTCCTTCCGGCGCCGTGCCGGAGGAGTCGTTGTTGATCGACACCCAGGGCTGCTGCAGTGCCAGAGCAACGTCGGGCTCGGACATACCGAAGACAGCGACCTTCCGTGAGCGCGTGGTCCTGGATCAACAAATCAAACAACGCGTCCATGGGGTCTTTGTTCCAGATTTTGGCCACTTCCGCCAGCGTCTTGCCTTGCAAGCGGCAGCAGCTCTGGACTGTGCACCACAGCCGATCAGGACCGCTTCCGGCCCGGGAATCTCCTGCCACTCGTTGTCCCAGGCTTGCGAGGGCGTCTCCATCTCTTTGCGAATGCGCGCTCGCATCGCAGGATCCTTCAAACGTCTCGACCAGCTTCGCATTGCCGCCATCGTGCGCCCACTGGGGAATGAACGCTGAAAAATCGTTGTACCAGGCGGTGTAAGCATAGGTATCGGCCGCGACATCGACGCCTTCGGCGCGGGCCGCATTGATTTTCGCCACCACTTCCGGCATGCGTCCCCAGTTCGCTTTTCCGGCGACTTTGATGTGCCAGATTTCAACCGGAATGTGCGCTTCCTGGCCGATGCGGAGCGCCTCATCAATCGCCGGCAGCACAGCGTCACTCTCATTGCGCATGTGGGTGGCGTAAATCCCGCCGAACTTCGAACCTTCGCTCGCCAGCGCGATCAGTTCCTCAGTCTTGGCGTAGGGGGCAGGCGTGTACTCCAGAGCGGTGGAAACTCCCACGGCTCCTTCCTTCATCGCCTGTCTCACCAACTCCTTCATCTGCTCGAGTTGCTCGGGGGAAGGCTGTTTGTCATCGTCTCCCAGAATCATGCGGCGCACCTGAGTCGCGCCCACATAGCTGGCCAGATTGATCCCGATACCCTGTTTTTCAAGACGCGCAAAATACTGCCGGAAGGTCCGCCAGTCGGGCATGATCCGGTAATGCTCGTACTTTCCGCGGTCCGCCTGAATGATGAAGTCATTGAGCGGCGCTGCCGAGTCGCCTTCTCCGGTGATTTCGGTGGTGATGCCCTGAAAGATCTTCGAAGGCAATCGCGGATCAACCAGAATCGTCTTCTCGGATTGGCCCAGCATATCGATGAACCCCGGCGCGACCGCCAGGCCGTGCGCGTCGATCGTGCGCCCACGGGGGGACTCGCTCAGGTTGCCGATCGCGGCAATCTTCCCCCCACGAATGCCGAGGTCGGCCGAATACCAGGGAGACCCGGTGCCATCGATGATGTGGCCGTTGATGATGACAAGGTCGAAAGGCGACGGGGGTGGCGCGGCCCATAATGTGGCCTGCAGAAACAACAAAAACAACGCCGCTGCTGCTGATCGTGGAAACGATCGTCGTGTAAGTCCTGGTAGCGCCGGTTTCTGACCCCTGCTATTCACCATGGTTACTCCTGAATTCAGAAAAGTGCGGCTTGACCACAACAGTTCTCGGATCCCGGTTCTCAGTTCTTAGTGATGCCGCATCAGTATCAAACCCAGACCCGCCCAGAGGGCCAGCGCCAGCCATTCATAACCGCTGAAGTGGCCGGGAACCACGGGCAGAATCTTCATCAGGATCAGAAGCAGCCCAATGACCACTCCGACGACTGCGACCATCCGCTGGCCGGCGGTGGGCTTCATCTGATGATAGGCGGCACACGCCGCCAGCCACCCTATGGCAGAGGCCACCGACCCCACTTCGGTGATGGGCACTAGAATGGCATCGCCCAGAAACATACACGCTGCCGTTGCCACTCCAATGCAAACCACTGCGACCGACGGCGTTTGGTTGAGAGGATGAACTGTCGCCAGGCTCCCATTTACCAGTCCGCGGCGGCCCATGGCAAAGAGCAAGCGGCTGGCGGCGACGAGATTGCCATTAAATACTTTAAACAGCGAAAGCAGGGCTGCGGCCAGAATCACGCTGACAATCCATCGTGAACCCAGCGCATGTTCGAATGCCACCGCAGTCATGAACCTTTCACCGGTCAATTCCCGCCATGACGCGGCATACCCCACGGCGGCGATCACAATGGTGTAGAAAAGAATACCGACAATGATCGCCATCCAGATAGCCGTGCGGAATCCGCTGGCACGAAATTCGGGAGTGGATTCTTCCGCCGCTTTGGTCACCGATTCGAATCCGGTCATAAAGTATGGAACGATTTGCATGACCAGGAGCACGGAAATAAACGGGCTGTGAGTAAACAAAGGAGGGAAATTCCGCGCTGCTCCTCGGCTGACGCCAGCGGTGACAAACACCACAAACAATGCAAGTGTTCCGAAAGCCGTCCAGTTCTGAAAGGTCGCGCTCAGCCGCACGCCGCGATGATTGAGGAGAGTCAGTAATGCAGTCAAGCCCAGCCCGATGACGAGGTGCGGCAAATACACAGGGCGGCCGGCGACGCGATAAAGTTCCATCGAATCAAGCGCGGGAAAGATGTAACCGGCAATCCGGCCCACCGCCACGGCTTCCCAGGGGCAGACGATGAAGTACGCAAGCAGCATCATCCAGCCGGTGGTGTAGCTCACGGACCGTGGGAAGACCCTCGCGGTATATGCGACTTCGCCAGCCGCGTCGGGCATGGCCACGACCAGCCGGCCGTAGACATATCCGATGGGCAATAGCACAGCCCCACCTATCGCGAATCCCAGGACAGCGCCGAGCACGCCACCACGCAGCAGCCAGTCGTCCATGACAACCAGCCAGCCCACGCCAACCATGGTGCCCCAACCCAGGGTGAAGTAATCCACCACGCGGAGTTTGCGGGCCAGGGTGATCAATTCATTCTCTTAACTAACGTCAGAAAAGGCACAGCATCTCGTATAGCAGGTTTGCCGCCAGAAGCGAGGTGATCTCGCCGTTGTCGTAAGGCGGCGACACTTCCACCAGGTCGCACCCAACGAGCTTCAGACCCTTGAGGCTTCGGACCAGCTCCAAAATCTGCGCGCTCGAAAGACCGCCCACTTGCGGTGTTCCCGTCCCTGGAGCAAACGCCGGGTCGACAACATCGATATCCAGCGTCAGATATACGGGGCGGCCGCGCAACTTCTTCAAATGCAGCTTCACCAAATCCACTCCGCTGCGATGAAACTCCTCGGAGGTCACGATCCGGATGTTGTGTTGGTGGGCAAATTCGAAGTCGTCTTCCGAGTAAACCTGGCCGCGCAGACCGACCTGCAAGGCACAGCCCTTTTCGATCAAGCCTTCGTCGACGGCGTGCTTCACGGGCGTGCCGTGGGAATGCAAGCTGCCGAAGTACCCGCTCCAGGTGTCGCCGTGCGCATCGAGCTGAACTAAACCCACCGGCCCGAAATGGCGATGAATGGCGCGCAGAATCGGAAGCAGGATGGAATGGTCTCCTCCCACGCAAACCGGCCGCGCCCCCGCACGAAGGACTTCACCCAACTGTTCGGTGATCCGTTGATAGGTGTCTTCAATCGAAAGAGGATTGATGGAGAGGTCCCCGTAGTCGGCGATGCGCCATTTCTCGAACGGATTGACCTTGAGGACCGGATTCCACGGCCGAATCATCGCCGATTGCACGCGCACGTTTCTCGGGCCAAAGCGCGGGCCGGGACGATAGGTCGTGCCGCCATCGAACGGCACGCCGATGAGCGCGAGGTCGAGTTCGTCCGCGCGCGGAATGTACGGCAACCTCATAAATGTTGGAATGCCTGAAAAGCGGGGATAGACGAGCGCGTCTACCGGCTTGGGATGAGCCTTCGCACTCTTCCTGGGTTTCATGCGGCAGCGAATTATAAAGCATGAGACAAGCGCGAACCTTCGCCGCGCGCTGCATCCCGCGCGGAATCCCGCACTCACATGGTAGTATCGAAGCCAACCTGCATGAGCCTGCAGTACGTTGACATTGTGTTCAAGGTGATCGCGTTTCTGTTCGCGATCAGTTTTCATGAATCGGCGCACGCCTGGATGGCGAACCGCTGCGGTGATCCCACAGCCCGCATGCTGGGCCGGATCACGCTCAATCCCATCAAACACATTGATCCGATCGGGACGGTGGTGCTGCCTTTGATTGCGCTGGTCACGGGCGTTCCGTTGCTGGGATGGGCCAAGCCCACGCCCGTGGATCCGAGCAATTTCAAGAATCAGGTGCTCGACGACATTCTCACGTCGGTGGTCGGCCCCATAAGCAATTTTCTGGTGGCGAGTGGAACGGTGATTATCTTGCTCGCGATTTCGGCTACCTCGCAGACGGGTAACGCTATTGTTCACGTGCTTCCCTCCACCGACCCGAAAAACCTGGATGCACTGGCGGCGCGCACCGCGTCGTTGCTTCTGCCTCTGGGCCTGCTCTTCTACGAGGTGATGGTCATGAACGTCGTATTGGGCGTGTTCAACCTGATCCCAGTGCCTCCGCTGGACGGCAGCCATGTGCTGCGCCATTTCCTGCCCGAGTCCGCGCGCCGTATTTATGACACGATAGGATGGTTCGGTCTTCTGGCGCTGGTGTATCTTGCACCCGGTTTGCTGGGCCGCTTGATTTACCCGGTGCTGGACATTTTTGACGGAATGCTGCTTAGATTCTGATGCCTCCTCTTCCAACAAATCGCAAACGCGTACTCAGTGGCATGCGCTCGACGGGTAAATTGCATCTAGGCAATTACGTCGGCGCGCTGGAGAACTGGGTGCGCATGCAGGACGAATACGAGTGTTTTTTCTTCGTGGCCGACTGGCACGCGTTGACCACCGATTACGCCGACACCTCGCCATATCAAGGAAAACTCGTAGAAGTGCTGCTGGACTGGCTTGCGGCCGGCCTCGATCCTGAGCGTTGCACCATGTTCATTCAGTCTCACGTTCCCCAGCATGCGGAACTGCATCTGCTGTTTTCGATGATCACGCCGCTGGGATGGCTCGAACGGGTCCCCACGTACAAGGAGCAGCGGGAGAATATTGCAGAAAAAGACCTGGGAACATACGGCTTTCTGGGCTATCCCGTGCTGCAGGCAGCGGACATTCTGATCTACAAGGGCGATTTTGTTCCGGTGGGCGAAGACCAGGTTCCTCACGTGGAGCTGACCCGGGAAATTGCCCGGCGCTTTAATCAATTTTATGGCGGCAAGCGAGACCTGGTTTTCCCGAGCCGCAGCCGCTGCTGACCCCGTCACCCAAGCTTCCAGGCACCGACGGCCGCAAGATGTCGAAGTCGTACGGCAACACCATCATGCTCACCGATCCTGAGCCGGTGGTGCGGCAGAAGCTGAAGACCATGGTGACCGACCCGGCCCGCGTCCGCCGCTCTGACCCCGGCAATCCCGATGTTTGCCCGGTGGGAGATCTGCACAAGCTTTTCAGTAGCAAGCAGACTATGGCAAGAGTCTATGAAGGCTGCCGCTCTGCAGGCATCGGCTGTATTGAGTGCAAAGGCTGGGCGGCGGATGCGCTGGTGAACATCCTGAATCCGATGCAGGAGCGGCGGAAGAAATATGAGGAGAATCCGCGGCTGGCTTGGGATATTCTGGAAGCGGGCTCAGCCCGGGCGGGCAAGGTCGCCGGCGGGACTATGGATGAAGTGCGGGCTGCAATGGGCATGTCGCTAGGATACGAGGCCCCGGGCAAGAAATAGTCCCGGGCCAGCAAGTTCCAGGAAAAGCTCGACCATGGAAGAATTGAAAATGACGACCGCTGGGCTAGTCCCTCCCGCACTGGCGCGCGCCCGGGTGGGTCACGCCTCCGGACCGAAACACGATTCCCAGCAGAACCACGATTCCAAACAAAGCGAAGACGAAAGTGATTTTCCATTTTCCGTTGCCGTTGGCGAAGTCTTCGAGGGGCCCCTCGATCTGCTGCTGAATTTGATCCGCAAGCAGGATATCGACATTTACGACATTCCGATCGCGCGCATCACCGCGCAGTACCTGGCTTATGTGGAAAAGCTGCGCGAACTGGACGTAAATGTGGCGGCGGAATTCGTCTATATGGCCGCTGTGCTGATCCACATCAAATCGAAGATGCTGCTGCCCCGGGACCCGTTGGCAACAAGTGGATTGGAAGACGACCCGCGCGCGGAATTGGTGAACCGGCTGCTGGAACATGAAAAGTTCAAGTCGGCAGCGCAAATGCTGCAGCAGAAACAGCAATTGGAGGACGCAGTGCGGTCGAACCCGGCGATCCGCGAATTCATGGATGCGGAGGGAACGGATCCGGAAATTGCCGCTGACGTCATCGATCTGGTCAAAACCTTCCGGCAGATTCTGGAGCGCGCACGCACCCGGCCCATCATCCAGGTGGATGAGGAGACCGTCACGGTCGGGCAGATGATCGACTACCTGAGGCGGCGGCTGGCGTTGGAAGAACGGCCGATCCGCCTGAAGCACCTCCTGCGCAATGTGAATTCACAGGCGGTGTTGGTCTGCATGTTTTTGGCGCTGCTCGAACTGGTACGCCTGCAAGCCGTGCAGTTGCGCCAGGACCGCTTGTTCGGCGAGATTCTGCTGCGTAAACATTCCGGATTCGATGCCGTCATGGCCGAACAGGCTGCGGTACGGGACGATTGGAGATAAAGTGTCTAGTGATTAGTGGCCAGTGGGCAGTCCACTCGCGTGCCATGTTTGACTGCCCACTGACCACTAGCCACTGACCACTTAACTATGAGTCTTAAAGCACAAATCGAAGCGATCATCTACGCTGCAGAAACTCCGATCACGCTCGACCAAATGGTGGAACTGGTCAAGGAGTCCGTTTTCGCCGAGGGCGCGGCGGACGAATCAGAAGTCCGCTCACGCGTCCGCGCGGCGCTGGATGAGTTGACCACAGACTACGCGGCGGGTGAACACGGTATTGAAGTGCGACAAGTCGCCGGCGGCTACCGCATGTCGACCAAGCCCGAACATCACGACCTCTTGCGAAACTTCGCCAAGAGCTTGAAACCGCCGATCCGGTTGTCACTGCCGGCCCTCGAAACGCTGGCCGTGATCGCCTACAAGCAGCCGGTAACCGTGCCGGAGATCAGCGAAATTCGCAGCGTGGATTCCAGCGGCGTAATTGCCACTCTGCTCGACCGCAAGTTCATCACTACCGCGGGACGCAAGGCCGTGATCGGACGGCCGATTCTCTACAAGACCACCAAAGAGTTTCTAATGCGCTTCGGGCTGAAGGATGTTGCGGAATTGCCCAGCATGGAAGAATTCGAAAAACTGGTGGCGGAATCGTTCCAGGGCGAACTAATCCCAGGTGCAGACAGTCCGTCTGCAGCGGTTGCATCTACTGAGGAAGCGCTGGCAAACAACTCGCATTCAGAAGCACAGATCACGGAAAATCGAGCGGAACTGGAAGAATGCCCCGCCGGCGAGAACGATCCGGCGGCGTAAGTTTGGCTCTCGCTCAACGCTCCTGCTGAACCTCAATGCCTGCTGAACGCCTGCAAAAGATCATCGCGGCTGCCGGAATCGCCTCGCGGCGCAGAGCCGAAACCCTGATCACCGGCGGAGCCGTCTCCGTCAACGGCCAGGTTGTCACTGCACTCGGCACCAAGGCCGATGCGGAGAACGATCATATCCGCGTAAACGGCAAGCTGCTGCGTGGCCCGCAACGCCACGTCTACCTCCTGCTGAATAAACCGAAGGGATACGTCACGACGGTGAGCGATCCCGAGGGCCGACCGACGGTGATGAACCTGCTTCGTGGTGTGGCTGAGCGGATCTATCCCGTGGGGCGCCTGGACTACGCCAGCGAAGGCCTGCTGCTGCTCACCAACGACGGTGATCTGGCCTCTAAACTGATGAAAGCCGCTTCGCATGTGCCCAAGACATATCTGGTGAAAGTAGCGGGTGTTCCCTCAGCTGAGGCATTGGCAAAGCTACGGTCAGGTGTTTTTATCCCGGCCGAGCGCGGCAGGCGCGTCAAAACCGCGCCGGCAAAGATCCACGCCATCCGCGAAGCAGAGAATCCGTGGTACGAGGTGACACTGTTCCAAGGCAAGAACCGCCAGCTACGTTTGATGTTCGAAGAGACCGGCCACCACGTGGAAAAGATCAAGCGCGTGCGCTACGGCCCGCTGGAACTGGATGTCCCGCCCGGCAAGTTCCGCCGCCTGACGCCGCGTGAAATCGCCCGTCTGAAGTCGGCCACCAGCCTGAAGTCATCCGCAAAGTGAGTGCAGCAGTCGAGACGCCGATGGAGGCCACGCGTGACGCCGGCGCGGATCAAATTTGATTTGAACGAAAATCCTTTCGGCCCCTCGCTCCTGGCGCTCAAGGCCATCCAGGCGGCGCTGGTTGAAAGCGGTCTTTATCCCGATAACAGCGCCCGGGAATTGCGCCACAAGCTGGCCCGTATTCACAGCATAGAACCGGAGCAGATCGTGGTTGCCGGCGGCCTGACCGATTTGCTTGGCGTCATTGCACGAACCTTTCTCGCTCCCGGGCTGAACGCGATCACCAGCCAGAGATCGTTCTCCCATTACCGGACGGTCACGAACAATGCCGGTGGCCGCCTGATTGAAGTGCCGATGCGCGACGACGCGTTTGACTTGCCAGCCATCGCTGACACCATCAATCGCGATACACGCATCGTCTTCATTGCCAATCCCAACAATCCCACCGGCACGATCGTGAACGCAGGCCAATTGGACGGCTTCCTGCGCAGAGTGCCCGAACACGTCGTCGTCGTGCTTGACGAGGCGTACTACGACTACGCACAGCATTTCGCAAAACTGCGCAACGTGGAATATTCACGGTCCATCGACCACATCAGGCAGGGGCTAAAGATCATCATGCTACGCACGTTTTCCAAAGCGCACGGGCTGGCAGGTGTGCGCGTCGGTTACGGCATCGCACCCGCGGACATCATCACGCGGATTCGCGCGCAGCGCACGATCTACTGCGTCTCCTCGCTGGCCGAAGCTGCCGCGCTCGCGGCGCTGGATGATGAAGCTCATGTTGGCCGTACAGTAGAGAACAATGCTCGCGAGGCGGAGCGAATAAGAGAAGCCCTCTCAGGCCTTGGACATCTGGCGCCCCTGCCCTGGGGCAATTTTCTGTATTGCGAATTGGGCCGTGACAGCCAGGAAGTTGCCTCTCTCCTGGAGCAAACCGGCGTTCTGGTAAGACCGTTGCACGACTATGGAGCACCCACTGCGATCCGCCTCACAATCGGCCTACCGGACCACAACGAAGTGTTTTTGCACGCTTTCCGCGAAGTGATGAAGCGCTAGCTACTGCTGGCAGTTCGGGCAGTAGTGGCTGCTGCGGCCGGCAATCACCACACGCTTGATGGGCGACTTGCAAACCATACAGGGCTCGCCTTCGCGACCGTAGACGCGATGTTCGAGTTGAAAGAAGCCAGCTTCTCCATCCGCCCCTACGTAGTCCGAGACGGAAGACCCGCCCAGGGCAATCGCCTCGCGCAACACTTCTTTCACCGCTGCATGTAATCGGGCCAAACGCTCGCGGCTCAGTGTCGCTGCCCGCCGACGCGGGCGGATCGCGGCACGAAACAAAGATTCATCGGCGTAAATGTTGCCCACGCCTCGAAGCAACTTCTGGTTCAGCAGCGCGCTCTTGATGGGAGTGTTGCGGCCGTGAAACAGCGCAACAAAGCGGTCCACATCGACGTCGAGGGGTTCGGAGCCGGGGGCCTGAAATCCGCGCGCGACGCTTAGCCTCCCGAAGCGCCGCGGATCCACAAAACGCAATTCGCGCCCCGAGGCCAGCCCCACAACTGCGTGGGTGTGTTTCTCCACATCAGTTTGCGGGTCACACACCAGCATCCGCCCGGTCATCCCCAAATGTACGATCCATTGCGCCAGAGAGTTTGTTTCAACGTGTAGAGACGGGTCTTTGACCCGTCTTGCTGGCGCACTCTTACGCCCGGCCATTCTTCCCCGGCGGACTTTCGCGGACAAGCGTGCCCGCGCCATTCCCGTCGGTTCCAGGTCGAAAACAATGTGTTTCCCCACCCGCCGCACCGCCGCAATCCGCCGGGATTCCAGCGTGGCCGCAATCTCGGCCGCCGGGGATTTTAGCGGCTCGCGCTTCGACCCCAGCCAGACCGATTCAATGACGTCTCCTGTCACGCGGCTGGCAAGTCCGCGGGCGATAGTCTCGACTTCGGGAAGCTCAGGCATGGCAGAAACAGTCTACAGGTTGGTACGGTTGGTCGTCAGTCGACCGAACGCCTGGTCGAGCCGCCCGGATTGCTCCGCGCGAACGCCCCAAGGTATGATGACAGGTACAGTCTGCTCCTCCGAATATCCCAGTAATCTGAGTTACGGTAGTGCGCGACGGCAAGGAGCGTGTGTGCGGCCCTGCGAACGCGGCTGGGGCTTGCGCGAAAATAGCCGCACCATTTCACGGAGTTTGCCTTGAAGAAGGGGAAGACCGCAGTCATCGTCGGGGCGCAATGGGGCGACGAGGGCAAGGGCAAGATCGTCGACGTGCTCTCGGAGAACTTCTCGGTTGTGGCGCGCTACGCCGGCGGCCACAATGCCGGCCATACCGTGATCATCCACGGTAAGAAATTCATTTTGCAGCTCGTCCCCTGCGGAGTCTTGCGGCCAAACTGCCGCAGCGTAATTGGAAACGGGGTCGTACTCGACCCGATGGCCTTCCTCAAGGAAGTTGGGGCTCTGCGCGAAGCTGGAGTCGTGGTGGACGGCCATTTGTTTGTCAGCAACCGCGCCCAGGTGATTCTGCCCTACCATCGCATGATCGAACTGGCTTCGGAAAACGCGCCGGGCCGGGTCAAGATCGGCACCACCTCCCGCGGCATCGGGCCAGCCTATGAGGACAAGATGGGCCGGCGCGGCCTGCGTGTGGCCGACCTGTTAGACCTGCCCCTGCTGAAGACCCACATCGAGAATGCCTGCACTGAAAAGAACATGATCGCGCACGCCTTGTTCAATTCCGAACCTCTCGATCCCGACAAGATGTACCACGAGTACGCCGAAGCCTCGGCGAAAATCGCGCCTTTCGTTTGCGACACAGCGTTATTGCTAAATCGAGCCCTGGAAGACGGAGAGTCGATCATCTTCGAGGGCGCGCAAGGCACGATGCTCGATATTGACCACGGCACCTATCCCTTCGTAACTTCGTCCAGCGCAACCTCTGGCGGCGCGGTCACGGGCACAGGCGTCGCTCCCACAGCGATTGACACCGTAATCGGGATTACCAAAGCGTACTGCACCCGGGTAGGCGGCGGGCCATTCCCCACTGAACTCCTCGATTCCACCGGCGACCTGCTGCGGACCCGTGGCAACGAATATGGCGCCGTCACCGGACGCCCCCGCAGAATCGGCTGGCTTGATTTGCCCCTCTTGCGCTACGCTGGCATGATCAATGGCATCGCTTGGCTGGTGGTCACCAAGCTCGATGTGCTCGACGAACTGGCAGAAATTCCAGTCTGTGTCGGGTATAAGATCAACGGCAAGGCGACCGCCGAAATTCCCGCGCAAGCCAGCGGGTATGATCAGATTGAGTGCGTGTACCGGACGATGCCAGGCTGGCGGACCTCCACGCAGGGTGTCACGAGTATTGAAAAGCTGCCCCAGGCTGCGCGGGAGTATCTCCAGTTTGTGGAGAAAGAAAGCGGCGCGCGCATCGGTATGGTTTCGACCGGTCCCGACCGTGAGCAGACAATTCTTACTCCTGACTTTGCCGCCGAACTGAGTATCCTGACCAAAGTGAGAACCGGGGCCCTGGCCTAAACTTCAACGTGGGGGAAGGAAATGGTCGTGCTGGTGGTGACGTGGATGGCCAAAACCGGGCGTGAAGCCGAGGTTGCCGCGACGTTCGCCAAATTGACGGAAGAATCGCGCAAAGAACCCGGCTGTGTGATGTACCTTGTCCACCGCCACAAAACCGAACCCCGCCGCTTCTTTGTCTACGAACAGTACAAAGACGACGCCGCACTTGAGGCCCACCGAGCCGCGCCTCATTTTCTGCAATACGCGAAGAAGGAACTGCCCAAGTTCGGTGACCGCATCGAAGGCCATCTCTACGAACCGCTGGGCTAGGGGTATGTGGGTACGAATTGTGTGGGAATGAATTGTGTGGGAACGGGTCTCTGACTCGTTCCGAGCGCGGCGCAGACCCGCGAGCTACTTTCCCTTGTCCGCCATCAGCACCCCGCCAGAAGCGTAACTCTCCTTCGAGACTTCCAGAAAAGTCACGACAATCACTTCCCGCCGCGCGCCGGCTTCTTCCACCATGGCGTCGGTGATGCGCGCGGCCAGCTTGCGCTTTTGCTCAACCGTGCGTCCGGTCAACATCGTGACTTGAACTAGAGGCATGAGGCACCTGTTGTTAGTCTGGAGATCCTTCGCTGCCGCTCAGGATGACGGCTCGCTTCGCTCGCCGTCACTTCGCCAGCTCGTATCCTGCAAAAAAGAAACTCAACTCAAAGCGCGCCGTGTCTTCTGCATCGGAGCCGTGAATCGCGTTATGCTCAATGCTGGTGGCCCACTTCTTCCGGATCGTACCCTCTTCCGCGTTCGCGGGATTGGTAGCGCCCATGAGCGTGCGCAGATCGGCGATGGCGTTTTCCTTCTCCAGCGCCAGCACCACAATCGGACCGCTCGACATGAAATCGGTTAGCGAGTTGTAGAACGGCCGGTTAGCGTGGACGGCATAGAACTGCTCCGCCTGGTGCTTGGAGATCTCCAGCATCTTCATGCAGAGAATCCGGAAGCCGTTCTTTTCAAACTGCTCGATGATGTCGCCGACTGCGTTCCTGCGGACCGCGTCAGGTTTGACGATCGTAAGAGTGCGTTGCAGAGTCTTCATAATTCAGTCATTGATCCTTAGTCTGCGCTGAGAACTGAAATCCGACAACTGACTTTCACAAAACCGGATCGCAAGAAAACTTCTCAAAGCCCGAAATTGCGGCTTCAACACGGAAGCCTAAACCTTAACGCCCAACGCGGCGACAACAGTTTCTCCGATCGCCGCCGGCGACTTGGCGACGCGAATACCCGCCGCTTCCATGGCTCTGATCTTTTCCGCGGCCGTTCCCTTCCCGCCCGAAATAATCGCTCCGGCGTGACCCATACGGCGTCCCGGGGGCGCGGTCTGCCCCGCGATGAAACCGACCACGGGTTTCCTCATGTGCATTTTCACATAGTCGGCAGCGGTCTCCTCGGCGTTGCCCCCGATCTCCCCGATCATGACGATGGCTTCAGTCTGCGGGTCGCGATTGAACAATTCGAGCGCATCCACAAAGTTCGTGCCAATGATTGGGTCCCCGCCGATGCCGATGGCCGTCGATTGCCCAACACCGCGCGTCGTAAGCTGGTAAACCGCTTCGTAGGTTAGCGTGCCGGAGCGGGAGACGATCCCAACGGGACCCTCCTTGTGAATGCGCGCCGGCATAATGCCCAGCTTGCATTTGCCGGGTGAAATGATGCCCGGACAATTCGGCCCGATCAGCCGGGAACGGCGGTTCTGCAGAAATTCCCAGGCGCGCACCATATCGAGCGTCGGGATGCCTTCCGTGATACATACAATCAATTCCACCTCGGCGTCGGCTGCTTCCATGATCGCGTCCGCAGCAAAGGGTGGTGGAACAAAAATGAGCGAAGTGTCGGCGCCGGTTTTGTCCACTGCCTCCTGCACCGTATTAAAAATCGGCCAGCCTTCATGCGTGGTGCCACCTTTGCCCGGAGTGACTCCTCCCACGATCTGTGTCCCGTACTCGGCACAGGCTTTGGCGTGGAAAGTGCCTTCGCGGCCGGTTAATCCTTGCACGATCACCCGCGTCGATCTGTCTACAAGAATGCTCATGAATAAATCCTTCGTATCGTCGCGGGCGGGAGCGCCCGCGCTGAATTCTATCCCGCTGCCGCGACCACTTTCTCTGCCGCATCCTTCATGGTTTCCGCCACGATGAAGTTCAGCCCGGACTTCTGCAGAATGTCCCGTCCCGCTTCGACGTTGGTGCCTTCGAGCCGCAAAACAATCGGAAGTTGAATGTGCGTCTTCTTGGCGGCTTCCACCACGCCAGTAGCCAGAGTGTCTACTCGCAGGATTCCGCCGAAAATGTTGATCAGCACCGCCTTTACATTCTTGTCGCTGAGCAGAATTTCGAACGCGTGCGTCACCTGTTCAGCATTGGCGCCGCCGCCGACGTCAAGAAAATTTGCCGGCATGCCGCCCGCGTATTTAATGATGTCCATGGTCGCCATGGCCAGGCCTGCCCCATTGACCATGCAACCCACGTTGCCATCCAGCTTGATGTAGTTCAGGTTGTATTTCGAAGCCTCGACCTCGAGCGGATCTTCTTCCGTCACGTCACGCAAGTCGCGCAGATCAGGATGGCGGAACAAGGCGTTATCGTCGAAATTCATCTTCGCATCGAGCGCGAAGAGTCGTCCATCAGAACAGGAGACGAAGGGATTGACTTCCATCAGCGAAGAATCTGTCTCGGCAAATGCGCGGTAGAGACCGGTCATGAATTGCACCGCCTGATTGATTTGCGGCGGTTTCAGGCCGAGCGCAAACGCCAGCTTGCGCCCCTGAAACGCTTCCAGACCCATTCCGGGATCAATGTACGCCTTGAGGATGGCGTCAGGATTTTCTGCGGCGACTTGTTCAATCTCCATGCCGCCCGCGGCCGAAGCCATAAACACAGGGCGGGCCTCGACGCGATCGATAACGATGCCAAGGTAAAGTTCTTTCTCGATGGGCAGAGTCTCTTCGACCAGCAGCCGCCGCACGACCCGGCCCTCCGGGCCGGTCTGATGGGTCACCAGGGTCATGCCGAGAATCTTGCCGGCCAGTTGGCTCGCTTCTTCCACCGACTTGGCGATCTTCACTCCCCCGCCTTTGCCGCGCCCCCCAGCGTGGATCTGGGCTTTGACCACCACGCCCGTAGCGCCCGCCGCAAACAGGCCCTTGGCAGCCTGCTCTGCCTGTTCAAGCGATTCTGCCACCTCACCTCGCGGCACCGCGACGCCATACTTCTTCAAAATTGCCTTGGCTTGATACTCGTGAATTTTCATAAAAGATGCCTGTTCGACATTTCCATCGGCAGGAACTGGCTTGCGGCTTTAGACACGGGCAGCAAACAATCGATTTTATAGAAGGGTGGAGGGATTGAGCAAACGAAAGAGGGCCGTCAGCCAGTTGGTGGCTGGGTTCACCTTTATGCTACCCCTAAGCCTAAGAAGGCTGCCCGACCCGCCGCGGTTTTCGACGGGGGGATAACCTGTTTCCCCAAAACGGGAAGCCTCTCATAAATCCGCCCAATCAAGCTACTTAATACATTGTGGTACATACATAAACATATTAACAAAACGTTCCGGCCGGAACACTTGTGCAAATCTGCGTAATGTTCCGCGCGGAACACATTTTCGTTTTGCAGGTCAAAGGCAGAGGTGCCCAGAAACTTTGCACCGCGACATGGCAGAATAACGCGATGCCTGGCACACAGTTCTTACCTGAGTTCCTCTACGGCACAGCCTGGAAAGAAGACCGCACGCAGGCCCTGACCGAACTCGCCATCCGCATGGGCTTTCGCGGCATCGATACCGCCAACCAGCGCAGGCATTACTTCGAAGCTGGAGTCGGCCAGGGCCTGGCCGCTGCTTATCGCGCTGGGAGCGTGACGCGCGCCGATCTTTTTCTGCAGACGAAATTCACCTACCGCCCCGGCCAGGACCACCGCCTGCCCTACGATCCCGCGGCGCGACTCTCAGTTCAGGTCGCGCAGTCCATGGCCAGTTCGCTCGAACATCTCGGCACCGACTACGTCGACAGCTACGTGCTGCACGGGCCGTCCTCCGGCTATGGCTGGACCGAAGCTGATGCCGAAGTCTGGGAAGCGATGATCAAAGAGCGCGATGCCGGCCGCACTCGTCTGCTCGGGATGAGCAATGTCTCGCTCCTGCATCTTGAGCAGATGGCGGCCGCCCACGCCGAGGTCCCTGCGTTCGTACAGAACCGCTGCTTCGCCCGCACCGGCTGGGACCGTGAAGTGCGACTGTTCTGCCGCGAGCGGAACATCATTTATCAAGGGTTCTCCCTGCTCACTGCGAACGTCGAAGTGCTGACGCATCCGCTGGTGACCGGCCTCGCGGCGCGCGCCAAAGTGACGCCAGCCCAGATCGTCTTCGCCTTCGCGCGGGCCGTCGGCATGCTGCCGCTAACTGGCACCTCAGACGCGGAACACATGAAGCAGGACCTGGCCAGCGTAGCCATGGCGCTGCCGCCAGACGCAGTGAAAGCGATTGAGTGTCTGGCGGGCTGAGCGATGCTACCCTTATAACCACACATGATCCTTGAAGCTTTGCATCGCATCGCCAATCACAGCGAATCCCTCTCGCGCGACGAAGCTCGCGAGGTGATGACAGAAGTCCTCACAGGCAAATGCACCGACGCGCAGATCGGGGCATTACTGGTTGCGCTGCACATGAAAGGCGAGACGGTCGAGGAAATCGTCGGCTTTGCTGAGGCGATTCGTGCTGCCGCGATTCCGCTGAAGGTTCACGATTCACCTGTCGACGTAAGCGGCACGGGCCGAGATGCGCTCGTCGACACCTGCGGTACCGGAGGCGATGCCAGCGGGACGTTCAACATCTCTACCGCGACGGCGTTCGTGGTGGCGGGGGCGGGCGTGCGCGTGGCCAAGCACGGCAACCGCAGCGTGACTTCGAAATGCGGCTCGGCCGACGTGATGGAAGCCCTGGGTGTCAAGATTGATTTGCCTCCAGCCCGCATGGCCACTTGCCTGGAAGAAGTTGGCATTGCATTTCTCTTCGCCCCGGCGATGCATTCGGCCATGAAATACGTTCAGCCGGCGCGGCGTGAGCTGCGCTTGCGTACGGTGTTCAATCTGCTCGGGCCGCTGACCAATCCGGCGCATGCTTCGGCTCAAGTGGTGGGGGTGTATTCGGTCGACTTGGTGGAAAAGCTGGCTGAGGCACTCAGCATGCTGGGACTGCACCGCGCTCTGGTTGTACACGGACTCGATGGACTGGATGAGATCACGATCACCGATACGACACGGGTGGCGGAAGTGCGCGACGGCAGCGTGCGGACTTATGAAGTGACGCCGGAAGAGTTTGGAATGAAGCGGGCCATGCTCGACGACATTTCCGGCGGAGATGCGACAGCTAACGCCGCAATAATCCGCGAAGTACTCGGCGGGAAGAAATCGCCGCGGCGGGATGTAGTTGTGCTCAATGCAGCCGCCGCCCTGGTGGCTGCAGGCAAGGCAGACCATCTGCGAGAAGCAGTGCCGCTGGCGGAGAAGGCGATTGATTCTGGAGCAGCGACGCGGAAGTTAGAGGCGTTGGTGCGGTTTACCAACGCCAATTGATCGTCTCGCCTTGTGGCAGTTGCGCCTGTTGGGCGCGAGATCGGCGGCACCAAGTAACGGCACGGCTGAAGCCGTGCCTTGATACGAGTCCTCAGGCGGCAGCCAGTTTTTTCAGCCGTTCGATCTGCTGGAGATGATTGGCGCCGTGCCCGCCCATCATCCCTACAAGCTCAGCCAGCGTGACATCCCGCTTCAGTTCGGGATGGTAAGCAGACTTCTGCAAGTCTCCCGGCTTGAGGCGGCGCAACAGCTGCAAGGTGTGATGGCGGTTCAGTCCGTACAGCGCGACCAGCTCGGGCGGTGTTTCCTGCAAGTAGCCCAGGTTCTTCGCCCACTCGTCCTGATCGATGGGAGCGATGACCGGCTTCGTATCGGCCAGCATCTGGCGCATGCGATAGGCGTAGACGATTTCTATATCGACCAGGTGCGCCAGGATTTCCAGAATGCACCACTTGTCGGGCGAGGGTTTGTAGCGCAGAGTTTTCTCCGGGAGACCGGAAACCGCCGCGGCAATCTGCTTCGGACTCTTCTCGGCAGCCTCGAGTTGTTTCTTGAGTTCAGCTTCAGTCATAAGTCCTCATTTTGTAATTGGTGAATTTGTAATTGTGTAATCGAAGACTTC
Organism: Terriglobia bacterium; assembly: GCA_963765285.1. GTDB lineage: Bacteria > Acidobacteriota > Terriglobia > Terriglobales > Acidobacteriaceae > CAVWZH01. The sequence goes on from CAVXVR010000003.1 coordinate 121,691, forward strand.
CTCGCTGTCTTCACAAATTGCATAACTACCCAATTACGCAATCTCCACTTTCTGCATCCATTGCGCGATCTGGACGTTCCAGGCCAGGTCTTTAGTCATGGTGTCGCGCAGTTGCGAAGCTGCGGCCGGCTCGCCGTGCACAAGGTACGTCACTGCCGGCTTTCGGGGAAAGGTGTGAAGCCACTCCAGAAGCTCGGGCGTGTCGGCGTGATCGCTGAATTGCTCAAACGCGGCGACCTCGGCGCGGATCGGGACAATTTGGCCGAAGATCTTTACCTGCGGGGCGCCGCTCTTGATGGTGAAGCCGCGGGTGCCGGGCGCCTGAAATCCGATAAAGATGACAGTGTTCTTTGGATCGGGCAGGCGTTGCGCCAGATGATGCTGGATGCGGCCGCCGGTCACCATGCCGCTGGAGGAAATTATGATGCAGGGATAATTCGTGTCATTAATTTTCCTGGATTCCTCGCCGGTCGAGGCAAAGGTGAAACCGGGCCACTGGAGCGGCGAGCCATATTGGCTGATCAGCCTCCTGGTGTCGTCGCTGTACTCCTCGGTGTGTTTCAGAAAGATCTCGACCGCCTTGATTCCCATCGGGCTGTCGCAAAAAACCGGAACCCTGGGAATCTGTCCCGATTCCATGAGCTGCTTGAGCATGAACAGAAATTTCTGGGTGCGCTCTACGGCAAAGGCCGGAACCAACACGCAACCGCCGCGCTGCACCGTCTTTTGGATGAGGGCAGCCAACTGTGGCCGGGGATCTTCCGTGGGATGCTGGCGGTTGCCGTAAGTGGATTCCATCACCAGAACATCGGCCACTTCGCCTTCTGCCGGGCCCGAGTGAACCACTTTGCCGGGAGCAACATTCTGGTCGCGGACCCGGCCGATATCTCCCGTAAAAAGCAACTGCCGTGGCCGGCCGTTGGTTTGGAGGGCCATCTCCGCCATGCAGGAGCCCAGGATGTGCGCGGCAGGCACAAACCGGAAAGAAATCTCCGGGCAGACCTGAACGCGTTCCTCAGCCTTAACTAGCCGGAAATACTGCAGGCTGGCTTCAGCCTCGGCCAATGTGTAGAGCGGCAATGCAGGGTCGTGTTTCGAAATCTTCTTCTTGTTGTAATAGGCCGCGTCTTCCTCCTGCAGATGGCCGGAGTCGCGCAGGATCACGCCGCACAAGTCGATGGTTGCGGGGGTAGCGTAAATCGGGCCGCGAAACCCCTGCTTCACCAGGCGAGGAATCCAGCCACAGTGATCGAGATGAGCGTGAGTCAGAATGACGGCGTCAATGTTGCGCGCCGGCACGGGCGTGTCCTGCCAGTTGCGCTCGCGCCATTCCTTTTGTCCCTGAAACATTCCGCAATCAATCAAGGCCTGGAATCCGTTCGCACCGCTCGGATCGGATGCGGTGTTGATGAGGTGCTTCGAGCCAGTGACGGTACCGGCTGCGCCAAGAAATTGAATGTAGGCCAAGGTTCCTCCAGGACGATTGTGCAACCTACTACAAAGGGTACAGGCACTTGTTGAGTCAATAAATCATTGAGTCATTGAATCAATAAAAACACCACTCCTGCAGCCAACTATTTCGCCGGAGCTGATATTTTCGAAACATTGTTGCTCGCATCACTCTCTGGCACGCTGCCATCATTCACTACCACCTCCACTGGAGTGGAAATGGCGTCGATCCGGATGGTGGCTTTCGACCTTGCCCGCACTTCAAGGCGCTTCGTCACCGATCCTTGTTGCATGCGCAAAGTGACAGGCACTTCTGCTCCGGCATTCCCCAGATTCTCGACCGAAACGACTACCAGGTCGGTTCCGCCCGAGGCCGGCCGCGAAAAAGCGGACTCAATACGAAAATCGGGCAATCCTCGGTCCTGGTACACCCAGTTATCAAAAAACCACTGCAAGTCTTTTTTCGCCTGGGCTTCGATCAGGCGTTGCAAGTAAGAAGGGCTGGTGTCCTGCTCCGGGCGGTAGGTGGCCAGCGCTTTCTTCAACGCGTCTTCGCCCACCATGTCACGTAACATCCACCAAACGTACATCGCTTTGCTGCGGTAGAACTCTTCCCTGCTGGTGTCGAGCAACGACTCGTCCACCACGCCGCCAGTGATAGGTTGTTTAGCAAGACTTGTTTCGGCATCGACCAGCCCTGCACGGTGAAGATCCATGAAGTCGAGCGCTGCCTTGCGTCCGCTTTGCCGTTCGGTATAAAGAGCCTGGGCAAAATGCGCCAATCCCTCGTATATCCAAGGCCGCGGAGAGGTGAAAGCCGCATGGGTAAGCTGGTAGACGGCGTTGAGTTGATAAAGCCGCGAGTCTGCGCTTCGGAGAGGTGTCAGCAGCATCGTGCCGCTTTCGTAGGGGGCGGCGTCAGCATCGGCCAGGTCTATGACCTCAGCCCTCACTTCTGGTGTTTCCTTTGAAGGGCCAAACCATTCAGTGACCAATGGCTCGGCAAGTTGCGCAGCCAGCGCATAGTTGTCCGCGCCCGCCTTGTGCTCGGGAAGATATGAGATATTCACAGGCGGCCTATCCGGCCCGTCGAATCCACCGATCACAAAAAGCGGCACAGTCAGACCGACGGGCGAGTACCGACATTCGGTTTCGACCGCGTATGTTCTACTGATCCGCTCGTAACCGGCGCTGCCGCCCTTTCCGTTGCACAGCAACAGCGGAGGCGTGTCCTCTCCCGCGTACGTGAGTTTGAATTTCATTTGCGCCTGGGCTTCCCGATTCTTCCATCTTCCCAGAGCCTCGAACAGGCTGTTGGCCTCTGACAGATTGGCTGATTCCAAGGCCACGGGATACCAGGCCACATATCCGACCCCGCGCACTGCGGTAAACGATTTGCCGATCTGATCCCAGTCAATGTGCTTTGCTTTCTCTGGCGGCATTCCGACGCGAGTGAGCCGACTCGCATCCAGCGGAATGGTGCCCTCGTAGCCGATTTCCAATTCGATGCTGGCCTTCGGCGGGATTTCCTTCGGTAGAGTGACGACGGCTTCGGAAAGAGCCCCGGTATGATCGATGTCCGAGGTGTAGGGCTGGGACACAAACTGCACGGGCTTGCCCTCAAATTGAATCGACCGCCAACCCAGACTGGAAGAAATCTGCAACGACAGGTTTTTCTGTGGCGCACTGGAATCGTTGCGGAGCGTAATCTTCCCCCGGGCCGCCAGGCGTTGCTGTTCGGGCTCGATGCGCACTCCGAGATCGTAATTCGTAAAGGTAAAGGCTTCCCGATCGAGGGCGAAGGCATGAACTGCCAGACCACAGAGGACACAGAGGACTCGGAGGAACTTCATTTGGGGTTGGATGCGGCCTTTTCCCGCCGCTGGCGCACGATTTCGTACAGGACCACTCCGGCCGCGACCGATACATTGAGCGACGACACTTTGCCCAGCATCGGAATCGAAACCAGAAAATCGCAATGCCTCCGCACCAACTCGTGCAGCCCTTTGCCTTCCGCCCCGAACACGACGGCGCAATCCATTTGGTAGTCGAGCTTGTCGTAAGCTTGTTTGCCCCGCTCATCCAAGCCGACAATCCAAAGATTTCTTGTTTTCAACTCTTCGAGGGTCCGCGCGATGTTGGTTACTTTCGCAATCGGCAAATGCTCGCTCGCGCCAGCGGAAGTCTTGGCCACGATTGCCGTAACGCTGGCGGCGCGGCGCTCGGGAATCACCACGCCATCAGCACCCGCCGCATCGGCGGTGCGCAGAATCGCCCCCAGGTTGTGCGGGTCTTCGACACCGTCGAGCACGACTACGAGCGAATGCGCGCCCCGTTTGGCTCCGACCACGTCGTCGATGCCACTATATTGCTTGGCCGAAGTCACGGCCACAACGCCCTGGTGCGAGTTGTTGCCTGCCATCTCATCGAGTTCGGCGCGCGTAACAAAGCGCACCGCCACTCCCTGGCGGCGGCATTCTTCGATCACGCGCTGCAAGCGCAGGTCATGGCGGTCCTTGGACACGCCGACCCAGGAGAACGATCGCCCTCGCGCTTTCAGGGCTTCGGCGACCGCATTGATGCCGTAGATGTAATTCATGAATGAATCAGTCTACTTCTTTGACGGGCTCGCGGGCGAGGCGCCCGCGCCCACACGGGCCGGAATGCTAGACTGAAAACCGGATGAACGAAGTCTACATCGTGTCTGCGGTGCGCACTCCTATCGGCAAGTTTGGGGGTTCACTCGCCTCGCTGACCGCCGCTGATATGGGCGTCATCGCCGCCAAGGCGGCGATCGAGCGGGCTGGTGTTCGCCCTGAGCAGATTGAAGAAACAATCTTCGGCAACGCCCGCCAGGCCGGCGGAGGCCCCAATGTTGCCCGGCAGATTTCCGTGCGCAGTGGTGTGCCCCAGGAAGTCCCCGCTTACACGGTGAATAAGGCGTGCGCCTCGGGGATGAAGTCGATTGCGCTCGCCTATCAGGAAATCGCCGCCGGCAATCTGGATTGTGCGCTAGCCGGGGGGACCGAGTCGATGTCGCGCTTGCCCTATTACCTAGAGGGTGCACGCTGGGGATACCGCCTCGGCGATCAGGAACTGGTTGACGGCATGTACCGCGACGGTTTTTTCTGTCCTCTGGCGAAAATGGTGATGGGGGAAACGGCCGAGGTCCTGGCCGAACAGTACAAAATTTCCCGCGAAGAACAAGATCAATTCGCCCTGTGTTCGCAGACACGCGCTGCCGCGGCGATCGACGCCGGGAAGTTCGACGATGAACTGGTCCCGGTAACTCTCGAAAGCAAGAAGGGCCCACAAACTTTCGACCGCGACGAACATCCTTTCCGCGGCGCAACTCTGGAGAAGATGGCCAAGCTGGCCCCGGTATTCTCGAAGACCGGGACGATTACGGCGGGTAATTCTTCTGGCATCACCGATGGCGCCGCGGCTGTAGTTGTTGCCAGCGGAGCGTTCGCTGCCAGAAACAATCTGAAACCGCTCGCCCGAATTTTCGCGGTGACCTCGGTCGGAGTCGATCCCCGCATCATGGGGATTGGGCCGGTGCCTGCTCTGCGCAAGCTGGAAGAAAAGTATTCCCTTCGCCTAGCGGATTTCGACCTGATCGAATTGAACGAGGCCTTCGCCGGGCAAGTCCTCGCCTGTGACCGCGAACTGCACTTCGACCGTGAAAAGCTCAATGTTAATGGCGGAGCGATCGCCCTGGGCCACCCTATCGGCTGCACCGGAACCCGCATCACCGTCACCCTGCTGCGCGAGATGCTGCGGAGGAAGGCGAAACGCGGTGTGGCGACGCTTTGCGTCAGCGGCGGCATGGGCATGGCGATGGCGATCGAGAGTGTTGCCGAATAGCGTGCCGCGCGCCCCTCTTGTTCCACGCTCAGTGCTCAGCAATAATTGAGTCTCTCTTGAAGAACGGCGTTCAAATGGTCAACATCGGATCGGGGCTGTCGGGTGCGCCCGGATGGTACAACATCGATAATTCGCCCACGATCCTGCTTTCGCGTATTCCTCTTGCCTGCCGCTGGTTCGGAGTTCCCCGTTGGCCTCCGGACATCCACCGGCACGACGTCCGCAAGGGACTGCCCTTCGCGGATCAAACCATAAGCTATATCTATTCGTCGCACACTTTCGAGCATTTCCGTTGGGAAGACTCGCTGAAAATCGCCCGTGACTGCTTTCGAGTGCTGAAACCCGGGGGAGTTCTGCGCGTCGTGGTGCCCGATCTTCGGCTGATCGTTGGGGAATATCTGGAAAATGCGGCGCCTACTGCCTCGCACGATTTTGTCAGCCGGCTTTCCCTGCAACGTGGAGTGCGCGACCTGGTGCACCCCGGAGCCAATCATTGCCAGATGTTTGACGAGAAATCCCTGCTTCACCTTTTCCGCCAAGCGGGATTCGACTGCCCTGAAGTCAGCAGCTTTATGCAGAGCCGGATTCCCGAAATAGCCGGGGTCGAGCTGGAGGTCAGAAAGAACGAGAGCTTGTATGTGGAAGGAACGCGATAGTTTGCAGAGCTGCGGGGAGCGGCACTCACTTGCAGAGTAACGACCATCCGACCTGTTCTGTCGATACCGCGAGGCCAAGAGCGGCAGGCGTTCTGGAGTCGCCTGCCGTTCTTGATTAAGCAAGCCCTTATTCGTCCTGAGCGCAGCTGCAGATGCCGTGACCGCTGCCCAGGATGGCGATGAAAGAACACTCCGCCTGGATATTGCTAAGCTCCGTCGCTCCCAGAGTGGCGTCCGAAGACTCCGTCTCGGTGGTGGGATAAGCGGTCGGGGCGAACACCTTGGGCTTTGCCCCCGCCTTCGCGGGAGGATCTGTGCCGATCGGGTTCTGGATATGCGTTACCCAAACCCGAAGGTTCGGAGTAGGCGTAACGTTCGAGGTCGGGTCACAAGGCGAGTTGTTGACCGCCGCCGACACAACCTTGATCACGCCGTTCTGCAGCGTGACGCCAGTCAGCGGATTGCTGGTCAGGTTGGCGTTCACGGAAAGCAGGTGCAGATTGTTATGGCTTTCCTCGCAGCCACAGCATTCCGCCAGCTGCTGGTCGTAATCGAACACATAGATCATGGCGCACAAGCTGCCGCCGGTCACGCCGGGGTTATCGATGCGAACGGTTGCGTCCGGCGCTCCGGAGGTGTTGGCGTTGGAGAAATAGTTAATCCTGAAAACGTCCTGAGCAGAAGCGACTCCCAAGCCTGCCGTAAGCAGGCTCAAGGTCACCAGAGTAATTACGAAAATTGATCTTGTTTTGAGCATAGGGGTTAAGCTCCTCCTGGGTGCCGCGCCGGTGAGTCGGGGAGGTTCAGCCCAAGCGCGTTCCGGCGACTTTAGTCTCTGGCGGCGGCTTTACAATCACCCAGACAGACTAGAAGGATTGGATTAGCCTGCCTTGGCAAGTCGCTCCAGTCATGCATCGGCAGCATTAGCCTGGCACGTTTCTTGGACAAGAGGAACGGCAGCGTTTAATGTCGCTGCCGTTTCTCCAGCCTGCCAAGTCTTAGTCGATCACGGTACCGCACGAGCAGATGCCTTGTCCGCTGCCTAGCAGGACCGCGAAAGCACAATCTGCCTGCAGATTAGACAGCTCAGTCGATCCCAGAGTCGCATCTGAGGATTCCGCTTCGGTAATCGGGTAAGCCGATCCAACCTTATTCTGAACGTGGGTCGCCCATACCCGGAGAGTAGCGGTGGGCGTAACGTTGGACGTCGGATCGCAGGGCGAGTTATTGACCGCGGCCGACACGACCTTGATCACCCCGCTCGCCGGCTTTACGCCGGTCAGCGGATTGGCGTTGAGATTGTAATCAATCGAGAGTGTTTGCAGGCCGTTCGGGGTCTGCACACAACCGCAGCATTCCGAGAGCTGCTGATCGTAAGCGAATATATAGATCATCGCGCACAGGTTGCCGCCAGTCACTCCCGGGTTATCGATGCGGACGGTGGCGTCCGGAATGCCTCCGGTTCCCGTGGCTCGATTGGTATTAGCGTTGGAGAAGTAGTTGATCTTGAAAACATCCTGAGCGGAAGCGACTCCCAGACCAACCATAAGCACCAGAGCAATGGCGAAGAGAGGCCTTATTTTATCCATGGGTCGGATCCTCCTGCACGCAACCGGGCGATTCATTGGGGGAGGTTCGGCCCAGGCGCGTTGCGCCCAAGCTAGACCTTGGGCTGACTTTTCCAACTCCCCAAATGGATTAGTCTGCAACCCCGCAAAAAAGAACGGCAGGCGGTTAGGCCTGCCGTTCTTAGTCACGCCCGTAACTGTTAGTCTCCGGTGCCGCAGGAGCAAATGCCGTGTCCGCTGCCTAGAATGTTGACGAAAGCGCACTCGGCCTGAAGGTTAAAGCTCAGTTCCTTGGTTCCCAGAGTCGAATCTGAAGACTCCGACTCGGTGATCGGATAGGCCGTTCCCACCGGGTTCTGGATATGAGTAACCCAGACGCGGAGATTCGGCGTAGGAGTGACGTTGGAGGTTGGATCGCACGGCGAGTTGTTAACCGCTGCCGACACAACCTTGATCACGCCCGTGCGTGAAACGACCCCAGTCAGGGGATTCGAGGTTAAATTATTTCTGACAGAGAGCGTGCGCAGACCGTTCGGAGTTTCGATGCAACCGCAGCATTCGCTAAGCTGCTGGTCGTTGTCGAATACGTAGATCATGGCGCACAGATTCCCGCCTGTGACTCCCGGGTTGTCGATACGCACGGTGGCGTCCGGCGCAGGCGCGGCATTGTTGGAGAAATAGTTGATTCTGAAAACATCCTGCGCGGAAGCAACGCCCAAGCCAGCTGTGAGCAGGCTTAGAGTCACTAGCGCAATCGCAAGAATAGGCAGTTTTTTACACATAACGGTAGGATCCTCCTGAACGCACCATGGGCTGATAAGGAAGGGGGAGGGTTCAGCACTGGTTTCGCGTTTTGCTAAAAATAATCTCTTCTGTGATTTTTCCAAGTCTCCAAAAGGCTTAGCCGCGCACATTGTGCTCTGGCGGTCAATACCAGCCGATCGTGAACCACCGCTCACGAATACTGCACCTCTACCGGAAAATGGTAGAGTTTGACAACGCGGCCCCGTAGCTCAACTGGATAGAGCATCAGACTTCGGATCTGAGGGTTGGGGGTTCGACTCCCTCCGGGGTCGCCATGGTCGCGAGGCATTGGTTTGCCGCGGTGCGAACGCCTATACTTGAAGCAGCCGCAGGAGCACTCAGAAAATCATGTCCCTTTCCGCCGTAATCGTGGACGACGAGCAACTGGCGCGCGACGAACTCGCCTTCCTGCTCAAGAATGTCGGAGACGTGGACGTAGTTGCGCAGGGCAAGAACGGCGTGGAAGCTGTGCAACTGATTCGCGAGCACAGTCCCGATCTCGTCTTTCTTGATGTGCAAATGCCTGGGCTCGACGGCTTCGGCGTAATCAAGAAGCTGCTCGACCGCAAGGTTCCCTTACCCAAGATCGTGTTCGCCACCGCCTTCGATCAATACGCGGTAAAAGCATTTGAAGTGAACGCCGTCGACTACCTGCTTAAGCCTTTCGACAAAAAGCGTGTGGCGCAGTCGGTGCAGAAGGCTCGTTCCAAGCTTGAATCGAACGGCCCGTCGTCAGACAAGCTTGAAACTCTGGTGCGGATGCTCGAATCGCAGCGGCCGCAGGCATCGAAAATCCTGCTCAAGGCTGCGGGCCGGCTTTTCCTGGTGAACCAGAAAGACATCTGTTTTGCCTCCATCGAAGAAGGCACGATCACGGTGGTGACCGGCGGGGTTGCGAGCATGGAAGGCCACTCCAACTGCCGCACCCTGGAAGAACTTCTCGACAGCCTCGACCCCAATCTTTTCTGGCGCGCCCATCGTTCCTACCTGGTCAATATCAACCGCATTCGGGAAGTCGTCCCCTGGTTCAAAAGCTCCTACCAGCTGCGCATGGACGATAAGAAACAAACCGAGATTCCTGTGAGCCGCGCTCAAACCAAGCGTCTGCGGGAATTGTTCGGACTGTGATTAGCGGTCGTTTGACCTAGGATCTTTCGCAGCCGAGATGCGAGATAAACGGGGCGATCTCGTGAGTTCTGAGGCTTTTGAGTAGGTCTACCGCCTTGTTCCCCTGCTTGCAACGAACCGCCCAGTCAATCAATTCCTGATAGTCCGATCCCTCCAGGTTCCCCAGCCAATGCGTTTCTCGCCCCACGACGATGAGGGCCACGTTGGGCACGTCGCAGGGTCCGAGACAGCCGCTGATGGTAAGTTGGACGCGCTTCATCAAGCCACGTCTCCTCCATTCGCTTTTCAAAAACTCAACCGGGACTTCCGGACGCCCACGCTCGGTTTGTCCGCAACAACAACCAATGCAAACCAGAACCTGCGCGATTACAGACCGTTTGGTCGTTAAAATCGGCATTGCGTCCCCCATACGGCAGCCCATTCCAGGAGCAACGTGCAGACCGGGGCGGCCACCGAGGATACATACCCGGGTAGGTATGTTACCATTGTCAGGTAATCCTGCACCAACATGAGTCACACCATCAGAAATAAGCGGCAACTGGTCTCTCGAGCCCGCCGCGTCCAGGGGCAGGTGGAAGCGCTAGTGCGGGCCCTGAGCGAAGAACAGGATTGCTCTGACGTTTTGCAACTGATGAGCGCCGCCCGGGGAGCCATGAACAGCCTGATGGCGGAACTGCTGGAAGGCCATATTCGCGAACATGTGCTCGATTCCGGTCGAAGGCCGACCCAGGATCAGACTCTTGCCGCCGATGAAGTGATCACCATGGTGAAGCGGTATTTGAAGTAACCGGGCACGGAAAGGGCGGATTTCACATGAGCATGCTGCATCCCATCAGGGCCTCCAATTCCCATGATCCCGGCAGCGAACTGCCACCCTACTCTGTGCAAGCATCCTCCTCTGGTCAACCTTCCGAAGCGGAGCATGCGCACAAGTTGGAGTGGGCCGAATTGGCTCGCATCGGGTTCGTGGTTCTGGCCGCCGCCGCTGTGTGGTTTCGCCTCTGGGAGCCTTTCGCGCGGGTCAGCGTAATCGGTGTCGCGGCCACCCTGATCGGCGGATATCCAATCTTCAAGGAAGCTTTCGAGAATATCGTCGAGCGCAAGATGACCATGGAACTCTCCATGACCATCGCCCTGCTCTCCGCCCTGGCCATTGGCGAATTTTTCACCGCCCTGGTCATCACGGCATTCGTGCTGGCGGCCGAGGTTCTGGAGGGACTCACGGTGGGTCGGGGCCGGCGCGCCATCCAAAATCTGCTGAATTTTCTGCCACGGACTGTCCTCGTCCGCCGCGCTGGTCAGGTCATAGAAATTCCTGCAGAGAATCTTCGGGTTGGAGAAACGGCCATCGTAAAGCCGGGCGGCCGCATCCCGGTGGATGGTGCGGTGCTAGGAGGACGGTCCTTTGTGGAGCAAGCGGCCATCACCGGAGAGGCAATGCCGGTCGAAAAATCGCCCGGCGATACGGTCTATGCCGGAACCATCAATCAATCAGGGGCTCTGGAGATTCGCGCCGATAAGCTGGGCCGCGACACCACGTTCGGCAGAATCATGGAAGCGGTCGAGTCCGCCGAGAAATCACGCGCTCCCATTCAGAAAACCGCCGATCGTCTGGCGGGCTATCTGGTGTACTTCGCTCTGGGAGCTGCCGCTCTCACTTTCCTCGTCACTCATAATGTAAGGTCAACCATCTCGGTGGTAATCGTAGCCGGGGCCTGCGGCATCGCGGCAGGAACGCCCCTGGCGATTCTCGGGGCGATTGGTCGCGCGGCGCACAACGGCGCCATCATCAAGGGCGGCCTCTACCTTGAGGCCATGGCGAGCGTGGACACAGTGCTACTGGATAAGACGGGTACTCTGACCTTTGGAACCCCACAGATTTGCGAGGTCGTCTCTGTAGATGGTTTTAGCGAGCGGCAAATCCTGGCCGCCGCCAGTACAGCAGAATTCAAGTCCGAACATCCTCTGGCCAAGGCGATTCTTCTGCGGGCGGCCGCCCTCGAAATTCCGCTGCAGGAACCGGACGATTTTTCCTACACGCCAGGTAAGGGAGTTGCCGCCAGCTATCACGGAGAGCAGATCCTTGTCGGAAGCCGGAGTCTATTGATAGAGCACGGCATAAAAAGGGTTCTGCCCATAAACGGAAACGGTAATGGCGCAGCATCGGAAGTCTACGTCGCCCGCAGCGGCCAATTGCTGGGCGCAATTCGCATCGCCGATGTGCTGCGTCCGGAGGCCAAGGGCGCGGTCGCGGCCATGCGGGCGATGGGCCTCAAAACCATCCTCTTGAGTGGAGATGCTCAGCCCATAACTGCCTCCGTTGGCCGTGATCTGGGTGTAGATGAAGCTGTGGGAGAACTCTTGCCCGATCAGAAAGCGCAGTGGGTCAAGGAACTGCGCGAGAAGGGGCGGAAAGTCGCCATGGTGGGAGATGGCATCAATGACGCTCCAGCACTGGTCCAAGCCAACGTCGGGATTGCGATGGGATCGGGCACCGATGTTGCGCGCGAGAGCGCGGACATCATATTGATTGGAAGTGACCTTGCCCGTCTGGTCGAAACATTACGGGTCGCCCAGAGATGCCACGCCATAATCATGCAGAACTTCACCGGGACACTGGTGGTGGATAGCATCGGAGTCGGACTGGCAGCCTTTGGCTTTTTGAACCCTCTGTTGGCTGCATTTATCCACGTCTCCTCTGAGATGGCCTTCATTCTCAATTCGACGCGGCTACTGCCGGGATCGGGATCGAGCGGTCAGGGGCGGATTTGAACTCTTCACGCCATCTTCCCCGCAACCACTCAGACACGTACCCCACAAAACAACCATCGCTTGTGAGTCCGCAACTCTGCTTGTAATCGCTTGATTCCTGGTTACTTGTGCGCTTGGCTCTTAGTAAAGGGCAGGGTGTGCAAACCAGATCCCTTCGTTGCATTCGTTTCCGGTTTCAGTGTAGATTCACTATACGTATTCCTTGAATCGTTTCAGATGCGCGCGAACCGGAAAAGCTTAGCGCTGGCTTGCCTACTGTTGACGCTTGGGTCAGCAATAGCGATCGTCGCGCATCACCACTCCAGTTCTACCGAGTCGCTAACGTGCCGGGTTTGCGTTGCCAACCATTCGACGGTCCCCGTGGCTTCAGCCAATCCGTCGTCGGTGAGCTTCGTCGAGATTTCTTCTTTTTGCCCTGAAGTAGTCTCTCGCACTCATCGCCTCATCTCGTTCGCTCTCAGCGTTCGTCCCCCTCCTCAGGTCTAAGACCACAGAGCCGTCGTTTCTAAATCGAAATCTGTTCTGCTTCTTTATTCCTTTGGAGGAATCATGCTGGCCTCTTACAAGAAGCCGCTTTATGCGGCTTGCATCTTAGTTGCTTATTTGGCAGTTTCTCTTAGTGTGTCCGCGCAATCGGGAAGTTCTACGTCCGTCACGGGCGCCGTGGTGGACCAATCGGGCGCGGTGGTTCCCAACGCGGTCGTGGAAATCCACAATCCGGTGAGCGGATTCAGCCGTACCGTGACCACCGATGCGGCCGGCGCATTCTCTTTTCCCAACGTTCCCTTTAACCCTTACCACGTAAGCGTGACCGCGGCGCGGTTCGCTGCATATGCTCAGGATATTGACGTTCGTTCCACCGTTCCGATCACGCTGAAGATAAACCTGCAAGTGGCAGGATCTGCCGAGACGGTGACCGTCGAGAGTTCGGGCAGCGACTTGCTGGAGAATGACCCGACTTTCCACGTGGATGTGGACCGCGGTTTGTTCGACAAGATTCCGCTGGAAAGCCAGTCGTCCTCGGTGAGTTCCCTGGTCACTCTGGCCACACCCGGAATCGCTGCGGACTCCAACGGTCTATTTCATGGCTTGGGTGACCACGCGGAGAATTCGTTTTCTGTCGACGGCCAGCCCATCACTGATCAGCAAAGCAAAGTCTTCTCCAACCAGATTCCCCTCGATTCCGTCGAGTCCATGGAAGTCATCTCCGGCGCGCCACCGGCCGAATACGGAGACAAAACCAGCGTAGTGATTAACGTAACTACCCGCTCCGGCCAGGGCATGACCACACCCCATGGTGCCGTAACAGCTTCCTATGGCAGTTTCGGCACGTCCAACGTTGGCTTCAACCTGGGTTACGGCGGGCAGAATTGGGGAAACTTCATCTCCGCCAACGGCTTGAACAGTGGCCGCTTTCTTGATCCGCCAGAATTTGTCGTGATGCACGACAAGGGCAACGAGGAGAACCTGTTCGACCGCGTGGATTATCAGATCTCCACCGGCGATTCCATCCATCTGAACTTCGGTTTCACGCGCTCCTGGTTCCAGACGCCCAATTCCTATGACTCTCAGCTGGCCACGCCTTGGAAAGGGGTAGTGGTGTTCAATGGGGGCCTTGATCCGAACGGCAATCTGGTTGGTGTGACCGATCAGCGCTCGCAAATCAAGACCTTCAACATTGCGCCCTCCTGGACCCGTGTACTGAACCCGCATTCCGTATTTACTCTCGGCGCTTTTGTCCGCCGCGACGGCTACAACTACTACCCCAGCAGCAATCCCTTTGCAGACCTTGGCGCTCCCGGCCTTCAGAGCGAAACCGTGAGCCAGAGGCGCACCCTCTTGAACGCGGGCCTGCGCTCGAATATCTCTTACGTAAAGGGAATTCATAACATCAAGGCCGGGGCAGTGTATGAACAGACGTTTCTTGATGAGAAAGACCCCTTCGGCATAGTCGATCCGACGCTGAACGCGCCATGCCTGGATGCCGCCGGCTTCCCGGTGTTTGTCGGAAATCCGGGGCTCAACGACCCCGGCAATTGCGCAGGCGCAACGTCGACCAACCCCGCTCTTTATCCCACGCCGTTCGTGGCAAATCCTGGCTTCGATTTCGCGCTGGGCTGCTACGATCTCACGCGGCCCACTCCCTCCCCCGCGGACAACTGCCCGAACGGCGCTACCAACAGCGGCTTATTCACATTTAACGGTCACACCGACGTTAAGGAACTCGCTCTTTATGTCCAGGATTCGATCACAAAGGGAAACTGGGCGTTTAATTTGGGATTGCGCGGCGATTTCTACAATGGACTTACCACCCACAAGGAGGCCGAGCCCCGAATCGGAATCGCCTATAACGTTAAGAAAACCAACACTATTCTTCGCGTTTCCTACGCGCGAGTTCTGGAAACGCCCTTTAACGAAAACCTGGTGCTGTCTAACATCGGATGTGCCAACCCGATACTGAATCCGCTACTTCTTTGCACCGGATCAAGCATTAACCCGTTTAGTCCGGGGTGGCGTAATGAATTTCACGTTGGGCTCCAGCAAGCCTTTGGGAAGTACGTGGTCTTCTCGGGCGAGTACATCTGGAAGTACACACATAATGCGTACGACTTCAGCGTGCTCGGCGCTACCCCGATAACTTTCCCCATCGAATGGAACAGTTCGAAGATCCCGGGATACGCGGGCCGGGTGAGCGTGCCGAACCTCCATGGACTGTCGGGGCTCGTTGTCTTTTCCAGCGTCGCAGCGCGGTTTTTCAATCCTCAGATTGGCGGAGCCGGGGCGGTTCCAGCCGGCTCGAGCGGAACGGCAAACACGCCGTTCCGCATCGATCACGATGAAAAGTTTAACCTCACGGCCCACATGCAGTACCAGCCTTGGAAAAGAGGGCCGTGGCTCGGTTTCAACTGGCGATATGACAGCGGATTGGTGGCGGGAGCCGTTCCGTGTATCGCCGTCAATGATACCTGCGGAAGCCCTGACTTGTCCCAGGCAGACGCCTCCGGGCTCAGCGCCGATCAGCAGTTCCAGGCTGGCTTGTTTTGTGGCTCCGTTCATGCGGCCCCGCCCACAGCCGCCAACCCAACGGGTGTTCCGATCAGCCCGACTGGCTTGTGTCCGGCGGGACAATACGGCTCGACGCTGATAAGCATCCCGGCGCCCGGAACCGAGAACGACGACCACAATCCACAGCGCATCGCGCATCGGAGCCTCTTTGACATCGCCATCGGGCAGGACAACCTGTTCCATGGCGAGAAATACAAATGGAGTGCGCAATTGACCGTCGTCAATTTGGCGAACAAGTACGCGCTCTATAACTTTCTCTCCACGTTCAGCGGCACGCATTATGTGACGCCGCGGGCGATCACGGGCGAGATCGGCTTCCACTTCTGAAGCCGGAGGCGTAACCAAATCACGTAGCCCCGGGCGCCTCGACCGGGGAGCGAGCTTTAGCTCGCGGTGGTTCGGAGGAGTTTTGGCGGAAGCTGGCTCCCGGGCGGACGGGGGCGTCCGCCCCTACGTGGACCGTGACATAACCGCCGCACACAGAAAAAAGGGGAGGCGGCCGGATAGGAGGTTTCCGGCCGCCTTGGCCGCTACAGAGCTACGCAGCCAGCGCTTCCAGGGCCGTTCGATTCCGGATCACCAAGGTCGAGCCTTCGAGCCGGATCAATTCTTTCTTCTTCAACTCACTTAGCAAGCGAGTTACCGTTTCGCGGGAAGATCCAATCATCTGTGCCATTTCTTCATGGGTCAGGCTGGATCGAATGCGGATCTCGCGGCACTCGGCCGCCCGTTCGTGACTCCCGCTCCAGGAAAGCAGCAACCGCGCCAGCTTGCCCGCCGAGGAGCGCGCCAGCACCAGTTCATGAATGTCCCGGTAAGCCGACTGAAATTCCTTGCTGAGCGCCTGCGCCGTATGCAATCCCACTTCGACGTGCTTTTCTAGCAGCCTCATGAGCGCTTCACGGTCCACGAAGTTCACCTGGCAGGGGCCAAGCGTCTCGGCGCGGAGTTCGTAGGGAGTGCCGGACACCACCGCGCTCAGCCCCAAAGCATCTCCCGGCTCTGCCATCTTGAGGATCAGCACCTTGCCCTCACGGGACGTGGTCGAGAGCTTCACCCTGCCCGAGCACAACACGAATGCGCCGCGCGGCACCTGGCCTTCCACAAAGAGCACCGCCCCGCCCGGATAGGTGGACAGATGGCTGGCGGCGCTGAAAGACTTCAAGGCCTCCGGTGACAGAGAGCAAAACCAGCGGTCTCTCCGCAATTTGCAAGTGTGGCAGCTCTCTATAATCTCCAACCCGTAGGGTGTGTTCATCGTCTCCGCCTGGCTGAAAGTTTGCGCACCCGTTTCGGATGGGCAGTCTCTGACATTTTCTTCCTCAATTTCAGCGGCGGGATCCGGGCCGCAGATCGGCAAATGGGAGTTCCTGGCTCTCGCCAACAGCGCCCCGGCCACTTGCACCGCTTCGCCAGTGGATCGCAGGCCGCGTATCAACTCCCAGCCGGCGCTCGGTTCACCGCTCCGGTGCCACTCAATGCCGCAGGCGAACAAATAAATCGGGTCAACCCACTGTGCTCTCGACTCGCCCCTGCTCCCCGCCGAGCGCGGTCCTCCCCGACCGAGTTTGATGGCTGAGGCCAACCCTTGCCATCGCGCAGAAAGAGCCCACTTTCTGGTTGCAGCGACGCCCGTTCGTTGTCCATAAGCGGGAAGGATCGCCGGCATTTTTGAGACAGGGTGCCATTCTCCCCGGCGCCCGTCAGGGTGATCGTCGCAGACTCGCATATTCCCCCAAGCATAGAGTTCTAAGTTGGCCCTATTTTTGCCTGCGTGTGGAATTCTGTGGCAGTCGCACTTCCAAAGGCGATGCTTTGCACACAAAGCGAGGCAAACACGAGTTTTCCACAGAAAAAGAGCGCGCGGTGAAATGATCTTCTTGCCGTAAGAAATGCCGAGCTTCCGTCAGGGTGCCGATCAGTCGTCACTTCGCATGACAGGCGTGCACAGCGTCAGCCCCGGTATTCTTCGCGAGCGATTCCCATGCGCAGGATCATCGACTGCAAGGTGGTTCGTTTGAGCCCCAGGCGCGCCGCCGCTCCGCTGGCGCCCCCAATCACACCATGCGTCTGTCGCAAGACGCGTACGATGTGGTCACGTTCCAGGCTTTCGAGTGTCCCGTCATCGGAGCTTTCCTCTCGCGATGGCCCCAACTCGGCGAGCGGAACATTCAGCTCCGGCCCTTCCGTCAGGATAACGGATCGTTCCAGAAAGTTTTCCAGCTCGCGCACGTTCCCCGGCCAGGACCAACTGG
This sequence comes from Terriglobia bacterium, assembly GCA_963765285.1. Classification (GTDB taxonomy): domain Bacteria; phylum Acidobacteriota; class Terriglobia; order Terriglobales; family Acidobacteriaceae; genus CAVWZH01. Next base: position 139,256 of record CAVXVR010000003.1, read on the forward strand.
TCAGCGCCTTCATGGTTTCGGCGGGAATCTTGGTGATCTGTTTATCCATGCGATTGGCGAACTTCTGCACAAAGTAACGTACCAGCAGCGGGATATCGGGTCGCCGCTCGCGGAGTGCCGGCATGCGAATGGGAAACACGTTCAGGCGGTAGTACAGGTCGCTGCGAAATTCCCGTTCAGCGACGCTCTTGACCAGGTCTTTGTTCGTGGCTGCGATCAAACGGATGTTGACACGGATCGTCCGCGTGCTACCGAGCCTTTCGAACTCCTGATCCTGCAGGACGCGCAGCAGTTTGGGTTGAAGTTCCAGCGGAATATCGCCCACCTCATCCAAGAAAAGCGTTCCCTTGTGGGCCAATTCTAGTCGGCCAACTTTTTGGCTGATGGCACCGGTGAAAGCTCCCTTTTCGTGCCCAAACAGCTCACTCTCCAACAGCCCAGTAGGGATAGCGGCGCAGTTCAGTTTCACAAAGGCGGCATCTTTTCTTGTGCTCATCCGGTGGATGGCGCGAGCCAGCAATTCTTTTCCCGTGCCCGTTTCCCCCAGCGCAAGGACAGTGGCATCGCTGGGAGCCACGGTCCTGGCCTGCGCCAAAGCCCGTTTCAACACAGCGCTGTCGCCCACAATCTCCTCAAAATGGAGTTCGGTGATGATTTCATCCTCCAGGTAGAGCCTCTCTTTTGCCAGCTTGTCTTTCAGTTCAATGATTTCCTGGTAGGCACGCGCATTCTCCAGAGCTACGGCAACTTGCGCCGCCACCTGTTGCAGCAGTCCCAGATCGCGCTCCTGAAAAGAGTTGGGATTCGTGCTCCCAAGGTTCAAAGTTCCGAGTTCTCCCTTCCGGGTAACCAGGGGAACGCAGGCGAGGGACTGGATGCCTTCGGCCAGGTGCTCGCTTACGAATGTCGAAGGGATGCCCATCAAGTCCTCGCGCGAGAAGATCTTGGTCTCTCGCTCCAGCAAGGCCCGCCCGGCTGCCGTCTCCTGCACCGGAAGGGTCCGGCTCTCGCCCAGCACTTTGTGGGAGAGAGCTGTATCCAGTGGATAGTGAGCGAGGGTGCGCGCCTCCACGTCATAGATCGCCACCGTGGCGTATTGGTGCGGGACGATTCGCTGGATGAAGCCTGAAAGCAAGCGGAAGAGTTCGTGTTCATCCCGGCTGGTCATTAAGGCCGCGTTGAGGTCGAGCAGAAGCCGCATGTGTTCCTGCTCATGCCGCAGCGCTTCCTGGGTCAAGGCATTCTCGAGAGCAAGCGCGAATAGCTCGGCCACCCGCAGCAGGAACTGCACGTTCTTTTCGCCATACGCACTGGGCTGCAAACTGCCCAGACTCAGCGTCCCCAGGCGCCGCAGGGTGGTGCTGAGAGGCAGTTCGCAAAATGACCGGATTGCTTTCGCCTTCAGCGAATTGAGGCCCGTGAGAAAGCGGAACTCCTGTTGCACGTCGGCGAACACTAATGGTTGCTGGTGCTGCCAAACCCAGCCGGCTGTGGTGTCTTCGAGGGGCAATTCCGCCGGAGGACTTATCAGTTGAGCGCCTTCCCACACCTGCAAGCGCATTACCCTGCTGGCGGGATCGTAAAGGCAGCAGCCGGCAAAATCGAAGCTGGTGACCAGGCGCAGACTTTGCGTCAGTTTGAGGAACAGCTCGGGCACGGGACCGTGGCCACTGAGAAGATCAGCCGGGCCCGGAATCGCTTGGTCGCGACGAAGTTCCGCGTTGTCAGAAGCAAAGTGGCTGCGGTCAGAACTCATTTGCACGAGCTCGCAGACAAAACTTGCGTACCCCCTCGAGCAAATAGTCTCTGGTTATCACGGTAAGTGCCAAACTGCTTCTCTCACGCATCAACTGAGGTTTTGTTCGGTTTTCAGAACAAACGCGCCATTGGCGGGTTGACCGACCGCGGGTCAACAAATCCGGGTTTCCGATCAAGGAATTGTCGCGCGTACCGTTTATAGAATTGCGGACAACCGGGAGACGTACCTCGGCCGTTGCGCAAGAACCAGTTGGGAGGCGATTCCGCTCAGGCGTTGATAGCTCTCCACCAGCCCGCCCACGGAAAGAGGTACACCGGGAAGAGCCGCTCTCACCCGCAACTTTGCCAGGCAAAGCAGGGCATAGAGCCGGAGGCGAACGGCAGTTTCAACCAGGCGGCGCCCAGCCGATGCAATCTCTGGATCAGGGCTTCGCAGCGCGGATTCTCCCAAACGCAGCAACACGGCGGCATTGTGAGCCGTATTAGCCACATATCCGGCGGCCGCACGGAGCCGTTCCCGTTGCACGCTTCGAAATTCCCCAGCCGCCAGGCTATCGCGCAAGAACAGCTCCTCCTCCGGGTCGATCAGGTTGCGGAAAGCCTCGAGGTCCACTGGCCTGGTGCGACCTGCCAGATCATCAAGCTGGCCGACGGAGGCTGCCTGACCCCGGGCTGCAAACAGCAGCACCAGCAGGGCAACGATCGATGCCAGAACGAGGACAATAGGCAGGATCATCGGAGTAGCAAGCGCTCCAGTTCCGAGTTCCACTGCTTGAGATTATCGGCCGGCAAGTTTTTCACAACACGCCATGAGAATTCCGGAGCCAGCACATAGACCAGCCAAAACACCACACAGCAGTGATATGTCGCCATGGTGATGAAATCGAACGGGTAATTTGCGGGTTGCGAGCCGATTGCAGCGCGGATGGCGGACGTTGCCAAGTCGACGCTGGAGTACAGGCCCAACCCTAATGCAATCCCGTAAACATAATTTCGCCAGGGCAATTTGAAGTAAATTGAAAAGACAAGAATAAATAGCAACAGCCCAATCTGCACCAGGTCCACACCCTGATTCAACACATGGGATCCAGTTAGAAACCAATGGGTGTCGCTTATCCGTGTATAGGCCGAAATCCCGACCGCGATCAGAATGAGAAAGCCCGCCAGCCAACGATAAAGAATCCTAGCTAGCTCCTCTAATGCGGGATAGTTATGGAAGACATGAGCACTAATTTCGTAAAGCAACGCAAAACGCAGCCCGGCATTTAGCACCAGTGTGGGCCAGTAGGCGTATTGGTACTGTGTGGCCGTAACCGACTCGATATGGTCCAGAATAAACAGAACAGCGCCTTGAAGGGGCTCGAACACCGTGTAAATGAAGAACACTGGGAACTCACGGTGCAGCCCGCGCCGGACCATAACTACGGCGATAACTATCTGCAGGGCGTAGGGAGCAATCCACAGATAGTGCCAAAGAAACGAATGAGGATACATAGCAAACGCAACGGACTATACCCTTTTTTCGCTCTTTCAGGCAACGCTTTTGCTGTGTCTTACCCCGCACGCCCGGCAATCGAACTACCGTCATTTCGTCTCTGCTCCAAAGCATTGTCTGGCTACGGTTTGCAGAGTTGAGGCGGAGGGCAACTGGATCCCGGACCGCCGTCGGCTCTTACGTTGGTTGGTGCGGAAAGTGCTCCGAGCAGGAGCAGAGTGGTGACAAGCGCGATTAGAGTTTTCTTCACGGTGGAACTCCTTTTCTGAGTGGTTTGGGAGGTTCAACCGTGGTAAAGTGCGGGCAATCAGGCGGGCTGTAACATCGCGCTCCGATTCATCCGGTTTTCTGAAGTCACAACAGTTATGCCGCTGAAATCAGCATTCGAAGACCTCCTGGAGACGACGCTCGCGCGCGTTTCCGGTGTGGTCGGAAAGATCGAATATCTCGCCAGCCTGCGCGGCTCGAAGCGCACGCAATACGTTCACTGGGGGCTCAGCAAGATTTACGGAGAACAGGGAGCTCAACAGGCGCTTGCCGATGCACACCGGGGACTGTTCCTGAAAATTCTGAGAACTCCGTTGCGCGAACTGCGGGAAGATGTGGCGGTTTCCAGTTGCGCGGCGGAGCAACCTGCGCGCGAGTATGTGGAGGGTCTTAGGAAACGTCAGGAAGAATTATTGCCGGAAGACCTGGGTGGAGGGTCAGCGGAGCATTTCAGTTCAGTGCTGGGCGCTCTTTTGAATCTGGTTTCGGGTCCTCGCCAGTCTCCACCCCGCGCCACTCCCCGAGCTTGAGAGCGACGCCCACCACCTGGCCGACCACTTCCGCATCCTGCGGATGACGCACCACCCGCACCGGCACCGGGGAAAGCGGGTGGGGTTGCAGCACGATCTGCCCGGTCTTCAGCGCACACCAGCAGCAGATGTAACCGTCGCGGGTCTCCACGAAATACACCGGCCGTTCGTACTCGGAACGCCACATGCCCTGAACGATCCGGTTACGCGATTCGTCGACCTGCAGAAACGTTCCCGGCGGCAGCAGCGGATACATGGTGAAGTCTTCGCTACCGATGTAACCGTAGACAAAGTGGTCTCCGCTGAACTGCGCCAGATACGCCACCGGCACCAACCCCCATTGCTCCACCATGCGGCTCAGGTTGGTGGTGCGCCGCGAATCGAATGCCGGATCGAGACGTATGGGCATCTGCACTGCGGGAACCGCCTGCATGAATTCGGAGACGTGGGACTTGGGAGGTAGAGTCAGACTTAAGTCCGCACCCGCCGAGTTAAGGTCGACTCCGTACCAGGACAGAATCTCGTGGAGATCGAGGCGATAAATGATCGCCAGGGAGTAAAGGCGATAGATACTGGGAAGTAATCCCTTGGTTTCAATGTCCGAGAGGCGGCTGGGGCTGACGGTAAACTCATCGCTGCCATGACGGGCCGCGATGCGCAGACTGGCGCTCTCCACTTCCCGCATGGTGAGGCCGAGGCGCTCGCGGGAAGCCCTCAGATTCAACCCTGCTACAAAAGTCACCGGCCTGCCGTCGGGAGCTAACATGGACGCAATCCTGAACTGTTTACTTCTCGCCCGTTCCCGCCCATGACAGGAGTTTTCAACCTCACACTTCAGCCAGGAGAGGGTATTCGATGCGGGCCCTTACAGGAGACCCGCCCAAGTACGCGAAAGATAACCTAATTTCTCTCGACGCACAAACGGTTTTCTCATTACTTGATATCTCCCCTAGCATTTCGCTTGCCAGATATAGAAACAAGCGGCGAATCCATCTGCTTCAATCCGAGACGGGCGTCTGTCTTCGCCGTATACTTGGAGAGATGGCACGCGGATGGGAAAGCAAATCGGTCGAAGAGCAACAAGCGGCCGCGTCGACAACGGTCGAATCAAAACAACGACTTACGGCGGAGCAGCTCGCCCGGAACAAACAGCACCAGACTCTGGAACTCTGTCGTAGCCATCTGCGCCAACAAATGCAGGCGGCGCAGAATCCTCGCCATCGCCAAATGCTTGAAAATGCTCTGGAAGACCTTGACCGGCAGCTCGCACGGCTGGGCTAAGTCTCTGGATTACCTGAAGTTGACTGTGGGCGGGGCGAGCTGACGTATAATGTGATATCCCCTATGAAAGCCTACGTCTACGTGTCATTAAAGAAGAGTGTTTTGGATCCCCAGGGCAAGACCATCCAGGGAGCGCTCAAGAAGATGGGGTACAAGGGTTTGGCTGAAGTTCGCCAGGGAAAATATTTTGAGTTGACGTTCAACGGCGGATTGAACCGGAGCGAAGCCGAGCAGGAAGTGAAGCGCATCGCTCATGAAGTACTGACGAACCCTGTGATTGAAGAATTCCGGTTCTCCGTTGAAGACTGATTTGGTCAACTTCGGCACCCGTAACCTATCGGAAGTCCCCCCGAGCCGAGATCAGGAGCTATAGCATGTGCGGTATTGTGGGATACGTTGGTAAGAAGCGCGTCGTACCCGTCATTATCGAGGGGCTGAGGCGGCTGGAGTATCGGGGCTATGACTCGGCGGGCATTGCAGTCGCCGGCAACGGCGACGGATTGCAGATACGCCGCGCCGAAGGCAAATTACGCAATCTGGAAGAAGCCATTCGGCTCAACCCGCTCGACGGCACCTACGGAATTGGCCACACCCGCTGGGCCACTCACGGTCGTCCCACCGAAGAGAACGCACATCCCCATCGTGATTGCACGGGCCGCATTGTGGTGGTGCACAACGGCATCATCGAGAATTACGTCTCGTTGAAGAGAAAGCTCACCGAAGAAGGCCACCGCTTCACCACAGAAACCGATACGGAAGTCATCGCGCACCTCGTAGAGAAGTATTTCCTGAAGACTGCAAACGGGCATCGCCCTTCATTGGAAGAAGCGGTGCGCAAAACGGTTGGACAGTTGACTGGCGTTTTCGCGCTGGCGGTGATCAGCGTGGACGAGCCCAACAAAATCGTGGCCGCGCGCAACGGCCCTCCCGCAGTGATTGGGCTGGGCAAAGATGAATACTTCGTCGCCTCGGATGTGCCGGCAATCCTCTATCACACCCGTGACTTGTTCTTCCTAGCTGACGGTGACCTCGCGGTGATTACGCCGGAAGGTGTGCAGCTCTCGGATTTCAACGGACAGCCTATCGTCCGCCAGGTGCAGCACGTTACCTGGGACCCGATCATGGCGGAAAAAGGCGGCTTCAAGCATTTCATGCTGAAGGAAATCTACGAGCAGCCGCGCTCGGTCCGCGACACCACGTTGGGGCGAATCTCGCAGGAAACCGGACACGTTTTTCTGGACGAGATGGAGATCACCGAGGCCGAGTTCAAGGCCTGCAAGAAGATCAATATCGCAGCTTGCGGCACCAGTTGGCATGCCGCGCAAGCCGGCAAGTTCATGATCGAGCGGATGGCACGGGTTCCGGTGGAAGTGGATTACGCCAGTGAATGGCGCTATCGCGACCCGATCATTCCGCCGGATACGATCACGCTGCTGATTTCGCAATCGGGCGAGACGGCCGACACGATTGCCGCGCAGCGGGAAGCCAAAGCCAAGGGCTCGAAGACTCTGGCGATCTGCAACGTTGTTGGCTCAATGATCACGCGCGAAGCCGCGGGAACAATCTATACGCACGCGGGGCCGGAGATCGGAGTGGCTTCGACCAAAGCTTTCACCGGGCAGCTTACCGCGCTTTATCTTTTTGCGCTTTATGTCGCACAATTGCGCGGCGCTATGAGCGCGGATGAAGCCAAAGCGGCGATCCAGGAACTTACCCGCATTCCAGGCAAGCTCGAGCATTTGTTGACCCACGAAGAAATTTGCGAAGACCTGGCCAAGGAATATGTGCGGGCACAGGATTTTCTGTTCCTAGGGCGGGGTATCCATTATCCGATCGCGCTCGAAGGCGCGCTCAAGTTGAAAGAAATCTCCTACATTCACGCCGAAGGCTATCCTGCCGGCGAGATGAAGCACGGACCCAACGCTCTGATCGATGAAAACCTGCCGGTGGTGATTATCGCCACGCGCGACCCGAAAGATGAGCTTTCGATGATCCGGTACGAGAAGACGACCTCTAACCTGAAAGAAGTGAAAGCGCGCTCGGGACAGGTGATCGCGCTGGCCACCGAAGGCGACGAGGAGATTAAGGAAGCTGCTGACCACGTGATTTATATCCCACCGGCGCCGGAAGAGCTCTCGCCGATTCTGGAGATCGTCCCGCTGCAATTGCTGGCGTATCACATTGCCGTGCGGCGAGGGTGCGATGTGGATCAGCCGAGAAATCTGGCGAAATCGGTCACGGTGGAGTAGGAAGACCTATTTAGCATGGCTAGAGCCGGTCTTCTCCGGATCGAACGCTTGATCGAGATAAATCCATAGCACTCGGGAGAACAGGGCCAGGCCCGGCGCCGTCGGCAGGAACAGCAGAATCGCCCAGACAGCCACGCGCTTCAGCGGCCACTGAGTGGCTTCCCACAGGACAAACCCAAATACCACAATCAACGCCAGGGCCAACCCGTAGCTGATGTACATGGCTCCGAGAAAGTACCCTTCTTCCCGCTCAAACTTCAGCCCGCAGGATGGACAGCATTCGTTCATGCGGGGGAAGCCGGTGAAGATCGATTTCGGGAAGATTCGTCCGCGGCGGCAGCGCGGACACAATTGGCGGAGTATTGCGGCGAAAGTAGATGGCTTAGAGTTCACGGTACGGACAGGCCAGCATAGCCGGGCAAGGGGGGCCTGCGCTACTTTCTGCGATTTTGCGGTAGTGTGGGAGTCATCATCGCCCGCCGCACGGGCACGATCGCGCCCTTCGAAGGATCGGCGGCCGCGTTGGCGCGGGCCAGCACTTCCTCCTGGATGTACTTCACGAAATCCTGGATCTGGCGCTGCATCTCCTCCATGCGCTCGCGCATTTGCAGGATGATGGCCATGCCGCTGATGTTCACTCCCAGGTCGCGGGCCAGCGAGAGGATGAACTCGAGGCGCTGAAGATCTTCATCCGTGTAGAGCCGAGTGTTGCCTTCGGTGCGGGAGGGCTTGAGCAGGCCTTCGCGCTCGTAGAGGCGCAAGGTCTGGGGATGAATTCCATACATCTCGGCGACCGCCGAGATCATGTACGCGCCTTTGGATTTGCGCTTGGTCATTGGGTGAAGTTTATACCACTGAACCACAGAGGACACTGAGGACACAGAAAGCGCTAACCACGGAGGGCACAGAGGACACAGAGTTTTCTCTGTGACTCTGTGCCCTCTGTGGTTATGGTCTCTTAGGCGGCCGTTCCGGCCTTTTGCGGAGGAACAGCCCAGCCAGTCGGCTTGACTGCGTGGTTCAGGAAATACGCGACTACGCCTGCGGCCATTAGCAGGAGACCGAAAGCCAGCGAACTCATGCCCAGCACCTGCTCGCTCTCGCTGCGCACGATCGAGAAGCCAAGCAACAGCACTGGAGGGATACCAACGGCGATCGCCCCAAGCAACCCTCCCGGGACGCGGAACGGGCGCGGCAGCTCCGGCTCACGGATGCGCAACACCACCAACGCTACAAACTCCAGCGCCAGGCTGGTGCCGTAGAGCAGGATGTCGATCGTGATCAACCGCTCGAAGCCGAGCAACAGGCAAGGCGCCCAGAAAATGGCACACACCAGAATCGCCACCCAGGGCGCACGGGTCTTGGGATGCAGTTTGGCGAAGACGGCAGGCAGCATTCCGTCCTGCGCCATGGCCAGCGGAAGACGGGAGTAGCTCATCACCAGGGCGTTGAACATGCCAAAGGCGCTGATCACTCCACCCAGAACCAGTCCAACCCGCAACAACGGGCCGCCGATCAGCCCCGCGATGTCCGCCCAGGAGCCGGTTTCCCAGGCCGAGGTCGGAAGGCCGGTCATCCACACCGCCGCCACGGGCAATATGTAGCTCAAACCTACGATCGCTACGGCCGCGAGCATGGCGCGAGGATAAGTTCGCTGCGGACGCTCCACTTCGGTGGCAATGGTGGAGGCGTTGTCCCATCCCATGAAGTTCCACATGGCAATGAGCAGACCGCCGACGATGTCCATCTTCGAAGTTGAAGGCGTGGTCACGGCATGGAACAGCGCTCCGTACTTGAACGGCGCCAGCACAACCATCAGCGCAAAGGGCGCGGACAGCGCGAAGAACAGCCAAAGCGAAGTGGTCGAAACCACCTTGACTCCGGCGATATTAAGAATGGCGCAAGAAGCCACCACCGCCAGGCCGACCATCAAGCCGCGATGTCCCTCGTTGAACCACGGAAACATACGGGTGAGGTAGGCCACGAAAAGCGTGGGGTAAATCGCCATGTCGAAAATCGACGCGGCCAGCGAGAGCCAGGCTTCCTGAAATCCCCAAAAGTTTCCCATGGCGCGTCGCACCCAGGCGTAGTAGCCGCCTTCGAACGGCAGAGCACTGGAGAGTTCGCCGATCATGAAGGCGGTGGGCAGGCTCCAGAGAATCGGAGTCAGCAGCAGGATGAGAATCGCCCGGCCGTAGCCGGCGCCATGCACGATTTCTTCCGTGCCATAGGTTCCACCGGAGACCATAAAAAAGGTGGCGGCAACCAATGGCCACAGGGTTAGGCGGATGGCTTTTTTCCGGGGAAGAAGAGCAGGGGATGGTTGTAGGGACTTAGTAGGCGCGCTCGCTGTTGCCAATTTCTATGGCTTCCTCCTTAAGCGACTCACTCTCAGCAACTCTGTCGCGGGCTGGACGCGTCGAGCTTTCCAGTCGATTAGATTCCAGAAACTACGCTGAAGTTAGTTCGCAGTGGTTAAGATTACGGAAAATCTCTCGCGATGCAAGAAAATTATTGAAAAATCTTTGTCAAGAAGTGGGGTACGGAGGTAATCAGGCCGAACGATGACGCGGAGAAACAGAAACCGCATCAACACAGATTTGCCTGGCTCAGATCTGTTTCCACAGCTCCGCCCGGGGATCCTCCGGGTTGAGCTTGGCCAGTTCTCGGAGAAGCTCTTTGGTCTTTTCGTCCTTGGGCAGGGGCACGGTGAGTTTGACTTCGACGATCTCGTCGCCGCGTGTGCCTTCTTTCGTGGCTGAGGGCACGCCCTTGTCGCGCAGCCGCAGCTTCTGGCCGGATTGCGTACCCGGCGGAATCTTCAGCAGAGTGCGGCCGTCGATGGTCGGAACTTCAACTTTGGCTCCCAGAGCAGCTTCTGTGGCGGTCACAGGCACGGTGAGGTAGATGTCATCTCCGTCTCGCCGGAACACGGGATGGTCGCCAGTGCGGATGATGACGTAGAGATCCCCGGCAGCACCGCCCTGGAAACCGGCATTTCCCTTCCCGGGGATGCGGATTCGCTGGCCGTCGCGCGTACCGGGCTTGATGCGGACTTCCAGCGGTTCAGTCTTCTCGACGGTGCCCTCGCCGTGGCAGGTGGGGCAGGTGGAAAGGTTCTTTCCTGTGCCGTGGCAGCGTGGACATACCACGTTGAACTTCATGCGGCCCCCGGTTTGAGTGATCTGTCCACTGCCGCCGCATTGCGGGCATTTGCCCGGAGACTCGATCGAGCCGCTCCCGTGGCAGTGGCCGCAGGTCTCGCGGCGCGAGATGTCGAGGCGCATTACGCCGCCTCGAATGGCCGTCCAGAACGGCACGTTGACCTGGTATTCCAAGTCGGAGCCCGGCTCGGGACCTTCCGGCTCGGCCGCGCCACGTCCACCCCCGAAGATGCCGGAGAAAATGTCGCGGAAGCCGCCGCTGCTTCTTCCGCCGCTCCGACCGGCGTCGCCCAGGTCGGAGAAGTCGAACCCGCCGAAGTCGAAGGGGACGCCTTGACCTGCCCCGCTGGGCTGGCCGCCGGGAAAGCCACCTGGGAAGCCGCCGGAGCTTCCCGCTCCGCCACCTGCGCGGGCATAGGCCTCGGCGGTAGCAGGGTCAATGTTGTCCGAGTAGTAGCCGACCTGGTCGTAGATTTTGCGTTTCTTGGGATCGCTCAGGACGTCGTTGGCTTCGGAAATGGCCTTGAACTTTTCTTCCGCGGATTTGTCGCCGGGGTTGACGTCAGGGTGATATTTGCGGGCAAGCTTGCGGAAAGCTTTGCGAATGTCGTCGGCCGAGGCGGACTTCTTGACGCCGAGCAGTTCGTAGAAATCTTTCTTGGTGGTAGTGGCCATTATTTAGTTTTGCAATTTTGTCATCCTGAGTGAAGTTGCCGTGCGCGAAGCGCAGGGCAACGCAGTCGAAGGACCCTATGCCTGCCGATTTCTCGGACGACCTATCGAGGAATTCTCTCGGCGACCGCTGACGTCGTGAGAATTCCCTTCCACGTTCATCTTAGCGCACGCCGGTAAGGGGTCCTTCGACTCCGTAGCTGCTGCGCTTTGCGCAGCAGCTACTCCGCTCAGGATGACAGTTTGTTGATCGATTCACCCGCAAACGCCATCTTGGCGCCCCACTTTTCTGCCAAGTCCTGCCATCTCGGATTCACGGACTCAATCAGCGCGATCTTTTTTCTGCGCACCCAGCCCTTCAATTGCTTCTCGCGGTCTATGGCGTTGCGGACATCGTCAAAACTCTCGTAGTAAACCAGGCGATCGCATCCGTACTTGCTGGCGAAACCCTCAAACGTGCCGTTCTTGTGTTCCCACATGCGGCGCTCGATGTTGTTGGTCATGCCGATGTATAGCGTGCCAGAACGGCTGCACACGATGTAGACGTAATACGTCTTCACGATTCTGTCATCCTGAGCGAAGTTGCCGTGCGCGAAGCGCAGGGCAACGCAGTCGAAGGACCCCGTGTTTTTCAACTCCAAGAACGGCCTGTCGAGGAGTTCTCACGGCAATCATCGGCATCGTGAGAATTCCCTTCCGAGTTCATCTTAGCGCACGCAAGTATGGGGTCCTTCGACTCCGTATCTGCTGCGCTTCGCGCAGCAGATACTCCGCTCAGGATGACAGTTCTGTACAAAGCTCTACACCCGCTTCGCCATATGAACAATGGGCAGCGATTCGCCGTCGGCTAGGGGAACCGAGAGCGGTTCCAGCTCTAGATATCCTTTCGCCCGATAGAAGGCCACGCCGGTTAAAGTCGATCCCATTTCGAAGCGGGTGAAACCAGCCGCGCGGGCGGCGTTCTCGCAAGCTTCCAGAATCAGGCTGCCGATGCCACGCCGCGCCCAATCCGGATGAATGAAAAATGCCCGAATCTTGGCGGCGTCTTTCCGTGGATCGAGCAATAAATCCTCGCGCCCGCTCCATTGGTCGCCGCCGTACAGAGTCTTGCGCTTGCTCCAGCCGCCGCAGCCCACGATCGCATGCTCAGTTTCGGCGGCGAAATAAGTTCCATCGGCAATCAACTGGCTATCCACGCCATAGACGTTCTTCAGCGCGCTCTCAAGCTGATCAGACGTGTAGTCCCGCGCCTGCAATCCGCGCACCGAGGCTGCGATTAGTTCGCGCAGCACCGGAATGTCAACGGCAACGGCCTGGCGGATGCAAATTGGCATTTGAGACTCGGATTCTGAGTTCAGAACGCTAGTTCAGAATGTTGTGACGGTCCTTCTCCAGAATTCCGATGCGATCGTACTTCGGCCCATCCTGATAGACCGGGATGCGCTGCACTCCCTCCGGCGTCGGCACGAAGACGTACCACTGCCGATCCTCATCCACAAATTGCAGGAAGTAATCCTGATCATTGACCTGGAATTGCAATTTCAATCTCCCTTGTTTTCAGAAACGCGTAACGCCGGCGAGACGCCGGCGCTACGTTTGCTCCGGCCGGGTCAGAGACCCGGCCCTACACAGCCTTTACTGAAAGCTACGCCTGAAGGCTGACAGCTTATTTCTTGTCTTCGACGTCGACGTATTCGGCGTCGATCACGCCTTCGTCCTTCTTCTGGCCAGCGCCATCGGCGCCGGGCTGCGGACCCGCTCCCGGAGCTGAACTTGGCCCCGGCCCAGGCTGCGACTGCGCTGCCTTGTACATCTGCTCGGCCAGCTTGTGCGAAGCCTGGGTCAGCGTCTCGCGGGCGCGATCCATCTGCGCCTTGTCGTTCGATTCGAGCGCCTTCTTGGCGTCAGCGATTGCGTTCTCGACGTCTCCGCGGTCGGAGCCCGAGATCTTGTCGCCCTGTTCCCGCAGCATCTTCTCGATCTGGTAAACCATCGAGTCGAGCTGGTTCTTGGAGTCGATCGACTCGCGCTGCGCCTTATCTTCGGCGGCATGCGCGTCGGCGTCTTTCGCCATGCGCTCGACTTCCTCTTTGCTCAGGCCGGAAGACGACGTGATCGTGATCTTCTGGTCCTTGCCCGTGGCGTTGTCTTTCGCGGTCACGTTGAGGATGCCGTTGGCGTCAATGTCGAACGTCACCTCGATCTGCGGCAGCCCACGCGGAGCCGGTGGAATGCCGGTCAGGTGGAACTTGCCCAGAGTGCGATTCTGCGCCGCCAGGGGCCGCTCGCCCTGCAACACGTGGACTTCAACCGAAGTCTGACTATCGGCCGCGGTCGAGAACGTTTCCGTCTTTTTGGTCGGAATCGTCGTGTTACGCGGGATCATGGGCGTCGCCACACCGCCGAGAGTCTCAATCGACAGCGTCAACGGAGTCACGTCGAGCAAGAGCAGGTCTTTCACTTCGCCCTTGAGCACGCCTCCCTGAATGGCCGCGCCGACTGCGACAACTTCATCCGGGTTCACGCCCTTGTGGCCTTCGCGTCCGAACAGCTCTTTTACCAGCTGTTGGATGCGTGGCATACGCGTCTGCCCGCCGACCAGCACGACTTCGTTGATCTTCGAGGCATCGACGCCTGCATCCTTCATGCACTGCTTGCAGGGACCGACCGACTTCTGAATGATGTCTTCGACCATGCCTTCGAGCTTGGCCCGGGTCAGCTTCTTGACCAGATGCTTCGGCCCGCTGGCGTCAGCGGTGATGAAGGGCAGATTGATTTCCGTCTCCATGGTGGTGGAGAGTTCGATCTTCGCCCGCTCGGCTGCGTCGCGCAGACGCTGCAAGGCCATCTCGTTACCCTTGCCGCGAAGGTCGAGGCCTTCGTCCTTCTTGAACTCGTCAATCAACCAATCGACCAGCCGCTGGTCGATGTTGTCGCCGCCCAGGTGCGTGTCGCCATTGGTGGCTTTGACTTCAATCACACCTTCGCCGACTTCAAGAATCGAGATGTCGAAGGTGCCGCCGCCGAAGTCGTAGACCGCAATCGTCTCGTCCTTGCCCTTGTCGAGACCGTAGGCCAACGCAGCCGCCGTGGGCTCGTTGATGATGCGCTTCACTTCGAGCCCAGCGATCTGTCCGGCGTCTTTGGTCGCCTGGCGCTGGGCATCATTAAAATAGGCTGGCACCGTGATGACCGCTTCGGTGACTTTCTCGCCGAGGTAGTCTTCGGCCGCCTTCTTCAGCTTCTGCAAAATCATGGCGGAGATCTGCGGAGGCGTGTATTCCTTCCCCTGCGCCACGATCGCCACGTTGTCGCCCGACTTAACGACCTTGTATGGGACCATCTTCATTTCTTCGCTGACTTCGTCATAGCGCCGTCCCATGAAGCGCTTGATCGAATACACCGTGTTCTCAGGATTGGTGATGGCCTGTCGCTTGGCCACCTGCCCCACCAGCCGCTCGCCGGTCTTGGTGAATCCGACGACGGAAGGCGTGGTCCTTCCACCTTCTTCATTGGGGATGACCTTGGGCTCGCCCCCCTCCATGACGGCGACGCAGGAGTTGGTGGTGCCGAGGTCGATTCCGATAATCTTGGCCATAGTTGGCTCCTTTTGCTCTATAAGTGCTTTGTAATCAATGTGCTTATGATTGACTCGCTGCTATGCTAAGACCTGAGCGAGTTACTGTCAAGGTTTTAGATGCGAGGAGGGGGGAGGGGGATGCAGAGGGATTCCCCTCAGGCGACGGTCTTTCCCGTGGTGGGTCGTTCTTGAAATGTTCCTCAACCTTGTCATCCTGAGCGGAGGGGCGGCTTCGCGACGCGAAACCGCCGCGGAGTCGAAGGACCCCGTACCCGCCCGCAGCGAGATGAACGTCGAAAGGAATTCTCACGCGCGGCGCTGTGTTCCCAGGGGGGAATTCCCTGCAGCGCCAGTGCTGCAGTCGGCAAACTCGGGGTCCTTCGACTGCGCGACCACTTCGCTTCGCGAAGTGGTGTGCTCCGCTCAGGATACAAGGCCACATGGTTGACACATGCAAATATGCTTGCTACATGTCAAAAATGGTCCAGCTTCGTAACGTGCCGGACGCCCTGCATCGCCTGCTGAAAGCGCGCGCTGCGATGGCGGGCATGTCGCTCTCGGACTATCTGCTGGGCGAGATCAAAGAGATCGCGGAGCGGCCAACCCTGGCTGAGTTGCGGGTACGGCTGCATAAGCGTGAACCGGTTGCGGTCGAGCTCGACACGGCCCGCCTGCTGCAGGAAGAGCGCGAGGCGCGGTGATCGTTCTGGATGCGTCTGCCGTGGTGGACTGGCTTCTCCAGACCGCGGCGGGGCAGCGGATTGAGCGGCGAATTTATTCGCGCCACCAATCCCTGCATGCTCCGCATCTGCTGGACCTTGAGGTGGCCCAAGTGCTGCGGCGTCTGGTGCGGGAGGGTGCGGTCTCAGCCCGGCGCGCCGATGAAGCAGTGCAGGATTTGCTGGATCTACGCATCAACCGGTATCCGCACTCTGACCGCGGATTTGGCAACTCCGTCACCATTTGTCGGCATACGATGCGGCGTACGTTGTGCTCGCCGAAAAGCTTGGCGCCCCCCTGCTCACTCGGGACGGGCGGCTTGGCTCCGCATTGGGTCACGCGGTATCAGTCGAATTGTTTTGATTGGTCAGCGCATCCAAAACTGTCATCCTGAGCGGAGTAGCGGCTTCGCAAATGCGAAGCGGCCACTGCTCCCAGCCAACTCGGGGTCCTTCGACTGCGCAACCACTTCGCTTCGCGAAGTGCTTGCGGCGCTCAGGATGACAATGTGTATGGAGTCCGACGCGTCATCCCGCCTTCTTCGCCGCTTTGCCAGCCAGGATGTCATCAATCTGGCGCAGTTCACTCGCGGAGAATTCCAGATTGTCCAGCGCTGCGACGTCGTCTTCCAACTGTTTTACGCTGCTGGTCCCGATCAGGGCACTGGTTACGCGCTCATCGCGCAGCACCCAGGCCAGGGCCATTTGCGCGAGACTCTGGCCGCGCTTCTTGGCCAGCGTATTCAGCGCCCGAATCTGTGCCAGGCGGGCGCTTACATCTTTTTTGTGCAAAGCAGAGTCGAGGGCGGCGCGTGAGTCTTCGGGAATACCTTCAAGATACCGGTTGGAGAGCAATCCCTGGGCGAGCGGGCTGAAGGCGATGCATCCGATGCCCTCTTTTCCCAGCACGTCGAGCAGGCCGTCTTCGGGCTCGCGGACGAACATCGAGTACTTCGGCTGGTGAATCAGGCAGGGCGTGCCCAGGTTGCGGAGAATCTTCACGGCCTCTGCGGTCTGCTTGGCGTTATACGCTGAGATGCCCACGTAGAGGGCCTTGCCTCCGCGCACGGCGCGATCGAGCGCGCCCATGGTCTCCTCGACCGGGGTCTTGGGATCAGGGCGGTGCGAATAAAAGATATCGACATACTCCAGCCCCATGCGTTTCAGGCTCTGGTCGAGGCTGGCGAGAAGATATTTACGCGAGCCAAAGTCGCCGTAGGGGCCGGTCCACATGTCCCAGCCAGCTTTGGTGCTGATGATGAGTTCGTCGCGATAGGGCAGAAAATCGAGCTTCATAATCCGCCCAAAGTTTTCTTCGGCTGATCCGTAGGGCGGGCCGTAGTTATTGGCCAGGTCGAAGTGCGTGATGCCGAGATCGAAGGCGCGGCGCAACATGGCGCGGCCGTTTTCGAAAACATCGACCCCGCCAAAGTTGTGCCACAGGCCGAGTGAAATCGGGGGCAGGTCAATGCCGCTGCGGCCGCAACGGCGGTAGGGCATCGCATCATAGCGTTGGGGATTGGCGAGGTACACGAGTGGCCTCCTCGATACGATTCTGTTTTAAACGGCGAGAGGTAAGTATATGGGAGGCACCGAGCGGGCGCACTGCTCTCCCGCCGCGAGTATCATAGAGGGCTGGCACGAGCGCCAATGCTGCCTTTCAAGCTTATCTACAGCGACGATTATTACCTGCCCATCGGCGAGCACGTTTTCCCTGCTGAAAAATACCGGCTGGTTCACGAGCGGCTGCTTGAAACAGGTGTCGCCGATCGCAAAGACTTCCTCACTCCCCAGCCAGCCTCGGATCGCGATGTTTTGCTGGTGCACACGCCGCAATATGTGGAAAAGCTGACCCAGGGAACGCTTTCAGCCATTGAAGCGATGCAGATGGAGATTCCCTACTCGCGAGAACTGGTGAAAGCTTTCTGGTTGTCGGCGGGTGGTTCGATTCTGGCCGCGGAACGTGCCCTCAAAGACCGCGTGGCTTTCAATCTCGGCGGTGGGTTCCATCATGCCTTCCCCGACCATGGCGAGGGCTTCTGCATGATTCATGATGTGGCCATCGCCATTCGGCGCATGCAGCGCGACGACAAGATCCGCACCGCCATGACGGTGGATTGCGACGTGCACCACGGCAACGGTACGGCCGCGATATTCGCGGGCACGCGGACCCGAAGTGAGCCTCTGCCTTCGGTTCCGCCATCCACGCTCAATTCCCCGGGCACGAAAATGCGCGGTGCGCACGCAGGCGAGGTGTTCACTATTTCGCTCCATCAGCACAATAACTACCCTGCGTGGAAGCCGCCATCGTCGATTGACGTCGACCTGCCCGACGGCGTCGGCGACGCCGATTACCTGGCCTGGCTGGACAATGCCCTTTCTTCCGGATTGCGCCAGTTCGAGCCAGATTTAATCTGCTACCTCGCCGGTGCCGATCCGTATCGTGAAGATCAACTAGGCGGGCTCGATCTCACGATTGAGGGATTGAAAAAGCGCGACGAGCTGGTTTTTCGTGTAGCCAAAACGCGAAATATTCCGGTGATGGTGACTTACGCCGGCGGATACGCGCAGCGAGTGGAAGATACGGTGACAATCCACTGCAATACTGTGGTCGCGGCGAAGGAAGTGTTCTCTGGGTAGTTGGCGGCTTCACAAGCTGCATTTCTCCCGCGAGAAGATGCGTTTCAGGGCATGGCTTCAGCCGTGCCGTTTCGGACACTCACGACTGCCGTTCCCGCCGATCAGCCGCGGCTGAAGCCGCGCCCCGATACGAACCACTCCTCCCACGAAGGGGAACTGGTGGGCGACCGACGCTTCACCGTCACTTTCGAATATCCAACGTGATCCACATCGGCTCGTCGTAATAGAGGACAGGCATCTCGATTTCCGCGCAGCGGGAGGAGTGCACGGAATAATCCTTCCCCGTAATGACCGTCGGGATAGAGAGCATGCAGGTGGCCTCATGGCCAATCTTGGCCTTGAATAATCCAGCCACCATGTTGCAGATTTCGCCGATGGCGTCTGCGGATTGGGAGGACGCCTCCTCCGCCGGAACGCCCAGCATCTGGGAGGCGATCTTAGTGGCAGATCCCTTGCTGCAGCGCAACGAAAAGACACCGCTGAACGCGCCCCCGATGCCAATCACTCCGGTCACATCCGCGTGCACGGCCAACTTCTGGCCCGCGGCGACGGTAATCTCCGCGCCCACCATCATGGAAAATACTTCTTTCGCAGCATCTCCCAAAGCCGAGGGCCAGGCACTGGCGGGCAGGATGGGCAGGGCTTTGCTCCCGGCCTGCAATGGTGAAGCCATGGTTTGCTCCGGTGACGGTCGAGCTATCGTAGAACTCAGCCGAAAGGACAGCGATCAGCAACGTCGCCGTCCTCGCCCCCTGGTGCGGATTCGAATACCGATTCGGAAAAGATGCGGAATCGGGAGCGGGCCAAGTCATCGGATCAAATGGCGGCCAACGATTCCCGTGATGCCATCGTGCAGGAAGTGGCCTATCATGCCCGGACGCAGGCTGCGGCGCCACTGTGCCAGCAACCCGAACAGGCAGCCGTAGACCGCAATGACAACCATCAACTTCGGCCCTTGATATCCGTGCGCCGCACCGAAAACTATCCCCTGGATCAACAGCCCCGCAACAGCGCTGCCGGTGATTCCGGCGAACTGCTTCTGCAAATAACCGCGAAAGATGATTTCTTCGCAAATCCCGGCGGTCAAAGCCAGGAACAGGTAGAAGGCGATCTCGGCGGGTCCCTGCGGAAAAATGCCGCGGATAGCCTGATTGGGAGAAATTCGTAACAGAAATCCGATAAGACCAAGCACGAGGTTGGCGACAATCAGGAAGACGATGGTAACGCCGAGATCGCGCGCCACGGCAACCCAGTTGGGCCAGGCACCGCCGATCAAGTCGCGCATCTCTACCCCTCGAAGCCGGATTCCAACCCAGATAAAAGCCACCACGCACCACTCGACAACCATCACTGTGAGGTAGTTGGCAACGCGGCTGCGCGAGTGTCCCATGCCCGAGACACTGTGGGAACGCGCGCTCAGGAAAGAGAGCCCAAGCAGGACAAATAAGACGATAAATGTGTGCCAGAGCGGCGCGACGATTTTGCGGTCCGGTTGATCGGGTATTGCAGTGGCGGTGCTTGCCATTTTGTCTCCTCCAATTTCAGAAAATCCCGAATCGCCTTTTGATGTTTCCGGGATCACCCCGGAAACACTTGCCATGGCCGGCTTCCTTCCGATAGTATGTGAATGTATATTTGCGTTCACATTTCTGTCAAGTCCCCCTTGGGTAAAGTGTCGCCATGGCCAAAAAAACCACGCTGCCGGCCCACCAGCAACGCAGCCGCGAATCTCTGGAGCGGCTCATCAAGGCCACCGAAGAGATTCTGGAAAAGGATGGGCTGGAAGGCGCGACCATCCCCCGCATCGCCGCCCGCGCCGGGCTTTCTCCGGGTGCGGTCTACCGCCGGTTTCCCGATAAAGACGCGCTGCTCCGCGAGGTGTGCGCGCGCCTGTTTGAAACCAGCTACCGGCAGGGCAAGGAAAAGCTGAAGCCCGAACTGTGGGAAGGGGTTTCCCTGGCAGAAATGTCGCGCCGCCTGATTGGCGGCATCCTCGGGGGCTATCGCACGCGACGGGGTTTGCTGCGCGCGCTGTTCCTGTTTATTTTGCAGCACCCCGACGCGGCCTTTTACCGCAAGGGACAGGAATTGCAGTCCCGCATCTTCCGTGGGATCGGTGAGTTGATGCTCACTCGCCGCAACGAAATTCACCACCCAGATCCCGAACTGGCTGTCCGCTTCGGAATGCTGATGGTAGCGGTCGCCGCGCAGGGAGTCTTCATTCTGCCTCACAATCCAAAGAAACTGTCGCTTTTCCTGCCCGATGTGGAAGGGAAGATGGAGCATGAACTCCCCACGCTCTTCCTGCGCTATCTGGGGGTTGAAGAGGGAGAGCCCAACGGATCGGCGCTCCGCCCGGCACTGCTAGAATAGCCACGGCATCCTATGTTCGAAAATCTTCAGGAAAAACTTCAGCGCGCCTTCAAGAGCCTGCGTGGGCAGGCCGTCCTCAGCGAAGAAAACATTCAGGAGGCGCTGCGGGAGATCCGCCTGGCGTTGCTCGAAGCCGACGTCAATTTCAAAGTGGTCAAGCAGCTGATCGATCACATCCAGGAAAAAGCGGTCGGGCAGGCAGTGGCGACTGCACTCTCGCCCGGAGAACAGGTCATCAAAATTGTCCGTGATGAACTGGTTGAAACCCTGGGCAAAGACACGGCGCGACTGAAATTCGCTTCCCAGCCGCCCACGGTCGTGCTCATGGCCGGACTGCAGGGTTCCGGCAAAACCACGACTTCAGGCAAGCTGGCCAACTGGCTGAAAAACGGCGGGCACCGGCCGCTGCTGGTTTCCGTCGACGTCTATCGCCCCGCCGCGCGCGAGCAGTTGAAGATTGTCGCGCAAGCCATCAAGGCGAATCTGTACGAAGGCGAAGTTGGCGAAGCCAACACCACCACGGTAGAACGTCTCGCCAAAGAAGCCCGGCGCGAAGCCATCAACACGGGCTCTGACGTGCTGATCGTCGATACCGCCGGCCGCCTGCACATTGACGATCAACTCATGGACGAGATGCAGTCCCTCAAGCGCCTGCTCAACCCGAGCGAGATCCTGTTCGTGGCCGACGCCATGACCGGACAAGACGCTGTCCGCTCGGCCGATGAATTCCATAAGAAACTCGCGCTCACCGGCGTGGTGCTCACCAAAATGGATGGCGACGCCCGCGGCGGCGCAGCGCTTTCCATCCGCCAGGTGACCGGCCAACCCATCAAGTTCATCGGCACGGGCGAAAAATACGATGCACTCGAGCCTTTTCATCCCGACCGGATCGTTTCCCGCATTCTCGGCATGGGCGACATTCTGTCGCTGATCGAAAAGGCCGAGCAGAATATCGACAAGAAAAAGGCGCAGGAAATGGCCAGCCGCGCTCTGGCGGGAGACGGCTTCTCACTCGAAGACTTCCGCGACCAGTTGCGTCAAGTAAAGAAGATGGGGTCGCTGCAAAATCTGATGGGCATGTTGCCGAGCGTGGGCCCGTTTGCCGGCATGCAAAAACACGCCGACAAAGTAGACGAAAAACAGCTCAATCGCGTAGAGGCGATCATCAACTCGATGACGACCCACGAACGCCAGCACCACGAAGTGATCAACGGCAGCCGGCGCAAGCGCATCGCCCGCGGTTCCGGCACGACAGTGCAGGAAGTGAACAATCTGCTAAGGCAATATGCGCAGATGCGAAAGATGTTCAAGAATATCGGCAAGGCCAGTTTCGGTCGCAAGCTGGCGGGGATGAAGTTGCCGGGAATGTAGAAATACAGTGGCCAGTGGTTAGTGGCTAGTCACAAACTGACAACTGATCACTGGCCACTAACCACTGCTCTTATGAAATGGCGCTCCCTTGAAGAATCGGCCGCGAAGGCGGACCAGCGCCCGCTGCAGGAGATTCTCGCGGAGCGCAAGGAACTCATCGCCAAGTACGTGCCTGCTGAGACTCAAGCCGTTCATGCCCGCGCGGTGGCCGAACTCAAAGAGCTACGAATCGCGGCGAAGTCTCTGCAGGCCGGCGCAAAGGCCCCGGCTTTCGAACTGCAGGATCATGACGGCAAGGCAGTTTCTTCCGCTGAGCTTCTTAGTAAAGGCCGCTTGGTTATCTGCTTTATCCGCGGACGCTGGTGTCCGTTTTGCGTCGGCCAACTTGAAGCTATGAACTTGATCGCTCCCCTGGTCGAGCAAGCGGGAGGCTCGCTGGTCGCCATTTCGCCGCAAACTGTGCAGCAGTCGTTCTTCATGCGCGATCAGCACAAGCTGAGGTTTCCGCTGTTGAGTGACCGTGGCAATCAGCTTGCCCGGCAGTTTGGCCTGGTTTATCGCGTCCCCGACTACCAACAGGCGGTGTATCAGCGCGCGTTTGTCAATCTTCCCTTCGCCAACGGCGACGCAACCTGGGAGCTGCCGATTCCGGCAGTTTTTGTTATCGACCGGGAACGCCTCATTTCCTCTGCTTTCGCCGATGAGGACTACATGCAACGGCCCGAGCCACTGGAGATTCTAGCGGCCCTCGGCAAGTAGGCATGGTGGGAAAAAACGCAGGGCAGCTGCCCGAAGCTAAATCGAAGCGCCGCCCCGCGGACACAGATCCACTTCTACTCCTGCATGCAGATTTCGGCTTCGTGGATGGCCGCTTCGACGTGCTTTACCGCCTCCGCACGATGGCCGTGGAAATCGTGCTCTGCGCTTTCTAAGTCATGTTTGGCGGCACGCAGCGATTCAAGTGCCGCTTCGATGTGTGGATGTTTGCCAGCAGCCGGCAGGGGTGACGACAAAGCCAGCAAGCAGGCAACTGTAGCGAAGGCACCCAGCATTCTTTTTCCTCTCATTACACCCTCCTGGTGTACTGCGTCCGAATTCAGGCTCGGACAACCTTCGGTTTTAGAACTGTTCTCTCTCGGGCGAGCCGCACAACGTTGCCGCCGGCGCAGTCCCCGGTTCTGAAGTGGCATTTAGAGGCGAAATAGAGAGCGACTTTGCCACGCCCAGAGTTCCCTTGTCAATCGGGGTAAATTCTGCAAAAATAATGGTTTGTCTCACTCTGCCGGAAGCAGTCCGGGAGCAGCTAAGAAAGGAACTCAACTCTGTGTTAATGATTCGCCTGGCGCGCACCGGTGCGCGCAAACAACCGCATTATCGCGTGGTGGTGATTGAGAAAGAGCGGGCCCGCAACGGCCTGCCGGTGGAAGTAGTCGGAACCTACAATCCCCGCACCAATCCTGCCAGCATTGAACTGAAGCGTGACCGCGTCGAATACTGGGTTTCCAAGGGCGCCAAGATGTCGGACCGGGTCAGCAAGATCTTCTCCCGTCCGGCCCCGGCCAGCGCCAGTTCCGTTGCCTGAGGTTCGCGGGCACGCCCGAAGCCTTACCCCACTTACAGGGAGCGGTAAATGAGCGAGGAGAACGGAAACGCACGGGCGCTGCTCGAGCAAATCGCCCGCTTGCTGGTGGATGAACCGGAACAGGTCTCCATTGACCAGGTGGAGGAAGACGGCGCCACCGTGTTTGAACTCACGGTGGCCGAGCGTGATCTGGGCAAAGTGATCGGCAAATCGGGACGGACGGCCCGTGCCTTGCGCAACTTGCTGGGCGCGGTGGGTATGAAGTCCAACAAACGCTTCGTGCTGGAGATTCTGGAATAAGCGCACCGGGAGCCAACCCGGAGCGATCGGGCGAGTTCATCACCGTTGCCCGCGTGCTTAAGACGCAGGGACGTCACGGCGAAGTCGCCGCGGAGTTGCACAGCGATATCCCGGAAAGGTTTCAGGCCGGAATGAAGGTTTGGGCTTTCGCAGGCGAACAGCGGCGGGATCTGACGGTTGAGGGTTTTTGGCCGCACAAGGGTCATCTGGTTTTGAAGTTCGCGGGCGTAGATTCGATCTCTGAAGCGGAAACGCTGGTGGGATGTGAATTGCAGGTCCCGCGCAGTGAACGCGCCCCGCTGCAACCGGGCTGGAGTTTTGTAAGTGATCTGGTCGGATGCGTGGTTTTTGACGGCGCCCGTGAGATCGGCACGATCAAGGAAATACGATTCGACGCGGGCGAAGCGCCGTTGCTGGTGGTGGTTGAAGGTTCGACGGAGCACGAGATTCCCTTCGCCGAAGCGTATTTGAAGAGTTCCGACTTGGAGCGCAAACAGATTTACATGCAGTTGCCGGAAGGCCTGCTGGAGGTGAATGCGCCACCGACAGCGGAAGAAAAACGTGAGCAGCAAGGCCGCAGGCGATGAGCGCTCCAGATCGATATGAAGATCGACATCGTCACGATCTTTCCTGATTTCTTCCGCGGCCCGCTGGACTACGGCATTGTTCGCCGTTCACGGGAGAACGGCCTGGTGGCGATCGAGGTGCACGACCTGCGTAAGTTTACGCACGACAAGCACCTCACCGTGGACGATCGGCCCTTCGGTGGCGGCGAAGGGATGGTTCTGAAGCCGGAACCGATCTTTGAGTGGGTTGAGTCGTTAGGTTTCGCGCCGCGCGAGGAACGGCTCGCGGGCCGGACGAAAGAAACGGTAATTTTGTTGTCGGCTCAGGGACAGCGGTTCCATCAGGGGATGGCGCAGGAACTGGCGCAGATTGAACGAATCGCTCTGATCTGCGGGCGCTACGAAGGCGTTGATGAACGGGTGGCCGATCATCTCGCCGACCGTGAGCTTTCGATCGGCGATTATGTGCTGAGCGGCGGCGAACTGGGTGCGGCGGTCATCGTGGATACCGTTGCCCGACTGATTCCCGGGGCCCTGGGGAACGACGCGTCAGCGCGGCAGGAATCGTTTACAGCATCGGTGACGCAAGAGCCGAGCAACGGACCGGATTCGACCTGCGCTTCCGGCGGTTTGCTGGATTATCCGCATTACACGCGGCCGGCGCAGTTTCGCGGAATGGCAGTTCCGGAGGCCCTGGTCTCCGGCAATCACGAAGAAATCCGCCGCTGGCGCAGGCGGCGCGCGCTGAAGAAAACGTTGCGCAACCGGCCTGATCTCCTGGGTGAGGTCACGCTAAGCGACGAAGATCGAAAATGGCTGGCCGAGTTTCAGAACACGGCCCGCGAAGTATAGGAACGGCATCCAGAAAGACGAAGGGACAAAGTTATGACCAGCTTAATCATCGACAAACTTCTGGCCAAGACCAAACGGACTGACATTCCCGAGTTTGCCCCGGGCGATACCGTCCGCGTGCACGTGAAGATCAAAGAGGGCGACAAGGAACGCCTGCAGGCGTTTGAAGGAGTGGTGATTGCGATCTCGCGCGGTCCTCAGGCCAGCTTCACGGTGCGCAAGATCAGCTTTGGCCACGGCGTGGAGCGCATCTTCCCGCTGCACTCCAAAGTGATCGACAAAGTGGAACTGCTGCGTTCTTCCCGCGTGCGCCGCGCCAAGCTTTACTACCTGCGCGCACTCAAGGGCAAAGCCGCTCGTCTCAAGGACGTTGAGCGGGAGCAGCCTGTGGCTGCTGAAGTCGGCGCGAAGTAGCTTAGCTCTGCACTTCGAGCTGAAAAATATCTTCAAGCTGTTTCTCGGCCAGCTTGCGGAGCAGGAAGTTCAGGATCTGCCGGTCGCCTTTACGGATCTCGCGGAACTCGACGCCTAACATGTCGGCAGCATCGATGTGGCGAACTTGCCCTTTCAGGCTCAGGTTGTAACTGGCTATTTTCAGGAATACTTTCAATTCGCTGCCGGGAAGGACCTTCTGCTTAGTAGCCAGCAGGCATCCCATCTCAGAAAGATTCTTGAGAGCGGCGTCCATCTGGGCGCTGGTGGGCCCATTCTTCAAGTCCGCCACGCCTTCAATATCGAAACGCTCATAGCGCCGCCGGTTGCGTTGGTGGGCCCCCGGAATCAACCCGTTCTGCGGCAGTTGGCGGGCCTCGACCAGAATCGGCTCATACGCCTCTTCCATGTCGCGCAATTCCGCGTCCCAAATGGTGCGGTCAGTTTCAACGCACTCGATGCCCACCTGTCCACGCAGTTCCGAATTGGCTGGGCCGATCCAAACCACCCGGCAGAAAACTTTGTTGCGGCCACGCTCGATGGCGATGATCTCTCCGGTTTCCTTGACGCTACGCAAGCCGCCGATTCTGGCTCCGCGCTCGGAGATATCGTAGGTGCAGGCAAACTCCAGGCATGGGCGATTCGCACTGTCCCAATAGGTGACACGGATCGGCAGGGCCACATGGAGACGTTTCGTGATGCGTTCCGGTGAAGGGTTGGAGGTGTTTTCCAAGTCGTGTCCGATCAACTGGGATGACTTCTAGCACCGAAGTTACCAAGCGGGGCACGGAGGGTCAATTTACGCCCGTAACGCAGAGTGGGATTACTTTCTATGCCAGATGTGATTACCTTCGAGCCATTGCTGAGATCTCGATCTGCCTGCTTGCAAACAAAGTCCAAGTCGGTGAAGATGCCAGAGAGCAGGCCTATCATTGTCGAAAAACCCCAGGACCGTTTCCGAAGCTGAGTTATCGCCCTCTGCGGCGAAGCTCCGCCTGCTCAAGTCGTTGCGATGCACCCTGCGCTTTGAGAAGAAAGCCTGGCAATCGGGCGCGCAGTTCGTGGCGGGTGTGGATGAAGTAGGCCGCGGTTCACTCTTCGGACCGGTTGTAGCTGCGGCTGTGATTCTCGAGCCCGGTTATCGCATTCGCGGCCTGCGCGATTCGAAGTTGCTGTTGGCGGAGCGTCGCGAAATCCTGGCCGAGCGCATCCGGCAACACGCGATTGCGTGGGCCGTTGCCGCGGTGGACGCGGCCCGCATCGACCAGATCAACATCTATCAGGCATCACGGGTGGCGATGCGTGAAGCGGTTTTGCACCTGGCACCTCAAGCCGATCACTTGCTGGTCGATGCCATCAGGCTTGACTGCGAAATTCCACAACAGCCAATTATTCACGGAGACGCGCTCTCGGCCTCCATCGCTGCCGCGTCAATTCTGGCGAAAGTCGAGCGCGATCGCTGGATGGCGGCCTGGGACCCGGTTTTTCCCGCGTACGGCCTGGCCAGCAACAAGGGCTACAGCACTCCGCGACATCTTGCCGCACTGCGCGAATGTGGACCTTCACCGCTGCACCGGCAATCGTTCGCGCCGGTGTGGAGCGCGCCCGTTCCGCAGGAAGTCCTGGCCTTCATGTCAGAGGAAACCGAGAACGCGGGAAATGAAAGCGCAGAGCTGTAGAAGAACAAAGTCACGAAGAGTCAGTTGAGAAGTCGGTCAATAACATTTAATGATTGTTATGTTCCACTAAGTGGTTGCGTGGTTGGCGATAAGGATGTTTGACCTCACGATGGCGCGGTGAGAGACTGTAAGGATTATGTTGCGTGCTCAGGTCCGCTCGCGCTGCCTTTCGGGTTTGCCGCAGGAACCCTGTTGCTCATGCCTCTTCTGTTGGCGCCAAGTGCGTCGGACAGGGAGTTTCAGGCCCGTTCAACGGTCTGGGTTCGACGACGGCCCAGCAGCAGACGTACCAGACTCAGGGAGCTGTTCTAAAGTTGAAGATCTTGACGGCGAACAAGAGTCCGCCTCGATCGCCAGGCAGTGATCAAGCTCTATAACAAGAACACCAAAGATTCTCTGTGGCAGACCACGAACGACCAGGCAGAGGCTTGTTTGGCGATCTGACGGTGGCGTCAATTTGACCTCGAGGTGAGCGCGGTCGGTTTCTTGACCGCGCACAAGGATTTCAACGTTACCAGCGCGATCGTTACTTATAACCAGGAAATCACGCTGGAGCGAGACCCTGCAGCAATTGAGTTAACCGCTCCCAGTTCTTCCATGCCGCCCAAAGCGCGGAAGGAGACCCAACGAGCGGTTGCCGCCTTAAAATCCGGGAACTACAAAGAAGCCCAGAAGCGTCTGGATGCGGCCTACAAGCTGGTCCCCACGAGCGCGGACGTGAACTTTTTGCTCGGTTACTTGCAAGTCCAGGACAAGGACCTTGAACATGCGGTGAGTTACCTGCAAAAGGCCTCCGAACTGGACCCTCACAACGTTCAGGCGTTCACTTTGTTGGGGCGCATTTCTCTGCAAAAGGGCGAGTACGAAGCCGCCCGAACCAGTCTGGAGCAGGCTGTCAAAGCGGATCCCGAGTACTGGATGGCGCACAATCTGCTGGCCAACGTTTATCTGAAACAGCACGAATACGAGAAGGCGGCTCAACAGGCCCGTCTTGCCATGGAAAAGGGCAAAGGCGCGGGCAACTCCGCTCAGCTCATTCTGGGCGAGGCGCTGGGGAATCTAGGAAAAGACCAGGAAGCGATCCAGGCGTTAAAAGCGTACCTGCAAGACACACCAGCCAGCCCGTCGGCGCAGCAAGTACGCGACATGATTGCTGAACTCGAGCAACGCGCTTCCACTCCGAGCAACACTACGACGGTCATGACGGCATCCGCGAAAACCACCTCTCCGATGGCGAGCGCTGATCCGCTGCTCAATGAGCCCGATCCAACGGTTTCAATCAAGACCTGGGAACCGATGGGAGTCGATGACTCAAAGCCCTATGTCGCTGCCGACGTGGTCTGCCCCTCGCAGAAGGTGATCGAGGCAACCGGCGCGCGGGTGAAGCAGCTCGTAGATGACGTTTCGCAAATCGCAGCGATCGAAGACCTGGTCCACGAACGAGTAGACGAACTGGGAAATCCGGTCACCAAAGAAACCCGCAAGTTCAACTACGTGGTCTCCATTTCAGAACCCCAACCCGGCTGGCTTTCGACGGAGGAATACCGCACCGACCAGACTGGATTCACGAGCTTCCCCGACCAGATCGGTACGCAGGGATTTACCGCTCTGGCCCTGGTATTTCATCCGGTCATGCGCGACAACTTCCAGATGACTTGTGAAGGCCTGGGCGAATGGAAAGGGCAGGCCGTCTGGCTGGTGCATTTCCGCCAGCGCGATGATCGGCCCAACCGGATCCACTCCTACAAAGTGGGCGAAACCATTTATCCGGTGAACCTGAAGGGACGGGCCTGGATCACGGCCGACAAATTCCAGATCGTGCACATGGAATCAGACCTGGTAAAGTCCATGCCGAAGATTCAGTTGCTGACCGAGCACCAGGTGGTCGACTACGGGCCGGTCATGTTCCAGAAGAAGAAAACCGAGCTTTGGCTGCCCAAGAGTGCGCAGATCTACTTTGATTTCCGGAAGCACCGCTACGTGCGGCGTCACAGTTTTGACCACTACATGCTGTTCGCCGTTGACGCCAACGAAAAGCAAGGCGCTCCCAAAGCCGCCGTGGCAACCCCAGATTCGAAACCTCCTCAGCCGCCGCAGCCCTGAAGCGGGCGGGCACATCGTGTGATGTTCGCGGAGAGGTATCACGATACAATCCCGCCATGCCCCGCTTAATGGCCGTTACAGCCCATCCTGACGATGAGGCTGCGAATTTTGGTGGTTCGCTTCGTCTGTACCATGATCGCGGCGTCGAAACCTGCGTGCTCTGTTTGACTCCGGGGCAAGCCGCCACGCACCGTGGAGGAGCACGCGACGATGCGGAATTAGCGGCCATGCGGCGGAAGGAATTTGCCGCTGCCTGCGAGATCCTCCAAGTCTCCCGTGGCATTGTGCTGGACTATCCGGACGGGCAACTCCACCGCCAGGACGTCTACCGCGTAGTTTACGAGCTTGCGCTGCAGTTGAGGCGATTCCGACCGCACGTCCTGCTTACCTTCGGTCCCGAAGGTGGCGTCACCGGACACACGGACCACTCCATGGCTTCAGTGTTCGCCACGCTGGCTTTTCACTGGGCGGGGCGAAGCAATCGCTTTCCGGACCAACTGGAGGCTGGCATTACGCCGCATCAAACTCAGAAGTTGTATTACGGAGCAGCGAATTTCATCTTGCCTGGACGGCCGCCTGTGGTCGCGCCGCCGGTCACTGCGGTGATCGAGATTGGGAAATATCTGGACGCGAAAATCGCCGCTTTCAAGGCGCACGCCAGTCAGGCACCGTTATTGCCGATGTTCCAAGAAAACATTCGGCGGCGCGGAGAACAAGAGACCTTTCATCTTGCGGCCTCCGTCGGTCCAACGATGGCTCAGGAAGCAGATTTGTTTTCCGGCAGCGAAGCCGGCGTCCTGTGCGCTTGAGTGCTATGATTTTTGCTTGCCCCCGCACACCCATCACGGCAAGTTCATAACATTCGAGGGACTCGACGGTTGCGGCAAAAGCACGCAGATCCAGAAGCTCGCGGCTGCCCTACGAGGCCACCGGCTGCCTGTGATCGTTACCCGCGAACCTGGTGGAACTCCGACAGGTGAAAAGATTCGTCAGGTGCTGCTCGATACCCGGACGGCGGACTTGTCCCCCCTCGCGGAACTTGCATTAATGTTTTCATCGCGGGCGCAGCACATTGCGGAAGTGATTCAGCCTGCGCTGGCCGAAGGAAAGATCGTGCTCTGCGACCGCTTCACGGATTCCACAGAGGCCTACCAGGGCGGTGGGCGCAAGCTCGGCAGTGAGCCGGTACTGGCATTACATCGCATTCTTTGCGGGGACCTGCAACCGAATCTCACTATTCTGATGGATTCCGATGTCGCCGCCAGCGTGGAACGTGCCCGCCGGCGCAACCGGGCACACGCCAACGGCAAGGGGAAAGGCAAGCACGACGAAAACCGCTTCGAGCAGGAGAGCCGGGCTTTTTTTGGGCGGGTGCGGAACGCTTATCAGGCAATCGCTGCCCGCGAACCGCTGCGCGTGGTGGCCGTTAACGCCCGCAGATCAGCCGATCAAACGCATTCCAGGATATTGGAAATTGTGGACAGCAAGTTCCGGCTAGGATTGAACGCGCTATCACTGCGATCCGTATCAGCACGGTAAGCGGCGAAATATGGGATTTTCTGATTTTCACGGCAATTCCGATGTGGTTCATCACCTGCGCGAGATGCTGGCTCGCAACCGCTTTCCACAAGCAGTGATCCTCGCCGGGCCGGCGGGCGCGGGCAAGTACACCCTCGCTCTTATGCTGGCCAAGGCCATGAATTGCCTCGATCCGAAAATCAGCGACGGCCTGCCCGATTTCTGCGGCAAATGTTCCAATTGTGTTCGCATTGCCCAGTCAGAGGATCTTGACGCCCGCTTCGCCGAAGCCATCGAAGCCCGCGAGTCCCTACGAGACACCGACAAAAAAGAGACGCGCATCCTGGTCCAGACCCATCCCGATGTGCTGGTCATTCCCCCCGATCCGCCCCAGATGATGATCAAGGTGGACCAGGTGCGGCATGTGATCCAGAGCATCTACTACCGGCCGGCGGAGGCGAGAGAGCGGGTCTATATCTTCACCGATTCCGTCTTCATGAAAGAGGCCGCTAACTCGCTGCTCAAAGTTCTGGAGGAGCCTCCCGAGTTCGCGACGATTTTTCTGCTGACGGAAAACGCCGGCGAGCTGCTGCCTACCATTCGGTCACGGTCGATGATTGTTCAGCTGGCGCCGCTGCCGGATGAAGAAGTGGAGAAATATCTGGCGAAGCATCGCCCGGATTGGACAACAAAACAGAGGGCGCTGGCGGCCCGGCTTTCCGGCGGCGCCATAGGACGCGCCCGCGGCTTCGACCTGACAACCTATAGCGCAGCCCGCACCCAGGCCCTCACCATCTTGAACGCAGCCCTCCGCACCGGAGACCACAGCGAACTATTCAAGGTAACCGAAACCTTTCGCGCCGGGGCGGAAGGACGGGAGAAGACCGAGCGCCTTCTGAAAACGCTCTACGACTTGTTGCGCGACCTTATGTATCTAGCCTCGGCTGCCCCGGAACTGGTACGCAATGTCGATATTCAGGGGGAACTGAAAAAGCTCGCCGAATCCGCTGACTTCGGCTGGATCGCTTTCGCCGCCGAGCGCCTGGATGAAGTGGAACGCGGCATGCGCCGCAATCTGCTGCGGTCGCTCTCGCTGGATGCTTTCGCCGTGGCGCTGGAGAAAAACTAGAAATTCATTTCGAAATCCAGAGCCGCTTTCTCCATGAAGAAACACTGGAAAACAAAACTGATTCACACCGACGCCACCGTCCCGCAGGGATTCCAGTCACTCGTTCCTCCGGTGTTTCGCGGATCGACTGTTGTGTTTCACAACGCGGCCGCAGTCAACGACACCTGGGACCAGTACGAGGCGGGATACACCTACGGTTTGTATGGCACGCCAACTGTCCTCGAACTCGCGGGCCGGGTCTGTGAGCTGGAGAACGGCTTTCGCACGCTGCTCACGCCCGGTGGGCAGGCCGCCATCTCCATGATCAATTTTTCTCTGCTCAAAGCGGGCGATCACATTCTGGTGCCGGAAAGCGTATACACCCCCAGCCGAAAGTTCGCGAGCCGGGTGCTCCGCCGTTTTGGGGTTGAGGTAACTTTTTATTCGCCAACGGTAGGATCTGGAATTGCTTCCCTTTTCCGCGATAGTACACGGCTGGTTTGGTGCGAAAGCCCCGGTTCGATCACCATGGAGGTACAGGACGTGCCTGCTATCGCCGAGGCGGCACACCGGGCCGGCGCCACGGTGGTACTCGACAATACATGGGCAGCGGGAATCTATTTCGACGCGTTCGCCCACGGCGCGGATGTGACTATGCAGACCCTCACCAAGTACATCGGAGGGCACAGCGATCTGCTGCTGGGTTCAATCACGGTTCGCGACCCGAAGCTATACGAGCAGATCGGAAGTTCGCAACAACTGATTGGTTTGGCCGTGTCTCCGGACGATTGCAGCCTGGCGCTGCGCGGCATGAAAACGCTGGCCGTGAGGCTCCGCGCGATTGAAGAAAGCGCGCTGGCCATCGCACGCTGGCTCAGCGAGCGCAATGAGATCGAACTGGTCCTGCATCCCGCGCTGCCTTCGTGCCCCGGACACGAACTGTGGAAGCGCGATTTCACCGGTTCGACTGGCGTCTTCTCCATCGTCTTTCAGCGCGGGTTTACCAAAGAGCAAGTTCAGGCGTTCGTGGATGCGCTTGAACTGTTCAAAATCGGTTATAGCTGGGGCGGCGTCACGAGTCTCGCCGTGGCCTACGAGTTTTCGCCGAAGTCTTCCCGGCCCGATTATGGGCATCGCATTGTGCGGCTTAACATCGGCCTGGAAGACATTGAGGATTTGAAAACCGACCTAGCTCGCGGCTTCGAGGCTGCAAAGTAATATGGCCGGGTTAGGGCGCTCGGTGTCGCCTTTTGCCCATTCTGAGAAGGCCTAAACACTCAGGGGGATTAAGCCTAAGCGCTAATTCCCCGGCGCTTTAATCGTTGTCATTTCTCCGCGTCCTGTGCTACGTTAGGGGCAATTCACACCTTAGAATCCACAAGCACAGCAGCGCGTGTTGTGGCCCGCGAAAGCAAGGTGGTGCCATGAAAGATGCAATCGATTCCATTCCAGCCGAACGGCCGATTGAGCAGGAAGGCTTCGCCAACCGCAAATTGATTCGCCCCACGCTGAGCCGCTCCGAACATAACCATGCTCCCGCTCCGGTGGCTGAACGGCGCGAGCGCCCGGAACGCTCTGAACGTCCGGAACGCAGCGACCGGGGGGATCGCGGCGACCGCTCCGGGGGACGCAAAACTCCACCCTCAGAACAAACCAACGCGGAAAACTTCTATTACCAGAAACAGATGCAATCGAAAACCCCGATGGTCATCGTGCTGTGCGATGGAGAAGAAATCCGCGGCGTGATCGAGTGGTACGACCGAAGCTGCATCAAAGTGACCCGCAACAGTGCCTCAAACCTGATGATCTACAAGCCTTCGATCAAGTACATGTACAAAGAGGGCGAGAACAGCGGGAAGTAAGGGATTCCGCCTTGGTACGAAGCTGCGCTTTCGATCACGGACGCGAGCGCCCCGTCCTCTTGAGCCGCCTTACAACCTCTTCGTGGCTGACGACGCGCCCGTTCCGCATCTCTTCAAGTCCCTTACGAACCAGCGCGTCCTGATAGTCGTGCATATCCTGGCTAGCGCGCGACCTGTCGGTTCGTTCGTGAGCGGTCATGAGGACGGGTGGCGGCTTCCTACAGCTTTGGCAGCACAATTCCCTTCTGCGCCTGGTACTTCCCTTTGCGATCCGCGTAGCTCGTCTCGCAGATTTCATCCCCTTCGAAGAAAACAATCTGACACAAGCCCTCGTTTGCGTAAATCTTGGCGGGCAAGGGCGTGGTGTTCGAAATCTCCAGAGTCACAAAGCCCTCCCACTCTGGCTCAAAAGGCGTGACGTTCACGATGATTCCGCAGCGCGCATAGGTCGACTTGCCCACGCAAATGGTTAGGCAGCTACGCGGAATCTTGAAGTATTCGACCGAGCGGGCCAGAGCAAAAGAATTTGGCGGCACGATGCAGCAATCCGAACGCACGGTCACAAAGGATCGCTCGTCGAAATTCTTGGGGTCCACGACCGTCGAATTGACGTTGGTGAAAATCTTGAACTCATCGGCCACGCGCAGGTCGTAGCCATATGAAGAAAGGCCGTACGAAATCACGCCCTCGCGTACCTGCTTCTCCGAGAACGGATTAATCATGTCGTGCTCAACGGCCATCTTGCGGATCCAGCGGTCACTCTTTAGCATGTTGCTCCTTGGAAGATTTGTAATCAGGCTATTTTGTAATTTGGTAATTGAACGGCCTGGCTCTTCGGGTTTAATTCCAAAATTACCCGATTACCAGATTACAAAATGCTGGCGGGCTGGTGTGCCGTCATCTTAAGGGACAGAGGCTGCCGTTGACAATCTCCCTTATCTCTCATAGGATCAATCACTTGGTGGGCTGTTTTGACTTCGCCGCCTGGGGGCCGCACGTGATTAAGCTGGATATCATCAACGAAGTGGTCAACAAAACCGGGATCACCAAAACCAAAGCTGAGCTGGCGGTGGAAACCGTCTTCGAGAGCATGAAGCGTTCGCTCTCGAAAGGCGACCGGATTGAGCTGCGCGGCTTTGGCGTGTTCAATGTGCGGCCGCGCAAAACCGGCATTGGGCGCAATCCGCGTACCGGCGCGGAAGTTTCCATTCCGCCGGGCAAAGCGGTGCGCTTCAAGCCGGGCAAGGAGTTGCAGTCGATCGAATAGCGAGCGCCCCGGAGGGTTTCGCGCCTGTCCGCTTCCGCCTCGGACAAAGCGCCCCGGCGTCGCTAGTCTGGAATTGCATGTCTGACCCGACTTTTTCCGTCTCTTCCACATCCGATTACTACAGCCCGGTGGAAGTCTACGTCGTGCAGCCCCAGAAGCAACGCTATTGGCTGCACCTTCTTCTTTTCCTGGCGACGGTTTTTACTACACTCGTGGTCGGCGCGCGCATGGAGTACAACTTTCAGCACGATCTCCCAGCGCTGTATCTACCGGATAGCGGCGGCCTCAAGATTTTCCCATTGCGATGGGCCTTGCAAGGTTCCAACCTGGCGTTGGGGATCCCGTTCTCCTTCACCGTGATCCTCATTCTGTTCGCCCACGAGATGGGGCACTATCTCTACTGCCGCTATTACGGCGTGCAAGCCACTCTGCCGTTCTTCATTCCTTTTCCCACATTGTTTGGGACGATGGGCGCGGTGATTCGCATCCGCGCTCCCATCCGCTCACGGGCCGCATTGTTTGATATCGGTATCGCCGGGCCAATCGCAGGATTCCTGGTGGCGCTTCCAGTGCTAATTCTCGCCTTGCCGCATGCGAGACTGGGGACCGGCGCTCCCTTTCTGGAGTCCAACATTCGGTTGCAGTATCCGCTGATCTTCAATTTAGCGTGGAAGGTGGCCGCGCCGGCACAGCTGCGCTTGGTTGCTCTTCCGTGGATTTCCCTCCCACCCGTAGCGATTGCCGCGTGGGTGGGAATGTTTGCCACCGCATTGAACCTGCTCCCCGGCGGACAGCTCGATGGCGGACACATCGTGTTTGCACTGGCCCCTCGCTGGCACCGATTGGTCTCGCGGGTGGTCATTCTGGCACTCATTCCCATGGCGATAAAATTCTGGTCAGGCTGGCTGATCTGGGCGGTGTTGTTACGCCTCAGCGGCATGCGGCATCCCATGGTCGCGGAGCGTCCCGGAATCGAAGGTGGTCGACTCTGGCTTGCGGTTTTCGCGCTCGCCATGCTGGTTGTGACCTTCACCCCGGCCCCGATCGCGCAAGGTTCATTGTGGCAAGTGGTACGGGAAATATCCGGACGTTAGAGGGCTCAGTCTTCCGCGACGTTGGCGGTCATTTCCTGGGGCGGGTCGCCGCCCGCAACGGTTTGAGCGACGATCAATTGCCGGGCTTCCACGCGGATCTTCGATAAATTCACCCCGAATAACGCCGCTCCCCCAATGCAGGCTACTGCTCCAATTGAAACCGTGAACGGCGCGCCCAGCCGGTCCGCAACTGCACCCGCAAAGAGCGATCCAAACGGCGCCATGCCCATGAACATCATGGTGTAGAGCGCCATCACCCGGCCGCGCAGATGATCGGGGACCATGGCCTGAATCAGCGTGTTCGAAGCCGACATTTGCAGCATCATGCAAAATCCCACCGGCAGCAGCAGCGCAGTTGAGAGCCAGAAATTTCTGGATAACGAAAACAGAATCAGACTCGCGCCGAAGCCTCCGCAGGCAATCGCCACCCACCTGCCCAAGCCGCGCACGTGTGAGCGCGTCGCCAGGGCCAAAGCGCCGAGTAGCGCGCCTACCCCGGTTGCGCCCATCAGAATCCCCAAGCCGCCAGGGCCTCCGTGCAGAATCTTGTCGTCGAACACTGGCATGAGCACGCTGTAAGGCATAGCGACCAGGCTTACCAGTCCCAGCAACAGCAACAGGGCGCGAATCGGCGTCGTGTGCTGCGCGAAGCGCCAACCTTCAATGATGTGCTCCACGAGAGAACCAGTAGGAGGATGGATATGCGGCCGCACCTTCATCATGAACAGGCCGATAATTACCGCAATGTAGCTGATCCCGTTGGCAAAGAAGCACCAGCCTTCGCCGATCTTCGACACCAGGATGCCGGCGATCGCCGGCCCAATGATGCGGGCCCCGTTGAACATTGAGGAATTCAAGGCGATGGCGTTCATCAGGTCTTCTTTTCCAACCATGTCGACCAGAAAAGACTGGCGCCCCGGAATGTCGAAGCCGTTCACTACACCCAGCAAGCTGGCCAGCACAAAGATGTGCCACACCCGCACTGTTCCAGTGAGTGTCAGAGTGGCGAGGACCAGGGCCAGCACCATGGAAGAAACCT
Source organism: Terriglobia bacterium (assembly GCA_963765285.1). Classification (GTDB taxonomy): domain Bacteria; phylum Acidobacteriota; class Terriglobia; order Terriglobales; family Acidobacteriaceae; genus CAVWZH01. The sequence continues at coordinate 176,757 of CAVXVR010000003.1, forward strand.
GGGTGGCAATGACGACGTGCTTGCGGTTATGCCGGTCGGCCACGATTCCGCCGATCGGGGCGGCCAGGAAGACCGGAATCTGGCCGGCAAATCCCACCGAGCCGAGCAACAACGACGAACCGGTCATGCGATAGACGAGCCAGGCTTGCGCGATGTTTTGCATCCATGTGCCGATCAACGAAATGAGCTGTCCGCTGAAAAAGAGCTGGAAGTTGCGATGCCGCAAAGCGCGCAGCGTCACCGGCAGCCAGGATGGCTTGGGCGGATTGCCGTCGTCCGATTTTCCGTTTGCTGGAGTCGAAATGGCGTGCCCGGTCACAACTGGAGTTCCTTTTTGGATGCTAACACCTGGGCTTGCGATGCGATCGTTGGACGCGGGTTCGCCTGCCATTCACTACTTTGCAACTTCCCAACCTGGAAAAGCTGAGGTACAGTAGGAGCATCTAGCCTGTCTCAACGGGACCCTCGCTGCAACGCAAGAATAGCGGAGAAGCCATGAGCGACGATCAAGTGGTCCAGTTGGAGCGCCGGGGCGCGCAACGTTTTGATTTCCACCTTCCGGTTACGGTGCGAGTCGCAGGCGACGAACGCGAGGGCTACGGCTTCACCCAGAACCTCAGCGCCCGCGGAGCATTTTTCTATACCGATTTCCCTCTCGCCGAAGGCAATTCCATCGAACTTACGCTGGTCATGCCTTCCGAGATCACGCTGGCGGAGAACATGCGCGTGCGCTGCCGGGGTAGAGTGATGCGCGTCGTGCCTACAGCGAATAAAGCGGTCGTGGCCGCGTATCTCGAGGGTTACGAGTTCCTGTCCCAGGCCGAAGACGCCAGCGAGGCTTCGGCGAGCTATGCCCGTATCTCTGCCCTGCACGAGCACTCGCGGGAAGAGAAGGCAACGGCCGAATTGGAAGCGCGCCGGGCGGCAGCGCGTTAAAAGTCAGCAACCTGATTTTCCGCATCTGAATTTTCCTCTGGAAAATTCCCCATTTGGTCCCGATCCTTTGGCTTTTCATGCCTTTACATGCCTTGCAGGACGCGGATTCTCCCGGTTTTCCTCCTTTTCAATCGGGGACATTTTGCTTACAATGTTCATTCCACGGTAGAGTGCCAGTTCTCGCCGCGGCGCCCACTACGTCTATCCTTATTGCGCTGTGTAGAACTTTCGGTCGGAGTGTCGAATTGGACCGCCAGAATTGCAGCTGCGAATCGCCCCACGATTACGAAAGTCACTTGGCGTGCTGGTTGTCGCTCAATAACATGCTGATAACGAAAGCAGGAGCAAGGCTCCAACCATGCATGCCATAGCGGTTACCCTCTTAACCGAGGACAAAGAACGCTTGTCGGTGCTGCAGCAGCGCCTCGAAAGCACCCAGATAGGCCGGACTGTTTTTAGTCATGTGGGGTTCCCTTCCAGTCCAACCGATCCGGTTCTACGCCAGATTCAGGATGTCCGCACCGAAATCGTGCTGGTCGATCTCGACTCGCACAACGCGCAGCGCGCCATCAACACGATTGAACTGATTCACTCCGCCACCAGCGACATCGCAGTTTTCGCGATTGGCGAAATGAATCATCCTCCAAACATTGTGGCCGCGATGCGTGCCGGCGCTCGCGAATACCTCGAGCAGAACGCCACGGCCGAGGCTCTGGTTGAAGCCTTCACACGTTTTTCCGCGACCCGTAGCAAAGCCCGGGCCTCATCGGCCGGGCGCGCCCGGGTCTTCACCGTTGCCAACGCCAAAGGCGGCGCCGGCGCTACCACCGTGGCGGTTAATCTTGCGGTTGCTTTGCAGGAAGCGCACCAGCAAGTGTTGCTCGTCGATTTTGCTGCGCTGGGCCATGCTGCTCTTCATCTGAATGTGCGTCCCAGTTTCGGTGTAACCGATGCCTTGCAGAATCTGCATCGCATGGACGCTTCCCTGCTTGAAGGTTTGATGACGCAGTGCCGCGGAGGCCTGCAATTGCTGGCCGGGCCGCAGCAGCCCCAGGCGCTGGTGCCGACCGCCGCAGAACTCGCGCGCCTGTTCGATTTGCTGGTAGCAAACTTCCACTACGTAGTCGTGGATTGCTCAGGGCGCCTCGACCACACCTCGCAACTGCTGGCCGATTTATCGAGCGCAGTACTGCTGGTGACGCAAACCGATGTGGTTTCACTGTGGAGCGCCAGTCGTATCCGCGCGTTCCTGGAGGAAACCAGCGGGGGACGGGAGCGCGTGCGCATTGTCCTCAACCGATACAAAAAGATCCCGGGATTCAGCGACGAGGACGTCGAGAAAGCCACCAATTGCAAATTGCTTTGGAAGCTTCCCAATAACTACCAATCGACCGCTCCCGCCATCGACAAGGGAGTTCCCGTGGCGTTCCACGAAAATCAGGAACTCGGACGTTCTTTCCGCGCCTTGGCCGCGACGCTGGTCGAAGCCGCGTCCAGCAACGAAGGCATGCTGGATCTCGCGCCCCAACGGGATAAAGCGGACGGCAAGAAAAAAGCTCCCGGCGGCCTGCTTATCTCACCCCTGCGCGCCGGTCAGTAGTCCCGGTCGCGCCAACTTCCAGCCCGTCTAATGTGTTTGCGCTTTCGTCCGCGCGTCCAATTCCGGCAGGAGTCTCGAAACTACAACCCGCCCTTCCGGGGTTTGCGCCAAATCGTGCAACTCGGCGGGGTCGGTAGTCCAGTCATAGAGTTGCGCGCCAAGCTTGGAGTGAACGATCAGATGCCAGCGATCTGTGATCAGCGCCTTCATGTCGCCGTTCGTAGCGATCGGCACCTTGCCTTCAACCACTCTGTCCTGCGGGACAATGATATTGGTCTGCGCAAGCTCGGACAGCGGGTTGGGCCATTTCTCGCCAGTGGCAGAAGTCCTTTCGAAGTCACCCAGTACAGGCCCGGGAAAACTACTTTGCTTCGTTGCGTCGACCAGGTCAAGAATCATCGCGGGAATCGCATTCACGCTAACCGGGGCGGCGACCTTGAGACCTGGAACATGCCCTGGATAGGAAATGATCAGCGGGACATGGATCAGGTCCCAATAGAGCGCGGCGCCGTGATAAGTCAACCCGTGGTCGCCGAGCGACTCGCCGTGATCCGATGTGATGATCACAATGGTATTCTCGGCAACGCCCAGGCGTTCCAGCTCCTTCAGTAGCCGCCCGATGTAATCGTCGGTGTAAACCAAACCTGCGTCGTATTCATCAATCGGAGTTCCCTTGTCCCACGCCGGTTTCGGGTAGCCGCGAGGCCCGCCGTATTCGTAGTGCACGTCGAGGTAGTTGAGAAACGCGAAAAAAGGACGCTCCCGGTCACGCTCGATCCAGTTCGTGACTTCACGGTTCACATCGCTCGCGCGCTTGCGCACACCGAACGCGCCGCCGTAGGTCCCCGACCCTTCAGAATCTTTGTCCAGCCACGAATCCAAGCCAAGGGCACCAAGCGCGCGCGTCACTTTGCTTTTTGGGCTGCGGTTGAAGTAGTGACGCGCTAGTTTTCTTCCAAATAGCGTGCGGGTGAGCGAATCGCCCGCTGAAAAGAAATAATCGTCAAAGCGAAGAAAGCCGCGCCCCAGCCCAACATTGCTGGTGAAATACACCCGGTTGGCGGAAAAGGCAGCAGTGCGATACCCGCGTTCTTGCAGCGCTTCGCCCACCGTTGGAAATCCATTGAGACTGTCTTTGCCCCAACCCAGCCAGGGCATCGGCTGAACGTTCACCAGTCCATGTTCGAACGGATACCGCCCGGTGATCAACGAAGCGTGCGAAGGCAAACTCCACGAAGACGGCGCAATCGCATTTTCAAACAAGACGCCCTGCCTGGCGATGCGGTCGATCTCCGGGCTGGTGGCCCGCGCATATCCGTACGCGGAAAGATGGTCGGCGCGCAATGTGTCGACGACAATCACGAGCACGTTCGGCGACCCGGGTTTTGCCGCCGGCAGTCTCGCCTCGGCGATTCGCTCGCACAGCCACGAGCCGCCCTGAATTACCACGAAGACCAGAATGAAAACTAAAGCCATCGCGTTCCAGGATCGACGCCAGAATTCCGCCGCCTCGGCCTCGTGCCTGCTCATCCATCGGATGAACGCCGTAGCAACTCCTAAAGCCAACAGAACGCAGGCGCGCCAATAAAGCCGGTTCGTTAGCGCAAGCCAATCGTAGACGGAAAGAAAAGTCAGCAGGAAAACCAGCACCCGCAGAGCAGGAAGCCGACGGAAAAAACGCGAAATCAACCAGACGAATAAGGCCACCGCTAGAAAGAAAAGCAGATCAACCAGGGGGGAAAACCAAAGGACTTCTTTGGAAACATGCAGCACGCGGGCCCATTGTCTCCAATTAATCCGCTGAAACACCAGCAGCCCGGTGCCTTCGATCAGGCCGGTGAAAATTCCAAACCATGAGCTCACCAGCAGCAGAAGTCCCAGAGACGCGGGCGAGGGATTTTGTGATCGAGATTCCAGCGCTGACGGCGAGTCTTTCATTCAGTCTTGGGAGCGAAGACCGTTCGCATGCCACATGCTCTCACAGTTCGAGACCTCAGGCCACATTGAGCCGACCCCCACATCAAATCGCTTGCCGCCACGGTTTTCCTTCGTGTACCTTCGTGCCCTTTGTGGTCAAATCAGAGATTAGGCCCTAAATGCGGCCCAGACAAAGTCAATCGTTCTCGACCCTGCTTCTGCTGTGTCTCGCCGGAGGCCTGCTGGCCCGCCTGGTTCCAGCCGCTTTGACATTCCTCAATCCCGACGAGGTGCTGCATTACCTGCTGTCAGCCCAATCTTCTTTCGCCGCCACTTATCAGGCGACGCTGACCACCGCTCATCCGCCGTTGTTCATTGTGTTCCTGCACTACTGGCAATGGCTGGGCCACTCCGAATTCATATTGCGCATTCCATCGGTGCTCGCCGGAATAGCCTTCAGCTGGGTCATGTTTCTGTGGCTACGAAGGATTTCAGACAGCGACACCGCCGTGACCGGCCTGGTTCTCTTCCTCTTCGCTCCCGCACTCATAACCGTTTCCTCAGAGGTAAGGCAATATGCCTTGCTGTTACTGTTCTGCGCCGCCAGCCTGTATTTTCTGGAGCGCGCCGTCGAGGACAACTCAATCTCGATGATGCTGCTGTCATCTCTCACGCTCTACCTCGCGCTCCTTACCCACTACTCATCGTTAGTTTTCGCAGCAGCGGTGGGAATCTACGCACTCGTGCGCCTGTTGGCCACAGAAGCCGAACCGCGCATGATCGCGGTCTGGATCCTCGGCCAGCTCGGCGGCCTCGCCATCTGCGCCTATCTCTACGTCAGCCATCTCGCGCGCTTGCGCCGCAGCCCCTTACGCCAGGAAATCGGCAACACCTGGCTGCGCACGTCAATCTTTCATCCCCACCAGGACCACATCGTCAGTTTTCTGATGGGCCGGACCGTTCGCCTGTTCCGTTATTTTTTCAGCAACGGCACCATCGGAGTCTTTGCCTTGCTGCTTTTCTTGTGGGCAGTCATCTTCTTGCTACGAACAAAGCCACAGTCCCAGCCCAGCCGGAGAGCCACCCCGCGCCAACTGGCCCTGCTCCTCACCCTGCCATTTTTTGTCGCCTGGCTGACCGCGACCTCCGGACTTTATCCTTACGGGGGCACGCGTCACGACGCGATACTGTCCATTTTCGCGCTCTCCGGAGTGAGCCTCGGCCTGGCGGGCCTCAAAATCGCACACCTCTGGCCAAGATTAGCCATCCTCGGCATCGCCCTCGCCATCGGCAATCTTTTCCCATTTCCCACTCCTCCCTTCATCAAGCCTCTGAACCAGAATCGCAGGCTCATGACCGCAGCCCTAGACTTCCTGCACCAAACCGCGCCGCCTGGCACATTCCTTCTGACCGATTACGAAGGCGGCCTGATGCTCAGCTACTACCTCTGCCCTGAGCCGGTCGTCGAAGTCAAAACTTCGCAACCCTTCCTGCACTCCCGCTGCGGAGACGTACCAGGTCATCGCGTCCTCGCCGGAGCTATGGTTTTACGACGCGCAAACGCTGCCCGCGGCATTGCATGAATTGCAATTTCACAGCCGCTCGCTAGCCGCTAACGCATGGCTATTTCAAGCTGGCTGGATCGACGACAAGCAAGCGGAGTGGATCGCCGCACTCGGCGAGATGGGCTGCCGTGACCCTCGGCTCTTCGGGAGAAACATCCTGCTATGCCGTATCATCGCGACGCCCGCGGGTTCCCGCGCCGCGCCCAGATTCAAGCAATAGCCCGTCTCAATTAGAAAGTAAGCTTCCCGCCCAACTGAAACGCCCTCGGGCCGCCTGATCCAAACACGCCGCCCGCGGTCGAAATCGGACTGACCGAAGCTTGAGGACAACTTCGGGTTGTTCTGGTCAGGCACCAGCACATTGAAGTATCCGGAATAATTCGCATTGGCGAAGCCCAGAATGTTTTCCTTGTTGAACAGGTTGAACGCCTCGGCCAGCGCCTCGAGCCGGAAGCGCTCGCTCAGTCGAAAAACCTTCGACAGGCGCAGGTCGAAGGAATTAAAGGTGTCATTGAAGCGGGCGTTGGGCGAAACCAAAGGCAAGAGCGTCCCATTCTCTCCGCCGCCTGCATTAATGTTCGCAATCGCCGCGTTCAAATCCGCTGCGCTGTGAAACTCGCGTCCGCCGGCATTGCGCTGGAATTGCGGCACTCGCGTATTTCCGTTGGACGTGGAATACAAAATGTCCATGGGCACGCCCGAGCCATAAGTCCACAGCGGGGAGAGCCGAAATCCGAAAGGCAATTCCGCCGTGCCCTGCAGCACCAGGCGATGACGTTGGTCGTTAGGCGTGGCCCCATATTCGCGGTGCAGATTGTCGGGCTGCACTGGAGGGTAGCCAAACGGCACCTGATCGTAGTTGGCGTAATTCAATGCCTTCGACAATGTGTACGCCCCGTGAAACTGAAACCGCTGCGAGAAGCGATGGTCCACCGTGAGCCATAGTGCGTCGTAGTGCGTGTTCACGGCAGATTGCAAGCTGGTCACCGACTCCGGCCCACCTGAATCCGGATTGAACACCGAACCCACCGGCACGCCGATGATGAAGTGCGTCCCCAGGTTGTGAATCCCATCGACTTTGAGCACCCAATTCTTCACGAACTCATACTGGATCCCCAGGTTGAACTGCTGCACCATGGGGTTTCGCATCCCGTTGTCGATGATGTTGATGCCTTCCGACGCGCCGCCTGCACCCGGAATAATGACTCCCGTGAATGGATCGGCGAAAGTCGGCGCACCTGGGAGGAAATTTCCATTGTTATCCAGGTAGGTGGGAAGAGGAGGACCTGTGGGAGCGCAACTGCCCGGCCCAGTAGGTTCGATGCAGTTTCCGAAGCGCACGTCAATGGGCAGAGCGCGGCCATCCAAACCTCGCTCCAGCGACTCGATTTCCAAGGTGACGCGATCGTAGTAGATGCCGTATCCGCCGTGCACATTGAATTCGCCCGCTTTGTTCGCCCAGTTGAAGCCTACACGCGGGCCAAAGTTGTTGGCGTCCTTGTGGCGCGTGCCATGCAAAAAAGGCAGCAGGATCGGATTGATCTGGCTGTAATGCCCCACATCGTTGACGTCAGTGTCAATCTCGTAGCGCAGGCCCAGATTCAGCGTGAGCTGCGGATGCACCCGCCAGTCATCCTGAATGTATCCCGCGATGTAATTGTTGTCGGCGTTGGGAATGATCAGCTGGCGTCGTCGGAATGCCGCTGCGAATCGAGACCGCGAACAGCAGGTCCTCGTCATTGATCTTTCCATCGCCGTTGCGGTCCTGGTTAGCAAAATCCTGGATGAATTCGATCGCACCCGACTGGAACACACCCAGATTGAAGTCCGCGCCGATGCGCTGAAACTCTCCTCCGAAGTGCAGGTTGTGTTTGCCGTGCGTCCAGTCGATGCCGTCATCCCATTGCGACCGCTTCTGCCGCGTCTGTTGCGGAACGCGATACGAAGAGCCGTCAGCGATGCTGGGGAAATCCAGCTCCGGTGCGGTGGTGAGCGGGCTGGTGATGTTGATGAAGTTGTTGAAACTATAGCTGGCGCGATTCAGCAATGTCGGGCTCAGCACGCGCGTCCACGAGCCCTGGAAGGTTTGGAAGTTATTGACCAGATCTTGCCGTTGTGAAGCGGTGCCGATCGGCTGCGCCGAGAGAAAACTCGCCCCGCCGGTCGCGTTCAGCCGCTCGATGGAATAGTGCAGGGCCAGCGTGTCTTTCTTGGAAATCTGCCAATCTCCACGCACGGTCCCCAGAGGATCGGTCACCGGCTCCGATGCGAAACTGTTAGTGATGCTCTGGGACGCCAGATCCCGCGTTCCCACCAAGACACCGCCCAATTCGTCGCGATATTCAAAAGCACCAAAGAACCAGGCTTTGTCTTTGATGAGTGGTCCGCCGATCGTTCCCGCGTACTGTTGCCGGCTGAACGGAGGAGTCTCACCATTCGTGGAAGATGGATTAAACGTCGGATCCACGGCCTGCAAACTTTTATCCCGTTCATAAATCGAAGCCGAACCATGCAGCGTATTCGTCCCCGACTTGGTCACCACATTCACAATCGAAGAACCCGAGCGGCCCGATTCCGCCGAAAAGCGGTTGGTGGCGACTTGAAATTCCTGAACCGAATCCTCCGGAACATTGATCAGCATGCCGCCCACAACGTCATCGTTATTGTCCATGCCGTCAAGGGTCACATTTCCGCCGCGCCCCAACTGCCCGGCGGAAGAGATCACCACCGTCTTGGCCTTGGTGGGATCGAAATTCGGCGCGTTCGTATTGCCCGGCATCAGCAGCGAAAGTTCCAGAAAATTCCGCCCGTTCAGCGGCAGGTTGTCGATCTGGCGGGCAGTCACGACCCCGTCCACCACCGACGACGTCGTATTTACCAGCACCTCGCTATCCGTGTCGTCGATCTGCACGACCGATTGTTGCCCCTCCACCGTCAGCCGGATCTTCAGATTAACCTGTTGTCCAACTTCCAAAGGCACCGTCGCCAGCGATGGATTGAACCCCTTGGCCTCCACTCGCACTTCATACTTGCCGGGAGCGAGATCATTGAAAGCAAAAAGTCCGGCGGTGCTGCTGGCCGTGGTTCGCTCCGTGCTGGTAGCAATATTCTTCGCAGTGACCTGAGCGTTCACGATGACCGCTCCCTGGGGATCGGTGACGTTGCCACTCAAAATCGCGGTCCCCAGTTCTTGGGCCCCGAGGCCGCAGGTTAACAGCAGCAGACAGGCAAGCAGATGGGTCGTTTTACCTGGCAGGGCATTCGTCACGTGCAGGCGCAAGTTGGCGCTCCTCTGTGGAAGAATTTGAAACAGAGCCTGGAACTCTTAAATTGTTGTGTTACTTCCCGCCGGCGAGAGGTTCGATCTTCTCCACCACCAAAGCGCTCGAACCACCCCGTTGAAAAACTCTTCCTGTGGCCGTGACTTTCTGTCCGGCAAATGGCATGAGCTTTTCGTTTTGCCCGCTCGAAGGCGTCGTGTCGGCAATCGGCCAGTAAACCGTGCCATCATCGGACAGAATCACCAGCGGCGAACCCGCCTTCGCGCACGCGCGGGCACAATCCGGGCTGATGGGTTTTTCCAGGCCTTTGGTGAATGCGCACGCGGAGTCGAGCACGTAGCCCTTCACGGTCACGGGCTTACTCGTTCCCGCCGCGAAGGCAAGAGCTGTCAGGACCAACACGGATGCAGCCAAGACTCCACCCAACCTGCCACAGGACTTCATTCGCCATCCCCCAAACAATTAGAAGTGCCGTCTGCTGGGCCAAACTGCCCGAACAAAGAACAAGAGGTAGGTCGCGCAACCTACCTCTTTCGTGGGGTGGTTCCTCAAAGCTGCGTGCCGGAGGGCACTAGATGAGGACTCTGTATAAGTTGAACTCAAAATAGGCGCGATCCGAAAATCGCGCAATACTCTAAAAATACTAGAAGCCCGAAAGCGGACTAACGCCCTTGCCCTCGACGCACTCGTAGGCCCGCCCAGCCGCCAAATCCTTGTACTCTTCCGTGCTTCCGTTGGGCCACTGAACCACCGCTCGATCAATTTTGTCCCGCTTGCCGAGGCCGAATGTCACCGGCAACTCCGATTGCGACAGATAACTCGATCCGCCCTTCACCAGCCGCGACTGGCCCGAGCCACCGTGAAAAATCTTCACCAAAGCCCCGATCGCATCCCGATTGGACTTGGTGCCGACCAGGCGAAATCGGATGCTGTGATTGCCCGCGAGCTGATCGTTGCGATAAAGATAGGCAGGGCCGTTGTTGGTGCTCATGAGCAGGTCGAGATCGCCGTCGCGATCGAAGTCGCCGTAGGCCAGCCCGCGCCCGACTTTCGGTTCGCCAAAACCTCCACCAACCTCTGCAGCAACGTCGCGAAAGCTTCCCTTCCCGTTATTCAGAAAAAGCTGCGGCGGTTGTGCGTAGCCGATGTTGCGCACATTGCGCACCGTGTCGTCGATGTGTCCGTTCACCACCGCCAGGTCAAGCGCTCCGTCGAGATCAACATCCAGAAATACGCAGCCGAACCCCAGAGTATTCTTCGAGGGCAGCCCGACCCCGCTCTGGGCGGCGACGTCGGCATAGTTACCTCCTGAAAGGCGATACAGTCCGATCATTTCATTGTCAAAATTAGTAATGGCCACGCCGGGGGTTCCGGAATTATCAAAATCCGCCACATCGATGCCCATGCCGGCGCGGGCTTTGCCCTCTGCGCTGAATGCGATTCCCGCTTCCACCGCCACGTCTTTGAATGTCCCGTTGCGCAGATTGTGGTAGAGCTTGTTGGGCTGTGTATCGTTCGCCACCAGCAGATCGGGCCAGCCGTCGTTGTCATAGTCGAGCATGGCCACGCCCAAAGATTTCGAGCTGCTATCGAACACTCCGCTCGCCGCGGTCACGTCTTCAAATGTTCCGTTGCCGCGATTGTGAAACAGCCAGCAGGTCTCTCCGCGATACGCTTCTGGCGTGCAGTACGACTTGTGTTTGCCGTCGAGACTGCAAAACACGTCGTGCTCCGGCGACCATTTCACATAGTTGCAAACAAACAGATCCAGCAATCCGTCGCGGTCGAAGTCGAACCACAATGCCGAAGTGCTGAAACCTTGGCGGCCGCCCACACCGCTGGCTTTGGTGACGTCAACGAAAGTTCCCTTCCCCGTGTTCTTGAATAGCCGGTTCTCGCCGACGCAGGTGACGTAAATGTCAGGAAAACCATCGTTGTTATAGTCGCCGACTGCAATCCCCATCCCATACATCTCGACATCAAGGCCCGCGCTTCGCGTGACGTCAGAAAAAGTTCCGTTGCGATTGTTGCGGTAGAGCTGGAGTGTCGTGCGGCCATGCTTGTGGCCGGACCAGTCCATGCCGTTGATCAGCAGAACGTCCTGCCAGCCGTCGCCGTCGTAATCGAGGAAGGCACAACCGGAGCCCAGCGTCTCCGGCAGCAATTTTCCGCCGTAGGCGCCGCTGTTCTGGCGGAACTGAATTCCCGCGCGGCTGGTCACGTCAGTAAATTGAAATCCGAGATTTGGAGTCGGTTGAGCGGCGGCGGCGAAACCATCTCGCAAGAAGGCCGCGCCTGAGGCAAGACCCGCAACCCCCCTGAGAAACGAGCGGCGATTCACGGCAGGTTGACCAGCCCGTTGCGAATGGCGTACACGACGAGTTCTGCGGTCTTGTGAATGCCCAAAGCATCCATGATGTTGGCGCGATGGACGGCAACCGTGTTCGCGCTGAGGTCGAGCGCGCTGGCAATTTCCTTGTTGGACTTTCCATCCACAATCATTTGCAGAATTTGCAGTTCGCGCGGAGTAAGCCCGCCACTTCGTTCTCCTTTGAGCTGCGCCGGGCGCTCCAATTGAGAATCGAGCACGGTCTCTCCGGCCGCCACGCGCCGGATCGCCGCACCCAACTCCAGGTCCACCGCGTTCTTCAAAATGTAGCCGCGCGCTCCGGCTTCCATCGCCTGCCTCACCAGCGTGTCCTCAGGATGCATGCTCAGCATGAGCACCAGCGTCTCCGGATGCTTCTCGAGAATCTTGCGCGTGGCTTCGAGACCATTCATGCCCGGCATGGCACAGTCCATCACGATCACTTTCGGAAGCAGTTCATTCGCCAGGCGCACGGCTTCCGCTCCGTCGCTGGCCTCGCCGGCAACCGTGATATCAGCCTCGTCTTCGAGAATTCTGCGGAAGCCTCGCCGAACCAGCGCATGATCGTCCACCAGCAACACCGAAATCTTATTCCGCATGCGAAGCCAGATTCTCCTTGGGGACTCTCAGCCGCACCAGCGTTCCACCAGGCTGGGGAGTTGCAAAGCTGAGTGTACCGCCCAGCAGTTCGGCGCGCTCCCGCATGGCCACCAGTCCGATCCCCTGATTCGTCTTCCGTGCACCGAGCCCCGTGCCGTGGTCCTCCACTTCCAACTCCAGCACTTCAGGTTGAAAACGCAAGCGAACCCAGGCCTCTTTCGCGCCCGCATGCCGCGTAAAATTATTCAGGGCCTCCTGCACCACGCGATACACCTGGATGGCGGCGTTGCCATCGACCGCGAACCGCTGCCCCGACTTCTCATAGAATATGTGAACCCCGGCCTGCCGTTCCACCACCGGCAAATACCAGTCGAGCGTGCTCTCGAGGCCAGCCTCGTCGAGCATCACCGGATGCAGCGCCTGCGAAAGGCTGCGCACGCGGTCGAGCGTGGTCTGGGCGATCTCGCACACTTCGCGCAGATCGGCCCGCAACGGCGAGCCTTCTGGGGCCTGGTTGCCGGCGCGGGTCAGCATGGAGCCCACAGCGGTCAGGATCTGCCCGAACTCATCGTGCAGCTCCCGAGAGATATGGCGCAGAGTCGACTCCTGCGTGGCGATAAGTTTCTGCGCAAGCTCGCTGCGCTGCTCCGAGAGCGTGGCCAGTTGCGCGAACAACTGCCGGCTGGTCCGGATCAGATACAAGCTGGTGAGCACAATCGCAATCAGCGTCGCGGTCAGAAACAGATATACGTTGCGCTGCACGCGGTCATAGATATCGCGAATGCGCGCCGCGGCTTGCTCTTCACTCTCGTTGTTCTGCACCAGCAGGCGGGCCACGGCGGTGCTCAGCGCAGCCTCGCGTGCCTGAAGAGAAAGCTGGATCTGGCTTCTGGCTTCCGCCTCCTTGCCGTCGCCAGCGAGGGCGAAAGTGCGATCGACTGCGTCCCAGAGCTGCGCGACCGATGCCTTGAGGTATTGCTGCTGATCGGGTGTGCGGTCAGCTATAGCCACTTGTTCTTCTTTGTTCAAGGCGTCATCGAGGTCGGCACGTATCCGCTGGAACTGATTGGACCACGCCGTCAAAGGATACGGCTCGTTGTTGTCGAGCATATCGCGCATGGCGAGCGCGAGCGAGTTGAGGTCGTTCTGGATCCGAAGCAGCTGAAGGGAATCCTTTCGGTTGCGGTCGACCATGCGGCTCTGCAGGTCGCGCAGGCCAGAAATCTGGCGGGTGATGTAGGCAGAGTACGCCACCACTGCTGCAAGCGTGATGATCAACCCGAGTATCAGCGCGGGGGTCGGCGAATGGCGAGGCGTCGGCGGGCGAGGCACGCGACGAGAATACAACATGCGCTCCTTGCGGAGCGAACTGCAGGGGAACAATTGGCACCAACGTTCCGCGTGGAACACTGCTGAGATTTGCACAAGTGTTCCGGCCGGAACATTGTCAATAGATTAGTGTAAGTACATTAGTATACGGAAACACGCGGCGGCCGGTGTGCCGATTGGGGTTAGTGTGGGGAGGCGTTTTGGAATGGGCAGTGACGCCCAGCCGTCGAAAACCGCGACGGCTGGGGCAGCCTTTGCCGTGATGGTGCAAGGCTGCGGCCAGCCCGCCCCGATCAAGTCTCTTTGGGGAAAGATTTGAAGGTCACTTCGCGTGGCTTGGCGGAAGTCTTCTGATTGGCGTCAGTCGTGGATTCGACTAGCGTTCCTTTCAGCAGGTAGTAGGCCTCGTCAGCGGGAGTTTTCCCTGCGCCGCGATCGAAGATTCCGTTGAATTCGAAGGAGACCCCATGCACAATCTGCGTGGTGAAGCTCAACTTTTGGCCTTCCAGCTTGCCCTGTTTAAAAAAGTGGTCGAGGAAAGTGCCGCGATCGCTCTCGGAATCCCCGTAGCGGGAAATGAATCCGGTTACATGACCTGCATCCTCAATAGTGATCTGCACGAATTCGCCGTCCTGCAAGAAGCTGTACATGCCGGAATAACTCTCCGCCGGCTGTGCTGGCGCCGGGTTTTGTGCGGCGGTGTTCGCAGCGACAAACACATAGGCCAGAGAGAGTAACGCGAAAGTTAGACGAAGATTTCTCATACGACCGGGGTCGAGTCGTTTTTGTGCCACAACCAATTTAAATGGATCCGAATCATATGCTTTAAACCCTTGAAGCGTAAGTACACAGCATTAGACCACGAAAAAACGCCGCGATGAACTGCCGGCTGTTGGAATAGGTGATACGGAAGCTATAATCAGGGTTTCTTGTCTGCCAGCGAGCGCATGAAGTCAGACTCAAATAACGTCGATTTTCCTGTTGCCCCTCGCTCGAAAGCGGGAGCCAAAGGCATCCCTCCGCCAAGCCTCCTGATTCAACTGGATCCGTGGCATCAGACCTTTCTTGCACAACGCGGTCGATTTGGTGTGGCCGCGGCGGCAGCCGGCGCTGCATCTTTCTTCTCGCCCGGGGACTTTCTGGCCGGATGTATTTGTTTCGTCGCGTCTGCCCTGGAGCAAGTTTTCGCAATCGGCCATCGGCCACGTGGCCTTAATCGTGGTGCTTTTGGGATCGGTCCACTTCTGGCCGGTGCGGCAGGCGCCAATCGCCAGCGCGCTATTGAACCACGACGACGTGATTTACTTCTCACCAGCCGAATACCTGCCGCCGCTCGATACGGGCAACACGCCTTCCCAACCGCCGCAGAAAGGGGACCCGGAATATGCGGCGCAGCCGATTATCTCCGTCCCGCCGGAGCCCGATAACCGGCGCCAGACAATAGTCACTCCACCCGCCGTCAAATTGAACCAGGATGTCGCTCTGCCGAATATTGTGGCCTGGTCGGCGGCACAGCCGGCGGTGCCGCTCGCAGCAACGGCCCGGCCTCTGGCAGATGAACGCGCGCCGGTTTTGCAGGTTTCGGTGGTGGAACCTGCGCCGGAAGTGAATAACGCGCTTTCCCGCTCAGTAGCGTCGTTGCCGCAGGCTGTGGTGGCGCCTTCACCGGAGATCAAGAGCACCGATCCGGTGCGCGGAATGGTGGGCCCGGGTACGGCGGTCATCGCGCCTCCGCCCAGCGTCGAGAGCGCCTCAAACCGCCGCCTGGGAGATCTGAATATCGGTCACAGCCAAGTGGTCAAGCCCGCTCCGGCACTGGCAATGGCTGAGCAGCGTGCCATAGGCGGGGGCATGGCGGCTTCGTTGGGACGCGGAGGCGCGAGGGCGGTGCCACCGCCTCCATCGATCTCCGGGGGCTCGGCTTCCGGCTCAGGGGGAAGAATCATTGCGCTGGGAATTCATCCTGCCTCGATGCAAACCGCAGTTGCGCCGCCGGCCGGCAACCGGCGCGGGACTTTTGCCGCGACTCCCGGGGGAAAGGCGGGCGCCGCGGGAACTCCCGATATTGTCGCGCGGAACGCGCGAGGCAATGGCGCGGGCGCGGGATCGGGCAAGAGCGTATTTGGCGTGCCCTCAGGACTGACGGTCGGCGCTGCGCCGGGTCAGCAGGGAACTTTCGGCTCCGACGGCAACGGGAACGGCGACGGAAACTCACGACTGGTTGCGGATGCAAAGCCGCCGGGCGTGAGCGGCGGCTCCAGCCATCAGGCAAGGGAGGTCTCCGACCACAACGCCACGGAAATCGATCGCCAAGTTTTCGGGGCCCGCAAGATTTATTCCATGACGCTGAATATGCCGAACCTGAACTCGGGCGGAGGAAGCTGGGTGATCCGTTTCGCTGAGCTTAAGCAGAATGAGGAAAAAGGCGATCTGACCGCTCCCGTGGCCACGCAGAAAGTGGATCCGGCGTACCCGACTGAACTGATGAAGCACAACATTCAAGGCACGGTGACGCTGTATGCGGTGATTCGCAGCGATGGATCAGTAGGCGCAGTGCGCGTGCTGCGCGGAGTGGACGATCGCCTGGATGAGTACGCGCGCGCCGCCCTGGCGCGCTGGCGGTTTCAACCCGGAACCAAGAACGGGGCGGCGGTAGATCTGGAAGCGGTAGTGATGATTCCTTTCCGGCCGGTGCCGGTCAGGTCCGGGTACTAGTCTTGTTGAGAAGCGGGCAAGGAAGTCGGTGCGGATGAAACCCAGTTGTCAGTTCCCGGTTCTCAGTTCTCAGTTCTTGCTGCCTGCCGCGGCGTTCGATTCCAGCATGGTATACACGGTCGGGTTGGCGCAGACTTCGTAATACGAACGCTCAGTCCATTGCTTCAGGGAAAACGTCTGCGGATCGATCTGCGGAATGTGGCTGGAGCGCAGTACGATCCGGCGAAAAATATCGTTGTCCACGGGCACCAGTGCGCTGTAGAGCTGAAATTTTTCGCTGCCCCAGAGTGCAGGGAGATCGAGCTTGCAAGGTTCGAGAGAAATCTCCTGCTGCAACCGCTGGAAGGCGGCTTCACTGAGGCGGATACCGTTCAGGTTGTAGCGGATGAAGGAATCATCGGGATGGTCGGCTGAATCTCCGTCGCTGACGGTCTGGAAGGCATAGACATTGAACGGGCTCTGCATAGACTCCATGGCTTTGCGGACGCGCTTGTTACAGGCCGAGAGGCGATCGCTTTCGTTCAAGGCGTCGGAGATCATGATGCGCTGTTCGCCATCCATCAGGTACATGGGAGCGGAGTCCTGGAAGGAAATGCCGATGCCTAATTCCAGGCTGGGCAGGCCCGCGCGCTCGAGCAGCTGGTTATAGCCGCGCACGATTTCCATCATTTCGCGGGCCAGAACACAGGCCCGGGCCACAGCCAGGGAGACATCACCTTCGTTCTCCAGCAGCGCCAGGATGATGGCGTCACCTTCAAGAAATACTTTCCGAGCGCCATACTTCGACAGAAGTTTGTTGACCGGCCCGTAGAAATTCAGGCTGAAGTAGGACGCCGGGTTCAGATCGCGTTCCAGCAACGAGCGTGTGAGCCGCGAGGAATCGCGCACGTCAGCCTTGATGATCACGTGGCGGACAACTTTCTCTTCCGCCGGTTTTTGTTCTTCCGCCAGCAGGAACTCGTAGAGAGTGCCGTTCATGGCAGAGAGTTCCCGCATCTTTTCGTTGCCCACCAGGTTGACCGCGTCGAGCGCGCCATTCAAGGCTTCCACGCGGCGCAGATCGCGGTGATAGCGCAGGAAGTCGAGCAGAAAGCGTCCCGCCATACGGGCCCGGTCGACGCCCCGGCAGCCGGCCACGCGGGCAGTGGCAGAATAGAAAGTCTCGCAGGAGAGCTTGCCGTGCTCTTCAATCAATTTTTCCACGCGCATGCGCTCTTCGCGAGAGATCAGCGCGTTCTTCAGTTGTTGAGCGTTGACTCGGGGCGAGTACTCCGCCAGAAGCGGCACGACTTCGTAGGATGCGAGCACCGATTCCATGATCTTTTCGCGCTCCAGCAGGTCGACCCAGGCATTGAGACGGGTTTTCTGACTGCGTCCCTCGGGAGTGGACTCATCAGGACTGCCGGCGCCGACAAGTTCCTGAGCGTTCTCCGGCACGTTGAGCCAGCCGTCGAGTTTCGCATCAGGCTCGGACGCTGGGGCCAGAGCCAGGCTGCGCAGGAACGCGCAGGTAATGCTCCGGACGTTGGAAAAACGGTCGGGGTCGCGCTCGTAGTTGCCCAACATTACGTAGTGTTCGGCGTTGAGGTAAGGGTCGCCGCCATCGTCGTTGAAGAGCAGGGGATTCAGAAAGAGTTGATACTGGGCTTCCCTTCCCTCGCCGAAAAGGGAGCGGCGCATGCGCGCCAGAGTCTCTTTCTCAATCTCACGCAGGATGCGGAACAGTTCCTGACCGGCTTTACGCAGAATGATTTTCTTGGCCACCTGGAAAGCGGCGACGCGCTCCCGGTACTCCAGAGCCTTCTGCTGGCGAACGCCTTCGTAGCTCTTGAGCATGGCGCGGCCACGCTCCAGCAATTGCGCGAATTGGGAATTCAGCTCAGTCCGTAGAAACTTGACGATGGCCACTCGCGCCAGCAAATCGATGCCAAGGTCCTCAGCCGCTTTGGCGCGGTTGAGGGCGGCAACGTGCTGTTCGCTGAGCAGCGGTTTCAGGTCTGCAGGGCCTACTTTGGCAAAAGGCCTGGACGCTGGATTGGCGCCACGCGCCAACGGACCCAATGTGCCGTACTGCTCCGGAGTTTCTGCAGCCAGCACGCCTTCGAGACCTCCGTGGCGAACGATAAGACTGGCGATCTGCCGGCGCGCCTGTTCAGTGAACTTGGGACTGAGGAGCACATCGTGGCGCAGATTGTCGACGCCGAGTTGCAGGCCTTCGAGGGAGACCTCGGGAATATAGCTTGCGAGCTTGGGAGGCAGAATCTCTTCGGGACCGCGACCTAGCCGAAAGATGGGAATGCGTGGCATGCTTGCCGGCTAGGGCCGCTCCGCCTTGCTGACGATGCTGGCCCGGAATTGAGGTACGACCAACGCCTGCTCGAGGGTTGGAACTTCGAACATCGAGAGCTTCACCGCCAATGCGGCTGCCTGGGCCGCAGCACCCGTGTGATCGTAGGCCCGCCACAAGAGGCGCATGGAAACTGGATTGGCGGAGTCCTCTTCAAGATGAGGGATGGCGTCAGCGTATTCCGTCTGCGCTTCCAGGAGCGCTCCCGTGGCTCCGTGATAGCAACGCTGCACGATCTGGTTGCGGCTGGTTTGGGCCATGGCGTCGAGTTGCTTGATGGCGGCGGAGGCGGAGATCCAATCTTGCGCTTCGGAGGCGCGCAGCACCTGTGCCTGCCAGACCCGTGCCTGTTCTTCATCCTGGTCGGTTCGCGCCATGGCGTGGCGCTCGGCGAGGGCTTCCTGCGCCGCCTCCACCTGTTTCATGGCCTGCTTGTAGTCGGGTTCATACAGGGCCCATGCGACATGCGCTTCCGCCTCAAGCCGGCCCAATCCTGCGGCATGCGCGTGCCGGGCAACTTCGTGAAGAGCTTTTTCCGCCTGCTTGTGATCGCCCTCGCGCACCCAGGTAAGCGCGGATTGCAGCTCGTAGGCCACCTTGTCGCTTTCGCTGGTGGTGAACACAATAGCGCGTTGATATTCGTCGCGCGCTTCCTCTTCCTTTCCCATCAGTGAGTAGGTATCGGCGACTCCCAGTTCAGAGCCGAAATTAGGATCGATCTGGATGCTCATCCGATACTGCT
Organism: Terriglobia bacterium; assembly: GCA_963765285.1. Lineage (GTDB taxonomy): Bacteria > Acidobacteriota > Terriglobia > Terriglobales > Acidobacteriaceae > CAVWZH01. The sequence continues at coordinate 196,157 of CAVXVR010000003.1, forward strand.
CGAGCGCGGCGTCAAACTTCCCGGCCCGCCGCAGAATTTCGCCGTAGGAATCGTGGGGATTGGGCTGGCTGGGCTGCAGTGCCACATAGCGCTCCATGGCGGCGAATCCCTTTTCGAAATCTCCACCGAAAGCGTAGGCGTAGCCCAGTTCGTTCAGGGCGGCCGGATAGTTTGGCGCGAGCGCGATGGTGCGCTTTAACACCACTTCGGCTTGCGGGTAACGTTCCTGCTTGACCAGCCAACTTCCCGCCAGGAACCCGAGGCGCTGGTCCTGGGGATATCGTGCCAGCAGATCGTTCATGGCGGCGATAGCAGGAACGTAATGGTCCTCCTGCACGCCGGCCAGCCACTGAACCAACATTTGCTCACCGACGCTGACGTGTGGGGCCAATTGCCTGGCGCGTGCCCGCGTGCTGCGTTGCTCTTCTGGGTCAGGGCTCAAGTGGGAGATAAGAATCAGGGCCTGGACAAATTGCGGGTCTGCTTTGGCAGCTTCTCGCAGTTCGTTGAGGGCGTCGTCGCGACGCACGTACTCCACGTTCTGCATCGCCTTTTCGAAATGCTTACGGGCCAGTGCAGACGAAGTAGTTACAGGCAATTTACCGGAGGCGGTTTTGTGCTGCGACGATGCGTCCGAATGTCCCACGCAGAGCCACAACCAAGCCAGGCAGACTGCCCAATGACGAAGCATCCTGTTCCTCGCAAACTGCTGATTTTGCGACTGATACCAGGAGCGTAGCATGGGCCGTGGGCGGGGCCAACGTTACCCAAGTTACCTGCTTTTGTGAGCGGAAGGACAACAGTTCGCTGAACTCAGATTTTCAGGAAGATTCTTTTCCGGTACAGGAGCCACATGGCGAACCAGCAGAGCACCACATAGACCAAAGCGTAGAGGAGCGAGGAATTTTGGGGACTGGCCAGATCGGCAAAGAACTGCTGATAAATCCATTCTTCAAAGGTGAGTGAACCGTCGTGAATGCGAAACCGGGCAAGGCAGTGGGCAATCACTTCAGCCAGGAAATAGGCGGCGATCGCATTCATTCCGAAGACCATGAAAGGGGTGCTCCAGCGTCCGCGCCAGCGCTTGACGTCGAGGAGCCAGTAGAAGAGCGCCAGGCCGAGCAAGGCCAGGCCTGCGGTGAATAGAACGTACGAACTGGTCCACAGCTTTTTGTTGATGGGGAACCAGAGATTCCACAGCTCGCCCGCGGCGATGGCAGCAATGCCGAAACCCGCCATGCCGAGCGCTTTGGCTCGTGTACTACGTTCTGAGCGGAGCCACTCGCCGGTCAAGGCTCCCAGAAGACAGGTCGCAACTGCTGGAATGGTGCTGAGGACGCCTTCGGGATCGCGGGTAACCTCGTAGAGATGGCCGAAAAGGAGTTTGCGGTCCAGCCAGGCAGCCAGATTGCGGTCGGGGTCGAGCAGCGGGATGCCGTGGGTAGGGATTCCGAAGCCGGGCACAGAAACGAAGCGCATCAGCAGCCAATAGCCGGCGAGGCAAGTGACGATGGCTGCGATCCAGGTATGGCGGCCCGTCCACAGGACGAAGAATGCCGAAATCACATAACAGATGGCGATGCGTTGCAGCACGCCGTAAAAGCGTAGGGACGAGATGTGATAGTGATTGGGAAAACCGTTCAGAAATATACCAAGCAAAAGCAAAATCAGGCCTCGCCAGAGGACGTGACGGATCAGCTCGGCGCGGGACGCCCCACGTTCCAGGCGGGCTCGGAGCGAAATAGCCATCGACACACCGACGATGAAAAGGAAGAACGGGAAAACCAGGTCGGTGGGGGTCCAGCCGTTCCAGTCGGCGTGCTTGAGTGGCCAGTAGGCGGTGCGCTCGTCGCCCGGATTGTTGACCAGGATCATCAAGGCGATGGTGGCGCCGCGCAGCAGATCGAGAGACATGATCCGGCCAGGGGTCATTTCCGCCGCAGAGGAGGACTGCCGGGCTTTCTCAACAACCGTGGGTGACAGCGAGGACATGGCCGGAGCGCCGGATTTTAGCACGGACCCAGCCGTTCAGGGGCGGGTGTCGAGCGGGTGTTTAGCTTTTTCGTAGAACTCGTTCTGCAGCTTCAGGCTTTCCTGATCGGCTTTTACGACGCGGATGGTTTTAGCCACGGCGTCGATCCACCAGTTCATCTGGAATTCGCCGAGTTCGTGGCTGGCGGCTGAGCCGTCACCGGAGTAATGGTTGGGGAAGCGGGCATACCACCAGATGCCGGTGTAAACATTTTCGGGAAGGCTTTGCCGCTGCTGGTCGGCGCCGGACTCGCTGTTGGCTCGATCGAGGTGTACCAGATCAGGACGCGAGATCATCATTTTAGAAGTCTCGCTTTCACCCGCGTGCATGTCGAGGGTCGTCTTTTGAGGCGGACCTCCGGACGCGGGGACCCGCTGGTCAAAGACGTAGACCACGTAATCGTGCGGCTTTTCCAGTTGCGACTGGGCGAAAAACGGCAGCAAATGTTCGTTGCCGCCGTGACCATTCACGATGATGATCTTCTTGCAACCGTTGCGCGCCATCTCGTCGGTGGTTTCCTGCAAGAGTTGCAACTGCATTTGGGCGCTATAAGCGATCGTGCCGGGTTCATGCATGGCTTCAAAGATTTGCCCGAAATAATATTCGGGAAACACTATAGCGTATTCCTGCTCGGCGGCATGCAGACTGACGTAGCGAACATTCAGCAGATCGGTTCCCAAAGGCAAGTGAGCGCCATGCTTCTCCAGAATGCCGAATGGCAGCAGGCAAGTACCGTTGGATTGCTGGATAGCGGCCCGGAAGTCGCCGGCGGTGAGTTCTTCCCAATGAACCGACAGCTTGGATTGTGATTGCGCCAGGACGCCGCAGCAGAACAGCGTTACAGCCAAGATAGAAACAAAACGCTTGCGCATAGAAATTTTCTCCCGCGCGGCGCATTTTAGCATCGGCACCGAGTTGGGTAAGACGGCCAACCATCGACGGTTCAAGACTGAGCAGCTTAGTTACTCCGGTAACAATGCCTGATCCCGGAGCCAAGGTAGAATCCCAAATTGGGACTGCCATGAAGAAGTTAAGCTTCCTGGTCTCACTGACCAACAACGATAACGACTACCAGATTGAGCAGGCAATCGCTGTGGAAGAGACGGCGCGACGCCTCGGCGTCGGCCTGGAGATCGCCTACGCGGAAAACGACGCGATCACCCAGAGCCAGCAGATTCTGAAAGCCGTCCAATCGGCCGCGGAGACGCGTCCGGCGGGGATTATTTTCGAGCCGGTAGGGGGAACGGCCCTGCCCCAGGTGGCCCGAGCCGCGTGCGCGGCCGGCATCGGATGGGTAGTGCTGAATCGTGATGTGGAGTACATCACCGAGCTGCGCAAGGCTTACGGCGCGCAATGCTTTGGCATGACCTCAGACCACGAAGAGATCGGCCGCATTCAGGGCCGGCAATTTGCGGCGATACTGCCGAAAGGCGGATCAGTTCTCTACATTCAGGGACCGGCTGAGAGCCTGGCCGCCAAGCAACGAACTGCCGGGATGTATGAGACCAAGCCCGCGGATGTGCAAGTGAAAGTCATGAAGGGCGGGTGGACCGAAGAGAGCGCGAACCGCACAGTCAGTTCGTGGCTGCGGCTTTCCACATCCCGGCAAACGCCGGTAGATGCAATCGCCGCACAAGATGACTCGATGGCGATCGGCGCCAGAAAAGCTTTGCAAGAGCTTCCACAGGATGACGAGCGCAGGCGCTGGCTCAGCGTGCCGTTCTTAGGCTGCGACGGATTGCCCAAGACTGGCCAAGCCTGGATCAAGCGGGGACTGCTGACGGCCAGCGTCTTCGTTCCACCCAATGCCGATAAAGCTCTCGACAAGCTGGTGCGGGCGATCCAGACGGGTTCTATGCCTCCGGAGCGAAACCTGACAGTGCCGGCGTCCATTCCGGCGCTCGAGGAACTGGCGCGGGCGCAAGCGGATAAGGTACGCTCGCTCGCCGCCGGGCGGAACTGACCAGGTTCGGAAATCTGGAATTACGGTTGCCAGGTCTCGCCGCTTTGCGAGACCGGGCGACCGGCCCATCACCTATCCCAAAGTACCACCTCGCCTCTTCCGACCTTGTGCGCCGGGCGCACAACGCCGCAAAGGGGTGTTTAGGAGACGTTCGGCAGGCCGGAAACAGGCATAGGCCTCTAGGTCCACAAACCGGGACAGAGCCCGTGTGACGGTCACCTATCGCCGCATGGGGTATTCCTGAAGGGGACCAGAACCACGATTTCATTCCGGACGAATCTTCAACGACATGTCGGCACCATTATATACGTACAGTAACGTACGCTCGCCTTGAAGACGCTTCTGTCCGAAACACTGCCTCCCACCCTAGCGCAAACAACGCGCTAGGATGGGGCACCCTCGGTTGGAATAGTGCATGGGCTGAACCTTACGGAACTTCGATCAACTGCATTTTCCCGTCGCGGGTGCGGTGCAGGACCATGACTTTTCCCTTTTTGTCGCGGAAGACGAACACATCACGGTCGCGGAAGTGGGCTTCTTTGATGGCTTCTTCCAGCGTCATCGGACGCAGGGCTACCGCTTCTTCGGAACGCACCAAGTGAACTTCGGTAGTCTTGGCCACGTGAGGAAACTTGTGCACCACGACCGAAACCGCCGTCGTCTCAGTGGCTCCGACCACGGGCAGTAACTCTTCTTGAGTCTCTGACTTGCCGTTCCACTTTTTGCGCTGGTGGCGCTTCTTGCTGCGCAGGCGGGTCTTGTATTTCACCGCCTGCTTTTCCAGGTGATCGAGCGCTTCGTTGATGGCAACGGCCATATCGTTGGCCTGGGCCAGGCCGACGATGGGCCCGTTGCGCGGGCTGATGGTGATCTCCGCTTTGTGGCGGTGTTTTTCGACGGCCAGAATCACCTTGGTGTCGAACTGGTCGCCCAGAATCTTGCGGATCTTTGCCAGACCGTTTTCCACTTCTTTGCGGACTGCGGAGGTAATTTCATATTGCCTGCCGGTATAGTCCACGTTCATGAGCGGACCTCCTGTTGGCTCGAGCCGGGAGAGCAGTGTAAATCAGAAGTGAGAAGTCAGAATGCAGAAGTTAGAGTCACACAAAACAGTTTTCTCACTTCTGCATTCTCACTTCTTACTTCTGACTTCTCACTACTTCTTCACTCTGCGCTGGTGGGTGCTGGGGATGCGCATATCCTCACGGTACTTCGCGACCGTGCGGCGGGTGACCTGGATGCCTTGTGATTGCAGGATGCGGGTGATCTGCTCGTCGGTCAGCGGGCGGCTCGGATCTTCTTCTTCAATCAGTTTCTTCACCCGACGTTTGAGGATGAGCAGCGATGTGCCTCCGCCTTGCGGGCCGTTCACGCTCTCGCTGAAGAAGTAGCGCAACTCGAATACGCCTTGCGGCGTGTGCGCGTACTTATTGGCGACGGCTCGGCTTACGGTGGAGGGATGCACGCCGATCTCTTCCGCCACTTCTTTGATCATCATGGGCTTGAGCTGATCGATGCCCTTTTCCAGAAAGTCGCGCTGGCGGTCGACGATGGAGTAGCAGACCTTCATGATGGTCTGCTTGCGCTGCTCGATGTTCTTGATGAGCTGGATGGCGCTCTTGTAGCGCTCTTTGACGTAGTTGCGCGTGTCTTTGTCGTTGGTGTCGCGGGTCAGGAGGCGCTTGTAGGCGGGGTTCAGGCGGAGCTGGGGAACGTCATCGTCGTTCATCAGGCAGAGCCATTCGTCGCCGTGTTTGAGGAAAGCCACGTCGGGCTCGATCAACCGGGGTAGAACTTTGTTGTACTGTTGTCCGGGCCGCGGGTCGAGCGTGCGGATGTAGTCGAGCGCCTGCTGGACTGCCTCGATGGGGCGGCCGATGGCGCGGCCGATCTCTTTGTGCTGCTTGTTCTGGAGAGCGCGGAGATGCTGGTCGACAATGGCCAAGGCATCGGTCAAGACCTGTGCGGTGGCTTCCCCGTTGCCGTTTTCCTTGTGGGCGGCTTCCTTGTTTCCGTTATCCGGGTGTTCGTTTTCTTCCTTCCCGTTTTCTTTGTGCGCGTTGGCTTTTTCCGCCAGGTGCCGTTGATGGAAGCGCAGCTGATAGAGCAGGCACTCGCGCAAGTCGCGGCAGGCCACGCCGGGAGGATCCATCTGGCGCACGAGTTCGATCGCTTCTTTTAGGTCTTCAGCACTGAAGTCAGGCTTGAAGACTGGCGGCGGAGCGGGTTTTACCTCTGGAGCGGGCGGCAGGGGCTGGGCCGGTTCGGCTTGCGGCGCCGGAGTCACCGCTGCGGACATCCCTGTCTCTTCCAACCCTGGTTCTAACCCAGCTTCTTCACTCCATGCCATTTCTTCGGGAATGGCGGCATCGTCGGCTTCTGTGTCGATCCCCAGGGCCGCGGCGTCCTTGACCACATTCTCGATTACGGTGGCATCGACTTCGGGCGGCGCAGGCGGAGCGATGCCTAACAATTCCTCATCGCTCGCGATCAGATAGCCGTCTTCGTTGAGGTTGCCAATGACCAGTTCCGCGGCCTGACGGACTTCCCGACGCACTGGTAGAGCTCCGAGTTGCCAGGTCAGATGGTCGGAGAGATTGCCGGGCTTGGAAAGAAAGTTCTCAAACGAAGGGCGCTCGATTTCTTCCATTTCACCCTGGCTGCGATAACCGGGGTCGAGATATTCCTGGAAGAATGAGCCAAAATCTATTTCTTCAAAAGGGTCTTTCTTCTCCTCGGGAGTGACGGGAGTATCTGCTGCAACTGCTGGCCGCTCGCCATCTTCTTCGCGGCGGTTGACGTCGTCGAGCAGAGGAACAGCATCTTCGAGTTCTTCGAGCACCGGGTTCTCGACCATTTCGGCGGTGATCATGTCCCGCAGTTCGAGCTTGTTGAGCGCCAGAACGCTCACCATTTGCACGAGGCCGGGAGTCAGAATCTGCCGCTGGGAGACCCTAAGGTGCAGTTTTGGTTGCAGTAACGCCATAAAAACTCGTCGTCAGTCCTTCGGTCGTTGGTTCTTGGTCGTTGGTCGTTCGTCGTTGGCCCACGACCAACGACTAACGGCTAACGACCTATTTATACCAGCGAGAAACTGTCGCCCAAATAAACTCGCCTCACTTCGGGATCGCTGGCCAACTGCTCGGGCAATCCGGCACGGAAAATCCTTCCCTCATCAATGATGTATGCCCGATCCGTGACCGAAAGCGTCTCGCGGACGTTGTGGTCTGTGATGAGCACGCCGATCCCACTGGCCCTCAGGTCGCTGATGATTTTCTGGAGGTCCAGAACGGCGATTGGGTCGATCCCGGAAAATGGTTCGTCCAGAAGAATGAACGCGGGGTTGATGCACAGTGCCCGGGCAATTTCCACACGCCGCCGCTCACCGCCGGATAAGGCATATCCCCGGTTTAGCCGGAGATGTTCAAGCCCTAGCTGATCGATCAGGGTTTCCATCTTCTCGCGGCGTTCATGCCAGGAGATGGGTTGGGCCTCCAGAACCGCCAGAATGTTCTCCTCCACGGTCAGCTTGCGGAAGACCGAAGCCTCCTGAGGAAGGTAGCTGATGCCGTAGCGCCGCGCCCGCAAATACATGGGCACGTCTGTGATGTCGTCCTGGTCGATCAGGACCCTCCCAGTGTCAGGGGGAATCAAGCCCACGATGGCGTAGAAAGTAGTGGTTTTGCCGGCGCCGTTAGGTCCAAGCAGGCCAACCACTTCGCCCTGACAAACGTTAAGGCTGACGCCGTTCACAACGCGGCGGCCACGGTACGACTTGCCGATGTTGTCGGTGGCCAGAGTACGCATTTATCGTGCCACTCGGGTGTGGGTAACCGTAGGGGATGTATCGTTTCCTTCAACCAGCACCCTATCATCGTGTCTGAATAAAGTCAACGAAACCCCGGTGGTTTTGCCCCGTTCGGCATCAAAAATGCTAGGCGGACCGCCGGTCAGAACGAACTTGTCGTCTGAGGCGGTGTAAACCAGAAGATCTCCCGTGCCCCGGCGGCTGGGTTGCGTGATTACGACCTGGTTGCGGGCGACAATGTGGTCGATGCGAGCTGCCGTGTTAAGTGTCTGACTGGAAGCATTTTGGCCTCGAGGCACGAGAAAGACATCCATTTCCTTTGAAGTAAGCGTTACGTCTCCACTCTTAACTCGTACCGCTCCTCTGAATTGCGCTAAGTGCTGATCATCCACGTAAGTGAGGTGGTCGGAGGTCACCGCAACAGGTGTGGACTTCCCGTCCTTGTCGATCTGCACCAGGCCGGTGGAGACGGGCTGGGTCGCGGAGCCTTCGGCGACTACTGACCTGTGGTCACGATCAAACTCGATCGACGGAGCCTCGACGATGTTTGCGTCCTGCCAGAGACGGGCATTGCCGGTGTAGAGGGCAACTTCGCTGCTGCGATGGGCCGTCATTTCGCGGGAGGTGACATGAATTGGCGAGGATGACGCAAGCAGCGCTCCTCCCGGCTGAGCCTTCAGATCGCTGTAAGTGCTTTTCACGTCGCCTTCGGCGAAGGCGTCCCCGGTGGCGCGGTTGAGGCGCATGGAGTCGGGCGGTCGTGGTCATGCCGCCATCGATCACGCGGGGCGAGCCGGTGAGCGTGAGGATCTGATCGGCGGGTGTGTAGCGCGCCTTTTCGCTCCAGGCTTTGCGCTCGCCGTCCACGTAAGCGACATCTCCCTGCTGGACTAAGACGTCAATCCCGCTGCCGGGGCGGAAAGAGGCGTCAAGCGTATTGCTGGTACTGACGCGGTCGGTCTGGCCGGGCGCCTGATTGACGATGCGCGCTTCCGGCGCGCCGTGGACTGAAGTTAACTGGCCGAGATCATCGAATTGAGCGGCGAACTTTCCAGCGGTCACCAGTGTTTCTTGGCCGGCGTTGGCCCCGACTGGCTGGATGGTCAAACGCGGCGGACCGGATGTCACGGCGTTTTTCAGACGGCGGCCGTCGGCCACGACGAAATCGATGACGGGAGCGGTGAGGTCGATGTTTTGCGCGCTGGTTGATCCGGTCTTCCCCGTGGCCGAAGGGTCTGGATGCTGAAGTAGCCTTACGTTTCCTTCGGTGTGGGCTGTGGCCAGCACGTTGTTGCCGGTAAAGGTCAGTACGGCTTTGTTGGCATAACCGAGAAGAGGCTGGGGGCCTCCGGTTTCCATGCGGACGTTGTCGGAGAAGATGGCGTTGCGGAGCAGGTTGCCTTTTTCCGCCATGAAAAGTTCCAACTGCTCGGACTTGACCTGCGTAGCGGGCGGTCCGGTCGAGTCCACCAGCACGCTGCCTTGAGCGAGCACGCGGTCGAGGGTGTTGTCTTGGCGGAGATACAGCGTAGCTTGGTCGGCTTGTGCGCGCTGGGCTTTGTCTTCGATGTGCGGCTGCTCCAGCACGACAATTCGCGGGTTCTTGGAGATCGTTCCTCGCACTGCGTTCAGAGTCACATCATTCGGACCGGCAAATCTGACTTCCACCTGCGATTGGAGACTCAAGACGCCCGTGTTGGCAACATAACTCGCCCCTAAGGCCGAGCCCTTCGCCTGCGGAACGGTGAAATCCACTTTGTCGTGGGTAGAGGCGTCTCCGCTTTTTTGATTGAAGATCAGACCGGTGGTGCGAAGGTGAATCGGGTTCTTGAGTTCGCGGGGAGGCGCCTGGTCGGGCTTGCTCAGTCCTTCAGGATTGGCTTGGAGGTCGATCTGGACTTCGCCTTTGCTGACCACATCGCCGGATTGCGGGTCGTAGTCGAAATCGGTACCGTAGATTTGATCGAATCGGGCGGAGTCGCGGCCGAAGAGAGTGATGGTGACGTTGTGCAGCTCGACTCGTCCGCCTTGTTTGAATTGGATGGCTTGACTGGCCTGAATGGTGAACTGGGTGCGTCCCTGGGCAGAGCGGGAGAAGGTGAATCCGTGGGCATTCTGCTGGATCTGGACATCGATCTTTCCGGGGACTTGCTTCGAGGGCATCGGGAATGCGGTGCGTGGCGTAGAAGTATGCTCCCGCCACGATCAGGCCTAGAACGATCAGGCTCGCGGCCAACCAGCGGCGGAGGCGGGCGATCTGCGGGGGCATTCAGGCAAGTCTACTGCATGCCCGCTCGTCCGGATGGGTTGTCTATCCGGGGCCGTGGAGGAGAGGTCCCGATCACAAATCTTGGTCGAGAGTGATCTGCTGCACCGTCTGGTCGAGTAGCTGTTGCGCCTGCCTATGCTTGTCTTGCAAGTCTGCAATCTCCTTGGTGAGCGTGCTGAGGCGGTCCTCCTGGGAATCCAGTTGGCGGGCATAGCGCTGCAGAAGAGCTTTCTCTTCGGGGCTACCCTTCAGGGCCTTCATATTCTCGCGTACTCGGGATTGGTCCTTGGTGATGGCTTCCACTTCTTGCTGCCGAGAACTGATCCCCGCTTGTAACGTATTGACCTGATTCTTCTGTTCGAGCACACGGCGAAATGCCTCTTGCATCGCTGGCGTAATGCTGCCTTGCTGAGTGAAGAGAACCACTTGTTCGTCGTTCAGGTTCGTGAGTTGGTAGCTTGCCTCTTCGGGATGGAATTCCTCGACCTTAAGTTCGGCTGTTTCTCCGGGGCGCACATCGACCCGAAAACGATGAAATGAAGACGAGGATTCCTCCGGCTTTGGCCCTTCGGCCAATTTCCAACCCTCGCGCGCGGGATGTTCAATCACTACTTGACGGGGCTCAGTATCGGCGTTGTGGACCCGGTACTTGATGGTGTCGCGCTGTTCTCTGGTGAGAATCATGAGCCCCTTAGCGATGCGCACGTGGCTGACAGGCTTCTGACTGCTTTGCTCTTCGGTTGCGATTCGCACGGCGGTGTCCGCTGCATAGGAGAGAAGCCGCCGTTCGCCCGGATGCACGGTCTCGATTAAGCCCTCGCCTGCGAACGTGTCGTTTTCCAGAATGTTGAAGGTGCCAGAATCCAGAGTTTGGGCGCTGGAATTCTTAATCCATAGGGCCCGAACGGCGTGCGGTGCATTTTCGTCGTCGTCGTTATCGCCGTGCGACGTCCAGAGAGTAACCTTCTCTGCTTCGATGTGGGCCTGCAAGATGGGAACCAGCGCAGACTGGTTTCTGCTGATCGTGATCTTCTGCTTGATGTTGTAGGCAAACATTTCGCCAATGCCTTTGCCTTCGGCTTCGGCCTGTTGCTTGCTCAGCACTGTCGACAACATCGAACTTGAGGTATTGAGCGTCGGCGCCGACGCGGTGACTTCCACAGTCTCAGAGACATTGCCCAGCTGCAAGGTGGCGTCAATCTCGTTCATCCGGCCCACCCCAAGATAGAAATTACTGAGGGCAAATTTGCTGAAACCAGGCTGGTCGACGAAGAGGGCGGAGTTTCCCGCCGGAACGTTATAGAAGTGGTACATACCGTTCGCATCGGTGGTGGCCGACTGGGAAGCTCCGGTCTCCTCGTTACGGATGGTCACATGGGCTCCCACCACGGTCGCGCCGGAAGGATCTTTGACTGTGCCCTGCAAGCCACCGGTGCCTCCAGCGTAAGTCGGAGGCGGAGCAGAGGGGCCGCTCATGGTCGCTTCATGGGTTTGGGGCGTAAGCATCACCGACTCGGGCGGTGCGACGACTGGACGGCGCGCATAGAAGGGTTGGGAGATGTCCTCGATAAAGGACTGTGGTGCGCCGGCGACCAGTGAAAGCTGCACGTCTCTCCAGTCCTCGCCCACGGTGTTGTCCACGATGGCCCAGCCTTGCAGCAAGGGCTTTTCGTTCGGTTTTTCGGGAAGAATGATTCGGTAGGTACTCTTCCAGATCGGCACTTCGCTGATGTAGCTGACAAAAATATCGCGGTCGCCGCTGCCCGTGGCTGAGATGATCATGCGGCGCAAATCGCGGGCGCGAGAGGAAGCGATCAAATCGAGGTACTTGTCCACTTCACCACTCAAATCGCGCTCTGCCAGACGGACAGAGGTTCCGGGGCCTAATTCGAAGTTCCGCATTTCGCCGGAGTCAGTAATAACGGAAAACTTTGTCGCGTTGTAGGAACCGCCTTTGTCGGTGGTCCTCGCTTCCGTCTCGACGCTAAGTAACTTTCCTGTGGCAATTGCGGAACCGCTGCGAGCCTCCACACGCGCGCCACGCAATGCCGAGAGAAAATCCGCCTGTGTGACCTGTGTCCCGAACGGCAAGCGAAGCGACTTCAACCGTTCGTTGAGCGGTGCTATGGAGTTGTAGCGAACGCTGGAAATGTGGCCCTCGCCTAAGTCGACCACGGTGAGCGATTTCAGGACGTCGTTGAGTTGGGCGGTGGTGAAATCGATCGTAAGGTCCTGGTTGCCGCGGACGCGAGCTGAGTGCTCGAAGTAGCCCACGCCATTTTTGTAGAGCACGACGCGCTTGACTGGCAGGCGATCGCCTGGTTCGGTGGGGGCAGCGGTTTCATGGGGCTTTTCGGGACCGTCTACGGCTGGTTTTTTTTGAGCGACAGTGGGGAGGGTAATTGCGAGAAACAGCAGGAGGGGGAACGTAATGCGGTACATCGTGACTCCTTAATACGGTGAGAACGCGGAGTGTATCACTACTTGTAAGGTATTTGTCGAGAGCAAAAAGTCTCGAAAGCTCGGGAGTGTCGAGCGAATTCCTTGTTAGGCCGGAGGCGCACGGGTCCACAAGGGGTCTTTCGACTCCGCATGGGGATCGGCTTTCGCCGATCCCCATGCTCCGCTCAAGATGACAAAGTGCTTAGGATGACCGATTGGAGGAGACTGCAGCCGCGGAGAGGGCTGTGCTTTTGGTTTCCGCATGGCTTCTGAAATCTCTTAGCGAAAGCTCCAGGCCGCCGTAGTCGGGGTGGTCGTTTTGGTCGAGGGTGAAAGCGATGTCAATCGTGTCGCCGGGGAGGAGATGAGCCTGCGCTATGCGCTCGGCCATGCGCCAGCCCAGGGCATCGAATACTACCGACTTTTGCCAGCTCTTATTGCCTGATTGCATTTTCGCGCGGGCGGCTTCAACTTCGCCGCGGCGGAAAGTGGCTGAATCTGGATGGCATCGTGGAGTGGTTAGAAGCGCCATGTCAGCGGGATCTGGTTCTTCATCACGGGCTGCGCCTAGCTTCAGCTTTACGTGTTTTTCTTTCAGCACGCGCGGCGGCGCGGTGAGCCGGATGTTGCGGGCGGCGAAGATCGGCTCGCGATTGTCTACGCCGAAGGGTTCTAGTTGTTGAAGGATTTGAAAGAGTCCCGGCGTGATCTGGTCGAACTTGAGTTCGGCGGCAATCAGGAGAGCGGGTTCGAAGTCGGCTGGCGTTAGACGGGCACGGGCGTAGGCATCGAGGTGGGCGCGCAATTCCTCTACACGGGAAGACGGCATGGAGAAGCCGACCGCGTGAGAGTGTCCTCCGAAGCGGGTGAAGAAATCGGGGCGGGATTCGAGCGCGTTCAATAAGTGAAAGGGGCGAATGGAACGGCCTGAGCCGTGTGCTTCTTCGCCGTTGCGGGAAATTACCAGCGCGGGGCGGCCGTAGCGCTCGACCACGCGGGTGGCGGCGATGCCGATGACACCGCGATGCCAACCTTCGCCGTCGACTACCATGCAGAAGGCATCGCGCAGGGCGGGATCTTGTTCGATGCGAGCGTCGATGCCTTCAAGAATGCGGCGTTCTTCTTCTTGACGCTCTGCGTTTAAGCGGTCCAGGCGGCCAGCGATTTCGCGGGCGCGGGCGGCGTCTTTCACGCTGAAGAGTTCGATGACGTCGCGGGCCACATCCATGCGGCCAGCGGCGTTGATGCGCGGGGCGACGCGAAAGGCGACTTCGCCGGACGTGAGCGGACGGCCGCTTACCTGCGCGACCTCGAGCAAGGCTTTCAGTCCGGGATTCGCCGCTGTGCGCAGACCTTCCAGCCCTAATTTTGTGAATACGCGGTTTTCGTCCATCAGCGAGACGGAATCTGCGATGGTGGCGATGGCGGCGACCTTCATAAACGAGTTCAGCAACTTCACCTGGTCGCGGCCTTGAAGACGCTTCTCCATCAGCGCCTGAGCCAACTTGAACGCGACACCGGCTCCGCACAACGCTTTGCACGGGTAAGAGCAACCGGCCTGATTGGGATTGACTACGGCAAAAGCCGACGGGATACCCTCGCTCCCAGGAAGGTGATGATCGGTGACGATCAAGTCCACGCCGAGGCGGCGCGCGGTTTCGGCGGGAGCGAAGGCGCGGATGCCCATATCCACGCTGATGATGAGCCGCACACCGGCGGCGGCTGCGCGCTCGATGATGTCGTCGCGCAGATCGTAGCCGTCGCGAATGCGGTGCGGAGTATGGAAGTCGGCGGTGCCGCCGCACAGTTCAATCGCCGTCTTGAGAATGACGATGGCAGTGGTGCCGTCTACGTCGTAGTCGCCGTAGATCAGCATGGGCTCTTTGGTTTCGATGGCGGCTTCGATGCGGGCGACGGCTTCTCTCACGCCGGTCATCAGGTACGGCGAATGAAGATGAGAGAGCGACGGCACTAGAAAGCGGAGGGCGGCTTCGGGTTCCGAGATGCCGCGTTGCACCAGAAGACGCGCGAGCACGGCTGCCGTCGCGGGGTCGGAAACGCGGAGCGAAGAATCCGACGTAAGGACTGGAACGAGGCGCTCTACCTGCTCAGGATCGGCGGTGCGAGATTCCCAGCGCACGGTCAGCTTTCTTCGTCGGGGCCGGGCTCGTCCATGGGGATACCGCCGAAATCCTCCGACAGCTCGAGCAAACGCTGGTAGTGGTCATGCCAGGCGGTGGAGACTTCGTACACCATCATCACACCCTGATGCGCGAACCCAAGCTGCAACAGGCCGGTCTTGCCCAAGTACGTACGCAGCCAGCGGGCTTCTTCCATGTCTTCGTCGTTGGTAAATTCGGCGTGGCCGAGGCGCTCGATCATTTCGTCGAGTTCGGCGCGTTCCAGCGACCAGGCGTCCATGGTAAGAAACGGAGCGCCGGCGGCTTTAGCCAGTTCGACGAAATCTTTCCAGCTGTCGGGATTGTCTTCACCCTTCCAGACCACGCTTTGCACTTCTTCGTAATCCACGTAGCCGGGAAAACGCAGCATGCCGTGGCCTGAGATGAAGGCGATCATGTCATCTTTCAGGGTGGTCAAATCGTCGGGCGTGGCGGACATAGAGGGGCTCACGGTAAGTCAGCATTGTATTCTGGTTGTGGGCGGTTTGTCGTCGGGGTTTGATGCATCGTCGTTGGTCGCTCGTCGTTGGTCGTTGAGCTTTTACCTCTGATGTCTGATCCCGAGGCGTCTGCCCCGTGCTGCTGTGCTAGACTAACTGTTTCACAAGGCGCTCCCAACCTGCACTATGCTGCTTTCCAAAGAATATGTGGGCTATCTGGCCCGCGAAGTCACCAAGAAATTGATCGCGGGTGGACTCATTGCCACCAAGAACGTCCCCGCGCTGGGCGAGAAGGTACACGCCTCGATGCTGGAAGAGCTGGCGCTCGAGGACCGCATCAACGACGAAGTGCGCGTGATTCTTGAGGCCTACTCCGAGGAGATGCGTAAGACCGGCGCCAACTATCAGGAAATGTTCCGCAAAGTGAAAAGCGAGTTGGTGCGGAAGTACAAGGCGGTGCTGTGAGGGTCAGCCGGGACAAGGTGAATAAAGTCGCGCACGTGGTGACGGACGCCATCGCCGACATGCCCGACGTCGATTTCCTCGAAGACCGCAATACGATTCGTTTCGAAGTGCGCAAGATCCTGGAGGAGTTGTTAAATCAGGAAGCCAGGATCGACCAGTCGGCGCGGCAGAAAATCGAAAGCCAGAAGCGCACGATACTTGAGGGGAGCCAGGAGTGGGACATCCTGTACCGTAAGTATTACAACGAGGAAGTTAAGAAGCTGGGGATGTAGTTAGAATTGTCATCCTGAGCGAGAATGCAGGTCCTTCGACTTCGCGGCCCACTCGCAAAAGCGAGTGGGCCGGCTTCGCTCAGGATGACAAATTTGTTATTGCAACCCTTACGCTGCAATCCTTGACGTTAGGATCTGCAAGACCTCCTGCCGGTAGTGCTCTGCGCGGCCCATGATTTCCTTGTGCGGCAGACTGTTCAGCCACTGGTAGCGCGGCGTCCGGCGGCGTTCGCGGCGGCTGCCTACGTCGCCGCGCTGGGCCATGCTGGTCGGCCGCTTCTCTCCCGTGACCTGGTGCCAGCCAGTGCCGGAATTGATTTCGAACACTCCGATGTATCCCCCAGCCAGCAACTGCAACGGGGATTGGATCTGGTTGGTCTGGTCAAACTGGGTCGAGCCTTTTGCCCGGAAATCTTCGAACCACGACGGCAGGACGAAATCCGAAACCAGAACGTTGTTGATCTCGTAGCCGAAGCGGTCGCTTTCGCAGGCATCGCAAACTTCGTAGGCGTAGAGCGTTCCCGTGGTCTGAGTGTTTTGCACCAGGGCGGTTAGGTTGATGTTGGGATCGGCCAGCATTTCCAGCAGTTCATGACTGGCGGTGACGGACCAGGTGTAGCCGTATTTCATATCGCTGGCGGCAAATACCTTGCCCAGCGGCAGGCCATCGGTGGTGAGGTCGTGGTAGCCGAGAGCGCCGGCCTGGTCGGAATCGTCGAGGATCGCGAGTAACCAGGTGCCCTCTTGCGGGGTGGAACCTTTGGGAATGAATGTGATCTTGGCGTCGACTCCCCAGACGGGACGGAAGTCGTTGGTGACCTGCTTTTGCAACGCGTCGACTACCACGCGGACTTCGGCATCGTCCAGGACGGTGCTGGCGTTTACTACGGAAATCTGAGTAGGGGCGATTTGCGGCATAGTTTGCTCCTTGTAAGAAAGATTGGGAGAACGCGCTGGGAAAAATGCGTGACTCTGTAGTGGGAAGCTAGTGCGATTTGCTCGACGCGCGCAAGGCCGGTCGTCACATCATGTGGCTGTGCATTCCCATTCCGGGCCAAACCCAGCCTACGACACATGATTCGCTTAAGATGGTGATCGAGGGAGACGTTGAGTCAGATCAGCCACATATCGCTAGTGGTCAAACACGCCGCACGGGACGCCGGCTTTGAACTCGCCGGAATTGCTCCGGTTCGCGAACTGCCTGAGCTTGATCGTTTTCCCGGATGGATTAAGGCCGGATACGCGGGAGAGATGAAATACCTGGAGGCTCAGGACGACCAAGGACAGCTGAAGCGCGCCTCACTGCGTTCTGCGGCGCCATGGGCGCGGAGCGTGGTGGTTTGTGCAATCAATTACAACACTGCCCACCCCTACTCGACGGAGTTCACGAATTCTTCCCAGGGATGGATTTCGCGCTATGCCTGGAGCCGGGAGGACTATCACGACGCGGTGATGACGAAGCTGCGCGCGGTCGAACTGCGTCTGGTAGAAGTCGCCGGCGAGACGCCGGCACTACAGACTCGGTGCTATGTGGACACGGGACCGTTGGTCGAGCGGGTTTATGCCAAGTACGCCGGGATTGGCTGGATCGGGAAGAATACTTGCATTCTCAACCAGAAGCTGGGGTCGTGGTTGTTTTTGGGCGTGATCCTGACATCAATTGAACTTGAACCTGACCTTGCCCGCGCCTGACCGCTGCGGTACCTGCACGCGCTGTATTGATGCTTGCCCCACGGATGCATTCGTTGGCCCATACCAACTGGATGCGAATCGCTGCATTTCATACCTGACGATCGAAAAGCGCGGGGCAATCCCGGAGGATCTGCGCGGGGGCATGGGACGGCATGTTTTCGGATGCGACATCTGCCAGGATGTTTGTCCCTGGAACCGCAAGGCCCCGGCGACGGCCGCTCCGGAGTTCCAGCCGCGCAATGGATTGGTTAACCCGGCGTTGGAGTGGCTGGCGAAGATCGGCGAAGAGGAATTTCGGGAGAAATTTCGCGGGTCGCCGATACGTCGCACCAAGCGCAGCGGTTTGCGAAGGAACGCGGTAATCGCCATGGGGAACAGCGGGAACCAGGATTTCGCCCCGGTCCTCGAAGAACTATCCGAGAGCGAAGATCCTGTCGTCGCCACCCATGCGCAGTGGGCAAGAGAAAAGCTTCGTTCCTGACCAAACTCCGGCTCGTCCCCCGGGAGCCTACGGAGAGCTAGGTTCGCGCGATCCGAATCAGGTAGCATTGCAGTAGTGGGGCTGACCAGCCTGCCCCGGATGTTCCATGAGCATTCACCCGAACCGGCAACGATTGTTTCTATTGCTGTTGCTTGGGTTTATCGTCGCAGGTTCGATTCTCGCCCAAGCCGCCGAACCAAAATGGATCCGCATCAGCTCCGACCATTTTTCTGTACTCACCGATGCCGGCCAAAAGAAAGGCACCGAGGTGGTGGCGCGGTTGGAGCAGATGCGGGCGATATTCGCTCAACTGCTCCTGAAGAACAAGCTCAGGCTGGGAGCGCCTATCGAAGTCATCGCGTATGCTTCCGACAAGGAATACGCCCAGGCGGCGCCGCTCCGCCAGGGACAGCCGATTTCGGCTCCAGGCTTTTTCCTTCCCGGCCAGCCAAACTACATCGTGCTTAACCTCTTCGAAGAAGATAGTTGGCGGGCGATCTCGCGCGATTTTGCATTGACGTTTCTGTACTACAACTACCCCCCGACGCCGGGTTGGTTCGACGAAGGCTTTGCGGATTATTTTTCCAGTTTGCGCATCGATAAGCAGCGGGCTGAACTGGGCAGCGATCCTTCTTTAGCGCTTTCCTGGCAGGAGGACCTTCTAGGGAACGTGCACGAGGTGAAAAATCCGCCAAAGTCTTTCACCGAGTTGCTGGGTGCGCCGGTGTGGCTTCCTCTGCCCGATTTATTCGCGGTCCGCCACGACCCGACGAACACCCAGGAGGGCTCGCGTCACACGCTTTATTACGCAGAATCCTGGATGGTCATGCACTACCTGCTGAACCAGAAGAAACTGCCGGAGACCGGAACCTATCTTGACCTGGTGCAAAATCAACAAGTTCCGGTGGAGCAGGCCATCCAACAGGCTTACGGGATGAGTTCCAAACAGCTGGAACAGGCGGTGAAAGACTACTTTCATTCCCTTGCGCCCTTGTTCCTGGCGATGGATGCGGCCAAGCAGCCTGACGTGATCAACTCGGGAGGCGGAACCCTCAGCTTCCTCACTCCGATCGCGCCCGAGGATATCGGCAGCAGCTTTCAGGATGTGCGCGCATCGGAAGCCCAAGCCTCACTCGCGGAAATGGAGGCGCGAATTCCCGAGCATCGGGAACAGGCGTTGAACACGCTGGAGGCCATCGCTGCGAGTCCGGCGACCGATAACGCGATTGCGCACCGCGGTTTGGCCTGGATTTTCATGGGGCGAAAGCAGTGGGACCAGGTCACCGATGAACTGGATAAAGCCCGGGTGCTTGACGCTCGCGATCCCTGGATCCGTTTCTACGCGGCGCTCAGCAAGTACGAGCAAGCCCAGAGCGGCAACGGTACGCTACGCGGACTCTCCAATATGATTCAGGATTTGCGGGCCGTGATCGACTGGGACCCGGAATTCGCTCAGGCATATCATTTATTGGCGCTGGCACGACTGGAAGGCGGGGGAGTGAATTCCGCTTTGGCCTCCATACGGCAGGCGATTCCGCTCAGCCCCCGCAGCCAGGTTTACGTACTCGACCTGGCCAGAATCTACATGGAAGGTAAAAAGTGGGACGAAGCCACGGCGTTGCTGGAACAACTGAAGCGCAGCCAGGATCCCAAAATCGCACAGGCAGCTCGCAAGAATCTGGAGGCGCTGCCGCTGTGGAAAAAATACGGCGTGTCTCCTGAGCAACAGGCCGCCACGGAGGCCGTGGAGCGGCAAGCGGCCGAAGAAGCCAAAGCCGATGCGTCCCACGAGACCGGCCAAGATGCTAGCTCCGACCAAGGAGGTTTGGCGCCTTCTGGACCTCAAGTGGACGCCCGTAAAGTCCAATTTCTGAAAGGCAGGCTGCTGAGCGTGGATTGCTCCAGTGCGCCGGCTGCAGTTTTGACTGTCAATGGAAATTCGCGAACCCTCAAACTGCGGACACAAAACTACAAATCGCTGCTGGTGATGGGAGCCGATGAGTTCTCTTGCTCGTGGAAAAATCTCCCGGTATCGGTGAACTATAAAGCCGCGGGAAAGCTTGAGGGAGATCTGGTTTCTGTGGAAGTCCAGTGATTGGGAATTTGGGATTGCAAATAGTAAACCCTCCCAGGGGAAGCTGAGAGGGTTAGTTCGTGGCTAAATCCCGGGCTGGCTACACGCGGACGACGTTGGCCGCCTGAAACCCTTTGGGTCCCTTCAGCAAATCGAACTCCACCGTTTCGCCTTCGTTCAGCGTACGATACCCATTTTCCTGGATCGCAGAAAAATGAACGAAAACGTCCTCCCCGGTCGAGCGCTGGATGAACCCGTACCCCTTGGCCCCGTTGAACCACTTCACTGTACCCTTCTCTCTCACAAAAGAACTCCTTTCACGTCTGCTCTGTAATCGGCTTCCGGCCTTCCGTGAAGCTTGTGGCTTCTTACAACCCCCCGGGAAGACGCGAAAGCCGCGCCGGATAAACGCTCCCGTGACTGGAAGTCAGACCAACGACAAAGGCCCCCCAGTGCAGTGCCGTGAAGCGAGACCACGGCACAAAACTGTGGAGCCTATCGTGCTGGTCGAAACTGCGGACACGGAACCATCAACCCGGAATTGCTGCGTCACGGCCCAATAAAAGCGGCAGCGAGCCACAGATAATATGCACGAAGTTCGTTTCTGGCAAGAGAGAAAACAAATCATGAAACGATTTAGCCGTGTGTTCGACCGGGGGAAAGCGGGGAAAAACCACGAAAAACGGCCAGACTAAGCGGTTAGTTTCAGCGCAACCGTCTGATAAGATTGGAGCAATGCCTCGAGCTGACCGCGAGTCACATCTTCCTGTTCGATCTGATTCAAGGTCTCTACACCCGCGCGCCGGCTATTCCGGGCTCGTCGTTTCCACACTGAGATAT
Source organism: Terriglobia bacterium (assembly GCA_963765285.1). Taxonomy (GTDB): domain Bacteria; phylum Acidobacteriota; class Terriglobia; order Terriglobales; family Acidobacteriaceae; genus CAVWZH01. The sequence continues at coordinate 217,115 of CAVXVR010000003.1, forward strand.
CTCTTACGCACCGAGGTACACACTTTTGCGTTCTCCGTCGCGGCGAACGCCATTCTGTCGTTTTTCCCATTCGTGCTGCTGTTGATGACCCTGATCCGAAGAGTTTTTCATTCGCCCCTGATGTATGGAGTGGTCGTGCAGTTGTTGCGCGACTTTCTGCCGGCGGGACAGGATTTTGTGATTCGCAACCTGAATGCGCTGGTGGCGGCGCGGCAGCGGGCACAGGTGGTCTCGCTGCTGATTTTGCTGGTCACTTCCACCGGGATCTTTATGCCGCTGGAGGTGGCTTTGAACCGCATCTGGCGATTTCCGGAGAACCGCTCGTATTTCAGAAATCAGCTTATTTCGCTCGGCCTGACGTTCACTTGCGGCGTTCTGGCTCTGCTTTCAGTGGCGCTGACCGCAGGCAACGTCGAATTGCTTCGGTCATCTCTGCACAATCACGGCATGTTCGTGGTGCAACTGGCGGGCTTCATCACGATGAAAGCTTTCGCGATCGCTGCCAGCATCGCGATTTTCTTTCTGATCTACTGGCTGTTGCCGAACGGCAAAGTTCCGGCGTCGGCTGTGTTGCCGACTGCGGTGATCCTGGGCCTTCTCTCGGAAACGCTGAAGTATGCCTACATTCTGGCGTTGCCCCGGCTCAACTTTCAGGAAGTGTACGGGCCGTTTGCCTTGTCCGTGAGCTTGATGTTTTGGGCATTTCTCTCTGGCTTGCTGCTTTTGACCGGGGCACACCTCTCGGCGGAACTGTATAGCCGCGGGAAGGCTTGATTATTTCCATTTTGGAATTGTTCATCCATCACATTCCTTTGTGACCTCTGCCATATCGGGCGCGAGTTTTCGCGTCTAGCATTGCTGTCTCCCCATCATCGTCAAGCTCGGAAAACTGCGAGGCTGGCGATGTCAATTCCGTTTCCCAGGCTCCGCCCTCTTTGGGTGGTCTTGTCTCTGGTTCCCTGTCTATTTTGGCCCGCGGCCGCGCAGCAGTTGCCGATGGGAGTTTCCCCAGCCCAGTCGCCGACGATGCGGCAATTAATCCGGCAGTCAGGCCTGATCTTTTCGGGAACGGTCTTGAAAGTGGAACATTACTCCAGCAAACCGGCCCGGCGAGCTCGCCACGGTGCGAACTACGTTTCGAGTGGAGCACGCTGCGCGCGGTGCGCGGGCCGGGCAGACCCTCGAAATTCGAGAGTGGGCTGGCTTATGGGAATCCGGCGAGCGATATCGCGCCGGTGAGCAGGTTCTGCTTCTTCTCTATCCGCGCAGCAAACTGGGGTTGACGAGCCCGGTGGGCGGTGCCTTGGGCCACTTGAAGGTGAATTCCCTCGGGGAGGTCACAGTGCAAGACCTCCAGATGCGCGACCTGTTCCCCGGTCTTGCTGGCGTCAATCCGAGCCATAACGCGAGCCGGGTCAGGGCCCGAGATCTGTTTCGCGCCATCCAGCGCGAAGCAGCGGAGTGAGTCGTGGAAACCCGGGGACGAACAGAATTGCGAACCCGTGCAGCCTGCTGGCGCGTCCTTTTCTTGCTTGCCTGCGCTTTGATTCTTCCCCAGCCCCAAAAAGCCTTCGCTGGCGGTCCGCGTTACGTGGCCGGAGTCAGCTACTTCAACTCGAGCACCACGGGCACACCGCTGACCTGGGTTCAAGGCACGATCACCTATTACACCGACCAGGGCGATCTGAGCCCTGTTCTTCCCGGACCGAGTGCGGACGCGTTGGTCGCGGACGCCTTCACTCAGTGGACTTCTATTTCAACCGCGGCCATCGCCGCCACACGCGGCGGTCAACTTGCTGAAGACGTAAGTGGCGCGAACATCGCTGTGACCAACGGCGTGATTACCGGCCCTGCCGACATCACGTCTACGGCAGTGAATACACCGGTCGGAATCGTCTACGATGCCGACGGTTCGGTGACCGACGCCCTGTTGGGTCAAGGGGCTGGGTCAGCCTCCTCCTGCTTCACGTACGCCGCGTACGGTGGCGTGGACAACTTTGGAACGAACGCCAATTTTCTTCATGCGCTGGTAGTTCTCAATGGAAACTGCGCACAGACTTCTTCGCAATTGCCCGACGTGGAATACCGCCTGGTCCGAGTGCTCGGCCGCGTGCTCGGCCTGGACTGGTCGCAGGTAAACGACAACGTTGTAACGAATGATCCAATTCCCACAACGGCCGACTATGCTGGCTTTCCCGTCATGCACGCCACCGATCCTGCCAACTGCATCCCGATCTCGCTCTGCTATCCCAACGCCGACCTGCCTAAAATGGATGATCAGGCAGCGCTCTCGCGGCTTTACCCGGTGACGGCTCAGAATGTCTCGAGCTTTCCCGGCAAGCAAGTCTTATCCGCGACGACTGGCCGCATTCACGGCTCGGTCTATTTCGTCGACGCGAACGGCTTGCCCGCGCAGCCCATGCAAGGGGTGAACGTTGTGGCGCGTTGGATTGACCCTGCCTCGAATCAGCCTTCGCGAACTTACGCCGCGGCTTCGGTTTCGGGCTTCCCGTTCGCCGGTAACGTCGGAAACGCGGCAACCGGTTTCAACGACTCTATCGGCCTGCCGTTTAACCGCTTCGGCTCAAATGATTCTGCCGTCGAAGGTTTTTTTGACCTCGCCGGGCTACAGATTCCCAGCGGCGCCGGCAGCGCGCAATATCAACTGAGCGTGGAGGCAGTGGACCCGCTGTGGTCGCAACCTGTGGGTCCTTATGGCCCCTGGCAGGTTCAGCCCTCGGGAACCTTTGCCCCCGTTATCGTGACAATCGGTCCCGGCGTCGACGTCGAACAGGACGTTCTCATGCAGGGCAGTGCGATCGAAACTCAGGACTTTTTCGAGCCCACGTCTTACGCGGCTCCTGCCGCACTGCCTTCTGCCGCCGACTGGACAGGCGCGCTCAGTGGCTACGGCAACGCCGATTACTTTCAATTCTCCGCCCAAGCCAATCACACGCTCACCGTAGAGGCGACGGCGGTAGACGAGACGGACACGCCTTCGGAGAGCAAGACCCAGCCAGTGATCGGGATGTGGTCTCTGGCCGATCCCGGGACCTTTCCCGCGCCCGCCAACACGCCAACCGCCTTCAATAGTCTGAACTTTGGCATGAGCCGGCTCAACGCGCAGATATTGGCCAGCACGACGTTTCGCCTGGGAATATTCGACTATCGGGGCGACGGCCGCCCCGATTATCAGTATCACGCGCGGGTATTTTATGGAGACAATGTCAGCCCGCTCCGCGCCAGCGTGGCGGGCGGCACGGGCCTCACCGTACAAGGCATGGGCTTCCGCCCAAACACGACCGCGAACGTCGGACCAGCCGCCGCAACCGTGCTGGCCGTATCGTCAAACCAGGTGGTGATCCGTGCCCCGGCTGCGACCGACGGGACACAGGATCTCGGCCTCAGCGATCCGGCGACCGGCGCGTCCTCCATCATCAGTGGCGCAATTACTTACGGCGCCGGTTCTACCGACCGCATCGTTCTGGTCGCAGGATCGAATCCCGCAACTCCCGTGGGCGGACAGGCTCCCAACCCAATCCGCGTGCAGGTTCTGGCAGCAGACGGAGTAACTCCCGTGAATGGGGCGAGCGTTTTTTTCAGCGCGACCCCGGCAGTCTCTTTTTCCGGATGTGCCGGGGCGGCGAGTTGCACAATTCTCACCGACGCCAGCGGAATGGCCTTCACGTACGTCACCGTGCTCAAAGCTGGAGTCATGAATATCACGGCCCAACTCGCCCCGGCGTCTTATAAGAATCCCCAGTCCGTGCAAACTACGCTCCTCGGAACATCTTCGTCGTCAGACATCTCTGTGGTTCCTGCATTCGCGTGGATAGCGCAGGGCGCCACGCTCAACCTGCCGTTGACGGCGCGGGTGATATCGAGCGGCGTGCCGCAACCCGGGGGCACAGTGAGCTTTCAGGTAGTGAGAGGTGCCGGCACGCTCAGCTCTACGAGCGCTATCACCGACGCCAACGGCTATGCCCACGCAACAGTGCACGTGGCCGCGCTGGGAGGCGACATCCAGGTTGTCGCTTGCGTGGCGCCAGGCAACGTTCCCTGCCAGACCTTCTTCGGAACGGCTGTCCCGGCCTCAGCCATGAAGCTTCAGGCAGTGGGCGGAGGCCAGCAATCCATTGCCGCTGGCCAAAACTTTCAACCGGTAATCGCGCGGGTAACCGACTCCTCCTCTGCTCCGAATCCGGTTTTCGGCGCCAGCGTGATTTTTCAGGCGGTAGTCACTCTGCCCGCACCGGCCTTGCCGCCGATTTCCGTTGGCGGCATCATCATTACGAGAAATCCTGCCCCGGTGATTGTCTCTTCTTCGCAGGGAGCGGTGGTGTCGGACATAAACGGACTGGCGACGTTTCAGCCCTCCACCGCAGGCCAGCTGGAAGCGGTGCAAGTCCAGGGCATGATGACCGCGGGAGGCAGCGCCTTCCAATTCCTTCTGCAATCTTTCGAACCTCCTGAGTCCGCTGCGGTTCGGACCAGAAAAGTCGTTGCTTTACCCAGAGGCTACGACGAACCGTAGGAGGCCCTAGCCTCCCGTGCAACCTCAGGGTTTCCGGCAACGTTAGGCACACTCTGACCATCTAACAAAAAGGTGGAAAGACACTCTCCTGTTCCCGCCCCCTGAGCGGAGAGGGCGGGACGCAGGGGAGCGACGAGCAGGTTCTTTCCACGCCGGCTTCCGTTAAACTGGTTCCTATGAAAACCAAGCTGCGTTTAGCTTTGGCGCTGGCGGCTCTTTGGCTGCCGGGCCTCATGCTGCCGTCGGCCGTTGCCGACGAAGGTGCGCTCGACCCTTCTCAACCCAAAGGCGGCGTTACTCCGGAAGAGATCATCAAGCGTTTTGCCGACAAGGAAACGGAATTCAAACAAGCCCGCGACCAGTACACCTTTCGCCAGTCGGTGACGGCGGAAGTCCTGGACGGCCATACGGTCATCGGGAAGTACGAAGAAGTCTTCGACGTGGTCTTCGACGACGAGGGGAAACGGATCGAGAACGTGGTGTATGCGCCCGAGTCCACGCTGGACAGCTCGCCCGGCGGAGTTTCTCTGACAGCTGAGGATCTGGACGACTTCCGCCACCGCCTGCCTTTTGTCCTGACCTCAGTGGAAATACCGGAATACAACATTCTCTACGTCGGCCAACAACAGGAAGACGAACTGCACTGTTACGTGTTCGACATTGCGCCCAAGGAAATTGTGGGCAAGAAGCGCTATTTCCAGGGCCGCATCTGGGTGGATGACAAAGATTTCCAGATCGTGAAGACCTTCGGCAAGACTGTCCCCGACATTCGCAAGAAAAAAGGCCAGGAAAACCTCTTTCCCAAGTTCACCACCTGGCGCGAGCAGATCGATAACAAATACTGGTTCCCCACCTACACCAAGGCCGACGACGTTTTGCACTTCTCGACCAACGATGTGCATATAGTCGAGAAGGTGAAATACGAGGATTACAAGCGCTTCGGGTCCAATGTGAAAATCACCTTCGAGGGAAAAGAAGTTCCCAAAGCTGACCCGAGCAAGGCTGAGCCGGGCAAGGCTGATCCAGACAAGAAATAACTGGTCTTGTTAAACTGGCGCGGTGCGCGTCCGTCCTTATCCCTGGTTGCGAGGTATTGCGGCTCTAGCTCTAGCCGCCATCGCTGGTCTCTGCGGCTTCGCGTGCGCTCAGGAAGGCGAACTCGACAAGTCTCCCCCGAAAGATCAGAGTCCCGAGCAGATCATTCAGAAATTTACTGCAAACGAGAAGGAATGGAAGCTCGTTCGCGAGCAATACACGTTCCGTCAGGATATTACCGTTAAGACGCTGAACGGCGATCAGGCGCTCGGCGACTATCATCAGGTAGCCGACATCAGCTACAACCAGGGCAAGCGCGTGAAGACTGTGGTGCTGGGGCCCCAGCCCAGCATCGTTCTATCGCCGCAAGACCTGGAAGACCTGGAATCACGCGCTTCCTTCACCATCGGCACAGATGAACTTCCTCTATACACGGTGAGCTACGTCGGCCAGCAAAAAGTAGATGAGCTTCATTGCTACGTCTTCGACGTGGCTCCGAAACTGATTGAAAAGGGTAAGCGATATTTTCAAGGAAAAATCTGGGTGGACAACCGGGATCTGCAGATCGTCAAGAACACAGGCAAGTCAGTTCCCGATATTCGGATTGTGAAGAGGAAGCGGGTAGAGGAAAATCTTTTCCCGCAATTCACCACATGGCGTCAGCAAATTGACGGAAAGTACTGGTTCCCGGCATTCTCTTCCGCGGATGACACGTTGCACTTCAACAGCTCCGAGATGCGCATCAAAGAAGTGCTGAAATTTACCAACTACAAACGAGCCGGCGCGGCCACAACCGGGATGGCCAAGCGAAACTAGAAACGCTTTCCAGAGTTCAGTATGGCCGCTTGAAAGGCTCTCAAGCCCGGCCTAATAGAAGAGATACTTCCGCCACTTATCATCGGAGCGCCCCATCAGGCGCATGATGTGGCGGCTGGTGTGCAGATTGAACGCCCGCGGCTCGCGCGTAAGGATCATGTCCGCCTCATCGGGAAGCTGATTCCCCTTCTGCCGGTTGCAGGGATGACAGCAAGCCACCAGATTCTCCCAGGTGGAAGCCCCGCCCCGCGAACGTGGCACGACGTGATCGAGCGTCAACTCGCCGGAAGGCAGCGCTTCGCCGCAATACTGGCAGGTGTTGCGGTCCCGCAACAGGATGTTCTTGCGCGAGAGCGCCCGCGTCTGGTGCGGGATGCGCCGGTATTCCAGCAACCGGATCACCGAAGGAACTCGCAGAGCCAAGCGGGCGGCGTGCAGAAAGTGTCCGTTCTCTTCTTCCGTCATGGCAACGCCCTTGAGCACCAGAACAATGGCACGGCGCGCCGCGCATACGTTGATCGGCTCGTAAGAGGCGTTAAGCACGAGAACTGGCGAGTGCAGAGCGTGCCCGTCTCCGTCGTGATGGACTCCCACAACAGCCGGCACCGTGCTGTGTGACCGGCTCCAGTTCGAGTTGTGCCAATTTCCCGACATACTCTCAACTACCCTGCCTTAGCTTCGTCCGGCAGACTTTCTGCAAACTCAATTTCGTGAGCGTGTATTTTCAAAGTCCGCGCCACAGTCGCCACCCATACCTTGGATGCTCCTGCGCGGCGTAGCACGCGGGCACACTCTGAAACGGTCGTTCCAGTGGTGAACACGTCGTCCACCAACAAAATCTCGCGTCCAGTGATCTCTTGTTGCCGAACTACAACAAATGCCCCCCGCATGTTCTCGCGGCGCTGAGGCCGAGTGAGACCGATCTGAGACCGCGTTTCACGGCAGCGTTCGAGCACGCCCGATCGCAGCTGCAACTTCTCTTTCCACGGTCCGGCCTTCAACGCTGCCTTCACGATCAGTTCGGCTTGGTTAAAACCTCTCTGTCGTAATTTCCGTCGGTGCAAGGGCACAGGGATCACTAACACTTCAGCCGACGAAGGTTCTCCCAAGTGCGCGATCGCCTCGGACAACATTCTCCCAAGAACCGCCGCTGCCGGACGCACCTGCTCATACTTCAACAAGTGAAGAAGGCCACGCAAAGCACTATCGTAACTGCCGTAAGATACTGCCCTGGTGAAAACGGGTCGCACTTTCTGGCACTCACCACAGAGCGCCTCCACGTTCGGATTCGAAACTACGAAGGGGCTCAGCAGGCGTTCACCACAAACCGAACAAACGCTGCCTGTTATCGCACGAAGCTGCGAGAGGCATTCAGAGCAGACGGGCAACCGGGTTACGCGGAGAAGAGGAAGACTGCAGAGACGGCAATCCGAAGGAAAAAGAGTTGCGAAGAGGCTCTCGGCCAGGCCGTTCGCCCAACTAGCCATGGGGCTCGGATGCACCACAACTGCCGCCCCGGGAGCCCGGATTGGGTCACCACTACTGCTGAAGACGACCCTCCCTCGTCCTGCTGAAACTTGACGTTCACAGGGGACGATTAGCCTTCAGTATAGCGGGCCGTGATGGCACACGCAACGCGCCCACCTGGTTTCAAGCCGCAGCTCTCTTGGTTGCGTGGGACTCCTGAGGTGGCCGCACGGGGGCGTCTCGGAACCGGAACGTACGCCGGAAACAATCGGCACAACGCACCGGGTAGATCAGAAATATGGGCAAAAAGTACTTCTCGGCTAGGTTCCGTGGTTGCGAACGGTAGGCCTGGAGACTGCCGCAATCCCTGCACTGAAAAGGCTTGGACAGCATGGCTTTATACCTCACTCAAGACCAGTAGGAGTTTTCGACGAACATCATAGCAAAAGTTGTTCGCGCTCTCAGTATGAATATCCAGTTAATATCTGATGAATGCCGCCGGGTTCCGGATGCCTCTTGAAGCGGCTGGGCTATGGATTCTTACCCGGACAGAGTTCCCGACGCCAGACTTGTAAAGCGGCCTGCGCGCGTGCTAACGTGCGCCGTCCTGCCTTTTATGTCATGCAGCAGTAATCACTTGCGAGGGATACGCGAACTATGAGCAGTCCCACTAAGGCGAATCCGTCTGAAGAAGCTAAGGTTTATCGGCCCTACGTCCCGGAAAACATGCAAATGCGGGAGTTCACTTTCCGCGCGGTGTTGATCGGGTTGGTCATGACGATCATCCTCGGTTCCGCCAATGCTTACCTGGGTTTACGCGCGGGAATGACGATCGCGGCAACGTACCCGGCAGCCGTGATTGGTATGGCCTTGTTGCGAATCCTCAAAGGTTCTCTACTTGAGGAAAACATCGCCAGAACTGTAGGCTCGATTGGTGAATCGGTGGCCGCGGGGGCCATTTTTACCATTCCAGCGTTCGTCATCGCTGGCGCGTGGCCTGCCTTCACCCTGCACGAGGCGTATTGGAAATCGGTAGCGCTAATGGCCGTCGGGGGCACATTGGGAATTCTATTTGTCACCCTGCTCCGGCGGGTAATGGTGGAGGATCCGGATCTCCCTTTCCCCGAGTCGGTCGCGGCTTCAGAGATTCATAAGGCAGGACAACGAGGAAGCACGGCAGCCAAGATCCTCTTTGCCAATATGGGATTTGGAGCACTGGTCTATTTTCTAGGGTCCATTAAGATCTTCAACATCAGCCGGGATTTTCTGTTCAGCGTTGGGCGCTTTGGCGGGTTCCTGAAACTCGGACGCAGCGCAACCGCACCCAACCTGGCCACCGGCGCCATGACAACCTTTTCCGCTCCCGCAGTAAGCCCGGCGTATCTGGGAGTGGGTTACATTATCGGACCGCGGCTCGCTTCGCTGAACTTCGCCGGAGGCGTAGTCGCGTGGGGACTGCTGGTGCCGCTCCTTCTGTTCTTCCTGGGGCCCAGTCTTAAGGCCAATATGCCCGCCGACGCCGGAGCCGCAGCGTGGGGTGGTTTGGCCGTTGCTGTCTGGTTCTCGATCGTGCGGCCGATCGCGGTCGGTGGCATGCTGGTCGGCGCGTGCTGGACACTCTTCCGTATGCGCAAGAGCCTGGCGCTTGGATTGAAACGCTCGATCGCAGATTTGAAAAAGTCCGCGGCCGCTCATGCCTCGACCAGCCGGCCTGACCGGGATTTGAACGGCAAAGTCGTCTTCGGTGGCCTCGCGGCAGTCTTCATTTGCATGATCCTGCTATACAACTATTTTTCCGGAAGCCTGCGCGGAGGTCTGACTGCCGCCTTGGTCATGATCGTCGTGGGCTTCTTCTTCGCGGCCGTTTCGGGAAACTTGTGCGGGATGATCGGATCGTCCAACAACCCCGTCTCTGGCATTACGCTATGCACGCTCATCATCGCCGCTTTGCTCATGGTTGCGATTGGGGTGAAAGGTCCAAGCGGCGTAGCAGCGGTGCTGGGCGTGGCCGCGGTGGTGTGCGTCTCGTCCGCCGTTGCGGGCGAGATGTTGCAGGATTTGAAAGTCGGGCACATTCTGGGCGGGACTCCGGCCAAGATGCAGATTGGAGACTTGTTCGGAATTGCTGCCTCCAGCCTGGTTCTCTTCTTTCCATTGCTCGTGCTGAATCAGGCGTACGGATTTGGAAGTCGCGAACTTCCCGCGCCACAAGCCGGCCTTATGGCTTCGCTGGCCCAGGGTATCGTCGGCGGAAACATGGCGTGGCCGCTGGTGATTGTGGGCATCGCCATGGGCCTGGCCATGATCATGCTCGAAGTGAAAAGTGTGATGCTTTTCGCCGTCGGAATGTATCTCCCCCTGGAAACGACATTCGCCATTTTTCTTGGCGGCGTCGTCCGCTGGATGACCGACCGAGTGCGCGATAGACGTGGCCTCAACGCAGCCCAGAAAGCGCGTGTGGATAACGCGGGCGTGCTCACAGCGTCCGGCTTCATCGCCGGGGAAGCGCTTTGCGGCCTGGTGGTTGCTGGACTCAAGGGCGCGGAGGCAGCCGGGAAAATTAAGCAAGCGCTGCCCGTCGTCTTCGCTCACCCGTATGATCTGGTTGCGCTGCTGGTGATGGCGATTATGATCACAGTGCTGATCAAGTTGCCTCTGGCCAACGCAGGAAGCCCGGATGAACCGGCGCCACCAACTGCGATCATGTGACGGCATCAAAACGGTGATTCCTCTTCCGTGTCTATTGCCGAAAACATCGCCAAAGTGCGGGCGTGCATAGCTGCAGCAGCGGACCGCGTTGGGCGCCAGCCAGACGAAATCGCACTCATGGCGGTGAGCAAGACCTTCCCGCCGGAGAAAATTCGAGAAGCTTTCCACGCCGGTGTGCGGTTGTTCGGTGAAAACCGCATTCAGGAATTCGCCGGCAAGGCGGACGCTTTGCTGGATTTGGCCGACGCGCAATGGCACATGATCGGCCATCTGCAAAGCAATAAAGCCGCCAAAGCTGCTGAATTGTTTGCCGCCGTCGACTCGGTGGATTCACTGAAGCTGGCGGAAAAGCTCAACGAAATCGCGGAGAAACTGGGCAAGACTCTGCCGGTGCTGATTGAAATCAATGTCGGCGGCGAGACGGCCAAGAGTGGGTTGGCAGCAGGTTCCAGCGAACTGGTCCGGATCCTGGAAGCTGCCCCGCGCTTGTCCCAACTGGAACTCCGCGGCCTGATGAGCGTGCCACCGTTCACAGAAAACCCGGAAGGAGCGCGTCCCTATTTTCGTAAGTTGCGGGCGCTGCAGCAGCAAATTGCGGCCCGTAAGCTGCCGGGTATTCGCGTGGACGTGCTCTCCATGGGCATGTCGCACGATTTCGAAATCGCGATCGAGGAAGGATCGACGTGCGTGCGCGTGGGAACGGCAATCTTCGGGGAACGAGTGAAAGGCTAACCACGGAGACACTGAGACACAGAGACAAACAGGAATTCGCCAATGCAATTTTCTCCGTGTCTCAGTGCCTCCGTGGTAAAGAACTTGCTCTATGATCCCGGTGCATCAGACCGCTGCTGGCGTCACCTTCGCCGTTAAGATTCACCCGCGCGCGAAGAAGAACGCCATCAGCGGTGAATTCGATGATGCTCTAAAACTATCCCTGACCGCCCCTCCCGTCGGTGGCCGGGCCAACCAAGCCTGCATCGAATTCTTCGCGAATCTTTTGAAGGTGTCGCGTTCCTCCGTTACCATAGCGTCCGGCCAGACGAGCCGCAGAAAGGTGATCCACGTCGCCGGACTCTCGGCCGAGGAAGTCTGGAAGCGTATTCAGACGTAGATGTAGTCAGATGTGCCGGGATAAACAAGCGGACGACGGTGCCCGATCCACAAGTGCACATGGCCTTCCGGGAGCAGCCTTGAGTTTTTCTGAACGCTTGCAGGAAATTCGCACCGGGTTCGAGCGGCCCTTCTGGGTCGCGAACATCAGCGAGATATTTGAACGCCTTTCCTATTATGGCGCGTTCGCGTCTCTTGCCCTATACCTGCAGGAAAAGCTGAATTTCTCCGCTCAGCAGACCGGAACGCTGACGGGAATATTCGGTGGCATGGTGTGGTTTCTCGCCATCTTCGGCGGGGCTGCGGCTGACCGGCTGGGTTTTCGCCGCGCCCTTTCGATGGCGTATCTCATCCTGGCTGTGGCGTATTTCCTGATTGGTTCCATCGGGGCATCCTGGCTGGCGCCGGTGCGCGAAGCTGTGCCTCTCGGTTTGTTTGTCGGGTTTATCCTTATTCTCCCTGCGCTCGGCATATCGCTGGTGAAGCCTTGTGTGGTCGGGACGACAGCCCGCGCCTCAAAAGAGAACGTTCGCTCCATCGGCTATTCGATTTACTACACCATGGTCAATGTCGGTGGTGCTGCCGGCCCCTATTTTGCCTCGTGGGCGCACCGCCACCTGGGCGTTGAGGGGGTGTACCGTATTTCGGCGCTCAGCGTCTTCGCGATGTTTTTTTTCGTTCTGATCTTCTTCAGAGAGCCGCGAAAACCCGGAGATGCGCCGCCTCCTTCAATTGCACAGGTCGCCAGGAATTTCTGCGTAGTGCTGGGCAACTACCGCCTGGTTTTGCCGGTGCTTTGCATTGCCCTTTTGCTTCGCATCGGCCTGTTGGTTTATCCCCGGGTTACCGTTCCGTGGTGGCTGTGGGCCGGAATGCTGCTGCTGGTGCTCGCCGGAATCAGCCGGTTCATGTGGTTCCTGGTGCTGTTCACGGGCTACTGGGTCGTGTTTTGGCAGCAGTACATCAGCTTGCCGGGCTATATTCACGGATACATCAACTCCCATGCCGATGTCGAAATTATTCTGGTGACCGACGGGCTGACGGTGATCTGCCTGACTCTGGCGGTAAATTTCCTGACTCGCAAGATCCCAGCGTTTCAAGCCGTGATCCTGGGCACGGTGATCACGTCGGCTTCATGGTTGATCTTGGCCTTCTGGCCGACGGTTTGGGGCGCAGTTCTCTCATTGTTTGTGCTGGCGCTGGGCGAGATCATCCAATCGCCGCGATACTACGAATACATTTCCCGGCTCGCTCCTCCGGGGCAGCAGGGCACGTATATGGGATTTGCATTTTTGCCCATCGGGATCGGCTCGCTCATCGGCGGCTGGTTTGGCGGAACGCTGATGCATCACTTCGGAGAAGTCAGGCACCAGCCGCAACGCGTCTGGTGGACCGTGACCTCCGTGGGCGTTGTGACGACGGCGTTGCTCTGGGTGTATGACAGGTATTTTAGAACCGCCGGCACAGTGGCGTAAGACGATGCCCAAAAGGCAAACTCCGCAGCAAATCGCCGCACAGATTCGCGCCACGCTAAAAAACGGCGGCTCGGCGGAGCACGCCAAAGGGGTGCAGTGGTTCTTCAAAGAAGAAATCAAATCGCATGGCTGGTACACCGCGAGGCTGCGGAAAGCGGCGGTCGCTACGCGCCGCGAAATCCGAAAAGAGGCTGGCCTTGATTTTCTGTTGCAGGTCGCCGACCAACTCTTTCGCGGCAGGGTCCTCGAAGAGAAGATTTTTGCCGTGTTCCTGCTGGAAAAACTCACTTCTGAGTTTGGCGACGCCGAGTTCGGGTTGTTTGAGTCCTGGCTGGCACGCATCAGCAGTTGGGCCGACCACGATGGGTTGGTGCATTACTTGATTGCACCCATGATGGCCGAGGAAGCCGCACGAGCAACTGCCGTTTTTCGTTGGGCAAAGTCGCGGCGATCGCTGGCATCGTCGCGCGGCTTGTGTAGCGCTGATCCAGGGCACGCGGCGGAAGATGTTCTTCCCGCAGATTATGCGGCTCTCAAATCTTCTGCTCAACGATGAAGATGACATGGTGCAGAAGGGGCTGGGCTGGCTGCTGCGCGAGACCGCTAAAGCAGATGCCAAGCGGACCGTGCCTTACCTGATGCGCATTCGTTCGCGCTCTCCGCGCCTCGTCATGCGGACCGCATGCGAAACCTTGCCCCTTGCAACACGCCGCCGGGTTCTTGCCAGGTGACGCAGCCCCCTGGGACTCGCTCAAATCCCTCTAGACGTTTAGAATAGTCATTTGCTCATGGACCTCTCAGCCATTCAAGCTGCGCTGCGCGAGCGCAATATCGACGCGTGGCTTTTCTACGATCATCACCATCGCGATCCCATTGCCTACCGGGTTCTGGGTTTGCCTGGCGACATGATGGTGACGCGGCGCTGGTTCTATCTCATCCCGGCGCAGGGTGAGCCGGTGAAGCTGGTGCACAAGATTGAAGCCGGACAATCTGGACATCGTGCCCGGGAAGAAACTGCAATACGCGGCCTGGCAGGAGCTTTTCGACGGCGTGAAGACGATGCTCACGAACTATCGCGACATCGCCATGCAGTACTCGCCCAACAATCTGGTCTTCACCATTTCGCTGGTAGACGGCGGTACGCTGGAGATGATCCGCGGCCTGGGCAAGAATGTGATCAGTTCGGGAGATCTGGTGGCGCAGTTCGAGGCGACGTGGAACGACGAGCAGATCAAGACGCACTTTGCCGCCCGCGATGCGATTGACTCCATCACCGAGGCGGCGTTCCAGGAGATCGGGCGGCGGGTTCGCAATGGCGGCACGAACGAATACGCCATGCAGCAGTGGCTCCTCGAAGCCTTTGGCCGGGAGAATCTGGTGACCGACGATCCGCCGGTGGTTGCCGTGAATGCAAACAGCGGCAATCCTCACTACGATCCGCGTCCCGAGGGCTCAAACCGATTCGCGAAGGCGATTTCGTTTTGCTCGACATCTGGGGCAAGAAAAATATCCCCAACGCTGTGTACTATGACATCACGTGGGTTGGCTTCGTGGGCAAATCGCCTTCTGACCGCATGCGAGAAGTATTCAAGATCGTCAGCAACGCGCGCGACTGCGGAGTGAAAGCGGTGCAGGAGGCCGCGTCCGCGGGACGTCACTTCGCGGGCTGGGAAGTGGACCGCGCGGTGCGGAACCACATCAAGCAAGCGGGATTCGGGGAGTATTTCATCCATCGCACCGGGCATTCGATTGGCACCGAGGTTCATTCCAATGGCGCGAACATGGATGACCTGGAAATCCACGACGAGCGCCAGATTCTGCCCAATAGCTGCTTCTCCATCGAGCCTGGCATTTATCTGCCGGAGTTCGGCGTGCGCAGCGAAGTGAACGTGCTGGTGCGGCCCAAGTCGGCGGAAGTGACGGGTAAAATCCAACACGAGATTGTGACTATCTGAATGGCCAATTCGTCGGTGACCAAGAAACCTGCTGCCGCATCCGCCGCGCCACGCCATGACAGCGATGTCGGTGATTGTGCCCGGCGGTGGCCTGGCTGATTCCGGGCGCGGGACACTTGATCCAGAAACGCTGGGGCCGCGGACTGTTGCTCATGGTCTCTATCTCCGCCATGTTCGTTCTTGGCTTGCTGATGCAGGGACGCGTCTACATGCCCAATGGCGGCGACATCCTCGACATGCTGGGGTTCGTCGGCGATGTCGGCGCGGGCGGCTTCTACATTGTGACCCGGGCCATGGATTGGGGACACGGCGCCATCGCGCACGCCACAGCAGACTACGGTACGAAATTCATCATCGTCGCGGGACTCCTGAATTTCATTAGCGTGGCTGATGCTTACCATATCGCCATTGGAAAAAAGCCGTGAAACGGAACCGACCATGATCCTCAATTTCTCGCATTTCACCGCCGCCGTGCTGTTTTCCGTTTTTGCCTCGGTGGTGTTCGGAATCACACAGCGCAATTCCCCGCGTGACCAATTCCGCTATGGCTTGTACTGCTTTGCCATGTTCGTGGGCGGCGTCTTCGTTGCCGGATGGCTGATGTGGCTGCTGCGGCATTGAATGATTTGTGTAGGGCAGCAAGCAGCCAAGTCAGTGTTCCTTCGATCCAACCTCGATCAAACGTTTCGTCATCCAGACAAGCCCGAGAATCTGGGTCCACTCCGAGACGATGTTGCCCACCACTTGTCCCCACCGGCTGTTGGGATCCATGGCTCTGAATGCCACCACCCAGGCAGCGCCCGTGATTAGAAGAAACACGGTGAGCGAGTGTTCGCGCAGAAATTCTATTGCTGCCGACTGCGCTTTGCCCTTCGGCTGCTTGCTTTCAGCGGAGCCCCTTTCGTACAGATACTTCGTCATGACTACGGTTACGACTACTCCCGTCCAGTCCGCGATGGCATTTCCAAAGAATGAACCCAGATGAGTGGACGGGTCAGACCGCCGATAGAGCGCGATCAACAGAGCAACCACGCCCGCCGCTGACAAACTCAGCGAGTGCTCGTGTAGGAATCGCTTCAGACTCCAGCTTCGCTTCATGGAACTACTGTACTAAAAGAAACGAACGGTCGACGACTGCTAGACTGGGGAGCTAACCTTCCCACACGAACGCGTCGAACACCCGCTTGGTCTCAAATCCCAAACGGCAGTAAAGTTCCACAGCGCGCGCGTTCGCCTCGGTGACGGTGAGCGAAAGCAAAGAAAAGTTTCTCTGGCGCAAATTGGCAGCTGTGACGGCCAACAGGGCCTCACCGATTCCGTGAGACCGGTATTCCGGCACCATGCAAACCTGAGTCACGTGGCCAACATCTTCTCGCACGCGCGAACACAGGATCAGGCCGGCCAGGGCACGCGTTTTCTCTTGCACTGCTACAAACGAGGCTTCGGGGTCAAAAATGCCGCATCCGGGAAAGCGCACGATGTTGTTCAGAAAGCGGAGGGCTCCGCTCAGACTGCGGTACTGATCGTTGATGGTCGAATCGACGTGGCCGCGATAGGCAGACGTGATGACGGCGGCGGCGGCTTGATAATCCTGCTCCGCCCAGCGCCGTATCTGGATATCCGGAGGCACCTGCCTTGCCGTCTTCACCGGAATGCTCTGACCTAAGGGCAAGGTCATGAAGAGCCTGGCGTGCCGCTGAAATCCCTGGTTGACGAACGGCTGCGCCACGATCCCCGTTTCATGCACCAGCAATTGCGCCTCGATGCGATGAATGCCGGGCGATTGCTGTAGGGTTTCGATGACGTGCAGAAGAATCCGCCGTTCCACTTCGTGTGGATTGGGAAGGCGGCTTCCGTTGGCGACAAAAAGGTCTCCGATGACTCCCTTGCTGCCCTCATAGACGAAGAACGCGTAACCGAAAATTCTTCCCCGTTCGATGGCAGCATACCCGGGAAGAATCTTGGCGTCCACGTAGCGCTGGATCATTTCGGCGGAAGCGCGGTAGTCCCAGGAAAGCAGGCTCGACCACACCGCGATCTCGTCCTCCATCAGAGGACGCAGATCAGCGGACGAGAAATGCCGGAGATCGAGAATTTCCACCTTGGACTCCCGGAAACTGGACGCAAGGACGCATCGCACGCTGCGCCCGCGAAAATGGAGTGTAGTGCTTCATTGCGCTCGGAGGCAAACTGAGGCATACAGCAAGTAACCACGCGCGCCCATGGCGTTTAGATTCTAATTCCCGCTTTTCTTCGCCACCCAATAGAAGTCCACACCTTGTGCGGCATAACTGCCCAGGTACGCGACGCGGCGTCCGCGGCAGGCTGCGGCTACATTTTTCTGCCACCCAGCCGGCGCAAGCAACAGGTGTTCGGCAGAAGGAACCTGTACCGCTTCGTACCTTGCAATCTCCTGGTTGCGATAGAACTGAAGTCCAAACTCGGTCTCCCGTGGAATCAGCCACACTGCCAGGGGCATGGGCTGTCGCTCCAGTCTGTCGAGTTCAGCTGCAATCGGTCGGGCTGAAAGGGCAGCATCGAGCGCGGGCGCACCGAGTCGCAGGATCGCTGCCACGCTTAGCACTACTGGCACCAGGGTTACGAAGCGCACCATCCGCAACCCGGTTGCAGTTCGCAGCGTCGCGGCGATGCCGGCCGCCAGAGCTGCCACAAATCCGGCCGCAACGGCCAGGGTGCGTCCCCAAGGCAAACGGTGTTGAAAAACGATGTCGGAAATCATTAAGGCCGGTATCAGGGGAGCCGAGGCTACTATGGCATGCAACACACTCAAAAGGAGACCCGGGCGTGCGTCGTGGCTCAACCGGTGACGCAAATACTCGGCCAGCAACAACGTGCCTGCCGGCAGCGCCGGGATAATGTAGCCCGGCAGTTTCGACCGGGAAAATGAGAAGAAGACAATGGGTACCAGCAACCAAATCAACAGAAAAGCATTCAAGGCGCTCTCGACTCGCAAGAACTCCCGCTTTTCTGCCCACCACTCTCGGGTGACTTTAAAAAGCGCCGAGCCGATAAACGTCGTCCAGGGAATCAGACCGATCAGAACGACGGGAAGGTAAAACCAGAAGGGTTCTTCGTGACGGTAAAGATTGGTTCCGAAGCGCGCCAGGTTGTGTTCCAGGATGAAGACACGGAAAAAATCCGGATTCCTGAGTTGCACCACCCCGTACCAGGGCAGAGTGACTACGCAGAAAATAATGATTCCGGGAATCCACAGAGTTTGTCGCACCCACTTAAACTCGCCCTTGGCGGCCACAAAAATCAGAATGATTGCTCCTGCCAGACATGGAGCGACTGGTCCCTTCGCCAGGCTGCCGAGGGCAAGGAAAAAATAAAATGCCGCGAGATATCGCTGGCCGCCGTTCTCGTACCACGCATACCACGCGAGCAACGCGACAGTGAACGCGGCCGCCAAGGGCATGTCCATAGATGCGGCACGGGCAAACCCGACGACCCCAGCGGCTGACGCCGTCATCAATGCGCCGTCGAGTTGAAACCCGGACCGAAAACGCCGAAGGAACCAGTAAACGGCCAGAACCATCAACGTCGCGTCGACGGCCGAAGGCAGGCGCGCCGCCCAATCGCTGACACCAAAAATGCGATACGCGATCATGGTCTGCCAGTAGTAAAGGGGTGGTTTTTCCAGCCAAGGCTTGCCGCCGAGCGTGGGCGTGATCCAGTCGTGGCGCGCGAGCATTTCTCGCGCCACCTGCGCATAGCGGGGCTCATCCGCGCCGATCAGGCCAAAGTGGGCCAGGCCAAAGAAAAACAGGAACCCGCAGAACCCAGCGAGCAGAAGCCAATCGGTGAGCGCGTGTGAGCGATCATTCACGGTGAGGGCCAATGACTCGTTGGTTGCTTGCGAACTCACGAGAGGTTCGAGCTTAAGGCGACTCGTCAGCTTGTGGGAAGTAGCGATCACGTTTCCAGAGATGGCTGGCGCATCAACGCGTAAATGCTGATGCCAACCCAGGTGACCTCCAGCACGACGAAACCGACCTGGAAAGGGCGGAAGGCAATATAGGCGAGGATGGCCGATCCCACGGCATTGAGAATGTTGTACGCCGGCTTGCGCGGGTTCATCCATTGCATCTGTTGGCCGATGTAAGCCACCAGAATCAATAGTGCGCCGGTAAAAGAAAATGCCTGCCGTGCCAGTGAAACGTTCATAGAGGTTTATCCCTTCGGCGCGCTGGATCGCAACTGTGCCAACACCCGCGCCGTTGCCCTCTCCAGCGGACCGTCCACCGAGCAACCGCTGGCGCACTGATGACCACCTCCGCCGAATTGCTCGGCCACTGCGGCGACGTTCAGTCCGCCCTTGCTGCGCAGGCTGATGCGGAAACGGCCGTCGGGAAGTTCGCGGAAAAACGCGGCTACCTCAACCTCCGAGATCGACAGCGCATAATTCACCAGGCCTTCGCAGTCTTCTTCTCGCGCCCGGGCCCGCTGCATCTGTTCCTGGGTCACCCAAATCCAGGCCAGCGGTCCTTCACGCTGCAAGTTCGAGAGAGCCGCGCCCAGCAGCCGCATCTTGGCTGTCGAGTGCGCAAAATAGACATTGCGCGCACAGCGCGCCGGGTCTGCGCCTGCAAGCACCAGCTCGCGCGCCAGTTCGAAGGTATGTTCGTTCGTCCCTTCGAACATGAACGAACCAGTGTCGGTGAGCACTGCCGTGTACAAACAGGTTGCGATCTCTGGGGAAATTTTGACTCCTGCCTCGGCCGCCAGGCGATAGACCATTTCCGCGGTGGCCACGGCATGGGGATCGATCCAGTTCACGTGGGCAAAAGGGCGACCCGTGAGATGGTGGTCAATGCTGATCAGAAACCGGTCTTCCAGTCCTGCGAGCCGGGTACGTTGAATGCTGTCGCATTCCAGAATAATCGCGGCTTCGTAGTTCCCATTCACGCTCTCCGCTTTGACCACTTTGTCGGCATAGGGAAGCGGCTGGTAAATCCGCGGCACTCCATCGCGCAGCACAACCTGCGCCTCTTTGCCCATTGCTCCCAGAATCTCGCAGCAGGCCAGGGCAGAGCCAACGGCGTCGCCGTCTGGCCGCGCGTGAGAAGTAAGCACGAACCGGTCACGCTGCTCGATCTGCTTTAATACTTCACTCAACATACTTCGTCTTCTCTGAAAAACTTCGCTGGGACCCTGGCGGCTCGCTAGCGCTTTCGCCCGCCCTTGGTGCGGCGCAGCAGTTCTTCAACCCTCGCCTGAAGCACATGGGAGCGGTCCAGTTGGAAAATCAGCTCCGGAGGGCGGCGCAAGTGAAGCCGGTCCGCGACTTCGTGACGGATGAATCCGACCGCGGCCGACAGGCCTTCCAACGAACGGTCGGCTTCTTCGTCGTCCCCTTCCACCGTCACCAGCACCCTGGCAGAACGCGAATCGTCGGCCACATGTACTTCACTCACGCTTACCAGGCCGATCCGCGGATCACGAAGTTCCCCCTCCACGAGCGTCTCGATCTCTTCGCGCAGAGCTTCTCCGAGCCGCTCTCGATGATACTTTTGCCCACGCCGTTCCACAGCCACACCTCTTAGGTAAAACCAATGAGAATATCAGAAAATCGGCTGCCGGGCAGCTTGTGCTCACGGAAACCCAGCTAGATGAACTCTACAAACGAATCCGCGATGTCGGCGCCGTTGTTGTTAGCGATGCGCGTGGCTTGGCGTTCGACGTTCTTCATCAATCCGTCCAGATAGTCGCGGGAATCGGAAATACTGACCACGCCAATGGTCGCACGATTCCACAAGCCAGTGGCGTCGAGTTCCGCCACTGCCACGTTGAAATGCGCCTTCAGACGGTCTTTCAGGCTGCGTACCACCTGGCGCCGGTCCTTGAGGGACTGTGCCGCTTCGATGCGAAGCTCGAGGGTGAGAAAGGCAATCACGGAGCTATCAGCCGTCAGCTTTCAGCCATCACCTTCTACCGCTTCGGGCTGACGACTGAAGGCTGAAAGCTGACGGCTGTTTACGCAATCACTTCCGCGGCGATGCGCTCGGTAACGAAGGCTTCGATCACGTCTCCAGCTTTGATGTCGCTGTAGTTGGCGATGGCGATCCCGCATTCCATGCCGTTCCGCACCTCGCTGGCGTCGTCTTTGAAGCGGCGCAAGGAGCTGATCTTGCCTTTGAACATCACCACATTGTCGCGCAGCAGCCGGACCTCGGAGTCGCGCTTGATCAGTCCATCGGAAACGCGGCAGCCGGCAATGGTGCCCACCTTTGGAATGCGGAATGTCTCCAGCACTTCGGCGCGCCCCTGATAGGTTTCTTTGATGGTGGGCTCAAGCAGGCCGCTCATGGCGCGCTTGATCTCATCCTGCAACTCATAAATGATCGAGTGCAGGCGGATGTCCACTTTTTCCTGCTCAGCGAGTTCCTGCGCCTTGCGCTCCGGACGCACACTGAATCCGATAATGATGGCATTGGAGGCCGAGGCCAATAGCACGTCGCTCTCCGTAATCGCGCCAACCCCCGAGCGCAACACCTTCAGCCGTACTTTTTCGTTCGAGAGCTTCGTCAGCAGGTCCGTGAGCACTTCGACAGATCCTCCGACGTCAGCTTTAAGGATGATGTTGAGCTCTTTCGTTCCGGCAGCCTTGATTTGCTCAGCCAGGCCCTCGAGCGAAACGCGGGAACTCTTGGCCAAAGCAGCTTCACGGGCTTTCTGTTCGCGATAGTCAGAGATACCGCGCGCTTTGTCGCGATCGGCCACGACCAGGAACTGATCGCCCGCCTGGGGCAGCCCTTCCATGCCCAGGATTTCCACCGGGGTTGAAGGAGGAGCTTCGGCAATCTGCGCGCCGCGGTCGTCGAGCATGGCGCGAACCTTGCCGTAAACATTGCCCACGACGAAGTTGTCGCTGGCCCGCAGTGTTCCGTTTTGTACCAACACGGTGGCCACGGGACCGCGTCCGCGATCGAGTTTGGCCTCCAGCACGACGCCGTTGGCCGGCCGTTCTGGAACCGCTTTGAGTTCTTGCAGATCGGCCACCAGGCAGATCATCTCGAGCAGCAGATTCAGATTGGTTTTCTTCTTGGCCGAAACGTCCACAAAGACCGTCGTACCACCCCAGTCTTCCGGCATCAGGCCACGGTCGGCGAGCTGTTTCTTCACGCGGTCGGGCAAGGCATCGGGCTTGTCAATTTTGTTCACCGCCACAATGATCGGCACTTCCGCGGCGTGCGCGTGATCGATGGCCTCGAGTGTTTGCGGCATCACTCCGTCGTCCGCTGCCACCACAAGAACTACGATGTCGGTGGCCTTCGCGCCACGCGACCGCATGCGGGTAAAAGCCTCATGACCAGGTGTATCCAGAAACACGATCTGGCGGCCGTAGGCCGGCGAACTCGAATCCTGAATCGTGACTTTGTACGCTCCGATGTGCTGCGTGATTCCGCCGGCTTCGCCTTCCGCCACACTCGTGGAACGGATGGAATCGAGCAAAGTTGTTTTGCCGTGGTCGACGTGGCCCATGATCGTGACCACCGGAGGCCGCGGCACGCCTTCAACGGCTGCGCCTTCCTCACCTGCGCTCGAATCGGCAATCTCTTTTTGCGCCTGCTCTTCAAAGCTGATCACGTTGGTGTCAGCCCCGAAAAAGCGCGCCATCTCGCCCGCCAGTTCGGCGTCGAGGGTTTGATTAATTGTGGCAAAGACGCCGCGGCCCAGCAAGCGTGCGATCAGATCTTTCGCGCGGATTTCGAGCTTCTCGGCCAGATCCTTGACGCTGATTCCTTCTGTAATCGTGATGCTGCGCGTAATCGGCAGAGGTTCGTTGGAAACCGTCATCCGCGGGGGCGGAGTGTAGCCCTTCATCGGGCCTTCCTTCACACCGCGGGGAACATAGCGCTGCCCCGGCCGGCGCGAAGGCGCACCGGGCCGGCTTCCGGGACGAACCGATCCCGGCGGAGGCAAACCTGGGCCAACGCCCAGCGGACGCGTGCCGGTTGGCGACTGCCGCGTGGGATGCATCGGACGCCGTTCTCCGGGGCGCAAAGGAGGCCGGGAAGTGGGGGCGGATGGACGTGGACGCTGGAAAATCGGCTGACCAGGCACAGGCCGTCCTGGAGCCGGGCGGGTTGCAGTATCACTTCCAGCCGCCGCTATCGGCCTTATCGGCGCCTTGTAAACCGGGCGCGGGCCGGTTTGAGGAACGATCATGCGTGGCAATGGCGGCTGCGGAGGTACGTAAGCGCTCGGCGGGCGTGCTGCAAGCGGAGCCTGAATCGAAGGCGAAGCCTGGCCGACAGGAGCTTGCATTGTCGCGGTGCGAACCGGTGGCGCCGGCGTGGCCGTCATTGTCGCAGGCGCGGCTGGCGGCGGTACGGCCACCGGCTTGGCAGGCGTTACCGGCGTCGTTGCGGCCGGTGGCGTAGAGACAGGCGCTGTGAATGTGGGTCTAGGGGTCGAAACCGGAGTGATCAGCCGCGGTGGCGCAGCCGGCGCGGCTTCCGCGGGAACCGGTGTTGCCGGCTTCGCGGCTGCAACTGGAGGAACGGGCTTTTTCTCCACTGCCGGAGGGGGGGCCGCCGGTCTCGGGGACGGCGCGGCCGAGGTCGGGGGCTGCTTGCTGATGATTGCCTTCAGAACATCGCCCGGCTTCGAAATATGCGAGAGATCAATCTTGGTTTTGATCTCGTCGCCCTCGGGACGGCTGGGCCGGGAAGAACGGTTCGGGGCTTGCGCTTCATTGCTGGCGCGGAAATGGACACGCACCTTCTCCGCTTCGTGCTCTTCCAGGGAACTGGAATGCGTTTTCTTCTCGGTGACCCCAACCTTCTCGAGCACATCGAGAATCGCCTTACTCTTGACTTCCAGTTCTCTCGCCAGATCGTTGATTCGAACCTTGCTCATCCGTCCTCTGTTTCCTTCGGGTTTTCCCGTTAAGTCTTCATCGCAGCCTCACGACAGTTATTTCCGTAATGCATCACAAGCCCATGAACCGCAATTAGGATTTTTCCTCGGACGCCTCGGCAGCCGGCTCAGTTTCAGCGGCCACAGATTCCGGAGCCTCCGCGGCTTCAGGTTCCGGCGAGGTTTCAGCCGGTTCCGGCGCTGCTTCTACGGCCCCATTTCCAGCCGCCTCAGCCTCCGACGCTTCCGACACTACCGGCTCTTCCGCCGCGCCTGCGGCACCGGCCTCGCCTTCGGCAGCAACTACCACTTCCCCAGATTCGCCAGCCTCCAGGCTGGAGAAATAATTATTAACCGCCAGGCTGATTTTTTCCACGGTCTTGGGGCCAATTCCTTCAATGGCTTCCAATTGTTCCGGCGTCATGTCTGCCAGGGCTTCCACCGAGGTCACACCCGCGGCATTCAGTTTCTCGATCAACCCTTCGCCCAGGCCAGTCACACTCTCCAGCGGCGTAGTGGCGTTGCCCACCAGGGCCGACATCTGCTGCTCCACTTCCTGCCGTTTCTCTTCCTCGCTCTTGATGTCGATCTTCCAGCCCAGCAACTTGGCCGCCAGCCGGACGTTCTGGCCCTTCTTGCCAATGGCCAACGAGAGCTGGCTGTCGTCGACGACCACCTCAAGATGCTTGTCGGCCGAATCCAACACGGAAACCCGGCTGACTTTGGCCGGCTGTAGGGCCTTCTCAGCAAATGTCACTGCATCTTCGTGGTACTCGATGATGTCAATCTTCTCGCCGCGCAATTCACGGATGATCGATTGCACACGCATGCCCTTCATGCCCACGCACGCGCCCACGGCGTCCACGTCTTTGTCCTTCGACATCACCGCAATCTTCGTGCGCTCACCGGCTTCGCGAGCGATGGCGCGAATCACAACGGTGTTGTCGTAGATCTCGGGCACCTCGGTCTGGAATAAGTGTTGCACCAGTTCCGGCGCGGCGCGGGACACGACCACCGCCGGTCCTTTGGAAGCCTTCTCGACCCGGGCGATCACCACTCTCACCCGTTCTCCGATCGCAAACGACTCAAGCCGCGACTGTTCTTTGCGCGGCATGCGCGACTCGGCCTTACCGAGATCGAAAATCACGTCCGGACCTTCCACTCGCTTCACGGTGGCATTCACAATCTCGCCCACTCGGCCGATGTACTCGTTGTAGACCGTGTCGCGTTCCGCTTCGCGCACTTTCTGGAAGATCACCTGCTTCGCCAGTTGCGCGGCAATGCGCCCGAGAATCCCCTCGGTGACTTTTGGGATTCGTAATTCCCCGCCGACTTCAAGACTGGGATCCACTTTGCGCGCGTCTTCCAGCGTGATCTGCAGCAATGGATCTTCCACCTGCTCCGGAGTTTCAACCACGCTCTTGACCGCGAACGCGTTGATCTTTCCGGTCTCTTTGTTCAATTCCGCGCGCAGGTTCTCCTGCGTCTTGTAGTACTTTCGCGTAGCGACGACGATGGCGTCCTCGACCGCGCTGACTACAATCTGCGGATCAATGCCCTTTTCCCGGCTCACTGCGTCGATGATGTTATAAAGCTCGCTTGCCATAATTCATTCCGAAGTTCACTACAAAAACTACGACCGAACCGATATCAAATCTCCGGCACCAGGCTGGCCTTTTCAACGTTGGCCAAATCAATCTCCAGCTTCTGTTCCGCCAGCCCGGCGCGCGACTTCTTTCGCGCTGCGCTAAGATCCAGCGTCAGCCGCCCCTGCTGAAACTTTTCCAGCCGGCCCTCAAAAAAACGGTTGCCGTTGATGGGCTGCCGCGTCGTCAGCTTGACCCGGCTGCCGGTGAAGCGCTCGTAATCGGCGGCTCGAAACAACTTCCGATCCAGTCCGGGAGAAGAAACTTCCAAAACGTAGGAAGCTCCCGGAACCACGTCCTCCACATCGAGGATGGTGCCCACTTCCCGGCTCAAACTCGCGCAATCCTCATGTGTGACCCCGCCCGGCTTATCGATGACAATGCGCAGCATGCGAGCTTTGCCCCCGCCGCGCAACTCGACCTCGACGATTTCGAGCCCGGCGGAAGCTGCCACGCGCTCCGCGATCGCCTGTACTGCTTCAACACCAAGTGTCATGAAACAAATAACTTAGGGCCGTTCGCCGTCTACAAAAGGCAGCCGAAACTAAAAAGTGGGCTTGCGCCCACTGGTGTGTTTCGCCACGTACTGGTACTACACAACAGTTTCCACTTACAAATATACGCCCATCAGTGGGAAATTACAAAGCCGCCCGGCTGCGGATAAACCGTAAACGCCAACTCGCAAAACAAGCAGGCAATGTATTTGCGCCATCCGTCGAGTGTCTCTAGAATGATGTCTATCCTTATCCGTTGAGACACATATGATTCATTTTCCTGTTCCTGAGGCGCTCACTTTCGATGACGTGTTGCTGCTGCCCGCTCGCTCGGATGTTGTACCGGCGCTCGCCAATACCCAGACCCAGCTCACCCGCAATATCCGGCTGAACATCCCAATCATCAGTGCCGCGATGGATTCGGTGACCGAATCGCACATGGCGATTGGGTTGGCCCAGCAGGGCGGGATCGGGACCATTCACCGCAACCTCACGATCGAGCAGCAGGCCAACGAAGTGGACAAGGTCAAGCGCTCCGAGAGCGGCATGATTGTCGACCCAGTCACGATGTCTCCGGATGCCAAGGTTTCCGACGCGCTAGATGTAATGCGCAAGTACAAGATTTCGGGTGTTCCGATCACTAAGGAAGGAAAATTGGTCGGGATCCTCACCAATCGAGATCTGCGCTTTGAGACCCGCTTCGACATTCCCATCAGCAGAGTTATGACCAAAGAAAATCTCATCACCGTTCCCGTCGGGACAACTCTGGAAGATGCAGAAAACATCCTGCACGAACACCGGGTCGAGAAGCTGCTCGTGGTGGACGACAAGTACAACCTCAAAGGCCTGATCACGGTCAAAGACATTCAAAAGAAACTGAAATATCCCAACGCAGCCAAAGATTCTCATGGACGCCTGCGTGTGGGCGCAGCGATCGGTGCCACTGGCGATTTTTTGGAGCGCGCACAGGAACTACTAAAGACCAAGGTGGACGTCGTGGTCATTGACAGCGCCCATGGTCATTCTTCCCGGGTGCTGGAAGCGGTCAAACTCGTAAAGTCGAAGCTTCCCGAAGTTGATCTGATTGCAGGCAACGTCGCCACCTTCGATGGCGCTTGTGAACTGGCACGGGCCGGGGCTGATGCCGTCAAAGTTGGCATCGGACCGGGTTCGATCTGTACCACTCGCGTGGTCACCGGAGCAGGCGTGCCACAAATTACCGCTATCGCCGAGGCTTACCGGGCCACAAAAGATGCCGGCGTTCCGATAGTTGCGGACGGCGGCATCAAGTATTCAGGCGATATCACCAAAGCACTGGCCGCCGGCGCCAGTACAGTGATGATCGGCTCGTTGTTCGCTGGAACCGACGAAAGTCCCGGCGAACTGATTCTCTATCAAGGCCGGAGTTTCAAATCCTATCGCGGCATGGGATCGTTGGGCGCAATGGCGGCGGGATCGAGTGAACGTTATTTTCAGGGCTCAGACCTCGATTCCTCCACAGCCATGGGCCTGGACGGCGACGAGTCGAACCGGCTGGCCAAGCTGGTTCCGGAGGGCATCGAAGGGCGCGTTCCCTATCGCGGCTCAGTCGCGATGATCGTGCATCAGATGGTCGGCGGGCTGAAGTCGGGCATGGGTTATTGCGGCTGCGCGACCATTCCGGAGCTTCTGCAAAAAACCCGTTTTGTCCGCATCAGCGGCGCAGGCTTGCGCGAGAGTCACGTCCATGATGTGATGATTACCCGTGAAGCTCCCAACTATGCCGTGGAGTAAGGGTGCGGTCCAGTCACCCCAGCTATTTCGTGCCTCGGGCCATCACGCTTGACCCCTACCCACAAACAGCAACTGAAAGCGTGGATTGCGGCGGCTCTTTGGATCGGGCTGATCGCAGGCGAGTCGACAAACTTGGGTTCTGCCGACAATACCAGCCGGATTCTCTATCCTCTGCTGCATTTTCTGGTGGGACTCGATCCCTTCCGGTTTGAGACCTGGCACTTCTACATCCGCAAGTCCGGCCATTTCATCGGCTATTTCATGCTGAGCTGGCTTCTGTTTCGCGCCTGGAAGGCAACCTTGCCTTCAGCAAGCGGCAAATGGTCCCTGCGGTGGGCGGCGGCGGCGTTCCTTATGACCGTAGTTGTATCCAGCCTGGATGAATGGCACCAGACTTTCCTGCCCTCACGTACAGGGACCTGGCATGACGTCGTGCTCGATAGCACGGCGGCCTTGGTGGCTCAGATTGTCATTTTTCTTTGGCTTTATGTGAAGGATCACAACCAGCACAGCCCCGCTGCCCAGTTGTGATTCGCAATCAATACATTGCGTCGTACTTGGTCACCACCCAGGCTCCGCCTTTGTTCTCCAACGTGACCGAGAACAGCTCTTTATACGTGCCCTTTTGACCCGGCGTGGTGACGCGCTTGCCGCGATAGTGAAGAATTCGCAGGGGTGGAGTGTCTTCCCACTCCACCAGGTCCCAGGAAAGCAAGGGATGCCTGGCTTCGGAGCCGCAGATGAACTCGGCATATTTCCTGCGGTAATCCTTCTCCCAACCGGCGAGCTCTTCACGACACTCGCCATCGTGCATGGCGCGGATGAACTTGGCCGCTTCGTGCTCCGAGGTTCGGTCGCGCAAGGGATTCATAGAGATGGAATTTGGGATGCCGGAGAGAGGATCGCGATCTTCCGATCGCGCCAGCACTGGACCCTGTCCGTTCAGCCAGAGCAGGTAGCCAAAGAAGATCACCAGTAGCAATGCGCCTGCACCGACGGCGATGCCCATTTGTGTGCGGGAGAATTCCATGGCCCTCACACCAGTCTAGGGCCCCGGCATTCCAAGGCAAGATTACGGGCGAGTCACGCGGAAGGACATGTACAACTGAGGGGCAATGGCCACCTTAGCTCCGGACGGCTTCGTTCAAGAGTCCGGGTTTCGTCTTGGCGGGGTGGGCGGAGAAGGGCGGATGCCGCTACGCAATTCCGGTGATCCAAAATCAGGATCTCAAAGAAAGAGGGACAGGCTGGTGCCCGTCCCTCACACCTTCTTGCAGAAGCTTATTCCTTCTTTTCGCCGCCTTCGGATGCCTCGGGTTCACTGGCTCCCGCCTGGGCTTCGGCTTCTTCCATCGCCTTCTTGGCTTCGGCGGCGCGTTTGGCGCGGGTTTCGGCGCGCTTTTGTTTCTTTTCTTCCTGCAGCTTTTCGCTGCCCAGCAATTCGACAAAAGCCTTCTCTGCGCCGTCGCCCTTTTGCCAGCCGATCCGCACCATGCGCGTGAAGCCGCCTTCGCGGTCGCCGAAGCGGGGACCGACGGTCTCAAACAGCTTGTCCACGGCCGCGCTGGTCATGAGATACGAGTGGGCCTGGCGTCTCGCGGCCAAATCACCCCGCTTGCCCAGCGTGATCATCTTCTCCGCGATCGGCCGCATGGCCTTGGCTTTTGGAATGGTAGTTTCGATCCGCTCTTCGAGAATGAGCGAAGTCACCAGGTTCCGCAGCAACGAGCGGCGGTGCGACGTGGTACGTCCCAGCTTCCATCCTGCTACTTTGTGACGCATGTTCAACCCCAGTGGCTAGTGGATAGTTGCTAGTGGCCAGTTGGTCAGCTCATTTCTAGTCGCTGATCACTGGCCACTAGCCACTTGTTTCTTA
The DNA here is from genome assembly GCA_963765285.1 of Terriglobia bacterium. GTDB lineage: Bacteria > Acidobacteriota > Terriglobia > Terriglobales > Acidobacteriaceae > CAVWZH01. The sequence continues at coordinate 246,891 of CAVXVR010000003.1, forward strand.
GAGCTGGTCGTCCGGTCCATAGGCCGAAGCCGGCAGAACCTGGTTCGACGTCGGGCCGGGCACGGCGTTGCCGTGCTCGTCGATCTTCATCCCCAGACTCAACCCCATGGACGACAAAATTTCCTTAATTTCGTTCAACGACTTGCGCCCAAAGTTCTTGGTCTTCAGCATTTCGGCTTCGGTCTTCTGCACCAGTTCGCCGATGGTCTGAATGTTCGCATTCTTCAGGCAGTTATAGCTGCGTACGGAGAGTTCAAGCTCTTCGACCGAACGGTTCAGGTTCTCGTTCTTGATTTCGGGCTTGCGCTCGTCGGACGTGCTCGAGGTCTCGATGTCCTCTTCGAAGTTGATGAAGATGTTCATGTGGTCCTTCAGCAGCTTCGCCGCCAGCCCAATCGAATCGGCCGGGGTGATAGAACCGTTGGTCCAGACTTCAAGCGTGAGTTTGTCGTAATCGGTGATCTGTCCCAAGCGGGCCGCCTCGACGGTGTAATTGCATTTGCGCACCGGCGAGTGAACGGAATCGATCGGAATGAACCCGATGCCGAGATCTTCATCGAAGTTCTTGTCGGCGGAGACGTAACCGCGACCGCGCTTGAGGCGCATTTCCATATCGAGCTTGCCGCCTTCGCTGACCGTCGCGACGTAAACATCCTTGTCGAGCACTTCGACGTCGGCGTCGGCTTCGATCATGCCTGAAGTCACGATACCCGGCTGATCGGCGCGAAGATAGATGGCCTTGGGCGCATCTCCGCTCAACTTGAAGGGAATCTGTTTCAGGTTGAGGATGATGTCAGTGGCATCTTCGACCACGCCCGGGATCGACTGGAATTCGTGCAGCACGCCTTCAATCTTGACCGCAGTGACGGCCGCGCCTTCGATGGAGGAAAGCAGAACGCGGCGCAGGGCATTGCCGATGGTGGTGCCGAACCCGCGCTCGAACGGCTGCGCCCAGAAAATGCCGTACTTGTCGGTTAAGGTTGAAGTGTCAACTGCAAGACGTTTCGGTTTTTGAAAACCCTTCCAAAGCATTTGTTTCTCCTTCGGCCGTTTGGCTCAGTGCCGGCTCCCTGAGTTGGTCCAAACCCAGGTGGGTGCCCATCCTTCGCGTTTCTTGCGAAGGGTGGGGACTTTCGTCAGCACAGGCTGATCTGGCTCGAAATAGTGGACCGACAGAATCGTCCTTGGTCGTTATGTCTTTATGTCTTTGGTTGTTGCCAACAACTACTGACCAAAGACCAACGACTATTTACTGTACAACTCCACAATCAACTGCTCATTGACCGGCAGGTTGATGTCTTCGCGCTTAGGCAGGGCCAGTACGCGGCCCTTGTAAGCGTCGCGATCGATCTCCAGCCAATTGGGCGAATTCTGATGGCTGGCGAATTCCTTCGACTGCTCCAGAATCGCCAGTTTGCGGCTGCCTTCGCGAATCGTAATCTCTTCGCCGACGCTCACCTGGTACGAGGGAATGTTTACCTTGCGTCCATCCACGTGAACGTGACCATGGCGTACCAACTGGCGCGCCTGACGGCGGGAAATCCCGAAGCCCAAACGATAGACCACATTATCCAAGCGGCGTTCCAACTGTTGCAGCAGCAACTCGCCGGTCACGCCCCTTGACCGGGCAGCCTTTTCGAAGTAATTGCGGAACTGCCCTTCCTGGGCAAAATATATCCGCTTGGTTTTCTGCTTCTCACGCAACTGCAGGCCGTAGCCCACGATCTTGGCTTTACGGTCTTTCCCGTGTTGACCGGGAGCAAAGTTGCGCTTCTCGATGGGGCATTTATCGCTGAAGCATTTCGGGCCCTTGAGGAACAGCTTCATGCCCTCACGGCGGCAAAGACGGCAAACTGCATCGGTGTAACGTGCCAAGTTGTCTTCTCCTTAGATGACCGGTTTACGGGTTTGGCTTCACCCTTCGTCCCGGACGAAATCGGCTTTTGGCCTTTGGCTCTTGGCTTTTAGCTAAAAGCCAAGAGCCACTGGCTAAGACCTTCTTTTATACCCTTCTCCGCTTCGGCGGTCGGCAGCCGTTGTGCGGAATGGGTGTCGAATCGCGAATTGAGCGCACTTCGATGCCAGCGGCGGACAAGGCTCGAATCGCCGACTCACGCCCTGAACCAGGACCGCTAACCCGCACTTCCACCGTGCGAACACCGTGATCGCGCGCCTGATTGGCGGCGTTCATGGCCGCCTGCTGGGCGGCAAAGGGCGTGCCCTTGCGCGAGCCGCGGAAGCCGAGCGAACCGGAACTCTTCCAGGCCAGTACGTTCCCCGCAGGATCGGAAATGGTCACGATCGTGTTGTTGAACGAGGCCTGGATGTGCACCACCCCGAATGGAACGTGTTTGCGTTCCTTCTTCTTGAACTGCTTCTTCTTGCCTTTTTTCTCCGGCGCCGCCGGGGCGCCAGGTGTTGCTCCTGCTGCTGCGGGTTTCGCCATAAGTGGTTCGTCCTCAGGTTACGTCTTTGCCGCTGCCTTCTTCTTGATCGCGACCGTGCCCTTGCGCGGGCCCTTGCGGGTACGGGCGTTGGTGTGCGTGCGCTGTCCCCGGACCGGCAGATTGCGACGGTGACGGTATCCGCGATACGAGCCGATTTCGATGAGCCGCTTGATGTTCATCGAAATCTCTTTGCGCAGGTCGCCCTCGACCATGCCTTCGCTTTCGATCACCTGGCGGATGCGGTTCACTTCGTCCTCGCCCAGGTCCTGGACCTTTTTCATCGGCTCTACTTTCGCCAGATCGAGAATGCGGGCCGACCGCGGGTTCCCGATTCCATAGATGTAGGTCAGCGCAATGTGCACATGTTTGTTGCGCGGAAGATCAACTCCTGCGATACGTGCCATTCTTCTCTACCCTCTCCAGCCGGAGATCAGCTACCCCTGCCGTTGCTTGTGCTTTGCGATCACGCAGATCACCCGCACCACACCCTTGCGGTGGATGACCTTGCACTTGTCACAGATTTTCTTTACTGAAGCTCTGACTTTCATAACTCCCTTTGCCTGTGTAGGAGCGGGTCTTTGACCCGCTCGGACGGGTCAGAGACCCGTCCCCACACAATCTTGCTCATTTGTACCGATACACAATCCGCCCGCGATTCAAGTCGTAGGGCGAAAGCTCTACCGCAACTTTATCTCCCGGCAGGATGCGAATGAAATTCTTGCGCATTTTCCCGGAAACATGTGCCAGGACCTGGTGCTTGTTCTCCAGTTCAACCCGGAACATAGCGTTGGGCAGTGGCTCAACCACCACCGCCATAACTTCAATCGCGTCTTCTTTGCTCATGCACCCCTTAAAACCAGCTTTTGGCTCTTAACACTTGGCTTTTAGCTAAAAGCCAAGAGCTAAAGGCTAAAAGCTCTTACTGGGTCAAAATCACCGGTCCATCTTTCGTCACCGCTACGCAATGCTCGAAATGCGCACTGTAACTGCCATCGGCGGTTACCGCGGTCCACTTGTCTTCGAGCACGCGAGTGCCGGGCTTGCCGGAATTCACCATGGGCTCAATGGCCAGCACCATGCCCTCGCGAAGCCGGGCGCCGTGACCGCGCGTGCCAAAATTCGGGACTTGCGGCTCTTCGTGCAACCGCGTGCCAATACCATGTCCTACAAACTCCCGCACTACGCTGAAGCCGTTGGCTTCGACGTATTCCTGCACCGAAGCGCCCACGTCTCCCACTGCATTGCCGATGCGCGCCGCTTCGATGCCGCGATACAGCGATGCTTCAGTCACTTCCAGCAGCTTGCGCAGTTCCGGCGTCAGCGAACCATTCGCCGGTACGGTGATGGCTGCGTCCCCGTAATATCCATCCAGCACCACGCCGCAGTCGATCGAAACGATGTCTCCGGTCTTCAGCACCCGTTTCTCCGACGGGATGCCGTGGACAATCTCATCGTTCAACGAGGTGCACAGCACACAGGGATAATCGTAATATCCCTTGAAAGCAGGCTTAGCGCCCAAAGCCTTGATCTTCTCCTCGGCGGCGCGCTCCAGGTCCATGGTCGTCGCGCCGGGCGCAACCAGCCCACGCAAGTGCTCCAGCACTTCGCGCACAATGCGGCCACTATGCCGCATCTTTTCCAGTTCCGCCTTTGATTTGCAGACAATCGCCATTCGCCAACTATTCGCCGCCTCGCTCACCTTCGAGCAACCGCCAAATCTGCTGCGTGACCTGTTCCACCGATGCGTCCCCGTCGACGCAATGCAGCCGGCCTTTGTGGGCATAGTATTCCACGACCGGCTTGGTCTGCAGTTCGTAAGCGGCCAGACGTTCCCGAATGACTTCCTCGCGGTCGTCATCGCGGGTCACCAGCTTGGAACCTTCAACATCGCAGGTGTCGGCGACGCGGGGTGGCTGGGAGTAGACGTTGTAAATCCGCCCACAGACAGGACAAGAACGGCGCCCGGTAATGCGGCGCAACAAACCATTATAGTCCACGCCGATGCGGATCACAATCGGCAGACACTTGCCGCGTTGCAGGTTTTCAAAGAACTCGCGTTGCAGGAACGCATCCAGCCACCCGGCTTGGGCCGAGGTGCGTGGAAATCCGTCCAGAACGTAACCGCGCTCGCAGTCGGTCTGGCGCAGGCGCTGGGCGACCATGTCATACATCAGCTCGTCAGGCACCAGTTCGCCACGCGCCATGATGTCTTTCACCTGCACACCCAGCGGCGTGCCCTGTCGCACGTTCTCCCGCAAAAGGTCTCCGGTGGAGACTTGCGGCACGCCGTAGCGGTCGACAATCCGTCTGGATTGCGTGCCTTTGCCCGCGCCCGGTGGGCCAAGCAATATGACCGGCCCGATGTTGTGTGCCGTATCCGCCGCCATCGAACTGGTCCCCAAGTCTTCCCGCCCCGATCCCGTCCGCCTCACGACTTGACGAAGTGATCGCGGTTCACCAGCGGCGGCCACGAATTCGCCCGCTCTTGGGAGTGAAGCCATCGTAATGGCGCATGATGAGCTGCGCCTCGATCTGCGTCACTGTGTCCATGGCCACGCCCACAACAATCAGCAATGAAGTGCCGCCAAAGTAAAAATTCACGCCCAACCCATTGGTCACCCAGGGCGGCAGGCGCTCGAAAAATGCCCCGATCGCCCCCGGCAGATGGTTCAGGTGAATGCCCGTGATCATCCACTCGGGAATGAACGAAATGATGATCAGATACAGCGCGCCGACCAGGGTGATGCGGGTAAGAATCTCGTTGATATGGTCGGCCGTCCGTTTGCCGGGGCGAATCCCGGGAATGAATCCGCCATACTTCCGCATGTTGTCCGCAACTTCATTCGGGTTGAAGACAATCGAAACGTAAAAGTAAGCGAAGAAGATGATGCCGACGGCGTAAAGTAACGTATAAAGCGGCTCGCCCCAGCCCAGGGCTTTAATCAGCTGGCCGAAGTAGCGATTGTCACGCCAGCCATACAAGACGGTCTGCGGCAACGTAAGGATTGAGGAAGCAAAAATCACCGGCATCACGCCGCCCGCATTCACGCGCAAGGGCAAATGCGTAGACTGTCCGCCCATCACCTTGCGGCCAACGACTCGCTTGGCATACTGCACCGGGATGCGCCGCTCGCTGCGCTCCACATACACGATGAAAGCCACAATCAGGACCATTACCGCCAGAAGCAGCGCCATCGCCACCGGAGTAAACGACCCCCAGGTGTTGTTCTTCGCTTTATCGATCAGATCGGCGACGCCACGGGGCAACCCCACAACGATGCCGGCAAAGATCAGCAATGACATGCCGTTTCCGACACCCCGCTCCGTAATCTGTTCGCCCAGCCACATGATGAAGGCGCTGCCCGTGGTCAGAGTCAGCATGGTCATCAGGATGAAGCCCGGGCCGGGCGCGACCACAAAATCACCCGCCTTTTGCAGGCTGAGGGCGATGCCGAAAGACTGGATGGCGCTCAGAATGACGGTCAGATAGCGGGTCCACTGGGTAATTTTCTTGCGGCCCAGTTCGCCTTCTTTTTGCAGCTTCGCCAAGGGCTCATAGACCACGGTGAGCAACTGCAAAATGATCGAAGCCGTAATGTAAGGCATGATGCCCAGCGCGAAGATCGTCAAGCGGCGCAGGTTGCCGCCGCTGAACAAGTCGACGAACCCGAGCAGCGAGCCCCGGTTCTGCTCGAAGAACTGCTGCAGCTTATCGGTGTTGATACCGGGAGTGGGAATATGTCCGCCGAGGCGGTACACCGCCAGCATGGCCAGGGTGAACAGTATCCGCTTGCGTAGGTCCGGAATACGGAAAATATTGGCAAGCTTTTCGAACATTACTGCAAGACCTCAAACTTGCCGCCGGCTTTGGTAATTTTTTCCTGGGCCGATTTGGAGAATTTGTGGGCGTGCACCGTGAGCGCAGCCGTAAGTTCGCCGTCCCCCAGAATCTTGACCAGATGTTTCGTCTTGATCACGCCCGCTTTGCGAAGGACGTCCGGCGTTATTGTAGTTTCTCCCAGTTCGGCCAGCTTCTCCAGGTTCACGATGGAGTATTCCGTGCGGAAGATGTTGGTGAAGCCGCGCTTGGGCATGCGGCGGTGCAGCGGCATCTGGCCGCCTTCAAAACCGCGCATCATGCGCGAACCACTGCGCGAGCGCTGCCCCTTGTGTCCGCGCGTGGACGTCTTGCCCATACCGGACCCCATGCCCCGGCCCACACGTTTGCGCTTTTCTGACGCCTTCTTGGGCGCTCGTAAGTTCGAAAGATTCATAAGTAAGCTCTCAGCTTTCAGCCGTCAGCTTTCAGCCCGTTCACTTAATCAAAAGAACGGCTTGATAGCTGAAAGCTAATCGCTTCTAGTTCAAAATCTCAACCAGATGGGGCACTTTCGCCACCATGCCACGAATCGCCGCGGTGTCGGGACGCTCCACGATCTGGTTCAGCCGGGTAAAGCCCAGCCCTTTGACCACCCTTTTCTGCTTGATCGGAGCGCAAATGGCCGAACGCACCCACTTCAACTGGATCTTGCCTTCGCCCGCTTTCTGAGTCTTGGCCGTCATCACAACTCCTCGGCAGTCTTGCCGCGCAAGGCGGCCACGTCCGCCCGGTTCTTCAACCGCTTCAGCGCGTCAAAGGTCGCCTTTACCACGTTGTGCGGATTCGTCGTGCCAATCGACTTGGTGAGCACATTCTGCACCCCCGCTGAAGTCATCACGGCGCGTACTGCGCCTCCCGCAATTACGCCCGTGCCTTCCGCCGCCGGCTTCAGCAAGACCATGCCCGACCCGAACTTTCCCAGCACTGTATGCGGGATGGAAGTCTGGGTCAGATTGACCTTGAACAGGTTCTTCTTGGCTGATTCGATTCCTTTGCGGATGGCCTGGGGAACTTCTTTCGCCTTCCCCGATCCATATCCCACCACAGCCGCGCTAGGATCGCCCACCACCACCAGGGCTGCGAAGGAGAGGTTCTTGCCTCCCTTGACCACCTTGGTGACGCGGTTGATGGCAACAACCTGGTCTTTGAGCTGGTACGCTCCCGCATCGAGTTTCTTAATCACTGTTGGCATTCCGGTCCATTCTGTTTTCGCTCTCAAGTCTTTCGGCCTAACCTAAGTCGTCCAGGTTTGGCTAAGAGCCAAGAGCTAAAAGCTAAGAGCTGGTTCTAAAACTGCAATCCTGCTTCGCGGGCGGCATCGGCCAGAGCTTTCACCCTGCCGTGATAAATGTAGCCGCCCCGGTCGAACACCGCTTTCGTGATTCCCTTGGCCTTGGCCCGCTCGGCGATGGCCTTGCCCACTGTCTTGGCCGCCGCCACATTGCCTCCGGTGCGCCGCTCGCCCTTTTTGCCTTCGGCCGAGTTCGCCGAGACCAACGTGGCGCCCTGGAGATCGTCAATCAACTGCACGTAAACATGGTTGAGCGAGCGGTACACATTCAGGCGCGGCCGCTCCGCCGTGCCGAGAACCTTCTTGCGGATGCGCTTGTGCACTCGCCGCCGGGTTGCGTTCTTTGATAGCTGAGTAAGCATCGTCTGGTTCCTTGGCGGTTATTTCGCCCCTGTCTTTCCAACTTTCTTCTTCAACCGTTCGCCGGCGTAGCGCACGCCCTTGTTCTTATACGGATCCGGCGGGCGCAGGCTGCGCATTTCAGCCGCCACCTGCCCAACTTTTTGGCGGTCGATGCCGCTGAGAGTCAGTTTGGTCTGTTTGGGATCGACCGTAACGTCAACTCCGGTCGGCAACGGATATTCGATGGGATGGGAATATCCCAGACTGAACACCACTGTCCCTTTGCCTTTCAGCTCAGCGCGGTACCCGATACCGACAATTTCCAGATCGCGGGTCCATCCGCTGGTCACGCCCTGCACGGCATTGTTGACCAGCGCGCGCGCCAGACCGTGCAGCGCGGATTGGGAATCATTCTCCCGAACCGCGAGCAGATGCCCATCCTGCTGCTGCATAGCAATGCCCTGCGGCAGTTGTGTATCCAGCTTTCCCTTTGGCCCCTGGACCGCCACGGTGCCGCCTTCGATTTTCACTGTGACCCCTTTGGGGATCGCGATCGGCTTTTTTCCAATTCTCGACATAAAACCAGCTCTTAGCCTCTAGCTCTTGGCTCTTAGCTCCTTCATTTTTGCTTCTAGCTAACAGCTAGAAGCCAAGAGCTAAAAGCTGTTCTGCTACCAAACCTGGCAGAGCACTTCTCCGCCCACGCCCGCCTTGCGCGCCTGGCGGCCGGTCATGACGCCGCGTGGCGTGGTCAGGATGTTGATGCCCATCCCGCCCAGCACCGGCGGAATCTCGCTGCGCCGCACATACACCCGGCAGCCCGGCCGGGACACGCGCTCGACGTTCGAGATCGCGGCTTCGTTGCTGTTGCTGTACTTCAAGTAGATGCGAATCACCTTGTGGCCTTCTTCTTCCGTGGCCTTGAAGTTGGAGACGTAACCCTCCTCCTTCAGAATACGGGCGATCTCCAGCTTCAGCTTGGAAGTGGGGACATCCACCTTCTGGTGGCGGGCGCGAATCGCGTTGCGGATTCGCGTCAGCATGTCTGCGACCGGATCGGTCAACCTCATGGTTTTGCTTCTCCTATAGCCACCCGTTCGCTCCGCGTTCGGCGGAGAACCTGCAGCAGCTTGCTTCTCGACGGAACTCTCGTTCCGCGTCCGTCACTTCTCAACCCGCACCTACCAGGACGACTTCGACACCCCGGGAATCTCGCCCCGCAGAGCCAGCTGCCGGAAACACAACCGGCAAAGACCGAACTTGCGGAGATACGCTCGCGGCCGCCCGCACAGCTTGCAGCGGTTGTGCTTGCGCGACGAGAACTTGGGCTTCCTTGCGTCCTTGACTCGTTTTGCTGTAGTTGCCAACTTAGCTCCTGACTCTTTGCCTTCAATGATTCAATCGCTCAATGCTTCACTGTTGCAATTCCTAAGCCCTGAAGGGCATTCCCAAATGCTTCAACAGCGCCCGCGCCTGGTTATCGTTCGCCGCCGTGGTCACGATGGTGACGTTCATGCCTTTCAGCTTGTCCACCCGGGCATAGTCGATCTCTGGGAAGATCAGCTGATCGTGCAGCCCGAGCGTGTAGTTGCCCCGTCCATCGAACGACTTGGTCGAAACTCCCTTGAAATCGCGGACACGCGGCAACACTACGTTGAGCAGCCGGTCCAAAAACTCGTACATACGGTCACCGCGCAGCGTCACCATGGCGCCAATGGGCTGGCCTTCGCGGACTTTGAACGCGGCAATCGACTTTTTGGCGCGCGTGACCACCGGCTTTTGGCCGGTGATCTGGGTCAACTCAGCCACGGCCGGATCCAGCACCTTGGCGTTCTGCGTGGCTTCGCCGACACCCATGTTGACCACAACCTTGTGCACGTGCGGCACCGCCATGGGGTTCTTGAACTCGAACTCCTTCATCAGCGCAGGAGCGATCTCCTTGCGAAAGCGCTCTTTCAGCCGCGGAGTCTCCTTGGCGCTGTGCCGCGCTACCTCGGGGGCCCGCTGCTCTTCCTGCGGGGCGCCTTTCTTTTCTTTTTTCTCTTTCGCCATGATGTTTCCTATTTATCCAGCGTGGTGCCGCACTTCTTGCATACCCGCACCTTGCGGTCGCCGCGGACTTCGTGCCCGATGCGCACCGGGCCGCAGGTGCCACAAACTAGCTGCACGTTCGAAAGCGCGATACGGCTTTCCTGTTCCGCAATCCCGCCCTTTACGTTGCGCTGCGGATTGGGGCGCACGTGTTTCTTGACGATCATGACGTGCTCCACCAGCACCTTGCCGTCACCGGGAAACACGCGCAGTACGCGCCCTTCTTTTCCCTTGTCGCGGCCGGTGATGACCTTTACTGTGTCATTCCGCCGGATATCCACCCGCTTATGTGCCGTCGCTACCGTTGCCATTGCCAACCTTTCGTTCCAGCTTCCCTGTCCCGTGCTGCTTACAGCACTTCCGGCGCCAGGGAAACAATCTTCAAGAATTTCTTCTCCCGCAGTTCGCGCGCCACCGGACCAAACACGCGCGTTCCCACCGGCTCTCCACCTTCGTTGATCAGCACCGCCGCGTTCTGGTCGAAGCGGATGTACGTGCCATCCCTGCGCCGGTGTTCCTTGCGGGTGCGTACGATCACTGCCTTGACCACCGTCCCCTTCTTTGCCTGTCCGTCCGGAGCGGCTTCTTTCACACTGGCCGTGATCACGTCTCCCAGGCGGGCGCGCAACCCGGTGCCTCCGCCCAGGGGCAGAATCATCTGCAGCTTGCGGGCGCCGGAGTTGTCGGCGACCTCGAGCATGCTTCTCATCATCACGGCCATACAGAATCTCCCTTTACACCCAGCGTTCTAGCGGACTTCCGGAACCACAGCCTCCGGCGCCAGCGTCGTACGGCGCACAATTTCTTTCAGGCGCCAGCGTTTCAGTTTCGAAAGCGGCCGGGTCTCTTCGAGACGCACGACATCGCCCACCCGGGCTTCACCCTTTTCATCATGGGCATAGAATTTTTTGGCCTTCGAGACGACGCGGCCATAGAACGGATGCGCCTTCTTGCGCACCACGCGGACCACGATCGTCTTCTGCATGCGGTTCGAAACCACTTCGCCGACCACATGCTTTTGCCGGCTGGCCTGCTCCGCCTGCGGCGGCTGTGCTTTTGTCTCGGGCATTACTTCTTCTCCCCGGCGGCCATTTCGCGTTCGCGGGCCACCGTCTTCACCCGGGCAATGTCTTTGCGCAGGCCGCGGATTTTTTTCAGACTCTCGGTCTGCCCCATGTTGAGCTGGAACTTCAGCTTGAACAGCTGGTCGGCCAGCTCGCGTTCCTGGTGGCGCAACTCGTCGTCGGTCAGGTTGCGGACTTTTTCCGGTTTCATCTCGCTCCTCAATTCCTCAGTGCACGCCTTCGCGCTTCACCAGTGTGGTGCGCAACGGCAGTTTGTGGGACGCCAGGCGCATGGCCTCGGCCGCGTCCTGCGGCGTCACCCCTTCCATCTCAAACAGGATCTTGCCCGGCCGGACGACAGCAACCCAGTGATCGGGAGCGCCTTTGCCCTTGCCCATACGGGTTTCAGCCGGCTTCTTGGTCACCGGCTTGTCGGGAAACAGACGCAGCCAGATTTTTCCGCCGCGCTTGATGAAGCGGGTCATGGCCACGCGGCTGGCTTCGATCTGCCGGTCGGTGATCCACCCCGGTTCGAGCACTTTCAGCCCGAAATCGCCGAACGCCAGCTCGCTGCCACGCCAGGCTTTGCCGGTCATGCGTCCGCGCTGCTGCTTCCGGTACTTCACTTTCTTCGGCATCAACATAAAATCAGTCTCCCTTCGCTGTCAGCGTTCAGCGAGCCATCCTTTTCCTGATGGCTGACAGCTGAGGGCTGACAGCTTCCTAGAACGCGCCAGTCTGCTGCGGCTCGCGTTTCTTGGTCGGCAGAATCTCGCCTTTATAGACCCAGCACTTCACCCCGATCACTCCGTAGGTGGTGCGGGCTTCGGTGAATCCATAGTCGATGTCGGCGCGCAGGGTGTGCAGTGGCAGCCGGCCCTGCAAGTACCATTCCGAGCGGGCGATTTCATTGCCGTTCAGCCGCCCGCTCACCCGCACCTTGATTCCCTTGCAGCCGAAGCGCAGCGCCGAGTCAACCGCTTTGCGCATGGCGCGGCGGAAGCCGACGCGTTTTTCCAGTTGCAGCGCGATCGACTCTGAAACCAGTTGCGCATCCAGCTCCGGCTTGTGCACTTCCTGAATATCGATGTGCACTTCGCGCGCCGTCCGCTTCTGCACGTCCTGTTTCAGCTTGTCGATCTCCGCGCCTTTGCGTCCGATGATGATGCCGGGACGCGCCGTCTTGATGATCACGCGCAGCTTGTTGCCGGGACGCTCGATCTCGATCGAACTCACGCCCGCCGACTTGAGCTTGTCCTTCAGCTCGTTCTTCAGCTTGACGTCTTCGAGCAGCAGCTTGTCGTAGTCCCGCTCCACAAACCAGCGCGACTTCCACGGCTTGGTGTAACCCAGCCGGAATCCGTAAGGATGAACCTTCTGTCCCATCGTTGCTCCTAAACCAAGCTTTCAGCCGTCAGCTTTCAGCTATCAGTTTTCTTTGCGAGAACTGAAATCCGAGAACTGCGAACTGGCTATCTCGCTCCCACCGCTTTTTTCTTCTTGCCCTTGCCAGCAGGCGCTTTGCCCTTCGTTCTGGGCTTGCTCTTTGCCGGGGCCCTCGCGCCGGTGGACTCTTCGCCCACCACAGTGGCCACCGATTCGCCGCTCTTGCCCCGCTCGGCCAGCACAATCTCGATATGGGCGATGCGCCGCACGTAACGAAATGCCCGGCCCATCGGCGCCGGCCGGATACGCTTCATGCGCGGCCCGTCGTTGGCCACGGCATGCTTGACGTATAGCCGGTCGACATCCACGTCGATGTTCTTTTCCGCGCTCAGATAGTTCGCATTCTCGAGCGCCGAGCGCAACAGCTTTTCGACCGTCGCCGCCACCCGCTTCTTGGTGAACGCCAAAGTGTTGAGGGCGTCTTCCACTCTGTGGCCCTTGATCAAATCCAGCACCAGACGCGCCTTTTGCGGCGAGACGCGCATGAAGCGGGCTTGTGCTCGATATTCCATAGTCATTTCTTAGCCTTTAGCTCTTAGCTCTTAGCCTTTAGCTTGGAGCTAAAAGCTAATGGCTAACAGCTGGTTTTATGCCTTCGGCGCCGGTGCAGCTGGAGCTGCCGCTCCTGCCGCCGGAGCCGGCGCTCCTGGACCGCCGGGAATGCCTGCGGGCTTAGCGGCAGTTTCGGTGGCCGCTCTCATCGAGTGTCCCTTGAACTGCCGCGTGAAACTGAACTCGCCGAGCTTGTGCCCCACCATATTTTCGGTGACGTACACCGGGATAAATTTCTTGCCGTTGTGCACCGCGATGGTGTGGCCGACGAATTCCGGAATCACCGTGGAACGCCGCGACCAGGTGCGCAACACCTTCTTCTCGTTGCGCGAATTCATCGCCTCGACCCGCTGCTGCAAATAGCCGTCGACAAACGGCCCTTTTTTGGTTGAACGTGCCATAAAGTCTGCTCTCAGCTTTCAGCCGTCAGCTTTCAGCTGAAGGCCCAAACCTTGGTCATTCCGCGCGGCCTACTTACCTCTTACCTCTTCGATTCACAATGAACGCGTCGGTGCGTTTGTTGTTCCGCGTCTTATAACCTCGCGTCGGCTGCCCCCAAGGGGTCACGGGATGCCGGCCGCCTGAAGTTTTGCCTTCGCCTCCGCCATGCGGATGATCGACCGGGTTCATCGAGACACCGCGGTTGACCGGGCGACGCCCCAGCCAGCGCGTCTTGCCGGCTTTGCCGATGGTGATGTTTTCATGGTCCAGATTGCCGACCTGGCCAATTGTGGCCATGCACTCCTGTGCCACCTTGCGGGTCTCTCCGGAAGGCAGTTTCACCAGCGCGTATTCGCCTTCTTTCGCGACCAACTGCGCCGAGCCGCCCGCCGACCGCACCATCTGCGCGCCCTTCCCCGGTTTCAACTCCAGGTTATGGATGGTGGTGCCCGGCGGAATGTTCTTCAGGGGCAAAGCATTGCCCACCAGAATGTCGGCTTCCGGCCCGCTCACCACTTTCTGCCCGACTTTCAAACCGTCCGGTTGCAGGATGTAGCGCTTCTCGCCGTCGGCGTAGCTTAAGAGCGCAATCCGCGCCGAGCGATTGGGATCGTATTCGATCGACGCCACCGTCGCCGGAATTCCGGTCTTGTCGCGCTTGAAATCGATGATGCGCAGCTTGCGCTTGTGCCCGCCACCGCGGTGCCACAGCGTAATGTCGCCGCTGTTGCGGCGCCCGCCGCTGCGCCGCTTGGGTTCGAGCAGCGGCTTGTGCGGCTTGACGCCCGTCAAGTCGTCGTTGACCAGCGTGGTCCGGTAGCGCAGGGTCTGCGTAGTCGGTCGGTAAGTCTTAATTGGCATAAAATCAGCTCTTAGCTATTGGCTCTTGGCTTTTAGCCTTCTCTTGCCACTGCAGCCGCCCGTTGCGGCCAACGCACTACAAATTCTGCGCGTACTCCGGCATCTTCTCGCCCGACTTCAATCGCACGTAGGCTTTTTTCCAGTCGGGGCGATAGCCGGCGAATTTTCCCCGGCGGCGCTCTTTGCCGGGATAGTTTGCCGTGCGCACCGACGAGACTTTCACTTTGAAAATCGACTGCACGGCTTCGCGAATCTCGGTTTTCGTCGCCTTGCTCGCCACCTGGAAAACCAGCGTGTTCTGGTTCTCTTTGATGGCCAAGCCCTTCTCGGTAATCACCGGCCGGCGAATGATCTGGTAGGCAGATTTCATATTGATTAGGCCCTAGGCCACCTCCGCCGCTTTTTCATGCCGCACCCGGCGCCGCGGAGAACCCGTCCCCTTTTTCGCCACTTCCGGCTCGCCCGCATGACGGCGGCGTTTCGAAACCGAATCTTTCAGCGAAACTTGCAGCTTTTCAATCGCCGGCTGCGAGAAAATCGCCCGGTCATAACGCAGCAGGTGATAGGGATGGACCGCGTTGCCCGCGATCAACTCGACCCCGTCGAGATTGCGCGAACTCAGCTCGAGGTTTCGATTCCCGTGGTTCGCCACTTCGACCAGCAACGCGGTCGAATCCACTTTCAGCTTGTCGAGCGCCGCGCGGAAGCCTTTGGTCTTCGGCTCGTCAACCTTAAACGTGTTGACGACAATTAATTTTCCGTCGGCAAACTTCGCCGCCAGCGCCGAACGCAACGCACCCAGCAACTTCTTGCGCGGAAACGCGTGGTCGTATGAGCGCGGCTGCGGTCCGTGCACCGTGCCGCCGTGCCGCCACAGTGGCGAACGGATGGAACCGACGCGGGCGCGGCCCGTGCCCTTCTGCTTCCACAGCTTCTTGCCGGCTCCAGAAACCAGCTTGCGGTTCTTGGTGGCATGGGTGCCGGCGCGCTGCGAGGCGCGATAGTGCTTCACCGCTTCCCACAGCAGGTCCTCGTTGACTGCGCCGAAAATCTCGTCAGCCAGCTCGAGGGTTCCGACTTTGGCCCCGCTCAGATCGTGAATGTCGATAGTTGCCATTATCTTTGTATTTTCTGACCACTGGCCACTGACTGCTGGCCACTGGTTTATGCCTTCTTGGCCGCTCTCTTGGCCGCCTTCAAGGGATCGACCGTCGCCGCGCCGGCAAATCCACGCCGTTCTCGTGGCGGCTTCTTGGCCTTGCTGATCACGATGTATCCGCCATTGGGGCCGGGTACGGCGCCCTCGACCACCAGAAGATTTTCGTCTTTATCCACACCCAAAATTCGCAGGTTGCGCACCGTGATACGCGTGTTCCCCAGATGCCCCGACATGCGCATGCCCTTGAATACGCGCGACGGGAACGCCGAAGAACCGATTGAACCGGTGATCTGGAACATCGATCCGTGCGACTTCGGTCCGCCGCCAAAATGATGGCGCTTTACTACGCCGGTAAACCCGCGCCCCTTACTGATTCCGACTATGTCGACGAATTTTTCGCCGTCAAACATGTCGACCAGGACGCGGTCGCCCGCCTTTAAGGCGCCATTGCCTTCCGCGCTCTCTTTCTCGTCGACTTCGACCGGCACTTCACGCACAAACTTCACCGGCGGCACATTGTTCTTGGCCAGATGTCCGCGCATGGGTTTAGTGAGCCGCGACTCTTTTACAAACTCCACCAGACCGATCTGGGCGGCGACGTATCCGTCTCTGGTTTGCGTCTTGTGCTGCGTGACCACGCAGGGCCCGGCCTGCAACACGGTCGCCGGACGAACTTCGCCCTTCGAGTCGAACAGTTGCGTCATGCCGACTTTCTTGCCGAGAATGCCTGCTACCTTTGCCATTGCGTTTTCTCGCTGCTCGTTCCGTCCCTACGGGACTGGGGTTCTGCCGCCTCACTGCTCTCAGCTCAGGCTGAAAGCTGATGGCTGAGAGCTGACAGCTTACTTATGCTCTTTACCGAATGCCTTAATTTCTACGTCCACACCCGCAGGCAGATCGAGCTTCATCAGCGCGTCTACGGTTTGCGGCGTCGGATCGAGAATATCCAGCAGCCGCTTGTGGGTGCGGATCTCGAACTGCTCGCGCGATTTCTTGTCCACGTGCGGCGAACGCAGCACGCAATACTTATTCTTCATCGTGGGCAGCGGAATCGGGCCCGCAATCTGCGCCCCGGTGCGCCGCGCTGTCTCCACGATTTCGCCCGTCGACTGGTCCAGGATGCGGTAGTCGTAGGCTTTCAGCCGAATCCGAATTTTTTCGTTTCCTATCACGTTTTCTCTCTAACCCCTCCCGGCCTTCCAGGAGGAAAGAACTGGCGGCAAGCTGCAAGCCGCGTTGTAGCGCCGCCGAGACGGCGGCGCTATTGCACAATCTCGCTGATCGTTCCCGCGCCCACCGTGTGCCCGCCTTCGCGAATCGCAAACCGCAGGCCCTTTTCCATCGCCACCGGCGTGATCAGCTCGATCACTAGACTCACGTTGTCGCCCGGCATCACCATCTCCGTACCCGAGGGCAACTCCGCCACTCCGGTCACGTCCGTGGTACGCAAGTAAAACTGCGGCCGGTAGCCTTTGAAGAACGGCGTGTGCCGTCCACCCTCTTCTTTGGTCAGAATGTAGACTTCCGCCTTGAACTTGGTGTGCGGCGTAATCGATCCTGGCTTGGCCAGCACCATGCCGCGTTCCACATCTTCTTTGGCAATACCGCGCAGCAAGAGGCCAGCGTTGTCCCCCGCCAGGCCTTCATCCAGCTGCTTCTTGAACATTTCGACGCCCGTGACCACCGTCTTGCGGGTGTCGCGGAAGCCGACGATTTCCATTTCCTCGCCAACTTTCACTTTGCCGCGCTCGATTCGTCCGGTCACCACCGTGCCCCGGCCCTGAATCGAGAAGATGTCCTCAATCGGCATCAGAAACGGCTTGTCGAGCTCGCGCGCCGGCTGCGGAACGCTTTCGTCCACCGCCTTCATCAACTCGTCAATCTGCTTTTCCCACTTGGCTTCGCCGTTCAACGCTCCGAGCGCCGACAGCCGGATCACCGGCACGTCGTCTCCCGGGAACTTGTACGACTTCAACAGTTCGCGAACCTCGAGTTCCACCAGATCCAGCAGTTCGGGATCATCCACTGCGTCGCACTTGTTCAAGGCGACAACGATATACGGAACGCCCACCTGCCGGGCCAGAAGCACATGCTCGCGCGTCTGCGGCATCGGACCATCAGTCGCCGCGACCACGAGAATCGCACCATCCATCTGGGCCGCGCCCGTGATCATGTTCTTGATGTAGTCGGCGTGACCGGGGCAGTCGACGTGCGCGTAGTGCCGCTTCTCGGTCTCATACTCGACGTGCGCCGTGGCAATGGTGATGCCGCGGGCTTTTTCTTCCGGCGCGTTGTCGATCGAATCAAATGACCGGAACACAATCTTCGGATTGTGCTTCTGCAACACCTTGGTGATGGCCGCCGTCAGCGTGGTCTTGCCATGATCAATGTGCCCGATCGTGCCCACGTTGCAGTGCGGCTTATTGCGTTCAAATTTCTCTTTCGCCATTTCTCTTCCTCAGCTCTTAGCTATTAGCCTTTAGCTCTTAGCGTAAACCTTGTCACTCCGAACCGCCCTAGCGGTGAAGAATCTGCTTTTTCCCCCGCCGCTCGAGCAGCCACCCTCGTGCCGGCGCTACTTACTCCCTTGCGCCTTGCCGATAATTTCGTCGGCGACCGAGCGCGGCACTTCTTCGTAGCGCGCGAAGTGCATCGAGTATTCCGCACGGCCCTGCGTGCTCGACCGCATGTGCGTGGCGTAGCCAAACATTTCCGCCAATGGCACAATCGCGTGAATCACCTGCGAACCTGCCCGGTGCTCCATGCCTTCGATGCGTCCGCGGCGCGAACTCAGGTCGCCCATGATCACTCCGGCGTAATCTTCCGGCGTCACCACTTCGACCGACATCACCGGCTCGAGCAGCACGGGCGAAGCCCTGCGCGCAGCTTCCTTGAACGCCATGGAACCCGCGATCTTGAATGCCATTTCGTTCGAATCGACATCGTGGTAGCTGCCGTCGTACAGCTCGACTTTGACATCGACCATGGGATAACCCGCGAGCACGCCGCCTTCGAGCGCTTCCTGAATGCCCTGATCGATGGGCTTAATGAATTCCTTGGGCACCGAACCGCCCACGATCTCGTTGAGAAATTCGTAGCCCTTGCCGGGCTCGTTGGGCTCGATGCGAATCTTGGCGTGGCCGTATTGACCGCGGCCGCCAGTCTGGCGGATGTATTTGCCCTCGGCTTCGGCCTTCCTGCGGATGGTTTCGCGGTACGCCACCTGGGGTTTGCCCACGTTGGCTTCGACTTTGTACTCGCGCATCATGCGGTCGATGATGATTTCGAGGTGCAACTCGCCCATTCCGCTGATGATGGTTTGTCCGCTGTCGGGGTCGGTGTGAACTTTGAAGGTAGGGTCTTCCTGGGCCAGCTTGGAGAGCGCCATGCCCATTTTTTCCTGGTCGGCTTTGGTCTTGGGCTCGACCGCGACGGAAATTACTGGCACGGCAAACGTAATCGATTCCAGCGCGATGGGATGTTTTTCATCGCAAATCGTGTCGCCGGTGCTGACGTTCTTCAAACCGACCGCGGCACAGATGTCGCCCGCCAGGATCTCGCTGATCTCTTCGCGTTTATTGGCGTGCATTTTGAGCAGACGCCCAATGCGCTCGCTCCTCGTGGTGCGAACGTTCAACACCGAGTCACCCGTCTTGACCTGGCCGGAATAGACCCGAATAAATGTTAGCTGCCCGACGAACGGGTCTGCCATGATCTTGAACGCCAGTGCCGAAAAGGGCTCATCGTCGGACGGCTTGCGGGTGATCCGCTGTCCATCGTCAGGGTTCGTTCCGTGGGTTTCGCCCACGTCAAGCGGCGAAGGCAGATAGTCGACGACCGCATCGAGCAGCGGCTGCACGCCCTTATTCTTGAAAGCGGTTCCTACTACCACAGGAAACACTTTCAACGCGATGGTTGCTTTGCGCAGTGAGGCGCGCAGTTCATCAGCACTGATCTCTTCGCCTTCCAGAAATTTATGCAGGATTTCGTCGTCGGTTTCGGCAACGCTCTCCACCAACTGGGCGTGGAACGCTTCGGCTTTTTTCTTGAGTTCCGCGGGGATTTCCTCGGTCAAATATTCGGCGCCGATTGTGTCGTCCTGCCACACGATGGCCTTCATGCCGATCAGATCGACGACGCCTTTAAATTTATCTTCCTGACCAATGGGAATTTGAATCGGGACAGGCTTGGCACTGAGGCGCTTGCGGATGGTGTCGACAGCATGCTCGAAATCAGCACCCATCTTGTCAATCTTGTTAATGAAACAAATTCGCGGCACGCCGTACTTGTCCGCCTGGCGCCAGACTTTTTCAGACTGCGGCTGCACTCCGTGGACTGCGTCGAATACGGCGACTGCCCCATCAAGTACGCGCAAAGACCGCTCGACTTCGGCGGTGAAGTCCACGTGGCCCGGTGTGTCGATGATGTTGATGCGGATATCGCGCCAGGTGCAGGTGGTGGCGGCGGAAGTGATCGTGATGCCGCGCTCCTGCTCCTGCTCCATCCAGTCCATGGTGGCCGTGCCTTCGTGGACTTCGCCGATGCGGTGCGTCTTTCCGGTGTAGAAAAGAATCCGCTCCGTGGTTGTGGTCTTCCCGGCATCGATGTGGGCCATGATGCCGATGTTCCTGCAACGCTCTAAAGGCACTTGTCGGGACACGGGTTTCTTCTTTTCTTCCTTCCGGATCTCTTGCTCGCCAATCAAATTTGCCGAACCTGCCAAATCTCCACCTGTGAAACTTCTAATTTTGTGCCGTTCTCTACCAGCGGTAATGCGCGAACGCCTTGTTGGCTTCCGCCATACGATGCACGTCTTCCTTCTTCTTGATGGCTGCGCCGCGGCCTTTGGCGGCGTCGAGCAGCTCAGCACTCAACTTGTCGACCATTCCTTTTTCGCCACGCCCCCGCGAGTACGCGATCAGCCAGCGGATGGCCAGCGACGTACGCCGGTCCGGGTTGACTTCCACGGGGACCTGATAGTTCGCGCCACCCACACGCCGGGTCTTCACTTCAAGCAGCGGTTTGGCGTTCTCGACCGCGTCCTTAAACAGCTTCAGGGCATCGTCGCCGCCGCCCTTTTCCTGCATCTTCTTCAGCGCTTCATAGAAGATGCCCTCGGCGGTGCTTTTCTTGCCTGCCCACATCATGGAGTTGACAAACTTCGTCACGAGATCAGACCCGTAAACCGGATCGGTCTCCACCGTCCGCTTGGCGATATGTCCTTTTCGAGGCATTTAAGCTTTTTGGCTCCTGGCTGCTAGCTTTTGGCTCTTGGCTTGAACCCTATTTCGGTCTCTTCGCTCCATACTTGGAGCGGCTTTGCTTCCGGCCTGCAACCCCTACGGCGTCGAGCGTTCCGCGAATCACGTGATAGCGCACGCCCGGCAAATCCTTCACGCGGCCGCCGCGGATCAGCACAATCGAGTGCTCCTGCAGGTTGTGGCCGACGCCGGGGATGTAAGTTGTGACTTCAATCCCGTTGATCAGGCGCACGCGGGCAACTTTGCGCAGCGCCGAGTTCGGCTTCTTGGGCGTCTGGGTGTAAACGCGCGTACAGACCCCGCGCTTTTGCGGACAGCCCTGCAACGCAGGGCTTGCCGTCTTGTACCGCGGCCGCTTGCGACCCGCACGCACCAATTGATTGAAAGTAGGCACTTTTCTCCTGCTCCCTCAGCCGCGCGTCTCCGCCTGCGCCAGCGAGGCGCACACGGGATGACCCGCGCCACTCCTGAATTCCCTGTTTTGGGGCTGGATGGCGCTTCTGCCAACCATACTTCCCGCGGCTCAAGGCCGCCGGGAGATTTCAATTTCCCATTCGACTAAGGCCTTCGACGGTGGCATCAGGCCCGAACTCGAAAGTCCAGGAGATACTCCGTTTCGTTGGCACCGTCCTGCATAGCCTTCCGAAGTCCGGTCCGTACAGGGCCTGAACTTCACAGATAAAGGTGTTCGCTGGACGTTTCAGCGAGGGCGCCTCCAGCCGGTGCGTTCTCTGGAGACGTATTTCTAAAGCTCAGCTGCAATGTGACGGGGGTTTTCGCGCACACCGGCGAAGCGAATCAAAACCACCGCTTACAAGCAAGCCAAAGTTAACTCGCGGAACCCAACTACTATAGCAATTAGAATCGCACATCGTCAACCGCACTTCGGCGCATCTCAAAGGATGACCATGTCGAAGCGAAGCTTCTGCTCCGCGAGCCCCGTTTGTCTCGCGGCCGTCCGCATTTTGGCGTGTGGATCGAGCTCCGCGCCGGCTTCAACTTGCTGAATTCAGGGTCAGCCTCTAGACTGTGAGTTTTCCATTAATAAGGAACTCTCGCTCCGTGGAAGACGTGGAGCGAGGAGGGTGCATGGGTAGGTTGGTTCGGCTTGCGGTTGCAGCGATTCTTACGGTTCTGGCGGGCCTCCTGGGCGCTTGTGGGTCTTCCGGCGTCAAGTCCACGAATTTTCCCGTTCCTTCGAACATCGGTCTCTCGCCAGCAGGCCCTTCGTCTATGGATCTGGGCGCAAACCTGACGTTTGCAGCAACTCCCCGAGACAGTAAAGGGAACGCCATCAGTGAGCCAGTTTCTTTCCTGTCCAGTAATCCGGCGGTGCTTACCATCGCGGCCAACGGAAACGCCTGCGCGGGTAGCTGGGATTCTTTAGTGCTTCCCCAGATTTGCACTCCGGGTCCAGTGGGGGTCGCGCAAATTACCGCAACTGCCAAAGGGGTCAGCAGCCCGCCCACCACGGTTTACGTTCACCAGCACATCGATAATATTGCTGTCGTGCCGCTTCCCAGACAAACCACGCCTACTCCTGCCTGTTTCTCCAAAGGACAGACTTTCAACTTTCAGGCGACGGCCTACAACCGCGGCCAGGACATCACTGACACGGTAGGAGATTTCACCTGGCAGGTTCAGAACACCACTGTTGCCGGATTAGCCGTGGCGACTCAAACCACACCCATCAATGGACTGCTGCCGGGCCAGGTACAGGTAACCGCCAAGACCCCCGGCGTGACGTCTTTTTTCGCGAGCGTTAGCAACGTCGTCGGCATTCCGTTTGATTTCACGACCTGTCCCGTGCAGTCCATCGAATTACAGGTCAACGGTACGGACGAAACCACGGTCAACGTTCCCAAGGCGACTTCGGTAAGTGTCACCCCGGTCGTCCTCGACAGCCGGGGCATCGCGATCACGGGCGTGCCGCTCACCTGGTGCTCCTCCCACCCAGGGAACGTCGCCGTGGGAACCAACTGTGCTACGAATACGGGCCTTGATGTTACGGCCACCACTCCACTGGTGGGGGGCGGCACGGTGACTGCCTCGTGCACTCCGCCAAACTGCAACATCGGATTAGCGCCCACGCCGAATCCCAACAAACTTAGTACCATGCCGATCTACCCGGAGAATGCAATCCGTTTTGTGGTCGCGGCGGCTACTGCAACAGCCCAGACTGCGACGGTGTACGCGTCCAGCACTGGCTGCCAGAACACCATCGGCTGCATTAGTACGATCATCCCGATCACTTCCCCCTCCAACACTCTGGGCGACGCCATCAACCTGCCCGCCACTCCAAATTCTATGGCCTTCGACCCGACGGGCACGAATCTCTACCTGGGAACTGACTTCTCATTCTTAGACACTCAGGGCTTGATGAAGGTGGCTTTTGGTTCGAGCGTCACGGTCGCACAGTTCAAGTCGGTCACTGGCAAAATACTCACCATCTCACCCGACGGGAAGAAAGTAATTGTTTCCGACACCCAGTCCAACCCCAACCAGGTCTTCATCGTAGATACAGCAAGCAGTAGTGTCGTCCCGCTTGCCATCACCGGTGCGACCGCAGCGGATTTTTCCCCGGATGCTCTCAAAGCCTATATCGCGGCGGGGAATTCGCTTTATGTTTACTCGACCATCGATCCGCTGATAAAACTTGCCCCGGTTACCGGCCCGGTTAACGATGTTTCTTTTCTGGCGAACGGCGCTTTTGCCTACGTGGCGGGCGGCGTACCTTCCGGTGTGACCGCCTGGACGAATTGCACGGACACCATTGCCGATTCGATTTCCACGACATCCACGCCCGTCTTCCTGAAGACTCTGGCCGACGCCAGCGGAATGCTGGCAGTAGTTCCTCCGAACATCGACATCATCAGCGTAAACACAACTCCGAAGGGCTGTCCGCCGCAGGCGCCGGTGGATGGTCCGGTGACATCTTTCAGCCTTGGGCAGGGCCCGTTTGTGCCGAGCCAGTTGATTGCGTCGACCGACGGCCAGCGGGTGTATTTGCTGACCGACCGCTTCGGCAGTGTGCTGGTATTTGATATAGACGGTCTGGCGTCTTCCTCCATCGCGCTGACGGGAAGCCCGCTCCCTTTGCACGCGACCCTCACGCCAGACGGCACTTTGCTCTACGTCGCGGCCAATGATGGCACTGTGCATGTTCTCGACACCCACGGTGCCGGTGACCTGGTGCAGATCACATTTCCCTCGAATCCGGCCACGTTGCTGTCGGGACTGTGTAGTGGCGTGACCTTCCCGCAGCAGTCAGTGGTGAACATCAGCGCCGCATCACAAAACGGTTCGACCGCCACCACCGCTTACACCTATACGCTGACTTCAGGACCGGCTTTGGACGTCGGGGCCACCGTGGTGATTCAGGGCATGACGAATGCGGCGAACAACGGAGTGTTTGTGATCACTGCGGTCGGGTCTGGAACCTTTACCGTGGTTAACGCGAACGGGGTCACGGCCGGCAACCAGAGCGGGACGGGAAACGTGAGCATCAACTGCAACCCCGATCTGGTTGTGGTCAAGCCCTAAGGGCAGCGCTTGCGTGGCTTAGGTTTTTGCCTGGGACTTTGCTTGTTCAAGTTCCCGCCCGATGCTGTCGAGCACACCGTTGATGAATTGAACCGACTCTGGGCCAGAAAATTTTCGTGCAATTTCGAGCGCCTCATTAATGACGACGGCGCGAGGCGTATCAGGATACCCGAGCAATTCCGCGACCGAGGCGCGAAGCAGGTTGCGGTCAACTGCCGCCATGCGCTCCATGCGCCAGTTCTCGGCATGACCTTCGATCAGGCGGTCGATTTCGGCCGCACGGTCGGTCGCCAAGCGAAACAAATCCTCAGCGAAGCCCTGTACTTCGCCACCGACATCGGTGCGTTCGCGCCAGAACGTGCCGCGCACTTCTTCCGGCTGCTGTTTGCCCATATCGGCCTGGAACAGCATTTGCAGCGCGAGTTCGCGGGATTTGCGGCGAGTGCCCATGGAGCTGTCAGCTATCAGCCTTCAGCTTTCAGTCTACAAGATCAGGGAGTTTCAGCAGTACGGCACGCGAAATATGAGGATTATCGTTTTCTGGAACGAGAAGGGCGGTCTTTTGCTCTTGATTTTGCCTTTGGTCTTGCTGATAGCTGAAGGCTGACGGCTGATAGCTTGTTTCAGCGATGCCATCTCCACCGCCGCCAGCGCGGCTTCGAATCCTTTGTTACCCATCTTTAGGCCGGCACGGTCGATGGCTTGCTCCAGGGTGTCGCAGGTAAGCACGCCGAAGGCGTGGGGGACGCCGGTCTCTTGCGCCGATTGGCCAATGCCGCGGGTTACTTCGTTGACGATGACGTCGTAGTGAGCGGTGTCTCCGCGCAGCAGGCAGCCCAGGCAAATGATGGCGTCGTACTTCCCGGTTTCGGCGAGAGTGCGTGCGGCGGAGGGGATTTCGAATGCGCCGGGAACGCGAACAAGTTGGATATCCTTCTTTTTGGCGCCTGAGCGCACCAGGCCATCGTAAGCGCTTTGGAAAAGTCGCTCCGTGATAAAGGCATTGAAGCGGGAAACGACTATGGCAAAGCGTTTTCCCGCAGCGCTGAGTTTGCCCGCGAGCGTGTTGTCCTGGAGATCGGACTCCGCCTTGGATTTTCCGACTTTCCTGGTTTTCTCCGTGGCTCCGGGCCTCCGTGGTGATTTAAGATCCGCAAAATCCGCGTGATCCGCGGCGCAGAAGTTCACCTGCCCTGGAACACCGCTGGACGCTTCTCCAGAAACGCAGTGGTGCCTTCCTTCTTATCCTCAGTGGCGCAACACACACCGAACAGCGTCGCCTCAAGGTAGAGCCCGTCCGGCAAACTCATCTGCATGCCGTGGTTCACGGCTTCCAGGGTGTATTGCACCGCCAAGCGGGGCAGTCGCAATGATCTGTTGCGCAATCGCTTCGGCGCGCGGAATCAACTCCGCGACTGAGGTGACTTCGTTTACCAGACCAATGCGGTGTGCCTCCTGCGCGCGAATCATTTCGCCGGTGAGCAGAAGCTGCAAGGCCATGCCCTTGCCGATCAGGCGCGGCAGACGCTGTGTACCGCCGTAGCCCGGCATGATCCCCAGTTTGATCTCGGGTTGGGAGAACCTGGCGTTTTCGTTGGCCAGGCGGAACGAACACGCCATGGCGATTTCGCATCCGCCGCCCAGGGCGAAGCCATTGATACAGGCGATCACCGGCTTCCCCAGGTTTTCGATCAGATCGAGCACGGATTGGCCGCGATGCGTGTACTCCTTGGCTGCGATCGCGTCGTGTTTGGCCAGTTCATTGATGTCGGCGCCGGCCACGAAGGCTTTTTCGCCCGCGCCGGTCAGAAGGGCCACGCGGATAGTCGCGTCGTTCTTGATGTCAGCGAACGCCTCGCCCAACTCTTCCATTGTGGCCATGTTGAGCGCGTTGAGCACCTTTGGCCGGTTGATGGTTACGTAGGCAATGG
This sequence comes from Terriglobia bacterium, assembly GCA_963765285.1. Classification (GTDB taxonomy): domain Bacteria; phylum Acidobacteriota; class Terriglobia; order Terriglobales; family Acidobacteriaceae; genus CAVWZH01. The sequence continues at coordinate 273,200 of CAVXVR010000003.1, forward strand.
CGTTTTTCTTTTCGAAGAGGATGTTTTCGTAGTTCATAGAATCCAAACCTGCCACGGATGAACGCTGATCCACAACCCCTACCAAATTGTCATTCTGAGCGAAGCGAAGAACCTGTGTACTTTGCCGGCGCCGTCGGAATGCATAGGTCCTTCGCTTCGCTCAGGATGACAAATCAAAACAATCTGTCCCGATTCCGACGAATCCGCGACAAAGCAACTCACAACTTATTCGCCTTCGGATTGCTCGGGTCCGAATAATCATAAAACCCTTTCCCGGTTTTCCGGCCATACCACCCCGCCATCACCAATCGCTTCAGCAGCGGAGGCGAGGCGAAACGGCGCTCCTTGAACTCGTCGTACATTACGTGCGTGATGTAGTAAGTCGTGTCCAGACCGACGAAATCCAGCAGCGTGAACGGCCCCATGGGATACCCGCAGCCCAGCTTCATGGCGTTGTCGATGTCCTCGATCGAGCCCACGCCTTCTTCGTAAGCGCGAATGGCGTCGAGCATGTACGGCACCAGCAGCCGGTTCACGATGAATCCGGTCTTGTCGCTGGTGCGCACCGGAACTTTGCCCAGCTTTTTTCCGAACTCGTAGGCCGTGTCGTAAACGTCATTCGCAGTGGCCAGCGTGCGCACCACTTCGACCAACTTCATGAGCGGCACGGGACTAAAAAAATGCAGCCCGATAAAGCGCTCCGGGCGCTTAGTGGCGGTCATCAATTCAGTAATCGAGATCGAAGAAGTATTCGAAGCGAAGATGGCATCTTTCTTCACGAGGCCATCGAGTGCCGCGTACATTTTTTTCTTTTCGTCGACGTTCTCAATGACGGCTTCGATGATGATGTCGCAGTCGGCCAGGTCTTGCTTGTTGGTCGTGCCCTTGAGCCGCGCTCGGATGGCTTGCGGCGTCTCCTTGATGGTGCCCTTTTCGGCAAATTTGGCCAGCGACTTCTCAATTCCGGCGAAGCCCTTGTCGAGAAATTTCTGGTCGACTTCGAGCACAGTCACGTCGAAACCGGCCGTGGCAGCGACTTGAGCGATTCCCGAGCCCATCAGGCCACAACCTAGAACGCCGACTTTCTTTATCTCCATGCAACTTCCTTCCCGCCGATCAAGGCGGATTCAGCGGATCAAATAACCGAATTGACCACAGAGTCTCAGAGACACGGAGAAAAACCGACAAAGATTTCTCCGTGTCCTCCGTGGTGGAAAATTAATTCAAACTCTCCACCACCATCGCAATCCCCTGCCCGCCGCCGATGCACGCCGTCGCCAGCCCATACTTCTTCTTCCGCCGGCGCAGCTCATAGAGCAGCGTGATCACCAGCCGCGTTCCAGTCGCGCCCAGCGGATGCCCCAGCGCAATCGCTCCGCCGTTCACATTCACTTTGTCGCGATCCAATCCCAGTTCCTTTTCCACCGCCAGATATTGCGCCGCGAAAGCCTCGTTCACTTCGATCAGGTCGATGTAATCGAGCGTCAGCGCAGCTTTCTGCAAGGCGATCTTCGATGCCGGGACTGGCCCCCGACCCATGGTCTTGGGGTCGACTCCGGCAACGCCCCAGCTCACAATTCGCCCCAGCGGCTTGACGCCCCGCTTGGTAGCTTCTTCCAATGACATCATCACCACGGCCGCGCCACCATCGACAATGCCACTGGCATTTCCTGCCGTGACGGTGCCATTTTTGCCAAAGGAAGCTTTCAGTTTAGCCAGACCTTCCAGTGTCGTCTGCGGACGCCGGTGATCGTCTTCTGTGAACATCTCGCCCGTCGGTTCACCTTCGGAATTTTTCAAAGTCACCGGAACCAATTCTTCCTGCAGCTTTCCTTCTTTGTATGCCGCGTCGGCGGCTTGCTGTGAGCGCAAGGCGAACTCGTCCTGCGCCTGCCGCGTGATGCCTTGTTGTTCCCCGTACAGCTCGGCGGTGTTGGCCATGTATAACCCGCAATATGTGTCGAGCAGCGCGACCATGAGCGAATCTTCCATCTTTCCGCCGGGTGCCAAAGTAAACCCATCCCGCCCGCGAATGACGAATGGCGCCTGCGACATTGCCTCCATGCCACCCGCCAAAACTACGTCCGCCTCGCCCAACTGGATCAGCTGCGCGGCATTGACTATGGCCTGCATCCCACTGCCGCAAAGCCGGTTCACGGTCAGTGCCGGCGTTTCAATCGGCAACCCTGCGCGCAACGCCACATGCCGGGCCCCGTAGAGAGCGTCCCCGGAAGTCTGTTGCGCGTTGCCGAAAACCGCGTGGTCAAATTCTTTGGGATCGATTCCGGCCCGTTCAATTGCGCCCTTGGCGGCCACGGCTCCCAATTCCTGCGCGGTAAATTCTTTCAACTTGCCGCAATAACGGCCAAAGGGAGTGCGTGCCCCGCTCACAATCGCGATGTCACCCGGTTTCAGCATGAAGTTCCTGGGTAGGAAAGGCTCTCGAATGGAATGCCAAACTCGTCAGTTTAGCAGCGAAGAAGTGCTTTGCGCTATTTTGGCTACGCGACCGCGGCGGCAGCATAGGAGGCTGCCAGGTTCATCACTTTGCCCGCGCCTTGAGCGATGGCCATCTCGAGCGCCAGTTCGGCGCGATTGATCACTTCGGTCACGCTATCCACCGGGTCGAACTGTTGGCGTACCACCGCCTCGGCCACTCCCGCGTTGAAGCGGAACGAATCGCCGTTGGGGGCTTTGACCTCGGCCACCAGCTTGCGCAGTTTCTCCACCGCCATCAGCGCTTCCCTCTCGGCAGTTTCGCCGAGCACTAAAGCCACCGTGGTCATTTCATAGCGGAAGGCAAGATCGTTCTGCCGGATATTGGCAGCGAAAAGCTGACCGATTTGCTGCATGGCGGCCTCCACCGCCTTCTCGCCATGTTCTTTCACCGCAGCCATGCCCTTGCCGAACTGCATCAAGACGACCGTGAGAGGAGTGCTCTGCTGAATGCCGCGCTTGGCTTCCGCCATCAAGAGATCCAGATAGGAGGCCCGCTTCAGCAGACCTGACTGCTCATCAGTCACAGAAAGGCTCTTGACCAGCCGCCGCAGGCCGGCGTTATTGAGTGCGATCACAATCTGATCCACGATGGTCTTCAGCACCTCGATGTCGCTGGCGTGCCAGCCGTGCGGCGCGCTTTGTGCGAGGAATAAGACACCCACGTGGTCCGGCCCGTCGCTTAGGGGAAGCGCGAGCAGCGACGCGATCTTCAATTCTGCCAGCACGTCGCCGGCTTCCCGCAATTCTTCGGCCGCCGGCGCATCGGAAATAATCAGTGTGCCCTTGGCGACGGCCTCATCCTGCACCACGGCAACCAGCTTGCTCAGACTGTTGGTCTCCCCGCGCTTTGCGCCCTCACCGCAGTATTCTTTGACGGCTGTGGGGGGGAGTCCCGGCTTACGCATTGCTACCACGCAACGGCTTGCCTTCCATTGCGCGCCGATCTCATTGACCGCGGTGGAGATCACGGCGTCGGCGTTGCTCTGCCGATAAAGCTTGCGCGTGATTTCCGCGACTCGGGTGAAGCTGCTGACGTCGTTGGATTCGGCCGCCGCCTGCGGCCGGGAAGGCTGTGGTGGCGCTGGTGCCGCCGCTGAGAGCGGCTCCTTGCCGGGCGAACTTGGCTCTGGTGCAATCCGGGAAGAGTCCGCGTATCGCGGAGTCATTCCCGCCGCGAGATAAAGCTGCTGCAAATCTTGATTGCGTTCCTCCTCGCGAGGGAAAAGCTCCTGAATGCGTTGGAGACGCTCAATGGCTTTCGAGCGCATACCGTACTGCACCAGAATCTCGGCTTGGAGCATCAGGTCTTGCAGGGCCGCGGCTCCAAGGGTCGGCTCGGCATTCTTCGACGGCCCGGATTCCGGCTTGCCCATGATGGTTAGGCGTGAAGCAATCACCTGGTAGCGTTGGTCCGGGATTTTCCCGCGCAACATTTCCAGGCGTTTCTGATTGCCGCGCTCGTAGGGATCCACGTCCGCGGCTCTGTCCAAACACTCGGCGGCTTTGGCAAAATCCCCCATGCCGCAGTGCAAATCGAAAAGTTTGAGCAGCGTCTGGCAGTAGTCGCCTTCCCGGTTGGAGGAGTTGAACAGCTCACTCATGAACTCCAACAAATCCGGCGAGGCCCGATGTTTGGCCGCAAGCTCCTGCATCAACGAGATGAAGGCACGGCGATCTCCGCGCCCGCGTTGGAACTGTTCCAGCTTTCGAGCCAGTGCAACGGCTTCCGCATCCTGCTTGGCGTCGACCAGCAGCCCAATCAGGTTCGCGACCTCAGGCAGCCGCGCCGGATTTGCTTCAAACAGTTGCCACACCAGCGGTGTGACCTCGGTCAGGCGATTGGCTGCCAGCAGGGCTTTGGCATATAGCTCGCGCGTTTCCGGAGCCGGAGGACCAGTTTTGATCAGAGCTTCAATCACAAAGATCGCGGCCCCCACCTGCCCTTGTGCCAGCAGGCTCTTGCCATACCCCAGGGCAATTCGCAGATCAGCAGGATCTTCCCCGTAGGCCCGCTCGAACCACGACGCGGCGTCCGCACCGGAGGCTTGAGTCATCTCGGCCAGCTTCAGGAAAGCTGCCGCCGCGCTCTTGCTGTCTCCGGCTTCTGAGGAAAGCTCCCCGAATCGCAGGAAATTCTGCTCGGTCGGTTCCAGAGCGACAATTCGCTTGAGCACTAGGAGAGCGTCTTGCTTCTGCCCTTGTTTCGTCAGGTCGGTAAGCGCGTTTTCGTAGGTTTCAATCGCCAGCTTGCGATTCGAGGTTTCGAGAATCTGCGCGAACCGGACTTTTTGCAGACAGGTAGGATTCACATAGCGCGCCAGCTTTTTATAGGTCAGGCTGGCGCGGGTGTTATCGCCGTTATCCACCTGCTTTTCGAATAGCTCACCCAGCAATTTGATGGCGTCGGCAGTTCGTTGCAGGGAAAGACAGAGGTCTGCGGCTACTTGGCGGACATTGTCGTTGGCCGGGTCCTCGGCGAGGATTTGCAGGTACTCTGCCAGGGCATCTGCGGTTTTGCCCTTTTGCAGCAGCTTCTCCGCACGCTCCACCCGCTTGGCGACCTCAGCCCGATCGATTCGTTTGCTGGTATCCGGCATGGAAGATGGCAGTGCGGACTAACCCCCTCAAATTCTAGGAGCCACTACTGTGAGCAGCAACGAAGTAACGGATCACCGTGATTACCAAGGTCACCTCACAATTGGGCTTTGGCAGCCAAAAACTTTCTGCTATAGGTGCCTAGTGTCTTCGCACCCTCTGCAAAACGAGGAACAAGGTCTCCGTCATCAGCTCAGCGCCGGCCAAATGGCGATGGTGGCGGTGGGAGGGTCCATTGGGACCGGGTTGTTGCTGGGTTCGGCTGCGGCCATCGACCTCGCCGGACCCTCGGTCATTCTCAGCTTTCTGCTTGCCGCCTTGATCAATTGGACGGTTGCCATGGCCCTGGGAGAACTCTCCAGCATGCACCCCGCGGCTGGCTCATTTGGCATTTACGGCGAGCTTTATCTCAACGCCTGGGCCGGATTTCTGGCTCGCGGGGGATATTGGGCCGCCATTTCCGTTTCCATCGGCGCTGAAATGGTCGCATCCGCTACCTATATGGCGTATTGGTTCCCCTCCGTCCCCGGTCCAGTTTGGGTTGTCTTGTTTTCTGTAGTGTTGCTGCTAATCAACCTGCTCAGCGTGGCCAAGTACGGGCGTTTCGAGTTTTGGTTCGCGATGATCAAGGTTGTCACCATTGCGGCTTTCGTGGTTCTCGGCGCCGCCCTTCTGTTTTCCGGCCGAGTCTCTCCTCAATACACCGCCCACGGAGGCTTCTTCCCACATGGAGCGCTGGCGCCGCTGCTTGCCATGACATTCGCCGTGTACGCATTCGGCGGAGTCGAATTCGTCGCCGTGACCTCCGGAGAATCGCGTTCTGCGGCGGAAGTCGCTAAAGCTGTCTGGAGAGCTTTTTTAATTCTGACTCTTGTCTATCTCGGCGCTATTGCCGTACTGGTCGGCGTCATGCCATGGAACCGCGCCGGCGTTTCTGAGAGTCCCTTCGTGACTGTGTTTCGTTCTGTGAACCTGCCCGGAGCGGGCCATGTCATGAACTTCGTGGTGCTCACGGCTGCACTGTCGGGCGCGAATGCCGCACTTTATATTTCCTCGCGCATGCTTTTCTCGCTGGCCCGCAGTGGCTGGGCCCCGGCTGCCCTTGGGCACCTGAATTCTCGCGGGTCGCCGAATCGGGCGCTGTTAGTTTCGTCCTACGGTATCGTGGTCGCGCTGGTCCTCGAAGGTTGGGCTGCACAGCACGCTCTCGAATACATTCTGCGAGGCGCATTTTTCGGAATGATTCTGTCCTGGGTGGTTTCTTTGGCGGCGCACGTCTCGTTTCGAGCGCGTGCCACAAAGAGCCAGCTTGAAACACTCCCCTTGCGCTCGCCCCTGGGACTCTGGGGATCCGTTGTAGGGCTGGCGATGATTGTCTTTACCATCCTTAAGGGCTGGTGGGATTCGCGCATCAACCTGGTCAGCGGCGTGGGCTATTTGATCCTTCTGAGCGTCGCGTATTGGCTCTTAAAGACGTCGAGAAGGAACCTCGCGGATTAGATCGTCACAGGCAAAGCCAGACCCGGATCAACCGGCTCCCCACCAAGTACAATATCCATATGGCAGACGACCTGCTCCGCTACCGCCCCCAGTTCCCGATTCTGGAGCGGACTACCTACATGATCAGCAATTCGCTGGGCGCCATGCCCCGCGGTGTCTATAAGGCGCTGGAGGGCTACGCGGACGTCTGGGCCACACGCGGCATTCGCGCCTGGGAAGAGCGTTGGTGGATGTTGGCGGTCCAAGTCGCCGACGATGTCGGAGCGCTGATGAATGCGCCCAAAGGTTCGGTTTCGACCCATCAGAACGTGACCACTTGCCAGGCTGTAGTTGCGTCATGCTTCGATTTTTCGGGAGAGCGCAACAAAGTGGTTTACAGCGACATGAACTTCCCCTCGGTTATGTATTTCTGGGAAGCACAGCAGGCTTACGGAGCACGTGTCCACATGGTGAAGACCGATGACGGGATTACGGTTCCTACCGAACGATTGCTCGCCGCCATCGACGAAACGACGCTGCTGGTGCCGGTTTCGCATGTGATTTTCCGCAGCTCGTACATCAACGACGCGAAAGCAATCGTCGAGAAAGCGCACAAGGTCGGCGCGCATGTTGTGCTCGATACCTTTCAATCGCTCGGCACCGTTCCGGTTGATGTTCAGGAGCTGAATGTCGATTTTGCCTGCGGTGGTGTTCTGAAGTGGCTCTGTGGCGGGCCCGGGGTGGCCTACCTCTACGTGCGCCCGGACCTCGGCAAGAAACTCGAACCCAAATTCACCGGCTGGTTCGCGCACCAGGATTCCATGGCCTTCGAAACCGGCCCGATCCGCTATAGCGATCCTCCTTTTCGTTTCATGAACGGCACAACGCACATTCCCTCGCTTGAGGCTGCTTGGCCGGGAGTGAAGATCATCGCCGAAGCGGGCGTCGGCCGCATTCGCGAAAAATCAAAACGGCAAACTGCCCGGCTGATCGAACTGGCCGACGGGCACGGCTGGCGAGTGAACTCTCCACGCGATTCCGAAAAGCGTGGTGGCACAGTTTCCATTGATATGCCGGATTCTCAGGAAGTATGCCGCGAATTGCTCAAGCGGGAAATCCTGGTGGATTGGCGTCCCAGGGCCGGAGTGCGCTTTTCGCCCCATTTTTACAACACGGATGCCGAAGTCGACACCGCGATCGCGGCGGTTGAGGAGATATTGAGAGAGCGCGCTTTAACCATGAAATAAACGGTTCGCACTGTCGCGAATGATTAACGTCCGACCGTTCTAATCAGCCTGTCACCAGCCTTCACACCTGCTTCGTCCGCAACCCGGCATTTTTCTCAATTAGAATGACCCCGTGGCTGAGCCCACTCAAATTGCAATCCTCGGAGACTACGACCCCAAGTCTCCCACTCTTCCCGCGATTGAGAAATCGCTGCAACATGCTTCCAAGCTGCTCGAGTTGCAGCTCGAGGCCAAATGGATCCCGACACTTTCACTGGCTGCGCCGGGCGCCGAAACCACCCTGGAGAGTTTCGACGGTATTTGGGCCGCCCCCGGCAGTCCCTATGAAAGCGCGGAAGGCATGCTCAAAGGCATTCGCTTCGCGCGCGAACGCGACTGGCCCTTCCTCGGCACCTGTGGAGGCTTTCAGTACGCGTTCATCGAATGCGCCCGCAATGTGCTGGGTATCAAGGATGCAGACACGGCCGAGAACAATTCTGGATCCAAGAACATCATCATTCATCCCGTGGCCTGTGCCGTGCCCAATCGCAAGAAGGGAGCTCCCAAGCTCTCGGGCGTAGTGCCCGAGATTCGCTTGCGCCCGGGCTCATATCTGCAGGGTTTCTATTCGAAGGATGTCGTATCTGAAGAGTTTTTCTGCAACTTCGAAGTCAATCCGGAGTTCGAATGGGCGGCCATCGAAGCCGGATTCCCGGTTGTCGCGCGCGGGCCGAAAGGTGAAATTCGCGCCATCGAGTCGCCCACCCACCGTTTTTATGTCGCGACCCTGTTCCAGCCCCAGCTTTCTTCCAAGCCCGGCCACCCGCACCCGCTAATCGTGGCGTTTGTGCAAGCCGCTGCTGACTGGGGCAGAAAAAAACTAGACGACAGCGTCCTCGAGTAGCACGGAATAATGGATGCGGCTCTGAACCGCCCAGCCACAGGCACAAGGAGAAACCAGGATTGCGCAGTCAGCGATCCTGATCTGAAACAGCCGTCTTCTTCTCATACCCATTGCACAATAACAGCGGTAACCGCGGATATTTGTTGAATTGCTTATCCGTTAGAGAAAGTTCACACAGAATAAATACCGATCCACGGTCAGATTTGATCGTGCGGGCGTGGCGGCAATCGCCACAAAGCCCTGCCCGGATATTCACCGCCGAAGATCCTGAACCAGGGTTCACGGAGGCAGCATAGCAGTCCGAACTCGCGCCTCAGCAAGTCTTGAGGTCACAAATTGTGACCTCAAGATTTTGACTGCATGGATCCTTCGGTCGCGATACCCTTCGCACCGTGAGGCTCTCGCTTCCTCAGGATGACAATACATTGTGGAGGCGCGGGCGGGCGCAGGCCAACGTGAATTGCCGCATCCTGCCCGGGCATTCGCTGGAAGAGATTCGGCGAACGCTGGAGCAGATCGTCGCCGATCCCAAGATCACTGTGCGCTTTGTGGAGAACAACGGCGAAGTGCTCGACCACGGTTCAAACCGTGGCAGCTACGAGCCTCCGCCGTTGCGTGCTGACGTATTCGGGCCGCTCGAAAAAGTCGTGGCGCAGATGTGGCCTGCATTCCTGTCGTCCCCAACATGGCGACCGGTGCGTCGGATGGAACGAACGCCGCAGGCCTGCCCACTTATGGCATCGGCGGTGTGGCGATGGAAGGGGACGACGTCCGACGCCCATGGAAAAGATGAGCGCGTGCTGGTTGAGTCGTTCTACGGCGGCGTGGATTTCTACAATCGCTTCTTGAAGGCCGTGACCTCGAACTAAGAATCGACTCTGGGCGAATGCGATGCCCTCGACCTACTCCTCGCCCACGACCTACTCCTCGCCCACCCGCGGCATAACTCGTACCAGTTCTTCGTCGTGTTGCTGAACGGCCGCCTTCCCCTGCGCGAGGTCAGGGGAATTCTGCTGGGTTCGCATCAGTGGCGCGAAAGCGGGATTCCGGTACAGTTCTGCGGGGATGCATGTCTGCGAAAGCGCGTACGAATATCCATGTGGCAGCGGCCTGGCTGAAGCGAACGATGGCGGCGGGCTTTGAGCGAACCTTGTAATGGTCGGTTGTTGCCGTCACCGCAGGACCCGCGTATGAGGCCGGTTCCGATCCAACGTTGGGGGCGAAGGCGGCCGACACACTTACCAGAAACATGAGGCCAGCGACCGTGAGTTTCGTCATGAGGTTCAGGGTTGTCATTGCCTTGCGCCCCTGGTCGTCCTGCTCTCTTGCTACCAATCGTAACCCCAGGCATCAATCGAAGTTTTGGGCCCTCCTGAGTCTGAGGATCACCCCTGAGTTACCGGCGGGGTGTCGCATTGAGTGACTGAAGTGACCAAGCCGCTGGTAAGTATCCCGTCACGTCAAGGGATAATTACCAAGCCGCTTGACATTCGCCTTCCATTCGCCCAAAATGACGCCATGGCGATCACTCGGCGGCAACGACAGGTCTACGACTACATTTCTGAGTTCGTGCAGAAGCACGGATACTCGCCTTCGTTTGAAGAAATCGGCCAGGGCATGGGGTTGAGTTCGCTGGCCACCGTGCACAAGCACATCTCAAACCTGGAAAAGAAAGGGCTGCTCACCCGCGACTACAACCGCAGCCGTTCCATCGATCTGCTGCCCCCGAAAGGTCGGCTCAAGCAAGCCATGTCGGTGAACACCACCATGGTTCTGCCGCTGCTGGGGCGCATCGCGGCTGGCCAACCGATCGAAGCCGTACAAAATCCCGAGACGATTTCGCTGGCCGATTTCGTGCGCTCGAAAGAGGTTTTCGTGCTTGAGGTGCGCGGCGAGTCCATGCAGGATGAGCACATTTTGGATGGCGACTATGTGCTCGTCGAGAAAATGAAGACCGCCCACAACGGCGACATCGTCGTCGCGTTGGTGGAAGGTACGGACGCCACCCTTAAGCGCTTTTATCGTGAGGGAGACAACATTCGCTTGCAGCCGTCGAACGCGAACATGCAACCCATCGTGGTTCCTGCGGCCGCAGTTGAGATTCAGGGAAGAGTAATCGGCGTGTTGCGCAAGTATTAGAAATATGGCGTCCTCGCCCGTGCGTGCAGTCCGACTTGGCCTTCAGAATCGCTCGCCCAAAGCTGTTCCCTTTCAAACCCACTGCGGCGGCACTAGAATCCTCTAAGCGGGCATTCCTCTTGTCGGCCTTGCAGCCCGTTCGTTGTCGTTCCGGATCCCGCCGCTACGGGGAAACAAAATGAATGCGCCACCGGAGATAAGGCAGAAAGCGGCGCTCAGCGACTATCTGGCCGCAGAACGGACTGTATTGGCCTGGATTCGCACCGGCCTCGCATTGATGGGATTCGGTTTTGTGGTGGCGCGCTTCGGTCTGTTCCTGCAGGAATTTCAAACCATGCAGCACGCCGCCGCGCCGCAGTCTTATGGGTTCTCGCTGTGGTTGGGGACTGCCCTGATCGCAGTTGGAGTTGTCGTGAATGTCTTTGCTGGATCGCATCACGCCCGGCTGGTCCGGCAATTGGACCTCGGGGAGACCGAATATTCGCGTTCTTCAGCCCAGGCTGTCGCGATCGCGTTTTTTCTGGCATTAGTCGGACTGGCTATGGCCATCTATCTGGTTTCAGTGCGTAGTTCCGCACATTCCCAAATTGAAACGAGCAAGGAGATTTTTATGACAGCAGGCGCGGATCGCGGGATCATCGACACTCCGAGCAGTTACTCGGTAGATGAAACGGTGGACAAACTAAAGGGGGTCTTGCAAGACAAAGGAATCACACTTTTCACAGTGATCGACCATAGCGGCGAAGCGGAAAAAGCCGGGATAAAAATGCCTCCCACTAAATTATTGATCTTCGGCAACCCCAAAGGCGGCACACCGGTGATGCTGGCCGCGCCCAGCATCGCCATCGATCTCCCGCTGAAGGTTTTGGTCTGGCAGGATAGCGGTGGCAAGGTCTGGGCCTCCTACAATAGCCCGGAATATCTGAAGAAACGCCACAACGTCCCGGATGACTTGGTGAAGAACATTGCCGTGGTTGGGACGCTAGTTCAAGCCATCGTAAAATAGGCGGATCAAACCTGACGACCCAAAAGAACAACGCCCGGGACGGCCCGGGCGTTGATTGAAACTGATAGCTGATGGCTGAAAGCTGACGACTTATCCGATGTGCTTGTCCAGAGCCTTCTGGATGGTTTCTTTGGGCACGTAGCCCACAATTTGCTCCTTCACCTGTCCGCCTTTAAATACCAGCAGCGTCGGGATGCCGCGCACTCCGTACCGCATCGGAGTGGCGCTGTTATGATCGACGTCCATTTTGCCGACCTTCACCTTACCCTGGTAGTCCTTGGCGAGTTCTTCCACGATGGGAGCGATGGCGCGGCAGGGGCCGCACCAGGTTGCCCAAAAATCCACGAGCACGGGCGTTTCCGACTTCAATACATCCTGATCAAAATTTGAGTCGGTTACTTCAAGAATACCGTTACCTGCCATTTCTATTCCTCCGGAGGCGCTGTTCGCCGCGAATTTGCTTCAAGCAATGTCTCGGCGAAACCGCGTCGCCCACTGCTATCCTAGCACCTATTCGATGCAGGTCAGGCCCCCAAAGTCGCAGACCGGGCTGCGCCTCTGACTGAGGGTCAAGAGGGCTCATATGGGGATCTTGGACGCAATAAAAACGTCCTAAACTTTTCAGTTTAGGACGCCTCGGCAGCCCTCCCCCAGAACTGCCAAACCACGAGTTGGATACTAAGGCCGCCTCTCCTAGCTGTAAATGTCACTTCGGTAATGCATTGCTTCGCTTGATGGTAATAGGCAGAAGTGCCCTTTGTGCCATTGCGGAGAGGCAGCTAAGAGGGTATCGCGGCCAACCTAATTTCGCGGGGAGTGCCGAGAATGAGCGAGCGAAGAGGGTGAGTTCATCCGGACGTTACTGCTTCTGCCAGTTCTGGCCGCCGTCACTGGTGGTCCAAATCTGATGATCGATGGTAGTCAATTTACCGTGCTGCGCATCGCTGAATTCCAGGCTAGTAATGTCAGCCGTCAGTGGCGTCCCACCCGCCCTAGGCTTCACCTGAATCCAGGTTTGACCGCGATCCGAGGAATGATAAAGCGCGCCGCCCAAGCCCCCAACCCAGACTTCCGTACCCAACGCGCTCACTGCGCGGAAGATCACATGGTTCGCGATCGGCACGGGTTGCCAGGTTTTGCCCGCATCCAACGATCGTCTGACAGCACCCTCTGGTGACAAACTCCAGCGAGCGGGAGATGTCAGAACCGCGAGCGAGTCGTAGTTTCTTCCCTGCGCACTTAGTTGATCTGCGCCGCCCGATCCTGCTGTCACCATGCTGCTTGCGATCTGGGCCTGCAGTTCCTTGTCCAGGGATTTCTTAGCATCCTTGGCTTTGCCGGGAGCCCCGTTGGTTTCGACGGCTGGCGCCTCGGCAGCAACTTCCACTGTTTCGTTCGCCGAGCGCGGGACTGCGTTGTTGGAAGATTCGTCGGCGCGCGCATCCTTTCTTTCCAGCCCCCCTACGGCGGCAGCGGAAGGCGCAGCAGCCGCCGCGACTTCGGCCGATTCGGATGCCGGCGGCACCTTCGCAATTCGAGGCCGAGCCTGAACGTTCTGCGACATGGCATTCGGCATGTTCTTCATTACCGGGGCTGGCGCGGGCATCGCCCCTGCTGTCTGAGTCGCGGCGGGAACTCTCTTCGCGGCCGCAACCCGACCGAAGTCGTGCTCTTGTTGAGGCGCGGCCGGAGTTTCCAGTTTCGCCGCAAAATTGCCGTTTTGGCTGTCCGTAATAGGAGTCCTCAGGGCGTATTCATTTTCGACGTTAGGGTGCGGCGCCTGCTTTGGTGCACTCAGGCTTGCCACCTTCGCTTGCTTCTCCAAACGTTGGGTGAACAGTGCTCCGGCCACGACCATGCAAGCCGCCAATGCTGCCCATCGGACTGCTAGCCCGCTCGCCCACCAAGTCTTCGACGGTTTATGGAAAACCGTCTGTCCATCAACCGACTCCGGGAGCGAGAGCGAAACGACCTCGCGACAGTCTGCGCAGTGCGCCAGATGCTCGAGCACCTGGCCCCGCTCTCGGCCGCTCAGCGATTTCTCGGCAAAGGCCGTGAGCAGACTCGCGTCAGGGTGGGGGCCCACGGCTGCCATTGCCCGTAGTCGCTGCTCGACGATTTTCGGCATCTGCTCCATATCTACTCGCTCACCGGCTTAGGCCTTTGCCTCCACTCAGCCCTTCTGGCAGCGGGGAGACCGCGCCTTCCACCCGATCCGCGGCCCCCGGACTCTCCGTAGGTCCTTCACCACTGGCTTCCTGTCCTCTCTTTCCAGAGAACGCTCCAGAAGAGGTTTCTTGCGCCAGACGTTGGCGAAGATTGATTTGCAAGTCGCGCACATCCACTTGCAAAGCCTCTTCCGCCTGGCGGCGGCTCATGCCGGTACGTCCCAAAGAGAGCAGAATCTGTTTGCGGAGCAATTTCGCCAGTTTCTCCAGCTTGCGGCTGACCGTGGATTCATGCACGCCGAGCATCCGACCGACCTCGGCCAGTTTTCGCCCGTCGAGATAGTACGCCGCGAGGAGAAAACGGTCCTCGGGCGGTAGGGCAGCCAAAACTTCGTCGATCGCCTTTTCGACGCGCGAATCGACTACCGCTGCCGGTTCCGGCTCCGCCGCGGCATATTGGACACCTTCCTCACTCTCCTCCTCGAGACTCACTAACCGCCGCCGGCGACGATAGCGATTCACGTGCTCTTGCGCCAACACGGTGCGCAACCAGCCTTCGAGAGATCCGCGCCCGGTGTAGGACGAAAGCTTCGAAATCCGCTGCCCTTCGCGTGTCGTAGTGCCATAGAGGTCGGCATACAGCGAATCAGCCAGTTCGCGCGCCGCCGAGGTTTCTCTCGTGACATAGATTGCGATGTCGTAAAGCTTCTCGCGGTAACGCACCAGAAAGACTTCCCACGCTCGTTCTCGACCTAGTGCGCAGGCACGTGCGAGCGCCAGTTCTTCTACTCGCAACGAGCTGCAGAACAGCGCAATCTCAGGTTCAGTGGCGCTCTGCCCTACATGCTTGGCAGCAATTTCCCGCAGCGTCGCGGTAAATTCCGCGCTCTCCAGGCCCACCTCAGCTCCGCGGCTTTTTTCATACAGTTCCGCCAGCGCGGACTCCAGCGGCGAAGAGGTTTTCCCATCGAATTGGAGACTGCCGCTCATCGGCCCAGCCACACTCCGGATGCTATCAATTATTAGACGCAAGAAAGGAAGTTTCTGCCGTTCGATAAGCAGCAAGGTCAACAGGACGCTTCAGGGATCGTACTGGGCGCGGGCCATGCGTCGCCCGGAGTGTCCCCGAACGCCGGGGGAGGACAATATGAACCTCAAGTTGTGGCTTCCGATTCTCGCGTTGGGAATTTTCTTGGGCCTGTCGTTGTTCCAGCCGCTCACTGTTCGAGGCGGCGAAATTTCTTCGGCCTCCGGCTACAAAGTGCTGGATCCAATCCGGCATGGCAACCTGACAGTCTTTCCTGTGGTTGCAGCACGGTCATTTGACACCAGGGAGTTTCTTACGCTCGACGAGGGCGTGCGCTCCGGCGAAGTGGTTGTAACCGAGGCAGGTAACGCAGCACCGCTGGTTCGCCCCAGACACTCGCACTCCGTTCCGCAATGGCCCCAAGCACAAGGTGCGCAAGTAAATCAACTCGTGCTGATCAACAACTCCAAACGGCCCTTGATTCTACTGGCCGGCGAGATCGTAACCGGTGGCAAACAAGACCGTGTAATTGGAAAAGATCGCATCATCCCTCCAGAAAGTGACCCCATTGATCTGGGCGTTTTCTGTGTCGAGCCCGGGCGCTGGACCGGCGCCTCGGCAAAGTTTGATTCGATGAACTCCGCCATGGCGCAACCCGCGGTGCGGGCTAAAGCCATGGCAAGCAAAGACCAGGCACAGGTTTGGGACGAGGTACGCAAGGCCCAGGCAGCCATTGCGGGAAACCTGGAAGTCGAAGCTGCAGCCCCAGTCCGGGAAACTTCTTCCTACGCTCGTGTGATGCAAGTCCCGGGGGTCGCCAAGCAAGTGGATTCCGTGGCTGATCCCATCCAGCACAGCTATCAAAGCTTGATTGGTCAATTGCGCGATCAGAACGCGGTTGGCGTGGTGGTGGCGGTGAACGGTCAAATTGTGTGGGCTGATTTATTCGCCAGCACGAGCCTGCTTGAGAAATATTGGCCCAAGCTGGTGCGCTCATACGCTGCGGAAGCAGTGGTCACGAAAGCAAAGGGTTATGAAGTGGGCACAAAACAGGCGCAGGCATTTCTGGAACATCTCGACGGCCGTCACGAGACGGTAGACAGTGAGCCCGGTCTCTATCGTCACACGGAGATTTCCGGCGATGGCTTCCGGGCGTTTGAACTCACATCGTTGCTTCCAAAGACCGGCTTTGATCTACACGTGGCGAAAATGGCTGAATGATTCTGCTCGAAGGCTGCAATGACCGGCCCGCCCTCCCCGCAAGGCGCTGCGAATCCTCCCGCAGCGTCTTGCTTTTTTCTAGCCCACCGAGTAAAGTGACGCACCGCAAAAAGCAGGGCCCGGACTAATCACGACGTTCGCGCGCTCTTTCATTTTCACCGGGGGGCCTCCAACATGAAGTCGAGAACTATTGGTATTGCCTGCGCGCTCGCGGCGATCTGGACCGGCCTCGCATTTGGTCAAGCCTCCCAGGCTGCGAACCCTGTAATCAGTATCAATGTGTCACGTTCCATTCAGACGGTTAATTACTGGGCGCATGGTTCCACCGATGTGAATTTCATAGGCACCGCGCTCCTGCCCCAAGCCAAAGGCAAGGCCAGAGTGGAGAGCAAGGGAGGCAGCCTCGCGATCACCGCACAGTTTGAGGGAATGCAACCCCCGGTCAACCTTGGTCCGGCCTATTTGGTTTATGTTCTGTGGGCAATCACGCCTGAGGGACGCACTAATAACCTGGGCCAACTGGTGCTCAAGAACGGCAAGAGCGATCTACAGGTTACGACAAAGCTTCAAACCTTTGGCATGGTCGTCACAGCTGAGCCTTATTTTGCCGTCAGCTTCCCCAGCGAAGAAGTGGTCCTCGAAAACCGGGTCCGCAGCGATACCAAGGGCGCGGTTACAGCGGTCGACGCCAAGTTTGAACTTCTCGAACGCGGGCGCTATGCCGCAGGCAACTTCCAGCCTTTGCCCCAGGATGGCAAGACCCCGCTCGATCTCTTGCAGGCGCGCAACGCGTTACGCATCGCCCAGTGGCAGCAGGCCGATAAGTATGCCCCCGACTCTTTCGCCAAGGCCAAGCAGGCGCTGGAACAGGCTGAAGACTATCAGAGGCGGAAGCAGAAGAATTCGGTTTCGACCGCGGCCCGCGGCGCGGTGCAGGCGGCGGAAGACGCTCGAACCATCTCGGTGAAGCGTCAGGAAGACGAACGAATTGCAAACCAACAAAAGGCTGCCCAGGAACGGGAAGCTCAGGCCAAGGCCGCCCAGGATGCCGAAGCGCAGAAAGCCGCCGCCGCGGAATTAGCCGCGGCCCAGGCAGCCCAGGCCCGCGCCGAAGCTGAGGCCGCGGCGGCGAAAGACGCCCAAGCTCGCGCCGTTGCTGAGGCCAATCAAGCAGCAGCCATGTCGCGGGAGAAAGAAGCCCAGGAGAATGCCGCGCGCGAACGGGAGGCTGCCGCGCGGGCGGAACAGGAAAAGCAGGAACTCAGGGCCAGATTGCTTGAGCAATTCAACCGCGTTCTTCCCACAACCGACACGCCGCGTGGCCTGGTGGTCAACATGGGCGACGTCTTATTCGATACTAGCAAGGCCGATCTTCGGCCTGCCGCCCGCGAGGCTTTGGCGAAACTCTCCGGGATCGTCCTTAACTATCCTTCACTGCAATTGATGGTGGAGGGTCATACCGACAGCACAGGTACGGAAGAGTTCAACCAGACCCTTTCGGAAAAGCGAGCCGACTCGGTGCGAGACTACCTGGTTGCCCAGGGACTCCCGGCAAGTTCGATCGGTGCTCAGGGCCTTGGCCAGTCGATGCCAGTAGCAGACAACAAGACCGCGGAGGGCCGGCAAAAGAACCGCCGGGTTGAAATCATCGTATCCGGAGAGGTTATAGGCAGCAAGATTGGTTCTTAGCGCCGCGGTTAGCTCGGAAGGAATCGATCACCGGTATTGCTCGTGCGATTCCTTAGCTGCGGTGGCGGTTATACCAGTCTCTCCAAACGGCAGCCTCGTTCGGAAGGTCCTGTCCAGTTATTTGTTGCAGGGCGCGAAACGCCCAGTCGTGCGTTTGCGCGTCGAGCGAGGCGTCAGTGGCGTAGTCCAGAAGTTTCGGGACTGCCACTTGCCGCTGCTCCCTGGTGAACATGCCTGATTGTGCCAGTGCCCGCGCGGCTTCCTCTCGCACCTTCGGTGAAGGATCGTCATGAAACGCCCTGAGCAGCGGCGAAATGGTTTCATCGGTTCCCAAAAAGGCCAGTCCCAAAACCGCCCAGCGGCGCACCTCTGCATTCGGATCCTGAGTTTGGCTGATCAGCAGATGTGTGGTGCGCTCTTTTTCGACACCCCGGCTTCCGAGAAGCGCCATCTCCCATTCCGCCCAGACACGCTGCGATTGCGAGCCGGATGCTGCCTTCTTAGCGAGGTGCTCGACGGTACCCGGGGTTTTCGCTAGGCCCAAAGCAGCCAGATCGACTTCCACGCCGGCGGCGCGTACTCGCAAGTCATCGGAATCGAAAGCCGCGGTTAGCTCCGATTTCAGTTCCTTGGTGAGTTGCAATTTGCCTCGCCACGCATCGATCCGGGTCATGATTTGTCCAGTCGACCCAGTTTCGTGGCGCACAGCCGAGCCCAAAAAAAACTCCGCCTGCTGCTGCGGGCCTAGATGCTCGACCTCCGTCGGTGACAAAGCCGGTGGGCCCGCATGCGCCAACTCCTGGCGCGGCATCAGCCACTGTGCCATCCGGGCCAGCACTCCCCGGCCCGCGCTGGCGGCGAACGGCACCGCTAGAAGGATCCCGGCGATTACCGCCAGCAATATCCGCCAGCCGCCGGCCTTGGGATCAATCGACCGGTCCTGTGGACCAGCCTTCCCGAAATCCGGCGTCGCCAACTGATGCGGATCTCCCTCCCAAGAATGCATGACCAAGAGTCTAGGTCGGCCAGGGAATGGGGTAAAGTTACGGCAGGTACTTTAGTTATTACCTTAGAAGTGGAGACCATGAAAATGAACCGGTTCTCAGCCGTGACCCTGGGTGTGACGATAGTGACTTTGCTCTTGATTACCTCTGGCTTGGCCGCTGCGCCTGGCTATCACGTCGCTAAAACCTATGCGCTCGGAGGAGACGGCGGCTGGGACGCTCTAGTCGTAGACCCGGCATCGCGCCATCTTTTCATCTCGCGCGCCACCCATGTGATGGTCGTCGACGCCGACTCTGGCAAACCGGTGGGCGATATCTCAGATACCCCCGGAGTGCACGCCATTGCCCTAGCCCCCGAACTGGAACGAGGGTTCACCAGTAATGGTCGTGAAGGCACGGTCAGTATCTTTGATTTGAGTACGTTAAAGACGCTGGGTAAGGTGAAAGCCGGCGACAATCCTGACGCGATTATCTATGACCCCGCTACGAAACGTGTTTTTGCCTTCAACGGTCGGAGCCACGATGTCACAGCCATCGACGCAGAAAAGGGCACAGTTGTTGGCACGATCAAGCTGGACGGCAAGCCCGAGTTCGCAGTCAGCGATGAAAGAGGCGAGGTGTACGTCAACATCGAAGACAAGAGCGAGCTGGCTGCCATCGACCCACACAAACTGGAAGTGAAGGCGCTCTGGCCACTGGCGCCGTGCCATGAGCCCAGCGGATTAGCCATGGACGGCAAGAATCGCCGCCTCTTCGCGGGCTGTGATAACAAGCTCATGGCTGTGGTGGACGCGGATAGCGGCAAGGTCGTCGCCACGCTCCCCATCGGGGAAGGAGTGGATGGGAGCGCCTTTGATCCAGCAACCGGGTTGGCCTTTGCTTCCTGCGGCGAGGGTGTGCTGACGGTCATTCGCGAAGATTCGCCGGGCAAATTCAGCGTCGCCGAAAATGTTCCGACCCAGAAAGGCGCGCGGACGATAGCTCTGGATTCGAAAACTCACCAGGTCTTTCTGGTGACGGCGAAGTTCGGCCCGCCTCCGGCGCCGACGGCGGATCAACCGCGTCCCCGCCCGCCCATTCTGCCGGATACTTTCGTTGTGCTGGTGGTTGGCAAGGAATAATCGAAGGGCCTCAAGTACAAGAACGAGGCCGTTGAAAAGAAGAAAGGACGGGCACTTTTGCCCGTCCTAAGCCAGGAACTAAAAGCTAAGAGCCGATTTGCTCAATTGATGTCGAATTGCTCCTGATGCAGCGCGGGGTCGCTCTTCACAATCACGGTTTTCTTGGTTAACTCCTCCAGTTCGATGAGCGCCTTGCCGTTGCCAGCCTTGAGCGCCTTGGCGACTTCGGGATTGACGCGCAGCATCACGTCAGGGTGTTCGAGGTGCTTGGCCATTTTTCGCATCTCGACGTAAATGTCGTTGCACACGGTGGTCACCGACTTCACGAAGCCGGTGGATTCGCAATACGGACAGGGAGAGCCGATGGTACGTTCGAGCGATTGCTTGACCCGTTTGCGCGTGATCGCCACCAGGCCAAAATCGTTAAACTGCAGTGCCTTCGAAGGCGCGCGATCGCTGCGCAACGCTTCTTCCAGCGCCTGCATGACTTTCTGGCGGTTGCGGCGCTCGTCCATGTCGATGAAGTCGATCACGATGATGCCGCCCAGATCGCGCAGCCTGACCTGACGAACAATTTCCTTGATGGCATCGACGTTGGTTTTGACGATCGTGTCCTCGAGGCGGGCGGTCTTGCCGACGTACTTGCCGGTGTTTACGTCGATGGCAACCAGCGCTTCCGTCTGATTGATGACGATATAGCCGCCGCTCTTCAGCCAGACTTTCGATTTGAGCGCCTTGCTGATTTCCTCGTTCAATCCGAACTGATCGAACAGCGGAGTCTCTTTGCTGTAGAGCTTGACGCGCTTGATCAGCGCCGGCTGGAAGCGTGTGGCAAAACGCAGGATGCGCTCATACTCCTGTTCGGTGTCGACCCAGATGGCGGAGAAATCCGCTGTCACCTGATCGCGAAGCACGCGCTCCACCACATTGAGATCGTGGTAAATGAGTGCCGGAGGCTTGGAATTTTCTGCCCGCGACCGGATTTCCGCCCACAACCCTTTGAGAAAGCGGATGTCCGCGCGCAACTCGTCTTCCGAAGCGTTTTGCGCAGCGGTGCGAACAATAAAACCGCCATGCCCGTTTTCGCGTTCGCTCAGGATGATTCGTTTGAGCCGCTGGCGTTCTTCTTCGGATGCAATCTTGCGCGAAACGCCTGTGTGATTTACCGTCGGCATGAACACCAGGAAGCGGCCGGGCAACGCGATGTGGCTGGTGATGCGCGCGCCTTTCTTGCCGATGGGCTCCTTGGCAATCTGCACCAGGATTTCCTGGCCTTCTTTCAGAAGGTCGGTGATCAACGGAAGGTTCTGCGGCTGCTGGCGTTGGAAACGGCGTCCACCCCGGCGTCCGCGCTGGTTACGCCGGTCAAACGCAGGACGCGGGGCACGTTGCGTATAGCCGGCAGTCGCCGCAGGCGCCCGCACTTCGGCGTGGGCATCGACGCCACCGCTCTCGCGGCCCTCGGCATCCAAGGCAGCTTCCGCCTCGGCCTGGGCCTCATCCAGTTCGGCTTCCTCTTCGGCAACATCGTCAACACTGGCTTCTGCCTCTTCCACGTCGGCTTCCTCGCCGGAAATCGGCTCGGCGGAAAACGGCACTGATTCTGCAACTGCCGAGTCAGCAGACGCGGCAATCTCGTGCGCTGGTGCCTGATGCTCGTCCGCCGCGTGGGTCACTTCTTCGAGTTCTTCGAATATCGCATCTTCTTCCAGCGCCTCGACATAGTGCGCCAGATCAGTTTCTTCCTCTTCGATCTCTTCCTCTTCGAGCGTGCCGGGCGCAGCAACGGCTTGCGGTCGCTGATCGGAAAGCCCGGCTTAGGGAACAAGTCTCGTCTTCCTGCTTCGTCTTCGACCTTCGACGTGCTCTGTCACCACCTCGAATTCCCCGGTTTCCGCTTCGCCGAAAACCGCCTCCACATTGGCCTCATGCTGCCGTTTCTGTTTGCGCTCCCATTCCCGGGAACCGA
Source organism: Terriglobia bacterium (assembly GCA_963765285.1). GTDB lineage: Bacteria > Acidobacteriota > Terriglobia > Terriglobales > Acidobacteriaceae > CAVWZH01. Next base: position 295,247 of record CAVXVR010000003.1, read on the forward strand.
TCTCAGTCCCCGTCTCGCGCATCTCCACGTCCATCCCGGCCGCTGGAGCCGGCGCTTCCGCGACCGACGTACTCGCGAACAGCGGCTCATCTCCGGGAAAAGCCGGCGCGCTGGTCACTGTCTTCTGGCTGTCAGTTGCAGCGGGACTGTGTTGGACCGGCGCAGCTTGCGCCTGCCGGTACTTTGAGATCGACTCGCCGGGCAGAATGATTGGCTGGTAGCCCGGGGGCGGCCCGTAATCATTACGCGAAGTATCGCGCGGCGTCTCCCGCGGTGTCTCGCCCGCAGGGCGCGCGAATTTCGACTCCGGAAAGCGTTCCCTTCCTCGACCTCGGCGGCGGCGTGGCCTTCCGCGCCAGCCACGGCCATCCCGCTCGTCGCCCGATTCGGCAGATTCCCGGTTCTCTCCGTTCCCTTTGCTCTCCTCGGCAAACCCTTCAGCCGGCGATTCTTCTTCTGCGGGAGCAACCGGGGCAGGGGCTGCCGCGGCAGCCGACCCTTGAGTCACTCGGACCTGATGTCTGGGTTCAGGAGCGGGCTGATTGGCGGGAACGTCCTCCATGTCTTCCGAGTCTTCTAATTCCATGAAGTCGGAAACGTAGAGGAAAGCGTCGCGCTCCAGTCCAATGTCCACAAAAGCGGACTGCATGCCCGGAAGAACCCGGGTGACACGTCCTTTGTAGATAGATCCGGCGAGGGTGTATTCGTTTTCGCGCTCGAGGTAGATTTCAGCCAGAAGATCGTCTTCCACCAGGCCCACTTTGGTTTCGTGGGGCGTGGAAGTCACAAACAATTCTTTTGTCATGCAAACTCCGGTTCGCGGCCGTCATGCGGCCGCTGATTTCACCGGCTGAAGGACGGGAACGGTATAAGACGGGGAGGATCGAGCGCTGCGACGGTGTGGGTTCCAGACAAGGGACGGCTTGGGCCCCGGAGTTGAATCCGTGGCCGAACCCGTGGCACAAGCTTGGGAATCTTTCGCACTTATCGCATTGGCGTCCGCTGGGTTTGTGACCGCTCTCTCAATTTTGAGGGGGCCGTTACCCGCCCGAAGACGCTTAACCTGCAATCCTGCCCGGCCTCTAACCTGCTGTCCGGCCGGTGTTTGCCCTCTTTACGCGAGGGCGATCGTAATCTTGTTTCGTAATCTTGATTCTGCCGCACTACGAGCGCGGCAACTCTTGTTCCTGCCTCAATTCACAAACCGGCGCATACGGACGTTCATCACCATGCCCAGCGCCAGAAACATAAACAGGACGGAAGACCCGCCGTAACTCATTAATGGCAAAGGTATTCCGGTGACGGGCATAAAGCCGACCACCATGCCGATGTTGACCAGGATGTGAAAGCTAAGCACCGCCACCACACCCATTACCACCAACGTGCCAGCGCGGTCGGGCGCTGTTTGCGCGTTCTGAGTCAAACGCATCAGCACGATGAAGTATAGCAGCATCACCCCTAAAGCTCCTACAAATCCGTGTTCCTCGGCAAAAGCGGCAAAAATAAAGTCCGTTTGCGGGACCGGGAGAAAGGCCAGATGGGTCTGCGACCCCTCCGCACTGCCCCAAATCCCCCCGGAGCCGACCGCGATCAGCGACTGGTTCACCTGGTAGCCCTTGCCCTGGTTGTCTGCGTCGGGATGCATAAAGATCGTAAGCCGGTCGCGCTGATAGGTCTTGAGCACTTTCATCCAGGCAATGGGCATCAACAACCCGGCGGCCAGAAGCACGATCAGCACTTGCTTGAACTTCACCCCACCCAAAAACAAACCCATAATTGCGATCGGGGTGTAAGTTAGCGCCGTCCCCAGGTCGGGTTGCGCCAGCACCATTAGCATCGGCACACCGACGATCGCACCCGCCTTGATGAAGTCCGACCAGGAAAGCTCTCTCTGCTGCAGGTCCGCGAAATACTTGGCCACGGCCAGAATCAGAATCAGCTTGACCCACTCCGAAGGCTGAAAGTGAGCGCCACCAGGCAACTTTACCCAGCGCCGCGCGCCCAGATATTTTTGTCCGAACACCAGAACCGTCATTAGGGAGGCCAGCGCTGCGATGTAAAACCAGTGGATCCGATCCAGCAGGATTTGATAGCTGACCAGACTCATGAGGAACATGCCGGCCAGTCCGCCGGCAATCCAATAAACCTGCTTAACGTGCGCCCCGGCGAACTTTGTGTACGCGGTGGCGCTATGGATCTCCATGACCCCCACGGCACAAATCATCAGGACAAAGGTCAGCAGCACCCAGTCAAAATCGCGAAACGAGATGTATCGGGTTGCCATGGTTCCTAGTGGATCCCCGGCGCAGCCGCAGCCAGCGGCGTACTAGCTTTATCCAGATCGATCACCAACCGGCCGGCGCGCAGCGTATCGCCGCCGTTTTCTTCACCATCGGGAACGTTCCACACCGCTCCAATTTCCGTTTTCCCGCCGCTCTTCGCCAGTTTGCTCGGCGCGCGCCGTTCTTTCTCCACGTAAGCCTTGATCACCTGGGACACAGTGCGAGCGGCAAGATATCCGTGTTCGCCTTCCTCCAGCAGCGCACAGACCACGATTTCGGGGTTCCGCCGGGGCTCGACTCCCGCAAACCAGCCGTTATCTTTGAACTTCAATTTGCCCGCGGCCCCGAGTTTGGCTTTCATCGTATTGCTGATGGTCTGCGCGCTGCCGGTCTTTCCCGCAAAATCGATTCCTTGCAAATGCGCGCTGGGTGCGGTCCCCCCCGGATTCACCACGCCTGCCATGGCATCGGTGATGATCTCCCAATTACCGGGATCGATGGGAACGACCTTCGTGTCATCCAGTGTTCCCGAGGCCGGGATCACATTGGCAGGCAAATCAGTCGGATTGGTAACATGCGGGCGCCGCAAGGTTCCTCCGCTGGCGATCCCTCCGATGGCACGCGCCAACTGAATCGGCGTAACCGCCACCGCGCCCTGTCCGATTCCCACCGAAATCGTCTCTCCCGCATACCACTTCTGTTTGAAGTTACGAATTTTCCATTCTTCCGAGGGCATGACGCCGCTGACTTCTTGCGGCAGGTCGATGCCAGTCTTCTGTCCGAATCCAAACAGTGTCGCGTACTTGGCGATCCGCCCGATGCCCAACCGCTCCGCCAGCGTGTAAAAGAACACATCGCACGATTGATAAATCGCCTTGCTGATGTCGACCACTCCGTGCACCCGATGTTCCGCCACCACCCAGCATTTGAAATAGCGCCCGTAGAAGGACGCGCCGCCGTTGCAGGTGACTTTCATGTCCTGCGCAATGCCTTCCTGCAGGCCGGCGGTCGCCATGATGATCTTGAACACCGAACCCGGAGCCAGTTGCGCCTGAATGGCTTTGTTCAGCAACGGATGATCATCGTCGTTCACCAGCTTGGCCCACTCGTCGCGCTTGATGCGTACCGCGAAATCGTTGGGATCAAAAGTCGGCCGGCTCGCCATGGCCAGAATTTCCCCGGTGCGTGCATCCATCGCGACGATCGCGCCGTTATGCCCTTCGAGCGCCTGCTCGGCCGCAATCTGCATGTCAATATCAATGGTTAGTTTCAGCGGCTTTCCCGGCTCCGCAGGCTTTTCCTCGAGTTCGCCCATTTCCTTGCCGTGGCTGTTCACGACGACCTGCCGCGAGCCGTTCTTGCCCATCAGCACCTGGTTGTATTGCAGCTCAACACCGGACTTGCCCACCACGTCGCCGGGGTTGTACAGCTCCCACTGCGGCTGATTGAGCATGTCTTCGCTCACTTCGCCGACGTAACCGATCAAATGCGCCATGAAGCCGTTGCGCGGATAAAGCCGGCGGTGCGCCATGATGGTGTCGAGTTCGGGCAACTCATTGCGGTGGGATTCAATGAATGCCAGCTCGTCAGGCGTGATGTCTTCTTTCAGAAAAATGGGCTGGTATTGCGGCGTGGAAGAGAAATGGTGAATGCGCTCCCGCACTTCTTTCGGATCCAGGTGCAAACCGGCCGCAATCAACTCCGCATCGCCGGAAAGATCACGCGTGGAATCGCGCAGAAGCAACGCCGTGAACGAAGGGTAGTTGTCCACAATGGTGCGCCCTTCACGGTCGAGAATTTTGCCGCGGGGAGCAAGAATGGGCACATTCCGGATGCGGTTTTTTTCCGCCAGGTTCAGATAGAAATCGCTCTGCACCACCTGCAGCCGCCACAATCCGTAGGCGAGAATCAGGAAGACCCCGAGGATGATGTACTGCACCGCGGTCAGGCGGAACGGCGAAACTTTTTCGTCGCGGCCAAACATGGATTTCGTCGTTGGTCGATAGTCGTTAGTCGTTGGCCAACTTGGGTTAACTGTATTGTAATCCCTGGCGCCGGATAAACGGCCTGGCCTGCGAGGTGACAGAGGGCCATCGACCGGGAGTGCATTGGAACTTTCGAGAACAATTGCGTCGGGGCCGCGATCGGGACGAAAAAGAAGCGATCCCAGAACTGCCGCTACGTTCTTTGCTTAAAGCGGTCGAGCAGGGTGAAGAGTATTGCCGCCAGGATGGCATTGGCAAACGCTCCGGCCACCTCGTGCACCCAGCTCCATTCAAACGTGAGGCCCACCATGCCGCGCGCAACCAGGAAGTACACGACCTCATGCACCGCGTAGAAGAACAAAGTCACCAGGAACCGTGCGCCAACGTTATCGACGTCCAGCTTGACGCCCAGCGACGAAGCGCCGAATCCCACGACTGTTTTGGCGATTCCATAAACGCCCAGCGGATGATGAGTGAGGGCATCCTGCAGAAGACCGATGAGGGCTCCGGTAAGCAAGCCGGAAATCGGGCTGCGCCGCGATACCGCGAAGAAAATCACCACCAGAAGAGGCAGGTCGAAGAGCGAGAAAAAGCGCAGATGCAGCGGCAGGAAAGCCTGCAGAAACAGGGCGGCCAGGGGAAGAATAATGGTCACCGGAAGACTGAACCGGTAGACCTCTACTTGCTCCTGGGATGTGTAGCTGATGGGCACGTTATTGCGGTCTATCCTCAGGTGCGGCTGGGGGTTCAGCCGTAGTGGACTTGGCTTTGGGAGTTTCCGTGGCCGGGTTCGCCGTCTGGCCAGAGACCTTCACCACCGAGGGCTTCGCGGCCGCTGCCGGCGTCTTTGAGGCTGGAACAGCCGCAGTCGGGGCGGCAGGCCTGGATGTATTCGCGGGGTTTGCCGAGCCGTTTTCGCTGATTCCCTTTGGTAGTTTGTTCGCTCCTCCCGGCTCGGATGCCGAAGCACTATCAGAACCAGCCTTGTTGGTTGACACGGGAGGCTTGTCCGGAACCGAAGGCAGCCGCTGCGCCAGAATATCGACCGCGCGCATGGTGCCGTTTTCTGTAACTGACGGCGCTTTCTCCTCCTGTTGCGTGATCACCAGAACTTCTTCCAGCTTGCTCAGATTGGCCGCCGGCCGCACCCGAATGTTAAGAAACAGCTCCGGCCCGGGCGAGGCTTTGGTCACCACGCCGACAGGCAAACCCTTGGGAAAAATCTGGTCTCCACCGCTGGTTAGAACCTTTTCTCCCGGGAGTACCTGCTCGTCAGACATGACTTTTTCCAGTACGACTTCGCCGGCAGGAGTTCCCCGCAACACTCCCTGGAGCCGCGACTTCTCCAGAATCGCTCCCACGCCACTGGACTGGTCGTCGATGAGCAGCACTTGAGCGGTCGACCCGTAGACGCGCAATACTTTCCCCACTACGCCATCAGCGGTGATGACCGGCATATCTTTGTCGATGCCGTGGTCAGATCCCTTGTCAATGTAGATGGCGCGCGACTGCTCGCTGCCGCTCGACCCGATTACCTGGGCAGCGATGGTCTTGGAAATAAACTGCTCTTTGAAACCCAACAGCAACTGCAGGCGGCGGGCTTGTTCGGCATCGTCGTTAAGGCGCACCTGCTCCAGACGGAGTTTTTCGATCTGCTCTTTGAGTTCCCGGTTCTCCTGCCGCACGCCGCGCAAATAAACGTAGCTGCGCCAGAGATCGCCGAAACCATGCCACGACCAGACAAAGCCTTTTTCGAAGGGAGTGACTGCGCCGACCGCCCAGACACGGATCAGCCGTGTCGATTCATTCTCGCTGGTACGCTTGACCTGTACCGCCAGACCCAGGACCTGGGCGAACAGCACGGCCACCAGGACGATGGCATTGCGATAGCGAGTGAAAATACTTTCCATGGCAAGACTTCAGTTTACAGTTCCCAGCTTCCGGTGCGCCAACCGAGCCATGGACTGACGATGACCGTTGCGGGCTAGAGGTTTCCTTAGTGTCCCTTCGTGTCCTTAGTGGTTATCAAATTTCTTGAACCACGAAGGGCACGAAGTATCACGAAGGAAATCTTAGCTACTCGATCGAAATCTTCCTTAGCAGCTTGAAGTCACTCAGCATCTTGCCGGTGCCCAGCACCACGCTGCACAGGGGATCGTCAGCGATCGAAACCGGCAGGCCAGTTTCTTCGCGGATGCGCTTGTCCAGATTCTTGAGCAGTGCGCCGCCGCCGGTGAGCACAATGCCGCGGTCGCTGATGTCGGCGGAAAGTTCCGGAGGCGTCCTCTCAAGCGCAACGCGAACCGCATTCATGATGGTCGAAACACACTCGCTCAACGCCTCGCGAATTTCGCTGTCGTCCACGGTGATGGTTTTGGGCACGCCTTCAATGAGGTTGCGGCCTTTGATTTCCATGGTCAGCGGTTTGTCGAGGGGATAAGCCGAGCCGATTTCAATCTTGATCTGCTCGGCGGTGCGCTCGCCGATCAGCAGGTTGTATTTTCGCTTCAAGTAATTCATGACGGCTTCATCCATCTGGTTGCCCGCCATGCGTACGGAACGGGAATAGACAATGCCGCTGAGCGAAATCACCGCGATGTCGGTGGTGCCGCCGCCAATATCCACGACCATGTTGCCGGAAGGCTCGGTGATCGGCAACCCGGCGCCGATGGCGGCCACCATGGCCTGCTCCACCAGGTACACTTCGCTGGCTTTGGCGCGATAGGCCGAGTCCATGACGGCGCGTTTTTCCACCTGCGTGATTTCCGAAGGCACGCCAATCACGATGCGCGGATGCACCAGCATCTTGCGGTTGTGCGCCTTCTGAATGAAGTAATTCAGCATTTTCTCGGTGACCTTGAAGTCGGCGATCACGCCATCCTTCATGGGCTTAATGGCCACGATGTTGCCCGGGGTTCGGCCCAGCATCTCTTTGGCTTCTTTACCCACGGCCTCGACTTCGTTGGTGTTCTTGTTCAGAGCGACGATGGAAGGCTCGTTGACCACGATGCCTTTGCCTCGTGCGTACACCAAGGTGTTAGCCGTACCCAGGTCGATTGCGAGATCGCTGGAGAATAGGCTGAACAGCGATCTCAGGTTGTGCAGGCGTGATGCGCCGGAATGAAAACCATTCGATGACATACGCGAATCTCGTTAAGCCTTTCGGACCGCTGTCACTCCGGGCTGCGCCCGGTTATTCCTGTTCGTTGGGTGGGGAGCCATTTGTTTCATTCTAGGGGATTTGGCGTTTCCTTACTGCAAACGAAAGTTCCAGCACTTCAGGAGTTCCGACTTGGTCCTCCCTTTTTGTCCTGCTTCCTTACCAGAACTACGGTTTGTTATTGGATGACGACCTTTTTCTGCAGGGTGTTCACGCCCCCTTGCTTGTTTTGGGCCGTAATCGTGATGACGCTCTCACCCGCCGGCAGGGGCGGCGTGAAGTAGTGAAAGCTACCGTCGCCCCCCACCACCGGCACTTCCTGCCCGTTCACCATCACCCGGGCGCCGATCTCAGTCTTTCCAGTCAATTCCAGCACATGCCCATGCTGGACCAAGGGATCCAGGTCCAATGCGATGGCGTTCGTTCCTTTCCCCTTGGGAATAATAGTGAAGCGGTTCTTCTCGCTCTCCAGCGATTCCCTTTCGGTGGCGTCATAGGACTGTACCACCCAGTAATAGGCCCCTTCCTCCAAGCCCGAGACCAGTACATCGGCAGTGTTTACCTTGCGGTCAACAATTGTGGAGGAAAAATACGGATTGCGGGAAATTCGCAAGCGATACCCGGCGGCGTTGGCCATCGGAGTCCAGGAAAACTCTACCGGCTTGGTTTCGCCGGAGACAAAAATAGGCGCCATGTTGGCCGGAGAAATGGGCGTCGGAGGGCCTATCTCCTTCACTTTGGCCATGGGAGCCGATCCCCCCTGGAAGGCGACCTTTTCCCAATCCGCCAAATGAACCACTTCGCCGTTACGGCTCACCTCGCTGGATCCTTTCTTCATTAAGATTTCATGATGATCAGCCTTGGGATCGTTATGCACCATGGCGGCGCTGTCGGGCGCTAAAGAAGCCGTTGCTCCGGCCACGATCACCTGCGATCTGGATCCCTGCACGTAAGTTGCGGTGGTCAAATCAACCGTGCCAGTGCTTACGGCTACGGCTACATTGGTTTGCTGCTGGTCGTTGGCTGAACTTTCTTCAATCACAATCAGCGAATCTTGCTTCACCGTGTAGTTGGTTCCGTCGGTGAAAACGATCTTGGCCATGCCTTCACCGCCGGTCTGAATCACATCCCCTTTTTCCAGCGGGACGTTGTAGTCGGCGGTGACCCAGCTGTTACTGTTGGCCTTTTTGACGCGGACGGTGCCGTCCAATGCGGTTATGTGGGCCTGTTGGGAACTCTCGGTCTTCGGCTTTGCGGAACCCCCATACCCTGCAACCAGGCTCAGTAGCTTGCTGCCCAGGTTGGTAACTGATTCGACACTCTTTTCCGTGGCCTGAGGGAAGGCAAAATGCAGCCCTAGAAAGGCCACGACGACTACCGACAATACAGCCAAAGCCACGCTACGGTAGGTGACCGTCTTCCATGCGACGTGGATCCCCGGCTTGCGAACTTCAGACACGCGGCCCTCGAAAACCAGTCAAACTCAGAGAATATGGGGTAATTTCGAGGTTATCACAAGCCTAACCGGGGAAGCAGAGGTAATTACCTTGGGTCGTACGTCCATCCGAGCATGTACGTTGGTGACTCAGCGGTCCAGCGTGAGGGCTCTACACCGCATCGCGACTACCGCCCTTGACGCCGTGGTGATCCGCGCGAGATCCCTCGCCCCGCTGGTGAAGGCGCGGGGCGTCGGGATGACCGGCTCAAAAGCGGGGCTGGGGCCCACCGTGTTTTAGCCTCGCCTTGCCGCAGCTTCATCCCCGCTTGTACCATAGATACTCCTGCACTTCTTCTCTGGACTCCCAGGAGGCTTATATGGCAACGGACACGCTGGCGGCACCCGCCATGCTCGGAAGCAGCACGAAAGCGAAAGTCTATAAGAACTTTATTGACGGCGAATGGGTGGAATCGTCCACCGGCGAGACGTTTGAGAACAAGAATCCCGCCGATACGCGCGACGTGGTCGGCATTTTCCAAAAGTCTGCCAAGGCGGATGTAGACGCCGCCGTCGATGCCGCCCGCCGTGCTTACACCAAATGGCGGCTCGTTCCGGCTCCGCGCCGGGCTGAAATTGTGTACAGCGCCGCTGCCATGTTGTTCGAGCGCAAAGAAGAATATGCCCGCGATATGACCCGCGAAATGGGCAAGGTTCTCAAAGAAACGCGCGGCGACGTGCAAGAGGCGGTCGACACGGCTTATTACATGGCGGGCGAAGGCCGCCGCATGTTCGGCCCAACAACACCATCCGAATTGCCCAATAAGTTTGCCATGGCGGTCCGGACTCCCATCGGAGTCTGCGGCATGATTACGCCGTGGAACTTCCCCATGGCGATCCCCTCCTGGAAGCTGCTACCTGCCATTGTTTGCGGCAACACATGCGTGATCAAGCCGGCGCAGGATACACCGCTTTCCACTTTCAATCTGGTCCGCACCCTCGCCGATGCCGGCGTGCCAAAAGGCGTGATCAACATCGTGACCGGGTTCGGCGGACACGTCGGCGGGCCGCTGATGGAGCATCCCGAAGTCCGGGCTATCTCGCTGACCGGTTCGACAGAAGTGGGCCGCATCGTGGGCACAACCGCCGCGCGAAGCTTTAAGCATTGTTCGCTTGAATTGGGCGGCAAGAATCCCATGATCGTTCTGGATGACGCCAACCTCGACCTGGCTATCGAAGGCGGCCTCTGGGGCGGGTTCGGCACCACCGGACAACGCTGCACCGCGACCAGCAGGATCATTGTGCAAAAGGGCATCTACGGCGAGTTCGTTGAACGCTATGTAGAGCGCGCCAAGCGGCTCAAGGTTGGGAACGGGATCGATGAAACCACCGAAATGGGCCCGGCCATCAACGGAAGCCAGCTCCAGACCGACCTCGGCTATGTGGAGATCGGGCGCTCTGAGGGCGCGAAGCTGAAATGCGGCGGCAACAAGCTCGATCAGGGCGAGTACAAGTACGGCTACTTCATGGAACCGACGGTGTTCATCGATGTCGACCCCAAAATGCGCATCGCGCAGGAAGAAATCTTCGGCCCCGTGGTTTCGATTATTCCCTGTGAAGATCTTGAAGATGCGATCGCAATCGCCAATGGCATCGAGTACGGGCTTTCTTCGGCTCTCTACACGAAAGATGTAAACAAAGCTTTTGTCGCCATGCGGGACCTGCACGCTGGCATTACGTACATCAACGCTCCGACCATCGGAGCTGAGGTGCACTTGCCTTTCGGTGGAGTAAAAGCTACAGGGAATGGCCATCGCGAAGGCGGAATCGGCGCGATTGACTTCTATACGGAATGGAAGTCGGTGTACGTCGATTACTCGGACAAGCTGCAAAAGGCCCAGATTGACCGCGGAGAATAGATCCTCACCGCAGAGTACACAGAGAAGCGCTAGAACCTTGGCATTTCTCAGTGTCCTCTGTGGTTAAAGATTATGCCTACCACTCAATCCCGCGAAATCCTCGCTGCCGATCGCCTGGCGAATGTTCGTTATGCCATCCGCGATCTTGCGCTTGTAGCCGACGAAGTGACCCGGCAGGGCCACAAAGTTCTTTACCTGAATGTCGGCGATCCCAATATTTTTGATTTCCAGACCCCGCCGCACCTGATTGAAGCCGTGCACAAGGCGATGGTTGACGGCAAGAATGGCTACGCGCCCTCACCCGGAATTAAAGAGGCACTCGATGCCATTCGCGCCGAAGCCGCGCGCAAAGGCATCAGCAGCGTGCAGGATGTGTTCGTCACCTCAGGCGCGAGCGAAGCTGTGGACATCTGCCTGACGGCGCTAGTCAATCCTGGCGAGAATATTCTGACTCCCAGGCCTGACTACCCGCTCTATTCTGCCGTGCTCTGCAAGCTGGGAATCCCCGTCGTGGCATACGACCTGAACGAAGATGACGCGTGGCAGCCCGATCTCGAGGACATCAAGCACAAGATCACGCCTCGCACCCGCGCCATCGTGCTGATCAATCCCAACAATCCCACGGGCTCGGTTTGCTCACGGCAGATGCTGGAACAAGTGGCTGAACTTGCGCGCCAACACAACCTGGTCATCTTGGCGGATGAAATTTACGACAAACTGATGCTGGATGGGGATCCGCACCTTTCCTTCGCCGCCGTAGCCCCAGACGTTCCAGTCGTGACCTTTGGGGGACTCTCCAAGAACTATCTCGCTCCCGGCTGGCGTATAGGATGGGGCATCGTCAGCGGCGACGCAGCCGCTGTGAAGCCGTACATCGAGGGCATCCACCGCCTGTTGCGCGCCCGGCTGTGCGCCAACCATCCCGAGCAGTACGCCATCCAAGCTGCGCTGGAAGGTCCGCAGGATCATCTGACGGAAGTCCGGGCCAAACTGCGCTCGCGCCGCGATCTTACGGTCGCGTGGTGCAATTCAACTCCACGGCTGAGTTGCGTTTCGCCGCGAGGCGCGTTTTACGCTTTCCCTCGCCTCGACATCCCTGAAGGCGACGACGTCTTCGTCAAGGAACTCTGCCTGCAAAAGCATGTCCTCGTTGTCCACGGTTCGGGCTTCGGCCAGAAACCGGGGACCAAACATTTCCGCATCGTGTTCCTGCCCGATGAACAGACTCTCCGCAAAGCGTATCGCGCGATCGGCGAGTTCATCGCGAAAAGATACCAGTAGTACATCCTGTGCCGCGCATCACAGATTTGTGGCCCTCGCTTGTGAAATCTGCTTAAATCGTCACTGAACGAGTCCGAGCCCCTCGTGATCGACATCCACTGCCACATCCTCGCCGAAGTGGACGATGGCCCCAAGTCCTGGGACGTGTCCCAGGAAATGTGCCGCATGGCGGCCGCCGATGGTATCGAGCACATTGTGGCCACGCCACATGCCAACGAGCGGTACGCCTACGATCGCGAGCAGCACCGCCAGTCGCTTCGGCACCTGAGTACACTCGCTGGTGGCGTCCCACGCCTAAGCCTGGGCTGCGATTTCCATCTCTCTTACGAAAACTTGCAAGCCGTGCTGACCCGGCCTGAGGATTACACCATCCAGAACAGCCGCTATCTTCTGGTCGAGTTAAGCGATTTCAGTATTCCGGCACAGATCGACGATTGCCTGGTGCGCCTGGGCGACAAAGACATCACTCCCGTAATTACCCATCCGGAGCGCAATCCGATCCTGCAACAGACGCCGCAGCGGGTATTGAAGTGGGTCGAACTGGGCTGCGCGGTGCAGGTGACCGCTTCGGCAGTGACCGGAGATTGGGGCGAACGCGCCTGGCGCGCCGCGAAATGGCTGCTGGAGCGCGATGCTGTTCACGTACTGGCCAGCGACGGCCACGACACTAAACACCGCAAACCGGTGCTCTCCTTCGCCCGCGAAGCCGTGGAAGAATTCTGCGAGCCCGACGTTGCCCGGGCGCTCGTAGATGACAATCCGCGCGCCATCATCCACGGGTTGGCACTGCCTTATTTTCCCAATCCGGTGATGAAGAAGTAGCTGTCCAGCATTCAGCAATCAGCATTCAGCAACCAGCATTTACTCCTGCGGTGGTTTCGCTGCTGGAGGATCGGCACTGGCAGGCGTCGTAGTCGGTTTGGCAGCCTGCTTGGGTTGCTGCGGCACTGTGGTCATCGCACTCTCAGGGTTCAACAGGTGCTCGTGGTCCGGACCAAGGCCGAGCTTTATGAGCGCACGCGAATCAGGAATGCTTTTACTCTGCCAGCCGTTATCTGCCTGGTAATGCTCCATCGCCTTTTGCGAGGCATCGTCCCACTTCCCTGACGGAGTGCCGTTGAGATAGTGCTCGCGCACCAACGCTTCCTGGATTTCACGGGCGCGGGCTGGATCGATTTTTTGCTGGCCGCGACGCCAGGAAGTCTTGCGCGACTTCTTACTCTTCTTGGAACTGGTATGCGGGGTAACGTGAGACTTGGCAGCCGGTTGGTTCGTGGTAGCCGGCGTTGCGCTGCTCTGAGCCAAGGCCCCGGCGCACACCGCCAAAACGACGCAGGCAGCGCCGGACACTCTTGCCGACGATGAAGTGGCCGATGGCAAAGCTAAGTCCGTGACCAAGTTAGCAGCTCAGACGTAACCTGGCACTGGAAATCATCCCCGATTCAGGACCCTGATGCCAGTTCCCGTGGGCCAACTCCCTTAGGCCATCCCCAATCATGAAAGCGCGCGTTACGGGAGTGTGCCAGCGAGGAAGATGGTTCCATCCTGGCCGGTGGCGCCGCGCTGCCGGACCAGGAACACGACGTCTTGCCCGCTCTTCAATCCCGAGGTAACGCGGTTGAAATCGTCTTCGCTATTGACCGGCTGCTTGTTAACCTCAAGGATAATGTCGCCGCGGGCAAGACCAACGTCATCGGCGAAGGAGCCGGGCTTAACCTCTTGCGCGATCACACCCTTGCCGGCGGGTACATCCAGACGGTCGGCCATATCGGACGTGAGACCGCGAACGTTCAGGCCGAGCTTGCTCTGCTTGGGAGTGGCTTCTTCCCCGCCGCCTTCGTCATCGCCCAGGCGAGCGGCAAAGAGCTTTGCCCGGTCGGCAATGGTCACCGTCGTTTCCTGCTTCTTGCCGTTGCGCAGGAAACCCACGGTAACCTTGCTGGTGGGCCTGCGGCTGGCGATCTCGGCCACCAATTCGTCGCCATTCTTGACCGGCTTGCCATCCAGGGAAACGATGGTGTCGCCAATTTTCAGTCCCGCCTGGTCCGCCGGACTCCCGGCAGTGACGGCAGAAACCGTAACGCCTGAGCCAGAACCGTACACCCGGGTGATGGCCGGATTCTCCTGGGCATTGAACATGATCCCGACGGAACCGCGCACCACGCGATGGTCGGGTCCGATCAACTGGTTGTAGACCTGCATGATGGTGTTCGAGGGCAAGGCGAAACCGACGCCGGCGTAGGCGTTGGTGTCAGTAAGAATCGCGGTGTTGATTCCGATCACCTCGCCTGACATATTGACCAGCGGCCCGCCGGAATTGCCAGGATTGATTGCAGCGTCGGTCTGGATGAACGACTGGAATTGCCGCTGCGGCACGATATTTCGGCCTTTAGCAGAAACGATACCCGCGGTGACAGTCTCCTGCAAACCAAACGGGCTGCCGATGGCCAGGACCCAGTCGCCGACCTCCATGCTGTCGGAGTTGCCAAGCTTGGCGACGGGCAGAGCGCGATCTACATCGATCTTGATCACAGCCAAGTCGGTTTCCTGGTCGACGCCGATGACTTTGGCGTCATGCAGCACACCCGGCGCATCGTCCTGAAGCCGGACACGAATGCGGTCTGCCTTTTCCACGACGTGCCGATTGGTGACGATGTAGCCCTTGGGATCGACCACAACGCCTGAGCCAAGGGAGCGCTCGCGAATCGCGCCGCCACCATCACCTCGGCCCCCGAAAAATTTGTTGAAGAAATCGTCGAACTGGCCGTCGTCGTCACCGTCATCCTGATTGCCACGGCGGCGGTGCGGATTCTTGATGGTGGACTCGGTGTTGATGTTGACCACGCTGGGCTCGAGTTGTTTCGAAATCTGGGAGAACTGGTTGGAGAGCTGTTTGGGCGAAGGCACGGTTAGGGGCGTCGCGTCCGAACTGCCCTTCTTCACCTCCTGGCCCTTAACCCCGTAAGAGATGACGGTTCCGATCAAAATGCCGACCGTCAGTGTCGCCAAAATCGTCATGGTATAGGCGAGACGGTTGGCTTTCAGACGCACCCAAAAAGCGCTTGCGCGCGGCTCCATATGTCACTTCCTCCGCAGATATGAGAACTGCACGATTATACCTTTTCGCCGATGGGGAGATGAAACGGCACGGTTTTGGGGAATGGTAAGTTTGACCTAGTTTGTCCACCTCTGAGTTAGACGCAATAACCCTGAAAAAGCGTTGGCTTGGGAAGAATACTTATACTTCGGGCGCCACAGGCGAAACCGGCACGCCGGCATGGTCGGGGCAGACGGCCAGCGACTCCTTGCTTCCCTTTTCCTCGGAAGCCAGTACGCCTCCCAGGATGAACAGGGCACCCACCCCGGCCCGAAAGCCCAAACGTTCGCCCAGAACGACGAAAGACGTGATCCAGGCGAACACCGGTTCGAGGGAGAATATCAGCGCCGCGTTTGTGGGTGGGGTGAACTGTTGCGCCCAGGCTTGAACACTGAACGCCAGTGCCAGGCTGAACAGTCCGGTGATCCCGATGCCCCAGAGCACCGGGGCTGACCAGGTGACGTAAGTCTCTGGCGCGAACGGCACCGTGAACACCATCAGCGAGGCGGTCACGGCCACCTGCACGATTGTGATCTGCTGCCAATGGTGCGCCTGCGCCGCGTGACCCACGAAGATGATGTGAAAAGCGAAGACGACAGCCGCGCCTAAAGTGAGCAAGTCGCCGTGATTCAAGCTGGCCAAATTCAGCCCGCCGCCGGACGAGGCCGGTACGGCAATCAAGTACAACCCTAAGGCCGCCATCGCCACGCCAGCCGCACCCCAGCGGTTAATGCCGCGCTTCCAGAATAGTGCCAGAAATACGGGAACTAGAACCACGGAGACGCCCGTCAAGAAGGCGGACTTTGAGGCGGTGGTGTACTTCAATCCATCAGTCTGTAATTCGTTCCCAAGGAACAGGAAGGTTCCGATGAGCGCGCCAAACGCGATTGCCTTGGCCGTTAAACGAGGGATTTCGCGATGGAAAACTGCGGCTAGAACAACCGTCGCCAAACTCATGCGGATGGCGTTGAACAGGAGGGGAGAAATATCGACCAGCGCGTTCTTGATGACGACAAACGTCGCGCCCCAGATCGCCGTGATGGCGACGAGCAAAATGTGTGCTTTGAGAGAGCGAGACACGCCCTAATGTATCAAACGGATTGCGCGACCCTGACGGCGGTCGCTTTCGAGGACATAAGGGAGGGTGCAGTTGTCTTCCAGGAAGCCGTTCTGTTAACACTGACTGAATGCAGGCAGAGCCGATCTCTGTTGTGATTCGACCAGTCACTCCCGCCGATGCCCCGGCCTGGGAAGCGTTGCGCCGCGATCTCTGGCCGGAGGACCCCGAGAGCCACGCTGTCGAGATTGCTGCATTCTTCGCGAACACGATCGAGGAACCGGTGGCAGTTCTGGTTGCCGAGGACGTTGCGGGCACGATGCTAGGTTTTGCCGAGCTTTCGATTCGGTTCGACCTCCCCAGTCTGGAGCAAAAGCAAGTTGGCTATATAGAAGGGCTGTACGTGATCCCTTCAGCCCGCGGACGGGGTATTACCGGGGAACTGCTTCGGGCTGTTCGGCGATGGGCTCACGCACAGAAGTGTGAAGCGCTGGCGAGCGATCGCGCAGAACGAGTCGTAATCGACCGGCGCTTCCGCCCAAAACAAATTTCTTCGTGAGATGGGATTGCCAGAATTACTTGGCTTCGTAGACCGTCTTCCCACCCACGACAGTGCGCAGCACACGCGTGCGCAAGATCTTGGCCGGCGGAACTGCGGTGATGTCCTGATCGAGCACAACGAAATCGGCGAGCATGCCGGGAGCCAGAGTGCCCTTATCTTTCTCCGCTAATTCCGCGAAGGCTGCGCCCGTGGTGTACGCGGCAATGGCTTGTTCCAGGGTCAGCTTCTGTTGCGGGAAATATTCCTTCTTGCCATCTTCGCTCATTCGCGTGACAGCGGCGTAGAGACCGCGAAAGGGAGTGATTGGTTCGACGGGATAGTCAGTCCCAAACGCCAGCGGCACACCTTTCTTTAGCATCTCTGCCCAGGCGTAGGAATATGCCGCGCGCTTCGGCCCCAGTCGCGCCTCGGCCCAATTCATGTCGGTCAACAGGTGATTGGGCTGCATTGAGGCAATGACTTTCAACTCTTTGAACTCCGCAATCTGGCGCGGCGTGGTGACCTGCGCGTGCTCAATACGCAGGCGGAAATCGTCTCCCCCGTTTGGCGCCTTCACTCTCTTCTCGTGAGCGTCTTTCTCGGCTGCGGCGAAGGCATCGAGCGCCATCTGTGCCGCTTTGTCTCCAATGGCGTGGAAGCCTACCTGGAAACCCGCGTCAACGCGATCTTTGGTCATCTGGGTTAGCTTGTCCTGTTCGTAGCGAGCCAAACCGGAGTTCCTGGGATCGTCGGAGTACGGCTCAATCATCAAAGCGGTGCGCGAGCCGAGGGACCCGTCCATGAAGCCTTTCAGCATTCCGGTGTGCAGCATGGTGTCGGATTGAGGATGCGCCGCGCGATGGGCTTGCAAAACATCGACCGGATCGTTGAAGGGCAGCCATTCGCTGATGCGGACCGTCAGCTTGCCTTCGCGTTCCATTTCCTCGAGGGTCTGAAATTCTGCCCACTCGAGCTGCGAGTCACCGCCGATGTCGGAGTAGTCTTGCGCCGACGTGATGCCCCATTGCGCCAGATCGTTCAACGCAGCTTCCATAGCGCGGCGGCGTTTCTCGGCCGTAGGCTTGGGGATCACTGCGGTCATTGCATCTTTGGCGGTTTCGCGCAAAATGCCGGTGGGCTGGCCATTCGCGTCGCGATCGATCCTGCCGCCTTGGGGATCTTTACTGGCAAGGGTGATGCTGGCGAGCTGGAGGGCGCGGGTGTTGGCGACGGCGATGTGGCCATCGACGCGATTGAGGTAAACGGGATGGTCAGTGGTGATCTCATCAATGTCCCAGCGGCTGGGCAGTTCCTTCACCGGCCACAGGGTGTGGTCCCAGCCGCCGCCCAGAATCCATTCGCCCGGCGCAGCGGTTTGGACCTTGGCCCGGATGCGTTCACGAAATTCAGTGAGCGATTTGACTCCGGTCAGGTCTACCGAAAGGCGCTGAAATCCGGCCTCGGCGAGATGGGTGTGGGCATCGTTGAACCCGGGCATGACAAAGTGCCCGCCGAGATCGACTACCTGGGTACTCGATCCCTTCAGTTTGAGCACCTCTGCGTCGGTCCCCACGGCCTGAAGGCGGTCATCGCGGATGGCGAGCGCCTGCGCCCGTTTGATTCCGTGAAAAGGAGATTTGTCTTCCGTCCCGGTGTAAATGTTGCCGTGAATAAAAATGACATCGGCCTTGGGGGTCGAGACCTGCTGTGCCGACAGCAGAGAAGCAAGACACAGCGGCAGAACGAGCATTTTCAATTTCATGCACCTACTCCGGACAGCGCGAGCAAAGTTAGAAGAATGCGTTTGAGGCCGAGTTCTCGGCCGTTGCAGTCGAACCACTCTTGCAAAGTATGGGCTCCGCCACCAGTGCCGCCGCCGCCTATGGCAATCGCCTCGCGGCCCATGGAGAGAGGTATGTTCGCATCGGTAGAGGCGCGCTGCACCTGCGAAGCGTTGCCCAGCAGCGCATCCACTGCCCGGACCACTTGCAGGATGCGGGCTTTGGAGTCGAGTTCTCCCGCGGGCCGGTCGCCGATGGCGACCACTTCGCAACTCAGTCCAAAGGGACGCTTCTGCGTTAAGGCGCGCCCCTCTGTGGCGCGAGACTCTTCGGCGACTGCCAGCTCGAGTGCAGCCCTCAAACTCCGCTCCAGGCGTTCCATCTCGGTCATCGAGGTCGAGCGAATATCCACTCGCATGCTGGCGGACTCCGGAATCGAATTCACCGAAGTGCCGCCACGAATCACGCCGACGTTGAAAGTAGTCTTGGGGGAAGAAGGGACGGGCGTTTCAGCAAACGTCTGGATGGCGCGTGCCAGCACCAGGATAGGATTGGGCGCGCCGAAATCGCTCCAGGAATGGCCGCCCGGCCCGCGCACAATCACTTCGAAGCGGCGGCTGCCAAGGGCCTCGGCGACAATCGTGTCCGAACCTGCGCCGTCGAGCACGAGGCTGTAGTGAATCGCATCTTTCCAGCGTGGCGATGAAAAGATATGCCGCATGCCCCGCAAATCGCCCTCGCCTTCTTCTCCAACGTTGCCGATAAAGACGAAGGGCAGGACGTGCCGGATGCGCAGCGCACTAAGGGCGGCCGCAATCGCGAGCATGGCGGCGACGCCCGCACCGTTGTCGGAAACGCCGGGTCCGTACAACCGGCTACCTTCTTGCCGGATGTTAAGCGGCGTGCCCGCGGGAAAAACTGTATCGATGTGCGCGCTCAGCGAGACGTAGCTGGGCCCCCACCCGGGGCGAGTGCCGAAGACATTACCAACGTCGTCATTGTGAACATCTTCCAAGCTTAGTTCGCGAAACTTGCCGGCCAGCCACTCCGCTCGCGTCGCTTCGCCGAATGGAGGCGCCGCTATGCGGGCCATCTCGAGTTGCCACTGGGCAAATTGCACTTCCTGAGCGCGCAACCAGGCGAAGGCGGAGCGAATCTCAGGCAGCGTCACCAGGCGGGCCACTTCCTGCTGGATATCAGTGAGCGCCTGCGAGACTTCCGGGCGTGAACCGGGGACCATGGATTCGCAATATTACAACGGCGCTGGGAAGTTGGGATGAGACGTTTAGAGACGATCTCGTCTTTCCAGTTATGTCGCCTTCGCCGCGTCCAGGCACTCGCGAATCTCGGTTTCGGTCAGAGTGTGATTGGAAGCTTTGGCGAGCTGGTAGATCCGGTCGACGATTTCGTCCGAAGCAGGCAGACCACGGTGCTCCAGCCAGAAATGGACGTTCGATTTTCCACTCAGCGGCCCAATGTCGATGATTTGCTCCAAACCAAATACATGGGAAGGGACGCCGGAGTACACAGCATTCGCCAGCTCAATGTCATTCTTCTTGTAAGCCTTCGCGATCGCGGCCGCGTGCACGCCGGTGGCTGTGCGGAACGCGTCCTCGCCGACCACCGGATAGTGCGGCGGAATGGGTACGCCGCTGGCGCGCGAGACCGCCTCACAGTAATGTTTGAGCTTGGTCAGATCCTGCTTATCCCAGGGCGGAATACCCATGAGTTTCAAATTCACGAGCATCTGATCCATTTGCGTGTTGCCCACGCGCTCGCCCAAGCCCAGTGCGCACGCATGCACACAATCGGCACCGGCGATCAGGGCCGCCATCGAATTGGCCACGGCCAGGCCGCGATCGCAGTGTCCGTGCCAGTCGACGCGAATCGTCTCGCCCGAGGGCTTCACTACCTCTTCGATCACAAACTTCATCAGAGCAAATACGCCCATGGGGGTGGCGTGCCCCGCGGTGTCGCAAATCACGATCGAGCGCGCTCCGCAGTTGATCGCGGCTGAGTACAACCGCTTCACCGTAGCGGGATCGCAGCGCGACGTGTCTTCGGTGACATACATCACCCTGAGCCCGAGTGAAACCGCATACCTCACCGCTTTCTCGGTGGTCTGCAGCAGGAAGTCGTCGGTCCAGCCTTCCGTGTAGCGGCGGATCGGGCTCGAGCCCAGGAACATCGCGGCTTCGATATCAAGACCGGTACGCTGAACAATCTCGGCGACCGGACGAATGTCGTTCTGGTGCGTCCGCCCCGCGCAGTTGGCGCGGATTTTCATTTTGTGCCGCACGATTTCCCGGGCCAAACCCTCGACATGCTCGACTGCGCGCGACCCTGCTCCCGGAAGGCCCAGGTCGAGTGCGTCAATGCCCAGTGCCTCCATGAGATGCAAAATCTCGATTTTTTCTTCGATCGAAGGGTCCCGTACGGAAGGCGACTGCAAACCATCGCGCAGGGTCTCATCGTTGAGCTGCACGGGTTTCATGGGACGCAAAGAGGCGGGGTGGCTGCGGTTCCAGTCGTAAATGAGTTCGGAGGTATTCACGTAAAGCTTTTCTAAACGTGTAGAGGGAGTCTCTGACCCGCCCGGGCCACGAAAACTTAATTCCCTATTTCTTAGGCGGCAGAGTCAACCCGAACACCGAAGTGGTACCCTGCCCCGCGACATTCAGGCCCTGCACATCACCGGGATTCGGCAGGTACAGGGTTTTGCAGTGCTCGCAGCGATACACTTCAGCATTCGGCCCCCAGGCCTTTTCTGCGTCTCCACATTGTTGCTCGGTAGCATCGGTTGCGTAGAACCAGCGTTTGAGATGTCCGCCGCAAGGTTTGCCTTTGGCGTCTTTTTCATTGCAGGCGCGCTGCCCCACCTTCTTGGTTTTCACTTTGTGGTGAGGGAGCTGCGGTGGAGTTTGCGTCGCGGAGCTTGCGGCTTCGGTCGTGGCCAAAAGGATTGTCCTCGTCGCTGCGGGCGTGCCGCGGATTCAATTCAATCTTCGATTTTACTCGAAGCCTGCGGGCCCAGCCACATGAGGAGAGAATCAATATTCCACGTCCACCAGAAATAGCCCGCTTGGCGGGGCCGTAGCCCCGGCGACCGAGCGGTTCCGGGCATCGAGAATCCGTTTCATGTCTTCGGGCTGCAACGTCCCTTTGCCGATCAGAATAAAAGTGCCCACCAGATTCCGGACCATGTGGTGAAGAAACCCACTGCCGCGGACGGTATAAACCAACTCGTCCGCTTGCCGTTCCCAAACCGACGAAAAAAGTTCCCGGACATTCGAGAATTCCCGTTCTTCTGCGCCCCGCTCCGGATCGACCGCCGCGAAGGATGTGAAATCATGCTCGCCCACAACGGCGGCAGCGGCGCTGCTCATCGCGGCCTCATCAAGCGGAAAAGGATAGTGCCAGACGTAGCGCGCCAGGGTGGGCGGGCAAATCGCGCCGCGACAAATCCGGTAGCGGTAGGTCTTGGCGCGAGCAGATCTGCGGGCGTGAAAATCTGCCGCCACCTCCGCTGCCTGCAAGACGCGGATGGGGGGCGGCAGGATGTCGTTCAGAGCCTTCACGAAGTTTTCAGCGGGAATGGATGACTCAGTCTCAAGAGTTGCAACCTGGGCGAGTGCATGCACTCCTGCGTCAGTCCGTCCGGATCCTTGGGGCAAGACCTTTTCGCCGGTTAGTCGTCCAATAGCCGAGGCTAGCGTGCCTTGAATAGTCGCGGCTTGGGGCTGCACCTGCCATCCCGAAAAATCCGTGCCGTCATATGCGAGGACGAGCTTTATGGTACGCATGTGAATTCTTTTCGAGTCGCCGTGGAACCGGGTTTCATCCAAGCCGATTTGCGGTTGTCTTCGCCAATGTTTCGCACGGCGGAGGCGGCCCGCAACCAGCCTGAGTGACGTGCGTCGGATATACTAGTTGATCCATCTTAACGGCACGGGGAACACCAAGGGCCCGAATACGCAGAAATAGGCCCACGCAGAAAATTGTGAACCGGCCCACTGCCGGTTACGTATCAACGATTGGGATGGGAAAGACCTGTCATCATCATCAGCAGCCTTGATTCAGGGAGAGAAACGCATGTTTTTGCTTCGAAGAGATTGCGCCTTCCGGCGGATGTTCATGGTCATGCTTGCGGGCTTGGGAGGAACTTTGGGCTGGGCCCAGACGGCTTCGCCGTCCGGACAGTCTTCCCCGGCGACACCGCAACCCCAGCAGTTCGTCATCAAGGACTATTCCAAGCCGACTTTGCACTTCCCAAATCCGATTGGCCCGTACCTGCCGCACCACGTCGCGCCTCCCGATTTGCGCAACACGCCGCGCATGGACAGCTTGATGCGCGACGGAAAAATCTATCTTTCCATGGACGATGCGATTGCGCTCGCCCTCGAAAATAATCTCGATATCGCAATCGCCCGCTACAACCTGAACATCGCCGACACCGACGTTTTACGAGCCAAAGCCGGGGCCACCACCCTGGGCGTGAACAGCGGCCTGGTTCAGGGAACGCCCGGCGGCGGAACCGGCGGGCTGAGCGGAGTAATCGGCTCGGGCTCAGGCGGGACGCAGGCTGGAGCGGGCGGGGCCGGCGCCGGCACCAGCGGCCTGGTCAACTCTACGCTGGGACTGGGACCTAACATCACCAGCTATGATCCGATCGTCACGGGCACCTTGCAATCCGACCACGCCAAATTCATTCCCACTAGTCCTTTCTCCGGAACCGTGCAAAACACGACCACCGGGAACTTCGCCTATCAGCAGGGCTTCGAGTGGGGCACTAACATGTCAGTGGGGTTCAATAATTCGCGGACTACCTCGAACAACCCATTCGTGTTGGTCAGTCCTGCGTTGAGTCCCAGTTTCCAGTTCAAGCTGACGCAGCATTTGCTGCAAGGGCTGGGATTCGCGCCTAACACGCGTTTCATCCGTATCGCGAAAAACAACCGTGAGATCACTGATGTCGCCTTCCGTCTACAGGTCATTACCACGGTGGACCAGATTCAGAACATCTATTGGGACCTAGTCTTTGCCTACGAGAACGTGAGGGTGCAAAAAGAAGCCCTGTCGTTCGCCAACAAGACGCTTTCCGACAATAAGAAACAGGTCGAGATCGGAAGCCTCGCACCCATTGAGATCGTCCGCGCCCAGAGTAGCGTGGCTGCCGACCAGCAGTCTCTCACCGTGGCTCAAACCAATCTTCAATTGCAGCAGTTGCTGATGAAGAACGCGCTAAGCCGTACCCTTGTAGACCCGCGCCTGGCAGGCGCCGAGGTAATTCCGACTTCCACGATGAGCGTTCCCGCCAACGAGGAGGTATTGCCCACCGAAGATCTGGTCAGCCAGGCGTTAAGCCACCGCGCCGAATTGGCCGAGTCCCGCATTGACCTCACAAATCGGGAATTGAGCAACAAAGCCGTGCGCAATGCCCTGCTGCCCACGTTGGACCTGTTTGCCTATTACGGCGGTTCGGGAACCGGCGGCGTACAGAACCCCTTTGCCACATGCAATCCCTCGGGCTTCCCTCCCCCAGGACTTTGCAGTCCCCCGGGAACCTTCACTTCCAAGGGTTACGGCGGAACTTTGAATGAACTGGTCGACTCTAGCGCGTCGGACAAAGGTGTCGGAGTCTCGTTGAACATTCCGCTGCGCAACCGCGCTGCCCAGGCCACCCAGATCCGTTCTGAACTGGAATATCGTCAAGCCCAGATGCGCCTGCAGCAGATTGAAAATCAGGTGCGCATTGAAGTGCGCAACGCGCAATTCTCAGTGCAGCAGAACCGGGCCAGTGTCGAGGCCGCGCAGGCCGCGGTCGCCTATGCGCACGAATCGCTGGACGCGGAACAAAAGAAATACGTGCTCGGAGCTTCCACGACGACGCTGGTGCTGCAAAACGAAACTGCGCTGGCGCAGGCTGAATCCACGCTGGTCTCCGCCCGGGCAGCCTACGAGAAGTCGCGGGTTGAGCTTGACCGCGCTACGGGGCAATTGCTGGATCACACGGGAATCCTGATCTCCGATGCGGAGCGTGGCGAAGTGACCCATATGCCCGCTGCGCCATACGTCGCTCCGCGGCAGGAAGAACCAGCGCCCCAACCAACTCCGGCGCAAACCCCGCAGCCCCCGGCTCCGCCGCAGTAACGGTACTACGCCTCCCGGGCTCCCGCACGCTGCCATGCTGCGGAGCCCGGGAGTTACCTTCTTACACTTCTTTACAAATCCCACCTTCGATCCTGCCCTCCCTGCGTCAAAATCATTAGATGACGCCCTCACTGTACTCTGTCATCCAAGTGCTGGTGCGTCTCGCTCTTAACCCGTCTTCTTTGCTGCAAGGAGAGAAAAACATGTTCTTGCCCCGTTTCCATTCTGCCGTTGCCATAGCGCTTTTAACCCTGGCCAGTTCAGCCGCAGCCTGGGGACAACAAACAGCGCCGTCGCCGCCCGCTTCGGCAAGTCTGCCCCAAGCGCCGCAACCAGCGGCACAGCCCCGCTTCATACTCAAGGATTACTCGAAGCCGAAGGCGGCCTTCCCCAACCTCATCGCGCCCTACACTGGGCAGGAGGTCGCACCGCCAAACCTGGGGAACAGTCCGCGAATCGACCAACTGATGAGCAACGGCAAGCTCATGCTCTCCTTGAACGACGCCATTGCTTTGGCCCTTGAAAACAACATGGACATTGCCATCGCGCACTACAACCTGAACATCGCCGACACCGATATCCTTCGCGCCAAGGCGGGCAGCTCGATTCTTGGCGTGAACGTGGGCATTGTGCAAAACACGCCTGGCGGCGGCGTGGGTGGGCTGGGTGGACAGGTCGGTTCGGGAAGCGGCGGCACCAACGCCGGCTCCGGAGGCGTGGCCACCGGCACCAACGGCCTGGTCAATTCCACGTTGGGTATCGGCTCACCGATTGTCAGCTTCGACCCTATCGTCACCGGTACGCTGCAAATGGACCGCAACAATACCGAATCCACCAGCGTGCTGAGCCCCGTACCCGTCCTGACCCAGAACACCGGGACCACGGACTTTGCTTATCAGCAGGGCTTCCAGTGGGGCAGCACCATGCAGGTGGGATTTAACAACACTCACGTCACCACCAACAGTCCAACCAGCTTTCTGGATCCGAATCTGGGCTCTAATTTCCAGTTCAAACTGACGCAGAACTTGTTACAGGGTTTTGGTTTTCTTCCCAACACGCGCTACATCCACATCGCGAAGAACAATCGCGAGATCTCTGACGTGTCGTTCCGCTTGCAGGTGATTACGACCGTAGATCAGATTGAGAACATGTATTGGGACCTGGTCTATGCCTTCGAGAATGTGAAGGTGCAGCAGGATGCGGTGAATGCGGCCCAGAAGACGCTCTCGGACAGCGAAAAGCAAGTGAAGTTCGGCACTTTGCCGCCGATCCAGGTGGTGAGCGCGCAGAGCACTGTAGCCACCGATGAACAACAACTGATCGTGGCGCAGACCAATCTCGAACTGCAGCAATTGCTGATGAAGAACGCGCTCAGCCGCACCATGGAAGACCCCTCGTTGGCCGAGGCGGAAGTGATTCCGACTTCCACTATGGAAGTGCCCAAGCAGGAACCGGTCGTGCCGGTGCAGGAGATGATCAATGAGGGGCTCAGTCATCGGGCGGAGCTGGCGGAATCACGCATCGACCTGAGCACTCGAGAACTGAACAACAAGTCGGTGCGCAACGCCATGTTGCCCACTCTGGATGTGTTCGCCTACTATGGCGGGTCAGGGCTGGGTGGGAACTTGAATCCGGCGATTCCGGCCTGTTCCCCTACCAGCGGCACTTTTTGCTTCAATCCGGCCAAGGCTCCGCCGCCGTTTCGTAACGGTGGTCCGGTGAGCTACGGTGCAACCCTGAACCAGTTGGTTGACTCCACCGCGCCCGACAAAGGCGTCGGTCTGACTTTGAACATTCCTCTCCGCAACCGAACGGCCCAGGCCAACCAGGTGCGGGCCCAACTGGAATACCGCCAGGCAGAGATGCGCCTTCAACAGTTAGAGAACCAGGTGCGCATCGAAGTGCGCAATGCGCAATTCGCCGTAAGACAAAACCGGGCGGCGGTGCAGTCGGCGCAGGCCGCTGTGGACCTTTCCCGCCAGTCGCTCGATGCCGAACAGAAGAAACTGGCGGTCGGAGTCTCCACACCAACCACGGTTCTGCAGGCGCAGGCCGCGCTCACCACGGTGCAATCGAATCTGGTTTCGGCGATGGCCGCTTACCAGAAGTCCCGGGTGGAGCTGGACCGCGCCACCGGCCTGCTGCTCGACCACACCGGAATTGTGCTGGCTGACGTGGCTCAGGGACAGGTAACGCACATGCCGAATGCGCCGTACGTCGCTCCCCGGCAGGATCTGCCGTCATCGCAGCCGGGATCACAACCGACGACGCCGCAGCCCAACGAGGCGCAAGCAGCGCCCTCATCGCGCTCGGCGACGCCTTAGAAGAACTTGCGAGGGCGCGGGAAACCGTGCCCTCGCGCGTTTCACTTCCCGTTTCTTCCGCTTGCAGGGTATCCTTCCTGCCGTGAAATTATCGGTCGTCATCATCACATACAACGAGGAAGCGAATCTTCCGCGAACGCTGGACAGCGTGTTGGCGCTGGTGCGTGAGGGACAGGGCGAGATTATTGTGGTGGATTCCGGTTCGACCGACCGCACAGTGGAGATCGCGCAGTCGCACGGCGCGAAGGTTTTTGTGGAGCCTTGGAAGGGTTATGCGGCGCAGAAAAATTCGGCGATCGCGAAGGCTAACGGGGACTGGATTCTGAGTCTGGATGCGGATGAGGAATTGGAGTCGGGTCTCGCCGGAGAAATCCATGCCGCTATACATGGCCGATTTGACTCTGGGGTGATCAAAGAGCCTAAGAAGGGCGATCCCTTAGACGCGGTGGAAGCCGTAATGGCTGCGGAAGAGCATCGTGAAAACCCCGGCGACGCAGGTTTTCGGATTCCACGCAAGAATTTCTTTCTTGACCGCTGGATCAAGCACGGCGGCTTCTGGCCAGATCCGAAGCTGCGTCTTTTTCTAAAGGTGAGGCTCGGTTCGAAGATCGCCTCGTGCACGAGGACGTAACCCTCACTGCAGGAATTTCAGGCCAACTGAAGCACGCTCTCATCCACCACTCCTATCCAACGCTCTCCGACTACATTGACCACATGAACCGCTATTCTTCGCTGGGCGCGGAAATGCTGGCAGAAAAGGGCTACAGGGGCTTCAGTCTCATCGACATCGTGCTTCGTCCGCTGTTGACCTTCGTTTACAACTATTTTCTTCGGCTCGGATTTCTTGACGGACGCGAAGGATTGTTACTGCACCTCTATCACGCGGTCTACGTCTCCTGGAAGTATGCGAAAGGCGTGGGAGTTGTCGAGAGGCAAGCGGCGAACCCTAGGCGCAAAGAATCGAAGCGGACAGATATCGGTTCAGCCTGCTCGTGTCCCGTCCGGGACTGGGCTTTCCGGTACCGCCAATACCGGACGCACACCATCTGCATAGCCGATATCGAACAGCATCCCTTCGGAAACGACTCCGCGCATTTTTCTCGGCTCGAGATTGACCACGAACAGAGCCTGTCGCCCTTCGATTTCTCGCGGATTGGCACGCTCCTGTTTCATCCCGGCGACAATTTTGCGCTCCCGGTCGCCGAAACTGACTCGGAGTTGGACCAGCTTGTCGGAGTTCGGGACATCGGTAACCGCAAGAATGGTGCCGACGCGGATATCTATCTGATTCAGCACGTCGATGGAAACGAGTGGCTTGAGCGGTGCAGGCGTCATCAAACCAAGATAAACCACAGGGGACACTGAGGACACAGACCAAGACAAACCACAAAGGACACTGAGGACACGGAGCCCGATAGCTAACGACCGCTCTTACTCAAACGCGCCAGCGTGGCCAGTTGTTTCAAATATTCGCGGAGAGGGCGCGCTGGAGTTCCCCAAAAGGCAATTCCCTTCCCGCGCAGAATCTTGTTGGGCAACACGCCACCTTGGCCGCCCAGCATCACGCCTTCTTCGATGCGGGCATGTTCTCCGATGCCGACCTGGCCACCCAAGACCACATCTTTCTCAATGACGATGCTGCCGGAAAGACCGGTCTGCGCCGCGATCACCACATTCTCTCCGATCTGGCAGTTATGGCCGATATGCACCAGATTGTCGATCTTTGCGCCGCGGCCGATGCGTGTCACCTCGAGTGCGCCGCGGTCGATGGTCGTGTTGGCGCCAATCTCAACGTCATCTTCAATTTCCAGACGTCCGATCTGAGGGAATTTTTCATAGCGCCCAGCGTCCGGATCGCGCGCATACCCAAAACCGTCGCTGCCCAACACGGCTCCGGCATGCACGATGACACGGTCGCCGAGACGGGCGCCGTCGTAAATGGTGACGTTGGGATAAAGAGTGCAATCACGGCCGACATGAACGCTGTTTCCGATGACGCAGCCCGAACCGATTCGCGAGCGCTCCCCGATTTCGGATCTTTCTCCAATCACGGCCCGCGCCGCCACGCTGACACCTTTACCCAGGCGCGCGGATGGATGAACTACCGCCATAGGATGAATTCCGGGCGGCGCAGCTGCTGCCGGAAAGAGAAGTTGCGCGGCGCGTGCAAACGCCAATCGCGGCTGCTTCACAATCAGGAGTGGCTTTGGGGCGGCTTTGCCAGCCGCGAATTCTCCGGCAATCATTGCTGAAGCATGAGATTTCATCGCTGAATCGAGACTCTTCGGCTCTTCCACAAAGACCAGGTCTCCGAGGGAAGCGGACGCGATGCTGGAGACTCCTGACACTTCGATGTTCTCGCCGAGCACGCGTCCTCCCACGAACTCGGCCACGTCCTTTAGGCGACGCCTCATGGCATCTTTTTAACGTGGGCAGGTCAGGTTTACCAGAAAAAAGAGTTGCGGGGACTAGAATGCACATATGGAGCGCAAGGTTTTCTGGCTTACCTTCACGGTCCTGGGCATATTGGCGGATGTCGTTTTACCTCTCTGGTGGGCATTGGGGGCTACGATTCCGATTGCTTTTCTGAGTTGGTGGGTTGCGTATCGGAGTGATTGGTTCTGAAGTGCGGAGCACGGGCGGGGACGCCTGCGCTTCGATCCCAGGGGTCAATATAGCCGGGGCTGGCCCTCCGGCCGGGTCTTCCAGCGGCGATGCACCCAGAGCCACTGCTCGGGATAGCGGCGCACATAATCCTCGATAATTTTCGTGAAGACCTGCGTGTTGGCGACGATGTCAGCCTCGTCGTTGCCCGTGCGGATCAACTTCACCGCCGGATCAAAACGCAGGCGATACTTTCGCAACACCGGGTCCCAGATAGTAAAGGTGGGAACAACCGCGGCATCGGCACGTAATGCGATTCTGGCTAAACCACTAGCCGTGCACGCCGGAATGCCAAAGAAATCCACGAACACGCCCTGCGGCGGTGTCATGTTCGTATCCATGAGAATGCCTACCACCTCGCCGGCTTTCATGGCCGCCAGCAGGCCACGCACAAAGTTGTCCTTATCTACGGTTGTATTGCCGTGCATGGTGCGGTACTGCCGGATGATGCGGTCGAGATAAACGTTATCCATGGGTCGCATGACGACGTGCATCCAGTGCCCATGCAGCGAATGCGTGAAGGCGGAAAGCTCCCATCCGCCGAAGTGCGCCGTCAGGAACAGCACGCCCTTGCCCTGGGCAAAAGCGCGTTCGTAGTTCTCGAACCCGTCGTAAACGACGACCTGGCTTACGTTCTCCGGCGTGTATTGGGGAAAGTGGCAGACTTCCGCAAGTTGACGTCCAAGGGAAGTGAATTCCGCGCGCAGGATCCGAGCGCGCTCCCGGCGACTCTTTTCCGGGAACGCCAGCGCCAGATTGCGCATGCCGACCTGCCGGAGGCGGAAGTGGAGCGCGTAAACCAGCCAGGCGATGGCGATGCCAAAGGCCCGGGCCAGCGGTCGAGGCAGCACTCCCAGGGCTTTGATGAACGGCCAGGCAAGCGCGTACTCGACCCGTTGGCGCATCTAGGGGAAGGGTGACGGTAGCATCGGGGAAAAATTCCTGTCAAACCGACGCTACCTGTCGAGCCTCAGCTTGGAACGCGCCGAGGCCCGACCCCGTATTATTTGCTGGCTTCCTTGGCCCACTTGGCGAGTGTGCTCAAGAATGGATAAGCGGACTTCGGAGCCTCAATCGCGCCGGTCAAGGCGGCGTCCGTAGAAACCATGCGCCCGTAAAACTCCCGCGTGCTGTCTTTATCCTGCTTGATGACCGCTCCACTCAACTCAAGCCCGGCAAATACGCCCCGGGCGCGGGAGTAGCTCAGCACTTGCGCTTTCATTTTCCAATCCGTGTCGGCAGTGGCGTTCCGGCCCACAGGGCCGGCGGCAACGCTGGCATCGGCGCCCAGCTTGAATTCACTGGAAAGCAAATTCTTCATGCCGTTCTGATTCATGATGAGCATGACGAGATCCACAGCCTGGCCGCCGATCTGCAACCCAAAGCTGCCGCCTGCGATGGTAAAGAATGCAGGGGCGCTCCAGCCCTTCGGAGTGCGGCAACTGGCGACGCCGCGGCCATAGCGTGCGCCAAAGATAAACCCGGCCTTGAGCATGGAAGGAACTACGGCAACGCACTCCGCTGATCCCAGGACTTCTTCTGGAATGCCGGTGTCCGGCGCGGACTGAATTTCATCCAGCACCGTGGCCGCAGCCTGCACGCGGTCGACTGCCTTGCTATTGTCGGGCGGCTTGCCTTGATCCTCGTCGGCGCCAAAAGCGGCAAGAGTGAAACAAACTACGACCCACACCAGCAGAAGTTTTCGCATCGTTCCTCTTTCCTCAGCTTCTTAGAAGCAGAGAGTTTTCCCTGGGAATTGGTGGCACTGATTCTAAAGGATTCCGGCAGGAAAGAAATGGTTGGATTTCCACTGTCTGCTAAGGAGGTCGGGAGGTGGCTATGCCGGGGAGTCTGAGGAAAGAAAAAATCGGGGCTGACAGTGACGACTCTCGCCGCCTCTCCCAACCCCGTCTCCCAGGTTCTGTGGTAGGTGAGCCGAGTATGCGTTAGGAACCCGTAGCCAGCAAGATTACCTGGGGACACTGTCCGAAAGTAATGCTCGGTAAAGACCTATTTTGCGGTCACCAACGAGTGGGTAATCGCGTGCACAGAAAGCGCGATGCGGTTCTGCACCCCAACTTTGCGCATCAACTTGGCCACGTGGGCTTTGACCGTGCGCTCCTCGATCCCCAGGGCAGCACCGATTTCTTTATTGGAACGGCCGGCCACCAGCATTTCCAGTACTTCCTTCTCGCGATCGGTGAAAGTTACGCGGCCGGCAGGAAAAATCCGTCCCGGGGCCGAACTGACGCGCTCAATGAACAGAGAGAGCACGCGGCGGGGCGCCCAAACCGAACCCTGATTGACGATCCGGATGGCTTGTACAAACTCAGTAGGCGCGGCCGCTTCATCTACATAGCCTTTGGCGCCCGAAGCAATGGCCTTCAGAATGGTCTCCTCATCCATCCCAGAACCTGTCACAATGATACGCAGGTCGGGACGAGCTGCCTTCAGTCCCGCCATGAGGTCAAACAGGTTCTGGCCGCTGCAATTACCCAGCAGGACGAGGTCGATGTTTTGCATGGTTCCGATGTCTTGCAGAGACGCCGACACCAGTTCGAAATCTGTCTCTTCATCGAACAGGGCCCGAAATCCCACAAACCGCAGTGGATCGCTTTCCACCACGGCAACACGGATCGACGGCTTTTTGGCCGGTGCGGCTTTCATTGCGGTTGCAGCCTTCATAGGGTTCCTGATTGGCGAACTCGGCCTAGCATAGCCGCATTTCGCCGGGATGGAAACAGCGGGTACCAGATCGCCAATTACGGCAGTAACATCGAAAACATCGGCGCGACCAAAGGTAACAACTCATGAAAACAGGCTACAGGCGGGTATTTGCGGCGATTCTGGCGACGACGCTGATGGCAGCGATTCCCGCGGCCTCACAGACGACCTACCAACCAAAGTTTCCCGGCGATCCCGCACGTTCGGACTCGGAAGCCGCGGCACTCGGTTACATGCGGACTGCTTTGCGGGCGCAGCAGCAGTACAAGAAAAAATACAACAAATTCGCCCCCTCGCTGGCTGATCTTGTCCACTCCGGCTCATTCACCCGGCGCATGACCGGCACCGACCGGGGTGACTACACCGTAGGGTTCCACTTCAAGAAGGTGAAGGATGAAGATACCTTCGAACTCACCCTCACACCCAAACAGCAGGACGCCGAGCATCGCTCGTTCTATGCCAAGGAAGATTGCGTGATCCATGCCAGCGAGCAAGGGCCGGCGGATGAAAATTCGCCAGTGATTAAGTGATCTGGATCGTTTAAGCGTGGCCCTGCCTGATCTCCGCTGCCTTGCCGTTGCGATAAGTGATCGTCACCGGCTTTCCTCCGTTGGGGTACGTTACGATTCTTACTGCGGAATCAGCTGAGGCTTGCGGAACCCCCATGCCGATCGCGAAGTCGGCTTGAATCTCATTCATCCCAGGCTTCACTTCGTGGAGGTCGATGGCCGCCCAGGTGTCCGCCGGCCAGTGTTTGTACAGCTCGTGCGGATCTTGAATGTAGAGCATTTCATCCGAATAGATTTGGTAGTTGCCGTTTTTGACTGAGCCAATGGGGAACGCGTAAGTCCTACCGTCAAGCTCGAAAACCGCCATCAGTTGTCTCTGATCGGGCGCGCCCGGCGTGATATCGGTGACCACGTCTTTGATCTCGAGCTTCTGCAGGGGCAGCAGCAACCCGGCCTCGTGAGCGAAGTTCGCGCGATGCTGCACCGGATCGTAGGGATAGTAAGTGTAGCGATACCCCTCGATCACCCAGACCGGCTGCTGGGTGAGTTGCTTTGCTGACTTCAAATCGTAGGGACGAAGTTTCCGGGGAACGACGTAGTAGTCGGGATTCAGGGGTGGGGCAAGCTTACTCGTTTCAACCGCGGGTTCCGTGTGGCGCGTGTAGAGTATGGTTCCTACGCGGGCGGCGGCGAGCGCGATCGCAGTCAGTAGAAAGATCTGAATCTTCTGCTTGAGTCCGGGCGTCAATGCCATTGGGCCAAACTACCAGATCAGGAGCGTCGCCGTGACGTATAGACTGCGCGAGCTGAGTTACACTGGAACGGGCCGTCGAAGGAGAGCAGAATGGCTGAGGTCACCGAAGAAATCGTTTTAAGCGCACTCAAACAATGCTACGATCCCGAAATTCCCGTCAACATCGTGGATTTGGGATTGATTTACGGAGTTCGTTTCGAGCCGGCTCCCGAAGATAAGCAGGATGTGACCGTCGATATGACCCTGACCGCGCAGGGCTGCCCGGAACACGTGACGATTGGAGCACAAGTGAAAGCGCGTGTGGAGCAACTGCCGGGAGTGCGCAACGCGAACGTCAACATTGTATGGAGTCCAGCGTGGACGCCGGAGCGGCTGAGCCCGGATGCGCGGCGGCAATTGGGTATCGAGTGATCCCGTCAGAAGAGGCAGACGGCAAGTCCATCAGCCTCACGTGAGCGATTCGTACCAATCCGAGCCGCGCTTCTGAGTCGCCGCAGCAAGGCGCTCTCCCAGGCGAGAAACGGCATCCAGAAACTTCGTGCCCCGTTCCAGGTAGCCGGGAAGATTTTCGCGAAGTTCGGCAAATTTCTCCGGGTATTCCGAGGCCAACGTGGCCAATCCGACACCCGCGAGCAGAACCCCTGCAGCCCGCTTCTTCTTCACAAACAAGATGGCGCTGGCAGCAGCCGATCCCGCCAGCAAGGCTCGCTTCCAATGCGGCATTGCACCCTCCAACCGAGGAATGGAGCTCAAAGCTTAACTCCGGTGATTTATACTGCGCAACTTGTCTTCTGGAGGTTTGGATGGTGAAATTTCGCTGCGGAATAATGATTTCTGCAGTTCTGCTAGGTGTGGCGATCTGCGTCGCAGGCCAAAACAAACCGCGGGCCCGCGATCTGGGCATCCCCTTCGACGGCCAGCCGGGGCCTTTGAACGCCATCACTGACGTCAAGGGTGTCGAAGTCGGGCACACCACGTTGATTTCAGGCGAAGGCCCGCTAAAAGTAGGAGTGGGGCCAGTGCGCACCGGAGTGACAGCCGTCCTGCCGCGGGGCAAAGACTCGAATGACGCGGTGTTCGGCGCCTGGTTTACCGAGAATGGCGCGGGCGAGATGACCGGCACTACCTGGCTTGAGGACTCTGGTTTTCTGAACGGCCCGGTCATGATCACCAATACGCACAGCGTGGGCGTGGTGCACGACGCGGTTATCGCCTGGAAAGTGAAGCACGGACCCGATCAGGAAGGCTATTGGTGGTCGACGCCCGTCGTGGCCGAAACCTGGGATGGCGATCTGAACGACGTCAACGGATTTCATGTGAAACCGGAGGATGTGTTCCATGCGATCGAAACCGCTCACAGCGGCCCAGTGGAAGAGGGCAACGTGGGCGGTGGCACAGGCATGATCTGCCATGATTTCAAGGGTGGAATCGGAACCTCGTCCCGTGTGATCCCAGCAAAGGAAGGGGGCTACACGGTCGGCGTGCTGGTGCAGTGCAACTATGGAGACCGCGACCAACTGCGCATCGCGGGCGTTCCCGTAGGGCAGGAAATCTCCGAGCGCAAATTTCATAACCGGGATATTGGCTCCATCATCGTCGTGGTGGCAACCGATGCGCCGCTGATTCCAACGCAACTCAAGCGGATGGTCAAGCGCGTGACGCTTGGACTCGGCCGTGATGGCAGCTACGCCAGCAACGGATCAGGCGATATTTTCATCGCGTTTTCTACGGCGAATCCGGGAGCGAACAGCTCAGAGGGTCTGCGCCATATCACGATGTTGCCCAACGACGACCTGACCCCAATTTTTCTGGCAACGGTGCGGGCAACCGAAGAAGCAGTCATCAACGCGCTCGTCGCAGCCGAAACGATGACGGGCATCAATGGCCACACCGTGATTGCCTTGCCGCACGATCGGGTAAGAGAAGTGCTGAAGAAATACAACCGGCTGGTGAAGTAAGCAGTGTGGCGCGGGCGTTTTCGCCCGCGCCAGCTGCATTTCCGATGTAGTCGCGGGCGTCCTCGCCCGTGCATCGATCTAGGAAGAACGCAGGCAAGAGTGCCCGCGCCACACCATCAGTAAATCGTGTACCCCGGCGCCGGGTTTCGCAAATCGGGCTTCGACGCCATCAGCAGCAACGCACCCGTCCGCTTAAAAGCCTTCAAATCATCCAACGAATTGAACGACTTCGTCACATAATCGTCCGGCGTCGGCGTGTCGTCGGGAATCAGACGATATTCCACGTTCTCGAATGCGTGCCTCTTCAGCAATTCGACATACTCCGCCGCCGAGCGCACATGCACCGGCACTTTCAGCTTGTCGACCCACTGCAGCGAGTAAGGATTGTCCTTGTAAAGATTGATCAGAATAAACATTCGCCCGCGCGGCGCCATCACGCGAAACAACTCAGCCAGCGCGCGTTCCTGGTCAGGGTAGTAGTAGAACGATTCGACCGAAAGCATCTTGTCGAAAAAATTCTCTTCCCACGGAATCTGCTGGACCGATCCCCAGACGTACATGATGTTGTCGAAATCTTTCGATGCTGCGCGAGCCTGGCGAACCATTTCATCGGAAACATCGAGCCCAACCACCTGTCCGAAACCTTCAGGACCGTCAGCCACCAGCCGCGCCAAAAGCCGGGTGGCCCAGCCCGATCCGCAGCCGAGATCGAGCACACGCTCGCCCGGACGCAGGTTCATCAGGCGGATGGTTTTTTCGGTGATATCGAGATGATGGTGCTCCATCTTCTCGCCTTCACCCGCCGCAGCCCAGCGGTTGAATTCCTGCTGCAACTTGTCGTCGGGAGTCTGTGGCTTCTCGGGCAAATTGAAGTCCTTCGTGAACCTTCGTGTCCTTCGTGGTTAATCTGATTTTATAACCACCAAGGTCACGAAGGTACACCAAGGTGTGCTACAGTTTGCCGCGATGGCGGATCCCAAGTCCAAGCCCGATTCCGAGCCGCTGTACTGCCCGCAGTGCGCCGAAGAAACCGTCGATCCGCTCACCTGCGGTGATTGCGGAGCGGTGATTTGCCGGCGCTGTGGCACGCCGCTCGAGTCCCCTGACGAACTGGGAATCGGATAGCGATTGAGCTGGCTTCGGTGATTTCGAAATCACCTGAGAAGCCGGAATTTTCAAAGATTCATCTTGCTCTGGCTGCCGCAGAGTGTTATTCCTAGCTTCTTTTTCGCAAGCGCCATCGCGAACCTGACTCCAGGACACAAGCTTGGCAGACCCCAACTCCGCCGCCGACAAGCCTAAACCCATCAGCTTTCTCTCGCCTGGAGTTTCCATCGCCGACGCCGAGGATCCCAATCAACCCAAGCGGGTGATGGGATTCCGCGACCTGGTGTTGTTCTACGTAGTTACCGGCGTCAGCCTGCGCTGGATTGCCACCGCGGCCGCCGCGGGCCCAAGTTCGATCATCATCTGGGTCGGCGCCTGGCTGGCTTTCTATACGCCGCTCGCACTCTCTGTAATCGAACTCTCCTCCCGCTATCCCGACGAGGGCGGCATTTACGTTTGGAGCAAGCGTGCCTTTGGCGATTTCGCCGGCTTCATCACTGCCTGGACGTATTGGACCTGCAATCTGCCCTACTTCCCCGCAGTGCTTTATTTCGC
The DNA here is from genome assembly GCA_963765285.1 of Terriglobia bacterium. Lineage (GTDB taxonomy): Bacteria > Acidobacteriota > Terriglobia > Terriglobales > Acidobacteriaceae > CAVWZH01. The sequence goes on from CAVXVR010000003.1 coordinate 332,530, forward strand.
CGCCAGCAACGCGCTCTACATCCGCCACAACGCCTGGGGACATCTTTCGAACAATCCCACGTTTTACATCGTGTTCGCTCTGGTGGCGCTCGGAGTCGCGACCCTGCTCAATATTTTCGGCCTCGACGTGGGCACCTGGCTGCACAATCTGGGCGCGATTGCCATGTGGATTCCGGTCTGCATCATCATCGCCATGGGAGCCGTTGCCTGGCACCGCTACGGAAGCGCGACGTCGTTCTCCGTGCACAGCATGACGCCGAGCTTCCATCTGAACGACATTATTTTCTGGTCGGTGCTGACCTACGCTTTCGCCGGCTCCGAGACGGCGTCGCTGATGGGCGGGGAAATCAAGAATGCCCGCCGCGCCATCCCCCTGGCCGTATTCTTTGCCGGGGTCACTGTAACGCTGTGCTACATCGTGGGCACCATGGGAGTGCTGGTGGCGTTGCCTTCCTCGGAAGTCGGCAACCTGCAAGGCCTGATGCAGGCCATTTCCCGAACCGCCGAGCGTGTGGACTTCCAGGGCGTGATTCCCTTTGCCGCGTTTCTGATTGCTCTGAGCAATGTCGGCGCTGCCGGCGCGTACCTGGCCGCGGTGGCACGCCTGCCCTACGTCGCAGGCATTGATCGTTTTCTGCCGCCGGCATTCGGCGCGCTCCATCCGCGCTGGAAAACTCCGGTGGTCGGGCTGCTCACCCAGTTCGTTTTCGGCGCCGTGTTCATTTTCCTGGGACAAGCCGGCACCAGCATCAAGGGGGCCTACGATGTGCTGGTCGCCATGGGCGTGATTACGTATTTCATCCCGTTTTTGTATCTGTTCGCGGCCATGTACAAATTGCAAGGCGAGCCAGCGGGCCCCGACGTGATTCGTGTTCCGGGCGGTAAGCCCGTCGCCAAGATAGTGGCAGCGGTGGGCCTGGTGACCACGTGTCTCACGATCATTCTGTCAGTGATTCCACAGCCCGACGAGCCCAACAAGCCGTTGGCGGTGCTGAAGATTGTGGGATTGTCGGGATTGCTGGTGCTGATCGGAGCGTGGATTTATTGGATGGGAAAAAGAAAGCAGGCGCAAGCTCAAGGGGCGGTGTAGGGACGGGGCTTTGCCCCGTCCGCCGGGCGAAGCCCGGCACTGAACTGATCGGTCGCCGACTCAAGGCTGGTTTTGGCTTGAGTGGTGCAGTTCGCTCTTTCCTTTTCTGTGCTTAGCTGTCATCACCATATCGTCAGCCCGATCTCGTCATGACACTATGTTCCCTGTGGAACATTTTACGTTTAAGGTTAAACCGGCACGGCCGTCTTCCTCGCCGGATTGAAAAACGGCAGCTTAACCACCGTCGCTGTCACGTTCTGTCGCACCGCTTCTATCGTGATCTCGAGTTGCAGCTTGGTTCCAAGCTGCGAGTGCGCCGTCTCCACGCTGGCCAACGCAATCATCTTCTTCAGCACTGGAGACCATGTGGTGGTCGTAGCTTTGCCGACCTGCGTTCCCTCACGATAAACCGGGACGGCCACGCGCGAGGCCTGGCTGGGCGCGGCCGGCGTGAGCCCGAATTTCTCGTAGCGCTCTTCCACTTCCGGCCAGTCAATCTCCAGTCCGACTAGCTGCCGGGCGACGCCGTCTTTCGCATCCCGCGCCAGCGCTTCCTTGCCGATGAAGTTTTCTTTTTCCAGATGCACCATCTTGCCGAAACCCAACTCAAACGGCGAATACTTCTGCGATGCAATCAACGCCTTCTTGCTGCTGCTGTAGTCCACTTCGATCAGCAACAGCCCGGCTTCCACGCGAGCCACATCGAGCGCCAGCATTCCGGCGGCGTGAATGTCGAACTGCTTGCCTTTCTCCATGAGCGCATCCCACACTTTGACCGCATCGTTCCACGGAACCCAGATCTCGTAACCCAGATCGCCGGTGTACCCAGTGCGCGAAATATCCACGGCAACGCCGGCGATTTTGCCGCTGGTCTTGCGGAAATACTTCAGGTTCTCGATCTCGGCTTCGGCAACGGACTTCAGCAGCTTGGCCGAGGTCGGCCCCTGCAGCGCCAGCGCCGCGACTTTCTCGGAAATATCTTCGACCTGCACGTTCATGTTCAGGCCGTTCTGCCGAAACCAGCGCAGGCTCGGATCGGCCGCCGTCCAGCGATATTTATTCTCTTCGAGGCGCGTGACCGTGCCATCGTCGATGACTTTGCCCTGCTCATCGCACCAGCAGCAGTAAATCACCTGGCCTACCGCGACTTTATTGACGTCGCGCGTGATCACCCGGTTCACCAGCTTGGTGGCGTCCTTGCCTGTGATCAGATATTTGTAAAGCGGAGTGATGTCGATGAGCGCGGCGGCGTTGCGAATCGCGTTGTACTCGTGCTCGTGATGCACCTCGTACACGCTGACCGCGTAGTAACCGGACCACTCGCGATAGTTCAGGCTCTGGCAAAGAGGCAGAGTTCTCTCGTGAAAAGCAGTTCCAATGGGCAAAGGATTTACCTCAGTCGAAATTCTCGTAGCTTTCCTTCGTGTACCTTCGTGTCCCTTTGTGGTTAATTGCTTTTCCTACCACAAAGGACACGAAGGTACACAAAGGAAAACTAAAATCCGCGAAACCGGATTATATGCAGCGGCGCGCACGCAGGGCAACTGACGCGCCGGATGACTGAGAATCAGACAAGGACCCAATCTTACAGACAAACTCAGAGCTTGCGGGTAGAATGCTTTCTGGCTTGAACATGTCATCGCGGAATTCCATCTTGAGTTGGACCGTCCTGCCCAGCGGGCTCTAGTCCGCTGAAGCCTTCTGCCGATCACATTCGGCACCGCGCGACACCTGCTACAATCCTTGCGGTTTTAGGCCCCAATTTCAAATCAGTGTTCTGGACAAAAGCTAAGAGCTAAGGGCTAAAAGCTATGGCATCATCCAACGGATCGAACTCAAAATACGATGTGATCGTGATCGGCGGCGGCCATAACGGGCTCACCACTGCCGCTTATCTGGCACGCGCCGGCAAGAAAGTTCTGGTCCTTGAACGCCGCCACGTGCTCGGCGGAGCCGCCTGTCACCGAAGAAGTTTTCCCAGGATTCAAATTCTCGGTCTGTTCCTACGTAGTCTCGCTGCTGCGGCCCGAAATTATTCGCGATCTCGATCTGCCGCGCCACGGCCTTGAAATTCTTCCGCTCGACGGCACATTCACACCCATGCCCAACGGCGATTATTTGTGGCGAGTGAATGACCACGGCAAGACGCATCGCGAAATCGCTCGCCATTCCAAGGTCGACGCCGAAGCCTATGACGAATTCGGCAAGGCCATGCAGGCCATGTGCCGCTTCGTGAAGCCGATTCTCAGCATGGTGCCGCCCGATCCTGCGACGCTGAATCCCAAAGAACTGATGAAGCTGCTTTTCATCGGACGCCGCTTTCAGGGCATGACCAGCGAGGACAAGTACAACCAAGTGCAGCTCATGACCATGAGCGCGATCGATTTTCTCGACCAGTGGTTCGAGACCGACGTGCTCAAGGCCACGATGTCAGCTTCCGGCATCATCGGCACATTCCTCGGCGTCCGCTCGCCGGGTACGGCTTACGTTTTGCTCCATCATTACATGGGTGAGATCGACGGCGCTTTCCGCTCCTGGGGATTCGCCCGCGGCGGCACCGGCGCAATTTCCAATGCGATCGGCGATGCCGCCCGGGAAGCCGGCGCGGAGATTCGCACTGAATCCGGTATCGCTCAGATCATTGTGAAAGACGGCAAGGCCAAAGGCGTGGTGCTCTCCAACGGCGACGAAATCTACGCCGACATCGTTTCCTCGAGCGTCGATCCGCGGCTGACGTTCACTAAGTTTATCGACCAAGGCCACCTGCCCGCAGAATTTCTCGAAGAAGTTAATCGCTATAAGTTCCGCGGTTCCTCCGGCAAAGTGAACATGGCGCTCGACGCCCTGCCCAATTTCAAATGTATGCCCGGACCCGGCGCGCACCTGCGCGGCGCGATTTCCATTTCGCCGAGCGTCGAATACATGGAGCGGGCTTACGACGACGCCAAGTACGGCAACTTCTCGCGCCGTCCCTATATCGACATGGTGATTCCCGACGCTGACCGATCCTTCGGTCGCGCCGCCGGGCAAACACATTCTTTCCTGCTTCGTGCAGTACGCGCCCTACAAACTGCGCCCCGGCCTCAACTGGGACGACCAGAAAGAAGCCTTCGGCAACAATGTGGTCGACACTATCTCCGAGTACGCGCCCAACATCAAGGACATCATCCTGCACAAGCAAGTCGTCACGCCACTCGATCTGGAGCGCGAGTTCGGATTGAGCGAAGGCAACATCTTTCAGGGCGAACTTTCGCTCGAACAGCTTTTCTTTCTGCGTCCGGTGCCGGGTTGGGCGCAGTTCCGCACTCCCATCAAGAATCTCTACATGTGCGGATCGGCCACGCATCCCGGCGGGGGCATCATGGGCGGCCCGGGCAGACTCGCAGCTCTGGAGATCCTCAAAGACTCCAAGGGGGTCCTCTAGACCATGGCCGAAACTCGCGACGTCGTCATCATCGGCGGTGGTCACAACGGCCTGGTCACCGCGTTTTATCTGGCCAAAGCTGGCTTCAAACCGCTTGTGCTCGAGCGGCGCGGACAACCCGGCGGCGCAGCCATCACAGAAGAATTTCATCCAGGATTCCGTTGTTCCACTCTCGCACACGCAGCGGGACCCTTGCGGGCAGATATCGTCCGCGACATGCAGCTTGAACAGCAGGGCTTGCGATTGATCACGCCAAGTGTCGGCGTCACCGCGCTCTCGCCTGATGGCCGCGCCCTAATTCTCTACAACGACGCACGCAAGGCGGCAGAAGAGATTGGCAACTTTTCGCAGAAGGATGCCGCTAAGTATCCAGAGTTCGAAGCTTCGCTGGGCAAAATCGGCAAAGGTGATCGCCGAAGCTCTCGCCCTTGCTCCGCCCAACATCGACGACCCGAGCAGCGGCGATCTCTGGGGCATGCTCAAGACCGGACGCAGCATCCGTAAACTCGGCAAGAGAGACATGTACCGGCTGCTGCGCTGGGGACCCATGGCGGTCGCCGATCTGGTGTCGGAATATTTCGAGACCGAACTGTTGCGCGCCACCGTCGCGGCGCGCGGCATCTTCGGAACTTTTCTCGGGCCATGGTCAGCCGGCAGCACGCTGGTTCTCTTGCTCCGCGCTGCCGCCGACGCTCATCCCGCGGGCTCGGCGTGGTTTGCCGCCGGAGGAACGGGTGCAATCACTCAGGCCATGGCGGCCGCGGCCAAACAGGCCGGCGCGGAAATTCGCACCGGAGTTGAAGTGATTGAAGTTCGCGTGAAAGATGGCGCGGCTTCGGGCGTTGTGCTCTCGAACGGCGAGGAGATCACGGCTAAGGCAACCATCTCCAACGCCGACCCCAAACGCACGCTGCTGAAGTTTGTCGATCCCGCGCACCTCACTCCCGACTTTGTCATGAAGCTTCAGCACTACCGCATGCCGGGAACGGTGGCCAAAGTGAATCTGGCTCTTTCCGGACTGCCTAGCTTCACTGCTTTGAACGGGGCGGACGGTGAGGCGCTCAGAGGCCGCATTCACATCGGGCCAGAGATCGACTATCTGGAGCGCGCGTTCGACGAATCCAAGTACGGCAATTTCTCGAAGCAACCGTATCTCGAAGTCGCCATTCCAACGTCTGACCGATCCATCGCTCGCTCCGACAGGCCAGCACGTGATGTCGATCTACATGCAGTACGCACCATTCAAGCTGAAAAACAGCGACTGGGAAAGCCAGCGCGTGGCGCTGGGCGACACGGTGGTCAAGACGCTGGCGCAAGTACGCGCCAAATCTGCCGGAAATGATTCTGACCCACCAGATCATCACGCCGCAGGATCTCGAAGATCGTTTCGGGCTGACAGGCGGACACATCTTCCACGGCGAGCTGACGCTCGATCAGTTTTTCACCATGCGTCCGTTGCTCGATTGGGCGCGGTACCACACGCCGATCCGGAATCTGTATTTGTGCGGTTCGGGTACGCATCCTGGCGTGGGGTTGACCGGCGGCTCGGGCGCGAACGCTGCGCGGGAAATTCTGAAAGACTTGAAAAAATAGTGTGGCGCGGACACTTCTGTCCGCGCTGCGCGGGCAAGAGTGCCCGCGCCACAGATATGAAACCTTCCGCCATCCTCCTCGTCAGTTGTCCCGACCAAAAAGGCGTGGTCGCCACCATCGCCGACTTCATCTTCCGCCACAACGGAAACATCATTCATGCCGACGAACACGGCGATCTGGGAACCGGCCGCTTCCAGATGCGCGTGGAATTCGATCCGGCAGACTTCGACATCCCTGTCGCCGACTTCGCGAAGCATTTCTTCCCGATCGCCGAGAAATTCGAAATGCAGTGGCGGCTGGCGCAATCGACCGACCGTCCAAAGATGGCGATCTTCGTTTCAAAGTACGACCATTGCCTGGCCGACCTGCTCTATCGCCACAAAAGCGGCGAACTTAACTGCGACATCCCGCTGATTATTTCTAATCATCCCGACAACCAGCCCCTCGCAGAGTTCTACCGCATACCCTTCTTCGTGGTTTCCGTCACCAAAGAGAACAAAGCGGAAGCTGAGAAGAAGATTTCTGACTTGCTTGCCCAGCACGCCCCTGATTTCATCGTCCTGGCCCGCTACATGCAGATTCTCTCCAACGAATTTGTGAACCAATACCCGCAGCGCATCATCAACATCCACCATTCTTTTTTGCCGGCTTTCATCGGCGCCAAGCCTTACCACCAGGCTTTTGTGCGGGGCGTGAAACTCATCGGCGCCACGAGCCACTACGTCACCGAGGTTCTCGACGACGGGCCGATCATCGAACAGGATGTGGTCCGGATCTCCCACCGCGACTCTCTCGACGACCTGTTGCAGAAAGGCCGCGATCTGGAGAAAGTCGTCCTCTCGCGCGCTGTGCGCTGGCACATCGAAAACCGCGTGCTGCTATACGGAAACAAGACTGTCGTCTTTGACTAACCCCACCAGCCCTCGCGCATGCCTCATGGTTACTTTGGTTCAGGCGACCCTGCCATGGGCTTGTGCTGTAAGCCACCTTAGTTTTTACTAATCTGACAACCTCTTTTTAGCTCCGTCAAGGAAAAGGGTCGGCCTTTGGTCGAGGATCCGAAGTGGGAGTTAGCTATTCTGGCCACCGTGCAGGGCTTCTATGAGAAGCTCCTGCAAGGCCCTATTGGCGGAGAAGTCCCCGTCCCCAGCGGGCTCGAAGCGGTTTCCCTGCAACAAGCTGACGGCGATGTAAATCTCACCCTTGCCAGCCTTCGCCGCTGGCTTCGCCTGCTCGATATGGCTACCACTCCTGCCATGCTCCGCCAAGCCCTCACCGAAGATACCGACCCCGAAATCGCGGAAGCTATGCTGCGTTATTTCGTTCGCAAGAAAGATTTCAGCAGCGTCAATCGCGATAAAACCGATCTGGTGGCGACCTTCCTTTACCGTCATCCACGCGTAGCGGGACAGTGGGAACGCCGAGGCTATGGTCTGGACGGTTCGCTTCCGCTTTCTCCCTTCGAGATCGCGCTCATCGAAATTCTTGCCGATAGTGATGTGCCTCTGCTCCCGGAAGAGCACGTGCAGATTCTGCGTCGTTTCGATCCCTTGAAGGAGGAAGCACAAAATTTTCGCAGCCTGAACGCGCTGCTCGACTCGGAAATCATTGTTCGCGTGCGCGAACTCAAAGAGTCGCTTGACTCGTCGTTTTATCATCCCGGGGTTCTGGCCACGCTCGCGCCTTACAATACGGTCTTCGGCAAGAAATTCGATGAGTTGTTTTACAGCGCTACCAAGGAGATCAAGGACTTTGCCGACACGCTGGAAGACCAAGGAGGCAGCATTCTTGGCACGGTTGACGGCGTGGAAGTCACGGTAGAGCATATCGCCGGGTTGGAAGTGAGCGAGTTGCTCAAAATGGATTACGGCAGCGCGCTCGAGAAATTCCGCCGGGTATCAAAGCTTAAGCAGACGCTGGAGCGGGAGCCGCCCTTTCGCCGTATCAAGCAGCCCATTCCTTTTCCGGCCGCCAAAAATACGGGAGACACACCCGCGTCGGACCGCGCCTCGCGTCTGCTCGATGTGCAGGCGATGCGTGCCGCAGTAACGCCGCAACAAATGGCGGCGGAAGAAACGAAATTGCGGCAGGTGGAGGAATCGATTCGAATTTTCGTGCGCGTCGCCGATCCCAAATTCCGCCAGGTCGTCCCCATGCGCTTTTTCAACCTGACGCTGACCCCAGCCGAAGCCGAGGCTTGTTGTGCGACCTATCTGGAAGAAAAGACCTCGCGCGCGGAAGTAGCGCGTGTGCTGTTGCGCATCGTCGCCGTGATCGCCCGCATGACCACCGAACTAGAAGAACTACGGAGGGCTGAGAATTCGCCTTCCCTGTGGAAGCTGCATGCCGACCTGCTCATCGCCTTGCTGGAAGTCGCGCGCGGGCTGACCGCCAATGCCTCCCGGGTCATGAACCAGAGCCGGGAAGAAGGCGAGGCCTCGCAGCCCCAAGCCGTTCAGGTTTCCCTGCAAAAGCTCCGCGACCGTTGCGATGCCATCACTGCAATCCTGGGCCAGAAGCAAGCGGAAACTGCAGACGCGTAGGCTGTCTCGAATTACTCATTCAAATTTCCCTGGCGTCATCCTGAGCGTAGCCGTTCTTCACGCGGAGCGAAAGCCTGCCCTGAGCGAACCCGAGTCCAACGAGGGGAGTCGAATGGGGATCTCGCGCGGATCAGCACAGCCCCCCCATCGCCCCGCCCAGGTGCTGTACACTGGAAAACCCAACGGGGCTTAGCATGGCCACTTCTGACGACAAGTTCTTCCACGCCAAAATCACTAAGCGCATAGATCTTGCGCCCGAACTATGGATAATCCGCATCGCGGCTGGCGGAGAGTTTCCATTCACTCCGGGCCAATACGCCACCCTTGGCCTGCAAGTGGGAGAAAAGCGCAAAGAGCGCCCTTACTCGATCGTCTCGTCTCCCTACGAAGACGAGATCGAATTCTTCTTCGAGCTGGTTCCGCATGGGCAGCTGACCCCGGAACTCTACAACCTTCAAACCGGCGACGAACTGCTCATGCGCAAAGTGTCCAAGGGGCGCTTCACTCTCGATACCCAAAGTGGACGCACCAATCATCTGCTGATCTCGACCGTCACCGGCGTCGCCCCGTATGTCAGCTATGTGCGTACGCTTTACCGTGACTGGAAAGACGGCAAGTTCAAAGGTGAGCAAAAGCTCTTCTTGCTCAACGGCGCCAGCCGCTCCTGGGAGTTCGGCTACAGTGAGGAATTGCAGAAGTTCGCACAAGAAGTTCCTTGGCTGAAACACGTACCGACGGTCAGCCGCCCCTGGGAAGATGAAAAGTGGACTGGTGAAGTCGGCCGCGTAGATGATTTGATCCGCAAGTACGCCGATCTCTGGGGCTTGGACGGAACCAACTCCGTCGGCTATCTATGCGGCCATCCCGAAATGATTGAGCACGGCAAGGGAATCCTGAAGCGGCGCGGTTTCAGCAAAGAATTCCTGAAAGAAGAAATCTACTGGATTCCAGGGAAGCAAGCCCCAGCAGCGTAGAAGAACGCTGCACTCAGGCGCTTTCAGCCGGTGCGAAGAAAACCAGCACTGCCAATTCTTCCTCGATATCGTAGAAACGGTGTTCGACGCGGGCAGCCACGAAAATCACGCTTCCAGCGGCAATCTCCTGGTGTTCCTCCCCAACTTTCATGCGGGCGCGTCCGCGAATCACGTAGTAAAGCTCGTCTTCGTTGTGCGGCCGCTGCGGATCGGGAGCGCCCGCCGGCAACACATACACTCCAGCACTTAAAGTCGGCACGCGCAGAAATTCCAGATACAACTTCCCTGCTTGTTGCCGCTGCTTCTGCAACTCGCCAATTTGAAAGAAGTTGCTCACTGAAGTGCCCCCGCAAAAAAGATCTCGGTGTATTGCCGTGTCAACTGTTCTTCCTGCAAAGCGCCCTCGGGCCGATACCATTGATAGATCCAGTTAATCATTCCGAGCAGCGCAAAGGCAGCCGCCCTGGGGCTCACGTTTCCCGGTGAATTCCTGGCACGCTGCACATCAGCGATCAGACTCTCCACGAAGTGCACGTAGTCTTTCTTGCGGGCATTGATCTGCTTGCGCAAAGGGGGCGGCAAAGGATGGTTCTCATGCAGCATCACGGTGATCTCGCGCTCCCTGGCGCTGAGCACAACCGCGATATGCAATTGAATCAGCTTGCGCAGACGCGCTTCCGGGTCGGCGACTTCCATCACCGGATTGATCACCCGCACCTGCGTGATGTCCATGGCATGTTCCATCAGGTGGAACAGGATTTCATCCTTACTCTGGAAATGATGATAAAGCCCGCCTTTGCTCAACTTGAGTTCCGCGGCCACGTCGTTCATCGAAGTAGCGTCATAACCCCGTTGCTGAAACAACCGGGCAGCGGCGCGCAGAATTTCCTGGCGGGAATCGAGCGTGGCCTCGCGGGTCATTGGCGGACAGAATATACAGTTGAACTGTGGAATGCCAACGACTGGAGACCTTTCCGCACTGGAAGCACAGCAAGGTACCAATGAATCTTGACGCCAGCTCGCAGCAATGCTATTGTTCGTCTCCAGTCCCAATAGGGACTGGCTTTTGAGCGACCACGCAATGATGAACCTTAGCCAGAGCGCACGACTTATTAGGGTACTTGTAGGGGTACGAGTATGCCCCCAAGTCTCTGGCGGGAGAGGATTTCTGATCTAAGTTATAGATTTATAAGACCTCCGAACCCACCGCCAGAGATTCTGACGGTGGGTTCTTGCTTTTCCGGGCGCTATACAAGAGGGAACATTACGGTATGCATTGGCTGGACGGAATCGAGACAGGTAACTTAAGGGCCTTGACAGCCGCAGGTGGAGTGGCTAGCATTGCCGAATACCGACCGACCGGTCGGTATTACGAGACCTTGGTTCTGATCGGTCGAACGCGCTGTAATCCCAGACATTCCGTGAAGGAGATAACGTGGCCACAATTTTCTACGAGCACGACGTTAATCCAGCAGCTCTGAAGGACAAGACGATCGCTATTTTGGGCTACGGAAGCCAGGGCCACGCCCAGGCGCTGAACCTGCGCGATAGCGGATATAACGTCATTGTCGGCCTCGATCCCGGGCGTCCCAGCGCACGCCAGGCGGAGGCCGACGGCATGACTGTGCTGCCTCCAGCGGAAGCGGCTCAGAATGCGGACTGGGTCCAGATACTTACGCCGGACGAAACTCAGGGGCCGTTTTACGAGTCGGCGATCAGACCGGCTCTCCGTCCGGGAAAGGTTCTTGGCGTTTCGCACGGCTTCAGCATTCACTTCAAGACCATCGTGCCTCCTAAAGACGTCGATGTTGTCATGATCGCGCCCAAGAGCCCGGGACATTTGCTGCGGCGCGTGTATACCGAAGGCCGGGGCGTACCTTCCCTGCTGGCCATTCAGCAAGATGCCAGCGGCCGCGCTCACGAGTACGCGCTCTGCTATGCCTATGGCATCGGCTCGACTCGCGCTGGAGTGCTGCAAACCACTTTCAAAGAAGAAACGGAAAGCGATCTGTTTGGCGAGCAGGCAGTCCTCTGCGGCGGTTTGACCTCGCTCATCAAGAAGGGATTCGAGACCCTGGTCGCCGCAGGATACGCGCCCGAGATCGCCTACTTCGAGTGTCTGCACGAAGTGAAGCTGATCGTGGACCTGATCTACGAGGGTGGCCTTGCCCGCATGCGTTATTCGATCTCCAACACCGCCGAATACGGCGACCTCACCCGCGGCGAAAAAGTTGTGGGGGACGCGACCCGAACGGCCATGAAAGAGGTTCTGGCACGAATTCAGGACGGTTCTTTCGCCAAGGAATGGATCGAAGAGAACAAAAACGGCGGCAAGAATTTCGCCGCGTTGCGCGAGAAAGAAAAACAGCACCCCATTGAGATCGTGGGAGCGAAGTTGCGCGGCATGATGTCGTGGCTGCCGAAGGAAGCGAAGAAAGCGCCTTCTGCAGAAACACCGAAACAGGTGGTGAATGCATAGAGGCGCCGAAATCACGCTGCAATGTCTGCGCGCCGAAGGCGTGGACCTGGTGTTCGGCTATCCCGGCGGTGCGATTATGCCGTTGTATGACGCACTCGAAGGCAGCGGCGTGCGGCACATTCTCACCCGGCACGAGCAAGGCGCGGTGTTTGCGGCAGAAGGATACGCGCGAGTCACCGGCAAAGTTGGCGTGGCCATGGCGACGAGCGGGCCGGGCGCTACGAATCTCGTGACTGGCATCGCTGATGCCAAAATGGATTCGGTTCCACTGGTCTGTGTCACTGGGCAGGTGCGCAGCGCGCTGATCGGCACCGACGCGTTTCAGGAAACCGACGTTTTTGGCTTGACTCTGTCTCTCACCAAATGGAGCCGGCTGGTCAAGACTCTGGAAGAAATTCCGGACGTCATCGCGGAAGGATTTCACTGGGCACGCAGCGGACGCCCCGGCCCGGTGATGATCGACATTCCAACTGATCTTCTCAAGGCCAAGATGGAATTCGTCGGCCCGAAGAAGTTCAAGCCACATGCGAGGCCGTCAGACAATCACGGCGAATCGACATTCGGTGAAACGCTTATTACGCTGCTCGAGCAAGCCAGCAAGCCAGTGGCGCTGGTGGGAGCGGGCGCAAAACTTTCTGGCGCAATTTCCGAACTGCGCAAGCTGCTCGATCATCTGCAAGTCCCAACTTTTGCCACGGTGCATGGCCTGGGCGCAGTCGATCCAGAGAAACCTTACTATCTCGGCATGGTGGGCATGCACGGCACCCGCGCCGCCAACATGGCACTGCACGATACCGACCTGCTGTTGGTGTTTGGCGCACGCCTGGATGACCGCGTGACCGGCGATCCTTCGCGGTTCGCTCCTAATGCCCGCATTGTTCATTTCGAAGTTGACCCTGCGCAGCTCGACCGGGTCCGTGCCTGCGAACTGCCCATCATTGGGGATCTGTCTGAAACCGTACCCGCCTGCCACGACGCTCTTCGACATGTGAAGCTGCCTGATTGGAGCGGCTGGCGGAGCGTGGCCTGCGGCGCGGATCGGGCCGAGCTTGATCCGCGCGGTCTGGCGCAGCCGACTATTCGTTTTCTCGACGAACTTTTCAGCCGGCTGCCGGAAGATAGCGTGATTCTGGCCGACGTAGGCCAGCACCAGATGTGGGCGGCGCAGCGCTATCACTCATCGTCGCCGCGCGGCTTCATCACTTCCGGCGGACTGGGCGCGATGGGTTTCGCCTTGCCTGCGGCCATTGGAGTCCAGCTGGCCAAGCCGGGCACAACCGTACTCTGCGTTTCCGGCGACGGCGGCTTCCAGATGAACATTCAGGAGCTGGCCACGGTTCATCGGCTCGGGCTTCCGATCAAGATGGTGATTGTCGACAATAAATATCTCGGCATGGTGCGGCAGTGGCAGCAGCTCTTTTATCAGCGCAACTACGCCGAAACCGACCTGAGCGACAATCCGGATTTCGTGGCGATTGCCAAGGCTTACAAAATTCACGGACAGCGCATCGGCGAAGAAGCCGTGCGCGAGTTCCCGGTGGCGAAAGAAACCGGGGACGAGCTGGACCGGTTCCTGAATTCGCCCGATCCCGAGCTGCTGGTTTTCGACACGGCTCCGGAAGCGAATGTCTATCCGATGGTGCCTGCAGGTGCAGCGCTCTCGGAGATGCTGTTCGAAGAAGAATAAAACATGTAGGGCCGGGTCTCAGACCCAGGCGCCGAGCGAAGCTCGGCAGTTTTAGCAGGGACAAAGGGAGAAACGAACATGCACGTTTTTCACATCCACTACCACAACACGCAAGGCACGCTGATGCGTATTCTGAATGCGATTTCGCGGCGCGCCATCGAAATGCCTTATGTGCAAGCCGCTCCGATCAAGACCGGCCTCCGGGTGACCGTGCTGCTCGACGTAAACCCCAAGCAGATCGGCCAGCTAAGCCGTGACTGGCACGCGATTGTGGATGTGACCGACGTACGCGCGGGAGTACCGACTCCAGAAATGCAGGAGCTGGCCAGCGAGTGGACCGCTTCGCCGCACCCGCCGGCATCAGCGGGCGCCGGCGCCTCCATACGCACCGCGATGGCATGAAGTTTTGGCGGGACGCAGTGAATATCAACAGGGACGTTGCGGACAACGTCCCTTTAATCTTTCCGGTAAGTCCAACCTTGTCGTAATCTCTTAAAGCCATGGATCCCAAACACCGCAGCCACATCATCACTGAAGGACGCGACCGCGCCGGGGCGCGTTCCATGTTCAAGGCAATCGGATTCACCGACAGCGACCTGAGCAAGCCGCTGATCGGCGTCGCCAACACCTGGATCGAAACCATGCCCTGCAACTTTCATCTGCGCCGGCTTTCGGCCAAAACGAAAGACGGCATTCGTGCCGCGGGCGGAACGCCCATGGAGTTCAACACCATTGCGATTTCCGATGGCGAGACCATGGGCACGGAAGGCATGCGGGCCTCGCTGGTGAGCCGTGAGGTGATCGCCGACTCAATCGAACTGGTGTGCCGCGGGCAGATGTTCGACGCACTGGTCTGCATCGTGGGCTGCGACAAGACCATTCCCGCGGCAGCGATGGCGCTGGCGCGCCTGAAGATTCCCGGCCTCATCCTCTACGGCGGCACCATCGCCGCGGGAAAGTTTCGCGGCAAAGACGTAACCATACAGGATGTTTACGAAGCCATTGGCGCCCATGCAGCGGGAAAAATCACCGACGGCGAGTTGAAGGAACTGGAAAACGTTGCCTGCCCGGCCGCGGGCGCATGTGGCGGCCAATACACTGCCAACACGATGTCGACTGTGATGGAAATGATCGGCCTTTCGCCCATGGGCTTCAACAGCGTTCCTGCCATGGATCCGCAGAAAGATCAGGTGGCGTTCGAGTGCGGCAAGCTGGTGATGAATCTTCTCGAGAAAGGCACCCTTCCGCAGGACATCCTGACCCGCGAGGCTTTCGACAATGCAATCGCGAGCGTGGCCGCCACCGGTGGCTCGACCAACGCAGTGCTGCACCTGCTCGCGATCGCACGCGAGATAGGCGTGCCCCTGCATATCGATGACTTCCAGAAAGTCAGCGAACGAACACCGCTGCTGGCCGATCTCAAGCCTTCCGGCCGCTTTGTCGCGACGGACATGCATCGTGCCGGCGGCGTGCGGTTGCTGGCGCGGCGGTTGTTTCGCGGAGGGCATCTCCATCCCAAGACGCTTACTGTCACCGGCCTCACACTTTCTTCCGAGAGCGAAAGCGCGCTCGAAGCGCCCGGTCAGGAAGTGATCGCACCTCTGGAAAAGCCGCTGAAGAAAACCGGCGGCCTGGTGATCCTGCACGGCAATCTCGCCCCCGAAGGCTGCGTGGCCAAGATCAGCGGACACGAACGCCTGAGCCAGCGCGGCCCAGCGCGCGTTTTCGATTCCGAAGAAGACGCAATGGCTGCGGTCACCGGAAAGCGCATCAAGGCGGGCGACGTTATGGTGATACGCAATGAAGGGCCGAAAGGCGGACCAGGTATGCGGGAAATGCTCGGTGTGACGGCCGCGTTAGTCGGCGAAGGTTTGGGCGAATCAGTCGCTCTTCTCACCGACGGCCGCTTCAGCGGCGCGACCCGCGGATTGATGATGGGCCACGTGGCTCCGGAAGCCGCTCTGGGCGGCCCAATTGCCGCAGTGCACGAAGGCGACACGATTCACGTCGACGTGAACCAGCGTGTCCTTGAAGTCGAACTCAGCGACGCCGCGCTTAAGCAACGTCTCGCAGAATGGAAGCCGCGAGAACCGCGCTACGCGACCGGGGTGTTCGCCAAATACGCAGCGTTGGTATCCTCTGCGGCCGAAGGCGCGGTAACGCGCCCGAAGTAAGCGCCGTTCAGTCCTTCAGCGACGCCATGTCAATCACAAAGCGATAGCGCACATCGCTTTTCAATACCCGTTCGTAGGCCTCGTTGACTTTCTGGATCGGGATGACCTCGATGTCGCTCGCGATCTTGTGCTGGCCGCAGAAATCCAGCATTTCCTGCGTCTCGAGAATGCCGCCAATCGAGGACCCAGCGAGACTTCTGCGGCGCGAGGCCAGGGCAAACGGATTAATGGGAATCGGCTTCTCAGGCAGGCCGACCACCACCATGCTGCCATCGACTTTCAGCAGGTTGAGGTAGTCATTCCAGTCCATCTCCGCCGAAACCGTATTGATGATGAGATCGAAATAGCCTGTCAGTCTGGTGAAAGTCGACGGGTCCGAGGTCGCGTGATAATGGTCGGCCCCCAGGCGCTTGCCGTCTGCCTGCTTGGTCAGCGATTGGCTGAGAACAGTAGTCTCGGCACCCAGCGCGTGTGCGAACTTGACGCCCATATGCCCCAGCCCCCCGAGACCAACAATCGCAACTTTCTTGCCGGGGCCAGCTTGCCATTGACGCAACGGAGAATAAAGCGTAATTCCGGCGCACAGCAGCGGGGCGCTTGCATCGAGCGGAAGATTCTCGGGCAGGCGCAGCACGTAATTTTCATCGACTACGATTCTTTCGGAGTAACCTCCATAGGTCGGCTCGCCGTTCTTGTCTCTCGCGTTGTAGGTCCAATCAGTGTGCACCAGGCAGTATTGCTCCAGATCCCTCTTGCACGAAGAGCAAGTGCGGCAGGAATCGACAAAGCAACCCACGCCAACTCTGTCGCCAACCTTTAACCTGGTCACTTTGCTGCCCACAGTTTTTACGATTCCGGCAATCTCGTGTCCGGGGACCATGGGAAAAATGGATTCCTCCAGGTAATCGCTCCACTCGTTGCGAGCCTGATGAATGTCGGAATGGCAGATGCCGCAGAACTTGATGTCGATGACCACGTCGTACTCGCGCGGGTCACGGCGTTCGAAGGAATATGGCCCCAGCGGAGTTTTGGGAGTGGCGGCTGCGTATCCTTTAGTTTGAGGCATGAGTTCCCTCTTTTCGGTTGAAGTCCATCGATGATGAAAGTTGTAACCGCTAGCTTTGCGGCAGACGTTCCAGTTCGGCCTTCAATTCGTCCGGGTTGAATCCGAATGGGCCTGGCTTGCTCTTGTAGATGACGTGGCCCTTCGCATCGATCAAGTAAATCCGGTCCGGCCAGCCGGTGTAGGCTTTTTCGGTTTTATTGTCGAATCCGTCGATCACCGCGGGAAATTTTATTCCCAGCTTGCGCACGCAAGCCCCGGCCACGTATTCGCGCTCCTCAAGATTTTTCGGACTGGCAAAAACCACCTTGTCCTTAATGTTACTTTGCATTTGCCACACATCGCTGGGATGAGCTTCCAGAATGTAAACCGCCAGAAACGCGACGCGGTCGCCATACTTTTCGTAGAGCTGATTGAGAGCGGGAACCTCCCGCCGGAAGGGTGGTCAAGTGTAACTCCCGAAGACCAGCACTACCGGCTGTTTCGAGGTCAACATCGATAGCTGGACGGTTTCGCTCTTATCCAGCTTAAGCAGCGAAAAATCCGGCGCAGGATCGCCGACCTGCAGAGTTCCGGCGCGCGCGTGTATCCACGCTGTTTCGAAAGGAAAAATCAAAAAGGGTACAGGGCCCGGCAGCTTCGCCATGACTCGGCCGAAGGTCTCTGGCGGCTGACGCATCGACCATAAGATGAAAGCGGCGAACGAGACGTAGAGTACCGCAACCAGAGCTCCGACGGTAATCAGAATCTTTCGAGTTCTGACGGACAACTTCATGTTAGTGGTGCCCGCCGCCGGTCAGCTCTCGCACAATATCATTGACGAACGACTTAGCATCACCGAACAGCATCAAGGTTTTGTCAAAATAATAGAGCGGGTTATCGATACCGGCAAAGCCGGGGCTCATGCCACGCTTGATGACCATCACGGTGCGGGCCTTATCCACGTCAAGGATGGGCATGCCATAGATGGGACTGGAAGCATCGGTGCGCGCAGCAGGATTGGTCACGTCGTTGGCGCCGATCACCAGGGCCACGTCGGTTTGGGGAAACTCGCCATTAACGTCATCCATGTCCATGAGGCGGTCGTAGGGGATGTCGGCTTCAGCGAGCAGCACATTCATGTGTCCCGGCATGCGCCCGGCGACGGGATGAATGGCAAAGCGGACGTCTACGCCGCGTTTGCTGAGGACGTCGTAGAGTTCACGCACCTTGTGCTGGGCCTGGGCGACAGCCATGCCATAGCCCGGTACGATCACAACCTTGTTCGCGGCAGCCAGAATTCCCGCCGCTTCCTCGGCGGTCGCGCTGCGCACCGTCTTTGCTTCCTTTCCATCAGCAACCGAGGGTTGTACCTGGCCAAAGGCACCAAACAACACATTGGTGAACGAACGGTTCATCGCCTTCGACATGATCACGGAAAGAATGAGGCCCGACGAACCGTCGAGCGCGCCGGCGATGATGAGCAATTTGCTGTCGAGCACAAATCCCATGGCGGCCGCGGAAAGTCCTGCGTAAGAATTGAGCAAGGAAATAACCGTGGGCATGTCTGCACCGCCGATAGGGATAACCAGCAGCACGCCGAAAACAAACGAGATAATAAGCATCACGGGAAAAAGCTGCCGCGCCCCGGGATGCAGTACCAGATAAGTCGCGACCCCAATTGCCGCTGCGAGCAGAAGGAAATTAACAAAGTTCTGTCCCCGGTAGGTGAGCGGGCGTTGCGGCAACACCTCCTGCAGTTTTCCCGCAGCCATCAAACTTCCCGTGAACGTTAGCGCGCCGAGAATCACTTCCAGCGACAGCACGCCCATCAGGAAACGCGGAACATCCGGAGTCCGCAAATAAAATTCGGCGCTCCCGACCAGGGTGACACAGAGCGCGCCAAAAGCATGGCTTAACGCGGTCCGCTGCGGAACCGCCGTCATGTGAACCAGGCCAAGCGGAATACCGATGCCGGTGCCAAGCACCAGCGCCACCAGGATCCACTTGTAGTCGATGATGCCGTGGCGCAGCAGGGTTCCGCCGATGGCCAGAACCATGCCGACTTCGCCCGCCCAGACGCCATGCCGGGCCGTGGTGGGCGAACTCAGCCACTTCAGCGCCAGGATAAAAAGAACACTGGCAACCAAATAGATGATTTCGATGATGATCTGATTTCCGGCGAAGTCAGTCATTGCTTAGTCGATCAGGTCTCGCATGGATTACGGTTTTGTCGGGCGGCTGCTCTTGAACATCTTGAGCATGCGGTCCGTAATCAGGAATCCGCCCACGACGTTGCTGGTGGCGGCCACTATGGCCACCATTCCCAGCGCAAACGAGAGTGTGCTCTTGTGTTCGCCCACCAGCACGATGGCGCCCACTACCGCAATAGCGTCAAGCGCATTGGTCAGGGACATCAAGGGAGTGTGGAGCAAAGGAGAAACTCGCCGGATCACTTCGAATCCAATAAAGGCCGCCAGCATGAAAATGAACAAAGCGTTGATCAGGTTTGCGCCCACTTCTTCCTCCCGGGGCTTACGAAGCCCCTTGTGAAACCAGTGACGGCAATGAGAAGAACTCACGCACCCGAGGGTTCACTATTTCTCCCTCGCGTGTGAACAGTGTTTCGCGGACGATTTCGTCTTCCAGATTCAGTTGCAGCTTCCCGTCTTTCACCAGGTACAGCAGGAACGCGGTGACATTCTTCGCGTACATCTGGCTGGCGTGGTAAGGGACGGCGCTGGCAAGGTTGATGGTTCCGATAATCGTCACTCCGTACTCCACCACCGTTTCACCGGTGCGTGTCAGTTCGCAATTCCCTCCCCGCTCGGCGGCCAGGTCAAACACCACAGAACCTGGTGCCATCGACTGCACCATTTCCTTGGTAATAAGCACGGGAGACTTCTTTCCGGGTATAACGGCCGCAGTGATCACCACGTCGCTCTCGGCCACCACACGGCCCAGCAATTCGCGCTGCCGCAGATAAAAAGTGTCGTCCTGGGCGCGAGCGTAGCCTCGCGCATCTTGTGCATCTTTAGCTTCGATGGGCAGTTCGATAAAGCGTCCACCGAGGCTCTGTACTTGCTCCTTCGCCGCCGGGCGCATATCGTATGCCGAAGCCACTGCACCCAAACGGCGCGCCGTGGCGATGGCTTGCAGCCCGGCAACTCCAGCGCCGATTACAAATACACGGGCCGGCGTGATGGTGCCGGCAGCCGTGGTAAGCATGGGAAACATTTTGGGAAGAGCGTCGGCGGAAGCCAGTACCGCTTTGTAGCCGCAGATCGTACCCATGGAGGAAAGCGCATCCATGCTTTGGGCCCGTGTGGTACGCGGCACAAGCTCGACAGAGAAAGAAGTAACCCCCGTCTTAGCGATCTCCTCGGCCACTTCCCGCGACCCGAAAGGCCGCAGGAACCCGACCAGCACCTGTCCCTTGCGAAAGAATGGGAGGTCCGCTTTGCCAGTAGCATCATTCGACCCGTAGCAGAGAATTTGCACCACGATGTCCGCGGCGCGGAAAACCTCGGCACGGTCAGCAAGAACTTTGGCGCCCTTATCGAGGTAGTAGGCGTCGGGATAGCCGGCCCCAGCTCCAGCTCCTGTTTCCAGCACAACTTCAAATCCCGCTTTGGCCAGAACGGGAATTACCAGCGGAACCAGGGCAACTCGCCGCTCCCCGGGATAGCTCTCCTTGGGAACGCCAATGATCAAGCGGTCGGTTTCCTTTCCAATGCGGTAGAGCAAATCACTTTAATTGATTCTGCGGAGAGTCACAAATGAAGGAAGACTAACAAATGGCAGAGGAAAAAATTAAAAGGGCCGTGACTTTGGTTATGCTCCAACCCTTGCCTCCTGCGAGGGAGCCAAAAGCGTGGATGCATGCACCGTCACAGCCCCTGATGCGACCACTGCTTTCGCAGTTCCGAACCCCAACTGCCCCTCGCAGAGCCGTCGGTTTTTTCAGGTTCGGTCGTCCTGCAGGTTGCCCTGCCAGACTGATCACCCAGCTTACTTCGGGTGGCTAAACTTTCATTTGAGCCATCCCTTTCAGCCGTCGACGGGCGCAACGTTAAACAGTTAGTTCAAAATTGTCAACGCCCCTTTTCGGTGCAACATGTGAAAAACAACCGACTCTAGTGCAAGGTCACAATCGCTTGATTCAATAGATGTTTCCACTACATTCAAATTGCGCTCCCAAGATTTTGCACAAGTCTTGCACAGGTCATGTAACCTCCGGTTAATGTTCACTCATGAATCAAACAAAGGTCTTGACGTTTGAAACCCTTCTAACGCATGGTGGTGAGAGCAAAAAAAAGAGGAATGTCAGATCTCATCGCCTTCGTGGACGGCGGCTCACAGGGAAACCCCGGACCCTCCGGCATTGGCGTGGTCATCGACACACCGCAAGGCACCAAAATCAGAATCGCAAAGTGGATCGGCCACCAGGATAATAACGTGGCCGAGTACATGGCCCTGCTGGAGGCGCTGCAGTGCGCTCTGTCCCTGAAAGCCAATACCCTGCACGTGTTTTCTGATTCCCAGGTCGTCGTCAGGCAGATGCGGGGTGAGTACCGTTGCTACAGCCCAAGGCTTTACTCCCTGAACTGGATTTGCCGCAAGCTGGCTCGTTCGCTGAACTTCTCCATATCCCACGTCCGCCGCGAGCACAACGCCGAAGCGAACGGCTTGGCTAGTTCGGCGGCCAGCCAGCGGACGTAAGGACCCAAGTTAAACCCAGCCCTCGCCTTCCCGCACGCTGACCGAATACAATCGCGCGATGCGCATGTTAAGACTTCTGCCTGCCTTGATTGGACTGTGTTTCATTTTCCCGGCCGCCGCTCAGAACCCAAAGCCTCAACCGCCGGCCCCAGCCGCGAAACTCCACTCTCTGCTTGCCGAGGAATGGGATTACGAGCTGCGCACCAACCCGGAGACAGCGACTTTCTACGGCGACGCACGATTCAACGACCGCCTGGCGGATTTCTCGCCCGAGTTCTTCGCCGCCGATCTCACGCAGAACAAGAAATTTCTGGCTGACTTCGAGGCCATCGACCCTGCCGCGCTTTCGGAACAAGATCAACTCAACCGCAGCCTGATGATCCGTCGCCTGCGCGAAAATATTGAGGGTGCCCAGTTCAAGCCGTGGGAAATGCTGATCGATCAGTTCAACGGCATTCATCTGTCCTACGCCAGCCTGCCTTCAACCACGTCCTTCGCGACCGTAAAGGACTACGAGGACTATCTTTCGCGGCTGCATCAATTTCCGCGTCTGTTCGATCAGATCATCGCGAATTCACGCCAGGGCATGCGTGACGGACTGATGCCGCCCAAGTCCTTGCTGGAGCAGGTCGTTCCCCAGGCCCAATCCGTCGCCGATGACCTTAACGAGAAAAATCCATTCGCCCAGCCCGTAGCCAAATTCCCCGCCGGGATCAGCGCTGCGGACCAGGAGCGGCTCCGGCGCGAAATCATGGCCGCAGTGCGGAATGAAGTCGCGCCTGCCTACGCGAAGTACGCCCGTTTTGTGCGCGACGAATATGCCCCGCATGGACGGGCTGAGCCTGGCATTTGGGCTCTCCCGGACGGCGATGCACGCTACCGCTACGCCATAAAGACTGAAACCACCACCGACCTGACGCCCGACCAGATTCATGACCTCGGGCTAAAGCAGGTGGCCGCGACCGCTGCTGAAATGCTTCTGGTCGCGCAGAAACTCGGATTCAAAGACGTCAGCAGCCTGAACGAGCATATCCGGGCAGACCGCAAGCTCTACGGCTCATCCAGCCAGCAGATCTTCGATCTCTACCAGAAATACAGTGACCAGATGTACGCCGAGTTACCCCGCCTTTTCGGACATCTCCCGGCCAATAAGCTAGAGGTCGTTCCTATGGAGTCGTTCCGCGAGAAAGCGGGCGTACCTGCAGACTACACTCAGGGTTCGCCAGTAACCGGTCGTTCGGGGCGCATTAACGTCAACATGTACGACCCCGAGCACCGCCTTCTGCTGAACGTCGAAGCTATCGCCTACCACGAGGGAGTTCCCGGCCATCACTTGCAGCTTTCGATCGCCCAAGAACTCTCGTCGCTGCCGCCTTTCCGGCAACATGCCGGCTATACCGCATTCGTCGAGGGCTGGGCGCTTTATTCCGAGCGCCTGGGCAAGGAGGTAGGCTTCTATCAGGATCCGTACAGCGACTACGGACGACTGGAGAACGAAATGTGGCGGGCCATCCGTCTGGTCGTGGACACTGGAGTCCACTACAAACACTGGTCACGCCAGCAGATGGTGGACTATTTCCACAAGTACACCGCTATGGATGAACCCAACATCCAGACCGAAGTGGATCGCTACATCGCCAATCCCGGACAGGCTCTCGCTTACAAGCTGGGGCAGTTGCGAATTCTGGAGCTGCGCGAGCGCGCCAAGAAGGAATTAGGCCCGGCATTCGATATCCGGGCCTTTCACGACGAGATTCTGGGCGGTTCCGCGCTGCCGCTCGACGTTCTGGAAGAGCGGGTGAACGGTTGGATCAACGCCCGCAAAGTGGCCGCCAGAACCAACTGAGGATCGGCCTTAACTATGCAGCCTTCGCGGTAATCGCCGGCCCATCCGTTACTTTGCGAACTGCGAATGAGAGCATCACGCGGGTGACGCCGCTGATGATCAAGCTCACGCCCACCAGGGTCCCGATGGCCCACAGCGAGCTCGAGGGCCAGTGAATGTAGATCAGGCCTCCCAGAAGCAGCGTGACGATGCCGTCGATCAGGATCCAGCTCGATCCGCGGATCGAACGCATCTTGGCAAAGAGGATGATGTCCAGAACGCCTTCCACCAGGAACAGCGACGCCAGGATTAGCGTAAGGGACGCCACTCCAATTAGCGGGTGCATGATCAGATATCCGCCAAAGACCACATAAGCGAGCCCGACCAGTAATTTCCAAATCACGCTGCCCGCACCATGGGCAGAAAAGGCGAGCACGATGTGAACTACTCCGGCGAAAATAATCAGCCAGGATACGACTGCGGTCACCGCAACCCCTGCGATAGCGGGCGAGCCAATCGCCAGCATGCCGAACAAGATCAGCAATACACCCCAAATGATCGACCACGTGGAAGCCTGCCGAACCGCCCCGACTACAGACTGGTCTGCCATAGAATCCTCCCCGAATGTTGTTTGATCCCGGGTTTCCCGCATTAGGAGCACCGGGCCAAAATTGAGGGGGTAAGTCTCTCTCTTAGGGGAATTTACGTCAAGGCTTTTGACAACAGCGTTTGACACCACCCGAGCTTGGCATGGGTCTTTCCTCTTTACTTAGAGAATCAACTGCTCGAGGAGTCATCACGGGCAGCATTTCAACTGTAGCGACAACCGTAAACCGTTCTTTATCAGTTAGTTAATTAGCATCATTCACTCATCAGATAAATCCTCGGCCGCCCCGCCGTCCGCCCGATCCACTCCCAATAGCGCACCAGGATGGAATAGACCATCAAGCCGGTTTCTCCTTCGCCCCAGAGCAGGTAGGCGAAGGACTGCCTCATCAAGTTGCGGCTGGTCAGCTGAACAATAATGCAGACGGGGTCGAGCAACTCACTCAGGTAGGCAATAGTGTTGGCAATCGCGACCGCCCCGGTTACCTCGATCACGAAGTGCTCGCCTTCTTTGAAGACGCGCAGACGCAGCTGCGCTACAAATTCGCTGCGGTTGTCCATCAAGCTGACGTGCAAGAAAGCCAACGGTGCCTCAACGATGTAGTGCTGACGAATCTTTGCCGCCAGGCCTTCACGGTATTCAGGGGTTGAAACCGAATGGGGTACGAGGCTGACTTTCCTGCGGGTCAGCGAAGACCACAAATCCGCAGAGCCTTGGTCCACAAAAGTCGCTTCCGAAATGCGCATTTCGGTAGCGCGGGCATAGCGGCTGATCCCGCTGGCGGCCAGCAGCAACACAATGAAGATGGAGGCAATGATGATGCCGTCTGGCCGTTCGATCACGTTATCGGCCAGGGTGTAGAGGAAGACCAGCGTGATGATCAGAAAATAGAAAGCCAGCAAAAGACTTCTTGGTCTGCGAAAACTGCTTTCCCTCCAAAGAGCAATGGTGACGGCCGCCGCGGCCGAGAGCATCAGGACGAGAACGCCGGTGGCGTAGGCCCCGCCCTGCGCCTCAACATCCGCCCGGAAAGCCAGCGTTACCGCCACATCGATGACCAGCAGCACCAACACCAGGGGACGCCGGTAAGCTACCCAGCGAGGCGCCATACCAAAGCGGGGCAAGTAACGCGGGATGAGGTTAAGCAGCCCCGTCATGGCCGAGGCTCCGGCGAACCACAGGATCAGGATGGTTGAGAGGTCGTAAACCGCTCCAAAGCCGTTCCCCAGGAGCTCGTGGGCCAGGTACGCAATGGCCCTTCCCGCAGCCTCGCCTCCTTCGCGATAGGCGGATTCGGGTATCAAGAGCGTCGCCACAAAGCTCGAGAACAACAGCATGACGCTCATGATGAGTGCCGCCGTCAGCAGCAGCTTGCGGGTGTCGCGGATCCGGCCTATGGGTGCACCACCCAACTGCTCTTCGTCACTCTTTCGGTTCTGGCCCTCATCCGAGATGAGGGGCATCACCGACACGCCAGTTTCGAATCCGCTGAGGCCCAGGGCCAGCTTGGGAAACAGCAATGCGGACCCGATGAAAACCAGGGTCCAGTCGCCATGGGCGCTCAGGGCCAGGCGCCAGTCACCGATCAGATGCGGGTGCGCCAAGATTTCCCAAAGACCCCGCACCAGCACGATCACGTTGAGTAGGAGGTAAGGAACGGCCACAACTTGGGCCAACCCGATCGCCTCCCGAAATCCCAGAAAGAAGACGATGGCCAAGAGAAACAGCAAGCCGAGCGTGAGTGAGATGGCCGCGTCTCCAACGTAGGGGTGAAGGTACGGATTTGCGATGGCATGACGGGCCGCGTCGGCTGCGGACAACGTCATGGTGATCACGAAATCGGTGCCTGCGAATCCCAATAGGACAAGAACGAAAATCTTGCTCTTCCACCCGGAAAGCAAATTTTCTAAAAGCGCAATCGATCCCTGCCCCGCGTAGGAGCGCGCGGCGACTTCCGAGTACACGGGGACGGCTCCGAGCAATGTGACCACAATCAGAATGGTTGTTGCGGGAACCGAGAGGGCTGCGGCCGCCAGTAAGGCAATCCCAGGCTGATAACCCAGGGTTGAAAAATAATCCACGCCGGTGAGCCACAAAACTACGTACCACGGGTAGGTCTTACCGCCTTCGTTTTCCTTGTCTGCTCGCTGTCCGCTTAGGAAGAAGCGCCCCAGCACAGACCGAGGAGGGGCATCGGGGCGGGTTGGGAGCTTCGGCAAGAGTAAAGCGGAAGAGGCAGGGGGCCGGGCTGCTTCAGTGCTCATCGGCTATCGTTTCCTGAGCGAAAGCGAGCCGAGGTTTGCTGCAGGCCTGGGAGACGTGGCGGCACGGTGCGCCATCTTACAATGCACCCCGTCAACTGCCAACCATTCAACTGTCTAAGCGGCCCGTCTTGCGATCGCAATCAACGAAGTGCCCATCGGCAGAGTGTGGCCGTTCGCGACCCAGTGCGCTTCAAGATTCAGCAGCGCCGCAAGAAGTTCATTGACAACCGGGAGAACACGAAACTCTCTGAGCGCAAGCTTTCTTTGAATGTCGGGATTGCTCTCCCTGCTAAATTTCCCCAGCTTTCGGAAAATCCACACGGCAGGGAAGATGCTCGCCATAAACAGGCTCAGAAACTCCACTTCGAATCCTGCCTCGGTCAACCGAGTTCGTAGCTCGGGCTCCGAATAGCGCCGGCAGTGGTGGGCGGCTTCATCGAAGTGACTCCACAAGAATTGATGCGCCGGGACCGTGATGAGAAGTCTGCCGCCGGGAACCAGTGCTTCGTTGAGCGCCGCCAGCGTTTCGCGCTCCGAAGGAATGTGCTCCAGCACATCGAACATGCCGATTAAATCGAACCGTTTGCCAAAGGGATAGGAACACACATCTCCCTGCACCAGAGGGCCTGCAGATCGCTTCTGCGCATGGCGCAAACCATCAAACCAGCGTTCCAGGCCGACAACGATCCCATCCGGGCATGCCTGGCGCAGTACCGTCAGAACGTTTCCCGTGCCGCATCCGACCTCCAGAACCCTGTATCCCGGTTCCAGTCGGGAACGTATTTGTTTCGCCAACTCGAAGATCAAGCGATTGCGGGCGCGGAACCAGAAATGCCGATCTTCTACCCGAGCCAATTCATCGAATAACGATGGGTCGTATCCGCCCGATGAGGAGACTTGGTGGGCTGCTATGGTAGGCCCCATCTTCAATCACTCTGGCTTTCTGGGAACCAGCGGTGATACCAAAGTTGAAGCGATGAGGTGAGAAAGCCGCATTTCTGATAGAGACGCTGCGCGCTCACGTTTCGCCCCTGCGTGACTACAGTTGCACGGAGCGCTCCCTGTTCTATCGACCAGGCAATAAACCGTTGCACCAACTTCGTCCCCAGCCCCTTGCCGGTATGGGATTCTTCGATCCCCGTCAATCCGATTTGCGATTCGGCACCGCGTCGATGACAGGTGAGATAGCCAACCGGCCGGCCTTCCACCTCGGCCACCAACACAGCCTCGGCAAAACCCTTGAAGCTGTTTTCAATCCACGTCGCATATAGCAGATCGCACTTGCGCCGATCGAAGTGCTGGTCAAAATAGAATCGCGAGTCGTGGTGCAGCGTGGAAGCAATCTTACGCAGGTCGGCGAGATCGCTGGCTCGAGCCAGACGCACCAAGGCCGCCGCTTCTGGTCGGTCATTTTCGGTGAGGTGACGCTCGAATGTGATCCTGACGTCCGTCTGAATAAAGTTATTTTGTTCTGCCATGCGCACCGTGCGGAGATCGTCGGCGGCAGCCAGAAAGTATAAACAGTCAATCCTGTTAGCCTGGCACCAGCCAAGCGCGGCGGCGAGCTCGGCTTCATCAAGGCAGTGCCGGTTCACTCGCGCGATACGCTTGCCAAAGAATTCGGAGTCCCACTCGAGGTAACTGCAGACGGACTCCTGTACAACGGACTGAGTCATTTGCTTGTCAAACCCTCACGCAACCCGTTTTGGCATGGCACAACTGGTAACGGCAGCCACCACCCGAGCCTGTTCGGCTTCGGTTAAATCATTGTAGAAGGGCAGGCGAAGCAACCGGGCGCTCACGTCCTCCGTAACCGGGCAGGCGCCCTCGGCGCCACCAAATTTCCGCCCCATGTCTGATAAGTGCAGCGGCACGTAGTGAAACACGCTCAAAATTCCCTGGGACTTAAGGTGAGAAATCATGGCTTGGCGGTGCTCCGCGGAAGGAAGAATCACATAAAACATGTGGTAAGCCTGTTCGCACTCCGGGGGAACGAAAGGCAGACCAACACCATTCTGCTGAGCCCAGTCCTCGAGATTGCGTCGATAGAACTCCCACACCTGCTGGCGTTTGCCGCGGATCACATCCCTGGATTCCAACTGTGCCAGCAGGAATGCGGCCAGAATGTCAGAGGGAAGATAGCTCGATCCCAGGTCCACCCAGGTGTACTTATCGACCTGCCCGCGATAGAACTGGGCGCGGTTGGTGCCCTTCTCGCGAATAATTGCAGCGCGCTCGGCCATTAGCGGGTCATTCACGATTAACGCGCCACCTTCGCCACAGGTAATGTTCTTGGTCTCATGAAAGCTCTGGGTCGCGAGGCAGCCAAATGTTCCGGTGTACTTACCCTTGTAGCGGGCGAACAAGCCATGCGCGTTATCCTCCACTACGCGAACGCCGTGACGCTCGGCAATCCCCAAGATTGCGTCCATTTCACAGGCAACTCCGGCGTAGTGAACTGGAACAACGGCTTTAGTCTGGGAAGTAATCAGGGATTCGAGACGCGTCTCGTCCAGATTCAGAGTATCCCGGCGAATGTCGGCAAATACGATTCGCACTCCGCGCAAGGCGAACGCATTGGCGGTCGAGACAAAAGTAAAAGAAGGCACGATGACTTCGTCACCGGGGCCGCAGTCGAGCAGAAGCGCCGCCATCTCAAGGGCGTGCGTGCATGAAGTAGTCAGAAACGCCTTGGGAACGTGCAGCTCCCTTTCCAGAATTTGGTGACACTGGGCCGTGAACGGGCCATCGCCCGAAGCATGCCCGTTGGCAATTGCCTGCGTCATGTACTTGTGTTCGTTTCCCGCCAGACAGGGCCGGTTGAATGGAATCGTGTATCCCATGTTCTCGAAGCGGGCGCCAGCCCTCGAAAAGAGCAACGGCTATTTTAGTGCACTCCCGCCGAGCAATGGGTCAAACGGTCGAATTCTTTACCGCAAAGGACACGAAGGTACACTAAAGGAAACTGTGAAGAACTGGGGCCTTCGTGAAACTTAGTGTCCTTTGTGGTTGATTGGTCTTCGTTCTTCGGCCTTCAATCAAGTTTGTCGGTGCGAACGACATAAGGAGGCTTCTGCATCGTCCGGAAGTGCATTCTCGCCAGGTATTCGCCGATGATGCCCAGAGCAAACAACTGCGCACCTGAAAAAATCGCGATGATTGAAGCGAGAAAAGGAAAGCCCGGCACACTGCCTCCTTGAATCATGTACCGGCCCAGCACAAAAAACAGGACTCCGATACCAAACAGAGTAAAGGCGAAACCCACGATGCTGGCCAACTGCAAAGGCAGCGTGGTGAAGCCCGTCATCATGTTCATGGCGTGGGTAATCAGTTTTCGGAAATTGTAGCCCGATATTCCCTGCTTCCGCGTTTCATGGCGCACTGTGGTGGCCGCAAACCGATTGGTGCCCCAGGTCAACAACACATCGATCGACACAAAGGAGCCTTCATAGCGAACAAAGGCCGACGCGACCTCCGTCCGAAACGCGCGAAACGCCGAGACCCGTCGAGCGATTTCGGCTCCCATGACATTTTGCAGCGCCATCTTGGTCACGAGCGAAGCCAGGTCTCGCCCCATGCCGTGCTGTTCCTGTGCGGGCGTGCCATAGACCACGTCATAACCTTGCTCGAGCACAGCCAGCAACTTCGGAATTTCTTCGGGAGGATGCTGCAGATCGTCATCCATGGTGACAATCGCGCCGTACTTGGCCGCACGAATGCCGCACAGCAGCGCATTGTGCTGCCCGTAATTTCGCATCAGGTTGATGCCATGAATCCAGGGAAATTGCTGCTGCAGTCCACGGATGACTTCCGAGCTCCGGTCTGGACTACCATCGTTTATCAGGATCAGTTCGTACTGGTTAGCGAGGTCGGGAAGGACGCTCCCCAGACGTTGCGCCAATTCTGGCAAGATCGCTTCACTACGATACACAGGAATGACAACGGAAATTCCGGCTGGTGACAGCCTCTCATCTCCAGAAGACCGATTGTTCTTCGGCAAGCCGTTCATTGTGACGGGCGATCAGGGATAATCGACCGCTACGTTACCACAGTCTCAAAGCAGCCACAGTTGCAGGCAACCTGCAACCCGGCTATCCCCTGCCGAAGACGTTCTGGTTGAGGAATTCGTTGCGAAATTTGCCGTGCGGATCATATTCTTTACTCAATTCCACAAATTCCGGCAACTTCTTGTAGCTGGCTCGCAACACGGCTGGGGACATCGTGAACAGCTTTCCCCAGTGCGGCCGCGGGTTAAACGGGGCCAGCTCTTTCTCGATTATAGGAAGCAGGGCGCTGACCGCAGGCCAGTCCGGCTTCCAGGTAAAGTGAATGGTGACGGAGGGTTGTTCATAACACGGGCTCATCCACAAGTTGTCTGCGGCAATGGCGCGGATTTCTGAAATCAGCAAATGCGGGCTGACCTGGTCGCGCAGCCGCTCCACCGCAAGAATGGCCTCGACTGCATGCTGCCGCGGCACAAAGTACTCCGATTGCAATTCCTTGCCGGCGCTGGGAGTGAAGCCAATACGAAAGTGCGGCAGCCGGTCATACCAGGGGCCAGGCACGCCCATTTGTTCGGTGCAGTTCTCTGCGGAAAGTTCAGCGATGGGATGCAGGTTCTTGGTCGCCAGCTTCGCTCCAAAGAATTCCGGCGTTGGCTCAAACGACCTTCCTGTCTCCACCCGAGTTTTCAACCAGACTTCGTTGATCCGTTGCTTCAGCCAGTCGGTAAACAGGCTCACGCTGTAGGCGCTGGCTTCGATCGCATCGAAGTGGTCTTTCATTTCCGCGAGCGGCAGGTTTTCGTACACAAACTGCCGCACCATGAAAGTTGGCTGAATATCGAGCGTAATCTTTGTGATCACACCGAGCGCGCCCAGCCCAACAACAGCTCCCAGAAACGTCTCCCCATCTCGCTGGCGGGAAAGCTTGATGACCTCGCCAGCCGCATTCACCATTTCCAGCCCCGCAACTGCCGTCGCTAGATTTCCGTTTTTCTCGCCCGAACCGTGGGTCGCGGTCATACACGCTCCCACGACGGAAATGTGGGGTAAAGAAGCCAGGTTGTGCAGGGCAAAGCCCTTGCCATGGAGGTAGGGGCTCAATTGCGAGTAAGTGATACCGGCATTCACGGTCACGGTGTGCGCCGCGGGGTCGAGCGCAACCACTTCGTCCATCGCCTTCAACGAAAGGAAGTCATCTTTGCTGTCCGCAATCGTGTTGAAACAGTGCCGCGTGCCCAGCACTTTCAACTGCCTCTGCGACTTCACATAGCTCTGCACTTGTTCCAGCGAATTGGCGGCGTACAAACGGTCCGTGCCGTATTCGAGATTGCCTGCCCAATTCTTCAGTTTCTCCATAAAGGCCCAAGTCAACCTCGGTGAGATTAAAGGACTTGCCGCTATGGCCGTTAAAAGCTTGAGAAAGGTCCTTTTGTTCATTTTTCGCTTTCCTTACGGCGGCGGCAATTGTATACCCGGGCCCGGAAAAGACCGCGATCTCATAATTAGACAAATCGAAAAAATAGTTCCCTCCCTACATGGTTCTCCGTCTTGAATCACAGGCGGGCATTTTGTTATAAGAAACTCAGGGTCATCCCAGTGGGTTCTCAAAGCGGGCGGCGCACAGATTTTGATGTGTGACTGGCAGGTTCGCCCGATTTCGCAGTTGCCGTTAGGGCACGCGGATTTTTCGCGCCGTGATTTTCACCACGGCCCGTATGCCCCGAGTAAGAATTAATCTTCACTGCCGAATCGCAAGGGCAAGACGATGCGTCGTGATGTCTCTCCCACGCACACGGGCTTGAGTTCCTGCTCAAGCCGTAGTCTGCGCCCTGCCGGAAACCGCTTCCCGAAGATAGCCACTCGGCTGTCTGTCCCGGTCGATCCAAATCCCAAAGCCAAGTCCTTGCTGGAGGAAGATAATGGCCACGAAACTTGTCCACATTGAAGATGATCTGGAAATCAAGCAGCGCCTGGCTGCGGAACGCGCCCGGCTGCGCAAAATCGCTGGCCTGGACCAGCCCGCGCACTTCCACCGGCCGGTGGAGCGAGCCTTTACCGCCGAAGAACGAAACAAGGTCACCATTCTCTTCGGAGGTTTTACATGGAAGCACGAGGACCTGATCCGCGCGGTCTTCCAGGGCTGCGGCTATCGCTGCGAGAAGCTGCCCGTGCCCGACGTTCCCGCCTTCCAGATCGGCAAGGAATATGGCAACAACGGCCAGTGCAATCCCACCTACTTTACGGTCGGGAACCTGGTGCAGTACCTCCAGTTTCTGGAAAAAGAAGGTATTTCGCGCAAAGACATTCTCGACAATTATGTCTTCTTCACCGCCGGATCGTGCGGTCCGTGCCGCTTCGGCATGTACGAGGCCGAATATCGCTTTGCCCTGAAGAATGCTGGCTTCGACGGCTTCCGAGTACTCCTCTTCAAAGACAGCGACGGCATTAAAGCCGCCTCGGGCGAGCCCGGTCTCAAGTTCACCATCGATTTCGGCTTCGGCATGCTCAATGCCCTGCACATGGGCGACGTCATCAACGACCTGATCTACCAGATTCGCCCCTTCGAAGTGAACAAAGGCGAGACTGACCGCGTTTTCCGCGAAATGGTGGATGGCCTGTGCGAAGACATGAAAAATCGCAAGTCATTCGAGATTGAGCAAGTCGCGCCCGACTGGGCCAAGCCCAAATTCAAAAGCAACAAAATTCTGCGCAACACTTTCAACGTGTTCGGAAAATGGCACGAGCACATGTGGGGCAAGGACTATCTCAACGCCCTGCATTCGGCCCGCGAAAAGATGAATTCCATTGAAGTGGACCGCACCAAAGTGAAGCCGGTGGTCAAAATCACCGGTGAATTCTGGGCGCAGACCACCGAAGGCGACGGCAACTTCCACATGTTCGAGTTCCTGGAACGCGAGGGCGCGCAGGTGATGGTTGAGCCAATTGCCACCTGGGTGGCGTACCTGATGTATCAGGCCAAGGCGCACGCGATTGCGAAGTGGCCGGTGAATCGTCCGCACCGCACACCGGAGTGGTATGAGTTGAAGAAGCACCTCGCCAACTATTTCGGTCTGCGCAAGAAGCTATGGGGCATTGGCGCCGGCCAGCGGATGTGGAATTTCTTCTACCATCGGACCATCAAGAATCTGGGCGGCATCACGCATCATCAGGTCCCGCAAAAAGAGCTGGCCGACCTGGCGCATCCTTTCTATAACCAGTTTGCCCGCGGCGGTGAAGGCCACCTCGAAGTCGGCAAGAACGTCTACTACACCGTGCATCGCCTGTGCCACATGGTGCTGGCGCTGAAGCCCTTCGGCTGCATGCCCTCTTCGCAATCCGATGGAGTGCAGTCGGCGGTGATCAACAAATTCAAAGACATGATCTTCCTGCCGATTGAAACTTCCGGCGAAGGTGAAGTGAACGCCCACAGCCGCGTACAAATGGCGCTCGGCGAGGCCAAAGTGAAAGCCAAAACCGAGTTCGAACAGTGCCTCAAGTCCACAGGCAAATCGCTACAGGAGATACGCGCCTACATCGATGAACATCCCGAGTTGAAGCGGCCGTTCTATCACGTGCCGCACCGCGAAGGAGTCACCGGCACGGCGGCGCAATTCATCCTGCACGTCAGTGATCGCATGGATAAAAGCACCAGCCTGTGGAAACGGTCGAAAGCCCCCGGCATTGCCATGCCAGCCGCAGCCAGTGGCGACTGAGAACTAATATCAGAGAACTGGGAACGGGTTTTTCCAGATCCCGGGTGATCTCAAAATAGCCGGGATTGTCGAGTCAGCAGCAGAACAAGAGAGGATCGAAATGCACGATCACCATGAGGCACACCACGCAGCGCAACCTCAGCCTGCGAACGGTTCCGGACCAGCCAAGCCGCACGACCATCAGAACAAGTTCATGGTCGGCCTCGACGTGGGCTCAACCACGGTGAAAGCGGTCGTCGTCGACGCGGCCACCGACCAGGTCCTCTGGCAGGATTATCAGCGTCACGAGACCAAGCAGCCGGAAAAGACGCTGGAATTTCTGCGCCGCATGGAAACCGACACCGGCGTGAACCGCCACAACACCCGCATGTTCATGACCGGCTCCGGTGGCGGTTCGATCGCCGAGCAGATCGGCGCCAAATTCGTGCAGGAAGTGACCGCGGTTTCTCTCGCCGTGGAGAAGATGCATCCGGAAGTCTATTCCGTCATTGAACTCGGCGGCCAGGACGCCAAAATTATCGTTTTCAAAGACGACGAGGAAACTGGGCGGAAGAAGAAAATTCCGTCGATGAACGACAAGTGCGCGGGTGGCACGGGCGCGGTCATCGACAAAATTAATGCCAAGCTGAAAATTCCCGCCGCCGAACTTTGCGAACAGGGATACAACGGAGTCAAGCTTCATCGCGTCGCCGGAAAGTGCGGTGTGTTTGCCGAAACCGACATCAACAGTCTGCAAAAAGTCGGCACTCCGCCGGACGAACTGATGGCTTCTCTGTTCGAGGCGATCGTTCTTCAGAACCTCAGCGTGCTCACCCGCGGCCACACGCTACGGCCACACGTGTTGTTGCTGGGAGGCCCCAACAGCTTTGTGCGCGGCATGCGCGAAGCCTGGCAGGCCAACATCCCCCGCATGTGGACAGGAGCGCAAAGTCGCGATTCCCGAAGGCGCCAAGCCCGAAGAACTGATCAAAGTTCCGCAGAACGCTCAGTACTTCGCGGCCATGGGCGCGATTGAATTCGGCAAGAGTGAAGAAGATTGCGTCGGCTGCTACCGCGGCTACGATCAACTTGTCCACTACATCGAATTCGGCCGTCAGGAAGAAAAAGCCAAGTCGGGCGCGGGCGGGTTAATCAAAGGCATCCCGGAACTCGACGCCTTCAAAGCCGCCTATCGCCGCAAGAAATTCACTCCCGCAACTTTCCAGAAGAACTCGACCGTCGGCGGCTTCATTGGAATCGATGGCGGCTCGACTTCCACCAAAGCCGTGCTGCTCAATGAGAACGGCGACATTCTCTGCAAGTCCTACCAGCTCTCGAACGGCAACCCGATCCAGGACACGATCGAAATGTTTGAAAACCTCCGCGGACAAGTGGAAGCGCAGCACGCCAAGCTGGAAGTCCTCGGAGTCGCAACCACCGGCTACGCGAAAGACATTTTGAAAGATGTGCTCCACGCGGACGTCGCTCTGGTTGAAACCGTCGCGCACACCGAGTCCGCACTGAAGTTTTACGACGACCCCCACGTGATCGTGGATGTCGGCGGCCAGGACATCAAGATCATCGTTCTGCACAACGGACGCGTCAAAGATTTCAAGCTCAACACGCAGTGCTCCGCGGGCAACGGATATTTCCTGCAATCGACTGCCGAAGGTTTCGGACTCACGGTGGAGCAGTACGCCGATCTCGCGTTCTCCGCGCAAGCCATGCCGGTGTTTGGCTACGGCTGCGCCGTGTTCATGCAGTCCGACATCGTCAACTTTCAACGCCAGGGCTGGCGCGCCGAAGAGATTCTTGCCGGACTGGCCGCGGTTCTGCCCAAGAACGTTTTCCTCTACGTTGCCAGCATTCCCAACCTTGCAGCGCTGGGTACGCGCTTCGTGCTGCAGGGCGGAACCCAGAACAACATGGCAGTGGTCAAAGCGGAAGTCGATTTTATTCGCAACAGCTTCCGCGCCGCAGGCAAGCAGCCGGAAATCATCGTGCACGAATTCTGCGGTGAGTCGGGCGCGATCGGCGCGGCCGCCGAATCTCTGCGCTTATGGCGCAATGGCTTACAAACCACATTCGTCGGCCTCGAGGCGGTCCGCAAAATCGAATACCGTAGCACTCGCAACGAAGCTACCCGCTGCAATTTCTGCAAAAACAATTGCCTGCGCACCTTTATCGACATCCGCACCGTCCCCAAGGACGACCAGAGTTTCGTCCCCATCCAAAAAGTCACCAAGGTCCCGTTGATGCACGGCGAGCAGCGCCTGATCATCGCGACCTGCGAAAAGGGTACGGTCGAAGACGTAAGCGAGATGAAGGACATCAAGGCTGGGCTGGACCAAATCAAAGATGCCCACCCGAATTTCGTCGACATGGCGGCGCACGAAGTGTTCCGGCCGACGAAAACGAAAGTCGTGGCCGACCCGATTCCAACCGGCAAAGCCTGGACCAAGTCCGCCAAAGAACGCATCGCGCTGATGCAGAATCGCGCCAAAGTCCGCGTCGGAATCCCACGCGTTCTGAACATCTACACCTATGCGCCCTTGTTCAATGCCTACCTGCAAAGCCTGGGTGTGCAGCCCGAGAACATCATCTACTCCGACTACACCACTCCCGAACTCTACCGCGCAGGCGCGAGCCGGGGCGCGATCGATCCCTGCTTCCCCGCGAAGATCGGCATCTCGCACGTCTACAACCTGATTCAGGAGAAGCACCGCAAGAAGCCGCTGAACGTCATTTTCTTCCCCATGTACGACGTCCTGACCTCGCCGCTGGTCAAAATCGTCGGCGCCAACGCGTGCCCCACCGTGACCGCGACGCCCAACACGGTAAAAGCCGCGTTCACCAAGGAGAACGACGTCTTCGGCGAGCACAACGTGAAGTATCTCGACCCCATCCTGAACTTTGCCGACCGCAAACTTTTTGCCCATCAGATGTTGCAGGCGTGGCAACCCATCCTCGGGCTGTCGCTCGAAGAAAACGACCGCGCCATCGAAGCCGGCTTTCAGGCGCTCACCGACTACGAGACCAGCATCCGCCGCCGCGCCCGCCAGGTGCTCGATCAACTCGAGGCGGAGGACCGCATCGGCATCGTCATGCTGGGCCGTCCGTATCACCACGATCCCGGCCTCAATCACGAAATTCTCGAAGAGTTCCAGAAGCTGGGCTATCCCATCTTCTCGCAGAACACGCTGCCGCTCGATGAAGACATGCTGGAACGCCTGTTCGGCGAAGAAGTTCGCGCCGGCGTCGTCAGCCACGCTCTCGACATCACTGACGCCTGGAAGAATTCCTATTCCTGCAGCACCAACCACAAAGTCTGGGCGGCAAAGTTCACGGCCCGCCACCCTAACCTCGTAGCCCTCGAAATTTCCAGCTTCAAGTGCGGCCACGATGCGCCCATCTACGGAGTGATCGAAGGCATCATTGAGCAGTCGGGCACGCCCTACTTCTGCTTCAAAGATCTGGACGAAAACAAGCCCACAGGCTCGATCCGCATCCGCGTGGAAACCATCGACTATTTCCTGCGGCGCTATCGCGAAGAGGTCATCAAGAAACGCAAAGCCAACGACGAGATCGAGGCGCAACTGGCGGCTCTGGAAGAACAGCTCCGGGGCCAGTTCGCCGAGGAAACACAAGGCATGGCCGCGGACTGAGTGGCCCATCACTGAAATCGGCGGAGCCCTTCTCATCCAGCGAATCCCGATCACGCCTACATGGAACACCTGATTCCGCTCCGGAATCTGAGCCCGTAAGGTTCGTCAGACGCTCATAGGAGGCAAAATGAAGGGTCTGACGCTGCTTGGGGCAGTCTTGCTTGTTATCGGGATACTTGCGTTTGTCGTTCCCATTCCACACAAAGAAGATCACGGAGTAAAAATCGGAGACGCCAAAATCGGCGTACAAACCGAACATAGCGACCGCCTACCCCCCGTTGCGGGCGGTGTGCTGGTCCTCGCGGGAGTGGTTGCCTTAGCGGTTGGTGTGGGCAAGAGCGCCTAGAGGAGGGTTCATCGCGCCGCTGGTGGATCGTGGCGTCGGTTGGAAAACTGCGGAAGCGAGTGGAAGTCCAACGTGTTCCAGTCGACGACTTCTTACGGACGATGGTCTGATTCCCCTCGCTCGCTGAAATGACGTTATAGCTGCTCCATTTGGGTGCGCATCCAGATTGACGTGGTCGGGACTCAACACGAGCTTGTATGCTTTTCCGCCAACGAAATTCACTGCGCCAGCGATGTGATTCTTGGCATCGCGCACCTGTATCGTAAAGGTCACAGCGCTTTGAGCTTGGTCTGGTGTCCCTGAAATCTTCGCGAGGCCGCCCGGCTGACTTTCAAACGTCAGATTGTGAGGCAGGGTTCCGGAGTTGACAGTCCACTCGAACAACCCCATCTCTGACATCAGCAATGCCGATTTTGGGAAAGTTCTGAGCTTTAGCTCCAGCCCTCGCGTTGTCCAGTTTGCACTGAAGTTCGTCTTCTGATAATCAAGGTCCTGCAAAGTAGTTTCGATGACTGTTCGCCCGGTTTGATTTGCAAATGATTCGCGGTCTGTAACTCGTTGAATCTTGGCGGAAGCGAGTGGGAGTCGAACTTGAGCCGCTTTGCGGGCGTGAGGCAGAGCCGAGGCGACGCCGGGAGCCCGCAGGCGAAATCCCGAGCGCAGTCGAGGGACCCATGGTGTCTTGGCGGAAGCGAGTGGGAGTCGAACCCACCATCGACGCCGAAAGACGCCGACCGCCGGTTTTGAAGACCGGGACCGTCACCGGACGACCTGCGCTTCCGCGGTGCTGCCAGACCTGACTGCGCCTCTATGTTAGCCGCACTGCCGATTGCTGCCTAGCTCGGGAGCAAACTCCGCTGTTCAATCAACGGCGCGACCGCGATCGCCGCCCTTCGCGGTGAAACTCCACCATCCGCGATCCCTTTCTGCCTGGCGATCCCAGGAAACCATGTGACAGTCCCCGGCAGTCTGTGTGCTGAGCACCCCTGTGGTTACATTCATTGAGCTTGCCAGTCTGTAGTTCCACGGGGGATTCCGTGAGACCGACCCGAAACACACTTCTTCTCGCCCAGTTGTTGATCGCCTTGCTCCCGCTCGCACACGCGAAAACGCAAGACCATACCCTTGACAGCCTCGCCTCCGCTGCCAATTCCGCCTACACGGCGAAAGACTGGGTCAAGGCGGAACCGTTGTACCAGCAGCTCACGCAGCTCCAGCCGGAGACTCCCCGTTACTGGTACCGCCTGGGAGTGAGCCTGCAGGCGACTGGACAGCATCAGAAGGCGCTCGACGCCCTTCAACAGGCTCGCGCCAAAGGTGTGCCTGTTTCCGTCGTGGGATACAACATTGCCGGCGTCTATGCTTCGATCGGGCAGACCGACAAAGCCTTCGCAGAGCTGACTGAAGCGGTCAAGCAAGGCTATTCCCATCCCGACCAGATGCAGACCGACCCTGACCTGGCGCCACTTCGCAGCGATGCGCGCTTTCCCGGCATGATCGAGCAGAGCAAACATAATCAGACACCCTGCGACTACACCGCCGAAAATCGCCAGTTTGATTTCTGGGTGGGAGATTGGAACGTCGTGACCACCCAGAGCGCAGAACCCGCCGGCATCAGCCACATTGAGCGGACCATCGGCGATTGCGTCATCTGGGAGAACTGGACTTCCCTCGGCAACAGCGGCTATGAAGGCAAGAGCTACAACATCTACAACCCGAGCTTCAAGCGGTGGGAACAGTTCTGGGTCGATAACGCGGGCGGCATGATTTACTTTTATGGCGGAATGAAAGACGGCGTCATGGACTTCTACACCGACGAACTTCCTCAGCCCGACGGCACCAAACTCAAACGCCATTTGCAGTTCTTCAACGTGGGTCCGGATACCGTTCGCCAGTTCAGCCAGGGTTCGACCGACAATGGCAAAACCTGGACCGTCGAGTACGATTTCACCTACAACAGAAAGAAGTAAACCGGTCGGCCTGCCCAACCTCGCGCTGAACCGTTGGGAATCCTTATAAATTGCGGCCAAAAGCGATTCGAAGGGACTTCCCCGCCTGCGGCGTAGTAGAGTGTTAACCCTCAACTGCGTGCTCTGGGTTCTGGATTGACTAGGAAAGATTGGCCAGGGAGTTTCCACATGAAAATGCGCCCAATATTGTCTTCCGTGCTGGTGTTCGCGGGTCTTGCTTCTGTACCGGCATGGGCGCAGTCACCGTCCGACCCGCCCAAGGCGGCGGCCCCGTCATCCCCAACCACTACCTCACAACCGGATCTGGCATACACGCGCCCGTCAGAAAAAACCAAGCTGCGCAACTATTTCTTCGACGCCTTCGGTCCCTACCCTATAGTTGGTGCAGCGCTCGCGGCTGGCGTCAACCAGGCGGACAACTCGCCGCCGGAGTGGAAGCAAGGCGCGGAGGGTTACGGCAAGCGTCTGGGTTCGAACTTTGCCATCGCAGGGGTGAGCACGACCACACGCTATGCGCTGGCAGAAGCCTTGCGCGAAGACACTCTTTATTACCGTTGTGAGTGCAAAGGCCTGTTCCCACGATTCCGTCACGCCATGTTTTCGACCTTCACGGCGCGTCAGGGGGCCGATGGCCATCGCGTTTTCTCCGTGCCCGCTCTGGTAGCTCCCTACGCCGGAACCATGACCGCGGTCTACACCTGGTATCCCGGCCGTTACAATGCCATGGACGGCTTTCGGCTGGGCAATTACAACCTGCTGATCTATGCCGCGCAAAACGTCGCCCTGGAATTCATCTACGGCGGCCCGCACTCTTTGCTTTCTCGCGTTCACCTGAACAATACTCACGGCGCGCCCGATCCCAGCGGGAAGCCCTGACGCCTCTGGACTTGCCTTCCTAAACACGACCACCTGACACGAAGGGAGTCATCTCGAAGCCCCGCGTTTTCAGCAGCGGGGCGAGAGATCCTGCGCGCACCTGTTGTTTCGTGGACAGCTGATGGTCGTATGACACATCGGCAGCAAGGCTCACTCTGCCGGGCTAGCCGCAACCGTCGGCGCCGCACTCTGCGACTTCAACTGATCGAGCGCGGTCAGCACGCCTTGCCAGCGCTCGCGATTCTTCTTGGTCTCAATCGGCGCCGAAAGGTCAGAATAAAATTCCAGAATGTTGTCCCGTAGCTCCGGCGACGTCCGCTCGAACTTCTGCTTCGACAACTGGGCCAACAACTGCGCATAGGCATCATCCGTGAGCGAGTATTCCCCCGGCTTGGTAGGCTGACCGGTATCAAGATCGCAGTTGGGCAGCGCGACCGTGTCGGCCCGGACCTGTTCGAGAAACGCCCGGTACTGATCGACTGTCGTATTGATGCTCTTGATATACAAATCTTCGGTCTGCGGAGTCGGGTTGTTGAACGCCAGTCCCTTGAACGGGCCAATCTTCGGCACGATTCGCAGCAGCGTCGATAAAATGCGCGTGCCCAAGCCCGGCTTCTGGTAGTCCTTTCCCCATTCCTTTTCATAATCCGACCGGGAAAGGCGGTACAGGAACTTCTGTTTGGCAGAATCCTGCTTTTCGCGCATCAGGTCTTTCTTGTGGGCCTGCAGAGCGACTTGAGTCATGTGCGGAATCAGCCGGCTTACGGCGAACCGATACGAACCCACTGCCAGATCCTCATGGGCAAGCACGTCGTTCAACTCCATACCGTAGACGACGGGAAACACGCGTTCCAGCAGAGGCTTCGATACCTGGAATCCGATAAAGTCGTGGTATTGCTGCGAAGCATAACGGTTCTTCGCCACCTGCAGGGTGTCGAACCCGAATTCCGTTTTCAAGTGCGCCGTCTTGTCCTGGGCATAGCGCACCGACTTGCCAAACTTCGCGCGCAGCTTCGGATACTCAATCGCGACCGACTGATTCACCGCGGGATGGCCGGCGATATCCGACGCATAGTGCGACAGCGCGCCCAGCGCGAAGGCGTACTCGTTGACATCCTGGCTTTCGCGCAGCAGTTCGCGAACGAAGTCTCCGCTGCGAACGTAATGCACCAGGTTGCTGAATTCCTTGCTGCCAAAGGGATAGTAGCCAAGATCCTGGATGACGGCTCCGCCATAGGCGTAGGCGTGCGCCTCTTTGATCTGGTCTTCGGAAAGTCCCGGATAGCGCTTGAGCAGCAGCGGCCGGATCTCATCGGTCCACAGCAGGTCTACGATTTCCTCGTGCGTCAGAACGGAATACCCGGGCGAAACACCGCTGCAGATCAGGACGACAAGAAGGAGTGCCGCCCCGCGGGTGAAAAGCAAAGGCCAAGCGCCGACTGCCGCGCCTGCCGAGTTTGCCGGGCGGCGCATCGGATTAAATCCGGCCGAGAACCAGAAGGATGATCACGATGAGAAGAACCAACCCTACTCCCCCGGTCGGGGCGTAACCCCAGTCCCGGCTGTGTCCCCAACGCGGTAGAGCTCCAACGAGCGCCAAGATCAAAACCACAATTAATATTGTTCCAAGCATGTTTGCTCCTTTTTCTCCGCACCTGAGATGCGGTTTCCACGGAGTTGCGTTGGCTGGCTGTTGACCCGCCAGGCATTCCTATGGCGCGGAAGCGCCGGCATCACAACTCACGCACCCGTCATGCCAGCTTTGTTTATAGGGCTTTTGCTGGTTTATGAATGGTCAAAACTGCTCACGCGAAGAGTATGGATAAAGGGACAGACTATGGCTGGCGCACTTAAGGCAGGACGCGAGGCAAGGCGATCACTTCGCCCGTGAGCCTCGTGAGGACAAGAGCCGGCGGCGCGGGCAGGAGTGCCCGCGCCACACTAGATCCAACTACTTCGGCTGGGGCACGAACCGCAGATAGGGCTTGGGCGACTTCCAGCCGTCTGGATACTTCAGCTTCGCCTCGTCGTTCGAGACCGACGGCAGGATGATGACATCGCCACCCTGCTTCCAGTTCACCGGCGTCGCCACTTTGTGCTTAGCGGTAAGTTGGATCGAATCCAGAACGCGCAGGACTTCGTCGAAGTTGCGGCCGGTGCTCATCGGATAGCTAAGCTGCAGCTTGATCTTCTTGTCCGGGCCGACGACAAAAACTGTGCGTACGGTCGCATTGTCGGCCGCGGTGCGGCCTTCAGACGTGCTCCCGCTCTCCGCCGGCAACATGTCGTAGAGTTTGGCAATCTTGAGTTCGGGATCGCCGATCATCGGATAATTTACCTTGTGGCCCTGGGTCTCCTCGATGTCCGCCGCCCACTTGCTGTGATTGCTGACTGGATCGACGCTCAGCCCGATAATCTTGGCGTTGCGCTTGGCGAATTCCGGCTGCAGGCCGGCCATATAACCGAGCTCGGTCGTGCAGACAGGCGTGAAATCCTTGGGGT
Source organism: Terriglobia bacterium (assembly GCA_963765285.1). GTDB lineage: Bacteria > Acidobacteriota > Terriglobia > Terriglobales > Acidobacteriaceae > CAVWZH01. The sequence continues at coordinate 376,009 of CAVXVR010000003.1, forward strand.
GGGAAAACAGAATGGCCCAGCCATCGCCAATCCACTCATGAAAGTGAATCGTGCCTTGGGTTGTGTCGGCAGTGAAATCGGGGGCCGTGTCATTGATGCGCAGGGACATGGTTCATCTCCTCAACTGGTATGGATTTTTATTTCTGGCTCGCTCAATCGGCGCCGGGTGGGTTGGGCTGCGATTCCGCGCTATTCGCACACCGGCGCCCAGCTACAACAACACAGGGGCGTCGGCATAAGATAGATGCTCACTCGCCTAAAGAATACGCGGCCCGCAAAACTCAGTCAATGCCAGGCCGGAAGTTTCTCAAGATTGATTGCGGTTGAAACTCAGCGACCTCTGCGGCGTCTCTCGGCGGCCTCTGCGGTTAAAGATTTTGAAACGCCAGAAAGGGACAAAAGCCTCTAACCACCCAGACGCTGGGATTTTCTGGGAGCTCGCGGAGAATTCGCGCCGCGCAAACTCGCAAGCTCACGTCTCGAAATTCTGTCGCGTTACAATACCTTGCCATGGCAACCGACCAGCGTCGCTTCCGCTTCGTGCAGTGGGACGTGTTTTCGTCCAAACCCTTTGAGGGCAATTCGCTTGCGGTTTTTCCCGACGCCACCGGTCTGACCGACTGCTGAAATGCAGACGCTGGCCCGCGAGATGAATCTCTCCGAGACCACGTTCATTTTCCCCCGCGATGCCGCCACCGAGCGCGAGCGCGGCGTGCGCGTCCGCATTTTCACCGTGCAGGAAGAGCTGCCCTTCGCCGGACATCCTACGCTGGGGACCGCTTTCGCGTTGCGAGGTACGAGCGGAGCGGCAGAAGTTGCTCTCGATCTCAAGGCGGGGAAAATTCCGGTGCGGTTCGAGGAAAATGCAGGCGCCCCGGTGTTTGGCGAAATGAGGCAGAATGACCCGGAATTCGGACCGGCGCATGACCGGGAAGCGGTCGTGCGGGCCGCCGGGTTGCGGGATGGGGACATTGATCCTTCTCTGCCCATTCAGACGGTTTCTACGGGCCTCCCCTTCACTGTGGTTCCGTTGCGCGGATTGACGGTCATGGAGCGGCTGCAAGTGGACGCGAAGGGGTCGGCCGAATATCTGCAGCGGTCGGGTGGGAGATTTTTTTACTTCGTCTGCCGCGAAACCGTCGATCCCGCCGCCCGATTGCACGCCCGGATGATCTTTTACAACGGAGAAGATCCCGCCACGGGCTCAGCCGCCGGCTGTGCCGCGGCCTGGATGGTCGCCCACGGCGTCGTTCAGCCGGAAGAACGTGTTCTGATCGAACAGGGCGTGGAAATGAAACGGCCCAGCCGCATTTTTGTCCGAGCCGCGCGCGACCGTGACCGAGTGGTTAACGTGCGCGTGGGTGGAAATGCTGTGGAAGTTCTTCGCGGAGAAGTTTTCTTTTGAGCACGCTCGAGTGATTCTCCGCGAAACTAAGCACGAAACTCGCCGCGAAAAATTACCTGATGGCACAAACTTCCCATTAGCATGCGCGGCACTTTACAGAAAAGTTTCCCGCGCTTAGGATGCCTTTGGTTCGCAGTAAAAGATTTAAAGGTTTTCGGATTCTCCCCCGGCGCGGCGCCTGCGGCCCGTCATCTCGGAAACAAAAGAATGAAGCCCAAGAGAACGATCCTCTGCGTTGACGATAACGAACAATCTCTTTCCATCCGCAAAGTCATGCTGGAAACCCGCGGTTATCGCGTGCTTCCCTGCATCAGCGGCGAACAAGCCCTCGACCGCTTCAAGCAAGGCGGCGTCGATCTGGTGCTGACCGATCTCATGATGCCGGGACTCGACGGCGGCAAGCTGATCGCGGCGATTAAAGAAATTTCTCCGCAGACTCCGGCGATTTTGCTCTCCGGCAAGGCCAGAATTTACGACCATGACACGCGCGCCGACGTATTTCTTCCCAAAGGCATGTACGCGCCCGCGGAACTTCTGGAGCGCATCCGCGTGCTGTTGATCCGCAAGCGCGGCCCCAAGCGCGCCCTGGTGCCTCCGACTCCTGTAGCGGTCGGCGCAGGCGCCGGCGTCGCGTAAAACATGATTTCTGGACCATCGTGAACCGGCGCCTTGTGTTGGCGGCCTTGGGTGTGGCTGGCGTAGGATTGCTCGGTATGCGATTGCCGCCCGGTGCTGCTGAAGAGTCCAAGAACGACATCCTCGACTCGCTCCTGCACAATTTCAAACCTGCGTCGCGTGATACCCTGCATCGCCTGCTGAGCGATCCTGGGTTCAGCGGGCAGATTCCGGAAGCGCAGGTGAACGCCCTTCTCGCGGCAGAACAAAAGGGTATTGACGCCTTGATGCTCGGCCTGCTTCCGCTGGCGACGACCTACGCGCGCCCGCCGATCTCAGATTACAAAGTCGGAGCCGTCGTGCGCGGGATGAGTGGAGGTTTGTATCTGGGCGCGAACATCGAGATCCCGGAACAGTCCCTCAGTTTCTCGGTGCACGCAGAGCAGGCAGCCTTGTCGAATGCCTACATGCACTCCGATCGCGGTGTATCGGCAATCGCAGTGACCGCCGCGCCTTGCGGTCACTGCAGACAATTCATGAAGGAGCTTTCTCCTGAGGGCGATATTCAGATATTAATCGAGGGCAAACCAGCCGAAAAACTTTCTACGCTCTTGCCCATGGCCTTCGGCCCGAAAGATCTCGGGTTTCCGGACGGCGCTTTCCCGGTGAAAGAAGCTGACCTCGTTCCCCCGCAAAGCGCGCCGGACGAACTGAGAGCCGGAGCTTGGGAGGCGGCGCGAAGATCCTACGCGCCTTACACCAAAGCTCATTCAGGAGTCGCTTTCAGCACGCGGGGTGGCCGTGTCTACAAAGGCTCATACATCGAGAACGCCGCGTTTAATCCCAGCCTCCCGCCCTTGCAAGCCGCGCTGGCCGCGTTGATCGTCGCCGGCGAGGATTATTCGGCCATCACCGGCACTGCCCTTGTTGAGATAGAAGGAGCTGCCATCAGCCAGCGCCGTGTCACCGAAGCTGCCTTGAGGGCGATCGCGCCGGGGGTCAAGCTGCACGTCCTTACCACAAGAGCGAAGGCATGAACCTTCGCCCAATCGTGTGGCGACTCTCGTGAATCACCAAGCCACCCCATTCCCCTTCGTGTAAGATCAAGTGTTTGCATGGACGCTTTCATTGAAGCCGTAGATCTGCACAAAACCTACCGCGTGGGCAAGATTGAAGTGCCCGCACTGCGCGGCATTTCGTTTGCCGTGCAAAAGGGAGAGTTCGTGAGCATCGTCGGCCCCTCGGGCAGCGGCAAGTCGACTTTGTTCTATCTTCTCGGTGGGCTTACACGTGCCGATTCCGGCCATGTCGTCATCGATGGCGACGATTTTGCCCAGCTTTCCGATTCTGAACGCACCCGCATGCGCAAACGCAAAATCGGCTTCGTGTTTCAAAAATTCAATCTCCTGCCGACGCTGGACGCGCGTTCTAACATCGATATCGCTGTGGACATCGCCGGCGCCAACGGAAATCGCGATGCCGCGTACTTCGAGAAGATCACTCGCCTTCTAGGATTGGAAAAGCGGCTGCATCACCGCCCGTCGGAACTTTCCGGCGGCGAGCAGCAACGTGTGGCACTGGCTCGAGCTCTCATTAATAAGCCCGCGATCGTGCTGGCTGACGAACCGACCGGCAACCTCGATTCGAAGAACTCCGACGTCGTGCTGAACATGCTGCGGCATTCGAACAAAGAGCTGGGCCAGACCGTGCTGATGATCACGCACAACCCGGCGGCGGCCGAGTATGGCGACCGCATCATTCACATGCGCGACGGCGAAATTGTCACCCCGGAGAAAGACCCACAGTGGACGGGGCACTCAGCCTGAACTAAGCAACGAAGGATTCCCGTGGACGATCTGCGAAAACCCATCCTGCCCGGCAAAGGCGCGTCCGACTATGAGCGCTACCTGCGCACCGACGAACTGCTGGCGCTTCAGAAAAACCCTGACGAATTTCTGCATCCCGACGAGCTGACCTTTCAAGTTGTTCACCAGGCTTCCGAGTTGTTGATGAAAGGGATTGCGTGGGAGCTGGGCCGCGCGCACGAACTCATCGTGCAGGGCGATCTCCTGAACGCCTCGCGTTTGCTGCGCCGCGCCAATCATATGCTGGATTATCCGATCTCCACGCTGCACGTGCTGGAGACGATCTCGCCTTACGACTACCACCTGATCCGCGCCGGGCTGGGCCACGGCAGCGGCCTGGATTCGCCCGGCTTTCTGGCGCTGCTGCACATCGGCCCTCGCCTGGGGGAAGCTTTCCACGCGCAACTGCAAGAAGCGAGCCTCACGCGTCGACGAACTCTATCGCCGCCATGCGGAGTTCTTCGCTCTGCACGATCTGGCCGAACAACTGCTCGATTTTGACGAGCGCATGCACCTGTTTCGCTTTCATCACCTCAAGCTCGCGCAGCGAATTATTGGCGGAGGGGTGGTGGGAACGATGGGCACGCCCGTCGAAGTCCTGCATCAGCGCATGGAACATCTTTTCTACAAAGAGCTTTGGGATGTGAGGAACCGGATCACGGCCACGACGACCGACCCCGCACCCAAGGCGGATGGTGCCGGGAGGTACTGAACCGCGAGGCTCCGATTTGGCGCGCCTCCGCACGAGAGTGATGCTGAACCCTGCTCCGGACCCCGGAGGGTCTTGTGCGCCGGGCGCACAACGCCGGAATGGGTATTCTACGAGACGGTTGGGAGACCCAAGCGGTCGCAGAGCTTTTAACGACGAAGGACACCCCTCGACCTCGCTCGGGGCAGGCTCCGGTACACGAAGGAGACGCGCCAGAATTTGAGGCCTTCGTGAAACTTCGTGTCCTTCGTGGTTGGGCTGATCTTTCTTGGAGCCGCGCCACGGCGGCGCATTGCTGGCGGTTCAGGCCGTCGTTTATAATCATGAGAACGAGCGGGAGTAACCTGAGGCGCTTGCGCGGCCCTTCGGCAACTTCGTAGTACTCAGTTGCTCAGGGCAGGCTGAAAGCTGAGCCGCGCGCCGAAGTCCTGAGCGAAGCCGAAGGATCTCGCGGTATCGAGCTGCATGTGGGCGGGAGTAACTCAGTGGTAGAGTGCGACCTTGCCAAGGTCGAAGTCGCGGGTTCAAATCCCGTCTCCCGCTCCAGATTTTCCCCAAGTCGTAGATGTACTTAAAGATCAAGCCGTTCGGCTCACGCACCGCTGACCCCAGGTTTGCGAACCTCCCGTCAGTAGACTTTTTGCCGACCAGACGCTAACTTATTATCCGGGGCGCGGTACCCAAGTGGTAAGGGAGAGGTCTGCAAAACCTTTATGCGTCGGTTCGATTCCGACCCGCGCCTCCATAACTCGCGTTTGCCTTTTTTCCGCTTGAGATCCCTCACCCCAGCCCGATGATCGTCAACTTCGCGCAGCGGGCGCACAACCACAACTGGGAACTTGACCCGGTCACGCGGTCTTTGCTCGACACTGACTTCTATAAACTGCTGATGCTGCAGTTCATCTGGAAGCATTTCCCCAAGACCCGCGTGTCGTTCTCCCTGGTCAACCGTACTTCTTCAGTGCGCCTCGCCGATCTTTTCTCGGCCCAGGAATTCAACGCGCAGATGGAGCATGTCCGGCAACTTCGGTTTCGCCGGTCCGAACTGGTCTGGCTGGCCGGCAACACGTTCTATGGCCGCCGCGGGATCTTCGAGCCGGCATTCCTCGAATGGCTGGAGAACGATTTCCGCCTGTCGGATTACACCTTGTCCGTAAAAGACGGCCAGTTTGATCTGACGTTCAACGGCTTGTGGACCGAAACGACCATGTGGGAGCTTTATGCGCTCCCCATCATCGACGAACTGCGGACCCGGGCCAATCTGAAGCGGCTCAGCGAGTTCGGTCTCGACATCCTTTACGCGCGGGCGAAAACCAAGCTGTGGAGCAAGATCGAACGGCTGCGCGGCGTTCCCGGCCTGAGCGTGGCCGATTTCGGGACCCGGCGCCGTCACAGCTTTCTGTGGCAGGAGTACGTGGTCAACGCCATGGAGGCGAATCTGGGTAGGGGTTTTATCGGAACGTCGAACGCTTTTCTCGCCCACAAGCACGACCTGGAGGCCATCGGAACCAACGCGCATGAGATTCCCATGGCCCTGGCCGCGATGGCGCCGAATGACGAGGCCCTGAAGGCTTCTCAGTACAAAGTCCTCGAGATGTGGCAGAGCGCCTACGAAGGCGCGTTGCGCATCATGTTGCCGGATACTTTCGGGACCACGCAGTTCTTAGCTGGCGCACCGAACTGGGCGTCCGAGTGGACCGGCCAGCGCATCGATAGCAAGGACCCGTATGCCGCCGGGGACGAATATATCGACTGGCTCAAGGCGCGTGGCCGGGAGCCACGCGACAAGTTGATCATCGCTTCCGACGCGCTCGATATCGACGAAATCCTTGGCCTGCACGCTTATTTCGGCGGAACGATCCAGAATGGCATCACGGCCCAGGACTTCCGCAGTGCCGCGGACTTCCAGGACAGACGAAGGTGGGTCCCGGGCCGTCGCATACGATTCAGCGCCGGTTGGGGGACTTTGCTTACCAACGATTTCCGCGGCTGCGATCCTGACGGCGGCACAGGTTTTGACCCGATCAGCATTATCTGCAAAGTGTCGGAGGTCGAAGGCCGGCCGGCGGTGAAACTCTCCGACAATTACGCCAAGGCGACCGGAATTTCGTCCGAAGTGGAGCGCTACCGGCGCGTATTTGGCACGGCTGGAATGGCCAACCTTCCTGTGATTGCCTGAGACTCGCCCGGCCTCCATTACTTTCGTACTCATGGGAACCCGTGAACGCCGGGTTAGAATCGAGGGCATTCTTGACGAGTTCATGGAAATGTATCCACAAACCGAAAGTGTATTGGCGCGGGTCAATCAACAGCTTTCCAGCCTGGAAAAACGCGACTGGGAACTTTGGACGATCGTTTCCGTCACCGGCTTGCTGGTAAGTGGCGGCCTGCTGGCTCTCCTGTTCCCTGCCGCCTTCCTGAAGAAGGAAGCTTTCCACTTTGAGCTCACGGTCTCCCGGCCTCTGGTGCTCGGCCTGTTGACCCTGGTCGCGCTACTCAACATCTACCTGGCTTCGAGACGCCTCGAACTGCGCCGGTTGCGCGAGGAGCTGATCTCGAGGACCATCCAGAATGAACTGGTACGGCAGCAATCGTTCACCGATCCGCTGACCGAAATCCTCAATCGCCGTTCGCTCGAAGAGATGGCGGGCAGATTCATCAGCCAGGCGCGGCGGTCGGACAAGCCGCTCTCCATGATGCTGGTGGATGTGGACCGCTTCAAAGAGGTCAATACCCGCTTCGGACATCTGAAGGGCGATGTGGTTTTGGCCGACACTGCCGCCCTGCTAAAGGCCTCGGTGCGAGGTTCGGATGCGGTGTTTCGCTACGGCGGCGATGAGTTCCTGCTGATTCTCGCTGACACTCCGGTTGAGGGCGCGAAGACAGTGATTGAACGGATCAACCGCAGCATCGCCGACTGGAACCGGGCCGGCCATCTCGACAACTTTGAATTGAGCCTGAGCATCGGCGTGTCGGAATGGGGAGAGGGTAAGACGCTGGGTGAATTGCTGGATGGCGCCGACCGCCAGATGTACGTGGTAAAGAACGAGCAGAAGGCAAAGGCGAAGACCGCGGGCGCGTAGGGCGGACGCCCACGTCCGTGCGGTTTAGGCCAGCTTCCCCCAGCCAAGCGAGCTCAAGCTCGCGCCCTATTTGAGGCCTACACCATATAGATAGTCGTAGGTATTGCCCGATCCCCAGGGCAGTGTTGCCTTGAAAGAAGAAAACAGAATCGCCCGGTCCATGAAGGTTACGAAGACATCCTGCTGAAAGTTGGCCGTGGCAACTCGAAAAGTGAAGAGGCCGTTGCAGGGATCCTGCAGTTCGCCAGAGCCTACCAGATAGCTGGTGTCGGCCACCGGTTGAAGCGTAGCCACAATCAAAATGGTGCCGTGCTCATCTTCAACGGTCACCTGCCCGCTCGAACTGATGAGCAGAGTCGCGTTCCCCAGGCTGGGCGTACCTGATTCCACATTGCCCTGTCCCGTTGCCGCGCCGGTCTTCTGGTAATAGATAGCCTGGTATGTCCCAGCGAACGAGGGATCAAAATCTTTGCTGGAGGCTTTCTTCAGGCCGAAGATGGCACCGTTGGGAGTATCCACGGCAAAGATTCCGTTGCCGGTTCCGAAGACATAGTCGAAAGTCCCATTGTTGTCGGCCATCTTCAGGAACGTTCCGGAAGGATCAGCCTGGAAGCTCGAGGCGACAAAACCGCTTTGGTTAAACGCATTGCCCTGACTTACTGAGCCGTATGGCCAATAGCCGGAAACGCTGACGTTCCCCTGTGCGTCCAGACTCACCGAACCCACCTCAACGCCTCCGGCAGCTGTGCGGAATTGCATGTAATTGAAGGCGTGGCTGGCCCAGGTCGAGATGGAAATGTTGCCGCGCTGCACGGCCGTGATCAGGGCCGGTTGATCGTGGGTCGACCCAGCTTTCACCGCTTGCACCAGCAGGGCATAATTCGGCACTTCGTAGGCGGCAATCAGGTTGTGATCGGGATCATTAAGCGCGTAAGTGCCGTCAGTGTTGACGTCATACGGAATAGTGCCCTGGTCCTGGTTGGAAAGATTCACGTAGGTGAGTGTGTGTGCGGCGGGATCGAGCGTGATGGTGAGAAAGTCTCCCACCGAGGCACTGCCGTTATAGGAGCGTGGAGAGTTCGATGTGACGGAACTGGTTTTGACCGGCGCACAGGCCAAGGAAAATGACAGGGACAACAGCAAGAGGATCTGCACGAGTCGGCGCATAGGCATGGGAAACGCTGCCCTTGTGGTACATCGGCAGTTGGAGGGGCAACTTTAGGGTTCCCGCTTACGGGTAAACTGTTCCGACCTGCGCAAGGGACACCATGCGAACCCCGGTTTACCCAGGCTTGCGCCCCCAATTCGCGACGAAGGTGATGACGCTGGTCCAATAATGTGGGTCTTGGTAAAGCGTGCGGAACTCATCAAGCAGTTCCCCGGTAACGCGACCGGATTTCAGCAGTGAAGGGGCCAACTCCTGCATGGTCTCAGTCCAGTAGGTTGCCCAATCGGAACCGCCGTTGAACTGCGCGGTGTGCCCTTCACCGGCAACGTCCGTCAGGCCGAGCGAATCCAGCCAGGCGGGAATTTTGCGGCCGATATGGTAATCGATGCCGGCTTCCACCGACCACCGTAGCCATCCCTGCCAAAACCTCAGCATCGACTGCGGCTCGGCGACACTGCAGGGCAGCATGTCCGGTTCAATGGAAAGAAGCACCCCTCCAGGTTTCAACGCAGCGACCATACGCTCGAGGGCCTTACGGGCAGGCGTGAGATGGTGAAGCAGAGCGCGGGCCACGACGAAGTCGTAGAAACCCTCCTCGATCCCATCCTTCAGGATATCGATGCGGCGGATCTCAAGACAGGGCTTTTGCAGGTCCGCGATATAGCTAAGATCCAGGTCGCTCGCGACGACGAGCCCGCCGGGCGCCACACGGTCAGCCAGGAACTGCGCAATCGATCCATTGCCGCAGCCGACTTCCAGGCAGCGCCAGCCGGGACGCACTCCGAGCCGGACAATGTGGCTGCGCTCCAGGGGATCGAGCAACGCTGACATTAGCGCCAAGCGCTGCCGTTCGCCCATCAATTTATGAGGCAGGGTATATTCATCCATCGACTGGCCTATTGCACGGCAAAGACGCGAGTGCCCGAACGAAATTCGGGGCTGGCCTGAAGCCAGCCCCGTATCCTAACCTGTACTGCTTTTTTCGACTAGGCGACTTCGTCGGCGACGTCAGCCAGAGGAACGCTCACCAGGTGCTCGCTCAAGAACCAGACTTGCAATTCGTTGGTGCGGAGCACCTCGCTCACGACGACATCGTTGGTGCCGTCATCTCCCAATTTGGAAGCCCGCGGGGCCAAAGTGCGGCAATGTTCGATGATGATCTGATGGGCATCGAGCAGACGCGAAATCTGCACTGGAGCTTCTTCCCGCCCGCGCGGAGGACGCTCAATGCGGGTGGTCTCGGCAACATCGTGGGCCATGGCCAGGCTCACTCCGCCCAAGAGTTGAATCCGTTCCGCGATGGTATCGACCAGCTCGGACTGCTCCCCAAAATGTTTGTCGAATAGAAGATGCAACTGGTAGAAGGTCGGTCCCGCCACCTGCCAATGCGACTTCTTGTAGAGATCGCGCAGCGTCATGGTATCGGCAAGAAGCTGGTTGAGTTGTTCGGTCATTTCCAGACGGACGGGCTCCTCGAGGCTGAGCGGCAACGCGTGGCTGACGGTACCGTAGGCCTGAATTTCCCTAGCTTTCTGGTGAAAATGGGGTTGGGCGGTAATTTTTCCGTGATTTCCTGACGTAGTTTGCTTCGGCATGGGGGTTCTCCTATTTTGCCTTCAGTGTTAGGTTTCCTGGCATGGTTAGCGAATTATGTTTGACAGTCAGGGCGGATGAATACGACAGCCCATTATATGCCCAGGGATCAGCGTATATGGTCAATCCGACCAGCCTGATAGATGCTTCAATCTTGGCAGCGGGATACAGCGATCTGTGAAAAAAGTGTCGCTCTGAGCTGCCGGGCTCCCAGTGGCGCAGCAAAATTTCACGTAATTGTCTATCATCTAAGATTCAGCCCTTTGAGATGGAGAAACCTGCCGTGGCACAGACGCAAACCGACGGAATGGAAGTACTTGAAACCCGGGAGTGGATTGACTCGCTCGACTATGTATTGTCGAAAGGCGGACCGGACCGCGCAGGCCGGCTGTTGCAGCAGCTCTCCTTGCATGCCCGCCGGGAAGCTGGCGTCAACCTGCCCTTCACCGCGACTACGCCTTACCAAAATACTATTCCTTCGCGGCAGCAGCCGCCATTTCCCGGCAGCCAGGAGATGGAGCGGCGGATCAAAAGCCTGGTGCGCTGGAACGCTCTGGCCATGGTGGTAAGGGCCAATAAGATCCAGGAAGGCATCGGCGGGCATATTTCCACCTTTGCCTCGGCAGCGACGCTTTACGAAGTTGCTTTCAACCACTTTCTTGCGCGCCCGGACTGAGACGGGGGACCGCGATCTGGTCTATTTTCAGGGGCATGCCGCGCCGGGAATGTACGCCCGAGCCTATCTTGAAGGCCGTATTCCAGAGGAGAAGTTGCAGAACTTCCGGCGGGAGCTTAAGCCGGGTGGAGGACTTTCCTCGTACCCCCATCCGTGGCTGATGCCAGACTTCTGGGAGTTCCCCACGGTTTCTATGGGACTGGGCCCGATCCAGGCGATCTATCAGGCCCGCTTCGCCCGCTATCTGGAAGACCGCGGATTGAAAACTTCGACCGGAGGTAAGGTCTGGGCATTCCTTGGCGACGGCGAAATGGACGAGCCGGAATCGCTGGGTTCGATCACACTCGCCTCGCGCGAGCGACTCGACAACCTCATCTTTGTGGTGAATTGCAATCTGCAACGTCTGGACGGGCCAGTGCGCGGCAATGGCAAGATCATTCAGGAGCTGGAAGCCATTTTCCGTGGCGCGGGCTGGAATGTGATCAAAGTAGTCTGGGGCAGCGACTGGGACAGCCTGATCCAGAATGATCGCGATGGCCTGCTGGTGCGGCGGCTGGGGGAAATCGCCGACGGGCAATATCAGAAATACTTTGTCGAGAGCGGCGCCTATTTCCGTCAGAACCTGTTTGGCACCGATCCGCGATTGCTGAAGATGGTGGAGCATCTTTCCGACGAGCAACTTTCGCGGATGCGGCTGGGTGGACATGATCCCATCAAAGTCCATGCTGCGTACAAGGCTGCGGTGGAGCATGAGGGATCGCCGACCATCATTCTGGCCAAGACGATCAAAGGCTACGGACTGGGCGAAGCCGGCGAAGGCAAGAACATCACGCACCAGCAGAAAAAGCTGAATGAGGACGAGTTACGGATGTTCCGCTCGCGCTTCGGCATCCCAATTCCAGACGAGAAACTGCAGGATGCACCGTTTTACCGGCCTGCCGACGATAGTCCGGAAGCGCTGTACATGCAGGAACGGCGAAAGCAGCTCGGCGGCTACATGCCCGAGCGGAAGGTGCGGGCCAAGCCGCTGAATCCGGTTTCTGAGACGCACTTCGAGGAATTCTACAAGGGAACAGAAGGCCGCGAAGCTTCCACGACGATGGTCTTCGTGCGGCTGCTCGCGAAGCTGCTGCGTGACCCTGAGATCGGCAAGCTCATCGTGCCGATTATTCCCGATGAAGCACGCACCTTCGGCATGGAGGCGCTGTTCCGGCAGGTGGGGATTTATTCGAGCGTCGGCCAGCTTTATGAACCGGTCGATATGGACACCCTCCTCTACTACAAAGAAGCCAAGAACGGCCAGATCCTCGAGGAAGGTATTACCGAGGCAGGCTCGATCAGTTCGTTTATCGCGGCGGGCACGGCCTACGCCAACCACGGCATCAACACAATCCCGTTTTTCATTTATTACTCGATGTTTGGCTTCCAGCGGATCGGCGATTTGATCTGGGCGGCGGCCGATATGCGTACTCGCGGTTTCCTCGTGGGAGGAACGGCAGGACGGACCACGCTGGCGGGCGAAGGCTTGCAGCATCAAGATGGACACAGCCACGTGCTGGCGCTCTCGGTACCGAACCTGCTGGCGTATGATCCGGCGTTTGCTTATGAAATCGCCGTGATTATTCAAGATGGCATCAAGCGCATGTACGTGAACCAGGAATCGATCTTCTATTATCTGACAGTCACGAATGAGCCGCTGGCGATGCCGGAAATGCCTTCGGACAAAAATGTCCGTGAAGGCATCCTGAAGGGCATGTATCGGTTCAAGGCCTCAAACAAGAAAGATGCTCAACTGCGGGCGCAATTGTTCGGCAGCGGCACCATCATGTACGAGGTACTCAAAGCGCAGGAGATTCTGGAACAAAAATATGGAGTAGCGGCGGATGTCTGGAGCGTCACCAGTTACAAGCAGCTCTATCGCGATGGCAATGACTGCGAACGCTGGAACATGCTGCATCCGGGGCAGGCGCCCAGGGTTCCCTATGTCAGCCAGTGCTTGAGAGATGCGTCCGGCGTGCTGGTGGCGGCATCGGATTATATGAAAGTTCTGCCCGAATCGATCTCGCAGTGGATGCCTCGGCCGCTGATGGCTCTGGGCACGGACGGCTTCGGGCGGAGCGAGAGCCGGGTGGCGCTGCGCGACTTCTTTGAAGTAGACGCCAAGCACATCGTATTGGCTACTCTGACGGCTCTGGCGCGAGAGAAGCAGGTGCAGCCGGAATTGCTCGGCGAGGCAATTCGGGACCTGAGCATTAACCCGGAGAAGGCGAATCCGGCCATCAGCTAGGCAGAACAACTCACCGCAGAGGACGCAGAGGACACGGAGCAAGACATCAACCACAGAGGGCACAGAGAAGAGTTCAGGAAAGGAATGGCGCGTTGACCGAATTTAAGCTGCCGGAACTTGGCGAAAACATCCATCAGGGCGACCTGGTGCGGCTCATGATCTCTCCCGGCGCGAGCGTGGCCGAAGGCCAGCCCGTGATGGAACTGGAAACCGACAAAGCCGTGGTCGAAGTTCCCTCTTCCGTTTCCGGCACGGTGCAGGAGATTCGAGTTAAGGAAGGCGAGAAGGTGAAGGTCGGACAAGTGATCTTCACGGTTGAGAATGGCGCCGGAGCGAAAGCTCGAGCGCCCGAGCCCAAAGCTGCCGAGAAACCGCAAACTGTTCCACAGCAGCAGTCCAGTTCCTCGCCCGCCGAATCTGCGCGGGTCGAGCGTCGCGCCAATCCGCCGGCCGCAATATCTGTTGCCCCCGGGGCCAGTGAATTCAAACTGCCCGAGCTGGGAGAAAACGTCCACGAAGGCGATCTGGTGCGGCTGATGATTTCTCCGGGCGCGAAAGTTTCAGAAGGTCAGCCGGTGATGGAACTGGAAACCGATAAAGCTGTGGTCGAGGTTCCTTCGTCGGTGAGTGGAGTAGTCAAAGAGGTCAAAGTCAAAGAGGGCCAGAAGGTCAAAGTCGGGCAACTGATCTTCACCTTGGAAGGTGGAACGGGGGCACTGCCGGAACGAGTAAGGCATGACCCCGTCGAGCACGTCACGGGACAGACCGGGGCACGGCTGGCGTTCCAGGCGGCGATCCGGGCAGAAGGAAAAACGGAAGAAGAGGCGCTCCCGCCCGATCAGCCCGCGCCGGTTCCTCGCCCGTTCGCGATGCCCGCGCAACTGGGCAAGGTTGCAGGCACAGAACACCGTGAGCCCGTACCGGCGGCGCCATCGGTCCGGCGGCTGGCGCGGGAAGTTGGCGTGGATATCCACGAGGTCAAAGGCTCTGGGCCGGGCGGCCGCATCAGTGAAGACGATGTGAAGGCCTGCGCCAAGTCGCGGCTGGCCGCGGCCGCCACGCCAACGGCGGCCTCGCACGTGGCCGAGCCAATGCTCCCGGACTTCAGCAAATGGGGAAAGATTGAACGCGTTCCCATTCGCGGAGTGCGGCGCAGGACTGCGGAGCATGTTTGGGAAGCATGGAATACGATCCCGCATGTCACGCAGCAGGACCACGCCGACATCACCGAGCTGGAACAGTTGCGCGCCCGCTTTGCGCCGCGCGCGGAAGAAGCCGGCGGGAAAATGACGGTCACCGCTATCGCGCTGAAAGTCTGCGCCTCTGCGCTGAAGGTTTTTCCACAGTTCAACGCCAGCATCGATATGACGCAGGAGGAGATTATTTACAAGCAGTACATCCACATCGGGGTCGCGGTGGACACGGACCGAGGATTGCTGGTTCCCGTGATCCATGATGTGGACAAGAAAAATATCGTGGAGCTGGCTGCGGAACTCACTCAGCTTTCGAAGAAAGCGCGAGACAAGAAACTTACGCCGCAGGAAATGGAAGGTGGAACGTTTACCATCACCAACCTCGGTGGGATCGGCGGCACGGGATTTTCGCCAATCGTCAACCATCCCGAAGTTGCGATTCTCGGTTTGTCGCGCTCGAGCATGCAGCCAGTCTGGCTGAATGGCAAGTTCGAGCCACGGCTGGTTCTGCCGCTTTCGCTTTCTTACGACCATCGGCTGATTGATGGTGCTGACGCTGCCCGCTTCCTGCGCTGGATTGCTGAGGCGTTTGAACAGCCTTTTCTTTTGTCGGTGCAGGGTTGAGATCTTGAGAGAGAAACCCAGAATAACCACGAAGGACACGAAGGTACACGAAGGAAACCGCAACTATGCTGTGATTTCCTTCGTGTACCTTCGTGTCCTTCGTGGTTAAGAAAAAATGCCAAACGATCCAAAACTACATGTAGCAGTAGTCGGGGGCGGACCGGGGGGCTACGCTGCGGCCTTTCTCGCCGCCGATCTTGGCTTGAGCGTGACGCTGATCGACCCCGAAGTGAATCCGGGCGGTGTGTGTCTTTACCGGGGCTGCATTCCATCGAAAACCCTGCTGCATGTTGCCGACCTGATTGAGGAATCCCGCCAGGCGAAGAACTGGGGAATCGAATTTGCCGACCCCAAGATTGATCTGGCTCGTTTGCGCTCTTTCAAAGAAGGAGTGGTGAACAAGCTTACCGGCGGGCTGGGTTTGCTCTCGAAGCAGCGCAAGGTGCAATACATCCAGGGGAAAGCGGCATTTGAGAACTCGAACACGCTGCGGGTTACGCGCGCGAACGGAAACACAGACAACCTGAGTTTTGACCGCATCATCCTAGCCACGGGTTCACGGCCTGCGATCATTCCCAGCCTCAAACTGGATTCGCCGCGCCTGATGGATTCCACCGGCGCGCTGGATTTGACCGATGTCCCGGGCAGTTTGCTGGTGATTGGCGGCGGATACATTGGCTTGGAATTGGGCAGCGTCTATGCTGCGCTGGGATCCAAAGTGACGGTGGTGGAAATGTTATCGGGACTGCTGCCCGGAGCAGACCGCGATCTGGTGCTTCCTCTGCACAAGCGGTTGGAGAAAAGTTTTGCCGCAATTTTGCTGAATACGACGGTAGCGTCCATAAAGGAAGAAGCGGGCGGAATTCGCGTGACGTTCGATGGGGCACAGGTCCAGGAACGTGAAAAAGTATTCGACAAAGTTCTGGTTTCAGTGGGACGGAAGCCGAACTCGGAGATTCCCGGCCTGGAAAAAACTGGAGTCAAAGTCGGGCCACGCGGCTTTATTCAAGTGAACAAACAACTGCAAACTGACGATCCCGCCATTTATGCGATTGGCGACGTCGCGGGCGAGCCCATGCTTGCGCACAAGGCGATGCACGAAGGCCGCACCGCAGCCGAGGTGATCGCCGGACATAAAGTTGCGTTTGAACCTGCGGCCATCCCTGCGGTGGTCTTCACCGATCCTGAAGTTGCCTGGTGCGGACTGACGGAGACGCAAGCCAGGGATGACAATCGCGAGGTTAAGGTGGCGAAGTTTCCCTGGGCCGCGTCGGGTCGTGCGGTAACCATCGATCGACCCGAAGGCCTGACTAAACTGGTCATTGATCCGGAGAACGAACGGGTACTGGGTGTCGGCATCGTCGGGGCCGGTGCCGGCGAAATGATAGCCGAAGGCGTGCTGGCCATCGAGATGGCGGCGCGAGCCAAAGATGTGGCCCTTAGCATTCATCCGCACCCGACGCTTTCAGAAACTGTCATGGAAGCGGCAGAAGTCTTTTTCGGCACCAGCACCGACATTTATCGGCCAAGAAAATCCTGAACGATGTGGTTCTAGAGAAGCGCTCATGCTGTCTTTCTCAAGGCGAAAACTTTGGCTGGCGCTCTGCTTCGCGGCTCTTCTCCCGGCCGCGGCCCAACTATTGCCCGAGTCCCTCACCAAGACTGGCGGTACACCTGCCAAGGGAGTCAGTTCAGATCCGCTGGGACGAGAAACGCCGAGTGGAACTCTGTTCGGGTTTCTCCAGGCGGCGCAAGCCGGCAACTATTCCACCGCCGCACAGTACCTGCAGATGCCGGCCGCCAAGCGCCAGACCCAGGGCGAAGATCTTGCCGCCAAGCTGAAATTCGTGATGGACCGGGCCTTCTCGGGAAATTTGCGGCGGGTGAGTAACGACCCCGACGGAGCCCCGCAGGAAGGAGTGCCGCTCGACCGCCAGCGCATCGGCGTGCTCGCCGCTGGAGACGTGGAAGCCGATCTCACGCTGGTCCACACCAATGATCCGAGTGGAGCGAAAATCTGGCTCATCTCCTCCGACACGCTGGCCAAAATCCCCGAACTGTACGAGCAGAACGAAGTCCGCCAGGTCGAGACCCACCTGCCGCACCCGCTGGTGCGCTACGACTTTCTCAGTATGCCGTTGTGGCAATGGCTGGCAATTCTGGTGGCCATACCGGTGGCTGCGGGGCTCGGGTTCATCGTGGTGCGCGTCCTGCGATGGCCTCTTCGGGTCTGGATCCACGATCGGACTTCGTCCCTGGCGGTTTTCCGGAATCGCATCGCGAATCCGCTTTGGCTGGTGGTGAGCGTGCTGATTCACGGCGGCATGGTCCACTACCTGCGGCTGCCGCTTCTGCAACGGCACTACTACCAGCAGTGCGCCAGCGTGATTCTGGTCATCGGATTTTTCTGGTTGACCTGGCGGGTGCTGCAGTGGCTGCTGCGGATCTTCCGCGACCGTGCCATCGCCGCGCAGCGCCTGGGAACAAGTTCGCTGATGTTGCTGGGCGAACGCATGCTCAAAGCCGCCATCGTCATCCTGGCCGGCTTCGGCGTTTTGAAGAATCTCGGTTTCAACATGAACGCCGTTCTGGCCGGCCTGGGTATCGGCGGCATCGCCGTTGCCTTCGCGGCGCAAAAGACGCTGGAGAACCTGCTCGGCGGTATGTCGGTGCTGGGCGACGAAGTAATTCGCGTGGGCGACACCTGCCGCTTCGGAGACCGTGTGGGCACGGTGGAAGACATCAGTCTGCGCTCCACCCGCATTCGCACTCCCGAGCGCACCCAGCTTTCCATTCCCAATGGATCGCTGGCGACCATGAACATCGAGAACCTTACGCTGCGCGACAAGATCCTGTTCAACCCCAAGTTGAAGCTGCGGATTGAAACGTCGCCCGATCAATTGCGCTACCTGCTCGCCCAGGTGCGCAGGCTGCTCTACGAGCATCCCAAGGTCGAAACGGCAGGCGCGCGGGCGCGTCTGATCAGCTTCGATGACAGCACGTACACGGTAGAGATATTCTGTTACGTCCTTACGCGGGATGGAGCGGAATTTCTTGCCATTGCCGAAGACCTTCTGCTGCGCATCATGGAAATTGTGAATACGTCTGGCTCCGGGCTGGCTCTTCCATCGCAAACACTCTATCTTGGCCGCGATGCGGGCCTGGACAAAGACAAGACTGACTCGGCGCATCGCGAAGTGCAGCAATGGCGGGAATCGGGAAAACTGCCGTTTCCGGATTTCGACGTTAAGGATATTTCCGAGTTCAGCAACTCGCTGCCTTACCCGCCGCCCGAGTCGGCGGTCCGGCAGCAAAAGTAGCGCGCCAGGGAGGGTTTCCGTGCTTCGTCTATCGACTTTGATCTTAGCTTTCATCGCCACCTTCTTATTTCTCGCTATCCCAGTCAGCCCGCAGGAGACAAACATGCAGAGTGCCAGAGCAAGTTCGCCGTCGAGTGCGGTGGTGTCTCCGCCGTGGATGAAGGATTCCGTGACCAAAATGGAGCGCGAGCTGACTGCCAAGTACGGCCCGGCTCAGCAAGCCCGGGTAAGCAAAGGAGTGCAACAAGTTGCGGAATTCTGGCGCGCCGGTGATGGCGACGCAGCCGCATTTGAGGAATTCGTGCGCAACAACTTTGCCGGCGATCAGGTCACTCTGGACACTCTTGTTCAATCGTTACGAATACTTGCTGGAACAACTCGACGGCCACATGCATGAAATCAACCGCGAGTTTCGTACGCAACTCGATCTAGATCGCGGCCCAGTGCTTCCCTACGACGAAATCTTCGGCGGCTACGATCCCTCGGCCCACGTCAACGACGATTTCTTTCAGAACAAGCTCGCGTTCATTGCCTTGTTGAATTTTCCGCTCACCACGCTCGATGAGCGTTTGCAAAACGGCCCGAGCTGGACGCGGCGGCAGTGGGCAGAAGTGCGGCTGGCCGAGCGTTTTTCGAAACGCATTCCCGCGGACGTGAATCTCGGCATCTTTCAGGCAGAGGCAGAATCCGGGCAATACATTTCGGAATACAACATCTGGATGCACCACCTGCTCGACGATAAGGGCCAGCGTCTTTTTCCGGCAAAGATGCGCCTCCTCAGCCACTGGAACCTGCGCGATGAAATCAAGAGCGATTACACGGACACAAAAAACGGTCTGGCCAAGCAGCGCATGATTCAGCAGGTGATGGAGCGGATCGTTACCCAGACGATTCCCGCCGTGGTGATCAATAATCCGGCGGTCGATTGGAATCCCTTCGCCAATGAGGTTCGTCCGGCAGCGGAGAGCGATTCTGATGCGGCCCCGCTGGCGAAGGAAAAAATCAGCAACACGCGCGAGCCCGACACGCGCTACGCCATGCTGCAGAAGACGTTTTACGCGGCGGCTAAAGCTGACCCGTATTCACCAACAGCGCCCACCATGATTTTGCGCCGCTTCAACGAGGACCGTGAAATTCCAGAAGCACAAGTAAAAGCGATGCTGGAGCAGGTGCTCACCTCGCCCCTGGTGCCGCAGGTAGCCAAGCTCATCCAATCGCGGCTGGGAAGGCCGCTGGAGCCTTTCGACATTTGGTACAACGGGTTTCGTCCCGGCAATCAATACACGGAAGAACAGCTCGACGCCATCGTCGCCAAACGATATCCCACACCCGAGGCCTACCAGAAAGACATCCCTAACATTCTTGTCAAACTCGGCTTTCCGCCAGATCGGGCGCAATATGTGGCAGATCACATCGTGGTTGATCCGGCACGCGGCTCCGGACACGCCATGGGCGCGAATATGCGCTCTGCCAAAGCGCATCTCCGGACGCGGGTCGAAAAGACGGGCATGAACTATAAGGCCTTTAACATCGCCGTCCACGAGATGGGCCACAACGTCGAGCAAACTTTCTCGCTCAACGACGTCGACCACACTCTGCTGCAGGGAGTCCCGAACACCGCCTTCACCGAGGCGCTGGCTATGGTGCTGCAAGGGCACGACCTGGAAATCCTTGGCCTGCAGGCGCCGGACGCGAAAAGCGAAGCAGAAAAGACACTCAACGAATTCTGGGCCACCTATGAAATTTCCGGGTCAGCCATGGTTGACATTGCGGTCTGGCACTGGATGTACGACCACCCGCAAGCCACTCCTAAACAACTCAACGATGCCACCGTCCAGATTTCGAAAGACATCTGGAATCGCTACTATGCTCCCGTCTTCCACCAGAAAGACGTCGTGCTGTTGGGCATCTATTCGCACATGATCGATTCGTTCATGTACCTGCCCGACTATCCCATTGGCCATATGATCGCTTTTCAGGTCGAGGAGCAAATGAAGAAAGCGGGAGCGATTGGCCCGGAATTTGAGCGCATGGCGAAAATGGGCGACGTCACACCGGACTTGTGGATGATCCATGCCACGGGAAAGCCTGTGGGGCCCGATGCCTTGCTGAACGCCACCCAAAAGGCCTTGGCCGCCGTCGGCGGATCATGAGGCCCGGGCAACCACTGCCTGAAATATTCACGTAGCTTCCAGGGGAAAATGCGTTCGGGAATTTTGCCTTTCTAAGCCGAGCCTCGCCCTTAAATTACCGACGTAACTTGCTGGTGCTGACTGGTGTACCTACGATGCATCGTATGGGTTACCAAGCGCTCCTTTTTTGCCCAGAGGAAAAGACTGCCCGCGTCGTTACGCAGGTGCTGAACGAGTTGGAATTCAGCGTTGAACCGTGCAGCGAACCGTTCGCCGCGGTCAAGAAATTGATGGCGCAACACTTCGACGCTCTGGTGGTCGATTGCGACAACGAACAGAACGCAACCTTGCTGTTCAAAGGGGCGCGCAACTCTGGATCCAACCAGAATTCTTTGCTGGTGGCGATTGTCGAAGGCCAGACCGGAGTTGCGAAAGCATTCCGTATCGGCGCCAACCTGGTCCTTACCAAACCTATTAATGTTGAGCAGTCGAAGGGCACACTTCGCGTGGCGCGAGGTCTCCTCCGCAAGGGAGAAGCAGCGAAACCTGCAGCACAAGCACCAACGACACCTGCGTTCAACCCGACTCTGGCCGCTTCATCGGTTCAGAGCGGAATTCCCGCCCCCGTCGCGAGCACCTCTGCTTTTGAGTTGGATGTCGAGCCCGCACCGCAGCCCGATGCGTCAGAAGCTGCACTGCTGGAATACATGCCGGATTCCGTGCCCACCGGCAGTGCCCCAGCCATTCAGGGAGAAGATTCGCAACTGGAAGATATCTCGGCGATGACCAAGCAGTATCCCTGGCAACCGGTCTCGAAGCCTCTGGGAGAGCCCATGGCATCGGCCTTGCGTCGCGCGGCAGAAGCCGCCGGGCAATCGGATCCGATTTCTGCGCCCGTCGGCGGAGCACAAGCCACGCAGTCCAGCAGTGGGGCTGCGGCCGCGCCGGCTCCAGCCAAGCAAGCGCCCCGCGCTCTGGTCACACCGATCGCCTCGTCGATGGCTGCGGCGGCGGCCGGGCTGACCAAGAAGCAAGTGGAAGCCGAACTCGCGGTTGAAGAGCCTGAGGTCTCGACCGTTGAAGCTCCCATGTTTTCTGGCCTGAGTGAAACCGCAGCTCAGGAAGTATCCGGCCCTGGAAAAGGAAGCAAGAAATTCCTGCTGGTTGCCGTCGTAGTCCTGGCAGCCGCAGCCGGATATTTGGGCTGGAGCAGATTGCAATCCGAGAATTCACAGCCCGGATTGCCGAAAGCCATTACGCCTGCTTCTTCGGTAGCGCCCACGCAGCAGCCACAGTTGGATAGCCCGGCCTCGCCGTCGGCGGAAGTGATCCCGCAATCGGGCACCTCGGTGACAGTCGAACCTGACATCGTGATCACGCGGACGCCGATTCAACAGCCCGCGCAAACTCAAGCGGAACCCAACAGCGCGTCTCCGTCGAAACCTTCTGCCGGCGTGGCCTCGGCGTCAGCGCCCAAAGAGCCGCCTGCCACAAAAGCGGACGCCCCGATCATGGTGGCAACCAACCCAGCCCCGGCGCCAAAGGTGACTCCGCCGGTGGAAGAAGCCGCGGACGCGCCTGCTCCTGGAACTCTCGGAGTCGACTCAGGTTCGGACTCGAAGGCCCTGTCCGGGATAGTAAGCGCAAGTCCCGCCAGTGTGCCGAAGCAGCCCCCTTCGACCCTCAAGATTTCTCAGGGCGTTTCCGAAGGCCTGCTGCTGAAAAAGGTAAATCCCGCTTATCCGCCCCATGCGTTGCAGGTTCGCTTGCAAGGCGCCGTTGAGTTGCAGGCTAACATCGGCAAAGACGGCAACATCACCGGCGTTCGCCAGATCAGCGGTGACGCGGTTCTGGGAAAGGCCGCCATGGACGCGGTCAAGCAGTGGAAATACAAGCCCTACTACTTAAACGGTGACCCGGTTGAAGTACAGACGGAAATCACTGTGAATTTCAAGCCGATTCCCGTAGATTGTTGAGGCTCAGAACATTTCTCAGTGCAGGCCCACGCGGCGCGAGGATTCCCCCTCGCGCCGTTTTGTTTGTCCGCGGTCAAAGACGATTCTCCCGCGTTATAATGGAGAGATTCGCATCCGCCAGATTTGTTTTCCGTGTGTGAAGTCAGCTATACCCGATGGGCAGCCGAGGCCTGCCCTGAGCGGAGTCGAACGGGCGGCCGCCCCTACGTGGTTTGAGCTAAGAGCCAAGAGCTAACAGCCAAGAGCTTGTTTCCCATGGACTTCAAACTTCTCAGCGATTACACACCGCGCGGCGATCAAAGCAAGGCCATTGAGTCGCTGACCCGGGGTGTGTTTGACCGCGAACAGCACCAGGTTTTGCTGGGCGTGACTGGATCGGGCAAGACGTACACCATGGCCAAGGTGATCGAGCAGGCCAACCGGCCGACGCTGGTGATGGCGCATAACAAGACTCTGGCGGCCCAGCTTTATCATGAGTTCAAGAATTTTTTCCCGCGCAATGCGGTGGAATATTTTGTTTCTTATTACGACTATTACCAGCCGGAAGCCTACGTTCCTGCGGCCGATCTCTACATCGAGAAAGAAGCCACAATCAACGATGAGCTGGATAAGCTCCGGCTCTCTGCTACGCGTTCGCTGTTTGAGCGCCGCGACTGCCTGATCGTCGCCTCGGTGAGCTGCATATACGGATTAGGCTCTCCCGAGGCCTATTACGGCATGCTGCTCTTTCTCGAAAAAGGTCAGAAGATCAGGCGCGAAGAGATTACCCGCAAGCTGGTGGAAATTCTTTACGAGCGCACCGATGGCGACTTTCGCCGCGGAACTTTCCGGGTGCGCGGCGATGTCATCGAAATTTTCCCCACGTACGATGACATGGCGTACCGGGTGGAACTATTCGGCGATGAAATCGAATCGCTGTCGCAGATTGATCCGCTGTTCGGCACCGTGAAGCAGAAGTATATGCGTCTACCCATTTATCCCAAGACGCACTATGTGATGAAGCCGGAGACGCGGGCGAGTGCAATCAAGTCAATCCGCGAAGAGCTGGCGTGGTGGGAGGCGGAACTGGAAAAGCAGGGGCGGCTAGTGGAATCGCAACGCGTTCACCAACGCACTATGTATGACCTGGAAATGATCAAATCGGTCGGCTACTGCCACGGCATTGAGAATTACTCGCGCCACTTCACCGGCCGTCTGCCGGGCGAGCCGCCACCGACGTTGCTCGATTATTTCCCCCGCGATTCGCTGATGTTCATCGACGAATCGCACCAGACCGTGCCGCAGTTGCACGGCATGTATCACGGCGACCGCTCGCGTAAAGAAACGCTGGTGGAGTATGGCTTTCGCATGCCTTCGGCCCTCGACAACCGGCCGCTCACGTTCGAAGAGTTTGAGCATCGCACCAATCAGATCATTTATGTCTCCGCCACGCCCGGGCCGTATGAGTTGACCAAGTCGGCCGGCGTGGTGGTGGAGCAGATCATCCGGCCCACGGGCTTGGTCGATCCGCCGGTTGAGGTACGTCCGGTCAAAGGGCAAATTGACGACTTGCTGCACGAGATACGGCAGCGCGCGGAACGCGGCGAGCGGGTGCTGGTCACGACGCTCACTAAGCGCATGTCCGAAGATCTGGCCGAGTATTACAGCGAAGTCGGGGTCAAGTGCCGCTACATGCATTCGGAAATTGAGACGCTGGAGCGAGTGAAGATTCTGCGGGGCCTGCGCAAAGGCGAGTTTGATGTGCTGATCGGAATCAACCTGCTGCGCGAAGGGCTGGATTTGCCGGAGGTTTCGCTGGTGGCAATTCTGGATGCCGATAAAGAAGGTTTCCTGCGCTCGAGCGGATCGCTCATTCAGACCATGGGCCGCTGCGCCCGCAACCTGAACGGCCGCGCCATTCTCTACGCCGATACCATGACCGATTCGATGAAAAAAGCGATGGGCGAAACCAGCCGGCGGCGCGCCATTCAGGAGGCCTACAACCTGGCCAACGGAATCACTCCGGAATCGATCGTGCGGCCGTTGGACATGTCGCTGGCGAAAATCGTCGAAGCCGACTACGCCGATTTCGCGGACACTGAAGCCGAGGGCATTCCGGAATTCAAGTCACAGGAAGAATTGGACGCCTACATCGCCAAACTGGAAAACGACATGCGGGAGTCGGCGAAACGGTTTGAGTTTGAGAAGGCGGCGAAGCTGAGGGATACGATCAAGGAGATGCGGACGAAGGAGTTTTTGTTCGCTTAGTTGCGAGCGTAGCGAAGCTCCCGGCGTAGTTGAAGCATCCCAATCAACATCGAATCGTAAGCGTAATTTCGAGGAATTTTCGGCAGAAATCCAGACAGCGTGAGAATTCCTGGTTACACCTCTGCCCTCTCTTATTAGTAGAAATCCTTCGACTGCGTTTTCCCGCGTATTCGCGCTTGGCCCTCGAGAGCGGGGTACCTTTTGCTATGTTGGATGAGGATTTGATTCTTGCCTGCAAGAATGCTGGAGCGGAGTTGCTAGCCAGATAGGTCTGCCGAGTAAGCGCTGACGCCAGGTCTCCTACGCCCCAGCCTTTGCCACGGCCGCCATTCCCTTCCGGTACACCGTGTAACTGCCCGTAGTCTCAGATTCGAAGGTCACTTCTGCGGCGGGCAGTTTTTCGTCCTGCCCCAGAAACAAATATCCCCCGGGTTGAAGATAGAGGTGGAGACGCTGCAACAACGTCGCGCGTTGGCGAGCGGAGAAACGCGGCAACACGTCCATGCAGAAGATGCAGTCGAACTGGCCGATAAAATCCGGCTTGGCGAGGTTCATGAATCCGAAAGTGACAAGATGGCGAAGCCTGGGTTTGGCCAGAAGATGCTCGCCGAGCCTGGCAAAATACGATGCGACCAGATGAGGCGCTACATCCCGCAGGGCTGATTTCGGATACAGGCCGCGCCGCGCGGTTTCGAGCGCCAGCCGGCGGATGTCGCTGGCGACAATATGCAGCTTCCATGGGCCTGCGTTGCAGTTCACCGCTTCGCACACCGACATGGCGATGGAATACGCTTCTTCGCCGGTAGAACATCCCGCGCTCCAGATACGTACGCTGCGCGGCTGATCTGATTGTTCTGTGGACTTGCGTCCCGAGAGGCTGGAGCCGATGACCGCGGTCAGCGCCTCGAAAGCCGCGGAGTGCCGGAAGAAGCCGGTTTCTCCGTCGAGAAGACTCTCCGCCAGGATTTCACAGCCCGCGTCCCAGTCGCGCAATTGTTCGAGCAGTGTAGCGGCCACTCCGATGCCGCGCGACTCCATCAGTTCGGCGGTGGCGCGGGCTAGGGTCTCGCGCGGAGCGTCCACTACCACGCCCAGATTTCGCTCCAGAATCAGGCGCAGTTCGGAGATCTCGTGTTCAAGAAACAACGCGTTTACAGCTGCGACCTTCTGCATCGCGACTTCACCTGCGCGCGGACGGCGTGCTCTGTTCGTCTCCCGCCTTGTTCATCGGCGATTCAGGGGGAGTCTTGAATTTCGGCGGCTCCTAGAAACCCGCACCAGCAACCTGAGATCTGGGCGCGGAAGCCCTCTCCACCACGTTGAGTTCTTTTTCCAGGGAAGTAAATCGCTGCAAGACTTCGTGCATGCGCATTGCCATGTTGCGAATGGTTTCGATCTGGGCCACGGCTCCGTGCGAAGGCAGCGCCGACTCGAGCAGCAGGAGTTCGGCATTGCCCAGCACCGACGTCAACGCGTTATTCAGGGCGTGCCGCATCTCCAACATGTAGCGGCCCAGGGCGGCCTGGCTCTCCAGCGTGCGGTTGGCCTGCTCCGCGCGTTCCGCGCGGGTTATGGCCTGGCGGACTTTCAACGCTTCCACGCAGATCAAGATCAAAGCGTCAAGCCAGCCTTCGTTTTCCCGCAGGATGGTGACGCGAGGTTGAGTTTCGCGCACCTCCTGCGCCGCATAGCTTTTGTCGCAAACCAGAAAGACAGGTTTCGCCGCGGCCTCAAGCATGGCCAGAGCCGCCGGCAGAACTCCCGGATCCAGGGCTCCGACCACCGCGATATCGAAACGATCGGCCTCAATCCCCAGGCAGAGATCGCCCCTCATCAGCGTGAACGCCGGCACGCTGCGTTCGGACTGCCATCGGCCCACGACGGCACGGGAAAAATCAGGGTCATCGGAAATGATCAGGGCCGTGGGTTGATGCAAGTCGCTCGTCTCCCGCCTCGTGGATCGTAGATCACGGATCGAAGATCGCAAGGATTGCGGTCTAGTTGTTCTCGCTGCCCTCGGAGCCTGTCTCGCTGCTTTCGGGATTTGTGTCCCACTCCGGCGGAGCACTATTGACCTCGAACTCAGGCACTTCCGAAGTAGACACCGCGAACTCGGCGCCGGCGGCGGCGGCCAGGGCGCGCGCGGGGGGCGTCTCTTCCGGCTGGCTGACGGACTTTTTGGTGCTCTTGGCCAGCGCCGCGTCGATCACGCTACGCAGATCGACCAGAATGCGCAACGGCTGGCCGGAGGAATACTCGGCGTGGAACATTACCTTCCACGACTGGCAGATCATCCGCAACCGCGACACCGGTTCTTCGGCGGAGAACTGCGCCGCGCGGCAATCGAGCGTCTCCACGCCACGCGCCTCCAATTCCCGCAGGCCATCGAGGATGGCGTTCAGATCTTCATGCATGAGCCGAAAAAACACCCGCCGCATCAGGAAGCTGAAGCGCGTAAAGGTGATCATGGCCGAAGGGTCGAAGTAGTCGTCTCCACAGGAGGTTTTGAGTTTCCGCCCCTTTTCCAAAATGCCACTGCTGAGCAGCTCACTGAGGCTCTTGCAATTATTGGCCGCTTCGATCAGCTCGGCGAGAGGTTTGAGGGAATCGGGCATTTGCGGCTCGACCGTCCCGAGCACCGGTTCCAGCACCTGAGCCACATATTCCAGGTCGAGATCGGTGTCCTCCAGGCGCGAGGGCGTGCAATGAGAGAAAAACTGCACCAACAGAAAATCGATCTTGTCGCGGTCGGAATCCGTGCGGTTCGCCCGGTGCAGGTGGTGCAGCAGGAGTGCCCGCAATCGCTCTTCGCTGGTCAACGGCGTGGTCTGCAAGAATTGGCGGAGCTGGTGGACCTGAATCCGCTGGTCCATCTCCAGAAACCACTGGTGCGCCGCCTCAACGGTTTCCTGCGGTGGATCTTGCTGGCCGGACTCCAACGCCGGGCAGGGAGACAGATCAATCACGCACTCGCGGGCCAGGGCTGCGTACAGCGGTTGCAACAATAGCGCCGTACTCCAATCGAAGTTCGATGAGTTTCCTGATTCTTGGGTAGTCATGATTTCACAATCCAGTTCGTCACTTGACGGGTAAAACGGGCTGCGACGGCGGTGCAGCCGCTGTCATATTGCAGCGCCACCACTGAAGCCTCGGCGTCCAACGTTCCGTCCGAATTCTGTACTCTCACTTTGTCGGCAAACTCCAGCGGCAGGGTGGACGCGAACAGCACTTCGCGGGGCGTTCCGAATTCAATCACCGTGTTCTCCATGCATGGGGATCCGTCCGGCGCGATTCGAGTAAGCCGAACAGGAATCCGAACCGGGCTTGCCTCGGGAAAGAACTTGGCCAGCTTGGCAGTAGAGGGCTCCCGCAAGCTGCGCGCTCGGCTTGTTGCCTGGCTGGGCACAAAGGGTCTCGAAAGCGATGCGGCCTGAGTCCCCGGGCTCGCCGGTTAGCGAATGGCCAGGGCACCCGGACCGCATCGACTAAAGAGAATGCAAGACCACAACCAAAGGGCGGAACTCGTGATGGAAATTTAACTTATTCATTACAAACGGTTTATTTCTTGACCGATGGTCGGATTGGCTGGTCTCCCGTTGCAGGAGTCTCAAAATGAAACAGAAATCTCACAGGAATCATTGCAGCGCCTGGCGTGCGACCGTCATCTCCGGCCGTCCGCCGATGTTGTAGCGCTTGAGCTTGCGGTAGAGCGTGGCCCGGCTTATCCCCAGCATTCTTCCGGCCAGGGCCTTGTCCCCTTTGACCTGCTCGAACACTCTCTGGATGGTGGCACGTTCGATGTCCTCCAGATCGTTGGAGGAAAGCGCCATGGATCCTCCGGGCAGATCGGGGGCGGCTGCGTTGGACGCAATAGCGGGCGGCAGATCGCCGATGTCGATGGTGCGATGGTCCCCCAGCGCGACCGCCCGTTCAATGCAATTCTCCAGTTCGCGCACATTCCCCGGCCAGTCATATTGCAGAAGGCTTTTCATGGCACCTGGCGTGAGTTGCATGGCGATGCCCGGGGCGTAGCGGTCGAGAAACCAGTGAACCAGCATAGGGATGTCCGAACGGCGTTCCCGCAAAGAGGGCAAGTACACCGTGACCACGTTCAAGCGGAAATACAGGTCTTTGCGGAACGTGCCGTTGCGATATTCGGCTTCCAGATCGCGGTTGGTGGCTGCAATCACTCGCACATCGACTTTGACTTTTTGGTTGCTGCCCACCGGCCGAATTTCCTTCTCCTGCAGCACGCGCAACAGTTTGGCTTGCATCTCGAGCGGAAGCTCGCCGATCTCGTCTAGAAATACGGTGCCGCCATTGGCGGATTGGAACAGGCCGATTTTGTGTTTCATGGCTCCGGTGAACGCGCCCTTTTCGTAACCGAACAATTCACTCTCGATCAGAGTAGGCACGAGCGAGCCGCAATCGACGGCTACGAACGGCCGTCCGGCAAACGAACCGCGGAAGTGGATGGCGCGTGCCACCAGTTCCTTGCCCGTTCCGCTTTCGCCGGTGATCAACACCGGAGTGCGCGTGTCTTTCAGGCGCGAGATCATGCGCAGCACGTCTTGAATCTTTGCCGAGGTGCCCACAATTCCGTGAAGTTCCGTTTCCGTGTCGGTGCGGTCGCGCAAGAATTGATTTTCCTCGACCAGCCGGATCTTGTCGGCCATTCGCCGCAGAAACAGCCTCAGTTCTTCCAGGGGCGAGAACGGCTTGCCGATGTAGTCGTAGGCGCCTAGTTTCATGGCCTGGACCGCGGTTTCCACCGAGCCGTGTCCGGTCATCACCGCGACTTCGGTGCGGGGGAGCATTTTCTTCACCCGTTCCAGGAACTCCAGGCCCGACATGTGGGGCATGACCAGGTCGGTGAGAATGATGTGCGCCGGCTGTTCTTCGAGCAGGGCCAGAGCGGCCTCGCCACTCTCCGCTTCCATGCAGGCAAAACCGAGAGCTTCTCCTACGGTCATACACAGTCTGCGGATGCTTTGCTCATCATCCACAATCAGCAATCGAATTTGCAGGTCTTCATTCACAGTGTTCACAGTGCCTTCCCCATGGTTTTCTCGACTACGGAAATGAACTGTTGCACACGAAATGGCTTTTCGACGCAAGGCGCACCGGTCTGGCGCAGAGTGGCCGCGGTTTCCTCGTTGGCAATGTCTCCGGTGATGAACACCACCCGCGACGCGAGTTCGGGCCGGTGCTGCACGATCCAGGCGTGAACGTCGGCCCCATTCAGTCCACCCGGAGTACGCATGTCCGACACCACGCCCAGGAAATCTTCGGACTGCAAAAGCCGAACCCCTTCGGCTCCTGATTCCGAGCAAACTACCGAGTAGCCGCTGCGTTCGAGCGTGGCGCGCACGTAGGCCATCACTGCAGGCTCGTCCTCAATCAGCAGCACTGGCAGAGGATCAGGTTGAAACGCGGGTTTAATGGCAGGTTGTGTCATGCCTGGATTACTCCTGCGGCGGCCCCGGAAGCGGCCACCTCTGAGGTTACGGGGAGGCGGACGATAAATGTCGCCCCCTCTCCGTCTGAATTGTTCTGGCAAAGAATCTCGCCGCCGTGTTCGCGCACGATGCCATAGCAAATACTCAGCCCGAGACCGGTTCCCTTCCCCACTTCCTTGGTCGTGAAGAAAGGATCAAAAATCCGCTCCGGATTGGCGATGCCATGGCCGTTGTCGCGGAACGAGATTTCAACCTGGTTGCTCAATCGCGATGTGCGGATTTCGATCCTGGCGGAACGGCCGGTTTCACGGACCGCGTCGTAGGCATTGTTGAGGATGTTGAGAAACACCTGCTGCAACTGCTGCGCATCGCCAGTCACTGGGGGCAGGCCCAGATCGAGCTGTTCGATGACCTGGATGCCGTGGCTTTGAAAATCGTAGGAACGCAATTGCAGGGTGCGCCGGACGATCAGATTGACCTGCACCGGCTGGCGCTGTGGCGGCATCTGGCGCACGGAATGCAGCAGGCTCTGCACAATCTGCTTGGTGCGCTGCGCCTCCTGCAAAATCACGCGCAGATCTTTGCGCGCGCTTTCCGGCACTTCTGGATTTTCCATCAGCAAATCGGCGAAGCCGAGAATGGCGGTCAGCGGATTATTGACTTCGTGGGCCACGCCCGAAACCAACTGTCCCAGCGCCGCCATTTTTGCCGACTGCATCAACTGAGATTGCAGCACCGCCGCATCCGTGACGTCGGTCATCACCACGACTAAGCTGGTGACGTTATCCTGCTCGTCGCGCATGGGGCTCAGATTGGCGGAGAACTGCCCGATTCTGCCATCGCCCCGCTGAATCTGCAGATCGAGGTTGTCCACTTGCCCGCCAGCGATGGTGGTACGAAGGGCGTCGTTCAAGGCCGGCCTTTTCGCCGGAGCCACCAGTTCCTCGAGCGGACTCCCCAGCAATTGCGCCTGCTGGTAGCCCAGTTCCTGCCAGCGCCGGTTGGCGTAACTGATCAGTCCCGCAGTGTCGGCCACCAGGATCAGACTCTGCGTGTGGTTGAGGATCTTCCCGGAAAAATCGCGCTCCCGCTGCAATTCTGCCTGAAAGTTGCGCAAGCCACTTATATCCAGCATCACGCCGCGGTACTGCGCTACCCGGCCCTGGGCGTCGTGGACGGCGAAGGCATTGATCAGCACAAAAACCAGTGACCCGTCGCGGCGGCGCAGGGTTTCCTCGTGGTTGCGCACTCCGCCGTGTTTTTGCATTTGTGTGGCGAGTTCCTGATACCGCTCTTCCGAGTCGAAGATGTGATTGGGAACATCGGTTTCGAGAAGGGCTTCCCGGCTGCTGTATCCGAGCATGCGCACTAGCGCGTCGTTCACTTCAATGAAGCGTCCGTCGAGTGTGGCAAAGAACAATCCTTCCTGAATGTTGTCAAAAATCTCGCGGTAGCGCTGTTCCGCTTCCTTACGGTCGCTGATGTCCTTGAGCACGTGGATGGTCTGCATGCCTTCCCCATCTGCCCCGTGCACCTGCGAGGTAGAAACCAGATAGGTGCGCTCCAAAACTGGATGGACGTATTCCCCTGTCGACTCCTCCAGAGCTCGGCAGAACGGACATGAGCGCAGTGGTGGAGAACCTCCCATGGCCAGCAATGCACCCATATTGATTCCGATCAGTTCCTGAGGCGGAACGCCGATGAAATCGGCCAGGGCGCGATTGACTCGCAAGACCTTGTCGGATTCGTCGTGGGCGACGATGTAATCGCTGATGGCGTCGAAGATCTCGGTCCAATGCCGGTTGGCCCGTTCCATGCGGCTGAATAAACGCGAGTTTCCGAGGGCCATCTCGGCGTGGCCGGCCAGCGCCTGCAGCGCTTGCGCCGGTTCACCGGCTGCGATCCCGCCGTACTCCCCGAGACAAAGCACACCGAGCAATTCGCCGGAAGACCCGTCAAGCCGCACCAGGGTGCATTGCGCCGCTCCCAATTCCGCAGCCAGCTCCATTCCCAGCAGATCCGACGCGGTGGCGACCAGGATTTTCTGATCGGTGCCCGATACAGCCAGGTCTAAAGCTTGGCCGAGATGGCGCAATAGCGGGTGTCCGGATTCAAGTTCTCCCGTCGCGCTTAGCAAAGAAATAGCTTCCAGGCCGTGTTCCTGCCGTATCGCCAGCGCCACCCAGGAGGTGCCCAGCATTTCCGCAGCTTGCTTCAGCAACTGGTGGGCTAAATCGGGCAGACGCAGTTGGGAGTTCAGAGACGATGCCAGGTTCATCGCGGCTTCGGCGCGATGACGGTGTTGCCCCGCAATCCGCAGGTTCCGGGTCATCTGGAATGCCACCGCGACCTGGGCCGCTAAAGCGCGGGCGCGGCGAATATCTTCCTGGGAAATGCCGGCGCCATCGACACGATCGAGTACGCCAAACATACCAAGCACCCGGCCGTCCATCCCAACCAGCGGAACCGCCAGCAGCTGCCGCACCTTGAACTTTGCAATGGCTTCCAAGTTGGCACCCTTCACCCTGCTGGGATCATCGGTCCAGAAGACCTCCTTGTTTAGCAAAGCGCGATTGGCGGTGCCTTCCGGGAAGACCAATTCCACTCGCTGGGCATGGCCGTTTTCCGCGCCCCAGCGTACTTTGAATTCGCCCTCTTCGAGGACTCCCAGGAAAGCTCTCCCAAAGCCGAGGAAATCGGCGGCCCGCACGGCAAATCGCTGGAGAAACTCGTCAAATTCGTCGATCGAGCCAAGCTCTAAAGCGATGTCGAGAAGCTGGTGGAGTTCACGCGCTTGTCCGCGAGCGGTGCTTAAGAGCTCAGCATTAGCAATCGCCACCGCGCCAAAGCCTGCGAGGGTTGATACCAGTGACCGCTCCTCCGCCGTGAATACGCCTGAGGCTCGCGGATAAACCAGGACTGCCCCTTGAGTCAAAGAAGTCCGGAAAGGAGCGGCGATCAACATGCCCGCTGGGATAAGGTCTCCCAGAGCGTGGGTGGCGGGATCGATGCTGACGCTGATGGGTTCGCCGGCGGCCACAGCACGATTGGCGAGATCAGCCGCGAAATGCAGCCCCTTGCGATCATGGCGGGCGCGCGCCGAAGCCGCCAGTTGGGCCGATTCTGCCGCCACGGCCCGCAACCCGAAAGTCGAGTCCTCTCGCAGTAACACACAGACCAACCGCGTGCGCAGCAGCACCCGCAGGCGGTCGGCGACCGCCTCCATCACCGACCCGGCGTCCGACCCGGCATGCAGCCCCTGCACCATCTCTGCGAGCACCTCGACCCGGCGGGGTTCTTCGCGGGAGGCCGGAGATAACTGTCCTGCCTCGAGCAAATTCCCCAACTGACTGGCGAGAACTGTCGCCTTCGCCGCGAGATCCTGGGTGAAGAAATCCGGATCTGAGCAGTGGACAAACACGGTCGCACCTACAATCTCGCCGGCGACCCGAAGAGGCGTTGCCATCGCGGCCAGAGCGCCAAATTGTGCAGTCCGGGGATAATGGATGGGATCAAGCCGGTTGAGGAGGAGGGTCTTCTGTCGGCGTATGGCTTCGATGGCCACCGTGTTTTCCCCGGTCGTCACCCGAGTTCCTCGAACCCGCTCTGCCATGATGCCGTCGGCTTCGGACAAGAGAAGTTCCTCGCCCACTACGAGCTTCCAGAAGTAAGCGCCATCGACGCGCAATGCTTCGCGGGCCAGCCGGCAAAACAGTTGAATGAGGGATGCGCCAGGCATTCGTTGCGTGCCCGCGGCGGAAAGCTGGAGAAGAAGTTTTTCAAAGGCGAGATCAGGGGCAGGCATTGTGCCCCCCACCAGCGTCGCATCTCCAAGTGACGCGTTCAGAGTTTCACCATTGAGGCAAGTAGTTGAATATACAGGAAATTAGCTCATAGTCTCAATTTGAGTCAAGCACTTTACTGGCCGGGGTACCGACTTTGCCAAAAGTTAGACCTGTGCGGGCTTCCATGTCTCACAGTGATATCCACCTGCTCGCATGAGACGAATTGGACGCCTGATCGGCACGCGAAGCCGTGGACCGAGCGAAATAGCATTCATAAAAATCAATCACTTACGTAACTTTACCAAGACATGGCCGGGCCGCGCAGGCTGGCAACGGCATTGCACTTGTGAATCGGCATTACGGTCCGTGGGGGGAGTTGTGTCCGAGATAGCTGAATTGCAGAAGAGGGTCAGAGTCCTGGTGGTTCTAAGCCTGCTTGTCGCGCCTGCCGTCTTCGGGCCCGTTTCGGCCGCGGCTCAGGCCGAACTGACTCGCAAGGTCAAGACCCGGGTCGAGCCAACATATCCCGATATCGCGCGCCGTATGAGCATCACAGGCACGGTCAAGGTGGCGGTAGTAGTTGGGGCCGATGGCACGGTAAAACGCACCAAGGTGGTGGGCGGACACCCACTCCTGGTCAATGCAGCGCTGGATGCCGTGAAGAAGTGGAAGTTCGAACCAGCGCCGCAGGAGGATAGCGGGATCGTGGAATTCAAATTCCAGTCCCAGGATTGAGCCCTGAGGGTTGGGCGGAGGGTAGCAATGACAATTGGCAAGAGACTCTATAGCAGCTTCGGCGCCGTGCTGTTGATGGTGGTGATTCTGTTTCTGGTGAACATCACGGCCGTTTATCGTGAGCACGCCGCCAAAGCCGCCGCCTCCCAAGCCCTGCAGATGTCGGACGCCACCGATAAGGTCAGGTTCCAGATGATGCAGAACCGGCTCTACCTCACCGATTACCTGCTCAGCGGTGACAGCCGGGAAGTGGAACGCATGAACGAGGGAGTCCGTCTGCTGGTTGAAAAGCTGCAGGTGGCACGTAATCTGGCGGAATCCGAGCAACAGCGAACGGCGTTAGAGAAAGTTCAGCAAACCGAGCAGAGCTGGGCGAAGGAATTCGCAGCTCCGCTGATCGAGAAGCGGAGAGACGTGGATTCCGGCAACGCTACCGTAGCCGAGTTACAGATTTTCTATCTGCAGAAAGACGCTTCTTCCTGGGTCAAGACTGCTACCGATCATCTGGACACCGCCGACCAGGAAAATCGCAAGGTACTCGAAGAGCGCCGCAAGTCCGACGAGTCGGCCAGCACGTGGACCATCGGCCTCGCGGTCACCAGCACGGCTTTTGCCTTGGTCCTGGGAGTGGGGATCGCGTTCAGTTCAGCCAAGTCCATTACAGAACCGCTCAGCGCCCTGATGAAAGTGGCCCAGGAGATCGGCGATGCCGGCGATCTGGATCATGAGATCGACATCAACCGAAAGGACGAAATTGGCCAACTGGCTGGCACTTTCACCAGCATGGTCAGCTATTTCCGCGAGATGGCCTCGGTGTCGGAAGCGATTGCGGGGGGAAATCTCTCGGTAGAGGTTAAACCCCGCTCCAAGAATGACACGCTGGGCAACGCGTTCGCACTGATGGTGGAAGGCCTGCGCAAGCTGGTGGTCCATGTGGGCGACGCGGCTTCCCAGGTGGCCAGCGCCTCTACCCAGGTCGCCGGAGCATCCGACGAGTCCGCCAAGATCAGCCTGCAGACGGCGACCGCTATTGACGAAGTAACCAGCACGATGCACGAGATGAGCGTGAACGTGCAGAACATGGTCAAGAGCACGCAAATTCAGGCGTCGAGCGTGAGCGAGACGTCTGCCTCCATCGACGAAATGGTGGCTTCGATTCAGCGGGTGGCCGATACCGCCAAAGTTCTGCTCGACATTTCCAACCGCTCGCGCGAAGAAGTACACAACGGGCTGGCCACCATGGAAAAGGCCACCGAGGGGCTGAACAAGATCAACATGACCATCCGCTCTTCGGGAGAAATTATCGATGTCCTGGGGCAACGGGCCGATGATATCGGCAAGATCATCGAGGTGATCGATGATCTGGCGGAACAGACCAACCTGTTGGCGCTCAACGCCGCGATTGAGGCCGCGCGCGCCGGCGAACACGGCCTGGGATTCGCCGTCGTGGCGGACGAAGTACGGAAACTTGCCGAGAAGTCCGCGCAGTCGACCAAGGAGATTTCGGAACTCATTCAACGCATTCAGAAAGAAGCCCGCAAGGCCGTAGAAAACATGGACAGCAGCACCGGCACGGTCAACGCCGGGCTGGGCCTGGGCCAGGAACTGAACGCGGCGTTGCGCAAGATTTCCAATGTGGTGACGGAGGTTTACAAGTTCGCGCAAGAGATTGGCGCGGCCACCAACGAACAGTCCCACGGTTCTTCTCAGATTGCGCGAGCGACCACACGCTTGAACGAAATTACCCACGAAATTAACTCGGCGGTCGAAGAACAGGCGTCCGGCGCTCAAGCCGTAGTCAAAGCCATGGAGCGCATGCGCGAACTGGTGCAGCAGACCACTTCCGGTTCAACCGAACTGGCCGCCTCAGCAGAGCAGATGTCGAAGATGTCGGGAGGCCTGCTGGAATCCATGGGACGGTTCGCTTTAGACGAACGGGCTGCGCGTAAGGAATCCAACAGCCAAAGCAACGCTGCTGCCCGGCATAACGCCGCGGCCGCAGCGCGTGCCTAGAACCTGAGACGCATATGAGCCGTGAACTGCACATCGTCGGGTTCCGTGTGGGACGGGAAAGTTACGGTGTCCCCATCACGTCGTTGCACGAGATCGTTCGGGTACCGGAAATTACGGCGGTGCCCGACTCGCCGGAATTTATGGAGGGCGTAATCAACCTGCGGGGCAAGATCGTCTCAGTGATCGACTTGCGCAAGCGCCTGGGTGAAACGGAAATCGTCACCCGCCGCACCAACCGGATCCTGGTGGTGGAGCACCGCGGAAGGCTCTCGGGATTGATCGTCGATTCCGCTTCGGAGGTACTCAAGATCGCCGCGGCCGACGTGGAACCCCCGCCCAATTTATCGCAAGAGGGTGGCGGACTTCATTGTGTGACCGGGCTGGGCAAGCACAACGGGCGCCTAATTGTCTTGTTGGATGTGGCCAAGCTTCTGGATTACAGCCGAGATGTCCAGCCGGATGGTGCTGAGGTCATACCTGCCTCAAAGACGGAAGCAACCCGCAGCGCGGCAGGAGCGAAGTAGCGGAGCAAGATAAGCAGGAACCAGAGAGCGACCGAACAGGACTCATGAGCACTCCCGGCATGGCCGTGCAACTCACCGAAGCAGAGCTGAAGCTGCTGCAAAACCTCGTCTATCAGGAATGCGGCATGCACTTCGACGAGCGCCGCGCCCACTTTCTTCAGGACCGGTTGCACCGGCGCCTGCGGGAGTGCAAGCTGGACTCCTTCTACAGCTACTACCGCCTGCTGATCAGCCGCGATGGCAAACAGGAGCTGGCGCTTCTGCTGGAGAATCTCACGGTCAATGAGACCAGTTTCTTCCGCAACAAGGCTCAGCTGGATTTGTTCCACAGATACATTCTGGATGACCTGCTGCATCGCAAGCAGGCCCACCGGGACTATTGCCTGCGCTTCTGGAGTGCGGGCTGCTCGACCGGGCAGGAACCCTACACCCTGGCCATGCTGGTGGCTGACGGGCTGGCGTATTACTACCTGCGCAATCCGCTTCCGCTGGCCATGTCGTCTCCCAAGCCGCTGATCCCTCACCCCTGGAGGGTGGAAATCCTGGCCAGCGACATCAGTTACTCAGTGCTGCGGACCGCGCAGGAAGCCACTTACAGCGAGAACCAGATGGCCTCGGTGGATTACAGCTACCGTTTGCGGTACTTCGACAAAGTCGGCGAGCGCTACGCGGTCAAGCCGGCCTTGAAACAGCTGGTTCATTTTGACTTTCACAATTTGAAAACCGAGTTTCTGCCCCAGCGCAACGATGCGATCTTCTGCCGCAACGTGATGATGTATTTCGATGTCCCGGAACAAAAACGGCTGATTGAGAAGTTCGCACGCTGCCTGACGCCTCAGGGTTATCTGTTTGTCGGACATGCTGAAAGTCTGTTGGGACTCACGCAGACGTTCACCATGGTGCATCGTAACGCCGGCACCGCCTATCAGAAGGTTGAGGTGAAAGCGTGACCCAGCATTCTGACGAACGCGGCGCCGAGATGCGGGCGCTCTTTTTCCAGACCGCGCAGGAACTGCTGCAGTCGCTGAACGAGGAGGCGCTCAAGCTGGAAAAGAACCCGGCCGACGCGGAAACCGTGCGCAGCATCCGGCGGATCGTACATACCCTCAAGGGTGACGCCGCGGCCTGCGGTTTCCGCGAACTGGCCAAGGTGGCGCACGCTTTGGAAGACGCACTGAATCTCGAGTCCGCCGCCACCCACGCGGCTCTGGCGGAAATCGCATTCAAGGCTGCCGACTCGTTTGGCGCGATGATCAGCGCCTACCAGGGCGAAACCAAGCTGCCCTCGACCGAGCCCCTGCGTAGAATGGCCCGCCAGCTGGCGCAAGCGCCGAAGACGAAAGACACGTTCCCGAAAGAAGGCTGCCGACGCTGCAGGGTCTCAGACCGATTGGTCGGAGTACGAAAAACTGGCCGTTCTTGAGGCACAAAACAAAGGCAGGGCGGTATACCAGATCAGCGCTGTGATCGACCCGAATTGCGCCATGCCGGTGGCCGGACGGCAACTGGTTTTGAATGCTTTGGGGCCACTGGGCGACATCCTGGGTACACGCCCGGAAGCTGGTTCTTCGCAGAATGCAAAACACCTGGAGCTGCTCATCGCCAGCCAGCAGCCGGTGGAGCGGCTGGATGCAGCCTGCCGGATTCCCACCGTAATTTCACAGGTCAGCGTGGCCCCATTGCCTCACTCCGCACCCAACTCGAAGCACGTCTCTGAGCCGGGCCGGCAGGTTGAAGATCAGCCTACTCCCGAGGGCGAGACGAACGCCGGCGCGCCGGGTCACGTCACGCCGGCGGAAAGTATTCTGCGGGTGGATGCGGAGCGCATCGACAGCGTGCTCAACCTGGTGGGAGAACTGATCATCGGAAAATCCATGCTGCAACAGGCGTTCACCGAACTGGCACGGCACTTTCCCAAAGAGACAATACGTTCGCGCTTCGGCGACGCGATGGCTTTTCAGTCACGGGTTTTGGGCGACCTGCAGCGTTCGGTCATGAAAATACGCATGGTTCCGGTGGAGCAGCTGTTTCGGCGCTTCCCCCGCATGGTGCGCGATGTCGCCAAACAGTGCGGCAAAGAGGTGGAACTAGTCGTCAGCGGCCAGGACACAGACCTCGACAAGAGTCTGCTGGACGCGGCCGCCGAGCCTCTGACCCACTTGATCCGCAATGCGGTGGGCCACGGAATCGAAAGTGGCGAGGAACGGGTCCGCGCCGGCAAACCTGCGCAGGGGACGATTCAGCTCCGCTCCTATCATCACGGCAATCAGGTAATTATCGAAATGAGTGATGACGGACGCGGTATTGACGCCGAGAAAGTCAAGGCCAAAGCGTTGCAGAAAGGTCTGATCACGGCGGACGAAGCAGCCCGGCTAAACGAAAGCGAGGTTGTGGAGTTGCTATTCCGGCCGGGATTCAGCACCGCCGAGGAAGTCACAGAGGTTTCCGGGCGCGGAGTCGGTCTGGATGTTGTGCGGTCCGTGCTCCATCGCTTGAAGGGTTCGGTGGAAATCGAGACGCGCACCGGCCAAGGCACAACCTTCCGCATGAAGTTGCCGTTAACCCTTGCCATAATCAAAGCTCTCCTCTTCCGAGTTGAGCAGCGGTTATACGCGATTCCTTTGAATACCGTGGCGGAAATTGCCCGCGCCCACGAATCCGATGTGCACCAGGTGGATGGTTACGAGGTCTTGCAGCTGCGAAACAAAGCGTTGTCTCTCGTGCGTCTGGGGCGGCGGTCAGAAAGACCGACGCAGGCTGGGAAAATTTTTATTCTGGTTATCGCTTTGGGCGAACGCAGACTGGGATTGATCGTGGACGCCCTGGAAGGCGAAGGCGAGCTGGTGATCAAGGCACTCGACGAACAAACCGTCCCCACCGACCTGGTCAGCGGCGCTTCGATTCTGGGAGACGGGCGCGTGGTGCTGGTGCTGAACCTGGCGGCCATCATTGAACGGCATGCGCAATCCCGCACGGGAGCAAGTGCCGTACTTTCGGGAATTCTGCTTACCCACGCCGACCGGGCGCGCAATCTTTCACAACCAGCGGGGGCGCGGCCATGAGCTCCCCGGTGCGAGTGCTGGTGGTGGACGACTCCGCGCTCATGCGGAAACTGATCCCGCAGATCCTGCAGAGTGACAGTTCGATCGAAGTAGTGGGTACGGCGATGGACGGCAACTTCGGCCTGCGAAAAATCGAGGAACTAAGACCGCAGGTAATTACGCTCGACCTGGAAATGCCCGGCCTGGGTGGACTCGACACCCTGAAACAAATCGTCCGCCGGCACAATCTGCCTGTGATCGTGGTGAGTTCGCACAGCACGCAAGGCGCTTCCGTCACTTTACAGGCTTTGTCCCTGGGGGCATTCGACTTTGTAGCCAAGCCGAATGACGGTTCGGCCCGCATGCCCGAAATCGCCCAGGAATTGATCAGCAAGATTAAAGCGGCCGCGCAAAGTGGCGGAGTCCGGCTGCGGCCGTTCACCGAAACTCTTCAGCCGGTGAAAAAAGTGCTGCTTGATGCCAAGAGGATGCCGACCAAGATTGTGGCGATCGGTATTTCGACGGGCGGTCCGCAGGCCTTGCAGTACCTGCTCTCCCAGCTTCCGGCAGATTTTCCGGCGAGCATCGTGATCGTGCAGCACATGCCGGAAGGGTTCACGGACATGTTTGCCCGGCGGCTCGATGAGATCTGTGCCATCGGAGTGAAAGAGGCGCAATCCGGGGACTTGTTGCTGGCAGGCCGGGTTCTGATTTGCCCGGGCAGCCGGCACGTCAAGGTGAAGCGGCTTCCTCTGGGGAATGTGGTAGTTCTGAGCGACGAGCCTCGCGTAAATGGACACCGCCCTTCTGCCGATGTTTTGTTCCGTAGCCTGGCGGACGAATTCAGGTCGGAGGGAATCGCGGTTCTGATGACCGGAATGGGCGAGGACGGCGCGCAAGGTATGGGAGTGGTGAAGGCGGCGGGAGGTTTGACCATCGCTCAGAACGAGGAATCCTGCGTGGTCTATGGCATGCCCCGGGCGGCGATTGAACGCGGGTTCGCGGTCCGAGTGGTGGCGCTCGATGCCCTGGCCAATACCCTGCAGGTGCAGTGCATGCCGGGGAGCAAAACCGGAGATTCGGGAAAGGCCAGCGAAAACAGCAAGGCAGCCGGCGCTGGTGAGCATTCGGTTTGACCGGGGGCGTAATTGCCGCCGGGTTCGATCAGTTCACAGGAGGTGCAGTATGGAGCAGTTTGCCGCAGTAAAACGAGCCCAGGATGGCCAGCCAGTGCGCTATCTGGTGGTTGACGATTCGGTCTTCGCCCGCAGGAACCTGGCGCGGATCATCGAAAGCTTCGGCGGGCAATTAGCCGGCGAAGCAGGGGACGGTACCACCGCCATCACGGAATACGAACGCACGCAGCCCGACATCGTTCTGATGGACATTACCATGCCCCAGATGGAAGGGATCGAGGCGGCGGAGAAAATCGTGCGCCAGCATCCTGAGGCGCGCATTGTGATGGTGTCTTCAGTCGGCTATCAGGAGAACATCGTGGCCGCGCTGCAACGTGGAGCGCGTCATTTCGTACAGAAGCCGGTGAAGCCGGAAGTGCTCTACGAAGTGATCAAGTACGTTCTGGGAGATGCAGCCGTGGTGGCCAGCGCCACCGGCGCAGGAGCCTGATCTATGAAGATGGAGCTGATCCAACCCTTCATCAACGCGGCGGACGCCGTGCTGGCCGAGGGTCTGCACTGTCCCACCTCGATCGGCAGCCTTTCCATGGAGGAAGAGGCCTACCGGAGAAAAGGTGTGGCCGCCCTCATCTGGGTCTCGGGCGACATTGAAGGCCGGATCATTCTCGATCTGGATCCGCAAACCGCGGTGCGTGTGGCCAGCAAATTTGCCGGCGCGGAACTGCCGGAATCGGATGCGCTGGTGCGGGAGACGGTTTGTGAACTCGCCAACCAGGTCATCGGCAACGCCATCACCACGCTCAACGATCAGGGATTCCATTTCCGCGTTCATCCACCGGCGTTTCACACTTCCGACGGCATCCGGAGCAGCGAAGATACCGAGGCACTGGTGATTTGTTTCGACACCGAAGTGGGCAGCGTCTTCATGAATATCGCGCTGCGCCACCGGCAGGGCCACGACGAACTGGCTGTGGCCGCAGGACGGTGAGAAGAGAACTGCATCACTAGCGCTGCCTGGTAATTGGTCGTGGAAGCCAGTTCACCAAACCAACCACTCAGGAAGCCTTCATTCCTTACGGTCCTGCCATCAGGAAAACCGGGTTCTGCGCCAGAGTGGGAACGCCAGTTCCGTTCTGTTGGCTGAGCGTACAGCCGGCGGAATTTCCTACCGTGATCGTCCCTGGGCCCAGAGCGGAAATCGTAAACGTTCCGTTATCCGACAGGAAAGATGACGCAGAACTCGGGCAGCTTCCCATCCCAG
This sequence comes from Terriglobia bacterium, assembly GCA_963765285.1. Lineage (GTDB taxonomy): Bacteria > Acidobacteriota > Terriglobia > Terriglobales > Acidobacteriaceae > CAVWZH01. The sequence continues at coordinate 418,856 of CAVXVR010000003.1, forward strand.
TGACAGCGATGAACTCGCCGACGCGAAGGATCGGGCCCGAGACCGGCGTGTACGTGTAAGTGACAATTGAGCCGTTTTGTGAGGCGGCCGTTATGTTGACCGGGGATGACTGAAAGGTGCTGGGCGGCGCCGGGAGGCTCAGAATCGTCTCGCCGTCAGCGCTCGAGATCAAAGTATCGTCGGAGGTAGTAATGGCCTCGATCATCCCGCTATCGCAACTCGCAATGTAGACCTTGGAACTATCTGCCGCCGCTACCACAGACATCCGGAAGGGCAACGGAGATGGCCCGAAAGGCGAGGCGCCGCACCCGGTCGGGTTGACCGTGTCTATGCTGGTAAGCGTGGCCGCCGGGTCCGCGGGAACCTGAGTGCGAATCGTGTTGTCTTGGAGGTTGACGACCGACACCTGCCACTCGATGGTATTGCTCGCAACCGCATAGCTCACCACATAAGCTCGTGTGCCATTGGGTAGAACCGCGATCGAGACGGGATGGCAGGCCGTGGCGCACAGCGAGGTAGTACCGGCGGAGGCTTGGGTTAAATCGATGGGCGGATTCACGGCGGCGGGTGGGTCTTTCGAAGCGTCCAGCACCACCACGCTGGTTGAATTCGGGTTGACAACGTAGAGCCGGGTCCGCGTTTTGTCGTAGACCATGAAATTGGCGCCCACGCCGACTGAAACATCGGGCAAGATTTTTGTGTCGGTGGCGGTGTCGATGGTGGACAGCGTGCCACTGCCGCTATTAAGGACATAGACCCTGAACCCAAGCGGTTGGACCTGCACCGCGTCAGGGCGGGCCAGAGCCCAGACGGGCGCGCTTCCGGTGGCAATTGTCGTGGTGGCGGCCAGAGTCGCGGTATGAATGCTGGTTACAGTTCCATCCCCCTCATTGACCGCGTACAACTTGGTTCCATCGGAGGTCTCAGCCAAGGCAACCGGCTGTTTGCCAACAGGAATAAGAGGGTTCACAACCGCGTCGCTGGCCGTGGCAATGGCGGCCACCGTGCCGTTGGGATTGGCGGGGTCGGTGCAGAAATTGGTGCAGAAATTGGCCACGTAAACATTCGCGTTCTCGGTCGTGTGCACGTATACCGGCATCGAACCGGGCGGCAGACTGGTCGTGATCACCGGCCCGGTACTGTTGGGGCTAAATGAAGAGACCGTATCCTCGAGGTTGTTGGCCACGAAAATACGCAAGTTGTTAGGTATCAAGGTGGCGTGGGCGGGCCCGAGTCCCAGAGGGGCGACAGCCACGTTTGAATCGCCCGACACATCGATATCGCTGCTCGCCCCGCGGTTGTTGGGACCGTTCCTGGTCAGCATCAAAACCGTATGGAAGGCCGCAGGGCTGGGCGGCGACGGGATCAATGGCGTCGCCACGGGCCGGAAAGTGTCTCCGCAACTCACGCAAACCAGTAGGAGGAACAGCACAAACTTCAACCGGAATGCGGGACGCATGGTCATCAGCACCTGGTAGATCCCTTCACGTTAGCGGGCAGAATTTTCTATTTTAACGGCTCGCACCGATATGCGCCACAGAGGTACACCGCGGCAGGGGATTTTTCCACCGCAGCCTTTACCGAACTGGATGCGCGAAGCGACGGCTTGGGTTGCTGCTGTGGAAAAATCGATTTTCTACCAGGGGAAGTTCGGCGACCGCCGCCCTCATCCTCGGCCGCGGGTCCGTCTCCCCGAGGCCGCTTCCCGGGCTGGAGCCACCGGCTTCTTCTTGCCTTCCATTTCGGCGAGGCTTTGTTTGAGCGCGGCCATCAGGTCGACCACCGGAGCAAGTTTCTTGGGCTTCTCTACTTCGGCGATCTGGCCACCTTCCAGTTTGGTCTCGATGAGTTTCTTCAGATTGTCCTGAAAGTCGTCGTGATATTTTTCCGGGTCCCACTCGGCTGCCAAGGCTTCGATCAACTGATGCGCCACTTTTACTTCGGCATCTTTCAGTTCGACATCGGGCGCGCCAAATCCCTCTACCTTGCGGACTTCTTCTTCGTAGTACATGGTATGCAGCATCAGCCCGCCCTGGGTGGGACGCAAGAACACGGTGTATTCGCGATTGTGCATGGTGAGCTTGGCGATGGCGACGTATTCGCTTTCCTCGAGCGCCTTGGTGAGCAAGGCATAGGGGCGACGTCCAGCTTCTTCCGGCAACATGTAATAGGAAGATTCGAAGTAGACCGGGTCGACCTCCGACTCTTTCACGAATTCCAGAATTTCCATGGTCTTGGCGGTCTGCGGTTCAATTTTCTTGATTTCTTCGGGCTCTATCACTACATATTCATCCTTGCGGTATTCGTAGCCCTTCACGATTTCGCTGCGCTCCACTACCTTGCCATCCGCCAGGCAAACATATTGCTGCTTGAGGCGGGAAAGGTCGTCGCGATGCAACATGTTGAAGGAAATGCCGCTGCTGCGCGCGCCGGAAAACAGACGCACCGGCATGGAAATTAATCCAAACGTGAGATAGCCAGACCAAACCGACGCCGCCATAGTTCACCCCGCAACTTTTCGCCGGCACCAGAGCTGTGCCAAGTCTGTGAGTTTAGACTACATTGAGGCTTTTGATGCAGGAAGTGGGGCCAGGTAACCGAAGATTAAAGCACCACAAATGGTGCAATTCTGGTCTGGGCACAATGGGTTGTAGTATCCAATGCGGAACCTCCGGGTGGGAAGTTCTGCTTCGATTTCTTTGAGCATGCGCAACTTAACCCTGTTTTCATCGAGCCTGGCTTCTCTGGCTTTTCTCCGCGTGGGCCAGATTGGAATCGCCGTGGCCGTGACGGTCGCCTTCGCAGTTCTGGCCAGGATAATGCGGGGTGTCACGACCTCAGGCGCAGTTGCGGGGGCGGTAATCTGCTTTTTGTTGTACGCGGGCGCGGGACCGGGTGCGTTCGCTGCTCTGGTTCTGGTATTTGTGCTCGCGTGGGTCACCACGCGCATCGGTTATCGGCGAAAGCAAAAGCTCGGGACTGCGGAACGGCGCGAGGGCCGAAGAGCTTCGCAGGTCGTGGCCAACCTGGGAGTTGCAGCGGCGTGCAGCGCGCTGTACAAGCTCGAGGCAAACCCGGCGTTCTTGCTGGCGATGGCCGCCGCTCTGTCTGAAGCAGCCGCCGATACAGTTTCAAGCGAATTAGGGCAGGCCCTTGGCCGAACTCCGCGCCTGATCACCACCTGGAGGCCGGTTCCGGCGGGGACAGACGGTGGTGTAAGTCTTGGCGGAACGCTTGCCGGCGTTCTTGCAGCGGCGCTGGTGAGCTGGACCTGCGTGGTGACAGGCCTGCTGGAATGGAAGTGGATGATCATTTCGACCGGCGCAGGCGTTCTGGGGATGGCGGCGGACAGTTTGTTTGGGGCCTCTTTCGAGCGGCGGCGGCTATTGAACAACGATTCGGTGAACTTCCTGGGCACTGCGGTTGCGGCTGCCGCAGCCTTTCTTCTGGGATCCTGAAAGCGTGTCTGACCAGGTTTTCCGACGGGGCATGTCCTGAAGTTCCTTGCCGTCGCGGGAAACTAAGTGCGAAACTGCATTCACGTAAGAGCCTGTATCTAAATGCCTTGGTGAGCATTCACCTGTTGCAGAGTTCAAGCCAAACCGCGACGAAAGCAAGCCGGGATCGCATGAAGATCTGGACTTTTGTGATTGGGGTTGGTCTGGCGCTGGCGCTTTTTCTGTTCGCGCAACGCCACACCGAGGTTGCCCCGCTTGCCTCATTTCACGCCATCGTCGATCTGACTTCTTCGGCGGGTCCCAAGGATGCAACTCGCATTGACGCCCCCGGACGGCTCATACCTGGACTTTGGACCGTGGATCAAATTCCTCCTGAAAGGCTGGTCGCGCCTCTGGTTGTGCTCGATGTGAGCAGCAATGCAACCAACGACCCTGACTATCTGATATCGGTGCAAGATGTTTCGGACTGGGAGCGTGCCCACGGGCAGATTCCGATCGGCGCTGTAATCATGGCCCACACAGGCTGGGAATCGCGCTGGAAAAACGCATTGCATATGCCGGGGTTTTCGGCCGATGCCGCGAAGTTTCTGGTGGAAGGGCGGAATGCCATCGGGTTGGGAATCGATACCCTATTGCTGGAATCGGGGACCTCGAAGCAGTCTGCAACCTACCAATACGCCCTGGCCCACGGCGTCTACCTGCTGAAGAACGTCGCCAACCTGGATCACGTTCCTCCCAGCGGCGCCATCGCGATGGTGGCACCAACCAAACTGGCTGGCGCGGCTGAAGGTCCGGTTCGATTGATGGCGTTGGTGCCCTAGCTGGCTCCAGCCGTCCCGCGTCCCCCACATTTCTGCAGCTTTTCGCGCCGCACGGTCATCACATCGGCAGTTTTTCTCGTGACGGAGGCCATATGAGCGATCCGCAATATCCTGTCGGCAAATTCACTTATAACAACCCGCCCACGGACGCACAGCGCAAACAGATGATTGACGAAATCCAGCAGCTTCCGGAGCGGATGCGCGCTGCGGTACAAGGGCTTTCGCCTCAGCAACTCGATACACCCTATCGCGATGGCGGCTGGACGGTGCGGCAGGTGGCTCATCACGTGCCGGAAAGCCACATGAACGCCTACATTCGTTTTAAGCTGGCCTTGACGGAGGATGAACCGACCATTAAGCCCTACGAGCAAGGCCTCTGGGCGGAACTGCCGGATACGAAATCCACACCGGTTGAAATCTCGTTGGCCCTGCTCGATTCTTTGCATGATCGCTGGGTGCGTGTGTTGCGGGCGATCAAGCCGGAAGAGTGGAAGCGGACATTTCGCCATCCGGAGCTGGGAGTGGTGACGCTGGAGAAGAACCTGGCGCTGTACTCGTGGCATGGACGGCACCACTTGGCGCATGTTACGGAGTTGAGGAAGAGGATGGGGTGGTGAAAGCCGCGGGCCAGGCGCCCGCGCTACGCAAGCTACGCCGGGATGTCCGCCCGCCACAGCAGGTAGCTTATGGCCTCCCGCAGTACGGCTTCCGCTCGCTGCCATTGGCTACGCGGAAGCGAATCGGGACGGGGCGCTATGCGCACTTGCACTCCTTCGTGATCGAGCAGGCGGCGAATGCGGAACACATGGTAGGCGTCGCTGACGGCCACACAACTGTTCATGTGGTTGGCGCGCATGATCACGCCGACGCGCTTGGCTGATTGCGCCGTGTCCGCGCCTTGCGTCTCGGCGATCAGGCTGGATTCAGGAATGCCGCGGGACATCAGGTAGTCGCGGCCCACGCCGCCTTCACTGAAGCTGGGGTCGGCGCCGGAACCTCCAGTAGTGATGACCACCGGGGCCACATCTTGCTTGAAGAGATCGAACGCGTGATCGAGTCGCGCCTTGTACACGGGTGAAGGGCGGCCGGAATACTCCGCCGCGCCAAAGACAACAATCGCATCGGAATGCGGGATTTGCTGCAAGGTAGCTTCGTGGACAATTTCCAGGCAGGTGTAACCGAAAACCGCTCCGCCCGCAATCCCAACTGCAATCAGCAGTCGCCAGAAGTAGCGGCGTGGCCCATGCCGGTTGGCTTGCGTTGCGCTCATCCCTTCGCGAAAAATTCCGAGATGTCCCGGGCAGGAATCGCGCCCTCCCGCAGAATGCGCCAGCGGGCCTCCTGATCGGTGAGATCAACGATGGTGGAGGCAATGTCCCGCGGCGAAGTGCCGCCATCCACGATGATAGAAATCCGCTCTTTCAGCTGGTCGCGCACCGCCAGCGCTGTGGTGCATTCCGATTCACCACTGAGATTGGCCGATGTCGCCGTAATAGGAATCTGCGCAGCTTGCACAACGGCCAGAGGAATTCTCGCGTTGGGAACTCGCAGCGCCACGTGACCAGTGTTAGCGGTGACCTTGAGCGGAAGCCGCGACGAGGCTTTGACGATGATGGTCAGCGGGCCCGGCCAATAACGCCGGGCCAGAACGGCGAACTCTTCCGGCAGACCCTGGCTCAACTCTTCCGCCTGGTCCACGCTTTCGATCAAAAGAGACAGCGGTTTGTGGCGCGAGCGCGACTTGATGTCGTACACCTTGTCCACGGCGCGCAGGTTGAAAGGATCGGCCGCCAGCCCGTAGAACGTGTCAGTCGGCATGCCGAGCACTTCGCCGGCACGAATCTGGTCAGCCGCATAGCGGATGAGCGAGGCTTCCGGTTTTTCACTGTTGATCTTCAGAATTTCCGGGTGCACGAGGGGCATCCTTAAGCTGTCTGGGCTGAAAAAGTGACATTTAACATAACATGAGGAGTGCTTGAAAACCGAGAGAAAGGCGCAAACAGGCCTCAGGCGGGAGCAAATCCCCGGCCGGATTGTGATCGCGTATGATTTCAGCGAATGGCTTTCCCTGCGAAGAAAACGACGGCTCCTGACTCACGGGCGCGTTTGCGCCACATCGAGGGGAAGCACAACGCTCTGGTGAAAGAGCTGCGCCGAGCCTTTGCGGCGGCTGAACTCACCGAAGATGGCTCCTGTGCCATTGAAGGCTTGCGGATTGTGGAAGAAGCGATCCGGAGCGGGCTGCGGTTCCGGGCAGTCCTGTTCAGTGCCTCGGCGAAAGACAAGATGGAGCGGCTGCTCCCGCAAATCGGGGCACAGGTGGAGACGGTCGTGCTTCCTGATGCTCTGTTTGCAAGCATCGTCACCAGCGAAACCCCACAGGGCGTGGCCGCCCTGGTCTACTGGAAAAAGTCTTCGCTCGAGGACGTTCTGGCCCGCGCCCAGGCTGGGCCTCTGCTGGTAATTGCCGGCGTACAGGACCCCGGAAACCTGGGCACGATTCTGCGTTCGGCCGAGGCATTTGGCGCGGGAGGCGTGCTTTCGGGAGAAGGAACGGTCAGCATTTTCAACTCCAAGGCGATACGTGCCTCGGCAGGGTCGGTCTTTCGTTTGTCTGTGGCACTGGTGAACTTGGAAGCAGCCATTGAGAAGCTCCGCCAGGCGGGGATTAAGCTGATAGCTACATCGTCACACAAGGGCACGCCCTTACCGGAGGCGGAATTGGCCGGACAGTTGGCAATTTTCATCGGTAACGAAGGCGCCGGGCTTCCGAAGAAGCTGGTGGGATCGGTGGACGAACTGGTCTCGATTCCACATTCGCCACAGGTTGAGTCCCTAAACGCGGGAGTGGCGGCGAGTATTGTGCTCTATGAAGCGGCGAGGCAGAGGAAGAATTGAATCATCGGGTCATTGAATAAATGACTCAATCACTCAATGAGTCAATAGGTTTTTATGGGCCTTTTTCAATCCATTTCGAGGGCTGACAATCCGGGCGATCGCACTCGCCCCCTTGCAGATCGGATGCGGCCGCGCACGCTTGAGGAATTTGTAGGACAAGAGCATCTGATCGGGCCGGGAAAACCACTGCGGGCGCAGATTGAGCGCGACGACCTTGGTTCACTCATTTTCTGGGGGCCGCCGGGCACGGGGAAAACGACGCTGGCGCAGATCATTGCCCGGATGACGAAGGCGGAGTTCATCGAGTTTTCTGCGGTTCTGGTTGGGATCAAAGAAATCAAGCAGGTGATGGCCGACGCTGAGCGGGCCAAACAATACGGCACGCGGACCATCGTATTCATCGACGAAATTCACCGCTTCAACAAAGCCCAGCAGGATGCATTCCTCCCGCACGTTGAAAAAGGCAACATCCGGCTGATCGGGGCCACCACGGAAAATCCGTCGTTTGAAATCATCTCTGCGCTGCTTTCGCGCTCACGCGTCTACGTGCTGAAGCCGTTGACCGAAGAGCAGATCGTGATTCTGCTCAAACGGGCGCTCGCAGATGAAGAACGTGGCCTGGGAGCGATGAAACTCAAGGCCTCCGACGAGGTGCTGCAGAAAATCGCCGCCTACTCGAGCGGCGATGCGCGCAGCGCGTACAACGTGCTGGAAGTGGCAGCATCGCTTGCGCAAAGCGCTGAGAAAGAAACTGGCCGGCACATCACGGATGAAATCGTTCAGTCAGCTTTGCAAAAACGCATCCTGCTTTATGACAAATCTGGGGAAGAGCACTACAACCTGATCTCGGCGCTGCACAAGTCAGTACGCAACAGTGATCCGGACGCGGCGCTTTACTGGCTGGGCCGCATGCTCGAGGCGGGGGAAGACCCGCTTTACATAGCGCGGCGGGTGGTGCGGATGGCTGTGGAAGATATTGGACTGGCCGATCCCAACGCGCTCGGATTGTGCATGGCAGCCCGCGATGCGGTGGATTTTATCGGCATGCCCGAAGGCAATCTGGCGCTGGCCCAGGCAGTTGTCTATCTGTCAGTCGCTCCAAAGTCCAATGCCTTGTACACGGCGTACAGCGAGGTGGTTGGAGACGTGGAACGCACTGCGGCCGAACCAGTTCCCCTGCATCTTCGCAACGCACCTACCGGACTGATGAAAGGTCTAGGTTACGGCGAGGGTTATCAGTACGCCCACGCCCTCGTAGACAAGGTTGCGGATATGCAGTGCCTGCCTGACAATCTGCGCGACCGACTTTACTATCAGCCGACGAATGAAGGGGTTGAAAAGCGTATTCGCGAGCGCTTGCAAGAGATCAAGCGCGGGCGATCCAGGCCCCGTTCTGGCCCAACTTCGTCACAGAAAACAGAATCCGGCGAATAGGGCCGGGCATCTGATACCCATTGGCGGCGTACTCGGCCTTCCGGCAAAGGGAGTGTAATTATGGCTGCAAGCCCAAGAACCATCAGCCCCGATCCGGCAGCGGTCCGCGGGTTGCATATCGAGCAAGTTGAGGATCTGCTCAAACTGCAGAAAGCAGCCCAAAAGATCAACTCCATTCTCGATCTGGACCAGCTGATCGACAAAGTTGTGAACGATATCGCGTGTTCCTTCGGTTGTATCGATGCGGACGTCTATCTGCATGACGAGACGCGAGGGGAATTAGTCCTGACCGGGGCGCACGGTTGCACCGACTGCGAGATCCACGGCAAAGGCCACAGCCTGAAGATTGGCAAAGACGGCATGGTGGGCTATGTCGCCGCCACCGGCCAGATGCGTTACGCCCCCGATGTACGGCGCGATCCGTATTACATCGGCTGCGAAGAGTCCACGCTCTCTGAGGTGGCCATTCCTTTGACCGTAGATGGACGGCTGGTAGGAGTGTTCACGGCTTCTCATCACGAACTGGATGCGTTTCCCCCGGCTCAACTGCGCCTTTTGCAGGGACTCTGCAATCATGTCGCCGCAGCGGTGCATAACGCGCAGCGTTTTCAGCACGAGCGGCAGGAACGCCAGCGAATGAGCCGAGAACAGCAGGAGGCTCGCGTCATTCAGCAAGCCTTGCTGCCCAAGAGTTCTCCGTATGTACCGGGATTCGCGGTCTCGGGGCTGAGCATATCCGCGGGTGAAGTGGGCGGGGACTGGTACGACTACATTCCTTTCGACGACGGCTGCTGGGGGCTGGTACTGGCGGATGTTTCCGGCAAAGGGACGGCGGCGGCTCTACTCATGTCCGCGACGCGCGGTATGCTCCGTTCTTTGGCTACCGCTTGCGGTGGACCGGGCGAAGTGCTGAACCGGCTGAATCGCCTGCTGGTCGAAGATTTCCCGTCAGGCAAATTCGTGACCATGATTTATGCGGTTCTCAATCCCAGTGAGCGTACGCTGACTTTTGCCAGTGCAGGTCATCTGCGGCCGCTGCTGGTGAATCAGGAGGGCGCGCGCTTTCTCGATAGCGAACGTGGCCTGCCTTTGGGTCTCGGATTGGGCGGATTCTCGGAGACCGAGGTGAAGCTTGCTCCCGGTTCCCGGCTGGTTTTCTACAGCGACGGAATCACCGAAGCGGAAGGCCCGAACGATGAAGAGTACGGAGCTGAGAGGCTGCAGGATCATGTGCTGCGCGTCGACGCCTGCCCTGAGACCATTCTGGGAGATGTACGCGCTTTCGCCAATGGGGCTGGGCTGCACGACGACGCTACGGTAATCCTGGTGAAAGCGTAGGCTTGGAATCCAAGAGCCCCGCGACGTTTCCGGGGCTTTTGCAGGCGCTCAGCGGAAGCGGGCCCGGTGTTCCTTTAGGATGCAGCGGTCCATGATCACGAAGATGCCCGCCTGTCGCGCCTTTTGAGCAGCCTTCTCATTGACCACCCCTTCCTGCATCCAGATCGCAGGCACTTTAAGCCGGATCGCCTGGTCCACAATTTCCCCGGCATATTCCGGGCGGCGAAAGATGTTCACGATGTCAATCTTCTCGGGCACATTGAGGAGCGAACCGTAGGGCTTTTCGCCCAGCGCTTCGTCGATATTGGGGTTCACCGGAATGATGCGATAGCCCTGGGTTTGCATGTATGCGGAAACCCCATGGCTGGGGCGCAGAGGATTATCGGAGAGGCCCACTACGGCGATGGTTCTGGAAGATTTCAGAAGGTCGCCGATGGGATCCTGCCCGAGCGAAGACACCATGGCGGCAGTATAGCCGGAGGTCACGCCCCAGGCCAATGAGACCGGGGACTTGTTCGCTCTCAGCTTTTTCGCGCACTCGACTTCTGCTTGAACATTTTCAAGGCCAGTTTGCGAAGGGTATCGGACACTTCTTTGTTGCCAGACAAGTTTCGCAAATCGGCAACCAGCAGGTGTTTGACCAGCGACAGGGAAAGGTCCAGCGGCGCACGCGGATTAAAAATCAGGTTGCGAACCACGGCATAATTCTTGGCAAAGCGCCGCTTCAGAGGAATGCCCCGCAAAACCGCCTCCAGCACATTCTTCTGAGAGGCGATCTTCTCCACTTCACCGTCGGTAATCTTGGGCGAATCGAGCACCGCCAAAGCGACTATTTTGGTGCCATCGCGAATGAGTAGCGACCGCTCTTCCTTGTTGCCCTTCATCGCCAGCTGAATTCTTCCTTTGATATCCAGCTTCGAAATTTTCTGCAGCGCGCTGCCGCGCTCTTCTTTGGGGTTCAAATGACTTTTCTTGGATGGAGCCTTCTTGACCGCAGCCGCACTGCCGCCTCCCGAACTGGTCGTGGCCTCGGCGCGCGGGGCTTCGACTTCGGGCGTGAGCTCGTCTAACGAGCCCCCGATGGGCTGAAATGCCTTGCCCGCATCCGCAGAAATCTCGGCGGCATGTTCGTTCAAGTAAGCGAGAATCCCCTCATCCAGAACGTCGTCTTGCACCGGGGCTCCTGCCGGGGGCGATTCGGGAAGAGCATCATTCACCTGATCCATTGCTGCGGCTGGGGCCAGGGGTGTGGGCTCAGGCGACTCAGCCACTACCGGTTCCGGCGTAGGTTCTGGCGCTTCTGGGGGCAGGTTCACCAGCGCATTGGGGTTCGCGCGCAGCGCCTCTCGCAACTTGAGCGATTGCCGCACCCTCTCATTCCCCGCCATGATCTCGGCTGCGTCCTGAGGACCGTTCGAAGCAAGTTCGATGAGCGATTCCTCACTGACCGCGGGATTTGACAGCAGCGCCGGAAGCAAAATGGGCCGCAGATTTTTCGGCGAGACCAGGTAGTCCAGCACGTCTTTTGGGGTCGTGGGCTCAGAGGCCACGGTGCGACAGACGTTCTCATCCCAACCAGCCAGGGTAAGCTTCGCCTGCTCGGCGAACACCTTGTTGTGGATAGCCAGGTGCACCAGGATTTCTATGACCTCGCGGGGTGGCACGGCCAGAGACCCCTTGGCGGCAGCCTGCACGATGTTCGAAGGCAGAGCTGAAGCACGTAGCAGATCAATCATGCGTGGCATGGTCGGTTCCGGTAGCTTAGAGTGCTAACTACAGGATTAACCCAGGCCCGGACGGATTGCCAGTTGTTTCGGGAGAGTAACGTTACCGAAGGAACCAGCCGCTTGCAGTCAGCCATTTCCTGCTAAGCGCCGGTGGACTTTTCTCCGCGCCGCATGTGTAAATACCCCCGAATAAACGGCTGCAAATCGCCGTCCAGCACGCGATCGACATCACCCACTTCGATTTTCGTGCGGTGGTCTTTGATCATGCGGTAAGGCTGGAGGACGTACGATCGAATCTGCGATCCGAAATCGATATCCAGCTTAGAATCTTCGATTTTCCTCGTGGCTTCGCGCTTCTTCTCCATCTCGAACTCGTAGAGCTTCGAGCGCAGCATGCTCATGGCGCGCTCGCGATTCTTATGCTGCGAACGCTCGTTCTGGCAACTGGCGACAAGGCCTGTGGGCAGGTGAGTAATACGGACTGCGGAGTCCGTCGTGTTGACGTGCTGCCCGCCTTTGCCGCTGGAGCGGTAGGTGTCGACGCGCAGGTCTTCCGGCTTAATAACAACTTCGATGCTGTCATCAATTTCCGGCGAGACATAGACGCTGGCGAACGACGTGTGTCTGCGCTTGGCTTGATCATAGGGTGAGATCCGCACCAGGCGATGCACACCGATTTCGCTGATGAGCAGGCCGTACGCGTAATCGCCATTGACCGCAAATGTCGCTGATTTCAGGCCAGCTTCTTCCCCGGGCTGGTAGTCATAGAGAACAGTCTGAAACCCCTGCCGCTCTGCCCAGCGAAGATACATCCGCAGCAGCATGTCGGCCCAATCCTGCGATTCTGTCCCGCCGGCGCCGGGATGTATGGTGACGATCGCGTTGCGGGCGTCATTCTCCCCCGAAAGCAACGTTTCGGTTTCCAGGCGATCTACGAGTTCGCGAAGGGTGTCGATCTCGCGGCGCAGATCGGCGTCCACGTTCTCGCCTTCGCGAGCCAGATCAAAATAGGCGGCGATATCGTCGCTGCGGCGGACCAGTTCAGTCTCGGTCGCCAACACGTGTTCCAGGCGCTTTTTCTCGCGCATCACCTGCTGGGATTTTTGCGGATTCGACCAGAGGGCAGGATCGGCAACCTGCTTTTCGATTTCGGTTAATTGCGAGCGCAGTTTGCCTGCGTCAAAGGTACTCCCGAAGGTCGTGGACCTTGTCTTTTAATCCCGAATATTCGCGTTCGAGTTCTTCAACCATGATGTCGCTTTGCCTCAGTCCGTGAGCCAAGAAAAACTAATTCCCAGCCAAGGAACGCTATCGAAATTATCGCACAGAGATAGGCGAACCAGTCCCCATGACGCGAGTAGAAACGTGATTGCGTTCGATAGCGCGTAGGGCGCGCGCAGGACAGTTCGGACTTTACGCGGCACACTCGCGTCGATCCGGCCATAGGGATCAATCGAAGCTGTGACCCCGGTGTTTGTGTCGCGCAGCACCCAGCGCGCATTTTCGATGGCGCGCATACGGGCTTGTTTCAGATGTTGTGCAAAGGCACCGCTATCGCCGTACCAGCCGTCGTTGGAGATGTTCACCAGAACTTCTGCACCTTGCGCGACGGATTGCCGCACTTCGTCGGGAAAGATCGATTCGTAGCAGATGAAGACCCCGATCTTGGTTCCTCCGGCGTCCAGCGGGGCGTGGGAATTGCCGGGAGTGAATTCACCGACAGCCTTGGTGAGTCCTCCGGCAAAAGAAAATATCCGCTTGAACGGAACGTACTCGCCAAAAGGAACCAGATGCGCCTTGTCGTAGCGTCCTACCCATTCGCCGCTGGGGCTGATCGAACTCGCCGAGTTATAAACTTCGCTTGCCTGATCGGACTCCAGACTGGCACTGCTGGTACCCAGATTTCCCACAATGATCCAAGCCTTGGACTGGCGAGCCAGGGTGCTGATCGCATTTCGAAAAAACGGGTCGCTGCTGTAAAAAGGTGCGGGCGACTCAGGCCAGACAATCAGATCGGCGGGCGCGGCTTCGCTGGTGTCGGCTCCAGGAATAGTGAGTGAGCGCAGGCTTAGGGCGCTGAACTCGCCCAGCGTGGCGAGAAAATGTTCCCGCGTCCAATCCGATCCTTCCGCCACCGGGAGATTCTGCTGCAGCAGGAGGGCCCAGCGATCCGCCTCAACGTTGGGCGCAGGAATCCAGCGGGCAGCTTGCAGTATCACCGCCGCCCCAATGGAGGCAGCCAGGAGCATCTTCCGTTTTTCACGCCTCACCAGAAATGCGGCCGCGACCGCTGCATTGACCAGCACAATCTCGAACGACACTCCGTATGCACCGGTCACGGTGGCGGCACGCGCCAGCGGAATGTTATCCACTTGGGTGATTCCCAGGAGGTCCCAGGGAAAACCGCTGATACGGGTGCGGGCAAGTTCAATCGCGACCCACACGGCCGGAGACAGCAAAAGGGCGCGGCGGCTGACGCGGTCGTTGCGATTGCCCGCGAGCAGGCTGATGATGAGTCCAAACGCCCCGTGGTAAAGCCCGAGATAAAGACTGAACAGGATCAGCATGCCCGCGGCCACTGGGGCGCTGATCCCGCCGTATTGGTGCATGGTGGAATAGACCCAGTAGCAGCTTCCGGCGTACCACAGGATTCCGCACACATAACCGAGAAGAAAACCCTGGCCCGGGCTGGCGGGACACAGCTTGATGCCCTCAGGTGAGTTGCAGCGTTTGAGGCGGGCGCGTTCGCAGCAGGGCTACGAGAAGTGGTGCGATCGCAACCCACGAAAGCCAATAGAAATTGGGCAAGGGGAAGATGAGGATTTGCAGAACTGCCGATAGAAGGACAAGGAGCCAGGCGCTGGAATGAATCTGCCGCACGCGGCAAGCATAGCAAACTGTTGAGTTTGAGGTCCTTCCCCTGGCATCCGACGCAGGCGCGTCTACCCCGAGTCTCGCGTATCAGGTAACATAAGTTGCTTATGACTCTGCTGGCTACCATCGGCATCCGAGCGCTGGAGGTGATGTTTGCCGCCGGCTGGTTCGGGACCGTGATCGTGTTGATGCTGACCGGGATTGAAGACGTGGAAACCTTACTCGAAAAGGACGAGCCTCCTCAGCCCTGACCGGCTAGCCCTTCAGAATGTCTTCGCCTCCCCCAGCGCCCGGCGAACTTTCCAACCGCGTCCGCATCGTTGTGGCGACGTCGGTGATGCTGACGTTTATTTCGTTCTGGCGCGCCTCTGCCATCATCCTGAACGACCTGGGATCGTCAGCGTTTTACGCGGGAGGCATTGCCGAGCAAGCCGTCGGCAAAAGTGCACCGTGGTTCGTGCTCGCCGTTATGCTGTTTTCTTTCGGCGTGCGTGCCGTGTACGTAGAGAGCTGTTCCATGTTCGTGCGCGGTGGCGTCTACCGCGTGGTGAAGGAGGCATTAGGCGGAACTCTGGCCAAACTCAGCGTCTCCGCCCTGATGTTCGATTACATCCTGACCGGGCCGATCTCGGGAGTGTCAGCGGGGCAGTATGTAGCTGGGTTGATCAATGACACCTTTGTCATCGCGGACGCCCACGGCTGGATTCCGCGCGCGGTCCATGTGATCTTCCATGGCACTCCGCAGGTCAACCAAAACGCAACCGCAGTGGTGTTCGCCCTGCTGGTGACCATGTACTACTGGTGGCAGAACATCAAGGGAATCGAGGAATCCAGCGAAAAAGCTCTGTGGGTGATGCAAATCACGACCGTGATGGTGTTTCTGCTGTTGGCGTGGTCGGGCATCACGTTGCTGCATACGGGATTTCACCTTCCTCCCCTGCCGACGCTGAGCAATCTGCACTTCAGCCAGGAGGCGCTCGGCTTCTGGAAGCACAGCCGTATGGCCTACGACTTCGCCATTTTAGCCATAATCATCGGCTTCGGACACTCCGTGCTGGCCATGAGCGGAGAAGAATCGCTGGCCCAGGTGTATCGCGAACTGGCGCACCCCAAGCTAAAAAACCTGAAGCGCACTGCCATTGTGATCGGCGTCTACAGCTTTGTCTTCACCGGCCTCGTTTCATTGCTGGCCGTGATGTTGATTCCCGATCAGGTGCGCGTGCCGGTTTACAAGGACAATCTTATCGCCGGGCTCGCCATGAACATGGTGGGGCCGCAGGTCTTGCGCTTGGTATTCCGCGCGTTCGTCGTCGTGGTGGGCTTTCTGATTCTTTCCGGTGCAGTGAACACTGCGATCGTGGGATCGAACGGCGTCCTCAACCGCGTATCGGAAGACGGCGTGCTTGCCGATTGGTTCCGCCGTCCCCATCGTAAATACGGGACGACGCACCACATCATCAACATGGTTGTTGGTCTGCAGATCTTCACCATTCTGGTCAGCAAGGGAGATGTCTACGTCCTTGGCGAGGCGTACGCCTTCGGCGTGATCTGGAGTTTCGTGTTCAAGAGTGTCTCCATGCTGGTGTTGCGCTTTAAATACAAAGGAGAACGGACCTGGAAAGTACCCCCAAATCTTAAGATTGGACGGATTGAGATTCCCCTTGGGCTGGCCTCCATAGCCATGGTGCTGGTTTCAACGGCGGTGGTGAACTTGTTCACCAAGTCTGTAGCCACCGTCAGCGGCGTGGTGTTCTCGCTGGCCTTCTTTGCTATTTTCAGTGTCTCTGAGCGCGTGAACCGTCACAAGCACGCCCACATGCGACAGCAGATGAAGGAGCAGTTCCAGCTCCTGCAACGCGACAGGGTGGATCGCGCCGGATTGGGAATCCGTCCCGGCAATATCATGGTTACAGTGCGCGATTACAACACCCTGAACCATCTCAAGTGGGTGCTGGAGCACACCGACACCAAAGAACAGGACATCGTCGTGATGTCCGCCCGGGTCAGTCAATTTGGCTCTGCCGCCTACGGTCTTTCCACCGAGCAGGTCTTCAGCGACTACGAACAGCAGTTGTTTACCCGTGCAGTGAGTGTCGCCGAGAGTTTCGGCAAACATGTTTCTCTGCTCGTGGTGCCGGCGCGGGATGTATGGTCCGCCATCGTGCAGACCGCCATCAATTTGGAATCCTCAGCAGTGGTCTCCGGGCTCTCCAGCAAGATGACGTCCGAAGAACAGGCCTTCCAACTAGGTCGGACCTGGGAAGAAACGCCAGAACCCAAGCGGCAGTTCGTGTTCCAGGTGGTTCGCCCCGACAGTAAAGTCGATACATTTCGCATCGGGCCTCATACTCCCACGATGAAGGCCGAGGACATCCACCTCGTGCACCGACTCTGGCTGAACATTACGCGCGAGCCCGGGCTTGATAAGGTGCATCATCACGACATCCTGACCGAGGCCCTGACCCGTTTCGCTCGTGATTATGTCGGGCACGACCGGCAACAGATTCTGAGGGACCTGCGAAAAGCTTCGAAAGCGCCGGTGACGACTGTGCCTCTGGAACCCTCTACCGATTCCCGGCCAAGCCTTACACTTCCCGCCGACGAGGAGAAGGACAGTAGTGCCTCGAAGAAGGACGAGGGCCCGCCCAGCCCGCCCGTAGTGGGACCTTAACCACGCGTAGAGGACCGGGCGCGCGTAACCTTGCCACACCGTACGCCAGCCTTCTATGATCGAGGGCAGGCTGTCATGGCGGAAAAGAAGCTTCCCAAACGGCAAGTCGCCGAAAGTCCGATCGCAGAGGTGTTTGAAGGCCGCCATCCCTCGGTGTCCGAGAGAACCTGGGCCGAAAAAACTCTCGGCCCAACCCTCGACAAGGCCCCCGAAAAACCGATCGGCGCACCCAGCGGCGTTAACCTCGACGAGCACGGCCACGCTCGTTTCACCACAATTTCTGGCGTTCCCGTTCGCCGCCTTTACACCCAGGCTGATCTGCCCGAGGATTGGAATTACGAGCAATATCTCGGCTATCCCGGCCAGTCGCCATATACTCGCGGAATTCACGCTTCCGGATATCGCGGCAAGCTCTTCACGATGCGCCAGTTTTCCGGCTTCGCTTCGCCGGAGGAAACGAATCAGCGTTACAAGTACTTGCTGGAGCACGGCGGTGGAGGACTTTCTGTTGCCTTCGACTTGCCCACTCTGATGGGTTACGACTCCGACCACCCGGCGAGCGAAGGCGAAGTCGGCAAATGCGGTGTAGCCATCGATTCGCTCGAAGACATGGAGATTCTTTTCTCCGGTATTGATCTGGAGAAAACCACAGTCTCCATGACGATTAATTCACCGGCGTCGGTGCTTTGGGCAATGTATCTGGTGGTCGCGGAGAAGCAAGGCGCCGACTGGAAAAATATTTCCGGCACTCTTCAGAACGACATTCTGAAGGAATACATCGCCCAGAAGGAATACATTTACCCGCCCTCACCCTCAATGCGCCTGGTCATCGATACTTTCGAGTTCGGCTCGAAATTTACGCCTAAGTTCAACACCATTTCGATCAGTGGATATCACATTCGCGAAGCCGGATCGACCGCCCTGCAGGAGCTGGCCTTCACCCTGTACGACGGCGTCGAATATGTGGAGTGGGCGCAACGGCGGGGATTGCCTGTCGACGAATTCGGTCCGCGGCTCAGCTTCTTCTTCAACGCTCACAACGATTTCTTTGAAGAGATCGCGAAATACCGCGCGGCCCGTAAAATCTGGGGCCGGGTCATGAAAGAGCGTTTCGGCGCCACGAACCCGCGCACCTGCCTGATGCGCTTTCATACCCAGACGGCAGGAGTTTCGCTTCCGGCCCAGCAGCCGATGAACAACATCGCCCGCGTGGCGCTGCAAGCGCTGGCGGCGGTACTTGGCGGGACCCAGTCCCTGCATTGCGATTCCTACGACGAGGCCCTGGCTCTGCCTACAGAGGAGGCAGCACGGATTGCCTTGCGCACGCAGCAGATCATCGCTTATGAATCTGGGGTCACTCAAACCATCGATCCGCTGGGTGGGTCGTACTTCCTGGAAAACCTGACGCTCCAGATGGAAGAAGGAGCATTCGACTACTTCGGCAAACTGGATGCCATGGGTGGCATGGTCAAAGCCATCGAGCGCGGCTATCCCCAAAAAGAGATCGCAGAATCGGCTTATCAATACCAGCGGGCGGTGGAGGCGAAAGAAAAGATCATTGTGGGAGTGAATGAGTTTGTGGTCGATGAGGCATCGCCATCTACTCTTTACATCGACGAAAGCGTGGCGCGGCAGCAAACCGTTAAGCTGAAAGCCTTGCGGTCCCGGCGATCCAGCGACGAAGTACAACGGCGATTGGACGCGCTGAAAAAAGCAGCCGCACAGGAACCTCACGCCGAATCAGGCAACGGCATTTCTGGCGCGAACACAATGCCTTACATTGTGGACGCTGTCCGCGCCTACGCCACAGTCGGCGAGGTTTGCGAGGCGCTTAGAGAAGTTTATGGGACCTACACGGAAGCCAGCATCACGTAACCTGTTCGGACCTATTACGACGTAGAACGGAGACGGCAACTTACGACGCTTCATCGCATCGCCGCCTTGATGTGCCGCCCTGGTTCCATCCATTGTTTTTAGTTCTGCTATCCTTCTACCGCCGCATTCAGTCCAATTATTCAAATGCGCAAAGCTGTCAACCATCTCAAGAAGTCCGATCCGGTGCTCTCCGCCATCATCGCGCGGATCGGCGCGTGCCGAATGGAGTTCGGTCCGCCCGAGTTTCACAGCCTGGCCGAAGCCATCATCTATCAGCAGTTGAATGGCAAAGCAGCGATAACCATCTTTAAGCGTTTCACTGCCCTGGCCGGCGAACCGGTTACCCCGCAAGGCATCCTGAAGCTGAGCGAAGTACAGATGCGGTCTGTGGGCTTGTCCAAGCAGAAGTCGTCCTACTTGAAAGACATGGCGGAGCGCGCCGTTCGCGGTGAGCTCGACTTTTCCCGCCTCTCGGAGATGACTGATGAGGAAGTCATCAAGCACCTGACACAAGTCAAAGGCGTGGGCGTTTGGACGTCACACATGTTTCTCATGTTCACCCTCCGGCGGCAGAATGTACTGCCCACGGGAGATTACGGGATCCAGATGGCGATGAAGAAGCACTACAAGAAGCGCAAACTTCCCCGGCCGGAACAAATGGAAAAGATCGCAAAACCCTGGGAACCGTACCGAAGCGTAGCCTGCTGGTACTTATGGAGGAGTCTGGATATCAAGACTCTGTAATTCCAGAGGCCTGAACAAGCGCCGGCCAGAGGCCAGCGCTACCAGTTCCTTTGTGATTAAATGAAGCAGATGGCTGACCAGAAAATCCGCGTCCTCGTGGCGAAGCCCGGACTCGACGGCCACGACCGGGGCGCCAAAGTCATCGCTCGCGCTCTGCGCGATGCTGGCATGGAAGTGATCTATACCGGCCTGCGCCAGACTCCCGAAATGATCGTCAATTCAGCCCTTCAGGAAGATGTGCACGTTATCGGTTTGTCCATACTCTCCGGAGCGCACAATGCCATCGTTCCCCGCGTGATGGATCTGCTCAAGCATCACAGGATGGATGACGTAATTGTGGTAGTTGGCGGAATCATCCCGGATCAGGACATCGACGGCATGAAGAAGGCAGGAGTCGCGGCTATCTTTCAGCCGGGCACCGCGATGGACGACATCGTTCAATTCATCCGCGCCAATGTGAAACCTCGGGGCGTTCCCATCGCTGACTGAGGCGCGTGGACTGCCTTTCCCGCTCAACGCTCAACTCTATCGTTTCGTCGTGATGCTCAGTGGCTGGGATCGAAACGGATGCTGAGTTCGGTTACGGTTCGCGATCGGCCCGCCGTGTATTGCCACTGTTTAACGGCTGCGATAGCGGTTTCTGCAAGAATTGGATTGCCCCCCAGCAGCTCAACCTTCTCCACGTTGCCGTTCGCCGAAATGGTGACGCGCAAACGGACCGTTCCGCCGATCTGAAGCTGGCGCAGAGTGGGCGGATACTCTGGTTCGACTCGGGTATTCAACTTTCTTTGTGTGTCCTTGTCGGCCGCCGAAATAGCAAGGACCTTTACGCCTTCCGCATCGGTTTCCGCGCTCACATATCCAATAGCACCCTTGGTCCGGGCAACATAAGCAACCACCTCCGCATCCGACCCGAGGACTTTCGGCATCGACCCTTTGCCGGTCACCACCAGAGCGCGGTAATAGGTCTGCAATTCGCTGTCGCTTCGCCGCAGATGATCCCTCAGGAAAGACTCGTGGGTCGGCCCATCTTTTTGGAGCACCGGCTCGACGTGCGCGCCGCCGAGCGAATTGTTTTCTTCCAGAAAAAGACTCCTCAGCTCGCGCCCGGAAATCGCATCGGTAGCGACGTTGGTGTTGGCAATCACCTTGATCTCGCCGGCGACACCGTGAAACACAGGCAGCAGTATGACTCCGGCAGCCATGGAGAGAAATCGCAACGGCTTCATCAGATTTTCCTTCAAGTCTGACTCTTCATTCAGAAGTTCACACCCGACCGGAGTACGAGCAAATTCGTGGTCGGCTTCAATCCGTTAGGGTTGGAACGGGTGTAAAAACCGTGCGCGGAATACACATCCCCGTACCCGTCTATAAGGTGACCCTCGAGTTTAAAATTCCACCAGCGACAGATGTCAAAGCGCGCAGTCACCGTCTGGTCATAGATGTGGTTCGCATACGGGTCGGCGGGATTGTCCGGGTAGTCCACCAGAAAGCGGGAATGATAAGTGCCCAACTCCAGCCGCCTGGAAACTCGGTAGGCTACCGAGAGGAACCAGCTCTTGCTGGTTTCGCCGTTGTAGAGGAACATACCGGGCAAAGTTGAAACAGTGACGTACAGGGGGGAATATTCGCGGCGGAATTCTCCGTTCAAGTGCCATGGCCCGCGCCGGTAGTCGCCGTATACGGAAATGATGTAGTCGGGATCAGAGAATACCTTGTAGGTCCCGCTGACCGGTTGTGGGGGCTTCTCTTGTCCGCTCCGGTTTTCAGTTAGATTGATACCCGACATGCCGACCATGAACCCACCGAGCGGCGTCGTCCATCGCACGTCACCGCCCTCGACATGGCCCGAGTCTTTATCGATGGGAACACCCTGATCGGCAGAAAAATAGTAGATGCCGCCATACTTGTCGAATAAGCGAAGTCCGAAATATCCCGTGTAGTCCAGTTCACCGCCCCGGCGAAGCGAAATGTGGCCGTATAGGTCAACCCCGGTGTGCGCCAAGGTCGCGCTGCGCAAGTCGAGAGGATAGGTCGATTGCGGCAGAATCGCCCAGGTGTGCAGGAATTCCGCGTCCTGCGTGTCGTTATAAAGCCCGAGGACGGTCTTGACTTTTCCGCCTCGCACACCGAACCAGGAGAAGAATCGGTAGTCACCGTAGGCCCAGTCCAGTTGGGGATGCCCATCCCCGAGTTGGCCGATATTACGTAGGTATCCTTGGGCCCCTACCCGGAACCGGTCCGTGATTGGCGTGGACATACTCAATCCCACGTCGGTGAAGGCGCCGCTGCCGGAACTGGTGTTCATGGTTAGGTAGTTGTTTTCCGTCGAGTAAGCAAATCCTTGCGAGAACCATCCATGCACCTGCACGGTGCGCTCAAAGAGCCTGAACTCCTGCCCCTGCAACGCGATGGGGCCATAGAGACAGACCAACATCAGTTGGACGAATCGGCGACGCATGTCTCCTCCCGCAAATACCCGTAAGAGGAAAGATCGGACAGTTACGGCAGACCTTGAGTTGAATCGGATCGGACCGAGCGGCACTTCTCAGACATGAAGCGTACGTTACAGGTCCCTTGGCCCCAGGGAAGGGCGGGTTTCAACCCATTGTTTTCAGCATTGTGCCGGTCTGACGACCTTCTGCGCCGGAGACGTCGCCCCCATTTGCCTGCCTCCTCTGGCGTGGTATACCGTAGTCAGTTCGACTTCCATCCTCCATGGCCGACCGCAGCGATTCCACTACACCCCCGAGTTCACCGGTCTTGGAAACCCGCGTCGACCCTACCTCGGCACGCTTTGAAGCCAACATGCGCTTTATGGCCGACCTGATGTCGCAGGTGCACAACGAAGAGGAGAAAATTCGTGAGGGTGGTGGCCCGAAAGCCATCGACAGCCAGCACGGCAAAGGGCGGCTGACGGCACGCGAGCGAATAAACCTGCTGGTCGATCCGGGCAGTTTTTTTGAGCTGGGGATCTACGCTGCCAACGGGATGTACGAAGAATGGGGTGGGGCCCCTGGCGCCGGCGTGGTCACCGGCCTGGGACGCATTCAAACCCGCCTCACGATGATCATTGCCAACGATGCCACCGTGAAAGCGGGCGCATTCTTTCCCATGACGGCGAAGAAGGTGATTCGCGCCCAGAACATCGCACTGGAAAATCGCATCCCAACGATTTATCTCGTGGATTCCGCCGGGGTCTTTCTGCCTTTGCAGGAAGACGTTTTTCCCGACACTGACGATTTCGGACGCGTGTTCCGCAATAACGCTGTCATGTCGGCGCTGGGCATTTCGCAGATCGCGGCCATCATGGGCATGTGCGTTGCCGGCGGCGGGTATCTTCCCGTCATGTGCGATCACGTTCTGATGACCGATGGCAGCGGGTTGTTTTTGGCGGGGCCCGCACTGGTGCAGGCAGCCATCGGCCAGAAACTTTCCGCAGAGGAACTGGGCGGCGCTGCCATGCATTCGGCCATCAGCGGCACGGTCGATTTCCGCGAGCCAAACGACGAAGCCTGCCTCGCACGCATCCGCTCCATCATCGAGAAGTGGGGCTACCGGCGCCAGTCTCCGTGGGACCGCAAGAAACCCGACCCACCAGCGCTGCCCGCGGAAGAAATTTACGGTATCTACGATTCTTCACCAGCACGGCCCTACGACAGCAAGGAAATTCTCGCCCGCATTCTGGACGGCAGCCGCTTCGATGAATACAAACCCGAGTACGGCAAAACTCTGATCTGCGGCTATGGCCGCATCGGCGGATTCGCCGTGGGCATTGTCGCTAACCAGAAAATGCATGCCCAGCAGACCGATCATGAGGGGCACAAGCGCGTGGAGTTTGGCGGCGTAATTTACACCGAGTCGGCGGAAAAGGCCGCGCGTTTCATCATGGATTGCAATCAGAACCTGATTCCCCTGGTCTTCTTTCACGACGTGAACGGCTTCATGGTGGGCCGCGACGCAGAGTGGAGCGGCATCATCAAAGCCGGCGCCAAGATGGTGAATGCGGTGTCAAATTCCGTCGTGCCGAAAATCACCGTGATTATCGGCGGGTCGTTCGGCGCTGGACACTATGCCATGTGCGGCAAGGCCTACGACCCGCGCTTTGTGTTTGCCTGGCCGACGGCGCGCTATGCCGTTATGGGCGGCGACGCTGCCGCAGGAACACTGGTGGAAATCAAGATCAAGCAGCTCGAACGCAGCGGCAAGACATTGACCGAGGAAGAAAGGAAAGAGTTGTACGAATCCGTGAAGCGCACCTATGACGAGCAGACGGATCCTCGCTACGGCGCAGCGCGACTGTGGATCGACAAGATCATCGACCCGGTCGAGACGCGGGACGCGATCACCCAGGCCCTGGAAGCGGCAGCACTGAATCCGGATGTGGCAGAGTTTAAAGTAGGAGTGCTGCAAACTTAACGTCGTTACCGCGCGGAAGAGAATTTCGAATGCCAGAATCGGTTAAACTAATCGAGTGCCCGCGCGATGCCTGGCAAGGGCTGCCCAAGCAGATCCCTGCGTATCTCAAGACCGACTATCTGAAGGCCTTAATCAGCGCCGGATTCAAGCACATCGACGCAGTTTCGTTCGTTTCGCCCAAAGCCGTTCCACAGATGGCCGACTCGGAAGAGGTTCTCAAAGATCTCGATCCTCCGGATGATGTCGAGATCATCGGCATCGTGGTCAACGAAAAAGGCGCGCAGCGGGCGATTGGCACGCAGGCGGTGAAAACGCTGGGCTTTCCTTACTCCCTTTCGCCAACTTTCCTGCGCAACAATCAGCACCAGACACTCGAGGAAGCCATCGACGAACTGGAAAAGATCAGGAATAAAGGCGAAGACGCCGGACTCGATACGGTGGTCTATATTTCGATGGCCTTCGGCAACCCGTACGGCGATCCATGGAACGCTGGCGAAGTGGTCGACGCCGTCGACCTTCTCGAATCGTACGGCGTCAAAACCATCTCGCTCGCCGATACAGTGGGCATGGCGGGCCCGGAGCAAATTCGCGAGCTGGTCTCAGTTGTGCTGGGAAAGTACGACTATATTGAGATTGGGGTCCATCTGCACAGCCGCCCGGAACAGGCTGTTGATAAGATTCTCGCCGCCTATGATGCCGGCTGCCGCCGCTTCGACTCGGCGATCGGCGGGCTCGGCGGATGTCCTTTCGCCCAGGATGCGCTCGTTGGGAATATTCCGACGGAAAAAGTGATTGAAGCGCTACAGCAGCGCGGAGCCGCTTTGCCTTCCCTGAAGCCGTTGGACACGCTGCTGCGTGCGAGCGTGGAGATTGGAGCACGATACTCGGAATCTACCGCGGCGGACTGACTCGAATCGCCGACATTTGCAATGGCCTATGAGGCACTCCAACTCGCGCACGACTGCGGCCTCGCCACCATCACTCTGAGCCGGCCGGAGAAGCGCAACGCTATCAGCTTCCAACTGGTCGACGAGCTTTTGTCTGCGTTGGACGACATCGAGCGCTCTGACGCACAGGTGGTAATCCTTACTGGAGCCGGCAAAGCCTTCTGCGCGGGCATGGACCTGGACGAATTGAAATCTCTAGTCGGCAAAACTCAAGCCGAGAGCCTCAAGGATTCCGCACGCATGGCGGCCATGTTCCGCCGCCTTTACGATTTCCCCAAGCCGACCATCGCCGCCGTCAACGGCGCAGCCGTTGCGGGTGGCACAGGCCTCGCCACCATGTGCGACTTCACGCTGGCCGTGGCGGAAGCCAAGTTCGGCTACACCGAAGTCCGCATTGGGTTTGTTCCGGCTATAGTTTCGTCGATTCTCGTCTGGCAGGTTGGACACAAAATCGCCCGCGATCTGCTGCTGACAGGAAGATTGTTCGACGCCGCCGAAGCGCACCGCTATGGGTTGGTCAATGAGATTGTCGCGCTAGAAGACTTGATGACGCGAGCACGAGCTCTTGCTATGCAAATCATGGAAAACAGCCCGTCATCAGTCCGCGCCACAAAAAAGCTGATCAACAGCTTCATCGCTTCGCAACTTGATCAGCAGATTGCAACGGCAGTAGAAGACAACGCCCGCATCCGCACCACGGACGACTTTCGCGAAGGCGTTACATCTTTTCTCGAAAAGCGCAAACCTCGCTGGAGTGGCAAGTGAGCGGAGCCAACCAACCGCCGTTCGTTGCCGAGAACCGCGTCCGCGTACGCTACGCCGAAACCGACCAGATGGGCGTGGTTTATCATTCCAATTATTTCATCTGGTTTGAGATTGGACGGGTCGAGTTGATGCGGCAGCTCGGTTTTCCCTACCGCGATATCGAGCAGAATGACGGCCTGTTCATCGCGGTTGCCGACGCCCGCTGCCGCTACAAGGCCCCGGCGCGCTACGATGACGAAGTGATCGTCCGTACACATCTTAAGAACGTGCGCGAGTCATTGGTGAATTTCGGCTACGAAGTGGTCCGCGCCGGCGATGGAACGCTGCTCGCCGAAGGTGAGACCACGCATATCGTCACCGACAAACAGATGAAACCCGCTCGCCTGCCGGAAAAATATTTGCAGGCATTCCGCGCAGCCACCGGAAGACTCAACGCGACCGACACGAAAAGCACATGAAAGCTCTCCACATCAACGGCAACGATCTCACGCTGGAAGCAGTGCATGAAGTCGCGCGGATCAGCGAGCGGCGTCCCGTGCTGCTCGATCCCGATGCCCGCGAAGCCGTCGACCGGGCACGCGCTCTGGTCGACGCCATCGTCGCCGAAAACAAAGTTTCGTACGCCATCACCACCGGCGTTGGCAAGCTCAGCGACGTGCGCATCGCCGGCGATCAGATTCGCGAAATGCAGGCCAACCTGATTCGCTCGCATGCAGCAGGCGTGGGCGATCCGCTGCCCATCGCCGAAACGCGCGCCATGATGCTGCTGCGCGCCAATTCCCTTTCCAAGGGCTATTCCGGCGTGCGCGCCGTGCTCATCGACACGTTTTGCGAAATGCTCAACCGCGGCGTCACTCCGTTTGTGCCTTCGCAGGGCAGCGTGGGCGCGAGCGGCGATCTCGCGCCACTTTCGCATCTCGCTCTAGCCCTGATCGGCGAAGGCGAATGCATCGATGAAAAAAGCACGCGAGTACCGACCGCCGATATACTGCGCCGCGCCCAGATCAAGCCCGTCGTTCTCGAAGCCAAAGAAGCCGTCTCGCTGATCAACGGCACCCAGGGAATGCTCGCCGTCGGCACGCTGGCTTTGCTGGCCGGCGAAACCCTGACCGATTCCGCCGACGTGATTAGCGGTCTCACCCTCGACGCGTTGCGCGGTACCGACGTCGCATTCGACGAGCGCATCCACAAAGTCCGCCCTCATCCCGGCCAAGTGAAAACAGCGGCGAACCTGCGTAAGCTGCTAGAAGGCAGCGAAATTCGCGCCTCCCACAAAGACTGCGCCCGCGTGCAGGACGCCTACTCCCTGCGCTGCATCCCGCAAGTCCACGGCGCAGTCCGCGACACTCAAGCCCACGGCCGCGCGGTCCTGGAAACCGAAGTCAACTCCGCCGTAGACAACCCGCTGGTGTTCACAGCTCAGGTAGGGAAAGCCACCACGGGCCACGTGGGAACGGGCGCCTCGCCCGTTCCGGCGGAGCGAAGCTCCGCTTCCCACCACGGAGACATCCTCTCCGGCGGCAACTTCCACGGCGAACCCCTGGCCTTCGTCCTCGACTTCCTCGCCATCGCCCTAAGCGCCCTCGCCGGAATCTCCGAACGCCGCATCGAGCGCCTGGTCAATCCCGCGCTCAACGAAGGCCTGCCGCCATTCCTCGCCGCCGGCGCCGGCCTCAACTCCGGATTCATGCTTGCCCAGGTCACCGCCGCCGCCCTGGTCAGCGAAAACAAAATCCTGGCGCATCCCGCGTCGGTCGATTCGATCACCACTTCCGGCAACAAGGAAGATTACGTCTCCATGGGCATGACCGCCGCCATGAAGCTCAAGCGAGTCGTCGAGAACACGCGCAGCGTCCTCGCGATCGAAGCCATGGCTGCCGCCCAGGCTCTCGACTTCCTCGCCCCGCTCAAGACGTCCAAACGCCTGTTGTCGGCCTACAACGCGATTCGCGCCGTCAGTCCAACTATGGAGAAAGACCGCGTCATGTACCCCGATTTTGCGCGGATTGCAGAAGCGATCGCCAACGGGAAGCTGGTGGATGCGCTGCTATGAACTTTTTCACCACGGAGACACGGAGGCACGGAGAAATGAGGGCAGAGAGACTCTGGCGTGTTTTGACGTTTCTGCTGGTGATGATGCCGGGGACGTTTCTTCCCGCCCAAAGCAAGCGTCCCTTCACCTTTGAAGACATGATGAAGCTGAAGCGGGTCGAGGAGCCCGAAGTCTCGCCCGATGGAAAATGGGTGCTGTTCGCCGCGGTCGATGTCGATCTCGCAGCGAATAGCAGAACGCCGCATGTGTGGGTCGCGCCGCTTGCCCACGTCTCCCAAAACCAGGGAGACGTGGGGCACCCCAGTTCTGATCAATCCAGTTCCGGGGTGCCCCACATCTCGCCGGTGTTGCGAGATGTGGGAGAGCGGGAGATCATCTCCGATCAAGACGCCGACCGCCCGCGCTGGGCACCCGATGGCAAGCGCTTCGCTTTCATCTCGACGAAAGAAGGCGGATCGCAGATCTGGATTGCGGATTTCGACGGCGCTGCTGGAACTGTGAGCAGCGTTCAGAAGCTCACTCACATCGCAACCGGAGCCAGCGGCGAACTCTGGTCGCCGGATGGAAAGAACATTCTCTTCGTCTCGAATGTTTATCCCGATTGCGACGGAGCGCCAGCAGACGAAGAAGCATGTAACGCAAAGAAATTCGAAGCCGCCGAGAAGTCGCCGGTCAAAGCGCTGATCTTCACTCACCTGCTATACCGCCACTGGAATGCATATAAAGAGGGCAAGCGCAGCCACCTCTTTGTGCTCCCTGTCGATGCTTGCGTGGAGACAGCCGCCTCGCCTGTCCCGCGAGGCGAAGCCGAGCGGCCTCCGGAAAGCAAGAAAGAAAGTCGAGCTTCGCTCGACCGGACAGCCGAGGGCGGCTGTCCCCACGCAAGTCCTCGCGACCTCACCCCCGGCGACTACGACGCGCCCGTGTTCTCGCTCGGCGGCCAGGACAACTACGCCTTCTCGCCCGACGGCCAGGAGATTTGCTACGCCTCGAACCACGACAAAGTCGAGGCCATTTCGACCAACACAGATTTATGGACCGTCCCGGTCCGTGTGGGGGCGGGCGATCCTTCGACTTCGCTCAGGACAGGCTCGCCCGCCCAAATCGTTGCTCAAACGAAAAACATCACCGCCGACAATCCCGCCGCCGATGAGACTCCGCTCTATTCGCCCGATGGCAAGTACATCGCCTACCGCGCCCAGCAGCGTCCGGGATACGAGAGCGACCGCTTTACGCTGAACCTGTACGACAGAAAAAGTGGAAAGAAAACCCGTTTCTCGACGCCGTCGAAACTGGATTCTTGGGTTGGTGCATTTGCTTGGGCCACGGACTCATCGAGAATTTATTTTGTTGCGGAAGATAAGGGCGAGTCTCCTCTTTATTCGGTTTCATTCAAGATCAATCCAGGTGAGACGGAGAAGGGATATGACATTGTGGTGGGCACAACTGACCTCGCGTACAACGAGGTGGATCGCGGATTCAACGACGATGTGAGAGTCGCTAGCGATAGCAGGTCTCTGCTTTTCACGCGAATGTCGATAGGAGCACCAAACGAGATTTACCGCGCCAGTGATGCTTGTTTCGAGATGAATTCCAAGAGCGACTGCTGGAAGACCGGCACAGTCACCCACCTCAACGACGCCCTCCTCTCCCAAATCTCCATGTCCCCGCTCGAATCCTTCTGGTTCACCGGCGCGCACAGCGACAAGGTCCAAGGCTTCCTCGTCAAGCCGCCGAACTTCGATGCGAGCAGGAAATATCCTGTGAAGTTCCTGATCCACGGCGGCCCGCAAGAAGCCTGGGGAGACGACTGGAGCTATCGCTGGAATCCCGAGCTCTTTGCCGCTAACGGCTACGTCGTCATCATGATCAACTTCCACGGCTCAACCGGATACGGGCAGAAGTTCGTTGACTCGATCAACGGCGACTGGGGCGGCGCGCCGTTCGAAGACCTGATGAAGGGTCTCGACTACGCGGAAGAGCATTATGGGTTTATTGACAAAGACCGGGAATGCGCGCTGGGCGCGAGTTTCGGCGGATACATGATCAACTGGGTCCTCGGCCACACCAACCGCTTCAAGTGCCTGGTGTCGCACGACGGCACGTTCAACAACGAGTCCGACTACGGTACCACCGAGGAGCTGTGGTTCAACGAGTGGGAGTTCCACGGCACGCCCTGGGAGAACCGCGAGTTGTATCGCAAGTGGTCTCCGCATCTGTTCGCGGCGAATTTCAAAACGCCGACGCTGGTGATCCACGGCCAGCTCGATTACCGGCTCGATGTGTCCGAGGGATTCCAGCTCTTTACCACGCTGCAGCGGCTGGGCGTGCCCTCGAAGATGCTCTATTTCCCGGACGAAGGCCACTGGGTGCTCAAGCCGCAAAATTCCCAGCTTTGGTACAAGACGGTGAACGACTGGGTGGACCAGTGGGTGGGGAAATAGGAATGCTTTTGGGTGGCGCAGCGCTTCAGCGCTGCGATAGAAATCCCGGAACGATCTCAGGCTTTAGCCGCTGAGGTACGGCTTGAATCTCGCTGGGCTTCGCCCCCGCCGGACGGGCGAGCCGCACCACACGGCCGGTGGTCACCCCGTCTTCGCGGCGCTGCCATCCAACCCCAGCTCCCCTGCAATCCCCTTCAGCGCCTCAATGCAAAACGCGATGTGCTCATCCAGCTCCACGTCCAGCTCGGCAGCGCCGTTCACAATGTCATCCCGGTTCACTTTGCGGGCGAAGGCCTTGTCTTTCATTCTTTTCCGCACCGACTTGGCGTCCACTTCGGCGAGCGACTTGCCCGGCTTGATCAACGCAACCGCGGTAATGAATCCCGCCAGCTCATCGCAGGCAAAAAGCGCCTTCTCCATGGGCGTTTCGCGGGTCACGCCGCTGTACTCCGCATGAGACATGATCGCCCGCTGAATTTCCTCCGGCCAGCCGCGTTCTTTGAGAATCGCATTCCCTTTGTAGGGATGTTCATCCAGGCTCGGCCAGCGGTCGTAGTCAAAATCATGTAGCAGCCCGACCATCCCCCAAAGCTCGACTTCATTCGGAGAACCGCCGCCCAACTTGCCCGCATAAGCGCGCATGCACGCCTCCACGGCCAGCGCATGCTTGCGCAAACTTTCCGATTGGGTGAACTCAGTTAGTAAACCCCACGCCTCAACGCGATCCTTCATGGTGTTTTACCCATTTTCTCCCGGTTTTCGCCGGTTTATTTTGGTTTTTCACGGCACTATCTTCGGCTGGTTCCGCGAATTTTCTTGACATGCACAGGCCTTCTCCCGCAGATTACGCATCAGGTTTGGAATCAGGTTGACACACTTGGTTCCAGGAGAAGCCCCGCTCTGGCCCTCCCACACCTAGATGGCTACCACGCTTGCCCCGGTAGATTCCAGGGAAGTTGTCCGTTGCGATCATTGCCTGCTGGTTCAGTTCCGTACCACCAACAACCTTTGCCGCCGTTGCCACGCGTCGCTCGACGAGGATGAGCCGGAAGTGATGTCGGCTCCGCCCCCGCCGCAGATGATGCCGGCCAACGGAAACGGCCGCGGCCACTTGAACCTGGCAGCTTCCATCCGCTCGCTGCGTCTGCGCAACGGGTTGAGCCAGAGACAACTGGCGACCCGCATGTCGGTCCCGCGCACCTACGTTTCCAAGATCGAAAACGAAAAAGCCACGCCCACCCTTTCTTCTCTGGAGCGGCTGGCCCGAGCCCTGGAGGTGACCGTGCCCGACTTGCTCTCAGGCGGTGAACGCAATCGCCAGGAAGAAATCAACGACCTGATGAAGGATCAGTTTATCGCGGAACTGCTGCCCTTCGTCTCGCAACTGAACGGCCTGCAGATGTCGAGCATTCTGGCGCAGATCAGAGACTTGACGCTCAGGCCACGCAGGACGGCTTAGGTTCTTGTAGGCGCGGCGTTAATGTAGGCGCGGGCGTCCCCGCCCGTGCAAGCAGGACGAGCGAGGACGATCGTCCCTACATCAAAGAATTTATCCGGGCGACCACCAACTGCAGCCGGGACCGCAAGGTCCCGGCTTTTTTGCGAGTTCCGCCCATCTTCCAACGCCCGGATATCGTATCCTTTCCTCCAGGCTAAAACTCAATGCGCCTCCGCGTATTTAACTTCCTGCTGCTTGTTCTCCTGCTTCCAATGTATTGCCCCGCTCAAGGCAGTCCCGAAGAAGTGTCGTTCCCCAGCGGCAAGTTGACGCTCCACGGCTTTCTTTACCGACCGGAAGGCAAAGGCCCGTTCCCGGCCGTGCTCTGGAACCACGGCAGCGAGCACAGGCCGGGCTGGTTGCCTGAACTGGGTCCGTTGTTCGTCAGCAAGGGCTACGTTTTCTTCGTTCCTCACCGCCGCGGACAAGGGCGATCACCCGGTCCCTACATCATGGACTTGCTGGCGCAGGCACAGCGCACGGCAGGACCCGCGACCCGCAGCAGAAGGCTCGTTGAGTTGATGGAAGAGCACCTTCAAGACCAGGAGGCAGCTCTCACTTACCTAAAATCACTTCCAGCGGTTGATCCGAAAAAGATTGCCGTGGCGGGCTGCTCGTTCGGAGGAATTCAGACGGTGCTGGCGGCTTCCCAGCCATGGGATCTGCGGGCTGCCGTTGATTTCGCCGGAGGCGCCGAATCCTGGGAGGGATCGCCCGACCTGCGAGAACGAATGTCCAGCGCCGCTCGGAAAGCTCTGGTCCCGATCTTTTTCATTCAGGCCGCAAACGATTACGATCTGGCTCCCAGCCACCAGCTAAGCTCGGAGATGGAGAAAGCCGGCAAGCCTCACAAGGTCCAAATTTTCCCGGCCTTCGGCACGACCGCTCAGGACGGTCATGAATTCTGCGTGCATGGTGGCCAGGTTTGGGCGTCCGCAGTATTCGCGTTTCTCGGCTCCTCGATGCCGTGACAAACCGGCCGCCGCTCGGGATCTACGCCGCGAACTCTTCGTCGGCCGGCACCGCCATCCCCTGCGGCAATCGATCCGTAATCTCCGCCAGCCCAGCCAGCTTCCCCGCCAGCTCCGCAGTCAGCATTTCCGGCAAATACCGCCAGCGATAATTCCCTTCCGGCGTGCTCGGAATATTCATCCGCGCCTCACTCCCCAGCCCAAGCACATCCTGCATAGGAATCACCGACAGCTCCGCCACCGATCCCTGCGCCAGCCGGATCATCGCCCAGTTCACTCCGTCGTCGGCAATTTCCCGCCAGCGCCTCGACGGCGCGCCGCTCATAATCCGGCAATGTCCTCCACCAGCCGAGTGTGGTGTCGTTATCATGCGTGCCGGTATAGATCACCCGGTCAGGCGTGAGCCGGTGCGGCAGATACATATGCGCCCCCGGATCGCCAAAGCCAAACTGCAGCACCGCCATCCCCGGAATTTTCTGCCGCTCCCGCAAAGCATGCACATCGGGAGTAATGTATCCAAGATCTTCCGCAAAGAACGGCAGCCCGCCCAGCGCCTCGCGCAGCTTGCTGAACAAGTCGTCGCCCGGCCCATCCACCCAGCGTCCGTGAACCGCGGTCGGCTCGTCCGCCGGAATCTCCCAGAACTGCGCAAACCCGCGGAAATGATCCAGCCGGATGTAATCACAAGTCTGCGTGGCCCAGCGCAGCCGCTGAATCCACCACTCGTAGCCGCGCGCCCGCATGGCATCCCAGTTGTAGAGCGGATTCCCCCAACGCTGCCCCGTGCTGCTGAAAGCGTCCGGCGGAACGCCCGACACAAATTCCGGTTCCAGATTTTCCCTCAGCCGGAACAACTCCCGGTTGCTCCAGACATCGGCGCTATCGCCGTCGACAAAGATCGCGATATCTCCGACAACGCGAATCGACCTCTCCGCGCAATACCGGCGCAGCGCCTTCCACTGCTCGTAGAAAGCAAACTGGATCGCCCGCCGGGCCGCCAGTTCTGGCGCCAGCTCTTTCTTCGTTTTCTTGATCGCAACAGCTTCGTGGCGCGCCAATGCGCTTGGCCAGCGGTTCCAGGCTTGCTCGTGGCGCTGGCTCAACGCATCAAAGAGGACAAACTCTTCCAGCCACCACGCGTTCTCCCCGCAAAACTTGTCAAACCGCACCCGCGCGCTGCCTGAAGCGCCTTTCAAAAAATTCTCTGCAGCCTCGAACAACAGTGGCAATTTCCGCGTCGAAACCTGCTCGTAGTCAATCGCGCCCGAGCCATCCGGCAATTCAGCCAGACGGGAACGATCAATCCAGCCGTGTTCCGCCAGACGTTCCAGGCTGATAAGGAAAGGATTGCCGGCAAACGCCGAAACAGAAGAATAAGGAGAATTGCCGTGGGCTGGCGGCCCCAGCGGCAGGACTTGCCACAATCCCTGGCGCGCCGAGGCCAGAAAATCTACAAACTCGTAAGCCGCCGGACCAAAGTCCCCGATCCCGCCATGCGAGGGCAACGAAGTAGGATGGAGCAGAATTCCGGTCGAGCGGGGAATTGCCATGTCAGCACGGTCGGCGAAACCGGAACGCCCACTTCAATTCTTATTCTCCCTCGGCCTGGGAGCGGGTCAGGTTGTTCAGCTCCTGCTGGTTGATCTTGATCTTCCCGGATTTTCCCATTTCCGCGCGCAAATTGCCCAGGAACAGACCAAACACTTCCTGTCTTTTCTTTTGCAGAAGAGATTCGCGAAGCTGATCTTCCTTCGCGGGAAAATCAGCCGCGGCCGCCTGCAGCCGCTCCAAAAGTTCGAGCACCGCTCCTGTGCTGCCATTGTCAATCGGCCCGCTGATCGCCCCCGGCTGCATGGTAAAGGCCACCGAAGCTCCGCCCGCCATCGAACCCAGGTCGGGAACTTGTCCATCGGGTTGCACCAGGTCGCTGGTCTTAAACGCCGCTCCCAGTTCCTTCGCGGCCTTTTTCAAGTCGTGCTCAGCTTTCGCCCGGTCCGAAAGCTCCTGTGTCTTTTGCGTGAGCAACTGCGCGACACGCTGGTTCTTGAACTCCGTTTCCACCCGTGCGCGGATTTCCTCGAACGTCGGCGTCGCCGCCGGCTTTTGCCCCACGACTTCAAACACTACGTAGTCCTGTGCCACCTGGAAAACATCCGGCGGCGCCTTGTCCTGTTCCCCGAACACCGCGCTCATAAATTGCGGAGAAGCTCCGATTCCCGGCAAAACATCGCTCTGGCTCACGAAATCCGTGCTGATCACTTCCAGGCCCTTGGCGGCAGCTGCTTTGTCCAGACCATCCTTGCGCGCCGCGGAAAGCAGCGTGTCCGCCTCGGCTTGCGCCGCCTGTCCCGCTTTTTGCTGCTTCATCAGCGGCTCGATCTGGGCCTTTACTTCGTCCAGCGTTTTCAGATGCGCTTCCTGCCTGTCGTCCACGTGGATAATGTGAAACCCGAAGCTGGTCTGCACCAGTTCACTGGTTCCACCTTTAGGCAGCGAGAACGCTGCTTTCTCGAACTCGGGCACCGTGCGGCCTCGCTGGATCCAGCTCAACGATCCTCCCTGCTTTGCGCTGCCAGGGTCTTCAGAATACTTTTGCGCCAAATCGGCAAAATTCGCTCCCGCCTTGAGCTGCTTGAGCACATCCTCGGCTTTCTTGCGGGCTTCGGCCACAACCTGTGGGTCAACCTTGCCATCCGCCCCGGCTGGCGTCTTGATCAGAATGTGCCGCACGTTCACTTGCTCCCCCACCCGAAACTCGTCGCGATGCTCGTTGTAATAAGCCTGCAAGTCCTGCCGGCTGACTTCAGTCTGCGCCTCAATCTTCGCCGCATTCACTACCGCGTATCGCAGCTTGCGCTTTTCCGGGATGGAATTCTTGTAAGCTGCCTGGTTGTGTGCGAAAAAGGCCTTCAACTCTTCTTCGCTGGGATGAATATCCTTGAGCAGGTCGTCTTTGCGCAGCACCGCGTAATCGAACTTCACCTTGACGTAACGCTTCTCAAACTCCTGTCGCACTTCTGCGTCGGTCACCAGTGCGCTGCCCGTAACCAGATCACGCAGCTTGTTGAAAAGGATCTCCTCCTTCACGCCCGCCTCGAACTGCGGCACGGTGAGATTCGCTTGCTCGAGCATGTTTTGATATTGCTGCTCTCCCACGAAAGTCCCACCGGGAAAAAACGTCGCTCCGTAAGCGCCGTGCTGCAGCTCATCCTTCAGTTCGTCATTGGTCGCTCGCAGGCCGAGGCGTTCCGCTTCCACCAGCACAGCTTTTTGCATGATGAGCCGGTCGGTGGCTTGCTGGGCGAAAAAGGGCAGAAACATCGCCTCCTGCGCGTTGCCCTGTGGGAACTGCTGTTTCAGCATCTGCCGCGCTTCCCGCTGTACGTCGGGCACAGTAATTTGTTGGTTTCCGACAGTCGCTACTACGCCCTGCGCCGGGCCGCCGAGGCCCAGGTTCGAGCCAAATCCCGGAATCAGCGTAACCACCATCGAGCCGCAAATGACAACCAGAATCGCACTCAGCGCGATCTTCAACGCCGGGCCCGGGGTCTGCAAGAATCGAATCATTTTCGTATCACTCCAGGGAATTAAAAGAGGAACTAAGATTATAAACTAGCCGGTTGTTGATGAGTGAGGACGGTGGCCCAAGTCTAACCGGCGTCATCCCGAAGGCCCGCGTTTTCTCCAGGCGGGCCGAGAGATCTCGCGCGAATCCTTGCAACTGTCACAAGTCTAGTCGCCCCTGAACTCCATTATTGAATCGTATTAATAAACGTGTTATCCAGATGGGGGTCGTTCTTAACTTGAAGCCCATCGGCTGGCGCTGAAACTGTGGAGCTTAACTCCTGAGCGCCCAAGGATCTCATGATTAAGTTTGGCTGGCTGTGTTCATCCCTGCTCTGCTTTTCGATCGCGGTCTGCGCCCAACAGACTCCTCAGCCCGAAACCCTCGTCCTCTCCGACGGCTGGCGTTTGCAATCCTCCTGCAAAGTCGACCAGACCGGCGACGTCGTCTCCACGCCCGGATTTCAGCCCAAGGCCTGGTACCCGGTCAAGTTGCCCACCACCGTAGTTGCCGCCCTGGTCGAAAACAAAGTCTATCCCGACCCTTACTTCGGCATGAACCTCCGCTCCTTCCCAGGAATGACTTACCCGGTCGGCATTCCTTTTTCCAGTCAGCGCATGGCTCAGGACAGCCCTTTCATCATTCCCTGGTGGTATCGCACGGAGTTTTCCCTTCCCCTGGCCTACAAAAGCAAAACCGTGTGGCTGAAATTCAACGGCATCAACTACCGCGCCAATATCTGGCTCAATGGAAAACAAATCGCCAAGTCAGACGACGTCGCCGGCACGTGGCGCACCTATGAGTTCAATGTCACCGACATCGCCAAGCCGGGCGCAGTCAATGTCCTCGCCGTCGAAGTCTATTCTCCCAGCGAGAACGACCTCGCCATCACCTTCTGGGACTGGAACGCGGCCCCTCCCGACAAGCACATGGGCATCTTCCGCAACGTCGAAATTACAGCTAGCGGGCCAGTCGCGTTGCGTTATCCGTCCGTAATCTCAAAGGTAGACTCGCCCGCCAACGACAAGGCTTACTTGACCGTCACGGCACTGCTTAAGAATGGCAGCAATGAGCCCGTGAAAGGCGCACTGAAAGGCCGAATCGGAAATATCGAATTCTCGCAAGGCGTGGACTTGGGTCCAGGTGAATCCAAAGACATAACTTTTTCTCCCGATCAGTTTCCTCAGCTCAACGTCGCGAATCCGCGGCTCTGGTGGCCTGCACAAATGGGTAAGCCGGAACTCTATGCGCTGAACATGCAGTTCGATGTTGACGGCAAACCCTCCGACACGTCGCAAACACAGTTCGGCATCCGCGAAATCGCTTCCGAGTTGAACGCCAACCACCACCGCGTCTTTTCCATCAACGGAAAAAAAATCCTGATCCGCGGCGGCGGCTGGGCCATGGATATGCTGCTCCGCGAGAACCAGGAGCGAGTCGAACAGGAGTTTCGCTATGTCCAGGATATGGGCCTGAACACCATTCGCCTGGAAGGCATGCTCGAAACCAAAGATTTCTTTGACCTGGCCGACCGCAAAGGAATTCTGGTGATGGCGGGTTGGGTGTGCTGCTCCACCTGGGAACATTGGCAAAACTGGAGACCAGAGGATTTCAAAATCGCGGAGCAATCGCTAAGAGACCAGATCTACCGACTGCGCAGCCATCCCAGTCTGCTCGTGTGGCTGAACGGCAGCGACAATCCGCCCAAGCCCGACGTGGAAGAAACTTATCTCAAAGTGGAGAAAGACTTGCTCTGGCCGAATCCAGTGCTGTCTTCAGCCACCGCAGCAGAGACCTCCATCACCGGCTACAGCGGCGTCAAAATGCCCGGCCCTTACGACTACGTCGCCCCCAGCTATTGGGAAGAAGATTCGATCCAAACGCTGGGCGTGCACGCCGAGTGCAAAGAAAATGAATGCGGCGGCGCTTACGGCTTCAATACCGAAACCAGCATGGGCCCAGCCGTTCCACCAATCGAAAGCCTCCGCGCCATGCTTCCGAAAGAACATCTCTGGCCCATCGACGAGTGGTGGAACTTCCACGCGGGTGGCGGCGTGTTCAAAGACATCCACAACTTTACCGAAGCCCTGAACACCCGCTACGGCACGGCGCAAAACGCAGAAGACTACGCCTTCAAGTCGCAGCTCATGACGTATGAAGGCGTCCGCGCCATGTACGAAGCCTACAGCCGCAACAAATACGTCTCTACCGGCGTGATTCAGTGGATGCTCAATAACGCCTGGCCGTCGATGATCTGGCATCTCTACGACTATTACCTGCGCCCCGGCGGCGGATATTTCGGCGCCAAGAACGCGATGCAGCCTCTGCATCCTCTCTACGGCTACGACGACCGCTCCATCTGGGTGGTGAGCAGCCAGTATGAGAACGTCAAGGGGCTGCAACTTTCCGTGAAGGTCTTCAATCTCGACATGACAAAAA
The DNA here is from genome assembly GCA_963765285.1 of Terriglobia bacterium. Taxonomy (GTDB): domain Bacteria; phylum Acidobacteriota; class Terriglobia; order Terriglobales; family Acidobacteriaceae; genus CAVWZH01. The sequence goes on from CAVXVR010000003.1 coordinate 457,797, forward strand.
AGTTTTCGCAGGAGACCACGCTGGACGCGCCTGCCGACAGCACGAACAAAGTTTTGACCCTGCCCGCGATCGACGGCTTGAGCCCGACCTACTTTGTGGTTCTTCGCCTCAGCGATTCCACTGGTAAGCTCGTCGGATCAAACTTCTACTGGCTTTCGACCAAGCCGGAGACCCTAGACTGGGACAAATCCGACTGGTACAGAACGCCGACCGCATCCTTCGCCGATTACACTGCTCTGGCGCAATTGCCAAAAGTAAAACTGGAAGTCTCCAGCCACACCGAACGCCAAAACAAAGACAAAGACGCGGTCACCCACGTCACGCTGACCAATCCCAGCAACAGCCTGGCCTTTTTCGTTCGCCTGAAGGTAAATCGCGGAAGCGGCGGCCCCGAGATTCTTCCTGTACTTTGGCAGGACAATTACATTTCGTTACTGCCGGGGGAGAAACGTGAAGTGACCGCCACTTACAGCACCGCTGATCTGGGCGACGCGAAGCCCTCGGTCGAAGTCAGCGGATGGAATGTAACCCCGCAATGAAAACCCGCGAGCGGTCGACCGCATAAGAGGCGTCATCCCGAAGGCCCGCGTTTTCTCCAGCGGGCCGAGGGATCTCGCGCGTATCGCTCGCGAGGTTGCCGGGAACCGGGGTGGACAGCTTACACATGCTCAGATACCGAAAGAGTATTGCCATCCGGGTCCTTAAACCACGCAACTTTGTCCCCGCCAGGAGCAGTCCAAATCCCCAGCTTGTCCTGCTCGAAGAACCCGAACCGCTCGAAGCGGACTCCTTTATTCGTGAGCTCCGCCACCACTTTCTCGATCCCCGAAACCTGCCATCCCAGAATCGTAAACGGCGCCGGCTTGAACTCCGGGGCCTTCGCCACCCGCACCATGATTCCGTTCGCATCCAGCACCAGCGCGAAGCCGTCATCTTTAACAAATCGTAATCCCAGTAAATCCACGTAGAACGCCCGCGCTTTTTCGGCGTCCCGCGTAGGCACAAAGGCGACAATATTCGTTGACCCTAACATACGATTTCTCCTTAGGCTTCTTCCGGCGGCAGATCGAAGTTCACCAGATCGCCGCGGAAGCCGCGGGTCTTCCACGCTCCAAAGGCAATGCCCACGGCCATCCAGATCGCGCCCGCGATTTTAGCTGGCCGGCTCAGATTCAGCCAAAGCAAAAGGCAAATAAAAAATCCTAGAATCGGCGGCAGAAAGTTTCCGATCTTCTTCTCGGGTTCGCGTACAAAGTAACGCATGAACGACGCTGCATTCACTCCCATAAACGCAATCAGAGCGCCGAAGTTCAGCATCTCCGCGCCCAATCCGTAGCTGAACAACCCATAGTTCACCAGCAAAGCAGCGCCCAGCGCGATGACTCCCACGAAAATCACATTGTTCCTGGGCACATGCCGCTTGGGATCAACCTTTCCGAAAAATGACCTGGGCAACGCATTGCTTCTTCCCATGCCATATAACAAGCGGGCAGCGCCCAGTTGTGATCCCATTCCTGATCCGAAATTCGCCACCAGCAGCGTGAATCCGACGATCGCCAGCAAGGGTTGCCAGGCTCGCGCTGCCACGAAGGTAAATGCGGCATCGACGTTGGGAAATGGTTCGGAGGCGGGCCATATCAACTGCGCGGCATACACTTCGAAAGCAGCAAGAATTCCAATCACCAGGCAGGTAAGCACCGTCGCCAGCAAAATATTTCGCCGTGGATTCTCGGCTTCCTCTGACAGCGTCGAGATTCCATCAAAACCAATGTAGGTCAACACTGCGATGGAAGTTCCGCCCAGCACGGCCTTCGTGTTCCACATTCGGGGATCATAAAAAGGATTGGTGAAGAATCCCGCCTGATCATGGGGATGGCCAAACACATAGCGAGCGGCAGCAACAAAGAAGATCGCGATTACGATGCCCATCGCGGCTGCGAGGCCCGTATTCACTCGAGCATTGGTCTTCACGCCCTGAACATTCAGCCAGGTAAACACGAATGCAAAAAACACCGCCCACACCGTATAGGGAACTCCCGGGGCGAACACATGCGCCTGCTGGCTGCACCAGACCGTGCAGATCATGGGGTTCAGCATGTAGTCCATCACCATGCTCCAGCCGGTGACATAGCCCAGCGCGGGATTGATCTCCTGGCCGACATATGTAAAGGCGGACCCGGCGCTGGGATAGGCGCGTGCCATGCGTCCATAGCTGATCGCGGTGAAGAGCATCGCCACCATCGCCAGCAGCACTGTGGTCACCACATGCCCGCGCCCGCGGTCGCTCAACACGCCATACACCGACAGCGGCGCGACCGGCTGAATGACAATGATGCCGTACAGAATCAAGTCCCACAGAGTTAACGAACGCTTGAGACGCGGAGCCGAGGAGGGACCGGTGGAAGTAGTCGCCATGTGAAGCTGTATTGAATTATGCGGCAGCGCAGACTGTCAATGTTAAAACGATTTTTACGCTATTAATCGCTCGTCTACCGCTGCCTTTTATATCTGCTAAAACTTAAAGCTAACGGCGAGCAGTTTACGCTTCGCGTGGGCTGCCCCCGCCGGACGTTCGGCACTCCTGCCGTCCAAAATCGGCGCCTCGCCTTTTCAATGCCTTACACGCAACCGTTCTTTACAAAACGTTCCGTGCGGAACACTTCTTCACTTATGTGAATGTTCCGTACGGAACATTTCTTAAAAAAGAAGACTACTTGCCCTGGCCGTAGTTGAAGCGGTAGCTCGCGGGCTCGTCGCCTGTCAGGTATCGCGTGTTGTAATTCAGCAGGTCATTGAAGTGTGTCTCATCCATCGGGAACACCTTGCCCGTGTATGGATACGTGCCCATGCTGCGGAAGGGCAACGGATCGACGCTGTTGCCGCCGGCGGCGTAGAAGTCCATATCTTTTTCGTAACCGTTGGCGACAAAGAAATAATCGCGCGTCCAACCCTTGGGTAGCGCGGGCAATTTGGCGGGATCAAAATCGAGCGCGACTTCATCGCCCGACCCAAACACTACCTGGCGGTCGTCGAAGGAACCCAGCAGCGGGAGCACGTCACCGTAGCGCGTGTACGCGCCCGCCGGGCGAGCGTAAGGGCCGGTTGCGCTGGCCTTCTCGTAGACATATTTCACGTTGCCCGGCGGCTGGTCTTCGATCTTGAGCGGGAATCCATGGAAGCGTAAATCGGCGCGGGCCAGCGGGACCGGCGTGATGCGCGATTGCTGGTCCTGATCGGTGCGGTTGATGAGGATGTTGTCCCAGTAAATTTGCAGATTGGTTTGAATGCGAATGCGCTGCGTGCCTGCGGGCAGCTTGCCGGTGAGATCGGCGGTCATGGTGCGTGCGCCACCTGCGGGGAATCCGAGGTCATCTACCACGCGTCTCCATCTCCCGGTTGCATCCTGAGCTTCGAGATAGGGCGCGACTGGCTCGAGGCCGGCTTGATAAGCCGCATACATGCTGGTGGCAGTGAAGTATTCAATTTCGCCATGCATCAGCAACCAGAGCGGCTCTCCGCGATAGGGCGTGCCGAGATCAAGTTCCAGTGTGTGCATTTTGGCGAAGCCTTGAAACGGCTCGAGGCCGAAGTCTCCGACGTAGCGGTGAGCGAGCAGGCCGGGAAGAAGGTTGTGGCCGTGCTCATCCCAAGCGCCCGCCGGCGGGACTGCGTCGTGACTGAAGACAACCTTGAACGGCGGGAACGGCGGATTGCTGGCGAAGTATTCGTTGGGAAAAACTTCGACACCAGCAGGGTGGTCGATTGCCAGCAGCTTCACTTGATCGAGGTAGACGGCTTCTTCCAGCGGCTCCATGAAGCGGAAGCTGAGCTTGCCGTTTTTCTCGCGGATCATGTTGCGATCGATCTTGATGTATTCAGTCGGCCGGGGAATGTTGCGCTCGCCCGGCCCGACCCAGTGACCAATGACGCCATCGCCGAGCATGTCGGCGACTAGCTCGTAGCGCTGACCATCCCAGACGAAGAGCGTGGGGCAGGAGCTGCCGCGGCGGTCCATTTCGACGTAGCTGTGTTCTTTGTTGGCTTCGACCTCGATCTCATCCTGAACAATGCCTGACGGCCAGATCATGCGGACGACATCGGCTTGCTTCGCCTGTCCGAGGCCGACGGTGAGGTACAACGAATTCTGGCCGAGGTAGCCGTTCGATCCCGCGATTTCAAATTTCTGGCGAATGCCGTCGGAAAAAACTTCAACTTTGGTTCCGATGGCGCTTTTGTTGTCGGCGAGGCCCTTGAGATTGAGCCGCAGCCAGTTGTTTTTGTTGCCGCCTTCATTGCGCAACAGAATCGCCGGCCCGTGATTCTGCGTGATCAACAGATCGGTCGCGCCATCGTTGTCGTAGTCGCCAGTGATGAAGGCGCGCGGATCTTTGAATTGAATCTTGTCGAGACCGACGTCGGCGGTGACGTCTTTCCATCCATCAGGGCCGAGATTGCGGAACAGACGGACTTCACCTGTACCATCCGCAGTTTCTCCGGCGGCGACGAGATCGACCCAGCCGTCGTTGTCGTAGTCGATGGCGGCGACGCCGAAGGCGCGGACCCAATTCGTCTTCGGTAGTTCGACCTGCTCGAAACTCTTTAGCCCGATTGTTGCGCCAAAGCTGAGGCCGGGTGAACTCCAGATTCCGTGAAGGCGATATCCGTCCATCCGTCATGGTCGAAGTCGAGACCGAGATGCCGGCGGCAGACCCGGCGTCCCGCCGCCCACGGGACACGAATTCGGAAAGCTCCTTCTCGGGGATTTTCGAAAATCACAGGGATCAGCTCTCCCTGCGAAATACGACCGATAACATGATTTTGCGTCCTCGTTCTCAACTGCCGCGCCAGACTGATCAGATCGATTGCACGATCATTGTTGTAATCCTGCTGATTGCACAAAGGCGGGCAGGTGGACCGGACAATCCGAGGCCTTGCGTCACGTCGGTGAAGCGTACCGTCGCCATTGTTACGCCACATGAGTTTGAAGCGGGTGCAGCGGCCGGATTTTGACCTCGCACACCACATCGGATGGCTCGTCCGATTGCGGCCGGCCAGATCGGCCAAAACCGACCCAGGTACAAGGTCGAGGTCGCCGTCATGATCGTAGTCGACGAAGTTGGCGCCGACGGCGAAACCAGCGACTCTTGATTTCGGCAGCTGCCGTCCGATCCTTGAACGTTGCCGTTCTTCTCATTGTGCAAAAGCAGCACGACCTTGCCAGCTGCTACCGCGAGGTCGGGACTCCGTCATTGTCATAATCACCGGCAGTGCAGCCGATCTCCCGGAGGACCGGATCGATTCCTGCTGCTTGAGTCACGTCTTCGAATCTTGCCATTTCCAAGATTGCGATAGAGAGCCATCGCACCTTTCGGGCCATCGCACGATAGAAAGAGATCGAGCTTTCCGTCACCGTCATAGTCGAGAAAGCAAGCGCCAGAACCAAGGACGACGCGATCGACCTGCGGGGTGTGGGGCATCAGTGACGCCAGGCCGGAATCCTTCGTCACATCCACAAACTTGACCGAAATCTGCGGCTGGAACTTTTTGCGGAGCCAGTGGCGATTCTTCCGCCAGCGAATATTTGCCTTGATCTCCGTAGGCGAGGCCGATGGGGGTGCCGAGTTTCTCCTGGGTGATGTGCTGGAAGCGGGCTAGATGCTCGTGGGCCTGGGCCGCGTCGCCCGACTGCTGGTAGGCGCGCGCGATTCCGAACTCGGCCGAGGCATGCTGTGGGTTCAGCTTGAGCGCGTGCTCGAAGGCGTCGATGGCCTGGGGAAACTGCTTGTCTTGCGCATAAGAAGCGCCGAGAAAATACCAGGTGTCGGCATCGTTCGGATCGAGCGTAGTGACGCGGTGAAAAGCATCGACGGCGGCCTGTGCGTTGCCTGAATTCTTGTACAGCAGGCCTAGGTTGTACCATCCGCGCGGATCGTCGGGAGTGCGCTTGGTTGCTTCCTCAAGCAGTGGCTTGGCAGCTTCGATCCGGGTGAGGTTGAGCAGCGCGATGCCTTGATTGAGACTCGCAATTTGCAGGGTCGGATCGAGAGTGCCGGCTTCTTGAAACGCTTTCAGACCTTTTTCGAAGAGCTGCTGGTTCATGTACGCCGCGCCCAGGTTGTTGACGCGGGCGGCTTGGGCGGGATTTGCAGGCGCGCTTTTCTGTGGAGCAGCAGCAGCAAAGGTGGTGACGGCGGCCAGCAGCGCAATGAAACTCGCAGTCAGTGCCTTTGGAAGCATGTGCAGAAGAATTTAACCACAGAGGGCACTGGGGACACAGAGAAAAACATTCACCACAGAGGGCACAGAGGACACGGAGAAACGCAAAACAAACCAAATATTATTTCTTTACGGCGTAGGTTTGTGGCTTTCCGTAGGGTGCCGTTGCCACGACTCCCTTTCCTTCTTCAACCGTCACGGTTTGGCCTGCGTTGAGGTTGGACAGCTTTTCGACCTGGCCGCTTGGCCAGTCGATTTCAATAGAATCTGCCTTGGTGTCGGTTCCCAGGCCGAAAGTCAGGACTAGTTCGCTTTGCGATAAATAACTCGACCCGCTGCGCAGCATCTGCCATTGCTGGTCTTTGCCGACGGTGATGCGTACGATCGCGCCGATGCCATCGCGATTCGATTTTGTTCCCTTCAACTTCACGCGCACACTATGATTGGTCCCGCCCTCGTTGTGAAAAAGGTAGACCCGGCCGCCGTTGGTGGTCATGAGAACGTCGAGCGCGCCGTCGTTGTCGATATCGGCGTAAGCTGCGCCGCGCGCGACTCTGGGCGCGGCAAACGCGGAGCCCGCGGAATCTGTGACTTCTTTGAAGGTTCCACCGCCCAGGTTGCGGAACAGGTGCGGCGGTTCGGCGTAGCTGACGCGCTTTTGCACACGCTGAATCTGGTCTTCAATGTGGCCGTCGGCGACCAGGATGTCGGGCCAGCCGTCGTTGTCGTAATCAAAAAAGAAACAGCCGAAACCGAGAGTGACCAAAGTCGCGCGGCCCACTTCTGAGCGCGGGGCTTCGTCCACGAATAAGCCACTGCCTTCGTTGTGATAGAGCGAGAGCATTTGGTTGGCGAAGTTGGTGATGATAATGCTGGCGTGGCCGGAGCGGTCGTAGTCGGCGGCATCGACGCCCATGCCGGCGCGCGCGACGCCATCTTCGCTGAACGCTATGCCGGCGGTGACGCCGCGTTCTTCGAAGGTTCCGTCGTGCTTGTTCAAATACAGTTTGTTGGGCTGGGTGTCGTTGGCCAGCAGAATGTCGGGCCAGCCGTCGTTGTTGTAGTCGAGAATGGCGACGCCAAGGGTCTTCGATGTCGGGTCGAAAAGTTTTGCTTTCTGCGTGGCATCTTCGAACTTGCCGTTGCCGAGATTGTGCCACAGGCGGACAGACGATCCTTTGTAGGATTCGGGCGTGCAGTAGGATTTGTTCGTGCCGTCGAGCGTGCAGAAGAGATCGGTCTCGATTGACCACTGCACGTAATTCGCGACCACGAGATCGAGCTTGCCGTCGCGGTCGTAATCCACCCAGGCAGCGCTGGTGGAAAATTCGTTCGGGCCCCAGAGCCCGGCGGGCTTGGTGACGTCGGTGAACGTGCCGTTGCCGTTGTTGTGGAACAAATGGCTCTGGCCGAGCGCACTGATGAAAAGATCGTCGTAGCCATCGTTGTCGTAATCGCCGACGGCGATGCCTAGTCCGAACATTGGGATGGCCAGGCCCGCCTTCTGCGTTACGTCGGTGAAGGTTCCGTCGTGGTTGTTGTGATAGAGCTTCAGCGTGGATACGAGGCCGGGATGGCCGGGCCAGTTTTCTCCGTTGACCAGCAGGATGTCGGGCCATCCGTCGTTGTCGTAGTCGATGAAGGCGCCGCCCGGACCCATGGTTTCAGGGAGATATTTTTTTCCGTACGCGGCGTTGTTGTGGAGGAAGTGGATGCCGGCCTGGGCGGTGATATCGCGGAATTGGATGGTCTGGGCATGAAGGCGAGGTGCGATCAGTAATATCGCCGCCAACCCGTAAACCAGCAACGGAGCGGCGAAAGAAGAAAAAGGAGCCGAGTGCAGTGTCTGCTTCTGCATTATTTGAAGGCTCCGCTTGATGCGGTGGAGCTGAACGCGAGCCGGGCGCTGCCCGGCCGGACAGCCGAGGCGGCTGTCCCTACGCGTTTCGTGGTGACTATCGGCAACGGTACCGACGTATGCTCGTGGATGGCCTGGCGTTCGTTGTTGTCTTCGGGATGGAGCTGGCGGTAGGGGCCGGTGATGGTCTGGGAGGACTCGTCGGCCTTGAAGCGCAGGTAACGGACCTGGTGTTCGTGGGCTTGTTTTTCGTCACCCAGTCCGCTGTAGCAGAGCATCAGGTTGTAATGCGCCTGAAGATCTTCAGGATCCACGGCGAGGACCGATTGCAGCACAGAGATCGCGTCGCTGTATTTGCGTTGCAGAAATAGAGTGCGGCCAAGATCGTTCAGGGCCACGCGGTCGCGGGGATATTGCGCAAGAACTTTGCGCAGATGCTGCGCGGCGCGATCGTAGTTGCCGTCACTGCGCAGGACCCGCGCATAGAAGTAGTTGGCGCGCGCCAGATCGGGGCTGAGCGACAACGCTTTTTCCAACACCACGCGCGCACGCGCCATATCGCCTTCCTGCACCGCGGCGCGGCCAAGGTTGACCCAGCCGTCGGGATTCTTGGGATCGATTTCGGTGACTTTCTGGAAAGCGGCAGCTGCGGCTTTTAGGTCTCCTTGAAGAAATAATCCGATTCCGTAATCATTCCAGCGCTGCCAGTCGTCCGCTTGCAACACAACTTTCGGCTGCGGCGCAGGCGAATTGTGTGGCGTCACGCTCAGCGTAATCTCATCCTCTGCGATTGCAACGACGGGCAGATCGGGAATCTGCTCGCGTTTAGCGGAAACTCCCGTCAGCGGAGCAGTGAAAGTGAATTGCCGATCGTCGTAGTCTGCCGTGACGTCGGGCTTCGGCGAGGCTGGGTCTGACGCTCCGGCGAAGGAGAACTGAGTGTTCCACCATGCGAACTTGCGATAGCACAGGCGGGCGTGCAGCGTGATTTTGTTTCCGGCGTTGTCGGGAATGTGCAGGCGATAGTGCACCGTGTCGGCCGCGCCGGGAGGAATTAGTCGGACGTAAACCACGGCGCGCGTGGCCCAGGCGTTGCGCTTGTTGACGGGATTGCCATGGCCGTCGATCTGCAACGAACGGTAAAAGTGCGCGCCTTTTTCTACCGGGCCTTTGCCATTGTCTTCGACCATGCCGCTCCAGAAAACGGTCTGGCCTTTGTCGTCTGTTCCCTTCAGTTCGAGCCAGGTGTCGTAGGCGTCGACGGTGCCGCCGGGGAAAAAGTGTCCGATCTTTTTGGTGCGGACCACCACATCCAAGCGGACGGTATCACCGCGGCGGACCACCGGCTGCACGCGGCTGAGCGGCGCGGTCACGGCAGCAGCTTCGGTGTCGGTCGCGGGAGTGATTTTGGTTTCGGCTTCTTCGCCAACGGCAAAAGTTGTCGACAGCTCGGATTGGCCTACGGACGCCGTCGAGCGCGTCTCGGGCTCCGGGGAGAGCGCGAAAATATCCACGCTCAGAATTTTGTTTTTCAGAAAATCTTCGGTGATCTTGAGCTGCTCGTTGTCTTCGTTGGCGGTGGGCAGAGCCGTGTTGGCGCCGGGGAAACGGTGCGAGTGGACTTTGCCGTCGATGTTGCCGAAATCTTTCGAGGGGGCGAGCGGCATGTGGCAGTCGGCGCATTGCTGCGCTTTGGGAGGGTAGTAGAAAGAACGCGCGCCTTGACCGGATACGCCGCTGGCCTGCCAGTTGTCATATTCGTTGAAGCCGCGGAACCAGCGGTAGTGATTTACCGGAACGTCGAGATGCACTTTGTGGCAGCTCGAGCAAAACTCGGCGGTCTGCTCGCGCATGAATGGTTTGAGGAAAACTCGGCGGTGCGGCTCGGGATTCAGCTTGATGAGGAAATCGTGGAGCGCGCGCGCGACCGGATTCTGGGTGGCGGCCAATTCATGCAGTTTGGGATATTCGAGGTAAAAATCTCCCTGGCCCATGGTGCTCTTCACGTCCGCGATAGAGTGGCACATCATGCAGCCGAGGCCAGCTTGCGATTCGGGACGATGCACGATTTGCTTGATGGGAGTATCCATCAGGCCGCTGTAGAGCACGGCGGGATCGTGGCAGCCGCCGCACCATTTCGAAGGGCGGGTGCCGACAGTATCCTGCATGTATTCGATGGCTTTGCGATACCACTGATTGTTGAACGACGAAAAATGATGGGCGGAACTGAACCATTGGTTGTAGATATCTTCGTGACAGCGCTTGCAGGATTCCGACTCCATGAAAAACTTGCTGGGAATTTTCTGGCCGCCGTAGACCTGAGCGGAGCTGGGGAAGAACGCGCCGTTGGGACCGTCGCCTTCGCCATCCATGGTCGCGGCCGGCATTTGCGGATTCTCGATGCGGCCGCGGCGCTGCCAGCGCGATTCGCGGACGTAGCGGGCGGCGTATCCCAGAGCGGCCAGCAATGCCAGGCAGAGGCCGACGCGGAGAATTGCGCTCGCCCGGCTCGGGGCAAGCCATCCGCGCTTGCCTGCGAGATCCGCGAGAACGAAGCCGACACCGACGAGGCAGAGGATGATGTGGAGATACAGCCAGTTCCATTCCGCTCTCGCCGTGCCCAGCTTGATGAGGACTGCGCCGAGAATTCCACCGGCGGTGAGCAGTATCCAGCCGAGCCTTGCGGTCCAACTCGCGGCTTTCAACAAGCTGGCTGCATAGACCAGCAGCAGGATTGTGGCCACGACTCCCCCCGTGGCGTGAAGCAGGACGACGGCTGGATAGACAAGGTTCGATTGCGGGAAGGCGTAAAGATAAACGGCCGAGATAAACAGAAAGATCAGCAGCCCAGGCAGTGCGCGACGGCGAAGGAATTCCCTAGACATTTCTGCTATTCACAAAGGCCGCGCCGGGCTGACATAAACCCACGGGTGAACGCCAGCCTATCCCGGGAGCAATTTGCACGAAATAGTATAAAGGCACTAAACGGGTGATCCGGGTGGAGGCGGTGTCAGAGTAGGGAGAGACCGCTAGAACTCGAAATATCCACCATGGCTGGCTCGACGGTGGCCGCCCTCGGTTCCGGTAGCGGGAAGAAGACCGACCACACCGCGAAGGTTTTCCCAGGCAGCCTCGTTCAAGGCAGGGTCCGAGCCGACAAGTTCGCGGATCATCTCCCAGGCGGCGATGTTGAGAGCACCCTCGGGGGCCGGGCCCATGGCGAGAGAAACGGAGCATTGCGGACAAAAACAGATTCGGCGGGCGGCCGATTTTTGCCGTGGGCGGATACCGACGGTTTGAGAAAACATATAGACCGCGACGGACTTGTGTCCGGCTTCGAGTTCGCGGTTACAGCGAAGACAGTACAGGTTCTCCAAAGACATCCCCTTGTGTGGCCGGTTGAAGCGCCACACAAATACTGTTCCGGCGCGACCGCGGGATGCAAGTGCGTAGAAGGATTCCCGGGAAGCATCGGCCTCAGCCGAACCAAGATGTGCTCTACCCAGGAACCGTAGGGATCGGGCACCCTAACCAGCATGGGTCAGGAAGACGTGCGCTCGATAACCGTCAAGTCGCGGCCTCGAACATTTCAGCCGCAGGCCAGATTCTTTCATCTGTCGCACCTCCGCCGGATGCGCGGTTGCGAACAAGTAGCTGCGGTTTGTTATCAGGTGCGGCCCCGGGGAGTCGAGTTTCTGCTGGTGCAGACTCGGGGGGGGCGGTGGACTTTTCCCAAGGGCAACGCCGAACCCGGGTTGACCCACGCTCAGGCGGCTGCGCTTGAGGCTTTTGAAGAGGCGGGAGTGCATGGGCGCATGGAGGAAGTTTCCTTTGCGCGTTATTTTCGCCGCAAACCGGGCCAGCGGCAGAGTTCGGGAGCGATCGACCTGGCGGTGAACGCCCATCTTTGCGAGGTCTCGCGGCTCGATCCGCCGCAGGAGCGCGATCGCAATCCCACATGGTTTTCGGCGACCCAGGCAAAACGGCGTTTGCGGGAGGGCAGGAAAGCAGACGACAGCGCCGAGTTCGTTCGCGTGCTGGACCGCGCCGTGGCGCGCATTCAACGATTGCATAGCCGGACGCAGGCGACGCCCGATGCTCTGCAAAAAGTGCTCTTCATCGACGGGGTGCGAGGCACGGTGGTGAAAGGGCGAGTTTCGGGCACCGGCGAAAAGAAACGCCGGCTCATGAGCTAGGCCGTCGAATTTCGCCACGGGCCGCAATGACTTTCTAGTTCCGCTGCAACGGCCAGAACGATTTCCTCTTCCCAGGGACGCGCTACGATTTGCACTCCGATGGGCAATCCTTCAGACGATTTCCCCACAGGAACCACGGCCGCAGGCATGCCGAGAAGATTGAACCACGCGGTGTAGCTCCACGCGTCGAGATATTCAACCTTCTTGCCGTCGATATCCCATCTACGCTCACCGTGGCGGAAGGCGGGCACCGATGCCACGGGACAGAGCAGCACGGGAAAATCTCGCATCTCGGCGAAAATCTTTATGCGCACTTCATCGCGCTGGAGCCAGGTATCGAGCAGCGACTGGCCGCTGTGCGCCGGCTCGGCCACAACCCAGGAAGAGAATTCTTTCAGGATCGGACTCAGGTCGGCTTCGCGATCCTTGAGCATCGGGCCGAGCAGCATTCCGCCTGCGACTCCGAAAAATTTCCACCACAACTGCCTGGCTTGCTCTAATCCTTCGGGGCGAAACGGTTCCACCTGGAATCCGGCGCGCTGCAAGGCTTCGGCAGCGGCCCGCACTGCTGCCCGTGTTTCTGCCGTGACCGGCGTGCGGCCGTCATCTTCGAAGTAGCCGATGCGCAGGGGCTTGAGCTTGTCCGGCCGTGGCCAGCAAACGGGAACCGGCGCAGCGGAAGGATCGCCGTCGTCCGGCCCTTGCATTACTTCGAACAACAACTTCAAATCCGCTACTGTGCGCGCCATCGGCCCGACCACGCCCAGCAGGGCAAAAGGCCCCAGAGAAGCCGGAAAATGACTGGTCGCCGGAATGCGCCCCGGCGTCGGCTTCAGTCCGCAAATCCCGCAGAAGTGCGCGGGCACGCGAATCGATCCGCCGCCATCACTACCGACGCCGCCAGCCGAACAACCTGATGCAATGGCTGCCGCCTCGCCACCGCTTGATCCTCCGGCTGTGCGTGAAAGGTCCCAGGGATTGTTGGTGCGGCCGTAGAGAATATTGTCGGTCTCCCAAGCCATCAGCAATTCGGCGCAGTTGGTCACGCCGAGAATAATTGCCCCCGCGCTGCGAAGGCGGGCGACCAGAGGCGCATCTTCTGAAGCCACCGTTCCGGCGCGCAACTTGGTGCCGGTTTCCCACGGCAGGCCCGCAACTGCAATCGAACTCTTGACGCTCAGCGGTACGCCGTGCAGCGGGCCCAGGTTCTTGCCCTGCTTCACTGCCGCTTCGGCCTGCTGCGCTTGCTTTCGGACGCTCTCGGCGTCTACATGCACAAACGCATTCAGCGTTGGCTGCAGTTTTTCAATTCGCGCTAAATGCGCCTCAACCAGTTCGACTGGCGAGATATGCCCTTCGCGAATCTGTTGCGCCATGGAAACAGCAGGGAGTCTGGTGAGTTCCGACATGTTTGCCAGCCCGGCCTGGTGAATCGAGGACAAGAATGGGAGTCTAGCACGTGCCTTTCAAACACAATTCGGACCGCTTGTGAATGGTGGAAGTCGGCTTCGGTAGGGCCGCGGCTAAAGCAATGCGGCTTGAGAAAGTTTTTTCTTCTTCGCGCCGGTGGCGACGCGAACAGTGGTCTTCTCCATGCGACCCCGTTTTGCCAGCCAGGTTTTGAGATGCTTCCGAGACACCGCCGGAAGCTGCGTAAAGAGCACACCGGCGCGGCCGGAATCGTCGGCCCAAATCACTTCTCCTGTGCCTTCAATCAAGTGCGACGTCCCGGGCAGCACGAAGCGCACCGGCACTTCCTGCACCGGCGGCAAAGGCTCGGGTGCCTGCAACGCTACGCCATCCTGGGTCAGGTCGAGCACCATGGCCGGCAAGGCTACGATGCCGAGCTGCAGGTAAACCAGCGCTTCCAGTTTCTGCCGCGAGGATTGTCTGCGGTCCGCTTTCATGAAGACCCTGCCGGCGCGCAACGAGCGAAGAACCTGATCCCCTACCAGCGGTTTGTAGAGCACGAAGTTTGCGCCCGCCTGAAAGGTGGCGCCAATTTCCGTCCGCGCTCCGATCATGGCAAAGATCACAGGGCGGCTTTTGGCCGGCGCGAAGCGCGCCAGCTTCGCCACCAGTTCGGCATGGGGCAAGTCAAAATCCAGCACCAGTGCCGAGTATTGCTCCCTAACCATCTGGTCGAGGGCTTCCGGCACCGAACTGCACGGGACTTGCTCCATCCGCAGCACTTCCATGGCAGCGGCCAGCACCTGCAGCGACTGCGGCTCCCGGCACATCACCAGCGCGTTGAACGCCATCGCACGCAGCTTACGGCGGCGCGACAGAACCGTAAAGTAACCCCAGTAATCTTTTGCACTTACTTCGACGCGTCGCTCACCCGAAAGGGGAAAGTCCCAGGATCACCTGGATCGAGCGAGCGCACTCGACACGCACACAGCACGACGGCGAACAAATAACGAACGGCTGGAGGAAATGCCGAGTTAGTTCGCACTCTTTCGTAATCTGCCATTGCCCGACCTGATAATGGCATAGTTGAAGGCATGTCTCGCCCCTCTAAGTCCTTACGCCGCGCCCCGCGGGTTAAGCTGGCCGGCACCGTGCTGGCTTTGCTCAAGCTGGAAAGTGGCCGCCAGATTCGCGCCCGGCTTCATCAACTGTCTTTCACCGGAGGGTTGCTGCATATCGAAACTCCTTTGGATGAAGGCATCAAAGTAGAAGTGATGTTTCGAGTGGGCAAGAGCACTATCCGCAACCGGGCGCTCATGATGTTCCCTATGTGGGCCACGCAGGGCTATCTGCAGCCGTTTGCGTTCATCGATCTTCAGGATGACGACCGCCAGAAGCTGCAGGAGGACTTGCAGAAGTTTCTCAACGCCTCTCCCTTGCTTGCTTCTCCCGAACAGGCTCTGGAAGCGGCCGCCGGGTCTGGCGAGTAATCGCCGATCAGCATTGATTCTTGGCTAGAATGTAAACCTATAGATGGTTCTGACCGATTCTGGCTTTGCCCAGATACCGGCTCGCCATCAATTTCCCCGGAGGTTCACATGCCCCCGCAGCATTCTCCCCGATTTTTGCAAATTGTCGAGGACACTAAACGGCGCGTTCATGAAGTCAGCATCGACGAAGTGAAAACCAAACTTGATCGCGGCGAGGACTTTCTTCTGGTGGATGTCCGCGAGGAAAGCGAATTCGCCAAAGACCATTTGCCGGGAGCGATCCACCTGGGCAAAGGCGTGATTGAGCGCGACATCGAAGTGCGTGCGCCCGACGTGAACACGCCCATGGTTCTCTATTGCGGAGGAGGATACCGCTCCGCGCTGGCGGCCGACAACCTGCAAAAGATGGGATACACCAACGTCCTCTCCATGGACGGAGGAATCCGTGGCTGGCGCGAGAAAGGGCTTCCCTTAACCCGAAGCTAACGACCTTGCCGCTGGCTGAGCGACCGCGCGCCGCAGCCATGATTACCTTTATTTGCCCAAAGTACCTCGGTAACTTGATGAAGGTGACGAAGCACGTCACGATGAGAATGCATCGCACTCTTGTCTTGATGCGCCAAGTGAGATGACTAAGGACAAAAACAACCCGGGTGTGTCGGCCACTGCCGCCGCCCCAGCCCGTGAGCCTGCCGCCTCGGACACCACACCCGAGCAGACCGGCGCAGAACTGGCCGCCCAGTTTAAGGTACGGCCCAGCGAGGTTGCGATTCTCCAGTTAGAGAGCAATCTGCTCAGGTTTCTATATCCCGAGGAGCTGAAGACCGCAGGGTCCATTCCTCTTTCCAGCTCCACGGCAGTCGCAGCCCACACCGCCCAAACCAAAAAGGTGGAGTTGTTCAACAATTTTACGAAAGTGAAGCACGTCAGCATTTTCGAGACGATCAAGCTGGGCAGCGTGGAGAGCGACGAGGAACCACCGCCTCCGGTCATACAAAAACTCATGTCCGGCCCCGTGCTCGACGAAAAGGGCCGGGTCCTGGGTGTAATCCAGGTTTGCCGGAAAGCCTACGACCTGCGCTCTGCCGGCCCTGACTTCACTCTGGATGATCTGCAGCAGCTCGAGGTCAAGGCCAAAGCCATCGCCAAAACAAACCTGTTACGCAAGAAGTCCTAAGCCCGCCAAACGTCCTCTTCCGGTCGTCAACTCAAGCCCATCGCGTTATCCAGCTCTGCTTTCTCTTCGGCGGTCAGTGCTCGGGCGCTCCCCTTCGCAAGTTGACCCAACGCAAGCGGCCCGATGGAAACCCGGACCAACCTCAAGACTTCCACTTCGAGTTCCTCGAGCACGCGACGGATCTGGCGGTTCTTGCCTTCATCCAAAATTATTTCCAGCCAGCAGTTGCGTTCACCGGACCGCAGAATTCGGGCAGACTTGACCCGCAGCAAGTCTCCATCTTTTGTCCGAAAACCTTTTATGATCGCTTTGAGCAGCGTTTCGTCGGCAACGGTTCCGATCTGCACGTGGTAGATCTTGTCCAGGTGCGTCTCAGGCGCAAGCACGCGGGCAGCCCATTCCGTATCGTTGGTCAGCAGGAGAAGTCCTTCACTCGCTTTGTCCAGCCGCCCAACTGGCCCAACCCATGATTCCTGTCCGGGCAAGAGGTCGTAAACGGTCTGCCGCCCTTTTTCGTCCGACGCCGTGGTGACAACTCCACGAGGTTTGTTCATCATGAGATAGAGCTTCTCCGCGGTTCGCAGCAGTTTTCCGTCGACTTCGATCCGGTCTTGTTCAAGATCGACCGGACTCTCAGGGTCGCGGCGGGCGGTGCCGTTCAACCGCACTCGCCCAGCGCGAACCAGCTCAACCCCCTGAGATCGCGAGCAATGCCCGAGTTTCGAAAGCGCACGCGCCAGTCCGATTTTTCTGGATCCTTGGATTCCCACGACCGGCCTATGCTAACCGATGCCTCAGTGGCGAGGCGAAGCCGGTGGAGCACTATCTATCCTCTATTTACATAACAATTCCTGATCCATCCGATAAATAGTTTTGATTTCCGTCTTGCGGGAAGCAGCACGTAGAGTGAGGCTTCGGATTTTCACCACGGACGGAGCGAGGCACAATCACCATGCGAAGGTTTGCGGCCAGCGGGTTGCTGCTCTTGCTTTTACTTCTTGTGCCTTCAGCGGTATTTGCGCAGGCCGGAGATACATCGGCCCGCCTCGCGCAGCTCGAGCAGCGGGTCTCAGATGCTCAGAGTTCCGCGGACAATGCCTGGATGCTGACCAGTTCCGCCCTCGTCCTGATGATGACCGGCCCAGGCCTGGCCCTTTTCTATGGCGGCCTGGTACGCAAGAAGAACGTACTCGGCACCATGATGCAGAGCTTCGCACTCATGGCCTTGATCACGGTTCTCTGGGCGCTCTTCGGATACAGCCTGTGTTTTGGCGCCGGAAACAGCTTCATCGGCGGGTTGCATCATCTGTTTCTACACGGCGTCGGCTTGCGGCCCGATCCCGATTATTCGGCCACCATCCCGCTCCAGACTTTCATGGTGTACCAGTTGATGTTCGCCATTATCACTCCGGCTCTGATTTCGGGAGCGTTCGCCGAGCGTATGAAGTTCAGCGCCATGGTTCTGTTCATGGTGCTGTGGTCGATCCTGGTCTACTCGCCGATGGCGCACATGGTGTGGGGAAAAGGCGGTCTGCTGAACGCGTCTCTGGGCGGGAAATTTCCTACGCTCGATTTTGCCGGTGGGACCGTGGTTCACGTAACCTCCGGAGTCTCGGCATTGGTCTGCGCTCTTTACTTGGGAAAGCGGCTGCGTTATCCGCACGAAGCCATGCCTCCGCATAGCGTGGTGCTGAGTTTTATTGGCGCCTGCCTGCTGTGGGTGGGTTGGTTCGGATTCAACGCCGGCAGCGCTCTGGGCTCGGGTACGCTGGCCACCAGCGCGTTCGTCGCAACCCACTTCGGCGCGGCCGCCGCGGCCGTGGGCTGGGCCGGCGCGGAGTGGCTGCGCAACGGCAAACCCAGCGTTCTGGGAGGAATTTCGGGCGCAGTCGCGGGACTGGTTGCGATTACTCCCGCGGCCGGCTTCGTCAAACCTATGCCTGCACTGGTGATCGGGCTGATCGCCGGTGTCTTCTGCTACTTCATGGTCGCCGTGGTGAAGGCCCGCTTCGGATACGACGACTCGCTCGACGCTTTCGGGGTTCACGGCGCAGGCGGAACTCTGGGCGCGATCCTGACTGGCGTATTCGCCGTCAGCGCCATCAATCCGATCTTCAAAGACGCTCAGGGCAATCCCCTGCCCTCGGGTCTGATCGAAGGCAATGCGCACCAATTGGTGAATCAGGCCGTCGCGGTGTTGATCGCCTGGTCGCTGGGCATCGTGGGCACGCTCATCATCCTGAAGGTGGTCGATGTCACAGTGGGACTGCGCGTCACTGAAGATCAGGAAATCGAGGGTCTCGACCTCTCACAACACGGCGAAGAAGGATATTATTGGGAGGTTTCCACCTAGACGACGGCCTCGCTGCACCGTTTCACCACGGCGAAGAAGGATCGCGAGGAAGGATCGAAGCAGACCACTATGATCAAAGTTGAAGCCATAATCCAAACCTCCAAGCTGGAACCGGTGAAGGAAGCTCTCCACGAAATTGGCGTCGAAGGCATGACCGTGCTTGAAGCCCGCGGCCACGGCCGCCAGAAGGGCCACACCGAAGTCTACCGCGGCCGCGAATACACTGTGGATTTGTTGCCCAAGATCAAACTCGAATTGGTGCTGGCGGATGACATGGTGGAAAGAGTGGTACAGGCCATCGTCAGCACCGCCCGCACCGGCAAGATCGGCGACGGCAAGATTTTCCTCTCAAAAGTCGACGAAGCCATTCGCATCCGCAACGACGACCGGGGCGAAGGGGCGTTGTAGCTTGCTTTGAAAGGCACGACTTTCAGTCGTGACGCGAGCGTTACGGAATTTGCGTTCGCGCCGATCAGGCGCAACCATCCAAGGACTAATGCCGGTACGCCGACCACATATCATCGATAAATGAATACTGCGGAAATTCCCCTTGCAGCCAAAAACGCGTTTGCCCCTGCCGCTCCCAATCGGCGCTGTAGTCAAATCCGGATTGCGCCTTGATCTGCGCCACAGCCTGCGAATCGTCCTCTGTCATCCAGCGATCCACGTAATCGAAAAATGCGGGATGGTTCCAAGTGGCCTCTGCGCCGAGAAGATGAATCGCCAGTGCCTCACCCACCCAGGAAACTGAAGTGCAGCAGCGCCGGTACGCTTCGCCAAGCTGCTCAGTGGGGTTGATGAGCGGCCAGTTCGCCGGCTGCAGTTGCTCATACGGGCCGTACAGCCCTGCGCTGACCGGCGTTCCATTGTCATCGACGCCGTAGTGTCCGCCGTAGATCACGGTCGCGCCCTGCCAGGCCTGCGTAAAATTGCCCGGAATCTGGTTGACGTAAACCGTCTGCATATCTTCGCCAAACTGGTTGGGATGCGCCGTCGACACGTTTTTCATGGCATCGTTGTTCAGCAGAATTCCAGCAAACACGATGGGAAGTTTCCGCCCGCTGCGATGTCCACCGAACGCCGGCCAGCCATAACCCGCCTGCACACAGCCGTAAAGATCGATGCCGTACTGCACAAAATAATTCGTGAGATTGATTTTCTGATCGGCGGGGAAATTCAGCATCAGCAGAAGCGCAGCATAAGAATCCGCAAACGCCACGTGCTGGCCGTAACTGGGCATGTATTGCGCCGGAGCGTCAAAAAGAAATGCATTCGTATCGATCCAAGGTCTGCGGTAGTAGGTTTCAAACTGCGCCAGCGTCGGCGTATTTGAGGGATTTGGTGGCGCCAGAGAAAGCAGCAGATTCCGCTGTAGCGTGTCAGCGTGATAAATCGTCTGGCTCCGGTCGCAATAGGATGGCCGGAATGCATCGGCGGAAGGCGCTGCCGAAAGAACCGTGAGCACGGAAACCGTCGCCACCGGGCTGGCGCTCATGTCCGAAGCGCGCATGACTTCGGGCAAAGAATGAATCTGGGCCACGCTGATGGATGAAACCAGCGAATCTCCCGCCTTCAGACTGATCGGCGGATAGGATCGGAGCGTTGCGTCGAACCACCAAGACTCGTCGGTCCCGTCGTTCAAGCGCGAATCGAATCCGCTCTTGCCGTTCGCAGTAGGCAGGTTTACGACCGATCCGTTCAGATACGGCGAAGAAGTAGTTGGAGGAGGGCTGATCGAAGTAACAGTGACTGGCCCCACAACGTAGTAGTCCCCGTTGACAAACTGTCCCACCGGCACAGGCTGGCTGAAACTCCAGGTAATGCCGTCCTTCGTGATCGACGACGCGGTGCCCGCTGGCGGAGGCGGCCCGTTGACCGTGACCGATGCCAGGGCTGATTTGGAACCATCAGCCATGCTGGTCGCCGTTACGCTGAAGCTGCCGCCCGCGCTGCCCGCAGTGTAGAGTCCCGTCGTGGAGATCAGACCGCCGGAGGCCGACCAAAGGACTGCGGTGTTCGATGTTCCAGAAACTGTCGCGGAAAATTGCTTTGTGTCCCCGGCAGCAACTGTCGCTGATGTGGGATTGATTTTGACCGCCACATTGCCGGTCGCAGGAGTTGGTGTCGTGGGGGAAGCGGAAGTGCCTGCACAACCTGCGAGACTCAGCGCCGCAAGCAGCAGGAAGGGACAGGCAAACCTCCCAAACCGCGTTCGCAGGTTTTGCGGAATACTCATAAGCCGGTTCTTCAAGCATGGGGCTTTCCGCCGACGAACCCAAGTCTCAGAGGTACATGCGGGATAAGTCCATTTGTTCAGGTAACTTGGCGGAGGCAGGACATCCGTTGCTGGCTTAGATGGAAACGGCGGGCGTTCGTGTATCCGTAACTATTGCTGAATCTGCGACTTACGCGGAAGGGCTTGTTTTGGCTCACGCGCGGCGTTCGTGCCGACTGAGATTCCTCGGCCCGCAAAGCAAAACGCGGGCTCTCGGAATGACAAGGTGTTGGAAAGACTCTAGTGAGTCACGCCGAACTGAGCGTCCAGGTCGAGGTTTAGTTCCAGGACGTTGACGCGCGGTTCGCCAAGGAAGCCCCACTGGCGTCCCTCGGTGTGCTTGAGGACTAGGCGGCTGATTTCTGCTGTTGTAGTCTTGCGCGCCCGCGCCACCCTGGGGACCTGATACTGGGCTGCGGCTGGCGAGATCTCGGGATCCAGGCCCGATGCCGAAGTGGTTACGAGATCAATCGGGACAGGAACGCCGGGATTTTCTTTCTGCAACTCGGCGGCATCGGTGGTGACTCGCGTGATCAGTTTGGCGTTGGTTGGACCCAGGTTCGATCCCCCGGAACTGGTGGCGTCGTAACCTGCGTCGCCCGCCGCGGAAGGACGCGAATGAAAATAGCCAGCGCCTGAGAACGCCTGCCCGATAATGCGCGAGCCTACAACTTTGCCGTCTCGCTCTATAAGCTGGCCGTTGGCCTTCTCTTTCATGAACAACTGCGCCAAGCCTGTGATGACAAGCGGGTAGAGAATCCCCAGCAGAATCGTCGTCACCACAGTCATCAACAACGCAGTAATCAGATTCTTTTTCATAGATCCATTTCTCACGCCATTCCAATGCTGGTAATTGCCATATCAATCAGCTTGATCCCAACAAAGGGCACAATCACGCCGCCGACGCCGTAAATGAACAGATTGTTCCGCAACAACGCTGCCGCTCCCATGGGGCGGTACTTCACGCCACGCAGCGCCAGGGGAATCAAAGCAATGATGATCAGCGCGTTGAAGATCACAGCCGACAACACGGCGGACTCGGGAGTTTTGAGATGCATGACGTTCAGCGCATTCAGCACAGGAAAGGTCCCGGCGAACATAGCGGGGATTATGGCGAAATATTTGGCCACATCGTTGGCGATGGAAAACGTCGTCAGTGCGCCGCGGGTCATCAGGAGCTGTTTGCCGATTTCCACGATTTCAATCAGCTTGGTGGGATTCGAATCCAGGTCCACCATGTTTCCCGCTTCTTTGGCGGCTTGGGTCCCGGTGTTCATCGCAACTCCGACGTCAGCCTGGGCCAGCGCGGGAGCGTCGTTCGTGCCATCGCCTGTCATCGCGACTAGTTTGCCGTCCGCCTGCTCACGCCGGATCAGGTCCATCTTGTCTTTGGGCGTGGCCTGCGCCAGAAAATCATCCACTCCGGCTTCGCGGGCAATCGCCGCCGCGGTGAGCGGATTGTCGCCGGTGATCATGACCGTCTTGATCCCCATGGCGTTGAGTTGTTTGAAGCGCTCCTTCATGCCGCCCTTGACGATGTCTTTGAGATAAATCACGCCGAGGGCGCGGTGATTTTCCGAAACCACCAGCGGGGTTCCGCCGGAACGCGCGATCTGCTCAACCGACGCCTGCACTTCACGCGGCATGGTTGTGCCAGAATCCTGCAGGTATTTGACGATGGCGTCGACTGAACCTTTCCGGATCTCGCGGCCATCCAGGTTGACGCCTGACATGCGGGTTTGTGCGGTGAACGGCACGAAGACAGCTTCGTGCGCCGCCAGTTCCCTGCCCCGCAGGGCGTAGCGTTCTTTTGCGAGAACGACGATCGAGCGGCCTTCAGGAGTTTCATCGGCGAGTGATGAGAGTTGCGCCGCATCAGCGATCTCGGCTTCGGTAATTCCGGGAGCTGCGATGAACTCAGCGGCTTGGCGATTGCCCAGCGTAATCGTTCCCGTTTTGTCGAGAAGCAGGGTGTTGACGTCGCCGGCCGCTTCCACAGCTCTTCCTGACATGGCCAGGACGTTGTGCTGCACCAGTCGGTCCATGCCGGCAATACCGATGGCGGAAAGCAGGCCTCCAATCGTGGTCGGAATCAGGCACACCAGCAGAGACACTAGAACAAACACGGTTTGCGGCGAACCGGAATAAATGGCCAGAGGTTGCAGCGTGACAACAGCCAGCAGAAAAATAATTGTCAGGCCCGCCAGCAGGATGTTGAGCGCGATCTCGTTCGGAGTCTTCTGCCGCTCCGCGCCCTCGACCAACGCGATCATGCGATCCAGAAAGGTTTCGCCCGGATTCGACGTGATCCGCACTTTGATGTGATCGGAGAGAACGCGAGTGCCTCCAGTGACCGCGGAGCGGTCACCGCCAGCTTCGCGAATCACGGGCGCTGATTCGCCGGTAATCGCAGATTCGTCGACCGAAGCCACTCCTTCGATGATTTCTCCGTCGCTGGGAATCAACTCACCAGCAGCAACCATCACCAGGTCGCCGGAACAGAGCTTCGAGCTGGCAATTTGCTCGATCTTGCCATCGGCCAGCAGACGATTGGCCATGGTTTCCGCGCGGGCTTTACGCAAAGAATCGGCTTGCGCCTTGCCGCGGCCTTCGGCCATGGCTTCGGCGAAGTTGGCAAACAGGACCGTGAACCACAGCCATAGAGTGATTTGCAGATTGAAACCAAAGCCGGCCTCGTGGCGCAACATGTTCCGAAGCAGCAGGATGGTCGTGGCGACACTGCCCACCTCGACCACAAACATGACCGGATTGCCCATCATGTGGCGCGGGTTGAGCTTCAGTAAACAATCCAGGATCGCGCGGCGCACGATCTTCACTTCCCAAATCGCTCCCGATTTATGTTTCTTGTCTGCCATAGGCCTCAGAAAGTTTTGCCTGCCCCCATTAATAAGTGCTCAAGGATCGGCCCAAGGCTTAGGGCCGGGAAAAACGTTAGTGCACCCACAATCAGAATCACACCCACCAGAAGCACCGTGAACAACGGCGTCGTGACCGGGAACGTGCCCAGCGAGGGAGGCACATATTTCTTTTTCGCCAGATTTCCCGCAATCGCCAGCATGGGAATAATCATGAAAAAGCGCCCCACCAGCATGGTCAGCGCGCCGGCAGTGTTGTACCAGGGTGTGTTGCCATTGAGACCGCCGAAGGCTGAACCGTTGTTTCCCGCCTGCGAAGTGAACGAGTAGAGAATCTGCGTAAGCCCGTGGGGGCCGGGATTGCTGATGCTCGACGTGCCGAGTCCTTCGACCGACGAGATTCCCGTGAGCACCAGGATGACGAGTGGAAAGACCAGCGTGACCAGCATGGCCATTTTCACGTCGTAAGCTTCGATTTTTTTGCCCAGGTATTCCGGCGTGCGGCCGACCATCAGGCCGGCGATGAATACGGCAAGAACGACGTAGATCAAGATTCCATACAATCCCGCGCCGACGCCCCCGAACACGGTTTCGCTGAGCATGATGTTGACCAGCGGCACCATCCCGCCCAATGGAGTGTAGGAATCATGCCAGCCGTTAATGGCGCCGCAGCTTGCGTCCGTTGTGATGGTGGCGAACAGGGTGGAATCGGCAATCCCAAATCGTGTTTCCTTGCCTTCCATATTGCCGCCGGGTTGGGTCCGGCTGGCTTGCTGATTGACTCCGTGCAGTAGCGGATTTCCGCCAGCTTCGGCCCAATACGCAGTGGTCACTCCGGCAAGGAAGAGAACTGCCATCGCCGCCCAGACTGCCCAGCCGTGACGTTGCGATCCGGTCATCCGGCCCAGGGTGTAGGTCAAACCTGCGGGGATGGCGAAGATGAACAGCATCTCAAGGTAGTTGCTGAGAGGCGTGGGATTTTCAAACGGGTGGGAACTGTTGGCATTGAAGAACCCCCCGCCGTTGGTGCCCAGCTCTTTGATCGCTTCCTGCGAAGCCGCGGGCCCCTGCGCAATGATCTGGTCGGTCACGGTGCTGGTCACTGGTTTGCCGTCTGGGCCGGCTTTCTGGACCTGTTGCGGCTCGACCGGCTTTACCGTGTCATATGGTCTGAGATTCTGCACCACGCCTTGCGACACCAGCAGTAGAGCGCCCACGATGGACATGGGCAGCAGAATCCAGAGCGTAGCCCGTGTCATGTCGACCCAGAAGTTGCCGATGGTTTCTTTTTCCCGGCGAGCGATGCCTCGAACAAAAGCGATCGCCAGCGCGATGCCGACAGCGGCCGAGATGAAGTTGTGATAAGCCAGCCCAGCCATCTGGGTGAAATAGCTCATCGTGCTTTCGCCCGAATAGTTTTGCCAGTTGGTGTTGGTAGTAAACGACGCAGCTGTGTTAAACGCCAGGGCGACCGGGGATACGGCGCCAAACTTCTGCGGATTCCAGGGTAGGAATTGCTGCAGCCGTTCGATCAGGTAGAGCAGCAGCATGGAAACGCCGCTGAAGAGCAACATGGCGGCAGCGTATTCCGTCCAGCGCATGTCATGATTTTCGTCCACGCCTGTCACCCGATACAGCAGGCGCTCCAGCGGACGGGCCGCAAAATCGAGAAAGGTGCGCTCGCGATTGAACACCCGCGCCATGAACACCCCGAGCGGTTTCGTGACCGCGAGGATCAGCGCGAGGTATAGACCGATTTGAAGCCAGCCATTCGCCGTCATTTCTTAGAATTTCTCCGGCCGCAACAGGGCGTACAGCAGATAGATCATCAACAGCGCGCTCACCGCCAGCATGACAATCGATTCCAAACTCATGGCATTTCCTCTCAACGAATCCGATCGCAGAAGCGCACATAGGCGATGGCCAGAACGAAAAACGCCACTGCGATTCCCACAAAGATCACGTCCTGCATATGCCTTCTCCTTCGGATCCAAGCCTCATGCAACCAGGTTTCAAAATTTCACCAGCAGAGCCAGATTGATGCGGTTTTCAATCTTGCGCAGATCAGGCGTAAAGCCGTTCACCATCGATCCGGGAGGCCCACGTATTGCCGCCCGCAGGAGTGATGCCACCTGGTCCCGTGAAATACGGCACGTTGGCCGCCCGATGGTTAAACTCCCAGCGGAAAGTGATGTACTGGCTGGGCATGTAATCGAAGGTAGCCGAGGCGTCCCAGGCCTTGTATGGATCTCCGGGATTCTCGGTGAAGTACGGCGTTCCCGAAGCAGCGGTCGCGCCATTGATCGGTGGCAGCAGAACCAGGTAGCGCCCGGGATTGTTGATCTTGCCCGCCGCCCAGCGTCAGGCCGTACAGGTCCTTGTGAAACCAGAAACGGTTGTAGAACATGAATCCCAGAAACGACTGCTTGGGGAAGACCACGGGTTGGCCATTCACAATGTGGGTGGAGTTGCCCATGCAGCTCACCCCTCCGCCGTGCTCGCAGCCCATGTCTCCGGTGAGCGAGAGGGCCATTTTGTCGAGGAACTTCTCAGGCCGGTCGTAGTATTTGTACTCGATGCTGTCGTCGGTGTGATAGCGGACACGGCCCGGTACACCCAACGCATCCTCGCCGAGCGCGTATTGATTGCCCAGAACCTCCCAGGAACCGTTGGGGCGCCACAGTATCTGGCCGCCAACGCCGGGCCGGTTGTTGAACCGGCCGTAAGATTGCCATCCATTGATGAACCATGGCTCGATCTTTAAGTGTTCCGTGGGGAAAATCTGCACTCGGGCACCATTAAAAAACCACGGCGTATTGGACGACACGTACGAAGGCTGATAGGCCCAGTTGTCGAAGTTGTAGTAGCTGAACAGGCCGATGTAGGAGACGAAAATTCCCGCGTCTACGTTGATTCCGTGCAAGGCGTTGATATGGTAGCCGCCGTAAGCTTCCGTCAGATACCGGTAGGCGTCGGCCAAGTCCCATTGGCCGCGGGCTGGGCTGGCGTCATTGCGGGGGGTGGTGGTGGAATACATGCCGAACTGGGTCATCAACCTGGCATGCACGTTGTCGTAATGGAAATCGCCTCCCACACCCAACTGCGTGACCTGAACTTCGTTGGATCGAAAGACTTCGCTGGATCCGCCGATGGTGTCGTCCTTAGGATGGTTGAAGTCGTAAATGTAGTCGACGTCGGCCCGGATTTCCGGGGTGAAGAATTTGCTATCGAACGGTAATTCCTTGGTGCGGGCGTTGCCGTTGAGCCAGGTGAAATCGGCAAACGAGAAGGGTTCAGCCTTGGGCTTCTTTTCCGGGTCCGGAAGGGTTTGGCGCTCACTTTGAGCCGGGAATGCCGAGCTGGCGATTGCCGGAGGTTGAACCACCGCAACCGGCGACTCGGTCGCTGCGGGATTGCCGGCTGACGCCCCGGCGTTATTGCCCACGACGCTATTGCCCGGGACCACGGGCGCGGCACCCTGCTTTTGCTGCTCTCTCTCCAGGCGGTCGACTTTCGCGGCCAGTTGGCGGATCAGATCCCGCAATTCCTGCACTTCTTTCGCGCTGGCCGCGGGAGTCTGCGAGGCTGCGTCCTGCCCATGTAAAGCTGGCGAGAGCAGGATAGCGGCCGCCACAACCAGGGCCACGCCCCGGCCCGCTTTTCGAGAAAACTCGCGATTCCGAATTTCAAGATTCATGGCCATAATTTCTCCGTGTGCCCTTGTGGATGAAATCTTGCGACACAAGGGGTTCACTCTTCGGCAGAAAATTGCATTTGCGCTCCCGGACCAATGCGGCAAAAAACCGCAGCATAAAACCTGCTGCGCCGCCGCATAACAATACGAAGAGGAGCATCATCGCCACTGTCACGGCACACTTCTCAATCCCGGTGTTATGGGGTAATTGGACGACTTCAGGCGTAAAGGCGGAATTAAGGATTCATAAAGATTTCATAAAGGCGCACCAGGCAGACCACTGGTTCGCGAGCCCTCACTGAACGCCCGAACCGGTGCCCGGGTCGAAACGACAGACGGCCCACAGCTCGCTTCGGATATAGCGCGCATCTCCGACAACCGATTCGAGTTTCTTGTTCAGCGCCGCCAGAATGCGCAGAAAATCAGCACGGTTCATATGACGCGAACCTGTGTTGAGCCGCGTGTGCGGAGCCACGATGTTCGTGTGATGGCCCATAAGAAATACCAGCATCTCGAACTCTTGGTCGTTTAACTGGATCTCGCGACCCCTGACCGTCACCCGGCGGAAACTGAGGTCGATGCGGAAATCGCCCTTGGCCACAACCCCGTGTTCCTGACTTTCGGCAGACCAAGTTGCCGGCCGCTCAACCTTCCCTAAGTGATTGCCTAACTTGCTGATGCTCGAAATGCTTGCCATCGAAATCTCCTGACCTCAGCAACCCCAATCGGCTTCGCCTGGCTTGGCGAAATAGCGGCGATTCTGATTTTCCTGCTCTGATGTCGCTGCCAGTTCGAGCAACGCCAACCGCGCCGCCGCTACCATCAATTTGCGCTCGTTCTGGGGTGTCTGATCCCAGGAAGCCGCCACCGCCTCGTTTCCGTCCTGACAGTCGAAATCATGCGCCAGAGCGTCCTGATAGTGATGGAAAAGCCTTGCCAGTTCTTCCGCAGAAACATT
Source organism: Terriglobia bacterium (assembly GCA_963765285.1). Classification (GTDB taxonomy): domain Bacteria; phylum Acidobacteriota; class Terriglobia; order Terriglobales; family Acidobacteriaceae; genus CAVWZH01. The sequence continues at coordinate 486,300 of CAVXVR010000003.1, forward strand.
CTGAATTGACGCCATACCTTGCCTTTCTGTGGGCCGGTGAGAGCCTCGGCCGGCTTGCGCAGGCCGATGGGATATTTCAGGAACTGCAAAAACATATTGACCATTGCAAGTACGACCATGGATTGCTGCTCTCCCGACTTCCCTTGATTTGATTATTCCGGGCGTAAAGATTGAATAAAGACTTCGTAGAATGTTCGTAAGCTGGCAGGCTGTGGAAAGCGGCTATTTCCCGGGCTCAAAGCGGTAACCCACCCAGGGTTCGGTGACGATGTACCGCGGCGAAGAGGCGTTGGGTTCCAATTTCTTACGTAGTTGCCCCACAAAAACCCGAAGATACTCCACCTGTTCCGTGCTCTGTCCGCCCCAGATCGCGCTCAGCAGCGCGCGGTGAGTGACCACTTTGCCGGCATGGCGGGCGAGGTAGACGAGCAAATCGAATTCCTTGGGCGTGAGATGCACATCGCGGCGGCGCACAGAGACTTTATGGGCCGCCATGTCGATGTGAAAATCCCCCATTTCGATTACGGGCTCAGCTTCTGTTTCTGCGGCGGGAACGCGCCGGAGGTTGGCGCGTACCCGCGCCAGCAATTCTTCGATGCCGAACGGCTTGGTGACATAGTCATCGGCGCCGGCGTCGAGCGCCTGCACCTTGGTTCGTTCCTCGCCGCGCACAGAAAGCACAATGATCGGGACCTTGGTGGAGGGGCGCAACCGCCGGCAAAGCTCAAGGCCATCCATGTTGGGCATGGAGAGGTCGGTGATGATCAGGTCCGGACTCCAATCCTTCATGATCTCCAGGGCAGTCTCGCCATCATTCGCTACCCGAAGATCGTACCCGTGGCTGGAGAGAGAGGTTCGCAAGACTCTCGTGATCTGCGGCTCGTCATCCACCACGAGAATGCGTTTGTGTTCGGACGCTGCCGGCATCAGCTGGGTTCCTGAGTGACGATATGTACATCCACCGTGGGCGCGTCTCGCAAAAACTGGTGGATGGCGGAGAGGTAGAAATATCGCTTCCAGCCGCGGGTGGCGGAGCGGCCGAACACGACCTGAGTGATGTGCCGTTCCCGCACAAACTGTGCGACCGCGCTGGCCACGGTCTTGCCCTGCAATTGCACTACGCTGGCACCCACGTTCTGGGCAAACTGAATGTTCGCCTGCAGGCTTTTCTGGTCGGCTTCGTTCGTGTCCTGGCCCATGTCGATGTAGACAACATACAGCTCCCCGTCGATTGCCTGAGCCATGCGCGCCCCGCGGGCGATTAGGTATTGCGCCGCTGGATTGGAACTGATGCAAACCGCAATGCGTTCCCGAATCGCGACCGCCCGTTCGGTTTCCTGGTTCTCGCGGTGTTCCTCAAGGTTCTGATCGACCTGTTGCGCGACCTGGCGCAACGCGAGTTCCCGCAGCGCGATGAGATTGCCTTCGCGAAAAAAATTCTCGAGGGCGCGCCCGACTCGCTCTTGCGGATAAACGTCGCCACGCCGCATGCGGTTTTGCAGGGCCTGAGGGGTCAGATCGGTCATGACCAGTTCGTTGGCTCTTTGCAAAACCCAGTCTGGAACCGTCTCGCGGACATGAATCCCCGTCACCGCCTGTACCGTCGGCGTAATGCTTTCGAGGTGCTGAATGTTCAAGGTGGAAAGCACGTCGATGCCGGCATCCAGTAATTCCAGAACGTCCTCATATCGCTTGCGATGCTTGCTGCCTTCAATATTGGTGTGAGCCAATTCGTCGACCAGCGCGACTTGCGGCTTGCGGGCCAGAAGGGCATCGACATCCATTTCCTCGAAGAGTGCTCCTTTGTACTCAAGTTTCTTGCGGGGTATAACTTCGAGGCTGGCAATAAGCTCAGCCAGGCCCTTGCGCCCATGGGTTTCCACCACTCCGATCACCACGTCTTCCCCGCGGCTGTGGCGGCGGACAGCCTCGCTGAGCATGTTGTAGGTTTTTCCTACTCCCGGCGCGTACCCCAGAAATAGCTTGAAGGCCCCTCCCTTTTTCGTCGGTGCGGTCTCCTCCAGCCACTTATCGGGAGTCTTGGGCATTTGGCATATTGTCGTTGAGCCGTCCGAAATTGTCGATGTCGGCTACAATCGGCTCGTGGAACTGGCTGACAAACCCGCCCTCGGCTACGTGGTGGCTGGTGTCGTGGTGGGCGGCATCACTCTGGTGGGCCATTCCCTCATCCGTGTCAACCCCACCACCATCGCTCTCGCCTTTCTTCTCGGAGTCCTGGCGATTTCCGCCTTCTGGGACCTGCGGCACGCCGTGTTCATGTCGCTGATTGCGGCCCTGGCCTTCAACTATTATTTTCTGCCTCCGATTGGGACATTCACCATTGCTGATCCGCAGAATTGGGTGGCTCTGTTTGCGTTTCTCGCAACCGCGGTGACGGCCAGCCAGATGTCGGAACGCGTTCGCCGCGAAGCCCGCAACGCCAACGAACGCCGCCGCGAGGTCGAACGTCTTTACCACTTCAGCCAGGATTTGCTCTCCAGCGAGAACGTCGCGGACCTGCTGAACTCCATCCCCCGGTTTATTGTTGAGTCTTTTGGGGTGCGCGCGGCCGCGATCTCACTCTCGAACCGGCCGGACATCTATCGTTCCGGCCCCAACATCGACAACCTGGATACCCGTGATTTGCAGTTAACCTGCCTGCGCGGCGAACCGCGCATCGATGTGGAAAATCAAGTCGCCTTCATGCCGCTGCACATGGGCATTCGAGTAGTGGGAAGCATGGGCATTGCGGGTTCAGTTCTTTCGATGCCGACGCTGGAGGCCATCAGCAGCCTGGTAGCCATTTCCGTCGAACGGGCCGGATCCGCCGAAAAACTCAGCCGCGCCGAAGCCGCCCGGGAGAGCGAGCAAATGCGCTCCCTGCTGCTGGACTCGGTGACCCACGAGTTTCGCACTCCCCTGACCGCGATTAAAGCGTCGGTGACGTCGCTCCTCGGAGGATCCAACCTTTCCGACACCGAAAAAGAGGAACTGTTAACGATTATCAATGAGGAAAGTGACCGGCTGAACCGCCTGGTCGGCGAAGCCGCCGAGGTGGCGCAGCTCGACGCCAACAAGGTGGAATTGCAACTCGAACCCGTCAACATAGCCGATGTGGTCAGCCAGACTCTGGAGGACTTAAAGCAGCTTCTCGCGGAGCATCCGGTTGACGTTCGGATTCCAGCGAACCTTCCCGCAGCGCGCATGGACTTCGGCCGCATTCAAGAGGTCCTGGTACATCTGCTGGAGAATGCCGCCAAATATTCGCCACCTGGCTCGCCGATTCGCATCACCGCGGAAGCCAAAGACCGTACTCTCACCGTCAGCGTGGCTGACCGTGGACCCGGCATCGACGACTTTGAGCAGTCCCTGGTCTTCGACAAGTTCTACCGGGGACGCAATCAGCGGATGCAGGTGCAAGGCACAGGCATGGGTCTGGCAATCTGCAAGGCCATCGTGGAGGCCCATCACGGGCGCATCGGCGTCACCAGCCAGCCGGGCAATGGCTCAGTGTTCTACTTCTCTTTACCCATCCCGTGACTGACAACGCATCCTCCCGCCACTAACGCAAGCCTCGAATTCTGCCGATGGAAGTGACAGCGGAACTTGCTCCGGCGGATGCCGGGCATCGGTAGTTGGCACACTTGCAGGTTGTCTCCGGCATTGTGAATACAGTGTTACAAGGGGGCGGTCTTCACGTGCTCCTTCTTCCGTTACTCAAAAAATAATGATAATTTTCCCTTCCAGCTCCATGGCCCAGAAAAGCTTGTCTCTAGTGTGTCGAGGAACAAATTATGGAAGCCAACGAATACGATCTGGTGGTGATTGGCAGCGGGCCGGCGGGCCAAAAGGGCGCGATCTGTGCCGCCAAGATGCGCAAGAAGGTCGCCATCATCGATCGCAAGAAAACCATCGGCGGCGTCTGCGTTCATACCGGAACCATTCCCAGCAAGACGCTGCGCGAGGCCGTTCTGTACCTCAGCGGCCTGCGGCAGCGGTCGTTCTACGGCCGCGGCTATACCGTGAAAGACCGTATAGCAATGTCGGACCTGGTGTTCCGCGCCCAAGCCGTCATGGCGCGGGAGATTGAAGTCATCAAAGCCCAGCTGCGCCGCAATTACATTACGACTCTGGAAGGCGATGCCAGCTTCATCGACCCCCACACGGTTGAGGTCAAAAGTGAAGACGGGTCCCAACTTGTGCGCGGTGATCACATTCTGATCGCGTGCGGAACCCGCCCGGCTCATAGTGCCGACATTCCAATCGACGGCAAGCGAATCTTCGACTCTGACCAGGTCCACTGCCTGGAGGAAATCCCGCGTGATCTGGTAGTCGTTGGTGCCGGGATCATCGGACTGGAATTCGCCTCCATGTTTGCCGCGCTCGGAGTTAAGGTCACGCTCCTGGACCAGCGCCCCGTGCTGCTGGATTTTGTCGACCGGGAAATCATCGAAAGCCTTTGCTATCAGCTTCGGCAGCTCGGCACGGTGCTGCGTCTCGGGGAGAAAGTAGTTTCCGTCGGAGTTGACAATGAGCGTGACCGGGTGTTTGCCAAGCTCGAGAGCGGAAAGAACGTTCATGGCCAGGGACTGCTCTACACCATTGGACGCCAGGCGAACAGCGACCTTCTGAACATGGAAGCGGCAAATTTGACTGCGGACGCACGCGGCAAGATCACAGTCAATGACCATTTCCAGACAAACGTGCCTCACATCTATGCGGCGGGAGATGTGATCGGGTTTCCGGCGCTCGCCAGTACTTCAATGGAACAGGGCCGGCTGGCCAGCTGCCACATGTTCGGCGTTCCCGGCAAAATGCCGCCGAACCTGATCCCTTACGGCATTTATACGATCCCGGAAATTTCCATGGTGGGTAATACAGAAGAACAGCTTACCCAGCAGAAAGTCCCCTATGAAGTAGGACTCGCCCGTTATGCCGAACTGGCCAAGGGGCAAATGCTGGGTGATGAACAGGGCCTGCTCAAGCTGGTGTTTTCTCCGGATTCGCTCAAGCTGTTGGGCGTCCATGTGATTGGAGACCGGGCTGCCGAGATCATTCACATCGGACAAGCGGTGCTCACCATGGACGCGGGCATCGATTACTTCCGCGATACTGTCTTCAACTATCCCACGCTGGCCGAGGCTTACAAGGTGGCCGCTCTCGACGGGCTGAACAAACTCTGAGCCTGCTTTTCTGGTCGCCGCTATTCAAATTCAAACGACAGGTATTGCAGGTGCCCCTGGCGCTCGATCTGCAGGGCCACGGCATCCCCAGTCTTCAGTTGCTTCAAAGCGGCTCTAAGATTGTCCAGGGAATCGACACTGCTATGGTTCACGGAACGGATAATATCTCCGGCGTTCAATCCGGTCTCCGGCCCCAGCAAATCCACGGCGCGCGCCACCACGATGACGCCCGAGGAACTGCGCAGATCCGGCACCAGCGAGCGGATTTTGTCGTTCATATCCACCGCAAGAATCGCGAGTTGCGGAACCAGCACCGGATCAGCATCCGCCAGGTCCGCCACTTGATCAGTTTGATGCTTTTGCTCGAATACTGGAACGTACAGGGTCTTCTTCTCGGCGCCGCGCAACACCTCGAGTTTCAGGGGCTTGTCGGGCGGGTGTAAATAAAGAATTGCCGTGTAGACCGGCAGAGTTTCAACGGGGTGGTCATCGGCGGCCAGTACGATGTCCTGGATTTGAAGTCCGGCAGCCTCGGCGGGACCGCCGGGGAGTACGTCCGCGATGATGACGCCCCAATCCTGCGCCAGGCCCAGAGCTGCCGCGAGAGATGGGGTGATGGTTTGTCCCTTGGCCTGAATCACGGAGCGGTGCACATGGCCATACTTACGCAGATTCTGATAAACGAAATCAACCACACGGGCGGGAATAGCAAAGCCAAGGCCTTCGCTGCCGCCGGCTTCGGAAAGAATGAACGTGTTGATGCCGACTACATAGCCTTCCATGTCCACGAGTGGGCCGCCGCTGTTGCCGGGGTTAATGGGAGCGTCGGTCTGAATGTAGACCATGGGCTTGTCGGGTTGCGGCTGGCGGGCGACCGAGCTGACGATTCCCATGGTCACCGTGCTTTGCAGGCCCTGCGGGCTGCCGACGGCAAACACCAATTGGCCTTGCTGAACCGTGCGGCCGGTTCCCAGAGGCAGCGTGGGCAAGGGCGCTTTCGGCGTCACTTTGAGAAGCGCGAGGTCAATATCCCGGTCGAGACCGAGTAGTTTGGCTTCGAGAATCTGGCTCCTCCCCACCGTGCCGATTTGCCGTGGCGGTCGGATGGACGGCTCGGGCAGCGCGACGCGAATGCGTTGCGCGCCTTCCACTACGTGCGCATTAGTCATGATGTAGCCGTCGGAATCGACCACCACGCCCGACCCTATGGCATGCTGGCGCACCACGAGAGCTGTGTTGGATTGATCCTTGTCTTCCAGAGGGCCATAGCCGGTGACCAGCACTTGAACTACGCCCGGGGAGACTTTTGCTACGAGCGTTTCGAGAGCTGAGTTGAGTTGCAGCAGGACCTGCGGCGGTTCCATCGGAGAAATGGTCGCCGATTTTTCCTGCTTGCTGTTGGTGGCGGATTTGCCTTGAGGTCCGCTATCGGGTGCCTGTGCGTGAGAGAGGACGACGCCAAGAAAAAAGAGCCCAATCGCCAAGGACGTGGGGAGCACAGCCAGAGAAAAAGCTCGTATCGGCACAGTGGGGATGCGCACAAATGGGCTCCTTAAGACCGCAGTATGATTAGATACATCAAAACGGGCCCCCGGGTGCTTTCGGTCGACGTATTGTGCCAGAAAAGATCGATGCGGATATAGAATTCGGCCCTGATTCGGAGAAATGAAATTATGACCCGCCCTCCATTGCCTCCGTTTACTCGCGAAACTGCAGCTCAAAAAGTTCGTCTCGCCGAAGACAGCTGGAATTCCCGTGATCCGGAAAAGATAGCGCAAGCCTACGCCCTCGATTCCCGCTGGAGAAACCGGGCCGAATTTGTGAATGGGAGGCAAGAGATCGTCGCCTTTCTAACCCGGAAATGGACCAAGGAACTGGACTACCGGTTGATCAAAGAGCTTTGGGCCTTCGACGGCAATCGTATTGCGGTGCGCTTTGCGTACGAGTCGCATGATGATTCCGGAAATTGGTATCGGTCATACGGCAACGAGAATTGGGAGTTTAATGACGATGGCCTGATGCGCGTGAGGCTGGCGTGCATCAACGACCTGCCCATCAAGGAATCAGACTGCAAGTATCATTGGCCGCTGGGCCGCCGGCCGGATGGTCATCCCGGCTTGAGCGATCTTGGTTTCTAGGTCCCGCGATGCCAACCACTCCGACAAAACCGCCCGGCATCGAATCCCGCGGAATGGATCTGACTCTCGTTCAGGAATGGAAAGACGGCAACATCCGCAACTTTCAGGATTACCTGGTCCGCGAAGAGCCTCTCGAAATCCGCGTGGGCAAAAATCCGTTAAGCGTCACTATGAGGACTCCGGGAAACGATCTGGAGCTGGCCGCAGGATTCCTTTTCACGGAGGGATTAATTCAAAGGCGCGAAGAAATAAAGATGATTGAGCAGGTGGAAACCGGCAAGCCCTCTGAAGCCGGAAATGTGGTGCATATCGAGCTGGCTCCAGACGTACAGCTCGATTTGGAGCGCACGCAGAGAAATTTCTTTGCCGCGTCGAGTTGTGGAATTTGCGGTAAGGCCTCGATCGATTCCGTAAAACTGCGTGGTATGCGCCCTCCAGCGGGAAAGTTCCGTCTCAATCCGGAAGTGCTGTGCGCCATGCCTGATACCTTGCGTGCTGGGCAAGTTGTTTTCGGGCGCACCGGGGGCTTGCACGCGGCGGGGCTGTTCGACGTGCGCGGTCAGTTGGTGGCTCAGCGCGAAGATGTGGGGCGCCACAATGCCGTGGACAAGATTATTGGCTGGGCTCTGCTCAACGGACGCCTTCCTCTGTCGGAGTATGTGTTGCTCGTAAGCGGCCGCGGAGGATTTGAAATCATCCAAAAAGCGATTGCCGGCGGCGTGCCGCTGGTGGCTTCGGTTTCCGCACCATCCGCGCTGGCGGTGCGTCTGGCGCGGGAAATGGGACTGACTCTGGTCGGTTTTCTGCGGGGAAAACGTTTCATCGTGTACTCAGGTGAAGGTCGTTTGTTAAGCGGTTGAAACCGAGGGCCCTTCGCCCAAGGCCCTCACGGTTACGCCGCATCCGTTTTTTCTGAGGATATCGGCCTACGTGGTTTTATTTAAGGAACGCGTGGGCGGGAAAATGCATCATCAGATGGTGCAGGAGGTCCGACACGTGAAGCGACAGGAGATTGCGACCGGCGGCCCACTTCCTTCCGCCACGAGACGCCGGTTCCTGGAAGTCGCCGCCGCAGGCATTGCAGCTACGGGTATCCATGGCGAAGCGTGGGCCGCAGCATCGAAGCAAGGCATTCCCTACCGAACGCTTGGCCGCACCGGTGAAAAGGTTTCTTCGATTGGAATCGGCGGCTATCACTTAGGCAAACCTGACCTTGCGGCGGACGAGAGCGTTCGCATCATTCGCACCGCCCTCGATGAAGGCATCAACTTCCTCGACAATTGCTGGGATTACAACGGCGGTGAAAGCGAAATCCGAATGGGTAAGGCCTTGCGCGATGGCTATCGCAAGAAGGCTTTTCTGATGACCAAGATCGACGGCCGGGACAAAACCACGGCCACCAGGCAGATCAATCAGTCATTGGAGCGCCTGCAAACCGACCGTATCGATCTCCTCCAATTTCATGAAGTCATTCGCGATTCCGACCCGGACCGTATCTTTGCACCCGGAGGCGCGATGGAAGCCGTGCTGCAAGCGCAGAAGGATGGGAAGGTTCGTTACATCGGCTTCACGGGGCACAAAAGCCCGGACATCCACTTGAAGATGCTGGCGACGGCATCGGCCCACCAATTCGTCTTCGACACCGTGCAAATGCCACTCAACGTGATGGATGCTCACTTCAGCAGCTTCGAAGAAAAAGTGCTGCCTGTTCTGCTCAAGCAAAATATCGGAGTGCTGGGCATGAAGCCCATGGGGGACCCATTCATCCTGCACAGTAAGACGGTGACCGCCGTGGAGTGCCTGTATTACAGCTTGAACTTGCCGACCAGTGTGGTCATCACCGGCTGCGATTCGCTGCCGATTCTCCAGCAAGCCCTCAACGCAGCACGCAGTTTTAGTCCTATGAGCCAAACGCAGGTGGCGCAGTTGTTGGCAAAGACTGCCCAGGCGGCGCAATCGGGGCAATATGAGCTGTATAAGACCAGCCACCATTTCGACGGAACTTACCAGAATCCGCAGTGGCTGGGCTAATTTAAGCCCCTGCTTACGCCACCAAGCGAGAGGCGCCGGAGAGCTCTTCAAATTCTTCCTGGCTCAAACGCAAGGCAGCGGCTGCCACGTTTTCCTCCAGATGCTCAACCGATGAGGTCCCCGGAATCGGCAGCATGACCGGCGAGCGCATCAGCAACCAGGCCAGCGACACCTGGTTAGGCGTCGCCTGGTGCGCTTGTGCGATCCGAGTGAGAATCTCGCGGGCGGTTCTACCTCTTCCCAAGGGATTCCACGGGATAAACGCAATTCCATTTTGCTCACAATAATCCACCACATAATCCCATTCGCGGTCGGTGAAACTGTAACGGTTCTGCACAGAGACGATGGGCACGATCTTGCGGGCTCGCTCAATGTGTTCCTTGGTGACGTTCGATAGGCCCACCAACTGAATCTTTCCCTCTCTCTGCACCTCGGCCAGAGTTTCGATCGAGGTCTCGAACGGCACGTTGGGATCGGGTATATGGAGTTGATAAACATCGATACGATCCAGGCGCAGCCGCTTGAGACTCCCTTCAATGGCCTGGCGAAGATGCGCCGGACTCGCGTCGTGCGTCCACTGATTTGGCCCCGGACGATTCCATCCCCCTTTGGTGGCAATCACCAGGCCTTTCGGATAAGGAAACAGAGCTTCGGCAATCAACTCCTCGCTGACGCTGGGACCATAGGAGTCGGCAGTATCGATGAAGTTGACGCCGAGCTCCAAAGCGCGCCGAAGCACCGCCAGCACGCTTTTCCGGTCTTTCGGCGGACCCCAGATTCCTTCTCCCGTAATGCGCATCGCCCCGAAACCGAGCCGATGAACAGACAGTCGTCCGACTGAAACATCCCCGGCCAGACTTGCTGAGACTTGCGTGTTGCTTGTGATCTTAGTCATAACAGCCTCCAAATTTTCCTTCAAAACTCGCATTCCTTCCCCAATGCGCAGGGATCTTCGGCTTACCTCTCCAACCCATCAATTGCCAGGGTTCGCATCCCGCCAGTATCGAGCACTCTGCCCTTCACGAGAATTCCGGGAACACCTATGCGGTCAAGGATGCTCTCGGGAAGCCGTACGCCCCTCCGCTGGTTGAGAACCAGATAAACCTCTCCGCCCTGGTCCGACACAAACACTAGCGGACCTCCCGCTGCCACGCATAGTTTGGCGCAGAAGGCGTGATCGTAAGCGTGCATGTGGCTGCCGAAATAACAATTCGCATCGGTGACTTCACCGCGGAGCCTCACATCCTCTCCTGGCATTGTTCCTCCGGCCAGGAAATCAATGTTGCCTTGCTTCGCCATTCTCTGGGCTCTCACCAGATCGGCGACCAACGGCCGCACTTGAGCAAACGGCATATTGTTCAGCCCATACCGGTCTCCGAATTGGAAAGCACACAGCCCCAGGACCGCGATTGTGCCGAGCAGCGCAATCGATGACTTTCTACTGAGATGCCTTTGCCGTGCCCCGGCTCGCATGGTTCTCCGCGTTTTGCTGGTTATTGGCGCTGGTATAGCTGATCCGCCAGATGGAGTTCGAGCCATCATCCGTGACCATCAGCGATCCATCCTGAGCCACGGCGACACCGACGGGCCTTCCCCAGACGTGCCCGTTATCGACTACAAATCCGGTGACAAAATCCTCGTATTCACCGCTCGCCCGGTTGGTGTGATGCAGAGGTACGCGAATTACTTCATATCCGGTGCGCACCGACCGGTTCCACGAGCCGTGTTCGGAGGAGAAAATGTCTCCCTGATATTCGGCCGGGAACAGTGTGCCCTCATAGAACGTCATCTCGAGCGAAGCGTTATGAGGCTGCAACAAGACGTCGGGAACAATGACCTTGTCTTTTAACTCCGGACGTTTTCCCTTATGACGCGGATCCTGATGGCCGCCGATGTACCACCAGGGCCAGCCGTAAAAGCCGCCTTCTTCAACATGAGTAATGTAATCGGGCACCAGATTGTCACCCAGGCCGTCCCGTTCGTTGACTGAGCACCATAGGTCGCCGGTTTTGGGATTGATCGCCAAACCCGCTCCGGCATTACGGATTCCAGACGCGTAGACTCGCAGGTCCGAACCATCAGGATTGAACTCCAGAATGTCGGCTCGATCCTTTTCGCCCGGCGTGGTATCGGGATCGTCGACATTCGATCCCGATCCGACAGCAACGAACATCTTCTTACCGTCGGCGGTAAACTGCACGTCCCGCGTCCAGTGTCCCCCGTTATGGGGAAGATCCACGATGTGCTGGGGCGCACCGCGAGCCTTCAGGTCTCCGTTGGAATACGGAAAACGCACGACCGCGTCGTTGTCTCCGACATACACCCATTGAGGATTCTCCCCCGGAGGGAAAAAGGCGATGCCATAAGGCTGATTGAGTCCAGTAGCGAAAACGCTGGCTTGCTCCGGTTTTCCCTCGCTGCTGATTCCGCGAAGAATTCTGATCTTGCCGCTGCTGCTTTCCGCCAGAAAAAAATCGCCGTTAGGAGCCGTGCGAATCAGCCTGGGATTATCGAGTCCAGTCGCGTATTGCTGCACGGTAAAGCCCGCTGGAGCCTTCGGCCAGGCATCGCGCGGACGAGCAACCAATTGAGGTCCGTTGCTGGCCGTCTCCGTGGCGTACGGCGCAGGCAAGTCTTGGGGCGTGATCTTGCGGATTTTCCCCGGTTCCTCAAAGCGAAAATCTGTGAAGGGCGGTTGCGGCGGCGGGGCATTCGTTTTGACGGCCCTCATGCTCGCCGGGGCAGAATCAGTCTTTTGAGCACCCCAAGAATTCTTAAGGGATTTCAAGTAAGCGACGATCTGCCACCGTTTCTCCTCAGCCAGACTCGCCCAGGCCGGCATGCCATTAGCCACTGATCCGGTGGTGATGAACCAGAAAACTTCTCCGTCGGGCGCTGTCTGCGTCGGTCCTTGGGACAGCGGCGGGATGTTTCCAGTTCCGCGGCCGTTATTCCCGTGGCAGGCGCCGCAGTTCATGGCATAGAGTTTCGCGCCCGCTGCGACAGCCGACGCCTGACCTGCGTACGGATCCTTCAGTTCTCTAGTCGAGGCCGGCGCGTTGTGAAAGTGCGCATCCTGTGCCCTTAGGGCAGAAACCACAAAAAAGCACGGTATTGCGCACGCGATCAAGATAAGAACATGCCAACGTACATTGGCTTTCAAGTCTCTCCTCCAGAGCCCCTTTTGTTGCATCACCAAGCCGTCATAGGAGCCTTAGATGAGGCTGACGCTACTGACGTTCCAGTTTCAAGAGCTGGTTCCCAAATTTTACGGGCCCAAGCCTTTGGCGATGTGGTAGATAGACGCCCCATAGCCCATTCCTTCTCGTCGGACTTAATGAATCTTTCGACTCGGCACCAGCATCTTTCTTGTAATCAGGAATTTAGGGGGGTGGTTTTCTTGAGAAAGCTGGTGGTCACATCTTTGACTGCGTTGTTGTCGCTGGCCGTTTTGATGAGTTCCGGGTGCAGCAGCACCGAAGCGAAACAGCCCGCAGCGCAGGCCCTGCCGGTAAAAACGCAAACTGTCAGCCTGTCCCCGGTGCCCAAGGCCGACGAGTACGTAGCGACCATAAAATCGCGCCGGTCCGCCAGCATCCAGCCCCAGGTTGACGGTACATTAACCCGGATTCTCGTGAAATCTGGCGACCACGTGCGCACTGGTCAAGTGCTGATGACGATCGACCCCTTGAAGCAGCAGGCGACTGTTGACCAGCAGGTTAGCACCGAAGCACAGAAGAAAGCGACCTTTGACTACAACGAAATCGAAGTTGAGCGGCAGCGAAGACTCTACGAGGCCGGCGTCACCAGTAAACAAGACTACGACCAGGCTGTACAGGCGTTTAAGAATTCCAAGGCCGACTGGGAGGCCGCGACTGCCGCCCGCATAACGCAGCAGCGCCAGCTTGCGTATTATCACCTGGTCGCTCCGTTCGACGGAGTCGTGGGCGACATCCCGGTACATCTCGGCGACTACGTATCGTCGCAGACCCTGTTGACCACTGTGGACGAAAACGCGGACCTCGAGGCTTACGTCTATATTCCCACCGAACATGCCGCAGAGATCCGCATGGGGCTACCAGTGCAGATCATCACTAGCAGGGGGGATTTGATCGAGAGCACTAAGATCTATTTCGTCTCACAGCAAGTTGACAACGCGATCCAGGGCATTCTGGTGAAGGCGCCGGTGCATGCCTCGCTTGACAAGTTTAGAAATGCGCAATTGGTTAAGGCACGGGTGGTTTGGAGCACGGCTCCAGCGCCCACGGTCCCGGTTCTGGCGGTCACGCGCATCGGAGGGCAGTCGTTTGTCTACATCGCGACCGATGCGGAGCATGGTACCGTCGCCCGGCAACGCGCCGTGACCCTGGGCGACACTGTGGGAAATGATTACACCGTCACCGACGGGCTCAAGCCGGGAGAGAAAGTGATCATCTCTGGCATCCAGTTCCTGATTGACGGCGCACCCGTACACCCGATCAGCTAAACTGGCCAGATTTTTCGTAAGAAGTTATGCCGCGGCGGCATTCGCCGTCAGCGAACAAGACGAGGACTTGCGGACTTGGTTGATTTTTTCATTAAACGTCCGATTTTTGCCACGGTCTGTGCTCTCCTGATTATTCTCGCGGGCGCAGTATGCATTCCAACCCTGCCGATTTCTCTCTATCCCAACCTGTCTCCGCCTCAGGTAACAGTAACCAGCAACTACGTCGGCGCTAATGCGCAAGTGGTGGAATCGGCAGTTACGATCCCGCTGGAACAGCAGATCAACGGCGTCGAGGGCATGCACTACATTACCTCGACCAGTTCCAACGACGGCACCAGCAGCATCAATGTGACCTTCCGCACCGGCTATGATCTGAATATCGCGGCCGTCGATGTGCAAAATCGCGTGGCCACCGCCCAGGGCCGCCTGCCACAGGAAATCAAGAACACCGGCGTGACCATCACCAAGGCGAATCCTAACTTCGTGTTCGCCGCCGGCTTCTATTCGCCCGACAACAGTCTGTCGAACCAGTACATTTCCAATTATCTGGACGTTTACGTCAAGGATGCCCTGAAACGTATTCCTGGCGTAGGCGACGTAATCATTTTCGGGGAGCGCAAATATGCCATGCGTATCTGGCTCGACCCCACGAAACTGGCGGCGCGGCAACTGACCGCGGCTGACGTAGTCTCTGCTCTACAAGAGCAAAACGTCGAGATCCCTGCGGGACAGCTCGGGCGCCCCCCATCCGACCCCAAGCAGAACTTCCAAGTGACGCTGCGAGTTGTCGGCCGACTGTCCGAGCCCCGCGAGTTTGAAAATATTATCCTCAAGAACACTACAAACGGAATTGTGCAGCTGAAGGATGTGGGGCGGGCAGAGATCGGAGCCGAAAGCTACGACACCAATCTTTTGTATAGCGGACATCAGGCCGTCGGCTTGGGGGTGCAGCAGCTTTCGAACGCCAACGCGCTGGCAGTAGACAAGGCGGCGAAAGCGGCGCTTGTAGAGTTGTCCAAGTCGTTCCCCCCGGGAATTAAGTATGTAGTCGCTTTCGACACCACGACGGTCGTCGGCGACTCGGTCAAAGAAGTGGTCAGCACGCTGGAAGAAGCCATCATCATCGTGATCCTTGTGATTTTCCTCTTCCTGCTCGACTGGCGTGCCACCATCATCCCTGCGGTCACGATTCCGGTCTCCCTGATTGGCACCTTTGCCTTCATCAAAATCTTTGATTTTTCCATCAACTCGCTCACCTTGTTCGGCATTACGCTGGCGACCGGGCTGGTGGTCGATGACGCCATCGTCGTCATTGAGAATGCGCAACGGCACATTGACCAGGACAAAACTGACCGCCATACCGCCACGTCCGCCGCCATGGCAGAAGTGGCGAGTGCTGTGGTGGCCACTTCGCTGGTGCTTATTTCGGTATTCGTGCCGGTGTCGTTCTTCCCAGGCACAACGGGAATTCTCTACCGCCAGTTCTCACTGACGATCGCGTTTTCCATTGCGATTTCGCTTTTCAACGCGCTGACTCTTTCGCCCGCACTGGCCGCTCTTCTGCTTCGCGGCGAGGAAAGCAAATATACCCTTTTCGATTGGACCCATATTGGCTGGCTTACGCGCGCCTACCGGAAGTTCGCCCACGGCGTGGACGCCGCTATTTTGGGCCTGGGCGCGGCCTACGGCAGAGCGATCAGCGGCGTTTTGAGGTTCCGCTACGTGATGGCGTTTTTATTCGCCTTCGCCCTGGCGGCGACGGGTTACATGTATCTTCGGGTCCCGACCGGATTCGTGCCCCAGGAAGATCAGAACTATTTCATCGTAGTGGTCCAGGCCCCGCAGGGTGCTTCGCTTTCGTACACTACGGAGATTGCCAAGGAAGCGGAGAAAATCTTGCTCGCCGATCCTGACGTGTTCGGCACGTTTTCCGTTCCCGGCTTTTCGCTAACCGGCGGCAGTTCATCGAACTACGGTCTGGTGTTCGCTCCACTTAAGCCGATCGATGACCGGAAAGGCAAAGGGCACGCGGCCAGCGATATTGTGGCGCGCGTCTCGCCAAAACTCTTTGGTATTCCAGGCGCGATCGTAGTCGCGTTTGAACCGCCCGCCATTCAAGGCATTGGCAGCTTCGGCGGGTTCCAGTTCGAACTACAGGACCTGGGCCGGAACACCTTGCAGGACATCGATACCGTTGCCCATAAGATCGTAGCCGGCAGCCGGCAGCGCAAGGACCTTACGGGATTATTCACCAGCTTTACGGCGAATGATCCGCAGCAGTTGGTACAGATCGACCGCGAGAAGGCAAAGGCCATTGGAGTGCCGATCAACCAGGTCACACAGGCGCTCGGAGTCTACATGGGTTCGCAGTACGTGAATGACTTCGACTTTAACAATCGTTCCTACCGGGTTTACGTGCAGGCCGACCAGCCCTTCCGCATGACTGCCCGTGACCTGCGGCAATACTATGTGCGCTCTGACACTCAAGGATTGGTGCCTCTGCAAAACATCGTGAGCCTCACGGAAACCTCAGGCCCGCAGGTGATCAATCACTACAACCTGTTTCGCTCGGCGGAAATCGATGGCGCCGCGGCTCCGGGATACAGTTCGAGCCAGGGTCTGAGCGCGATGGAAGAGTTGGCGAAACAGAACATGCTGCAGGGCATGACCTTCCAGTGGACAGGACTGGCACTCGAGGAAGTGGAAGCTGGTGGCAAGGCAATTCTGATCTTCGCTCTCGGCATCCTTGTCGTGTATCTCACGCTTTCCGCTCAATACGAAAGCTTCGCGCTGCCGTTTATCATTCTGCTCGCCGTTCCAACCGCGGTGTTGGGTGCGCTGCTTTTGATATTCCTGCGCGGACTCGTGGACGACGTCTATGTGCAAATCGGGCTCGTCATGCTAATCGGGCTCTCAGCCAAAAATTCAATTCTGATCGTCGAATTCGCTGAGCAGTTGATTGCCCGAGGACGGTCGATCACCGATGCGGCCATTGAAGCCGCCGAGTTGCGCTTGCGTCCGATTCTGATGACCTCGTTCGCTTTCATCCTCGGCGTCCTTCCACTTTATTTCGCGACTGGCGCCGGCAAGCTGGGACGGCACTCGGTGGGCACGGCCATCGTGGGCGGGATGCTGTTTTCCACCGTCCTGAATCTCTTCTTCATTCCCGTACTGTATGTGATCCTCAAGACGGTGCTGACTTCGTTTTCGGGCAAATCGAAGGAAGAAACGAAGGATTTGGTGAGCGTTTCTTGAGCGTGAGCTCGATACGGATTTTCTCCGAGGTGAAAAGGCCGGTTAATGTTTGAAAGCATTCTTTGCCAGGTGACGGAATATGATCCCGACGTCTTGGAATCGCTGATAGAGTTGGCGGTCGAAATCGCCCGCGAGGGGCGGGAGGGAAAACGCATTGGTACTTTGTTCACCCTCGGGGACGAGGAAGCTGTCCTGGCAAAGTCCCGGTCGTTGATTCTCGATCCGCTGCTGGGCCATCCCGAGTTGTCGCGCCGCTTGAGCGATCCCAACCTTCGCGGGACCATCAAAGAATTGGCTCAGCTGGATGGCGCATTCGTAGTGAGCCGCGACGGAGTGTTTCTCTCCGCCTGCCGCTATCTCGACGCGGTGGCCTCGGGCGCGGATATCCCGCTCGGTCTGGGCAGCCGTCATATCGCGGCCGCCAACATGAGCGCGGCGACCGGCGCGGTCGGTATCGTGGTTTCCGAAAGCTCGGTGGTCCGGCTCTTCTGCCACGGCAAACTGGTGGGTGAAATCATTCCGGAGCTGTGGATGATGGACCACGCCAGCTTGCGTGGGCCAGTCAAGGAAGAAAAGGTTGGCGACCTCACCGTACTGACCCCAAACTCCCGCTCACCCTTCAGAGCGAACTAGGACTCATTAGTGAGGTCGTTCAATTCCCGCCACCCTCAAGCGCCAGATCTTCGGCCACATTGGTGTCGGTATCTTCGAGTTCGGCAAACAGCCCCGCGTCGGTCAAGTCGAGCGGACGAGAATTCTCCCAATCCTGGTGGACAACCGTTTGAAGGCGATCCATCACTTCCTGGTCCCGGACTTCAATAGCCAGTTCGCGGCGGCTATCGAAGCTGCCCGGCGCGAGGTTAATCGACCCAATGATCGCCCGCGAGTGATCGGCATACAGCAACTTGGCATGCAGCTTCAGCCCTTTGAGCTTGTGTACCTTGATCCCGACATCATCCATAATGCGCATGCCTCCGACCGCCTCCACCAGCTTCTCCTTTTTCAGCTTGTGCGGAGGCCTGGCCAGCGCATGCACTTTGACCCCGCGGCCCTTGGCCCTTACCAGCCTTTCAATGATCACGGGATCCTGGTAGCGCTCGTTCTGTACCCACAGACTGTGCTTGGCCTCATCGATGAATTGTCCGATCCGCTGCCGCCCATTGCCGATACACCAGATTAGGTGAGACGTATCCCCAGGATTGAAGGGTTGCCGGCTCCAGTCGGCGTCGAAGCACTCGATCACCTCGCCAACTTCGTGGGCATGGGACGTCACCACCGCGTAGTCCCGCGTTTCGGTAAGGTTCTTGACCTCCCAGTTCAGCGATTGGATGAACGCCACTTTATCGTCCACCACCATCGACTTCTCATGGGTCACATCGAAACATGGATTGCTGTCTATCACCTCAACGCTGGCGTCGGTTAACTGCTTCCGAGAGGTGTCGTTTTCCTTCTCTCCACTTCGTCGCGTGGGATTCAGCATGATGCGCACGTTGACGCCACGCCGGTGGGCTGCGATCACTGCCTGCAGCAGGTGAGGGTGGGAGAAAACGAACATTTTGATTCGGAGAGACTTTTCGGCGTGCTTAATGGCGTCGAGAATGGGCTGCGCCGAATCATCCGGTAAAACCACCAAATAGCGGGACATATCGCCTTCCGGGTAACCTGCTGCCATTTGAGAGCGCCGGCAGCATGCCTGCTTCCGAGCGGGTTGCCCTATGGGATTGCCCTATGATGAAGCTTTCGACGATACGTCGTCAAACTGGGTACGATGGAGTTCCGCGTAAATTCCATTGCGCGTCATCAGTTGGTCATGCGTGCCGCTTTCCGCAACCACGCCGCCGCTGATCACGATGATCTGGTCGGCATCGCGGATCGTACTAAGCCGGTGGGCAATCGTAATCACGGTTCGCCCTTTCATCAGCCGCTCCAGGGCCTCGATGACGAACTTCTCCGATTCGCTGTCGAGGGCTGCGGTGGGTTCGTCCAGCAATAAGATTGGACTATTCCGCACCATCACCCTCGCGATTCCTATCCTCTGGCGCTGGCCTCCGGAAAGGGTCGAACCGCGCTCACCAACCATGGTGTCGTAGCCCTTTGGCATGCGCGCGATGAACTCATCGGCGTTGGCGAGACGGGCAGCATCGACAATTTCGTCACGGGTGGCGCTGGGCCGGCCGAACGCGATGTTCTGCAGGATCGTTCCGTGGAACAACACAGTGTCCTGCAGCACATATCCGATCTGGTCGCGCAGCGCGCTGATCTTATAGGCGCGCACATCGCGGCCGTCGATCTTGACCACCCCGTTCGTAGGGTCGTAGAAGCGCGGGATCATGCTGACCACGGTAGATTTTCCGCCGCCGGTGGGGCCAACAATACCTACCAACTGGCCGGGCTCAATATGGAAAGAAACATCCTTGAGTACGGGAGCGTCCTCGCTGTAGCCGAAAGCGACGTGGTCGAAAACGATGTCACCCTTCAGGAATCTGGGTTCGATGGCATCGGAGCGCTCGGGCAAGATGGTGTCCGTGTCAAGAATCGCGCGCACCCGGTCGACTCCCACGGCGGCCTGGGCAATGGCGTTGGTGGTGGTGGCCAGGTCTTTCACCGGCTTGAAAAACTTGGTGAGGTAAGAGAGATAAACAGTCAGCGCTCCGACTGTCATCGCGCCCATCAGAATGAGGGCCGCTCCTCGCCACAAGACTACTGCCGTGCACAGGGCAACTGTGATGGCCACGATCGGCGAGAGCAGAGGACTTGACTCTGCGGGCCGCCAGAGCCGCGCTGACTGTGGCGTGGCTGACGTCGCTCAGCGCCTGTTGCTCCAGGTCCTGGCGGCCGAAGGCCTTGATCACCTGCATGGATTCCAGTCCTTGTTGCACCACCGCGACGATCTCGGCTTGTTCATTCCGGACCCGATGCGTGGCTTTCTTCACCGCTTTTTTGAATCGAGAAATAAAGAAAAGCAGGAATGGCGTTACGGCCAGCGCGATCAGGGTGAAATCCCAATTCAGCCAGAACATCAAGCCCAGCATCGACACGATGGTGAGCAGGTCGACCAGAATGTCGAGCGTGGACGAAGAGGCAAAGCCCTGGATGGTCTGAATGTCGGTGGTAATCGTGCTCAGCAGAGCGCCGGTCTGGTGAGTGCCATAGTAGCTGAGCGAGAGCTTCTGCAAGTGATGATAGGTCCGCATGCGCAAATCGTGCGCCACCCACTGGCCTACGCTTTCGGTGTAGTAATTATCGATATAGCTGGCCAACGCGCCCAGCACCGCAATCAAGACGAAGGCCAGTGCAGCTAGAGCGGCCACGTGCAATTTGTTGCCGTGTTCCAGGATTGGGCGGAGAATTTCGTCCAGCGCACGCGGAAGCTTGTGGTTGCCGATTACATTGTCAATGATGATTTTCAGCGGCCAGGGACTGGCCAGACTTGCCGCCGTT
Organism: Terriglobia bacterium; assembly: GCA_963765285.1. Classification (GTDB taxonomy): domain Bacteria; phylum Acidobacteriota; class Terriglobia; order Terriglobales; family Acidobacteriaceae; genus CAVWZH01. The sequence goes on from CAVXVR010000003.1 coordinate 506,834, forward strand.
TCCACCAGCATGGCGAGGAGGATGATCAGCAGAGTGCCACGGTAGGGACGCATCAACTCGCGGATCAGGCGCATCATGCTGGGCAGTTCCTTCTCGCAGGACCCGCAAACCGGTCCATTCTATGTCGTTAATCGCTCTTGTTTCTCCGGCGGTTGCTTTCTTGAGCGGCCCTCGTCGTGGCTCTCGGTTTTTGGTTCAATTCCCAGGCTCCGTGCGCGTTGCCTGCCACTCTCCCGTTCCCTGCCGGTCGTGGAAGGTTCCGGTAATGGAGTTGCCTTCTACCCTGCCCCGGAATGTGAGCGGCTCCCGCGTCTTGGTGCGGAACACGATGTGTTGTTCATTAATTGTGCCTGCCAGGCCGCCCGATTGGTAAGGACCCTTGAAATGGCCGGTAATCTGGTTGCCGTTTTGCTCCAGCTCGATGTACTTGGTCGCGGTTTTTCCGTCCGCGCCTTTCGAGTAGATGGTCCACTTACCCACAACATTCGCCGGTGGCTTTGGCGGGGGCGGCGCTTGAGCGGCCGCCACGCCGGCAGCCCCGATAGCTCCACCTGCCAGCCAGAAGGCGAACCACAGCGAGACAATCTTCGCGATCGACCTTTTCATGAGATCCTCCGGGGCGTCACGCCAGCTCGTAAATCGATGATTAAATAGGGCTTACTTTTTTATTGTTGGTGATGAAATCACGGGACTGGTGGGGAGTGTAGCCAACCGGCTCGGCAAAAATCAACAGAAACTGGAAACGATGTTTGCGCCGCTGTTAGGCAGCACCATAAGAGGATTCTTCGTTCCTTGCCCGTGCTATAAAATCCATGAACCTCAGCATCTTGGAGGCTAGCCATCATGACGCAACCACTTACCCGACGATTTGTAATGCGAAATTTGCTGGGGGCCTCTGCCACCGCGCTGGTCGCACCCTACATGCGCGGAATTTTCTTCCCACAATCGGGCCAAAGTGGAATCACCGGAAGAGAGCGCGGCGAGATGGGGAGACTCGCTGCCGGATTCAAAAGAGATTTCTCGGTGCCCGCGCTTTCTGTGGCCATCTCGCGCAACGGGCAATTTGTCTACGATGAAGCCTTTGGAATGGCGGATCGCAGCAAGCCGGAGGTTACGCAACAGTCCAGCCTGTTCCGTATCGCCAGCGTTACCAAGCCAATCACCTCCGTGACCATCTTCACTTTAATCGAGAAAGCTAAGCTGAATCTCACCGACAAAGTTTTTGGGCCTTCCGGCGTTCTGGGGACTAAATATGGAAAACCTCCCTATAAGCAGTATGTCGCCGACGTAACCGTCGATCATCTTCTGACCCACACCTCCGGCGGCTGGCCGAACGATGACACCGATCCAATGTTCCGCTTCGACGGCTGGGACCAAGCCAAACTGATTTCCTGGACTCTGGAAAATTTGCCCCTCACCTATCCACCAGGGCAACACTGGGCCTACTCGAACTTCGGCTACTGTGTTCTGGGCCGCGTCATCGAACAGGTCACCGGCCAGCCCTACGCGGACTACGTGAAAGCCAATATCCTGGCACCCTGCGGCATTAGCGACATGGCGATCGCCCGGAACAAGGAAGGCCAGCGGTTCCCGAACGAAGTGGTCTACTTCGGGCAATACAGCGAAGATCCCTACAAGATGAACGTCACGCGTATGGACTCACACGGAGGATGGGTGGCGACCCCTTCCGATCTTGTGCTCTTCCTCGATCACCTGGGTGGTTTTCCGAACAATCCCGGCCTGCTGAAGGCGGAAACCCTGCGAATGATGACGACGCCGGCCCCGGCCTATCCGCAATCGTCCCCCGCCAAATATGCCAGAGGCTGGATGGTCCGAAACGATGGCAAGGGAAACTGGTGGCACAGCGGCAGCTTGCCGGGAACCACGACGATCATGGTTCGTACGGCGACGGGATTGTGTTGGGCCGGGCTTACCAATACTCGCACCGAACCCCACGCAACCATGGACGCTGCCTTGGATGAAATGCTTTGGGCCATGGCCCGTACAGTGCCTGAGTGGGGGGCTTGAGGTTGCCGCTGCTCCTCCTGCCGAATCGCCCGAGTCCTCAAAGGCGGATCCATCCACCGCGAATCAGCGCTAAAGAACCCAGCGCGACGATGAACCACAACAGCAGCCCTTGCAACAGCGGGCGAATGCCAACTTGCCTCAACGTTTCACGCGAAAGGCTAGTTCCTATCAGGTATAGGGTCACGACCAGGCCCGTTATTCCCAACTGATGAGCCAGGGAATAGGCGCTATGGAAAGCTGGCACAAATGTGTTGGCAAAAGCGGCAAAACAGAAGAAAAGGATGAACCAGGGCCACTGAATCGCCGTCCCGCTGCGTTTCACAATCGCCGTGACGGCTGAGAGTGGAACAATCCATAGCGCGCGGCCTAGTTTGACGGCGGTCCCCACCGCCAGCGCGACAGGCCCATACCTTGCAGTCGCGCCGACCACAGAGCTGGTATCGTGTATCGCCAAAGCAGCCCACAAACCAAACTGCTCTTGGCTTAAGTGCAGCCTCCCACCGAGAACTGGAAACAACAGCAACGCTACGGAATTCAAGATGAAGACGGTTCCGAGTGAAACCGCCATTTCATCCTCACTCGCGTTGATAATCGGTGCGACAGCGGCGATCGCGCTGCCGCCACAGATCGCGGTACCGGTGCTGATCAGGAATGAGGGCGTGCGCTCCACTCGGAATAATCGGCCGATCATAAGTCCCAGCACCATCGTGGTCGCTATGGTCACAGCGGTGTAAAGAAATCCAGACCGTCCCACTCGCAAGACCTCGCCCAGGTCCATGCCGAAGCCCAATCCCACAACCGAGGCCTGCAGGAGCCATCGCGATACCGCTCGGGCATTAGCCCCGTGTGGGTTTACAAACGCGAGCCCGTAAGCCAGGCCAGCGGCGAGCGCAATCGGCGCGGAGACAAGACCGGAAGCTGCGACAATCAATCCGCCAAAGAAAGCGACCTGGTTCACAATCGAGGCTGACCAATGTGTTTCGGCGTCATTCTCCATCACCGTCATTCGAATTGATACTGCTAGTCCCAGCACTTTGGGACGTTGACGTACGACCGATCCAAGCTTGCAACCGACGGACAACCCAGCAACCGGAGAGTACGCTCCACATCCACCTTCAGGATTTCCAGTGCGCGGTGGACGCCGGCTTCTCCCGCGGCCGCGAGGCCGTAAGCATAAGCCCTGCCGCAAAGCACGGCTCGAGCACCCAGGCAAATCGCTTTGACGATGTCGCCGCCACTGCGGATACCCCCGTCCATCCACACCTCGATCTGGCCGTGGACGGCCGCCACCACTTCGGGCAAGGCGCGCAAAGAGGGCGGAACGCAGTCGAGCTGACGGCCACCGTGATTCGAAACGGAGATGGCTGCCGCCCCTTCATCGATGGCGTGGCATGCGTCATCCCCGGTGAGAACCCCTTTCACTACAATGGGGCCGCGCCACAGCTCTCGAATCCACCGCAGATCATTCCAGGTCACTACGGACTCCGACAACGCGGCCGCGACGTTGACCAGCGGCATAGGTCCTTTGCCGGGAACAACAATGTTAGGCAGGGGCCGCAGACCCCCGTCCAGCAGGAAACCGGCAAGCCACGCCGGGCGCGCGAGCACCTGCGGCAGAAACGGAATCTTCTCGAAGAGGGTGCCGCTCATAAGCTCTTTCATGCCGTTCCGGTAGTCGCGCTCGCGGATTCCAGAGACCGGGGTATCGATGGTCACCACCAGTGCTGAGAAACCTGCCAGGCGCGCACGTTCCAGAGCCGCTTCGGCTGTGGCGCGGCCTCCCATCAGATAGAGCTGATAGAACACGGGCGCAGTTGAGGCAGCCTTCACGTCCTCCAAACGGTGGCCGGAAATCGTTGACAGGATGTAAGCGGTGCCAGCCTGGCCAGCCGCACGTGCCGCAGCAACTTCGCCTTCGGGATGCATCAGCCGGCTGTAACCGACGGGCGCGAGCATGAACGGTAGAGCAAGGTCAAACCCCAGGACGCGTGTGACCAAACTGCATTCAGGGGTCACGACTGCATGGCGCGGCCTGAAAGTTACGTCCTCAAAGACGCGGCAGTTCTCCCGCAGCGTGATCTCGCGTTCGGCACCACCATCGATATAGTCGAACACCGCTTGGGGTACCCGTTGCCGGGCGAGGGGACGAAGATCTCGAATAGCAACGACCCGCGGAGACGCTACGGAGCGCGCGGCTTTTAGCATTGATGGTCCCGAAAGGTGAGAAGTTCCTGGAAACCATTCGATATTATCACCGGCAGAATTGGATTGGGGGAGGATGCGATGCTATCGCCGCAAAGCTCCACAGGAAGTGGTGAGCGCGGAAGGAATCGAACCTACAACCTACAACCTACTGATTAAGAGTTGTCGCACCTCGGCAGGTTCAGCAGCGACGATCACCATGTGGAATCAATCACTTGCCCACAACCTAGCCCGCACGGAAGCACTTTGTCGAAGTAGCGAATAAGCCCGTATTGGCGCATACCGGCTCGAAGCGTACGGCACATTCTGCGGCACACCTCGTCAGAAAGCTCGCCGCTGTGAGTTCATCCGCTTTTTGCTTCAACGGAGATCCTTACTGTGCCGTGGGCGAGCAAACCGGCTCGATTGCGATCGCTTGCGGGTTGGCGAAATAACGACGTTGAAAGTAGAAAGCCACGTTCACGAGTGCGATCATCACGGGCACTTCAACCAGGGGCCCAATGACGGCCGCGAATGCCGCTCCTGAGTTGATGCCAAACACCGAGACTGCCACCGCTATGGCCAGTTCAAAATTGTTGGAGGCGGCCGTAAATGCCAAGGTCGTGGTCTTGGAATAGTCCGCGCCTACTTTCTTGCCCATATAGAAGGACACTAAAAACATCAACACGAAGTAAATCAATAGCGGCACAGCGATGCGCAGGACGTCCAAGGGCAGGCGGACAATGTAGCCACCTTTAAGGGAAAACATCACCACAATTGTGAACAACAGCGCAATCAACGTCAGCGGGCTTACGCGGGGGATGAAGTTCGTGTTGTACCAATCGTTGCCTTTGGCACGAACCAGCGCAGTGCGAGTTAAGAATCCCGCCAGAAAAGGAATTCCCAGATAAATAAAGACACTCTTCGCAATTTCTGCGATAGACACATTGACAACGGCACTGCGAAGCCCGAGCTTGGCGGGAAGGACGGTAATAAAAACCCAAGCGTAGAGGGAGTAGAAAAACACCTGAAAGAGAGAATTGAAGGCGACTAGACCAGCCGCATATTCCGTATCACCTTTGGCCAGTTCGTTCCAGACGATGACCATGGCGATGCAGCGTGCAAGACCGATCATGATCAGGCCAGCCATGTATTCCGGATACCCACGCAGGAACACAATGGCCAAAACAAACATCAAAATCGGCCCGACAACCCAGTTCTGCACCAGTGAAAGCCCTAGCACACGCTTGTTGCGAAAGACCTCATGGAGTTCCTCATATCGCACCTTCGTGAACGGTGGGTACATCATCAGAATCAGTCCGGCCGCAATTGGAATGGAAGTCGTACCAACGTTGAAGCGATTCAGAAAAGGTACAACTCCGGGCACAAGCCAACCCAATACAACGCCGCCAAACATGGCGGCGAAGATCCAGGCGGTCAGATAGCGGTCGAGAAAACTGAGGCGACTAGTTGCCTTCATGATTGAGTCCTATTGCACGATGTGCCGCTCAGACAGCACCCTTCGGTCGAGACATCCTGCTACTCGTGGGTGACAGGTGTCATTGTGTGACCAATGTTGTCGAGCTCTTTTTTGAGCGCCATGCTGTCGAGAGTCTTCAGCGGGAGACAGAGGAATAGACTGATTCTGCGATCCAGGATAAAAAACGTCTCGCGAAACGCCCGTTCCACCTCAGCCGTGCTTCCCTGAACTGCCGCTGGATCGGGAACGCCCCAATGGGCAGTCATCGGTTGTCCGGGCCATACCGGGCAGACCTCTTTCGCCGCGTTGTCGCAAACGGTAAAGACGAAGTCAAGCTTGGGAGAGCCGGGCAAAGAAAATTCGTCCCACGCTTTGCTGCGCAGACCGCTCGTCGAAATGTGCGCCGTTTCAAGTTGCTTCAAGGCTTCGGGGCGCACCTTTCCTGACGGATGGCTTCCGGCGCTGTAGCCGGTGAAATTGGGCCGGCCTTTAAAGTTCAGAATGGCCTCCGCCATGATGGAGCGTGCGGAATTGCCCGTGCACAGGAATAGAACGTTGTACTGTCCTTGCATACGTGCTTTCTCCTAGTTACAGCAGGTTGGTCCGCAACATGTCTTCGCACCTGCTCCTGCCGGTTTGACAGCCCGAACAAAAGCGCTCAAGAACTTGCCATCTATCTGAGGTGCAATGGCGTCGGCATCGACGCCAGCAGCCGCTAGAAAGTCGCGCGCATCTTCTGCGCGATAGACGCGCGTCGGCTCGATCTCAATTTGCTCAAAACCTGCCGCGGAGAGCTTGCTACGATATTCGTCATCTCCAAGTGCACCAGCCACGCAGCCGACCCACAGAAGCACACTTTGACGGATTTCCGGTGTGATTTCGCCTCGGGTCACAACATCGGAAACCGCAAACCGGCCTCCCGGCTTCAGCACGCGAAAAGCTTCCCTCAAGACACGATCTTTGTCGGCGGACAGGTTGATCACACAATTCGAGATAATCACATCGACCGAATTGTTCGGCAAAGGAATATGCTCGATCTCGCCCTTCAGAAACTCGACATTCTCGGCGTCGGCCTTTCGCTTGTTCTCGTTGGCAAGCGCGAGCATCTCGTCTGTCATGTCGAGACCGTATGCTTTGCCGGTGGGCCCAACCCGCTTCGCCGAAAGCAGGACATCCACACCGCCGCCAGAGCCAAGATCGAGGACTACTTCTCCAGGATTTAACTTCGCCAAGGCAGTCGGATTCCCGCACCCTAGCGAGGCGAGCATAGCCTCCTCAGGGACTTGGCCCGCCTGTGAGGAGTCATACAGATTGGACGTGATTGGGTCGCAGCCCAAGCCGCTTGCTGCTGTTGCTCCGCAGCAACTACTTCCGCCTGACTTTACGCGCAACGCTGCCTGGCCATACTTTTCTTTAACTACTTCCTTGATGTCCGTGGTGCTCATGATGGCTTCTCCTATTTACACAGTTGGACGATATCTTGGGGTTTTAGCGCCTTATTTCGAGTGCAGCATTCGGCGTAGAGGAACTGCAACAGTTCCTGGAGCGCATCCGTATTGGCCGTGTATCGCAGAAACGTGCTCTCGCGGCGGACATTCACAAGCTCTTCGTTCCTCAATTTGTCTAGATGGTGCGAAAGGGTGGAATTCGGGATGTCCAGCTCTGACTGAATATCGCCAACGACCAAGCCATCCGGATGTGCAGATAGCAGCAACTGCATGATTCGAAGGCGCGGTTCGGTGCCCATGGCAGAAAGCATGTCGGCGTACTTTGCTACCTGCTCCGTGCTTTTCTTGCTGAGTGCTGGTGGCATATTTCGATACTTGCAGAAATATAAAGTCTTGTCAACCAGAATTTCGCATGAAGCTCGCTAAACTCGGCTGAAGCTGCTACTCGATTCCAGCAAGTGCCTGTCTGACTGTTCGAACCCACAGGGGAGGATTATCTGCGGGGCAGTTGTAATCCGCTCCGCTGACATCTGTATCTCGCTGGCGAAGGGACGCCACAATGGGAACTCCTGGCAGGGTCTCTCGGAAATGAGCGGCGAGCTTGCATCGTTCTTCCCATGGCGCGCCGTGCCCGATCAGGACGACGCCTACTGATTCATGCGAGAGATCGAGATTTTGCGCTGCGCGCGAGCCGAGAGCAGAGATTACGGGATGTCCAAGCGATTGGAGGATCTCGTCACGAATTGACAACAGGCTCTCGCGAAATTCAATCTGCACTATCGTTGTCATGGTTCTCCGGAATCTGTGTTTTTCGGAACAATCTTGCGCCGAGACTCGGCGCAACCTTGGCTCCTTCAGGTGGGAATACCAAGTTTTGGCAGTAGCCATTGCGTCAAGACCACATAGGCCACAAGGAATGCCACTCCCCAAACCCAATTGGGCATGTTCACTAACTCCTATCTGCCAACTCCCAGTTTACGTAGGAACGTCATCATCGGGCACCAGTTCGTGAATCCAGACTGAAACAGATTCAGCCCAACAAAGGCCGTGAACAGGTACCAGTACGGGCTTACGTAGTGCCCAAGTGCCAGGGACAACAGGATAAAGCTGCCAGCGATCAAACGAAGTGTGCGTTCTACAGTCATAGCAGTTCTCCTTCAAAACAAGTTGGTCCTACGCAATTTCGCATTGCGGAGTTTCGCATTCAGCGACATTTTCCGGCGCATGGGGATGCATCGGTGGAAACGATTGTCCCCTCTGAGAGAGGTAATAAAGAACCGGCACTGCCATTCGCGATAGAACGGTAGAGGCGACTTCTCCTGCCATCAAGGACAGAGCCAACCCCTGAAAAATCGGATCGAACAGGATCACGCTCGCTCCCACCACCACGGCGGCTGCGGTCAGCAGCATTGGGCGGAAGCGCACCGCGCCCGCATCGACTACGGCGTCCTCCAGCGACATTCCCTGGGAGCGGCGCAGTTCAATGAAATCCACGAGAATGATGGAATTGCGAACGATAATGCCGGCTCCAGCGATGAAGCCGATCATCGATGTGGCTGTGAAGAATGCCCCCATCAAGGCGTGCGCTGGGAGAATGCCAACCAGCGTCAACGGAATGGGTGCCATGATGACCAGCGGAGTCACGAACGACCGGAACCAACCCACGACGAGCACATAGATCAAGACCAGGACAGCCGCAAAGGCGAGTCCCAGATCGCGGAAGACTTCCACCGTGATGTGCCACTCACCATCCCACTTCATGGAGAAGTGGTCGGTGCGCTCAGGCATGGTCGTGCCCTTGTATTGCTTCACACCATAGCCATCGGGCAACTTGATTTTGTCGATGGCTTCGCTCATCTTCATGATGGCGTACACAGGACTTTCTTCTCCGCCCGCCACATCTCCAGTCACATAGACAACGGGCTGCAGATTCTTGCGATACACGCTGGTATCGATTGTCGTTTGATGAAGGTTCGCTACTTCCTGCAGGGCGATTTGCCCACCGGTAGGCGTCGGCAGTTTCAGGTTGCCGAGGTCTTCGATCCCCGAGCGATCCGGGCGCGCCAGCCGCACTTCGATAGGGATGTCCTCGCGTGAATGGGGATCGTGAAGCAATCCCGCGTTTGCTCCACCGAGCCCGACCTGCAGAGTGCGCGTTACATCGGCGGGTGAAATGCCGTGGAGGGCGGCCTTGTCCAGATCCACTTTCATGTCGTACTTGGTCTGCGGGTCTTCGACGTACCAGTCCACATCCACGACGCCTGGCGTTTGCTGAAAGACCTTCTTGATCTGCGCCGCCAGTTCAATCTGTCCTTTGTAGTCAGGTCCGTAAACTTCGGCCACCAGAGTCTGCAACACAGGCGGACCAGGCGGGACCTCGGCTACCTTGATGCGCGCCCCGAAGGGGGCAGCAATCTTGTCCAACTGCGGCCGCAGTCGTCGTGCGATCTCATGGCTCTGCGCCGTGCGATCGTGCCGCGAGAGCAGATTCACCTGGATATCAGCCTGATTGGGCTGATTGCGCAAGAAGTAATGGCGCACAAGACCGTTGAAGTTGTAAGGACCGGAGGTCCCAGCATAGATCTGATAATTGATAACCTCGGGCTGTTGGCCGAGATACTGTCCCAGTCGCCTGCGCAACGCGAGTCGTCTGTTCCAGTGGCGTGCCATCTGGCATGTCAATGATGACCTGGAACTCACTCTTGTTGTCGAAGGGGAGCATTTTTACGCGAACCCACTTCAACGGAACAAAAGTGACCGCCGCGAGCAGCAACAACACGACACCACCAAGAAACATCCAGCGGCGGCGTGCGTTGCGGATGAGCGGGTTCATCATCTGGCGGTACAAACGAGTTGTCCAGCCTTCGGTCTCGTGCCCGGAATGATCGCCACCGCCCGCATATTTCCTCAGCAGCCTCAATGCCGCCCACGGCGAAACGACGAAGGCCACCATCAACGAAAACAGCATGGCCGCCGAAGCACCCACCGGGATCGGGCGCATGTATGGACCCATCAGGCCGCGCACGAAGGCCATGGGCAGGATCGCGCCGATTACCGCGAAGGTGGCAAGAATCGTGGGATTGCCAACTTCGTCCACCGCCTCGACCGCGACTTCAGATAAGGATCGCCCTCGGCTCTCCGGCAACCGAAAATGGCGCACGATGTTCTCGACCACAACGATGGCGTCGTCGACCAGGATGCCGATGGAAAAGATCAACGCGAACAATGTGACTCGGTTCAGGGTGTAGCCATACAGGTAGAACACGGCGAGTGTGAGGGCGAGCGTGACCGGCACTGCCAAGAGGACGACACCTGATTCCCGCCAGCCCGAGCGCTAGTGCAATCAGCAAGGTGACCGACAACGTTGCGATCAGCAAGTGTTTGAGAAGTTCGTCGGACTTGTCTTTCGCAGTCTCCCCATAGTTGCGCGTGATTGTGATGTTCAGATCATTCGGAAGCACATACCCGCGCAGAGCATTGACTTTGTCCAGCACACGTTCGGAAATGTCGGTGGCGTTGGTGCCTTTGCGCTTGGAAAGTGTGATGGTCACCGCGGGATATTCCGCGCCCGCGGTTTGCCCTGAGCCGCCGCGAGCATTGGCAAACAACACGTAAGTATTGGCTTCGGCTGGTCCGTCTTCCAGTTTCTCCGCTACGTCACGTAAGTAGACGGGGCGTCCGGCGTGAACCCCGACGACGACCTGACGCAGGTCGTCGAGACTCGTGAAAAACGTTCCGGCTTCGACCTGAAACTCGCGATTGTCACGCGCAAAACTGCCGGCTTGTCCGCGGCTGTTCGCATTCTGCAGTTGTCCGACGATGATACCCGGTGTGAGACCATAGGCTGCCAGTCGTTGTGTGTCGAGCACGACTCGTATTTGCCTCGGCTGTCCTCCAATGATCTTGCGTCTCAGAAACGTCGTTGAGCGGTTTGAGTGAATTTTCCAGTTCACCCGCGATTCGCCGCAGACGGTAGGAGTCGTAGTCTTTTCCCCACAACGTCAGGGCCATAATTGGCACGTCGTCAATCGAGCGGACCTTGATGATCGGTTGTGAGACGCCGGGCGGGATGCGATCAAAGTTGGAGTAAAGCTTGTTGTAGGTCTGTACGATCGCATCTTCTTCTTTGGCGCCAACGTAGAAACGCACAACCAGCATGCTCACGCCGGGATGACTGATCGAGTAGATGTACTCAACGCCCGGCACTTCGCGCAACAACTTCTCCATGGGAAGGCTGACGCGCTGGGCCACCTCGTCAGCCGACGCACCCGGCATCTGCACAAAAACGTCGAGCATGGGCACGACGATCTGGGGTTCTTCTTCCCGTGGGGTCTTGAGAATGCTGAAAGCACCCAGAAGCAAAGCAGCGACGATCACCAGCGGTGTCAGTTTCGACTCAATAAAAGTGTGGGCAATGCGACCGGCCAGGCGCAAGCTCTTCGCGGGCTGAATCGCCGACTTGGATTCTTTGTCAGTCATTACTGGACCTCAATGCGTTTGCCATTCAGGTCCACAGCACCCGGTTTGGCAACAAGGCGCTCGCCGTCCAGGAGGCCGGCCAGCACTTCGACCTCGGCACCGGAAGGCTTTCCCAAAGTGATGTAGCGCAAGCTCGCAACCTTGTTTTGGTCCAACACATAAATGCCCTGCAATTGGCCACGTTCGACGACCGCCGAGCGCGGAATCAACAGCGCCTGCCGCTCGCCACGAGAAAACTGGGCTCGCCCGAACAGCCCCGAACGCAGCCGAGTGTCTGTGGGCAAATCGATTTTCACCAGGAAGGTGCGACTTGCGGAGTCCGCAGCCGGGACGATTTGCACGACCTTACCTTTCAGTCCGACGTTGTCTAGGGCATCGATGACGACCGAAACCTGCTCTCCTGTTCGTACATACCGGAGATCGTTCTCATTGACGGTGGCCTCTAGTCGATAGCGGCGCACGTCCTCGACGGTGAAGATCGTCATGCCGGGTGAAGCCAGCGTGCCCGAATCGGCTTTCTTCTCCGTCACCGCGCCGTCGAATGGTGCCCGAATGCGCGTGTAGTCCAGAGACGTGCGTGCTTGGCTCAATGCTGCCTGCGCCTGGGCCCGGCCTGCCTTTGCCATATCGCTACGCGCGAGAGCCGCTTGTTGACGGGCTTTCACTTCGTCGAACTCCTGCGGACTGACGGATTTCTTTTCGTAGAGGTTCTGGTAACGCTTCAACGTCGATTCCGCAAGGGCCAGATCGGAATCTGCTCCGACCAGTTGCTGTTGGGCGGCAAGGTCGGCTGCGGTCGCGCGGTCTACTGCGGCTCGCGGCTGGGAGTCGTCGATTACAGCGAGCACTTGACCGCGCTGAACGTGGTCTCCTTCGTGAGCCCGGATCTCGACGATGTTCCCCATCATTTGGCTGGCAGCGTCACTGGTTTGGGCGGCACGCACCGTTCCTACCACTTCCAGCAAATCGGGCACGTTGGCCTGCTGCACGGCGAGGACGGGAATGTTTTGCACGGTTTCCGGCGAAGGAGCCGTGCGGGTTTGCTCGTTAGAGCAGCCGGCGAGACTGACCACGGCGATCAGCACCAGAAACGAAAGTCTGGGTTCAGTATTCATACGATTCATGGCATCACCACGGCAGATTGCGGGTTCAAGCTTCCGCTCGCCAACTCCAGGTTGGCGTAGCTGGTCTGGAAGTGATAAACAGCCTCCCAGTAGTCGGTTTGGCTGGAGCGCGCCGCATCTTCAGCGCCCAACAAATCGGTAATCGTGGTCAGTCCGCTGTCGTAGCGGTCCTGATTGATGCGCAGACTCTCCTGTGCCTGGGCGATTGCCGCTCGGGCCACTTCGATCTGTTGCCGGTTGGCGTCGGTCTCGTAGTACGCCCGCTTGACTTCGAGGCGAACTGCGTCGCTAGCTGCCTGCTTCATCGCCACGACCTTTTCTTCGAGGGCTCGCTGCCGAGAGAGTTCCGCCCGCTTGGCACCGCCTTGAAAGATGTCGAATTGCACTTCGATCCCGCCCAGCCAATTGTTGCCCCCGCCACCGGCGACGAATGTAGGGTTATCCATTTCCCAGCCTGCAAAGGCGTTCACCCGCGGACCGAATGACGACTTAGCAATCGAAACGCTTTGTCGTTGCGCGGCCTCCTCGGAGGCAATGCGCTTCAAGTCTGGACGATTTGTGAGTGCCTGCTTTTCAAGATCCTGCACGGCCGGGATCGAAAGCGTGCGCTCAGCTAACGCTTCGGTGAGCTGGAATGGAGAATCAAGCGGCATGCCCATCGCCGTGTTCAGCTGTGCCCGCGACACTTCCAGAGTGTTCCTGGCCCGGATCATTTCCTGCTGTCGCGCTGCCATGCGAACCTTCGCCGTCAGCAAATCTGACTCTACAGTCAGCCCGCTGTCGAATCGCGCCTGGCTACGGTCCATGATCGACTGGGCAGTTTTGGCCGACTGCTCGGCAACTTCCAGTTCCTTGGCCGCCAGCAGAACGTCGTAGTAGGAACTGACCACCCGGAAGACAATCTCCTGATCCGTGCGGTCTAACTGGTGTCCGGCAGCCTCGTTTATCTGTTTTGCCTGATTGATTCCGTGCCAGCTGGCGAATGAGTCGAAAAGGTTCCAACTCCCCCCAAACCGGGTGTCGAAATTGCCGAAGGGCAGCGGTGAGTTCAGTTTGTTCAGTGCGAAGTCTGCCGTGGTGAAACGCTGCTGCCGAAGCTTGCTGCCGAACACGTAAACCGGATCATTACCGCGAGTCGCTGTTTCGGAAAAAATCAAGTGAGGCATGAGGAACGAGCGTGCTTCACGAACTCCGGCAAAGGCAGCTTTTGTGTCTGCGATCGCTGCCTTGTGCAGAGGATTTTTCTCCAAGGCGATCGTCACTGCCTGCTTCAGAGTAAGAGACGAAGGCTGGGCCCCTTGCTGAGCCGAAGCCGACACGCAAGGTAGCCACAGCGTAGCTATGCTCAGAACCACTTTGAAAAAGCCTTTCAACCTTGCACTCCCGCGACCTGAGTCGGCTTCACCCACTCAGTCTTGTCGTCAACGATTTCGTAGGTTGTATGAAAACTCGCGGTCTTCTGCACCATGGCTCCCACCGAGCAATACTTTTCCTCGGAGAGACGGATAGCCTCCTCCAGTGCCACTACGTCAAGTTCAAAGCCGGTTACTACATGGTGGATTCGCGCTGCCGTGAATACCTGGGGCGGGCGTTCCGCTTGATCGGCTTCGACCCGCACCTCGTAACCGGTGACTTTTTGGTGATACTTCTGGCGGAGGATGGTGACCACGTCGAACGCCGTGCACCCGGCCAATCCAGCAGCAACCAGTTCAATCGGCTTTGGGCCGGTACCTCCGGCGGCATCGTCCAACAGCAGGTGGTGGCCGCTTCCGGTCTGGGCCACAAATTGGCGCTGCTGCTTAAGTGGTTGAGTCAGTTCGACTTTGGCTGTGATCATGATTGCCTCCTGCTTGGTTGGCTTGACCAGGCACACGAATAAATGCAGGAAGTTGGATTTTGTTACAGAGAAAATCGGCCGGGGAACTTGGTGGCCGTAAGGTGGGCTACAACTTCGGTCTGACCACCGCGAGGGTTTGTTCGTAATTCTTCAGCAGTTGCTTGCGGAGCCGGGCGGCCTTCTTACTTGAAGGGCAGCCCGCCGGGGAGGTTCGGCACTGATCAATCGTCGCTTCGAGACTGGAGAGGAACGCCTTGCACGGTTCGCAACCGCCCAGGTGCCGCTCCAGTTCTTCACAAAGCGAATCATCCAACTGTTCGTCGAGATAGTTCGAGAGCTCAGCAAACATGGCCTTGCAGCGGGCGGGTCTGGGCGGTTCGTTGCCTATCTGTTCTTGGGAAGACTCCCGCGAAGCGACGGCTGCTATCCCGTAGCTTGATTTCAACCCTTTCATCAATTCCTTCCGGACAAACAACCTCGCACGGTGGAGACGAACCCGCACTGTTCCAGAACGCAGCCCTGTGATCTCGGCCACTTCTTCGTCGGTCAGCCCTTCCATATCGCGCAGCACCAAAATAATGCGGTACGGTGGCGGCAGCCGCTGAATGGCGTCGCGCAAACGACCCGCTTCCTCACTCCGAATGGCGAATGCTTCCGGGTTGATGCTGCCATCGGCTCCCAGTTGCTCAAGTTCTTTCCGATTGGGCATGAGTTCTTCCAGGGAGAGGTCTGGCTTGGGAGCAAACTTGCTCCGGCGGCGGCTCATCAGGCAGCGGTTCTTTGCTACCTTATAGAGCCACACCAGGAGCGCCTTGGGACTGTCAAATTTGGGCAGGTGCGGAACCGACTTGAGAAGCACCTCTTGCATGGTGTCTTCCGCGTCCTCGCGCTGGCCGCAGACGCGCATACTGAAGGAGAACACGGTATTTTGGAGCAGAGCCAGAGCCTGCTCCAGCGCCGCATCGTCACCCCGCTGCAGGAGTTGCACGGCTTGTTCTATCTCAGAGCGCATTGCCGTAAATGTAGCACTTCTGTCACCCGCCTTTGGTGACTGCCCTCAGGGCGCGAAATCACGAAGCACGTGGAGTCCGCAAACTGCAGATTTTGGTACGCTTGACGATTTTTCGTGCTTACATCGCTCGTTCCTATTCCAGGGCTGGTCGTCAAAGGCATTCCCCTACATGGCGCCCCCAAATCGACCAGAGGATGGTAAGTCATGATGGACGAACGGCCGCTCACCGACGGCACGATTGCTTTGCTGAACCTCGATGCCCAGATCGACGCCTTGGAGCCGGAGGTCCGGCTTGGCCCTGCAAGCGTCGAAACTCGAGCGGGTCTCGCCGAGCTGATCTCGCTGCGCGGGCTGATCGTCGGCTGCATTGCAGATTACGACAGGGCAAACGAAATCGCGGAACAGCTCGTGCGCGACGTTCCCACGGACCCGAAAGCCCTTCTGGCACGCGCGCGAACACACGCTGGCTTTCATCGATTTAATGACGCCCTGGCCGACATTGAATGCGCCGAGCAGCTTTCACTCGATGCCGAAATAGCTAATGGCGAGCGGGCGGCAATTTTCCAGGCCCTCGGTCGCTACGACGAATCCCTTGTTCTGCGAGAAGAAGCTGCAAAGCGCAGGGCAAGCTTTGAACATGTTGCAGCCCTGGTCGGGTTGCATGCCGAGCGGGGCGAAATCGAGGCAGCAGAACGGCGGTACGAGGAAAGCCGCAGCCAATATCGGGGTGTTTCACCGATTCCTCTGGCGCCTCTTGATTTCCAGTTGGGACTCATGTGGATGAACGAGGGCCGGCTGGACAATGCACGCACGTCATTCAACGCTGCGCAGCGCCGTGTGCCCGCTTACGCCCCGGCGGGAGGCCATCTCTCCGAAGTCGAAGCGGAATTGGGGGAGGTTGATTCCGCCATCTCCCGCTTGCACTCGCTGGCCGAATCATCAGATGACCCTGACTATGCGGCGCAACTCGCTCGCATTCTCGGAGATGCGGGTCGTGATGGGGAATCCCGATACTGGCGCCAGGTGGCCGCGACGCGCTATGCCGAACTGATCGCGAATCACCCAGAGGCCTTCGCCGACCATGCGGCGGAATTCTGGCTTGTCGCAGGTGCCGATCCGGACAAGGCTCTCCAGTTCGCGAAAATGAATGTGCAGGTTCGCAACACGCCGCGTGCTCGCGCTTTGGTGGCCCAGGCCCTTACTGCCAATGCGTAAGCCTCGGAGTGCGACACTATCGGAGCTGGAGCAAGAGTGATCTTGGCATCCCAAATGAAGAGGGCCGGAATCGTCTTGCGGTAGTGTCTTCAACATGGCGAATTATCGATCCGGCGCTGCTGTGCTTCAAGTCCGCGATGGCGGGACTGGCGTTTTCAAGCCCAAGACTTAGGCGGAGATCGACAATTTCATCTGCTTTGGAGGCAGGTGCTGGGAGGAATATCGGCGAAGGAACATGCGCACATATTCCTCGACGAGCCGGGAGGTGTTATCGGCTCTCAGGATCACGCATGTGTTGAAGCACAACGACGCATCGGCAAGCGGCTTTACGACCACGCCCTCAGCATGAAAGCCCGTCGTGGAAGGCTGCGTAAGGATCTCCAGTCGTTGGCCGCCGGCTAAGCCGCTACGTTGTGTACTTGAAACTGTAGACTTTGGCACAGCGTGGAAACCACAACTCCGAGTTCTTAACTGCTTTGTTTCTCTGAATCTTCTTCGGATCCGTTGTGGAACTCGTCAGAACGGCTGGGTGTTTCCGTCCAAACGTTCAGCGGCGGGGCATCTCACTACAATGGCCGGCAAGTTCCGCCAGGCTCGCACGAAAGCAGGCCTACCGAAGAAGCTGGTGCTCTACTGCGGTCGCCATGACTTCGGCACTCGCGTGCTGAAGAAGACCGGGAACCTCAAGCTGGTGATGCAAACGATGGGACACGTCGACGTAAAAACGGCCATGAAATACCAACACCCAGAGCTCGATATTGTCCGCTCGGCTTTGAACGACACGCAGCCAGGCGTGCCGCCAGTAGGCGCCTAGTCGGATGCGGCCACGGCACACTTTACGGCACACCTGGAAAAATGAGTCTAAAGACAACTAGTAAGTGATTGAAAAGATGGTGAGCGCGGTAGGAATCGAACCTACAACCTACTGATTAAGAGTCAGTTGCTCTGCCAATTGAGCTACGCGCCCGCTGGGAAACTCACTAGGAAGGACGATTCGGGATTATAACATCCGGCGTCACCCAGGTGCGGCTCGGCGCCGGCGTCGTTTCCTCTTTTTTCGCAGTTTCTCCCGCAACTATTTTCGGGATCGGGGTTGTAGCCAGCGGAGGTCTGTCATGCAACGTCCGCTCCGGTTAATTTCCTCGCTGACCTTGGGACTCATACTCGCCGTCTCGCTACACGCGCAGACTCCTCTTCCACCACGCGTCCCCACGGTGGGAACTCATCCGGCAAAAACGACTCAGCCTCGTCAAGTGCCCTGCTGGGAACAAGCGGGAATCTCAAAGGCTGCGATGGAGCAGCGAAAGCAGATCCAGCAGAATACGCGCTCGCAGGTGGAAAGCGTCTGCGCCAATTCCTCCCTCACCATGCAGCAGAAGCAGCAACGCATCCGCGAGATTCATCAGCAGGCGCATCAGGAATCTGAAGCGTTGATCACGCCCGAGCAGCAACAGGCCATGAAGGCCTGTCAGCAATCACGCGCTGCAAGCCATCCGAGTGTTCCTCATCCCGGGCACGCTGGAACCGGGCCCTGTGGCGAAATGCCCTCGGCCAATCAACCCTCGCCGAAAGAACCTGCTCCACAAGAGGAAGAACCTCAATAGCTGGCCCGTGCGCGATCGAGGAGCGGCGCTACGCCGAAGAACTCGGCACTGAATGATGTGGTGTGAAACTACGGGCGTTGCCGCACGTCCGCGGCCAGCGGAGAGACCGCATCGGACGCACGGGAACTCGGCCGTCGCGGCGGCAGGGTTTCCACTTCGACCGGCGGACGGCGCTCCACCACGCCAAGAATCGGCGCGTCCCACTCATCGCCCGGAGAGAACGCAACAAACTGCTGCTGGGCGCACAATTCTTCGATTAGCTTTCTTTGCCGCGGCCGCAACACCTGCATCGGCAACGTCTGAAAATGGCGGAACATCCACAGCAGGTAAACCCGCTCCGCGAAGGAACGCGGCTTGAGGTAGCGGGGACCCAGCGGCGTCAGTACGCAGAGCACACCGCTCGACAGCTTTTCTATCCACATGGCCGAACCCACCTGAAATTCTTTCGGTTCCCTCGACTACTCCAGGGCAAAGCAATTCAAGGGCCAGTATTATTGCACCAAAGCTGGGGCAATTGCATTAGAAATTCTCTATTTTCCTCTGATTTCCAGAGCTGGGCGGTCCAGGCGACGGAAGATTTTGCCCAGCCCTAGCCGAGTATTTCCGGAAGAACGTCCATCTGACGAATGGTTGCGGCCACCCCGAATTCCCCTCCCTCTTCGCTGTCCTGCACCCTCACCACCGAGGCCCGGCAACAAACCCATTGCCTCTCCCCGGCGGTCAACTCGGGTGGAAGCAGGAGTACCATCTCCAGCTCGCTGCCTTCGCTGAACTGCGATTCCGTGTAGAGAAAGAGCCCGCTCGCGCTAAGATCGCGCGTGAAGCCGGTGGTTTGCAGCTTACCTTGCCGGGCCTTGATGGTGACCGGGAGCCGCATGGTGAGGCGGCTTTGTGAACGGCGTTCCCGTTTGGGATTGGACACGGCTGGGGAGATTACCACATCATGCCCAGCCTGTTACTGATTTCTGGCGATTCTTGTTTACTCGCCCTCAGGCCGGCGTGAGCGGACCGCGGGCACGACCAACGCCTGTTCCAGCGTCGGCGTATTCATGGCCCGCAGCTTCACCTCGGCTTCATGCCGCTTGTCATTGGCTCCCGTCAGAGAATAGGCGCGCGCCAGTAGCTCCAGCGAATAGGGATTGTCCGTGTCCTCTTCCAGGTGAGCGATGGCCTCATCCGTTTTCTGTTGGCTCATCAACCAGGCTCCGGCTGCGCCGTGATAGGAATTCTGGATGACCAGGCTCCGGCTGTTCCCCGCCATGGTTTCCAGTTGTTTCAGGGTTTTGTCGGCAAGCTCTTTGTCTCCGGCGTGGGCCGCCCTCGCCACCCGGTATCGCAGGATTCTCGACCGCTCCTCTTCCCGGTCGGACTGGGCAAGAGTTGCTGAGTGGGCCAGCGCTTCCTCCCCAGTCTGCAAGTACTTCAAGGCCACACTGTCTTCCGTCTGATACAAGCTCATCATGCGGTAGGCCTGGGCTTCCTCCAGATCGAACCCGGAGGCGTGTGCCTTCTCGGCCACTGCTAAAAAGGCTTTATCGGCCTCGGCAAAATTGCCCTCCCGCGCCCAGGTTGAGGATTTTTGCAGGCTGTAGTCGAGACGGTCGGTCTGGGTGATGGCGTCGGCCAGGGCCTTGTCATATTCCATCCGCGCCTGCGCCTCATCTCCTATCAGAGCGAAAGTATCCGCCAGCCCGACCTGCGACGAAACGAACTGCGGGTCGAGTTTCAGCGCCGCCCGGTAGTGCTCCAGCGCCCCGTCAAAATTGCCCGACAAGCGCAGAATTTCGGCATACGAATCCTGGGGATTCGGTTGCTTTGGCAGCAGCGCAACGTAACGTTCCATGGCCGCGATGGCTTTGTCGAACTCGCGGCCGCGCGCGTAGCAATAGGCCACATCGTTCAGTGCCGCGGCGTAATTCTTGTCCAGGACCAGAGCGTGTTCCAGCAACTTCTCCGCCCGCTCGCGGCTGCTCTTTTCCATCATCCAGTTGCCGGCAAGATCAAACAGCAGCGGGTCCTTGGGGTACATCTCGAGCAGATCGTTGAGCGCGGCGATCCCCGGCAGGAAATTGCCTTCCTGTATGTTGGCGATCCACCGGATCATCAATTGCTCGCCCGGACTCACCTTGGGCGCCAGCGCCTTGGCTTTGGCGCGAGCCGCGGCGGTTTCCTCAGGATTCTTGCTGTTGAATGCGATCCACGCGTAGGCTAGGGCAAAATTCGGATCGGCCTCAACCGCGGCACGCCAGCCGATGTTGGCCCGCTCAAGGTAGAGGTTGGCGTAGTCGGCCATCGCTCGCTGATACAGATCTCGGGCTTTTGGCGATGAAGTCGTCACCGGAAGAGTCTTGGTGGTTCCCGGCTTGATGTGGTGGGCCCAAAGCGGCGCAACCGGCGACAAACAAACGATGAGGACGGCGTGTTGAATCCAGCGCATCGGGGTCCTTCCCAAAATGGGCTATTTCGAGCTAACCCTAACACGGGGCACGGGATAGCCAAAGTTACCGAGGTGTAGGAAAGCCGGCTGTTTGGGCGACCAAAAACGCTTTCGGAGGCCGATTCGGCGAAGCCACGTAAACGGTTTTCGATAGAGCAGGTTGTGAGGTAGAATGCTTGCTCCGCTTGGGTTTTGGCGGATTACGACCCTGGACAGCCGACCATGATCCGCTGGATTGCGTTCGACGACGAAACTGCCGAGGCCCTGATGAGCCGCTTCCGGCGAGGCGCCGCCGAAATTCAGTCGGGAGAGCCTCTGGACGCCGCCCTAAAGCTGGGACAACCTAGCCTGCTCGTGCTTCCTTCCCCAACCCCGGGAAGAGTCCTCGTGGCGCGCTGTACCCCGAAGTCCACAACCCGCGCCGCCAAAGCGGCCATTCCGTCGGCCAGCCTCATTACCGACCCAGTTTTCACCAGACGTCAGCCGCCTCAGCCCTTGGTTCAATCTAAGAGATGGTGGCAGCGGCTGGGCGCATAGCGGTCTCCCTTCCTCAGATTTCTTGCTTGCAGCGTTTCCACAGCGGGTGCCCCATCCTTGCGTTCTTCGCAAGGATGGGAGGCAGTGCAGCGTGCTGCGGATCTGGAAGATCGTATGCCGGGGCGGTGGCCCAGCTTTGCCCGGTGTTTCGCGCTTTTTCCTCAAGCCGTCCGCTTGAGTTTCGCCTCGGACCAAAGGTTCAGGCACGCGGCCTGGGCTGGAATGGTTGTCACGACTATGCGTTCCAATGTGTGGAACAAAATCAAAAACCCCGCCCTCGCAAAAAACGCGAGAACGGGGCACTCTCGGGTTTCGGGGTGAGATCGAGAGGTCGGGCCGCCCGCCAACCGCCCCTTCGCCGGCCTCTCCACCACCCGTTCAGGGTTGCCGCTGGGCAGCGCCTGGAACCGGTGTTTCGGCGTGAGGAATGGCCTTCAAATACTCGTAGATTGCCAGCAAGTCGTGATCGCTCATCTTGCCGTAAATCGGCCAGGGCATCACTTGGAGCAGAGGGGGCGCTGGCCGGTGGTCCGGATCCACGCCGGTGCGCATGACATCTTTGAATTGCTTGAACGTCAATCCGGCCGGCAGCCCCTGATCCGGGTCGGGAGTGAGGTTCGGTGATTCAAACGGCCCGAAAAATTGTCCGCCCGCGAGATAGCCGTCTACATTGATCTTTTCCGGGTCTCCGTTGTGGGGATCACTAGTGTAGGGAGGAGCGGTGTGGCAATCATTGCATCCACCCTGTGCGTTCACGATGTAGCTGCCCAGGCCGACGAGCTCGCGATTCTGGCGGTCGAAGCGCAGCCAAACGGGAGCAATCCTGAACCCGGTTTGGATTCTGTCCTGTTCCGCATCATCTTTGAGGTTTCGGTCTCCTGCAAACAGCGCACCGAGAGACCCGAGTACGAGCAACAATGCTAGTGCTGTCGAAACCACAATTCTTTTCATGGTGCCTCCTGAGAGTGTGGGGGATGAGCACTGACAGCGCTTCCGGCGCCTGGCCGGTGGGTTGCCTCCTGTACCATCCCGGTTAACGTTAACCTTCATATAGTAAGGCCACCTTACTAATTTATAAGGTAGCCTTATCAAATGTCAAGACGACAATTTTCCACGCCGGCCCAGCCGCGGATGAAGCAGTTGCCAGCGCCCAATCTCGGTACTCTCCTGCTGGCCGCCTACCGCCGCTTCGAGCAGCAACTGTTCGCAGGTTTCGCCGCCGCCGGCCACCCCGCGTTGAAGTTCAAACACGGCGCCGTATTGGCCAACCTCGACCGCGGGGGCACTCGGCCCACCGACCTGGCCGTCCGGAGCGGCATGACCAAGCCCTCGATGGGCGAGCTGATCGATGAGTTGGAAGGACTGGGATACGTGGAGCGCAGGCCCGATCCCCACGACCGCCGCGCCAAGCTAGTGATCCCCACCGCCCGCGGCAGCGCCCTGGTAGAACTGGCGGCGCGTCTTATCACCAAGATGGAGACAGACTACAAGAAGCACCTGGGCGTGGGCCGGTATCGACAGCTCCGCGAAATGCTGGATGTGCTGGCGGCCCGAGGAAGCGACCCTTCAAGTTGAAGTCCCGGACTTCCTGTTGGGCACGGGACAGCTCCCTGGCTGGTTTGCGGTGAAGACCTTTCGAGAAAGCCTGAATCGGGTCGAGGTTCGTGGCGCCTACGCTTCGAAAACCGCGAAGCGTGGGGGCAGCCTCAGTCGTGGTGACGCAAAGACAGGTCCCTTGGTCTAGCTGATGGCTGACTGCTGAGGGCTGACAGCTAGAAAGTAAACGCGACTCCCCCGCGCACGCTGCGGGCGGATTGCACCAGGTAGACGGTGTGACCATCCTGTCCCATGACCGGGACATAGCCCTGCGCTAGAAGATTGCTCAGGTCGATGATGGCGTCCATGTGTCCGGGAAGGAAGCCCATGCCCGGAATCGGCTGACGGACAAAGAGATTCAGGTAAGGCTCCGACTGCCCAGGAGAAGCGTTGAACCAATCCACCGGGGTAAGCGCAGAACCGCTGGTCCAGCGGTACGAAGCAATCCAGCGCGTTCTGGATCGCGGCAGGGTGCCGCTCAATTTTCCCGCCAGGGCGTGCCGATCGCGGACCTGCATACCCTTCCGAGCTTCCTGCAAATCCACATCGGCCTTGCCCAGGTCGATCACGCCGCCGTAGCCATAGTCGAGAGTCGCCGTCAGATCGGACGTCAACTTGCGCTGCAGGACGAGACGCATGCCTTGGGTATCCAGATTGCGCCCTCGGTAGGTAAAGGTTCCGGAGCTGAGGTCGGGCAGAACTTCTCCGCCTTCAGTTCCGACCAGACCGGCGCCGGTCAACGCGGGATCGGAGACCCGGTCCGAATATGCCGCTATTTGCATCTTCGTCTTGCCGATGCGATGGGATATCGAAACTTCCTGATGGTGCGCATGCTCCACAGTCGTGGCAAAACTCGCCATGCTCACGTGCGGACTGGACTCGCCAAACTCCGCCGGAACGGAACCAGGTTCTTTGTCGACACTGTTGTCCGGCTGCGACGACGCATAGCGGTATTCCAGCAACGTGTTCGGCGAAATATGCAGGTCGGCAGAACCGAAGGGGCGGATCGCCGTCATCCTCCCGAGGAACTGAATGGTTTGCAGCTCGCTGCCAAAGTGCAGCTCGACTATGTCACCGACGGCAAAATTGTCCGACGTGGTGACTGCGAAGGATTGCAGGGTGGCGCTGCGCAAATTGATGTCCGGCGCCGACAGCCGCTGCATGGCAAATGCGATCTGGGGAGATCCGTTTCCCAGTTTATGGCTGAAGGAGGCGCGCACAAACGCATTGGGCAAACCGTCCCCGTACCCGACATTGCCCCTGAGTCCCAGGAGTCCGGTGGAAAGCAGCGGTTTCTCCACTGCAAATCCCGTGCTCATGTCGGTGGTACTGCCAAAGCCTTGTGACTGCGAGCCCGCCAAAAAGGAAACCGCCCCTTTCAGCTCGTGATCGGCCTTGCTGTCTTCGGACATCGCAACTTTTGAACCGTCATCGAGAACCCGCAGGATCGGCCGGTTGGAAACCGAGCGCAGCACCCACTTCCAATCGTCGTCGTCAGATGGACCACGCATGGGGCCCAATTGAATAGCTTCGAACAGTGTGTTCAACGTGACATTGACGACGGCATTGCCGCCGGAATGCAAACCAATTCGTTCCCGTAGCGCAGGAAGAAATGACGGAGCAGATACGCGAAGGCTGTACACACCAGGCAGTAAACCGCTGACAGAATAAAAGCCCGTGTCGTCGGTAAAGGCCTTTCGCCCGGCGATCGCCGAGCCCAGAATTTCTACCACCGCGCCCATTTGAGGAGCGCCGGCCAAGTCCCGGACATATCCCGAGATCGACCCCGGTTGCTCCGCTGCCCACAGGGGCAAAACCAGGCTCGCCACGACTGCCAATATGCCGACTTTGATCCCGACTTTCCCCACCATCAGTTCTATCCTCGCGGGATGTTTGACCGCTGGCTACTCTACGGCAAAAGTTGCCGAAGGATCCACCGTCTGCTTAGAGACGTTGTCATTCACCTTAATATGAATGCGATACACGCCGGGCTCAAGATTCGCCGCGGACAAGCTCTTTTCGAGCGTCATTTGATCGCCTACGTTTCCCATCTGATCGGTCGATTCTATGGTATGGACCACCTGCTTGTTGGTGGCTGCGTTTGTTACATCGTACTCCACGGTCGCTGAGGGCTTGTGGGTCTTGTCATCCACGCCCAGATTGTAGACCTGCATCCAGAAATTCAGTTTCTGGTTGCGCTTGAACACTGCAGGTTTTCCGTCAGACGGCGGCACTCGCGGCCGAACTTTCGTGGTGCCAATCACGAAGCTGCCCGTGCCCACATTCTTCGCCGCCACCGGTTCCATCTGGTCTGCCAGAATCAGCGAGGACACCGCCAGCCGGTCTTCCGAAAATTCCGGAACCTGCACTCCCTTGCTCCAGGTGCCTTTCCGGTCTCCGTTTACATCTTTCACCACAACATCGAAGCGGTAGCGTCCCGGACGCAGCGGCAGGGCCTTCCAGTACACCGAAGAATTTTCCGTCACCTTGGGAAGCAGTTCGGCGGGAACATCCACCTGCACCGTATCTTCGAAGGTCTGCGCGATCTTCCCAGTCAGCGTGGTCACACGACCAAAAATATTCACCGTGCCCCGCTGCACACCTTCTTTGTTCACAAATGTGATATCGCGGTTTTTCACAGAGAT
The DNA here is from genome assembly GCA_963765285.1 of Terriglobia bacterium. GTDB lineage: Bacteria > Acidobacteriota > Terriglobia > Terriglobales > Acidobacteriaceae > CAVWZH01. The sequence goes on from CAVXVR010000003.1 coordinate 532,457, forward strand.
GGTCACCGGAACCAGCACCGTGTCCCCGGTCACTTTCACAAAATCCGCCAGCACATCAAACGGCATCAGGTTCACGATCATCTTGCTGCGAACCACTTCCTCAAGATCCTTGAATTTCACCGGCGGCGGCGCCTGCAACTTGGCAAATTGTTCCAGCCGGTCGAATTGCTTGCTTTGCAAGTTCTGATTAAAGGGTCCAGCCCCTAACCGCTCCAACCCGCCGGTATTGAAGCGATCCGCTTTATTGGACATGCCCATCTGTTCATACATCGTCAGACCAGCGCCTGGCACGTTCAACAGTGCGTCTTTTTCGGAACGATCCATCGTCATGTGGTAGTCGCCGCACATGCAGCTATCCACGAACTCGATGATCACTTCCTGGCCGATGCCTTCCAAATATCTGTACCGCCAATCCTCGAAGGGATAGGTTGACGTTGTGCCTCCGCCTTCTTCGGGGGGACGGTCGTACGTGCCACCCGAGGGGTGAGATTCGATCTCATCAGCCGGCCCATACATGATGTACATACGGCCCCGGTCGGACTTCCAACCGGGGATGCCGGCGGCGTAATGCTCGTTGGCATACGCAATTCGCCGGTAGTGTTCTTCTTTGAATTCGTTTTCCACCGTATCCGGGGTGGGATCGCGGCGCTGCCAGAATGCCTCGATGAACTGGTCGCGTTCCTCGTCGTTGGAAAGCTGCTTGAAAGCCGCCCGCTCCTCATCGCTGATGATCCAGCGTACGTCTTCATCGAGCCACTTCTTGTAGGTCTTTCCTAGTTCCTGCTTCAGCGACTTGGCATTATCCCGCCTCTGCTTGTCAGTAAGGGGGCGCTTGAGGGGGTCTGTTCCCGCTGTTGGGCTTGCCTGACCGCCCGGTGTCGGGGAGGCCGCTGGAGCGGCCTGATCGGCCGGAGCAGATTGATCCGTGGTGGTTGCGGCCGGGGACTGACCCGAGGTGTCGGCCTTCCCGTCCTGGGCAGCAGCAAACGAGCCTAGCGTCAAAAGTGACGCTGCAAAAAAGCAAATTGTGAGGACGCGAAGAGGCATGCCTACCCGGGACATATAGGGGGGACTCCTTCCCCATACTTTCGGTGTGTCAATTCTATGACTTTGATGCGACCAAGGCAAGGCTAAGCCGTATCCTTGGAAGCGATTGTAAAGATTGTCAAAGACGAGTGTTATGTCTGCCCGGGAAGCAGCTCAGGCTATAATTCCAAAGGGGATACACTAGTTGCTCTGGTCGATCGCCGAACAATTCAAGCGTAGTTGAAGGAACTTTGGGGCCTGTAGCCTCGTATCTGTCTACGTGGACTGGGAAACCACGTGGCGAAAGGTGAGGACTGCGGATCTCGGGCTCAAACCGGCGCTTCCCATTGTTCGGTGAGCGGTGAAGCATAAGGCTCAAGTGTGGTATCGCGAGCCGCAACAAGGAAGCCAATGAGCAAGCGGAAGAAAATCGCAATCGGGGTTGGCGCGGCGTTTTTGTTGCTGGTGATTGTTTCCGTAGCCCGCTACTACAGCGGCAAAGACGTGGTCACCGTCCAGACCGCGAAGGCGCAACGAACGAATCTGACGTCCATTGTGAGCGCATCTGGCGAGATTAAGCCCAAGACCTACGTGAATATCGGGGCGAATGCGTTCGGCAAGATTACCCGCTTATACGTTAAAGAAGGCGACAGGGTCAGGAAGGGACAATTGCTGGCGCAACTGGAAAACGTGCAGTCCAGCGCGGATCTGAGCGCGACCCAGGCTTCCCTCGAAGCTGCCCAGACTGATGCCCTGGCGGCGGACGCTGCCCTGAATACTTCGGTGGCCGATCTGAAGCGGGCACAGTCCGACCTTGACCACTATCAATTGGATTGGGACCGTGCTGAAGGTCTCTACAAAGAAGCTCTGATCGCTAAATCCGAATACGATATGCGCAAGGCGGCGTGGCAAACTGCGCAAGCCGGCTTGGCGCAGGCTCAGGCACGCGTTGCCCAGGCCAAAGCCCAAAAGGATTCGGCGGAGCGCCGCATCGCGCAGAACCGCGCCAATCTCACCCATGCCGCGGATGTGCTTCAGAAGACTTCCTATTCTGCTCCGTTCGACGGCACCATCACCAATCTCCCCGTGCGCGAAGGCGAAACTGTAGTCATCGGCATTCAAAACTCGCCCGGAAGCACGCTGATGACGCTGGCCGATATGGCGGTCATCACTGCCGAAGTGAAAGTGGATGAGACCGATATCGTCAACGTCAAGCTGGGCCAGCCCGCTGAGGTCAGCATCGACGCTATTCCCAAGAAGACTTTCCCGGCGATCGTAACGGAAATCGGCGACAATGCGATCGTGCGTTCGACGGGCGTTTCCACCTCGCAGCAGACCTCAGCCAGCGAAGAGGCCAAGGACTTCAAGGTGGTGGTCACACTGCAGAATCCGCCTCAGGATTTGCGCCCCGGACTTTCCACCACAGCCAAAATAACCACCGCCACGCGGGGCAACATTCTGACCATCCCGATTCAGGCCCTGACCGTTCGCCGGCCAGCAGACTTGCAGCCCAAAGGAAACAGGCAGGAATCGGTGGAGGCGGCCGCGCCGCAGAAGGACTCGTCAAAGCACCCGGATGTCAAAGACGAACTGCAGGGTGTTTTCGTGATTCGCGAGGGCAAGGCGCAGTTTGTCAAGGTCGAAACCGGCATCACCGGAACCACCGACATCGAAGTGCTTGGTGGACTGAAGGAGGGTGACGAAATCGTCACCGGCAGTTACAAAGTGTTGCGCACTTTGCGTCCGCAGACCAGCGTGAAGGTGGACAACACGACCCCGAAGAAAGAGGACGAAAGCTGAGCGGCAGACTCTGGCTGGGCCAACGAAACCACTGGCCAGGGACTAACAACGGAGGCTGAGCGCCGTCCAATAGAGAGCCCGAACGATCGGAGCAGTGGGTGTTCCCAGAGGATCAGGAGAGAAAAATGGCCACCGCAGAAGTGATCAGCATGGCACAACCCGTAGTGTCCGCGCCGCCGGAATCCTGCATGATCTGCACGGAAGATTTGTGGAAGACCTACGACATGGGCTCGGAGCAGCAGGTTCACGCCTTGCGCGGCGTCAACCTGCGCATTCAGCGCAACGAGTACGTTGCCATCATGGGCCCTTCCGGCTCGGGCAAATCGACGCTGATGAACCTGATCGGCTGCCTCGACACTCCGAGCAAGGGCAAGTACTGGCTGAACGCGCAATTGGTCAGCGAGCTGGACGATGACGAACTGGCCCGCATCCGCAACAAAGAGATTGGATTCGTCTTTCAGACCTTCAACCTGCTGGCCCGCGCCACCGCCCTGCACAATGTGGAACTGCCCCTGATCTATGCCGGAGTGCCGTCGGAAGAGCGCATCGAGCGAGCCAAAGGAGCCTTGACCTCGGTGGGCATGGAAAGCCGCATGAACCACAAGCCGAACGAACTTTCCGGAGGTCAGCGGCAACGCGTCGCCATTGCGCGTGCACTGGTGAACCGGCCCTCGATCATCCTGGCCGACGAGCCCACCGGCAACCTCGACTCGCAAACCGGCAACGAAATCATGGCGTTGATGGATCGGCTTCAGGCGCAGGGCAACACCATCGTGCTGGTCACCCACGAACACGACATCGCGGAATACGCCCACCGCGTGATCCACATCAAAGACGGCGTGGTGGAGCGCGACGAGCGCAAGAGATAAAGCTCAGTAATAAGTGGTCAGTGCTCAGCCGCGAAGCGGCGAAAGAATACAGCCCACGACGCAAGCCGTGGGTCGGTCAGACAAGAGCCAAAAGCCCCGAATGGGGCGAAAGAAAAAAATCCACCCCAGACTTCTAGTACCCGGCGCGGGTCCCCGTTCGCCCGACGTCCGCCCCAACCACCAGCGCCGGCAACCCTAAACGCTCCCGGCATTCCTCAAGCATGGCCGAGGTACGAGTCGCGCCCACGCGCGTCACTCCGACGGCGCGCACTTCGAGCAGCGCGTCCAGGGTGCGGATTCCGCCGGCGGCCTTCACCTGCACACCCGGCGGCGAGTGTTTTCGCATCAGCCGCAAATCGGCCAGGGTTGCGCCACTTGGCGCATAACCCGTCGATGTCTTCACCCAGTCCACTCCAATTTCACCGCAAATTTCACAGAGACGGATCTTGGCGGCATCATCGTGATACGCATTCTCGAAAATCACTTTGATCTTTGCATTTCCGCCATGGGTGGCCCGGGTGAGCGCAGCGATTTCTTTCTGCACGTAATCCCAATCATTGCTCCGGGCCTTGCTGATGTTGATGACCATATCCAGCTCAGTCGCCAGATCCTTGAGAGCTCGTTCCACTTCGGCAAGCTTTACCGCGGTGGTGTGTCCGCCGTGAGGAAATCCGATGGTCGTGCTGGTATGAACATTGCTGCCTTTGAGCAGCTCAGCACAGCGGGCCGCGTAGTAGGGCAAGATGCAGACGCTGGCCACATCGTATTGCCGGGCGAGCTGACAGCCTTCGTCCAGTTCCGCCGCCGTGAGCGCGGGATTCAGCAGGGAATGATCGATCATCTTAGCGATGTCGGGGTAGGTGTAATCGTGATGTGCGTCGTCAGCCATGCTTGGTTCCTCGTAGCAGGATGTTAGAGCATTTCTAAGTGCAAGACACGGCCACGTTAGGGGGCTGAACAAGGTTAGCCCGGACACTACGGTCTGAAGGCGAGATTTGGTTCGTCGGGGTGGCGGACGAGGGCGTCCGCCGCTACGTATAAAGGCAGAATCCGGCCCCGAAGGGCCGGATTCCCCAAAACTCCCAACAACGCTAGGAACCTACTTTGATGGTCCCTCCGGGATTGTTTACGCCCTGCACCCTGGCGGATTGAAAGGTGACTTCGCCGAGCGGAACGGTGCAATGCGTGGTGCCGGGTGGGAAGTTAATCTCAAAGCGCACCGATCCTCCGGGAACGATGTTCACGCTGGCGGGGTGGTGGCTGCCGTCGGCGTTGATGGTGATGAGGGGTGGGACATCCGTGAGTGGCGTTGCGAGTTGTGCCATGGTTTATCTCCTTCGAAAAATTTAGTTCTTCGGGCCGGTGGCTACTGGGCCTTGGGGGAACTTGGGATCGGACAGTATCGCTTGCGCGTCCGGGTCTTGCTTCAAATCCTCCAGCGAGTATCCTTTTTGAATTGCCGTTCCGACGAGCTGGATGGCCTGGCTTCGATCACCCAAAAGTTCATAGGCTTCGCCGGCGCTGACCAGAATCGCCGGGTCCTCGGGTGCGAGCACGAGTGCCGCCTGCAAACGGGGCACCGCCAGATTCGCCTGGGTCTTGCGGGCATAAAGCAGTCCAAGATTGACTTGCAACTGGGGATCTCGCGGCTTCAGATTTGCCATCTCTTCCAACAGGGCCAGCTCCTTGGCGCGGACCGCAATCACCTTGTCTTTCTGATTTAATCCTCGATAGGCTGAGGCCAGATTCTCCCAGCCCAGATAATCGCGATCGTTGAATTGCAGCGCTTTTTCGGTCATGGCCGCAGCCTCGGCAAACCGCTTCTGTTGCAGGTAAAGATATCCCAGATTGGCGTAAGCGGGGTAACTCGGACTGAGCGCCAGTGACTTGCGTAGAGCATTCTCTGCATCCGGGATCTTCTTGGGATCCAGGGTATCGAGGTACACAGCTCCCAAATTGAAATACGCTTGTGAGTTATCTGGAGTCAGTTCGATCGCGTGGCGGATCTGCTGGATTGCTTCATCGAACCGCCGTTGCCGGTCGTAGAACAGGCCAAGAGAATTGTAGCCGTCCCAGTAATCGGGACGTAAGGCGATGGCCTTCTTGAACGCAGCTTCGGCATCGGCGATCCGCCCGGCGTTTTCATAGGCGTGCGCCATTCCGCTAAGAGCATCGGCATCGCGGGGATTAAGTTCGAGCGTGCGCTGAAACTCCTGCACCGCCAGATCGTGTTTTCCGGTTTCGTCGTGAATTCTGCCCAGCGTGACGTAGGTGCCGGGAAGCCGATCGTCTAATTCCTGCGCCCGTTTGCAGTTGGCGGAGGCTTCGTCGATCCACTTGGGATCATGGTCTACCTGGAACTTCAGGCGGTAGGCCTCGCCCAGGGCGGCAAACCCGACAGCAAAATGGGGATCGCTGCTGACCGCGCTCTGCAGCGCCTGGATTGCGGAATCCAGATTGCCGGGCTTGTCGTAGCGCTGCATATAACCCAGCGCCTTGAGATACGATTCGTAAGCCGCAGGCGCTACACTTCCGTCGCTCTTCCCGAACATTCCCGGCCTGCTGGTAATGTTCATCATTTTGGCTAGGCGAGTTACAGCTTCATTCTGGAGCGCTGAAATGTCTCCCGCGCGGTCTTCCAGTTCTGTGGATCCAATCTGGCGCAGGTTCCTGGTTTCGATCAGATTGACCGTTAGCCGCACGTCCTGGCCGTCGCGCAGAATGCTGCCTTTCACCACCACGGTGGCACCCAGGTCGCGCAAAGCCGCCGCTGGATCTTCCACCTTTCGCATGCGCACTACACTGGCCGGCACCACCCAAAGCGATTCCTGGCCAACGTCCAGGTTCGAGAGCTTGGCGGTCATGCTGTCCATCAGGCCTTCGCTTATCGCCTCGGTTTCAGGGTTGTGGCCGATGTTGTCGAACGGGAGGACGGCGATATGTCTCTCTTGCTTGGGAGAAATCAATAGTGATGCCAGCCGATTGCGGACCGGGCGGAAAAGCAGCGCCACCGCCAGCAGTGCAAGCAGAGCCAACGTCAGATATATTCCTCGCGCCGACGCCGTGGACCATAAACGGTCACGCCTCGTCGCGGTCCGTGGCGAAACTCCCAGCGTCAGCCGCTCCAGATCGATCCCCAAATCCCGAATGGATTGATAACGGCTTAACGGCTCCTTCACCAGCGCTTTCAGAATGATGTTCTCCAGGCCGGCCGGAATCTGCGAGTTCAGTTTCCGCGGCGGTACCGGATCTTTGTGGAGAATTGCGTCGATCATGAGTGGGCCGTTGCTTTCGTTGAAGGGGAGAAGTCCGGTGGCCATCTCGTAGAGCACAACTCCGGTCGACCAGATGTCGCCGCTCACCCCGGTTTTCTCTCCCCGCAATTGCTCGGGCGCCATGTACGGCACTGTCCCGATGGTTTCCGGAGAAGTCGTGGTCGCGCTTGGCCCAGTGATATCCGATAACGGGTGCACCAGTTGTGCGATGCCAAAATCCAGGATTTTCAGACGCCCTTCAGGCGTGATGCGCAGGTTGGCGGGTTTGAGGTCGTGATGGACCAGATTCTTTTCATGCGCCGCCGCCAGTCCTTGTGCCAGTTGGATGCCGAACGCAATGACTTCTCTTACTGGCAGGGGACGCCCGGCAATCTTGGCATCGAGACCAACTCCCGGAATGTACTCCGTCACGAGGAAGTCGATTCCGTCCTGGGTGCTGAACTCGTGGACGGTAGCGACGTTGGGATGGTTGAGCTTGGCTAGCGAGAGAGCTTCGTTGCGAAATCGGCGGCCGGCTGAATCGTTGGCGACGGTCCCGGGAGGCAGAACTTTGATGGCAACGTCGCGATCCAGCTCCTCGTCGTGCGCGCGATACACGACACCCATGCCGCCGGCGCCAATCTGTTCGAGAATTCGATAATGCTTAAGGCTTTGCCCGAGCATGATGACGGGATTCCCAAGTCAGGCGATCTTATGCCAAGGGCAGCCCCCCGGCAACCGGAGGTTGCGGCTTACCGCGGGCCAAAATCCGTCGAAAAAAGCAATCGGCCTCTCGCCGGAGAGGCCGCGCTGTAAACCAAGAATTCGAGGCTATTGCGTGACTTCTACCGGCTTCACGTTCGCCGTGTCGGACGGCAAAGTGGGCCGGGCGGCAAAAAAGTTGTGATCATAAAGATTGCGGTACATGCGGCCCGCCACTTCGGCCGCTTTCGGGCCAAACGTGGGACGCCCGCCCTGCAGGAAGACCACGATCACGACTCGGCCGACTTCGGTGTTGGCGTAGGAAGCAAACCATCCGAAGCGCGTTCCCGCCCGGGAACAGGTTCCGGTTTTACCCAAAATTTCCTCTTCGTTGAAGTTCAGCCGCACGCTGCGCGCCGTGCCGTAGGTGACGGCTCCCGCCATACCGTCGGAGATTTCGGGAATCAAAGGAGCGATGTCGAGGTGACGCTTCACACGAGGTTCGAAGTTCGCGACTTCGTCAGCTGAGGTGGGGTGCTGCAGGTAGTAAAGCGTTCCCCCGTTGGCAATGGCTGAAACCAGGCCGCCCAGTTGAAGAGGGGTCATGGAAATGCCTTCACCGAAAGAACACATCTTGCCTACTCCCCCGAGTTTGGCGGGAATCACTTCGTCGGGATAAGCACCGGGCTGCTCACCGGGAATGTTGTAACCCGCGAGTTCGCCCAATCCGTATTGATGAGCGTAGTAGCTGACTTTTTCGAAACCGAGCTGCCGTCCCAGAGCTTCGAAGTAGGAATTATTAGAATGCGCTAACGCTTCGGTCAGATTCATCCGGGTGCGGCGGCCCAGCGGGATTTCCGTGTCCTTGGTAATCAGATCTTCGCTCAATGCGGCCAGCGCCACTGACAGTTTGATGGTGGAGCAAGGCTGCGCCCCGCTCGAGAGTGCCAATTTTTGGTTCACCATTGCCAAAATGCGGCCACTGGTCGGTTCCACGGCAACCAGCGTCCCATTCATGTTGCCCAGGGCGTCAATAGCAGCCTGGCGAACGATCGGGTCTTCTCCAGCGCTGGCATCGCCTTCTGTGACGTCGTCCATGAACGAGCTGGCCGTGAAACGTTCGTGATATCTATGACGGCGGTGGCTGCTGGCAGTCGTCAAATGCGCGCTCTGCGAGCGGTTGTGAGCCAGAGTTTTCAGGCGCTTTCTGGCACGCGGAGTCTCATTCACTTTGTGGGATTTCGATTTGCTATGAGTGACGGTGCCCGTGTCGACCGTGGCCGCAATTCCGGCGTGGGCAACGAGCAAGGAGATAAAAACGGCGACGACACTAGCGACGCTGGATTTTTTGGCTTTCAATTTCCTCATCCATCCCCGGAACACCACTTCTTGGTGCACGGGCCGTTCCAATCAGCGCCGTGACCTGGCCGAGCCAGCCTAACTTACCGATAATATGGAACTTAGGAGGCATGCGCAACTGAAAAGTTGGCTTCCCTGTAATGTGTCCAATTCCCTCCAACTTAGAGACATAAATAGAGTTAAAGGGCGGTCAGTGCCTTGCGGGTCTTTGGTAACCTTAACTTGGGAGTCACCTCTTTTGTGGAAAATCTATTCCCTTCGTGGCACTCGGGTCTGTCGTGTATTTTTCCGTTTTGGGACACGCATCTGCAGAGAAGCAGCCCATCTGCAATCTCCGGGCGTCACCAGACTCTGGTTCGCAACTTCCGGCTGGCGCGCATCTCACGCTATAGTGGCAACGGCGCTTCCTCCCAAACCCGCAGGCCTTTGTTGACCTGCTCAAACGAAATCCTCCGACGGGATGTGCTATGGACGACTGTTTATTCTGCCGCATTATTCGGGGAGAAATTCCAGCCAAGAAGGTTTTCGAGGACGAGCACACTTTTGCCTTCGAAGACATCAATCCGCAGGCTCCAACCCATGTGCTGGTGGTACCGAAGAAGCACGTGCGTGGTTTGAAGGAGGCGTCAGCTGAACATGCCGAGATCGTCGGGCGCTGCCACTTGGTGGCGGCGGAAATCGCGCGCCAGCGCGGGATTGAAGACGGCTATCGCACCGTACTCAATGTAGGCCCGCGTGCCGGACAGTCCGTGTTTCATTTACACGTGCATTTGCTGGGTGGGCGGAATTTGCAGTGGCCACCGGGGTAGGTACCAGTTCCACTCAGAGTTCGGTCAAGAAAGCTATTACGCCTGTGCTTCCTCTTCCGGCGCGCCGTGGCGGCGCAAGAGCTGGGGCAAATTCTGCGAGAAGGCGGAGCGCGGCAGCACCATGTCGCAGCCCACTTCGTGCGCCTTCTGCTTCAAGTCTCCCTGAACGTGCGATAGGAATCCGATAATTGAAGTTCCCTTTTTCAGTTTGCTCTTGAGCTTGGGAATCAGCACCAGCGGCTTGGCATTCGCATTGTTCAAGTCGAAGATGATCAGAGAAGGCCGTTCTTCACCGTTCTGCTTCATGTGGTCGGCCAGGTCTTTTTCCGTCTTGACGAACTCCACCTTCACGTTGAGCTTGCGCGCTGTCTCCTGAATTTTGGCCAGGAAGAAGAGATCATCGACGAAGGCAAAAATGCGGGAGTTGGCGTCTTCGGGCTGCGCCGGCAGGGGCTCAGGTTCGACCGGAGCGTACGACGGAGCAAAGCCGGGACGTTGCCGTCCGGGCTTCGGGCCATTGTTTCCCGCCAGGGCGGCGCGATAGCTGTGGTCCATGGGTGCGGTATAGATTCCGCTATGTTGTTGGCGATCACGGCCAGGTCCGCCAGGTCCGCCACGATGGGGCGGACGACGACCGCGCCGCCGTCTGCTTCTCCCTCCGCTACCGGAGGGGTGTCCGGGTCCTGCATTCATGTTTTTCTCTTTTTAGTCTTGCTTGTAGTCCTGCGTTCGGTCCGCCTGAGGGCAGACTGCCTTCAACTTGCTTTTGCTTGCCGCTGGTCGGGTGGTATTAGCGTTGCGCAACTTCCCCGGTCCTGCGCAGAAACCCAACTCGGCTGGAACTCGCTCGAATGAACTGTGTCCGTCTAAGCGCCTGGAGCCAGAGGGCGCGGAGGGCCAGCTGGGGAGCTATGGCCGCTGGGAACTCCTTCATCGTACTGCCGCTACGGGTGAGTGCGCAAGTGCAAAGTCAAGCTCGATTTGCACAGAGGTAATGGGCCGCGGCCTGGAACCGCTCCTCGCCGGCCTCGAAAACCGAATCAGGAAGAACTCACCTGGCGTGCCCACTGCATGGCTTCCCAGTGCGCCTGGGCGACATCAGCCTCTTTCAAGCGCAGGGTTTGGGCCAAGTGCGCGGTGTTTTGCCACTCGCCGGACTCTAACGCCAGCATGAGCTGGTAGACCGGCCGTAAGGAACTGGCTTCGCCCAGAAGCACGGTTTTGATCTCCTGATCCACGGGTACCTTGGCGAGTACTTCGGCAATCGGGACTTCGAGAATCGCATCCATGACTGAAAGCAGCCCCATGAGGAAAAGGTCCGACTGGCCGTGGGCGACCTTAGGCGACAGCAATTCGCAGAAGCGGGCGCGGACCAGCGCCGAAAGTACAAGTTCGCTGGACCGGCCCTGTCCCGCGCCCAGGGTCACCACCAGACGCACCCAACGCCGCACTTCGCGCTCGCCCAGCATGGATAGCGCATGCCGCACCGAGTGAATTTCGTTGGAGAACCCAAAGACCGCCGAATTCAGATAGCGCAAGAGACGATAACAGAGCGAGGCCTCGCACTTGATGGCCTTTTCAATTTCACGCGAATTCAGCTCTGGCCTGGAGACGGCCTGAAGCATGCGCAAATAGTTGACCCGGTTGGCGGGAATCTCCCGGGTCGTGATGGTTTCAGGCTTGCGGAAAAAATAGCCCTGAAAATAAACAAAGCCGGCCTCGCGGGCCTGGACAAACTCCTCCCGGGTCTCGACTTTTTCCGCCAGCATGCGGCAACGCCATGGCCCGTAACGCGTCACCATGGCTGCGCAGTCGTCCGGTGAAGTGGCTCGCAAGTCGACCTTGATGATATCGGCTACCTCGGTCAAGGCCTCCCGCGGATCGTTCACCGCGAAATCATCCAGTGCAATCATGTAGCCGCCTTCTTTCAGCCTTTGGCAGGCGGCCATGACCAGGTCGTCCACCTGCACCGATTCCAGGACCTCAACCACCGTCAGATGGGCGGGCAGCAGGGTTGCGTAATCCTTCAACAGCATGTCGCGGGTACAGTTGACGAAAGCACGGTGCCCGTCACACAACACATCCAGCCCTAACAGCATCGAGCTGTCGAGCGTGCTTCGCGATGCGGCCTCGGCATCCGGAGGACAGAAGTAACTTTCAACGCCGTCCCGGAAGAGGAGCTCATAGCCAAAGACCTTCTCATCTTTGGTGAGAATCGGCTGGCGGGCGACAAAGCGGGCAAGCGAATCCGGCTTGGGCTTGGGAGCGTGGGCTGAACTAGCGGTCACTTTTAACTTATCGGCAGAACTGCGGGATGCTTCACTTGCTCCAGTTCTTGCCGCCGACCTTCTTAGACCTTCGGCACGGGCATGGCAGATCAACCGCCTTACTGCACAATCAACGACAGCGATTGCTGGTGCGGCCCTTGCCGCCGCTTACGGGCACACTCGTGCTGGTCACAGTAATGATGTAGGTCCCTACCGGCGTACCGGGATTGCCTGGGTTGGAACCGCTGTTGCTCGAGCCACCGCATCCGACGCCAGCCGTCAGGAAGGCCAGCAGAACAAGGCACGCCATCGTCGCTAGGCGACGACGCGGAGCGACTCCGGCCAAAAAGACACCGGCGAAATAGTGCCCCTCCGCTGGCGGCCATCAAACTGAACCCGTGGGCCCGGCTGGCTGCCGAGGCAGGCGTGGGTGCCGTGGTCTTTACCGTTAACGTCGTAGGCCCACTGGTCGTCCCGCTGCTTAACGCGATAGATGACGGATTCAGCGAGCAAGTGATTTCCGCCGTCAACGAGTTCGGCGCACAGCCCAGGTTCACTGTCCCGGTAAAGCCGACGTTGTTGGCAGCGATGGTCAGCGTCGCTGTGCCAGAAGCCCCCGGGGTCAGGGTAAGGCTCGTTGGATCGGGCTGGGCAACCGTGTAGTCCGGAACTGCGACGATGGTTTGCGTGATGGCAGGCGAGGTTGAAGCCAGATAATTGTTGTCTCCTACATAGTTGGCCACAATCTGGTGCGTGCCGACGGGGAGCGCGGTGGTTCCAAAGGTGGCCACGCCATTGCTGACTGCAACTTTGTCGCCCAGGGGGATGGGGCCGCCATCGGAGGTGAACTGTACCGTACCGGCGATCGAGAGCGCCGGACTTGCCGTGCCCGGGCAATTTGCCGCAGTGGTCGACATCGTTGCGGTGAACGTCACATTGGTATCTACGTTGGCGCTGGGACTGCTGGAAGCAACTGCTGCCGAAGCTGGTCAAGGTTTGCCCAGGATCATAGCCCGGCCAGTTCTTGGTCAGGATGTCCGCGTTGACCGATCCGAGGCCGGTGGCTTGATCGTAGCCCGTGGTTGTGCTGAAGCCGTATTGAAACGGCGCTGTGGCCGGACAGCCGGTGGTGCCCTTCGTACAAGGGACGATGTTGCCGCTCGTGGGCGGAGGAAGGATGTCATGAAAAGCCGTGGGTTGGGATGCCGCCAGTTTGTACAGGCCTGTGGCTCCGCCCGAGCTCCCATTGATGTTGCCCAGACCACAAGACTTGGTCGCCTGATTGATGATGGCGACGATGCCCGCCATCGTAGGGGCGCCGGCAGAAGTCCCGCCGATTGGATTCAGGGTCTGATCGCTGCCGCGGAATCCGGTGGTGCAACTGGTCACGCCGGGGTTGTGCTCGTTATACGACTCCTGCGAACAGATCAGATAGGCGTCATGCGCCGGGGAGGCGTTTAAGGCGACATCCGGCACATCGCGTTTGCCGTCGTTAGGCGTGACGCCATTCTGCCAGGGAGCCTGGGCCTTGGTGAACAATGTGCTTGCGCCGCCGCCGCCGGCCGCGAGAGTGGTAAATGCTCCCGTCCCTGGAGCAGGCCCGTCATTCCAGGTCATCTCGGGAATGTAGCTCAAAGCCGATCCACCGCTGGTTGGGCTGCACGAACCGGCCCAAAAGGTGGTCGCGGCAGCGCACGAGCCGCTTACAACCGCCGCTGGATCTCCGGTGAACTCCGTGCCGCCCACCGCGGTGATCTCGGGAATTGCCGCCGGAAGGTCCACTCCGAGGCCCAAAGTCGCGACCGTGGCACTCTGCGTCTCGCAATCAGAGGCGCCTGTGTCCCCGGAAGCGGTGGTGACGGTCTGGCCTTGGCTGACGGCCTGGGTAATCCAGCCGCGAATGATGTTGGCGTTATTGGAGCCCAGATTGGCTTCGCAATTTCCAAAGCTGTTACTGATCACGCGCGTTGCGTCGTCATCAATGGCAAACTGCAGGGCGTCAAACGCATTGGGAGAATTACCGCCACTCGTGCCGGCAACGTAATAAATAATAGTTGCATTCTTGGCGACACCGCCGCTCCATTCAATGTCGAGGTCGGCTTCGACTTCGTCATCGCCATTGTGGATGGGTGTTTCGCCGGTCACGGGCACAACGACGGGATCGCTCGCGGACAGACCGGCGGCCGAGCGAAAAGCCTCGATGTCACCGAGAGTGATGGCGCTGTCGCCCACGACTCCAATCGCTACGCCGGTGCCGTCCAATCCCGCTGTGTACAACGATTGCAAATCGTAGATGGTGGCGAAGTCATCGGGCACCAGAAAATGGATGCCGGAAATGTTGGACGTAAAGTGCGGCAACACTCGCATCCGCGACTTGGGACGGAAGTCATCGAGGTTGCGGAAACCCAATACCATGCCGGCAAAGGCCGACGGTACCGAGGGCTCGGTAACGTTGGCAAAATGGTTTTTGCTATTCATGCTGAAGCGGTGAATTTCAGTCCGTAGGGCGGAGGAGATTTGCGCCGCACTTCCGGCAAAGAAAATTTCGGTGCGGCTGCGTGACACGCTCTCCACGGTCAAGCCCTGGGACTTGAGCCATGAAACCACTTTGGCGGTATCGCCCGGAGTCAGACCGAAGCGGTCGGCGTATTGCTCGGGCGTAAGCCACTTGTGAAAGTTCGCCGATGAAGGATCCTGCTGCTCTGCCAGAAGCTGGTCGAGCGCTTCCTGCTGCGCGTCAGAGAGTCGAAAGACGATCGAGACGTGAGCGAGCGGCATGCTTCCCGCGACCGGCCCCTGATCAAATTCCGCCTGGGCCAGCGGATGAACGCTGCCCAGAACCAGTTCCATCTGGTTCGCTTCGACCTTTTGCGCAATTCGATCGGGATTGGCAGTTTGCGCGGTGGCCAGGACCCCGCCCAAAAGCGTGGCCATGAGTAGAAGAAGCGACACCGACGAGGCCCTAGGCATTTAAAGTTCTCCCAAAGTTGATTGCCTCACCAGGAAAAAAGGAAGCACCCTGTTGGCTATTTCCATGTATAGATTCAGGCTACCCCAGCAAAGGATGTACGCCAAGGTGTCAGCAGTGCAAAGATGGCCGCGTCTGCGCTTGGCACGACTATGGCCATCGGGACAGAGGTTTTTTGGGCGAATTGCAGGGTGTACCATGCCGGCGGTGGAACTTCCGGCGTGTGCGTCAGTAGGTAACCAGTAACCCTGTGGCCGCCAAAATAGATCTCTACGACAGTTCGTACGGAAACTATGCCCTGGAAGTGTATCGCGAAGTCCGGCTCGAGACTTATGGTGAGGACTTTGGCCAGACCAGCTGGGTCAGCACTCGGGAGTCCCTTGAGATTCCGCAGTTGCTCGAACTGACGCCTGATTCGGCCGTGCTTGAAATCGGCTGTGGTTCGGGACAGTATGCTTTGTATCTCGCCGAAAGTTGCCACTGCCAGATCATTGGACTCGACCTCAATCCAGAGGGCATACGCACTGCCAACCAGTTGGCGGAGAAACAGGGACTCGCCTCGCGGGCCAGTTTTCAACAGTGCGACGTCTCCCAGCCGCTTCCTTTCCCGAATGAAACCTTCGACGCGATCTTCGCCAACGACGTTCTTTGCCATGTGGCAGGACGGCTTTCTCTGCTGTCCGAAGCGCACCGCATACTCAAGCCTGGCGGCCGATTGCTATTCAGTGACGCTCTGGTGGTGGGAGGAATGCTCTCCAAGGATGAGATCGCTGCCCGCAGTTCGGTGGGCCCGTACTTTTTCCTGCCGCCTGGGGAGAACGAAAAGTTAATCGAGCGAACGGGATTTCAATTACTCCGTGCAACGCCCACCACCGAACAGGCAGCCGCCATCGCCCAGCGTTGGCATGACGCGCGCGCAAAAAGAAAACCCGCGCTGGAGCGGATCGAAGGCGAGACAAATTTTGCCGGTGTGCAACGCTTCCTCCTGTGTGTTCACACTCTGACCCGCGAAGAACGTCTGCTGCGCTATCTCTATCTGGCCCGAAAGTAGTGCGCACAGCTTTCCGGGCACAGGGGCGGGCTAATCCAATGGATGTAGGTGTGTTGGATAAATTGTAAACATCCCGGCTCCGCGATAGATTGCTGCCCACGTTCTAGGCCAAGAGTTAGCAAGGAGTCCGGACCCGTGGGAACCCAGGCAGCGAGTATGAAGTTGGCGCGGACTCCGCGCACAAAGACCCTCCCCCTCTTAATTCTGATTTGTCTTTTCGCGTTCGCCGTTGTTATGCCTGCGATCGCGCAGGCAGCAATTTCAGTCACAGTGTCTCCGGGGTCCGTCGACTTGAATCCTGGGGCGCAACAGCAGTTCACGGCGCAGGTGACGGGCACGACGAATTCGGTCGTCAATTGGAATCTTTCTGGCCCGGGCTGCGCGGGCATCACTTGCGGGCAAATCACGGCTGCGGGCTTGTACACTGCGCCGGCGACGCCTCCTATTCCCAACGTTGTAACCGTGAAGGCTATTTCGGTCGCCGACGCGACGCAATTCGGAACGGCCACGGTATCGATCAATACCTCGGTGACCATCAGCGTTTCTCCTACCAGCGTGCAACTCGTCACCGGAACCCAGCAGCAGTTTTCAGCCACGGTCAAGGGCAGCACGGATACGGCGGTGACGTGGAGCGTTTCCGGTACCGGTTGCAGCGGAGCAGCTTGCGGAACCGTTACCACAGGCGGCTTGTATACCGCGCCCAGCGCTGTGCCAAGTCCAGCAACGGTCACGGTGACCGCGACCTCGCAAGCGGATGTGACCAAGTCGGCTTCGGCGACCGTGACCGTGGCTCCTCCGGTGGCAGTTTCCGTCTCGCCGACTACGGCGAACGTGGTGACTGGCGCGCAGCGGCAATTCACCGCCACCGTGACCGGAACGACGAATACGGCAGTCTCCTGGAGTCTTTCGGGAGCGGGCTGCAGTGGCGCGACCTGCGGCACCATCACTGCGACAGGCCTGTACAAAGCGCCGAGTGCGATTCCGAATCCAGCCACAATAACGGTCACGGCGACTTCGCAAGCGGATTCAACGAAGTCAGCTCACGCTGTAGTCACGGTGGTTGCCCCGGTGGCTGTGTCGGTTTCACCCATCACCACCAACGTCGCGGTGGGCGCGCAGCAGCAATTCACCGTAACGGTGACCGGAACCACGAACACGGGCGTCACTTGGAGTCTTTCCGGATCGGGTTGCAGCGGAGCGACGTGCGGCACAATCACAGCGGCCGGCCTCTACACTGCGCCGACGACAATCCCGAGTCCAGCAGCGGTGACGGTTACGGCCACTTCAAAAGCGGATACCACAAAATCAGGTAATGCGACCGCCACCATCGTCGCGGCAGTGTCGGTCTCCGTTTCGCCCACCTCGGCGAACGTGATCGCGGGCGCACAGCGCCAGTTCAGCGCAACCGTGAGTGGAACCACGAATACTGCTGTTACATGGAGTCTGTCGGGATCCGGGTGCAGCGGCACGGCGTGTGGAACCATCACGACAGCCGGCCTTTACACTGCGCCCAGCGCCGTCCCCAGCCCGGCGACGGTGACGGTGACCGCCACTTCGCAAGCTGATGCCACCAAGTCAGCTTCGGCCACGGTGACCGTAATTGCTCCCGTAGCCGTTTCTCTCTCGCCGACTTCGGTTAACGTCGCGACTGCGGCTTCGCAGCCATTCACCGCAACAGTGACCGGAACCACGAACACCGCGGTGACCTGGACTCTTTCGGGAGCAGGCTGCAGCGGTGCGGCGTGCGGAACGATCACGGTGGCTGGTCTCTATACTGCGCCCAGTGCGATCCCGAGTCCTGCGACTGTAACGGTGACAGCCACTTCGCAAGCGGACAACACGAAGTCCGCGAAAGCCACGGTCACTGTGGTTGCCCCGGTAGTGGTTTCGGTTTCGCCGACTTCCATCACTCTGGTCACAGGAACTAAGCAGCAATTCACTCCCACGGTGACTGGCACTACTAACACCGCCGTCACGTGGAGTCTCTCGGGAACTGGCTGCAGCGGTGCTGCGTGCGGAACTATTACGAGCGCCGGTCTTTACACGGCGCCGGCCGCGGTCCCAAGCCCGGCCACGGTAACGGTGACAGCGACTTCGCAAGCCGACACCACAAAGTCAGGCAAAGCAACGGTGACCGTAGTTGCGCCGGTTGTAGTGTCGGTTTCGCCCACTTCCGCCAATGTAGTCACGGGCGCGCAGCAACAGTTCACCGCAACCGTCACGGGAACGACAAATACAACGGTGAGCTGGAGCGTTTCAGGAACGGGCTGCAGCGGAACGGCATGCGGCTCGGTCACCAGCACGGGCTTCTATACGGCGCCCTCCACCATTCCCAATCCGCCGACGGTTGCAGTGACCGCCACTTCCCAGGCTGACGTCACAAAATCCGCGTCCGCCACGGTCACGATCCTGACGCCCGTTGTGGTGACGCTCAAGCCTGCGTCGGTAAAAGTAACCACTGGCGCCAATCAGAAATTTACTGTCACCGTGACCGGGACTGCGAATACGGCGGTGATCTGGAACCTCACCGGAGCCGGTTGCAGCGGATCGACCTGCGGCACTATCACCACCGCCGGCCTCTACACCGCGCCGGTTGCGCTTCCGAGCCCGCCAACCGTCACAGTAAAGGCGATCTCAGTTGCCGATTCCAGCAAGTCCGCCAGCGCCACGGTAACGGTGATTCCGCCGGTGATCGTTCGGGTGCAACCGGCCACAGCCTTGGTCGCGATTGGGGAACAACTCCAGTTCACGGCGCAGGTAAGCGGCGCGTCCAGCACCGCGGTGAAGTGGTCGGTGTCGGGCACGGGATGCAGCGGCACCATCTGCGGAACCATCAGCAGCACGGGTTTGTACACCGCTCCTGCCTCGGTGCCTGCGGGCGCAACCGTTCAAGTAGTAGCGGCGTCAGCTTCTAACACTTCCAAGACTGGTTCGGCGAGCGTTGTCATTGAGGCGGCCGACAACAGCAAACTGAATGGACCCTTCGCGTTCCTATTCCAGGGGTTTGACGCAGCCGGAATCTATCACGCGGCCGGCAACTTTGTGGCTGACGGAAAGGGCGGCCTGACAGGAATCGAGGACATCAACCGCACTTCCGGGCCGCTCACCGATCAGGCATTCACCGGCACTTACACGATCGGCCCCGACAACCGTGGCACGTTCACCATTACGCTGGGCAGCGTCACATCCACCTTCGCGTTTGCCCTAAGCCCCTCCGGGCAAATTGCCCACTTCATTGAATTCGACACCACGGGAGTACGTGGTTCGGGCATTTTGAAGGCACAGAATCCCGCAGATTTCTCTGACGCAGCTTTGACCAGCAATTATGTTCTGAATCTCGGCGGCGTCGATGCTGCGGGAAGCCGTCTCGGGGCGCTCGGTGTGATTGGCTTCAATGCAGGCAAGATCACGGGCGACCTCATGGACGTGAATGATGGCGGAGTCGACGCGCCGCCCTTCATCGGATTCCCCGGCAACTACAACATCGCAGCCAATGGTCGCGGCACCGCCTCGTTGTTCATCCAGGGCTTCGAGGGAGGCACATTCCACCTGGCCTTGTACGTGGTGTCGGCGCAAGAGGTCTTTGCGATTTCGACCGACACGCTCAGCGCCAACAATCCAGTCTTCAGTGGAGAGGTGTTACAGCAGTCCGGATCGCCCTCCTCACCCACCTCGCTCCAAGGGAACACGATCTTCACTGAAACTGGATTGACGGGTAGCTTTGCCGACGTTTCCGCCGGCCTGATGGCCTTCGATGGCGCGGGATCCATAGCCGGGCAGTTCGATGAAAACAACGGCGGCTCGATCACCGCTAACGGCGCGCTCACCGGAGTCTACTCGGTCGCAGTTACCGGGCGGGCGACGATGAACGTGGTGAATGCGCAGAGTCATGCCGTCAGCAGTTTGGTCGCTTACATCGTTTCACCCAACTTCGCTCTCCTGATGGATCTGGGAGCGACGGTCAAGATGGGCCGGGTCGAGCCCCAGGTGATCGCGCCGCCCTTCAGCAACGCGAGCCTGGCGGGCGATCTGATATTCGGTCCAGAGGCAATGGCGAAAACCGACGCAGCGTTGGCCACGGGAGTGAATCTGTTCGACGGCAAAAGCACGGTGACGGGAACAGAAGATTTAAGTCAAACCTCCGGGCTTACCTCGGCTGCGGCGGTCACAGGGACCTATTCGGTTTCGTCCACAACCAATAACGGCCGCGGGGCGATAACGCTCAAATCGCCGGCAGCGCAATCTATTTCCTTCTGGATGATATCGTTCACCGAGTTCGTAGGAGTGGACGTGGATCCGTCGAATGTGAGTCCGGTCATTTCGAGATTCGAGCAGTAGAGGCCCTGAAACCGCTGGTAGAGCCAGCGTTTCCCTTCTAGAATGTGCCGCCGAATCATGAGCGCGCTCGATACTTTCTGTCAATATACCGCGGGCGGGCAGATCGCCGCCCGCCCGCAGCGTTGCTGACGGCCTAGTCTTCTAAGTCCGGAACTCGCCCCAGCTTCTCGCCATCGCTATGGATCGACACTGGAACTGGTGTGGTCGAACCCGGTGGAATCAATTGCGAAACGATGGTGTGAATGGTCGAGCCGTGGTTGCTCAGAACGAACATCAAGTTGATCACGGCTCCCGTCGATCCCGGAGGAGCCGGCATGTCGATTTCAGCTACTCCGGTGCAATCCGGATAAACGGTGTAGGTTCCGGTCTCAAAGGTGTGGAAGCCTGCCTTGTCGGTGGGTCCTGGCAGGGGAAAACCATTCGCCATCACCCAGTCCACTTGGGTCAAGTGGCCAGCGCCATCAAAATGAGTGAGGGCCACGCCGTCGCGCTGCGACACGACAGCCCCGGTTGGGCCGTAGACCTGACCTGAGACCTTGAACGCGTACTCTCCAAATAGAGTATTGGTGGTGCACCCGCTGTTAACGGATTGTGCCGATGCGGTTCCGGAACTCAGCGCGATCAGCGCCAGCGCTACCAGAAGCGTTGTAATTGTCCTGCTCTTCATAACTGCCTCCTCAAATCTTTGAATGTTTGGCCAGGTTGGCCCAGCGTGGAGCGCATCGTGGTCGGAAAGCCCCGCCCCGGCAATGGAGAGCGCCTGAAGATTCCATGTATCTTTTGTGTAGTTGTAAGTCGTTCGCTGGCAATAAGAAATAGCCATCACCGCGGCACAACCCCGGCAAACTTACAGCCCAGACTTCGACCTCGGCCTCCTCGCGTTGGGATTATGGGTAGAATCAGAGCGCTTCTTTATGGCGATGTGGCGGCCCCGGAATGAACACGGAGATTATTCGATTTGAAGATTTTGAGCTGGACCGTGGCGCCTTCGAACTCCGCCAGCGCGGCCGCGTGGTGCGACTCGAGCGGATACCTTTGGAACTGCTCTTCTTCCTCGCGGAGAACCCCGGACGTCTGCTGACCCGGGAGCAAATCCTGGAGCGTATTTGGGGGAAGGACGTCTTTGTCGATGCGGACAACGGCATCAACACCGCCGTACGCAAAATTCGGCAGGCGCTGAAAGACAATCCGGAAAATTCCCGCTTTCTGCAAACCGTCCCGGGCAAGGGCTACCGTTTTGCCAAGTTCGAAGTCGTGGATAAGAAGCCCGAAGTTGTCTCAGCCGTCGAGCAAACTACCAGCCCAAGCGCAGCAAAAAAAGAAAGAGGAAGAAGGCGACTCTGGCCTTTATGGCTGGGTGTGGCGGTCTTATTGACGGTCGCGGCCATCGTTGCTCGGCCCCTGCTGCGGCGAAAAGCGGCTCCCAGTTCAGGGAAGGAGATGCTGGTGGTACTGCCCTTCGTAAACCTGAGTGGGGACCCGCAGCAAGATTACTTCGCGGATGGAATGACGGAAGAAATGATCACCCAGTTGGGAAGTCTTGATCCGCGGCACCTGGGCGTGATCGCGCGTACTTCGTCAATGCAATACAAGGGCGCTCGAAAGAATACAGCGCAGATCGCGCAAGAGCTTGGGGTCGACTATCTGCTCGAGGGCAGCGTCCGCCGGGAAGGCGAACGGGTGCGGGTGACAGCGCAGTTGATTCAGGCCCGCGACCAGACCCATGTGTGGGCGGGCAGCTTTGACCGCGAACAAGCCGACGCCGTGAAGTTGCAGAGCGATGTGGCGCTTGCGATTGCCGACAAGATCGAATTGACCCTGTCCCACGAAGTGCAGGAACGGTTGGCCGAAGCGCCGCCGATCAACCCCGAGGCTCATCTCGCGTATCTGCAGGCCCTTCAAGTGTGGGATCTGCGCACCAAGCAGGGAGCGGAGCGAAGCATCGCAGCCCTGCAACGGGCCATTTCCCTCGATCCTAATTACGCGCTGGCCTACGCAGGATTGGCGCGGGTTTACAGCCTGGCCCCGATCACGGACGTTCTGTCAGCACAGGAGGCCATGCCCAAGGCGCGGGAAGCGGCCTCGCGGGCCATTGCACTCAACGACTCGCTCGCCGAAGCGCACACGGCGCTCGCCTTCGTTAAGGCGCACTACGACTACGACTGGCCCGGCGCGCAACGCGAGTATTTACGCGCGCTGGAACTCAATCCCAACGATGCGTACGCCCATCTTTTCTATTCCAACAGTTATCTCTCTCCCTTGGGGCGTCACGAGGAAGCCATCGTCGAGATGAAGAAGGCGATCGAACTCGACCCGTTTTCTCCGCCGGTCCAGTCGTTCCTGGGCAGGACTTATCTTTGGGCCCGGCGGTATGACGAGGCATTGGCACAAAACCTGAAGTGCAACCAAATGTTCCCAAATTTTGCCATCAGCCATGAGCGACTGGCTCATTTGTACACGTATACCGGCAAATTCCAGGAAGCGATCCTGGAGGAAAGTAAGGCACGGTTGCTGGCAGGCGAGGATTCGGAGGCTGTTTCCAGGAAAGAAAATTCTCTCCGGAGGGCCTGGCAATCGGGCGGTTCTCGCGGGTACTGGCAGCAGGTGCTGCAACTCACCCGTCTTCCGGACAATCCGCCGGAGGCCTACACCTCGGCGTACGGACTGGCCATCGTTTACGCGCGCTTGGGTGAAAAAAAGGAGGCGATCCAATCCCTGGAAAAAGCCTATGAGGAGCGAGTGTTGGCCATGACGGAGATGGGAGTTGAGCCGGCGTTCGATCCCTTGCGGTCGGATCCGCGATTCCAAAGTCTGCTCCGCCGCGTTGGCCTGGCACACTGACCAAGAAAAAAAGCCCCGATCCTGTCGTTTGACAGAATCGGGGCGAAAATACCTTGCTCAGTTCGAACGCGGCGTGAAGATCTGCGTGTAACTGAGGTTGTCGATGTCGCGGAACATGGGTGTTCCCGGCGGCAGGTTCTGGGGTTGCGTAAACAGCGGATCAAAGACGTAGTTACGCGTCCCAGGTTCGTACACGGTGCCACCACCGTTTTTGTCGGTGCCGGTGGCGTAGGTGGCGTAGTACATGCTCACCATGGATCCCTTGTAGTTGAGAGTCTGGCCGCCCCAGTTCTCCAACTGGCGCAGGAAGTTGTGCAAACCGCCATCGGTGCCGAAGTCACCCACAGCCCAGGCCAGACCGTTTACGGGGAAGTTAATGTTCTTCCCACCGGAGACAGCGACCCGATAATAGGTGGTTGTGGCCGGGCGTCCACCGTCCACGCTGGGCGAGTTCAAGCTTACTATGTCGGACCAGTTGTTCGAGAGCACAGTAACCGCGTCTGCAATCACTGCCGCCGCGGAGTGCGCGGGCTCTGCCCCGGGAGGAGTTCCCCAAGTGAGATCGCCAGCGTTGGTGTTGTAGTCTCCAAGGATGTAAACCGGATTCTCGGAGCCGACAGTGAATCCGCCCTTGCCGTTGTCCGCGCGGACCGGCACATTGCCGAGTGAGCCATCGACCAGTTTCAAGGCATGGCGGGCGCCGCTGACCCAGTTTTTCTGGGCGATGGTGCAGCTCGGCATACGACCACCGGTCAGGTACGGATCGGGTGTTACCGCCGCCGTTCAGTACCTTGCGGTTCACGCTATTCGCGGGAGTGTAAGCGGCACCGATGTACCCCAGACCCAGACCGAGGTTGCCAGCGCCGAAGTTGTCCAAAGCTTTATTATTGTTGACGTCTTCCGGCGACTGGGGCTTGCCGGCGGGGGTCGCTTGCAGCGCCCCGTCAGGCCTTCCGTTTGCATTCACCGTGTTGATGTCGTCTTCCAGGCCGGAGTCTCCGCTCTTGGTTCCAGCCGGATCCACCGGAGTGCCATTGGGATTGGGCAGCATACCTCTGCGGTCCGAGAAATACAGGACGTAGCCGTTCTGCTGGACATAGTCGACAGAAGTCCCGCTTCCAGGAATCGTGCCGTTGAGCCACCTTTGCAGGTTGCCTACGTCGAGTTCGACCGCATTCATCACACCCATGGGCGTGCAAGTTGCTCCCTGCTGGGTATCTCTCACTTCTCCTTCACGAGCGTCGTAGAAGTTGATGGGATACCAGTTGTACATGGTGGGACCGAAAGTTGCGTCCTTGCTGTCGCCATACCAGGCCGAGAGCGTTTTGGTGTCGACCGTAACCTCGGGCGGCCGGGCTTTGGTGCAGTTCCACACGCCGGCTATTTTGGCGCAGTTGGTGGGGCCAGCACCCTGGAAGTCGATCGCGCCATCGCCGTTGCGATCGGCAGGCTTCTGTAAAATCAAAATCGCGTTGGGATTGATCGGGTTGCCCCCAGGCGCGGTGGGCGGCGTCGTGCCGCGAGCAAATCCCAGCTGCAACCATTCGTTGGTAATCCCGTGCCACGCTCCGCCCGCGTCGCGATATTCCACGCGCAGGTAGCCGTCAATCAAATTCCAGGTGTTAGTGGCGTTGGCGGCGGTAGGCGCGAAATAGGGATACGGTGCATTGTAAAAAGGATTGGGCGCTGCCGGGCAAACCGGAGGATTGCCGGTGCACTGGCTCAAAGCCAGAGCCGGTGGCGCAACCGTCAGGCCGTTGTTGTTGGTATTTGCGGTCAGCGTGGTCAGGGGCGCGGCAGGCGGGCCCTGATCGTTGGTGAATGTGACGTTGGCCGCAGTTGGTTGCAGCGGCGCGTACGGCCAGTCAGGCGACAAGACTGGATTGGCCGCGGGAACCTGAGCGTTCGTCCATGTGCTGGTGTCCGGGTACGCCGTCGTCCCGGTGGCAAAGTAAGTGTTGTAGGTACCGCCGCTCGCCAGAGCAGGGAACCCGGCGGGGGTTGAAGCCGGAATGCCGTTGGGATTGCTTCCCGGCATGTTGGCAAGGCGGATATTATTCGCGTCGCCTACGCCGCCCGGAAGATCTGCAGGGGTGTCGGCCAGCAGCACGCGGATTTGCGCCTCGTTGTAGAGCCGCGCCGCACCAAGAGGTGTGGTGCTCGCTTCACCCGCTGGTGGTTGGCGAATAATTTCGTAAGGTTGTGGTCCACCAGCGGCTGCGCCCGCCCCATTCACAAAGGGAAGGTTCAACTGGTGCGCGCCAGTGCCTCCGGCCAGCCCGTAGTTGCCGTCGAGAATCCAACCGTTGAATGTACCCTTGGAGATTCCCTGCCAGGCCGGGTTGTTCTGCCCGGTAGTGGTCCACGTGTTTTGGGCCGCTCCGGAGGTCACACTGCTTTGGTCGGTGCCGTTGACCGTATCTAACCCCATATCCTTGCAGACAGGGGGTACGCGCGGTTGCGGCGGGTCACATCCCTGAGAGGCGATCGGCAACATCACGCTTCCCAAGTGGGCCGTCGCAGCTGTGGTATTGCTGTTCGCCAGTTCCCAGCGGATGACGTTTCCCCAAACCGTGACCTTGTCATGGAAAGTGAGCACGCCTCCCGTGCCCTCAGCCACATACAAATCACCGTTCGTGTGGACGCGGCCATTGAAGTCAAGATTGGGGCCGGCGAAGAAGCTCAGATCGCCGTCTGAGAAGATACCGAACTGAAACACCGGAATCAGGGCCACTTCCACCTGGCGGGTCATGCTGACCTGGTCGCCCAAAGGGCGCTGCGCCGTGGCCGTTAAGTTCACTTTCAGCAACTGCGCGTAGAGTCCCTGGTTCTGACCACTTGAGATCTGCCCGAAGCTGCTCCACAACGTGCCGTCAGGATTGGTGACCGGAGTGAAATTGTAATCGGTATAGGTGATCGTCGGATCGTTGGTCGGAGGGTTAAGGCTCAGCGCCGTAATCTGGCCCACCGTGGGGGATTGGATGTTCTGGAACGTATTGGCCAGAGCCGAAGTCATGTTCTCGATGGCACCTTCGGCCGCATGATAGGAAACGTTGTGCTCCAAGTCGTTCCCGCCAACGCGACCTTCGGTGTTCACGGTCATGAGCAGGCCGATCGCGAGCCCCGACATCAGCAGCAGCAGAAGAAGAGCTGCGATTAGAGTGAATCCGCGTGAACGAGACTTAATGTTGCGCATCATGTGGCTCCTCAATTCCCCTCCCTACACAGGACCCGAAGGCCCGCAAAACCCTTTTGCTTCAACCCAACCCGTGCTTGAAACCGACCTTCAGGGGGCGTCACGGAGACTGGCAGGGTCGAGCATATGTCGAGGTTTGGGGCGCGTCAAAACACCGAAGTCACGCGAAGCGGTGACCGTTCTTCGGTAACGTTACTTGTGGGTGACGGATGGGTGACGGATGACGAGAACGCAAAGGCGACGTGATCGATGGTTCAAAGATGGAGTTCGTCGATTGCAGCAAGCGAAGGAGACGGGTAGCGGGTGAACCCCAGATGAGGCGAAGGACCGCGACCCTTGGGTTGAAGAAAGAACAGAATGGTGGGCGCTATAGGATTCGAACCTATGACTTCCACCGTGTGAAGATGGCACTCTACCGCTGAGTTAAGCGCCCCACTCGATGCCGCTATATTGTAGCAAACGAAACAGTTTTCGGCGGACCGTGAGCGTGGTAGCCTGATCGTGCGCGACTCGGCCCATTTGTCCTTAATCAGGAGTTGCGCCGATGTCCGCCGGATGCCGAGCGAACCCAGACCCGCCAAAGTACCCGCAGCTCATAGTACCGAGGGCACTTCAAGCCCAAACGACGACTGTCGTGACCCGCAACTTTCAACTCCCGAAGGGGTTGAATTCGATGTGGGCAGCATAGCCGTAGATCGTCCATTCATGCATCGCGGATCGTCTACCCCGATGAGCGCTACGCATAAGACGGAGGCGGCGGGATTTGGCCTCCCGGGCGAAGAACTGAGCGATGCGGAAGTGATGCTTAAGGTCAAGGCGGGCGATGATACCGCCTTCGAGTTCCTGGTGCAGAAGTACCGCCGGCCAATGGTGAGCTTCATGTACCGCATGGCGCATAATTCGGCGGTCGCCGAAGATCTGGCGCAGGAGGTATTTTTGCGGGTTTACCGGTCGCGGGCAAATTATGAGGCGACCGCCAAGTTCACCACCTGGTTGTATCGCATCGCGACCAACCTGGGAATGAATCATGCGCGGGACACGCGACACGAGCGGCCGGAGAATACGGTCAGCCTGGATGAGCCGGATGACGACACCGGCCGCACACCGGACGTCGCGGATGGAATGCCCACCGCGGAAGAAAAGATTTTGCGGCGGGAGCGGCTGGCCGCGATCCGCCAGCGGGTCGACGCCCTGCCCGAGCGGCAAAGGCTGGCCGTCCTGATGCACAAGTTTCAGCAGATGGATTACCGGCAAATCGCGGAGGTGTTGAAGCTCAGCGAGTCCGCCACTAAATCGCTGCTGTTTCGCGCTTACGAAACGCTGCGCGAACAGTTGAAAGAGTTTGTGTGAAAGGGAAGCTGTCATGAAGTGCAATGAAATTCACGAACTGATGCCGGACCTGGCCGCCGGATTGAGCATGGCCACGCCCGAATTAAAAGCACATCTCGATTCCTGCCCCGAGTGCGCGGGCAGGCTTGAGGAGTTGCGTCAAACCATGGCCCTGCTCGATGAATGGCGGGCGCCGGAACCCTCGCCCTATTTTGATACGCGCCTGCAAGCGCGGCTGCGCGAAGAAGCCGCCCGGCAGCCCGCCGGTTGGCTTCACTGGTTGCGCCGGCCTGGACTGGCGGTTGCGCTGGCGCTGTTCCTGGTGGTGGGCGGTACGCTGATTCAGAAGGGCGGACATTTCAACTGGCCCTCGACCGATCCTGTAGCTCAAACGCCGGCAGACCCGGGGACGGCGGTGGGTGATCTGCAGGCGCTCGAGAAGAATCATGATCTCTATGCCGACTTCGATGTGCTTGACGATCTGGAAGTGCAGTCGGACGTGACCGCGAATCCGTAAGACGCAGTCCGGGGAGAAAAGGGAGATACGGTGTCTGGCCTGAAAGCGACGCGTGCCGGAATGGCTGCCATCAGCCTGGGGCTGGTGCTGCTTGTGCCCTGTTTCGCGCAGGGATTTCGGGCGCAGCAGGCACAACGACGCCAGGTGGGGCAATCCACCAAACCCCGCGCGCCACAATCCGGGCACCACGCGGGCCAGTGGCTACGGCAGTACAAAGAGCTGCCGCCCGATCAGCGGGAAAAGGCACTGGAAAACGATCCCCAGTTCCGCAATCTTCCGCCTCCGAGGCAGCAGGTACTCCGGCAGCGGCTGCAGCATTTCAACAGCCTGCCGCCGCAACAGCAGGAACGCATCATCAATCGCATGGAAGTCTGGGAGCACCTGACTCCCGAACAGAAACAAAATGCCCGCCAACTATTCGGCCAGCTCCGGCAACTTCCACCCGATCGCCGCCGCATGGTGGCCAGCGCCATTCGCGATCTGCGGGCTATGCCTCCGCAACAGCGCCAGCAGATGATCGACTCTCCGCGGTTCAAGAGCACGTTCTCGCCGCAAGAGCGCGAGCTGCTCGATGGAGCCACCAAGTTACCCCTCGCGCCCACGGAAGGTGGGCCGGAGCAGTAAACTCTCTGTCATCCTCAGCGAAGTGGCTGCTGCGCGAAGCGCAGCAGCCACACAGTCGAAGGACCTATTAACTCCCTGGGGTGAGATGAACGTCGCTGGATTTCTCACGATGCTTCGGAGTGACTTAGCGAACTCCTTGCCGTGCCGGTGCCCCTGCCTACAAACATGGGGTCCTTCGACTCCGCAACCTCTCCGCTTCGCGGAGCGGTTGCTGCGCTCAGGATGACAGGGTAAGGAGCTACTTCCGCAGCATGTGCCGGGCGATGAAGAGCACATTCGCTGGCCGCTCGGCCAGACGGCGCATGAAGTAGGGGTACCATTCGGTCCCAAACGGGATGTAGACCCGCATGCGCCAGCCGTCCCGCACCAGACGCTGCTGCAGATCGCGGCGGATGCCGTAGAGCATCTGGAATTCAAAAGCATCGCGGGGAATGGTTTCGCGCGTGGCGAATGCCCTAGCCTGATTAATGATGTTCTCGTCGTGCGTGGCGAGCCCGTGATAGATGCCGCTTTTCATCAGGATCTTCATCAGCTTCACGTAGTTCGCGTCCACTTCTGATTTTTCCTGGAATGCGATTTCCGGAGGTTCTTTGTAGGCCCCTTTGCACAAGCGAATGCGAATGCCTTCAGCCAGTAACTTTTCGATATCGTTTTCCGCCCGGTGCATATAGGACTGAATCACTGCGCCTACACAACCCTGATTTCCCGGCACGCGGTGCAGTTCATGCACGAAGTCGAGCGTCCGCTGCGTGTAGGGCGAACCTTCCATATCCACGCGGACAAAGTTATGAGGAGTCATGCTGGCGGCCTTGGCCACCAGCCCGCTGACCTGCTCACGGGCTAGTGTTTCATCAACATCGAGTCCCATGTGAGTCAGCTTGAGGCTGATGTTGGCGTTGAGTTTCCGCGCCCCGATTTCATCGAGCAACTCGTGATAGAGCTGGCCGCTGGCGCAGGCCTCTTCTGCATTGGTCACGTTTTCGCCCAGGTTATCGATGGAAACACCGAGGCCCATCTGGTTGACGGTGTACGCGGCGCGGAGCGCATCAGCCACCTGCGTACCTGCGACAAATCTGCCAGAGATGCGCCGCCCCAACGAGGAACGTTCCGCCGCAGCACGCAGAGAACGGCTCTCCGAAAGCGAGATGAAGAGCGCCCTCAGCACCGCAAACCCTCAGAATCGCAAGGGATCAAGGGAAGAATGTTTCGCAAACTCATGAGGAGCACAGAGAGTTTTATCACAAAGCTTCAGAGATGGAAGGGCCAGCAGAGCAACAACCGGGAATTATTGGGGTCGACAGAGAAAACCGCTACTTGGGGTCGAACTTGAACTCTACGGGCTCGCGGGTCTCACGCGCGGCCGGTTCCCACCTCCAGCGGCGAACCGCGTCCTGAGCCGCTTCCACCAGCACAGGATGTCCGCCCTTTACCTGGATCGACTTCACCGTGCCATTCGGCTCGACCAGGGCCTCGACTTTCACGTTGCCCCGCAGATTCAGATTGCGCGCCATTTGCGGATAGGCCGGCACGATCCGGCTTACTATTTTGCGGTTGCTCTCAGGCTCGTCATGTTGCTGAGCAGAGGCCACTCCCCGGGCTGAGGTCACTGCACAAAACAGCAGAAGGATGAACACTGCGGAGCGGTGTCTCATGGCGTCTTGGGTGACTCGTCCGCAGCTTATTGCCTGTATGCCGGATGGAAAAGATGACGAGGGTAACCAGGCCTGGTTTCGTTTGGGGAAGCCGGCAGGCTGGTGAGGCTTGGAGGGAAATCCCTCCTGGCTGGTTCCAGAAAGCGGCAAGCAGGCCTAGACCTCGATCTCGTCCACGTAGCACCAGCGCCAGCTTTCACCCGGCTCAATCGAACGCATGATGGGATGCTTCAGCTGGTGAAAATGTTTGGTGGCATGTTTGTTCTTGGAAGAGTCGCAACAGCCGACGTGCCCGCAGATAAGACACTCCCGCAGGTGCACCCAGGTATCGCCCATTTCGAGACACTCTTTGCAGCCGGTGCCGCTCGGGGTCACATCGCGAATCTCTTTAACGTGAGGGCAAGCTGGTTGATCGTGCCGCATGAGTTCACCTCCGGTTTGGTAGCGAACGAATGACTAAACGCCATCTCTTACTGCTCGCTTGCTTCCAGAAATCTCTCCGCTTCCAGCGCGGCCATGCAACCTGTGCCGGCGGCGGTAATCGCCTGGCGAAAGCGGCGGTCCTGCACGTCGCCGCAGGCGTACACGCCGGGAACGCGGGTGTGGACGTAATTAGTGGTCACCAGATATCCGTCCTGATCGGTGTCCAGCTGGCCTTCGAACATCTTGGCGTTGGGATTGTGGCCAATGCCCAGGAACATGGCGCTGGTGGGGAAGTCCCAGACTTTGTTGGTTTTCAGGTCGCGCAGCTTGAGCGCCGTGACCTCTTGCTTCGAGGCATCGTGGACATCTTCGACGACGGTATTGGTCAGGAAGTGGATTTTGTCGTTGCGCCGGGCGCGGTCGAGCATGATCTTCGACGCACGGAATTCATCGCGGCGGTGAATCAGCGTGACTTTGGTCGCGAAGCGGGTGAGGAAGTTGGCTTCTTCCATGGCGGAGTCGCCGCCGCCAATCACCGCGATTTCTTTGCCGGAAAAAAAGAAGCCGTCGCAGGTGGCGCAGGAGGAAACCCCGTGGCCGATGAGCGCCTGCTCGCCGGGCAGGCCGAGCCAGCGTGCTGAGGCGCCGCTGGCGATGATGAGCGTTTGCGTCTGGATGGTTTCCCGGCCGAGAGTCAGAGTAAAGGGCCGCTTTCCCAGTTCGACGCTATCCACGTGCCCGAGCTGATATTGGGCGCCAAACCGTCCGGCTTGTTTGCGCATGTTTTCGATCAGTTCCGGGCCTTGAATGCCGTCGGGAAAGCCGGGAAAATTCTCTACCAGCGTGGTCAGCGAAAGCTGGCCACCGGGTTCGTGGCCTTCCAACACCAGGGGCTTGAGATTGGCGCGCGCGGTGTAGAGCGCCGCGGTGTGGCCTGCGCAGCCAGATCCGATGATTACGACGTTGCGAACATTTTCCATAGGATTCAGGTGTTAGATGGCAAATTCGGAATTTCGCTTCATCCTTGAGAAAGCGGGGTCAAATCCGGGAACGCGTAATTTAACCACAGAGGCCGCTAAGGGCGCAGCAGGATGTCATTTATCGCCTGCCGGCGGCTTTTTGGCTGAGGGCTTGGACGCCGGCTTCGACGACGTCTTGGGTTTTATGATTCCTGCATTTTCGATCCGCGCCAGCTCGTCGGGCACGGTCTGCTTTGCACCCAACAAAGTCCGGTAGTTCGAAACAATCGAAGAGGCGCTCTGAAACAGCGGCTCATAGGCGCTTTGGTCCGGAGCCGGGCCGGCTTCTGTCGCGGAACAACGGGCCAGCACCACCGATGACTTGCCAAATCGCTCCAGCTTGACCCGAGAGGCGGGGGTGCTTGTCGTCAGCATGGCTGCCGGCGACGTCACCGCGGAGGCGCTGTCCTCGATCGTCAATTCCATCAAGTCTTTGGGATCTCGCACATGGAATACGAGCGTCTCGACCATGGTCTTAGGGTCGACGCTGAAAGAATATTGCACCGTCGAGAAGAGGGCCTGGACGGAAAATTCCTTGCGGATGCGAACCCAGACCGCGGAGCCGGAATCCTCGGACACTTGCGCACCCTGCGCCGGCTGAAGGAAATTCGGGCTCTCTTCAAGACTCGAGCGGCCGCGGTCGACTTCGAAGTCCTGGGCAAAAAGGGGCTGTTTGGGAACCCGGGCCAGGGCGGAAGCGATTTCTTTTTGTTCGTCGGCTGAGGGCGCACATACGTTGAGCATGTGAACCTTAACCTGCGGCTGGGGCGCCTCTTGTGCGACGGCCAGCGGCACCAGGCTGAGGATCAGCAAAACGCTGACCAGCAGATTGGCGAGCGAGCGAGGTGGACAGGATCTTTAGCGACACGGAGGAATTCTAGCATCAGCTCTCTCGGAGATCAGTTGACTGGATTTAGAATCGTTGCATGGCAAATCTGACGTTAGTTTATGGCATGCGCCTGCTGCCGGCCGACGAGGTAGCTGAGGTGGAGGACGCGACTCTGAAGTTGAAGAACGGCCGCGAGGCCCACGTGACCATGCACATCCTCGAAGGCAGCAAGGAAGAAATCGAAAAGCAATTGAAGGGCAGCCTGGAGGCTTTTTTCGATTTCTATCCTGAGATCTGAGTGGACCGCCGGTCTTATGGCTGAAGAAGACTGAGCCCCCTGCCGCGCGTCTATAATCGGTTTGAAGTCATGGCGTCTCCCTTCCGCAACTTGCGTTTCCGTCTGATCGGAGCTGGGGTGTGGCCCGCCAGCCGCCTTGCCCGCGCGGCCTGGTATTCGCTGGGGCTCGGCCTGGCATTGTTTCTTCTTCAACAATTGTTGTGGCTCTTCAAGCCCACGGCGGGGCAGAGCCTGAGCGGATGGGTCAGTTTCCTCAGCGTGGTTGCGATCGTCCTGTTTCTGGCGTTGGGCTTTCGTTGGGTCAAAAACAAGCTACTCTGGCGCCTGCGCAACCGTTTGATCGTCACTTACGTGTTCATCGGGTTGATCCCCGTGGTTCTGCTGGTGGCCATGGCGTTGATCACGGTCTATCTGTTTGCAGGACAGTTTGCCAATTTTGTTGTGACTTCCAATCTGGACTCGCGGCTTCACAGCCTGGAAGCGGTGAACACGGCGATAGCACACGAACTGGCGGCGCGGCTCCAGAAGGGTGAACCAGCAGCAGCGAAATCACTGGAAGGACTGAGGCGCAACGATGCCACTTGGGCCCATCGACAAACCTGCGCCTGGCAGGGCGGGAAACCATTGCCCTTTTGCGGACCGGCCCAGCAATCCACCCCGTTTGCCCTACCTTCTTTTCTCGGACCGCAATTTGGCGCGGTTGTAAACGATCAGGGCCAAATCCATTTGCGGACCGCCTATACGCTTCCCGCCACCGAACCGCGCCTCATCGTCATCACCACTGAGGCGCTTGATCAAAGGCTGCTGGAAAAGATCGCCGCCGACCTGGGAGAGATCACGCTCTATGCTTCACGCCCCAGGGACGCGGGAGAAAAGTCCTCGGCACGGCCCGCGGACTCTTCCAAACCGCTGATCGCAGCCGGTAGCACGAGTCAAGACACACTTACGATCCACCCCAGCCAGAGCGGGATGGCGATGACCAGCGGTCAGCAGGAACTGCGGCCGGTTCTGACGGTGGGCGCTCTGCCCGCCGCCAGCGGAAGGCTGGACCGCGTGATCGCCTTCGGAACTCCGTTGCCAGTGGTGGACTGGGCCACGGGCGAACAGAAAAAAACCGGCGCCGTGTTGATGGTCCAGACGCGGCCCTCGATCTTGTACTCCCGGCTGTTTGCCGCCTTTGGCGACTTCGTCGAGGGAGTCGAACTGGTTCTGCTGATCGCGGCCATCGTGTTCGGCATTATTGAGTTGCTGGCTCTGTGGGTCGCTACCTACCTCACTCGCAGCATCACTGGCGCGGTGGCCCAGCTCTACGATGCCACCAAGCACATCAATCGCGGGGACTTCAGCCACCGCATTCCAGTCAAGTCAAACGATCAATTGGCCACGCTGGCAAACTCTTTCAATTCCATGACCGCATCGATCGAGAAGCTGGTCGAGGAGCAGAAGCAGAAACAGAGATTGGAAAATGAGCTGGTGATTGCACAGGAAGTCCAGGCTCAACTGTTTCCCAGGGAGATCACACAGCTGGAATCGCTTGAGGTTCACGGCTTCTGCCGGCCCGCCCGGACGGTGAGCGGGGATTATTACGACTTTCTGAAAATTACTCCTGAAAAGATGATTCTGGCGGTCGGCGATATCAGCGGCAAGGGCATTTCTGCGGCACTTCTGATGGCGACCGTGCACTCTGCGGTGCGTGCCTATGCGCTTGAGGGGATCCCCGCACTGCGTGAACCGGTGGGTGCGGGGCTGGGCTCCACTCGTGCTTTAGCGTCGGAGTTGCGGGGAGTGGAGGCGTCTCCCGGCGCCATGCTCTCGCTCTTGAATCACCAGCTTTACGAAAGCACCCCGGCCGAAAAGTACGCCACGCTGTTCCTGGCCCAGTACGACGGCAAACAGCGCATCCTCACCTACAGCAATGGAGGACATCTCCCGCCGCTGGTCTTGAGCGAAGATGGCAGAGTGCACCGCCTGGAACATGGCGGTATGCCGGTGGGATTATTTGACGGCATGACCTACCAGGAGAGTTCCACCCGGCTGTTTCCTGGTGAGATCTTCCTTGCATACAGCGATGGGGTAACCGAACCGGAGAATGATTTTGGGGAGTTCGGCGAACTGCGCCTTGTGGAACTGGTGCGCGAGAACCTTCACTTGCCACTGGCCCGGATCAGCGAGATCATCACCGCCGCGGTGGACGATTGGATTGGCGCCA
This sequence comes from Terriglobia bacterium, assembly GCA_963765285.1. Lineage (GTDB taxonomy): Bacteria > Acidobacteriota > Terriglobia > Terriglobales > Acidobacteriaceae > CAVWZH01. The sequence continues at coordinate 567,837 of CAVXVR010000003.1, forward strand.
ACGAGCAGCCCGATGACGTCACCATTGTTCTGGCGCGTGCCCGCTGAACCTTTAGAGTTGCCTGAAAAAAGTCGGGGCAGCCTTAGTATGACGCACCGAGTGACCTCTCCTGAAGACCCGGCCCACCATACGTAGAACGGCTGCCCCCAAGCCCCGTGCGCGGTCCGCCCCGCGTACCCCAGGAGGGTTGTACGCTCCTTGCACAGAGCAAGCTTGTGAGAAAAACAGAGATCAGCAGGAAATGGTCAGCAGGTCAGGGTGCACAACGAAGAGAGACGGTAGTCCAGGGTTAAGGGAGAGACTATATCGCGCGATTCCCAGGTGGTTTCGTGGGTCCGATCCAGCGAGAAAACCGGAATGACGATCACGGAAGCTGCACGCACCGGGGGCGCGACCATACGGCTGTGCGCCGCTACCGGCGCCGTACCGTTGTGAAAAGTAAAGTCGGGCAGATCAACCTGAGGCAATATCAGGATGAGGGCAAACAACGACAACTCGAAGATGAGAAGTGCCCACTGCCAGCGCTTCATGGGAATATGCCCGAGCGCATCATAAATTCGGCTTTTGTGGACTGTCAATGGCACTTCTCGGGGGGTAGTAGCTCAACTTGAAAACCTCCCGGGTTGTCGCTCCGAAGCAGGCATTAGGTGCAGGGGAAACGGAGCAGACGGGAGTTCTGCGGACTGATCCATCTCGACTAATCCAGGTGGGTAGTTGGCGAAATCAGACTCCGAGGGCTAAGGTTTAGCGCAGTTGCTTGGTAGATCCTCCGCCCCGTCGGCCTAGCAGAATCTAGGAGGATTACTACCGATGCCTAAGAAGTTGCTCTTCGCAATCGCCTTAGTGACTCTAAGCCTGCTGACAATGGGCTTGGGTGTTGCTTCGGCACAAGACGTCTACAAAGTTAACTATTTCTCGAACGCCAACTACGCGGGAGCGCCGGACGCCACTGTTCGGATCGACAACCCGGGAGTGACGGGCGGGAATTTGTGCGCCATGATCTACGTGTTCGACAACGACCAGCAGCTTACCGAATGCTGCGGTTGCCTGGAGACCCCGAACGGTCTGCGTACAATCTCAGTCAACAATAACCTGACCAGCAATCCCCTGACCGGGGTCCGCTCCAAGACTGGCGTCATCAAGGTTGTATCCGCGGCAGTCAATAACTCGCCGTGCGATCCCACCTCCAATGTCACCCCCACGGCCAGCCTTCGCGTGTGGGCGACCCACATTCAAAACAAAGTTGGATCCGCATTCCCGATCACCGAGACTGAGTCATCGGATTCCACTTTGGGGGCAAAGGAACTGAGCTTCTATCTTCAGGCGGAGTGCGCCTTTGTCAATATCCTCGGCAGCGGGCATGGCATTTGCAGCTGCGGCTGGGGCGACTAAGTAAGAAAGAGACTTGCCATATCGAACGGCACGGGCGAAGGTCTCCCCCACGCCCTGCCCTTCTCGCCGCGCTTCTCTGGATTGCAGCGTAAGAAAATAGTTCGCTATTTCGTTTGCGCCACGGCCTTCGGCAGGATTTGCACTCGCGCAGTGACCCGCTGTCCCTTTTCCATTCCACCGGCAACCAGCAGGCCTTCCGGCAACGCGACCAGTCCACGATGGTCCATAGTGGGATCGGATACATTCTCGGCGATCGTCTCCCATTTGCCGGTGCCCAGATTGAATGCAAAAACCACCGGCGAAGGCTCTGCGGGCTGGCCGTTGTAGCCGATTCCGTTAAAGTTGTAGGGATTGTCGGTTCCGCCTGCAAAGTAAATCCGCTGATCCTTGCCTGATCCCCCAGCCGCGATCCGGTAGCGCGCCTTACCGGGATGATTCGGCAGCCTGGTCCACTGGATTTTCGCCGGATCACGGTGATCGATCTTGCCCATCCAGCATTCGTCGGATGCCACGAATTTGGGAACATTGCCCGACGGATTCTTATACGCGCCGTCCACGTAGACGATTGTGTCATCTACCAGGCCGCCGGCATGCCCAAACACCGGGGTGCCCGGGATGGGCGTAGCTTGCAGCCATTTCCTTTTCTCCACGTCGTACACCTGAACGTTGCGAACATTGTCGTTCTTCGACCAGCCGCTGATCAGATAGATGTAGCGGTCGCGATAGACTCCTGCGACGGAGTCGTCAACCGCGACGGGAATGTCTTCGCCGCGAGACCAGCGATCGTCGTCCGGCGAATAGATGTTGACGTCCGGCACGGTGATTTCGCCACCCTGTGCGTCGACGACATAACCACCGAACAGGAAGACAGACGCCATGAGTGCCGGCCGCGGAGGCTGCGAGTCTGCCCGCAGTCCCCGGCACGGGACGTGTCTCAATCCATTTTCGGCTCCGCGCGTCGGGATCCATCAGATAGCCTGCGTTGCTGATCGCGTCCCAGGTCTTGGCGGGCCCGATCCCCATGAAGGAGAAAATCAGCGTCTTGCCGTGATTTTTTACGCGCCGTCACAGCGTTGTTGGAAACCGGCGCCGGCAGTGGCTCGAACTTGGGCGCGGATGTCGATGCCGCGAACAGCAGCCCGCCCAAAGCAACGATCAGAACGAACGCAGGAATCCGGCTCATTCGTGCGCGTATAAGTCGTTCGTTCGTGAACATCCCCTACTCCACCAGCCCTTGACGAACGCCGTGGATGAAATCGGTGTAGGCAGGCGTGAGCCCTGCGGCGCGCGTGTCGGCAGCGATCTGTCCGCGATGGTAGGCGGAGTGCATTATGACGTGCAGCAGAATGTCGTCTGTGCGGCTCTCCCAGCTTTCACCTTTGCTGTTCTTGTAGCTGATGGTAAGGGCAAGGTCGGCTTCAGTTTTTCCTTTCAGGTATTGGTTCCACAAACGCGGTAACTCCTCGGCCTGCACCTCGCAGTGCTCCAGCGTGACTTCGGGCCACACTGGGACGCTTTGCTTCTCTTGCTTCAGGCGCTCCAGCCACACTCTCTGGGCGGCGAAAATGTGGGCCAGAAGCTTGATGGAGCGTGCCGGAGCATTCTTGCCCGCAGACCGAAAGGCGGCCAGGACTTCGCGGTTTGCCCATTCATCGTAGGAAAAAAGGCGGCGGAAATATTGGTTCAGGTCCACTGGGTCCCCATATCGAATCTCAGCGAGTTGGCGTTGGCGCTGCTCCTGCCACGTTTGCGTTGCGGGCTTGGAGCAACTCTACCGAGCGTTTAGGATTAATCAGGTGACGGCGGCCATCTTCGCTCGTCGCTGCGCCCTTTTCTATCAAGTCGATGACTTGTGCCGGCGTAAGCGACGGATCCAAAGCGAACAACTTCCCGGCAAGATTGACCACATTCGGCGAGGCCATCGATGTTCCCGAAAGTCTCAACTTTGCACCACCGGGAACGAAGCTCTCCACTTCATAGCCGTTGGCGTCCGCGACAACCGTGCTGCCGTAACTCGTGAAAGATGTTTCCTCGCCCGCCTGGTTGACTGCGCCGACCGCCAGAAGGTTGGGTAGGTGGAGTCCCGCGGGAACGTCCTGCAGAAAACTGGCATCGCTATCGGCATTGCCGGCTGCGCAGACAAACAATGTATTGGGCGCATTCTTGATCGCGCTTTCGACCGCAGCGCGCCAAATGCCGTACAGCTCATCAGCACTACGCTTCCGTGCAACCGGGTCGGCCCCGCCGCCAGTCTTCGAGAGCCACAACTCGAATTCCTGGGGATCATCTCCCCAGCTCATGTTTACGACCCGGACATTGCGTGTGCGGAAATAATCCGACATCTGCTGGAAGTCAGCCGCCATCCGGTGCGCCCATTCCGCCGTCGGGGGGAAAGGAAGATCCGGCAGCTGGTCGTCGAACCTCGCCACCACCAGGCGCGCCGCCGGGTTCCCGCGTACCGCGATGCCCGCGACGTGAGTTCCGTGCACATAGTGGCCGATGACTTTGTTTAACTCGCGCAAGTCGCGCAGCTGCTCCGGGGTTGAGGTTTTTACTTTCTCGCGCAGGGCGGCCGCTTCGGGCGAGTCGACACCGTTACGCAAGTCGAGACTTCCTTTGAGGTCATCGCGAAAGCCCGGATAACGTTGTTCCTGGGCCGGTGAAAGCGGATAGAGCCAGGAGGGTGACGGATTGCCCAGGTCATCGTAAGCCAGCCCGTGTGTGCCGCTGGCTGTGGGATGGGGATCGCTAAAGACCTGTCCGCCAAACAGAGAAATATCCACGCCAGAGTCCCAGATTCCAATCAGAACCGGCGTGAGTTTCTGGTCGCTGGTAAGAGTCTACGTCGCGAGCTTGCCAGATGTCAGGCCTTTGCACGTTGTGCGTCGCGATGTAACGGCTCAGGATTTCCACGCGGGAAGAAGTGAGGGGAACTTCAAACTGCAACGTGCTCCTGATGTCGATTAAAGTCCAGGCTTGCAGGTTGTCCAGCGCTCCGGACTTCTCGACCGCGGGATCGAACTCTGTTTTCAGGTAGGCGATCAGCGCCGCTTTCGTCGCCAACTGACTCTGTGCCAACTCGGACCGCACCGAGTCACGCACAACATCCCAGGGCAGGGGATCGATCGCTTCCCGATAGCTCCTGGTAAACGCCGCCTCAAAGGCAGGACCACTGGTGCTCTTGGTTTCGCTGGCGGCTTGCAGTATGGACTGCTGCAACAATCCAGCCGTCAGCCGGGCGGCAGGCTTTTCTTCCAGCGCCCGGAGGGACTTGAGAGTTTCGAGCGCCGCCTGATTTTCCCCCGCCAACTGCTGCAAGTCGAAACGGGCCGAAAGCAGCAATCGCAAGGTGGCTTTATCTTGGATTTCGAAGTCCTGCAAGATCTTCTCCAGGTCGCTGCGCACCTTTCCCGAGAAATCATTGAAAGTTGCGTCGTCCGCCTGCACCAAATCCGAGGCCGGCTTCGCCATGCGATAGGTGAAGCGCGGCAGATCGTCCTGGCTGCTGACTCTTTTCTTAGCACTCTGCTGGGCGACGACCGTGAGAGAAAGGGCAAGCGGCAAAAGGCAAGCCGCGAAGAATGCAAAGCGTGTCGACCTGGACATACAGGACCTCAATGCCGTGAGAGCGGAGCGCTCCTGCTAGGAGCGGCAGTTCCGCAGTTTATTGGCGCATGTCCCGATACGTCAATCGGGAGAGGCAGGCAAATCGTGTGTGCTAGGCTAAAACGCGATGAAGGCCACGCGCATCGTACTTTTCTGCTGTCTCGCGGCCACCCTGGCTGCGCAAGCGCCCCGTAGGCCACCATCGCAACCCGATGTTTTCCTGGTAACAATCGACACGCTGCGGGCCGATCACGTCCATTGTTACGGCTACGAACCGATTTCAACTCCCGCGCTCGACAGTCTCGCCCAAGACGGCGTTCGCTTCACGCAGGCATTCACGCCGAGCCCGATCACCAACACATCCCACACGACCATTCTCACCGGTCTGCTGCCCAGTTCGCACGGTGTCACTGATTTTGCTGTGCCGCTAGCTGCGACCCATCGCACCCTAGCCCAACTGCTCAAGCCGAACGGATATGTCTCCGCCGCGTTCATCGGCGCAGTGATTCTCGACAGCAAAGCGCTGGCTCCCGGCCTCGATCGCGGATTCGATTTCTACGATAACTTTCCGGAGCATCCACAAACGAAATCCCGCTGGGGGCGTGTGGAACGCAGGGGCATGGATGTGGTGCGGCGCACCGAGACTTGGTTAAGCGCAAACCCGGCGGGACCGCACTTTGTCTGGGTCCATCTTTACGATCCCCACGACCCCTACGAACCGCCCGTGCCGTATTCGCAGATATATAAGGATCGCCTCTATGACGGCGAGATTGCTTATGCCGATTCGGCTCTCGACAACTTTCTTGCCTACTTGAAGAAGCAAGGATGGTATGACAACGCTTTAATCATTGTGGTCGGCGATCACGGCGAAGGGCTGGGCGAACATCACGAAGATACGCACGGAATTTTTCTTTATGACTCCACCACCCACGTGCCGTTGATTGTGAAGCTGCCCGGAAAAACCCGCTCTAGCAGGGTCGTAGAACCGCAAGTACGTACCACGGACATTTTGCCAACGGTGCTCGACCTGTTGAAGATTTCTCCTCCGACACAACTGGATGGCGAATCCTTACAGCCGTATTTTTCTGGCAGCGAAACGCCAGCGCGCATTGCCTTTGGTGAGACTGACTATCCGTTACGTTTCGGCTGGGCGCCCTTGCGCTCGGTGCGCGGGGAGGGATTCAAGCTCATCGAAGCTCCCAAACCTGAGCTGTACGATTTGCGCGCCGATCCGGGTGAACTGCAAAACAAGTACGCTCCCTGGGACAGCACGGTGCAGAAATTTCGCGTCCTGCTGGCCGAGTTGCGGGCAAAGACACCACCGGCAGCTCCTTCCCCAGGGGCTGTGGGTCAAGGGACCGTCGATGAGCTGAAGGCCCTGGGCTATCTCGGCCGGGCGGATGTGGGAAGCTCGACCAACGTGCCCGAGCCTTCCCTGCTGCCCGATCCAAAAGACAAGATTGAAGAGCAAAATCTGCTGCACAAAGCCATGATGGCATCAGAGGACGAGCGTCCCACAGAAGCGCGCGCTGCTCTGGAAAAAGTCTTGCAGCTCGATCCCAAGTCTCCTACGGCGTTGCGTCAACTGGGAGAGCTTGAGCTACGCGGGGGCGAGTACTACAGAGCCGGCGAACATCTGAAGCTGGCTCATCAGGTCAGTCCACAGGATGTGACCGCTGCATTCGAGTTAGGGCAGGCCCTTGAGAAGACCGGAGATCTGACAGGAGCGCGCGACGCGCTTGAAGCCAGCCTTAAGCTCTCACCCGGCCAATTCCCCGCGCGTCTGCTGCTCGGGCAGGTCTACCTCGCCTTGAAAGATGCCGCGAACGCTCAGGATCAGTTCCAGGCGGCGCTGCTGCTGCAGCCAAGAAGCACGGAGGCCAAACTTGGCTTGACGCGCGCGGAAACGCTGCGGACAGAGCAATTGCGGAAGCAGCCCTCAGGCCACTAGTCATCCGCTTTCACTGTCACCGCGCCTTCTTCATCCCTTTCACGATCTGTTCCACCTGCCGCATGTGATTCAAATCATGCCCGGCCATCATGCGCACAAGGTGGTCCACACTCTCCCTGCCGCGTTCTTCGTGCATGCCGTAGTTGTCCCACAAGCTCCGCGGCACGGACTTGAGCAGCCGCAGATTGTTTTCGCGCAGGAAACGGAAAGTTTCGAGCGATGTCTTGGGATCGCGGCGGGCGTAGTTGAAAGTGGTGGCCCACACGTCCTGGTCGAAAGCCTGGATGGGCGTTCCGTTCGCGCCGAGCGTGAGCCGCACGCGGAACCCTACAACCAATTCGGCGTCGGCAAGATGAGCGAGAATTTCCGCGATCGACCATTTGCCAGGCGCGGGGCGCTTCAAGAGCTGGCTCTTCTTGAGCCGGCGAGTAAGGGTGGCGAGCTTCGCGGGAGTTGACTGTTGAGTTTTGAGCGCGTCTTTGCCGGCACTGTGACTCAGAATGCGCTTCGTATATTGCTGAGGGGTTTCGGGCATGGATGCTCCCTGGGCTTTAAGTTCCGGACAGTCCTATGGGCATTTCGGAAAATACAGTTTCCAGTTTTCGGTTCTCAGTTCTCGGTTCTCAGTTCTCGGTTTCCGCTACTTCTGCGCCACTTTATTTTCTGAATTTTCAAAAATCGCGGTGAGTACGTGGCCATGCATCTGCTTCGGCTGCTCGATGCCGTACAGGTGAAGAATGGTTGGGGCGATGTCATACACCGAGGCTTCAAAGCCCATCAGGCGAAGGTCGTGCTTGATGCCCGGGCCCATGGCAAAGAACGAACCCGGAACATCGTCGCCGTCGGCGAAATCGTGTTTCGCGATTACCGGCGTGGTCTTCTCGTGATCCATATGAGCGTGGGGATCGGTCTGCTCGAACTCACGCAGCGGTTTGATGCCATGGTCGGAGACAATAATCACATACGTATTGTCGTCGATGTGCTTGAGGATTGCGCCCAGCACCTTGTCGAAGCCGATGTACTGGTTGGGAAACGCATCCTGGCGAACGCCGTTGATCTTGGGGTTGTAGCCGACATTGTAAGGCGCGATGGGATAGAGCCAGTGCCCCGTACGGTCTTCGCAGGATTGCGCCAGCCAGGTGAATTCAGTGGGATGGTTGGCGAGCAGGTAGTCAAAGAGCTTGGTCTGCTCCTCCCGGATGGTGTCGACTCTCTTGAGCCACGTATCGATGACTTCGGTCTCGTTGCCGCGAAGCTGCTCGGCGGAAGGCATGCGTTCACAATCAATATAGAAATCGCCGACACTCTTGAGCAGTTCCGCCTTCAAGGCTGGTGGATAAACTGCGTCCCCGCCTTCGACCTCTGAAAGCTTCGGAGCACACAGGACGCCGTCTTCACAGTTCTTGCCGCGAGTCAGCATCCCGCTGACCATGTACCCGTTCACGGGCATCACCGGAAAAGTCGCCGGAACATTGGCCATACCTACGGTCACGCCGTTTTTTGAAAGAATCGACCAGATCGGTTCCTGCTTCAACATGTTGGTGTTCGCGGTGATTCCGCCGACAAGAAATCCAGTGACGCCGTGCTCTGCCGGCGTGGTGCTGGTGAACAACGTGCTATAGACGCGCGGGCAGTTGGGAGCATCGACGGTGCGCAGTTTTCCGTACGCGCCGTTCTTGATTACTCGCGCCAGGTTGGGCAAGTCGCCCTTCAACAGCAGGGGCCGAATGACGTCCAGTTCCATTCCGTTTACGCCGACGACAATCACGTGCGGCCGGGGTTTGGCGGGAGTCTGGATCTGGCCGAACAGAGACAAGTCAACAGCAGGAAGACAAGAATAATGACATGCGAGGACAGGTCGGGAAACCATGGGGAAAGCACCTCTTGTTCTAGGGGCCGGGAGCCGCGAATCCAGTGATTATACTCCTCGAATTAGCGGCCATCATCCCCCTAACGCCTTCATGCAAGTTCAACAATGACTGGCAGCAGGGTCGGAGGACGATGATAAGAGGGAATTTTCCAGCCGCGAATTCGGGGATGGATCAAGCAGGGGTTCAGCATCGACGAGCGCAGGTTTGGGACGATTCTCCGGGAAACGCAGCGGTAGCACCGAGAGAAGCAACGAAACCGCGACGCGATGGCGCCTAGGCAGGGATGGCTTGCTCCACCCGCACGGCGCGAAGGAATTCCGCAGCAGTTTCGGGCAATACCGAATTCATGCAAGCTTCCCTGCCCGGCGGGGCGGCCGAAGGGAAAGACGGAACGATGTTAAAGGACCAGTGATAGTACTTCACTGCGGCACTCCCGATGGGTGCGCCGCGAAGCGTGCAGTGGTAATCAGGGTCTTCGAGCCCGTGGTAGAAGCGGGCCAGGACACCATGCAGAATGCGCGCTAAGTCCTGGATTTCCGCGGCGTTGATCTCAGAGAAGCTCGCCATGTGTCGTCGCGGATACACCTGGGTACAAAACGGGCTGGAGGAAGCATAAGGCTCGAGCGCGACGAAATGCTCCCCCGCCAGAACGATTCGAGTTTGTGTTTCCAGTTCTTCCTGTAGCGCAACGCAGAAAATACAATCTCCTGACTTGCCGTAGTGCCGCCGGGCATGCTGTAGCCAGCACGAGACCTGCGTAGGAATCGAATCGCTGGCCGTCACCTGCCAATGGGAATGCTCCACAGCTGCGCCGCCCTCGAGCCTGTGTTTCTTGGCAATGGTAACGTGCGCCAAGCGGGGGTCACGGCTGAGTTCGTCGTAGCGAGCTTTGAGGGTTCTTAATATGTGCGCCAAGTGTGCGTCGGGCAGCATCGCGGTGTGCAAGGAGTGGTCCGACGTCTCCACAACAAGTTCCCGGAAGCACAGGCCCTCGCCTTGGCTGCCCAAGTGTCTTAGCGAACGAGCGGCCGTGCCAGCGAGGATGGGCGCAGGATCCTTGAGGGCAACAATCCGTATGGGCGAGCCGCCACCCGTTGCCGGAGGCTTGCGCAAGATTTCCGTCGGATTATGTTCGTCGAGATTAAGGCACAGCGGGCAGCAAGGATCAAACGAGGGCAGTGGCTTGCGCACGCGCTTTACTACCAGTTCTTCCAGGTCGGCAGATTGAGTAGCGACGAACACCCATTCCTGGGTCAGGCGGTCCTGACGCAACTGCGGCATGTTTGCACTCCGCGTGTAACGCAGCACGTCAGCCGCCAAGCCTTATGTGTTGGTGAGATAGGGCATTACGCCGATGCGCATGCCAAGATTCTTCCTCATCCGGAACCGAACTCCCGGAATGAAGTACCGATTTGAAACCGGCGAATAGTTAGCGCTGCACCCTGCCCGAACCACCACCCTTGAGCAAGGCCTGGACTTCTTCGACCGTAGAGCGGTTGAAGTCTCCTGAAATGGAGTGCTTGAGGCAGCTCGCCGCGACCGCAAATTCCAGCGCGTCCCGGTGGGTTCCGAGCTCTTGCAGGCCGTAGATCAGACCGGCCGCGAAGCTATCACCTGTTCCGACACGGTCCACGATGTGGGTGATCTCGTACTGGCGGCTGACGAGGAATTCTTTGCGGTCATTCAGGCATGCCGACCATCCGTTTTGCGATGCACTCTTCGATTCACGCAGAGTGATCGCAATGGCTCTTAATCCAGAGAACTCTGACAAAACTCTCCCAGTAAGCTTTGCATACTGCGCGCGATCCAGTTGACCCGAATGCACATCCACTTCGGCTTGAATGCCCAGCGCCATCTGCACATCTTCTTCGTTGGCAATGGCGATATCCACGAAAGTCATCAACTCGCGCATCACTTCGACGGCGGTCTTGCCCCACTTCCACAAGTTCTTGCGGTAGTTGAGGTCGCAGGAAACGGTGATCTTCCCTTCCCGGGCTTTGCGCACAGCTTCGAGCGCAAGATCGGCCGCGGAGCGGCTGATTGCGGGAGTTATGCCGGTGATGTGAAACCAGCCAGCGTCGCGGAAAACGTTCCCCCAGTCGATGTCGCCAGGTTTAGCAAGGGCGATCGCACTGTACTCACGGTCATAGACCACTTTTGAAGGACGTTGATTGGCGCCTGCTTCGAGGAAGTAAATGCCGACTCGTCCTTTCCCGCGCACAATACCGGAAGTATTGACTCCGAAGCGGCACAACTCGCCAATGGCCAGCGTCGGCGATGGGGTTCTTGTCCGGGAGAACCGTCACATAGGCAGCCGGCAGACCGAAGTTGGCGAGTGCGACCGCCACGTTCGCCTCTCCGCCGCCGAAGGTGGCGGCAAATTGAGGACTTTGCAAGAAGCGCTCGAACCCTGGCGGCGCCAGCCGCAACATGATTTCGCCGAAGGTGACCGTCTGGTTAGTCATGCGTCACGTGGTTGTATCCTCCGAACTCGGCGAGGATTTTGCGGATGGGCTGGCCTGCGGCCTTGCCCCTGCATAGACAAGACTCGAGTATCGTTCGGGATTGGTATAGCGCAACCGCAGGTGGGCAATCATAGCCTCTTCGGCCGTTTGCGAAGACTTGCCCAGCACGACGTCCAGAAGTAACCGGTGATGATACAAGGGCCATCGTTTCTCGTCGTGACTGGTGTATTCGAGCGCCTGGTGGGCAAAGAGCACCGGAACCAGGGTGTTCAGAATCTTTTCCAGATAAGGATTGCCGCTGTAGCTCCAAATCGCACGATGAAACTCCAGGTCCAGCGCCGCCGCGTCGATCTCGGAGCCGGTTTTCCAGTTTTCCATTTTCTCGACGAGATCCGACAGATGCCGCGCCCAGGCCGCTGTAAGTCTGGCGCGGCATAACCGTAGCGCCTCTCCCTCCAGGACGATTCGCAGGCTGTTAATCTGCTGGCACTCCTGTTCGCTCAGCATATTGACGAACATACCCCGGCGGGGATGGTTCATCACCAATCCTTGTTCCTGCAGCTGTTGCAACGCCTCACGGACAGGGATGCGGCTCACGTTGTATTGGCGCGCCAACTTGCTCTCGTTAAGCCGTTCGCCGGGTTTGAACTTGCCCGTGACAATTGCCTCGCGCAGCGTCGCGACAAGATAAGCCTTGATGGTAGATGGGGGCGGAGCGTCTGAGTTGATCGCAACTCGATCAAGCATACCTGCTCCTCCTGTATACAATCTTAAATCAGTCCTATGATTATACAATAAACGCTTTAATTATTGATGTATACTGTATTCAATCGCGGCGTTCTGTTGAGCTTCTATCCACCTGAGGGGGTGCGATGAAATTCTCTGGGAAAGTTGCCGTCGTTACGGGCGGCAGTTCGGGCATTGGACGGGCCACGTGTCTGGAGCTTCTGAATCGCGGCGCTAGGGTCGCAGTCGTCGACCGGGATGAAGAAGCCGGTCAGAAACTAGTCCGGGACGCTGGAGCCATGCCCGAAATCCAGTTTTTCCGTGCCGATCTCAGCGTTAACCAGGAAGTGGAGTCGACGATCTTTCAAGTCGTCAGGAGTTTCGGAGGGATCGACGTTCTAGTCAGCAACGCCGGCATTCAAACCTATGGATCGGCGACGACCACGACCGAGGACGACTGGGACCAGACTCTGGCGGTAAACCTGAAGAGCGGTTTCCTGGTTTCCAAGTATTCAATTCCTCATATGATCAAGCGAGGCGGCGGTGCGATTGTAATCACGGCCTCGGTGCAGTCCTTGGGGGCCCAGCGCAACTCGCTCGCCTACATGGTAAGCAAACACGCGCTGCTCGGACTCATGCGTTCGCTGGCGCTGGATTACGCGAAAAACAATATCCGGGTGAACGCGGTTTGCCCTGGCGCAATCGACACGCCCATGCTCCGCTGGTCGGCCTCGCTCGATGACAATCCAGAGGCGGTGCTTGCAGCTTGCCACAAAATGCATCCCCTGGGCCGGATGGGTAAGCCGGAAGAGATTGCCCAGGTCATCGCTTTTCTGGCCAGCGACTTGGCTTCGTTTGTGACCGGAACCACGGTGGTAGCGGACGGCGGCCTGATGATTCCGCTGGGCGGGATGGCTTTTCAGGAGGCTGGGACTGGGGCGAAAAACACTTAGCCTCGGCGCGTTATATTCCGTGGAAAGGAAACTACCGCGTGAAAATCCGAAATGGAATGCGCGATTTTCTTAGCTTTTACGCGATTCTAATATCGATCATCTCCTTTGCCGTGCTCGCGCCAGCCCAACTGCGGCAATTGCACGTTGATGCCGGCAAGATCAGCGGGACAATTCGTTCCTTCCAGGGCGTCAATGGACAGCCAACTCCGGTCATGGAAGGGCTTCCCACCCTGGTCAAGCAGTACAAGGATCTGCGCATCGATATGGTTCGGACGCACGACTTTATGGGCCCGAGCGAGATCGATTCGCATTACGTGATCGGCGATCCTTGGCTCACCTGGCTTGTTCCCGACACCGATCAGAGAAGCAAACTTGTAGCGGCAGGAAACGCCGCCACGATTTTCCCCGATTGGAGCGCCGATCCGGAGAAGCCTGAAAGCTACAGATTCGGCCCGACAGACGAGGTGATTCGAGCAATCCGCGAAACCGGCGCTGAAGTTTACTACCGCGTCGGCCGCAGTTTTGGCGCGAACACGAACCCGCCCGCCGATTTCGATAAATTCGCCGCTATCGTGAAGCACATCGCCATGCATTACAACCAGGGATGGGCCAACGGCTTTCACGACAACATCCGCTATTGGGAGTTCTGGAACGAGCCTGAACTTTTCTGGTCAGGCACTCCGGAGCAGTTTTACTCGCTCTACGAAAAAACCGCCCGGGCGCTGAAGAGCGTGGATCCAGCTTTGAAAGTTGGAGGCGATGCGAAGGCACTTCCGCTTGAGCAAGGCCCTTACCGCGAAGAATTTCTCGACTACTGCGCAACCCACAAGGTGCCACTTGATTTTTATTCCTGGCACACCTACGCGGACAGCTCCGCCGATCCTTACGACGCGGTGCGAATCGGTCAGGAGATTCGCAGTTTGCTCGATGCGAAGGGGTTCCGCAAGGCAGAGAGCATCCTTTCGGAATGGAACCTGAGTGCCGACTTCACCGATGTCGAAAAACAAATTCTACAGGGAGCGGAGAACGCCGCGTTTGTGGGCGCGGTAATGACTTATCTGCAAGACTCGTCGATCGATCACGCTATGTTCTACCGCGGCGATGCCACGTGGATGGGGCTTTTTGGCTCGCACGGTGAATACTTCAAGACCGCTTACACCTATCGAGCTACCGCTGCCTTGCTGGATACCCCGGAACGGTTGGAACTGACCGGCGCTGATACGTTCGGTTTCGCCGCCATTGCCGGACGCTCACGGGATGGGAAAAAGCTGCAGATTCTGATCAGCAATTACGAAATCCCACCCGGCTTCAAGGCGCACCAGATGGCGATTCCGCCGGCGGTGCATGCGGAGATTCACTTCGACTTCTCCAAAATCAAAGGGCTGCCGCCCCGGACTGAGATCCCGAGTGGGACTAATTCGGGATATGCGCTCAGCGTCGATAATCTCCCATGGGGCAACAAGACATTCACCGTCAAGCGATATCGGATCACCAAGTCGCAGGACTTTGCGCTGGTCGAAGAAAGAAAAAGCAAGGGCGGCAAGGTGGAGCTTTCGAATCCGCTGCCGCCTCCCGGGGTTGAGCTTATAGTTCTTCAGCAGCGGTAGTCCTGGCATGAGAAGGAAGAAAGAGAATTGAAAATCGTTCGCCTGAAAACGGCAGTCGTCGAGGGCAACTTTGACTGGACATTCGTCCGCATTGAAACCGACGAAGGCGTTAAGGGCCTGGGCGAGTGCTTCTTCGCCCCCGGCCTCACCTCGATCCTGCGCTCTCTCGAACCCGTGATCGTGGGCGAGGACCCGCGCGACGTGCACCGCCTATTTCGCAAGCTGCAGTTGGCAAGTTCCGGCGCCGGATCGATCGCCGGCATCGTCTACAACGCGATCAGCGGGATCGAAGCCGCGCTCTGGGATGTGCTGGGGCAGTGGCTCGAGGTTCCGATCTACTGCCTGCTCGGCGGCAAGTTCCGGGACAGGGTCCGGATTTATGCCGATTGCCACGGCGGCGAGGCCCTTGAAAGTTTGGATGAAGTGCTGCGATCCCGGCCCGCCTCTTGGGCGCCGAGTGGTTCGAAGCATGCTGGCAGAGATTACTTTGGCGATCCCGACCCAGGCCCTCCCTCTTCGCCGGAAGCCTACAAAAAGCAAGCCCTGGCAATGAGAGCCAAAGGTTTCACGGCTCTGAAATTTGACCTCGACGTGCCTGGCACGGAGGGTTTCGATCCGCACAATCGCTGCCTGACCAATCGCGGAATCGACCATATGGTGCGGCTAACCGGAGCGGTTCACGAAGCCGTCGGCAAGGACACGGACATCGCCGTGGATTGCCACTGGCGCTACAACATTTCTGACGTTATAAAAATCGCGCGAGAACTCGAACCCTTCCGTTTGCTTTGGCTCGAAGACCCCGTGCCGCCAGACAATGCCGACGCGCTGAAAGAAGTGCAGTCCCGCGTGCGAGTACCGATCGCGACGGGGGAGAACTTATATCTGTTCGAAGGCTTCCGGCGCATCCTGAATGAGCACGCCCTCAGCGTCGCGACCCCCGATTTGCAAAAGGTTGGAGGGCTGTCGATGGCGCGCCGCATTGCGGACTTCGCTGATGGACAGACCATTCCCATCGCGCCGCACAACATCAGCAGTCCGGTGGGCACGCTCGCCTCGGCGCACCTGTGCGCGGCGATCCCAAATTTTCTGGTGCTGGAGTTTCATGCCTCGGATGTCCCCTTCTGGAATGATTTGGTGGAAGGCTGTCCAAAACCCATAATCCAAAATGGATTCATCCCGCTGACTGACAAACCCGGCCTGGGCGTGACGCTAAACGAAGAAGTTGCCCGGCGCTACGCGCGAAAGGGAGAGCCGTTTTTCCAATAGGTGCCCGAGAGAGGCCGTATCCGAATTATGTCGATTCTTAAACTGAAGGTTCTCAGCAAGATTGTTGACTCCGGACTTGTTGCCGTAATCCGGGCGGAAAGTTCGCAGCAGGCGGAACAGATCGCCGAAGCCTGCGCCCGTGGCGGCGTCGCCGCCATTGAGATCACGTTCACCGTTCCCGGCGCCGTCAACGTCATTGCTGACCTCGCAAAGATTTATCAGTCAGGCGAGATTCTGTTGGGCGCGGGCACGGTGCTCGACCCTGAGACCGCAAGGGCGGCGATTCTGGCCGGAGCGCATTTCGTGGTCAGTCCGTCGCTCAACGTAGAAACCGCGCGGCTCTGCAATCGCTACCAGATCCCCTACATGCCCGGCGCGGGAACGGTCCGCGATGTCGTGGAAGCAATGGAGAGTGGGGCGGACATCGTGAAAGTGTTTCCCGGTGAGATTCTCGGCCCGGCCTTTGTAAAGGCGGTGAAAGGGCCCCTGCCCCAGGCTGCTTTGATGCCCACCGGCGGCGTGAGTCTGGAGAACGTCGCGGAGTGGATCCATGCGGGCTGCGTCGCCGTGGGTGTGGGCGGCAATCTGACGGCAGGCGCCAAAAAAGGCGACTTCCAGTCCATTACTGATCTAGCCAAACAGTTTGTCGAGAAAATTCAGAAGGCGCGTCACAAGAACAGTTGACGCCTGGCGCGGACCTGAGAAACTCGCTGGCTTTGGAAGGAATCATGCCACTTTGGAAAACAGACGACGAACTGTTCGCCCTCGCGGAGCGGGAGTTATTCACCTGTGTCGTAGGGGACGTGATGGACAAGATGCACCTGCAGCATCAGTTCCTTCCCCCGCAAATTCGGCCCTTGCGGCCCGACATGATCGTGATTGGCCGGGCCATGCCAGTGCTTGCGGTGGACGTTTTCGAAGAAAAAGTTGCCGGCACCGCCAACAAGCTCATGGACAAACCGTTCGGCCTCATGCTGGAGGCGCTCGACGATCTCCACCACAACGAAATTTATGTAAACACCGGGTCTTCTCCACGCAACGCGCTTTGGGGAGAATTGATGAGCATCCGTGCCTCCAGGCTGGGAAGCCGCGGCGCAGTGCTGAACGGGTACACGCGCGACACCAAGGCTGTTCTGAAGCTGAACTTTCCCACGTTTTCCTGGGGCCCGTATGGCCAGGATTCTGCGCCGCGCTACAAGGTGATGGATTTTCGGGTGCCGCTTGAGATTGGCGGAGTGCGTTTGCGGCCGGGCGATATTTTGTTCGGCGATATTGACGGAGTCTGCGTGATTCCCGCCGATGTCGGGGAAGAAGTATTCACCAAAGCCCTGGAAAAAGCGCGTGGCGAAAAATTGGTCCGTAAGGCGCTGGAAGAAGGCAGCAGCGCCGTTGCCGCCTTCGCGAAACACGGCATCATGTAGGCTCTGAAGCGGCGCGGGTATCGGGAACCAGTCATGAAAGTCGGCTTGGGTTTATATCGTCATATGCTGACCCGCGACTACTACGATTTCGCGCGGCAGGCGGGCTGCACACATCTCGTTGTTCATCTGGTCGATTATTTCAAGGATGCCGCCACCAATCCGCGCAGCAACCAACCGACCGGAGGAAAATATGACGCCTGGGGTGTGGCGGGCGATCCGGAAAGACTCTGGACCGTCGAAGAGATGGTTCAGCTTCGCCGGGAAATCGAGGATGCCGGCCTCGTGTTGGCCGCAATCGAAAATCTCGACCCGGCGCATTGGCACGACATCCTGCTCGATGGCCCACAGCGCCCCAAACACATCGAGAACGTCAAAACCATCATTCGTCGCATGGGCGAAGCCGGCGTTCCGGTGCTGGGATACAACTTCAGTCTGGCAGGCGTTTGTGGCAGAGTTACGGCACCACTGGGACGCGGCCGCGCGATCACGCTCGGCATGGATGGTCCGGCGGAAGACGTTCCGCTACCCAACGGAATGGTGTGGAATATGATGTTCGACCGGAGCGCTCCTGCCGGAACTTTGCCGCCGATCTCTAACGACGAACTTTGGCACCGGCTGCAGAGATTCCTCGAAGAAGTGGTTCCGGTGGCCGAGCAGTCGGGTGTGCGGCTGGCGGCGCATCCTGACGACCCTCCCATGCCCACTATGCGTCGGCAACCTCGCCTCGTCTACCAGCCTTACATGTACCAGCGATTACTCGACCTGGCACCGAGCACGAACAATTCTCTGGAGCTGTGCGTGGGCACGATCGCCGAAATGACCGAAGGAGACGTGTACGACGCCGTCGATCGCTACAGCCGCCAGGGAAAGATCGCCTACATCCATCTGCGGAATGTAGTGGGCAAAGTGCCGAACTATCGCGAGACATTCATCGACGATGGCGAAGTGGATATGATTCGCATTTTGGCGATCCTGCGGCGCAACCAGTTCGATGGCGTGGTCATTCCCGATCACACCCCGCAGATGACCTGTCCCGCTCCCTGGCACGCCGGCATGGCGCACACGTTGGGTTTCATCCTGGCTGCCAAGGCGATTCTGGAATCCGCGGCAGGGAAAGGTTTGTTGAAGTTGGCGTGATCCGCGAAATCATCGAGGTGCTTCATCATGAACACTAAGAGCGATGCAGTGCCGAGCCCACCAGCGAATCCTGATCGCCGCTGTTTGCTGAAGTCCTTAGCCGCGGTGGCCGCTGCGATGATGATGCCGGCAGGCTTGGGCGGTCTGGCTGCGTTCTCACAAACTGCAGCGAAGACGGGGCCGAGTTCCATCCCGCCGGCGAAAAATCCATCCTGGTACGGCTTCAATTTGCTTGAGTATTTTTCTACAGACCCTGATTGGATGAAATATTTTCCTTACAAAGACGACGGACTCTTCCCGGAAGACGATTTTCGCTGGATCCGCGATTGGGGATTCAACTGGGTACGGCTGCCCATGGATTATCGCTTCTGGACCGCGCCAGATTTGTTAACCATCGACGAAAAGAGAGTCGAGCCGATCGACCGCGCCGTCCGGCTAGGCGAGAAGTACGGCGTCCACGTCAACATTTGCCTGCACCGCGCGCCGGGCGAGTGCATCCTGGACACGTTGAATGAGTCGCTCACCGGTATTCATATCGTCAAAGAAAAGACCAGCGTTTACGACGATCCGAGAACTCTGGACGCCTTCGTGCATCAGTGGGTCTATTTTGCAAAACGTTATAAAGGTGTCCCCAGCGAACGGCTGAGCTTTAATCTGGTGAACGAACCGCTCGACGTGCCCACCCCAGCAGAGCAAAAAGAACTCGACAGCATGAAGCCCGAGGACCGCGCCAACAGCGCGATCGAGCGGCGTCACGCCGCCAATTACTCGCGAGTCGCAAAGGCCGCGATCGACGGGATTCGCAAGCAGGATCCGGAACGATTGATTGTTACGGACGGCTACCTCGGGGGCGGCATGGCGATCCCGGACCTGATCGAGACCGGCATTCTGCAAAGCTGCCACACCTACACTCCTGTCCAGTTGACTCACTACCAGTGCGAATGGGCCCGGGGATTTGTCAACAGTTCCGCACCGCTCCCCACGTGGCCGTTGAAGGACAGTAGCGGGCAGGTGATTTGCGACCGGCAAACGCTGGTTAAGACCTTCCAGCCGTGGAGCGATCTAGAGCAAAAAGGCGTGCGCATTCACTTCGGCGAGATGGGCTGCTACAAGCACACCCCACCCGAGGTTGTTCTTGCCTGGTTTAACGACACGCTCGACGTCTTGCACGGCCTGCACAGCGGATGGGCCCTCTGGAACTTCCGCGGTCCTTTCGGTGTTCTCGACACGGAGCGCCCCGGTACCAAGTACGAAAACTGGCAGGGCCACCAGCTCGACCGCCCGCTCTTGAGCCTGCTGCAGAACAAAATGAAGGCTTGAAACTCCGCCCCCAGTGGCGGGGCGGTGAGAATGACCACGTGTACAGATCATGGCCCGAATCGTCATCCTGGGTTGTGCTGGAAGCGGGAAAACTTTTCTGGCGCGGCAGCTTGGCGAGCTTACGAGAGCGCGCGTTGTTTCCCTGGACGCTATGTGGCACCCGCTTTGGGGCGAGAAGGACGTCCCCGTTTTCCGAACCTTGGTGGAGAAAGAACACGCGGGTGATGCGTGGATCAGCGACGGCAATTTTGCTCTCGCGACCTTCGATATCCGATTGCCTCGCGCAACTCTGATAATTTGGCTGGAGCGCTCCAGGCTTTCCTGCACCTGGCGTGCTATCGCGAGGGTGTTCAAGCGCGGCGAGGCCCATCAGATAGGCAAACTTGTGGAGGTACTGCGGTTCATCTGGAACTTCGACCGGCTCAACCGCCCCCGCATCGAGGCAGCCAGACTTTTGCACGGGCCCGCGGTACCGGTCCGCAGATTGGCCAGCAGGCGAGACATTGCGGCACTCTTGTCTTCTTGCGGTGATGCCGCCGACTAACGACTTTCAAATAGAATCGCGTCCCGGACTTGCCCGAGTGGACAGCGCATGTATCATGAACCTCGCTTTGGGTCAGTTGCTCAACTGAGAGGAACCCATCCCTATGCCGCAGGAATCGGCGCCGGCGTCTTCTGCTGTAGCCAAACCTTCCATCTATCAAGCCATGCCGGTCTTTCTCGCTTTTCTTGCCATGGGCTTCGGCGATGCCGCCGGACCCTTTGTTGGTCTGGCCAAAGAACAGTTCAGTCTCTCCACCTTCACCGCCCAACTGATTGCCTTCACCGGCTATGTAATGTTCGGGTTTCTTTCAGTGCCCATGGGCATATATCAGGACAGGAAGGGCAAGAAATTCATTTTGATTCTGGGCCTGTGCATCATGCTGGCTGGCCTGCTGATTCCAGCTGTGATGGGGTTCTCCACGTTCCCCATGTTTCTGCTTACTGTTCTGCTGTTGGGCGCCGGGGCTACCACGTTGCAAGTGGCGGGCAATCCGCTGATGCGCGACGTATCGGAGGAGGGAAAGTACTCGCGCAATTTGTCGCTGGCCCAGTTCGTGAAAGCGATCGGCTCGCTGTCCGGTCCCCTGATTCCGGTGATCGCAGCGCGCTTCTTCGGGCTGAGCTGGCGGGTTATTTTCCCGGTTTACAGCGTTGCCATCATTCTGACTCTACTTGCCACCACAGGCCTGCATTTGAAAACCAGTCCGGCGGCCGGCCATCAAACCGCGAGTTTGGCCTCCTGCCTTGCTTTGCTGAAAAACGGATATGTTGCCATGATGGTGCTCGCGATTTTTCTCTACGTGGGAGCCGAGGTTTCCGTCAGCGCAAACATTCCGCTGTATCTCAAGGAGCGCTTCGCCCTCGATATCACCAAAACCGGACTGCTGGGCACGGGGCTCTTTTACGCAGCGCTCACCATTGGCCGCTTTTCCGGCGGTGTCATCCTGAACTGGATGAAGGCCAAGAAGTTCTTCATACTGACTTGTCTGCTTTCGATCATCGGCTTGCTCGGGTTGTTTCTGCCCTCGCAACCGATCGCCGTCGCCAGTTTCTTTCTCGTAGGTCTCGGGTTCGCCAACATTTTTCCGCTAGTTTTCTCCATTACCGTCGACAGCATGCCCGAACAAGTCAACGCTTTATCGGGACTGATGGTCACCGCCATCGTGGGCGCCGCATTCCTGCCGCCACTGGCGGGCTTGCTGGCCGATTCGACCCACTCGATGCAGATGGCTTTCCTGGTTCCATTGGCGGCCGTGCTCTATATCACCTGGGCGGCGATGGCGAATCTCAGAACTGCAAAAGCGGGCTAGGCGGCGGATACGAGTTCGCAACCTCTCCCGCTAGCGTCGATGCGCAATCTGGGATAAAGTGCCAACGCTGTGCGCCTCCCGAGTTTGGGGTCTGTAAAACCTGATCCGCAGGAGCCGGAATGAAACTGAATTCGACCCTCATCAAGAGCACAATCGTCGCGGCTCTCGGTGGTCTTCTCTTCGGATTCGACACGGCTGTAATTTCGGGAACCACCTCTGCTCTTACCCAAGTCTTCCATCTCACTCCGAAGCTGCTGGGCATCACGGTTTCCATGGCACTTTGGGGAACCGTGTTCGGTTCCTTGCTGGCCGGTATCCCTGGAGAAAAATTCGGCCGCCGGGACAGCCTGCGAATCATGGCCATCCTCTATCTGATCTCGGGGCTGGGCTGTGCCTTTGCGTGGAACTGGGATTCTTTGGTGGTCTTTCGCTTTCTGGGCGGGCTGGGCATCGGCGGCTCCTCCGTTCTGGGCCCGATGTATATAGCTGAAATCGCTCCCGCAAAGTGGCGCGGAAGACTGGTCGGAGTCTTCCAGTTCAACGTTGTGTTCGGAATTCTGCTGGCTTACTTCTCCAACTACGTCATTGGGCTGCAGGGCTTCGGGGCGGCCGAATGGCGTTGGGAGCTGGGCGTCACCGCGATTCCCGCAGCGTTCTTCTTTCTGATGCTGTTCACGATTCCGCGCAGCCCACGCTGGCTGGTCAAGAAAGGCCGGGTGGAAGAAGCCCGCAGCGTGCTCGAGATGACGGGCGAAGAAAATTACGAGACGGAACTTCAGGACATCGTCGAATCCATCCGCGTGGAGCAGCAGCAAACCGGGGAACGGCTCTTTTCGCGCACTCACCGTTTTCCCATCTTCCTGGCCGTCTCGATTGCCATGTTCAATCAGCTCTCGGGCATCAACGTAATCATTTATTACATGAACGACATTTTCGCTCATGCAGGCTTTAGCAAGGTCTCTGGCAATCTGCAAGCCGTGGCGGTCGGCGCGACCAATTTGCTCTTTACCATGATCGCCATGTCGGTCATCGACAAGATCGGGCGCAAGACCCTGCTCCTGGTCGGGGCGGTGGGAACCGCTCTTTGCCTCTCTGGAGTCGCGGCCATATTCCTCACTAACCAGCACCAGAGTTCGCTTGTCTGGTTGCTGATTGCCTACATCGCGTTCTTTGGTTTTTCCCAAGGCGCGGTCATCTGGGTTTATCTGGCAGAAGTTTTCCCCAACAATGTCCGGGCCAAAGGACAAAGCCTGGGCAGTTTCACCCATTGGATTATGAACGCGGTCATCTCTGGGGTCTTTCCCGCCGTCGCAGCCCGTTCTGGCGGATATCCCTTTGTGTTTTTTGCCGCCATGATGGTCTTGCAATTCTTCGTGGTCCTGTTCGTGTATCCGGAAACCAAAGGCGTTACGCTGGAGGAAATGCAGAAGAAGCTGGCCACGGGCTAGGCGTACGCGCCTTCGCTCCGCTTTTTCTGGTCTGGCCTTCCAGGAATAATTATGTCGGCAGAAAAGCAATCGAGGCTGGTCGTAGGGGTGGATGTTGGCGGGACGAAAGTCGCCGCCGGGCTAGTGGATGGCTCCGGAGAAATCAAGAGCCAGACTCGAACTCCGATGGCGGCCACGGGAACCGCGGCTGAAGGTCTGGCGTCAGTGACCTCAGCGATCGATTCCCTGTTCACGAGTGACCCAGAAGCCCGAAATTCCATTCGCGGAATCGGAATCTGCTCACCCGGCCCGCTGGATCCCAAGGCCGGGATAGTTGTGAACCCTCCCAACGTGCCATGCTGGCGCAACTTCCCCCTGGCCGCCGAAGTCGAGAAGATTTATCACGTTCCCGTGAAGGTCGATAACGATGCCAACGCAGCTGCGCTCGCCGAAGTGAAGTGGGGGACCGGCCAGGGCTACCACTTTGTTTTTTACGCGACCATCGGGACCGGAATTGGAACCGGCATCATCTTTGACGGCAAGATTTATCATGGGCGCACCGGCGCAGCAGGCGAAGGCGGCCACGTAAGCATCGACTATCACGGCCCACGCTGCGCATGCGGAAAGCCAGGTTGCATCGAGATTCTGGCGGCCGGTCCGGCGATCGCCAAACGAGCGCAAGCGAAACTAGCCGCGCTCAATGCGCCCCGCTCCAGAATGCTCGACCTTGCCAACGGGAACATTGAGGCAGTGACCAGCGAGATGGTCGGCAAGGCCTACTCCGAAGGAGATCCCCTCGCCGCCCAAGTGCTACACGAGACCGTCGAGCTTCTCGCGCTATGGATCGGAAACAATATCGATCTGCTGGATCCCGACGTCATAATTATCGGCGGCGGCGTAGCTTCGATGCTGGTCCCGTTTTTCGGCGAGATCAAGAACCTGCTTCCACGGTTCTGCGTCAATTCGCGCTGTCAGGAAGTTCCCCTGCTCCAGGCGCGCTACGGTGCCGATTCCGGAATTGCCGGCGGCGCGGCACTGTGCTCGGAAAGTTCAACTTAACAGCCTCATTCTGAAAATGACCGCTTAAACGTGAAGCGCAGATTTGGCAGAGGCGAACAAATCTGACCTGGCCGCCATGATCGCCAAAAGTCCCGGCACAAGCAGCCACGCAGCCAGTTTCAATGTTCCTGCGGCGGTCGCGTAGGACGACGGATAATCGCCGGCAAAGCGAATCCTTGCCGGATCGGATGGTTTGTAAAGGACGGGAATCTGCTGGCCAGGTTGACAGTGGCCTGCCCAAATTTGAGCATCCAGCTTGCTGGGAAATGCGGGCCCAAAATCGAGCTGGGAATGCCGTATTTCTCCATTCGCTGGGAACGAAACCGAGCAGCGGACACCATAGAATATGGTCGCTCCCCGGCTTAACCTTGCGGCTTGGACCGAGCGCTGGTCATAGTCCTGGCGGCTCAGCACTTTGGCATCGGTCTTGATCCACTGCGTCTGCAGCCAATACTGTGCGAACACCAGATAGCCGCTCAATAGCAGGAAGAATGTTCCTGACAAGATCAGCAGGACACCGAAAAACCTCAAAGCCACTACCGACGGCACGGCCGAGGGCCCCGGATCCAGCGTCTTAAGCGATGGCTCAGGACCAAATAAAGTGGTGAGTTCAGATTCGTGAGCCACCGAAAGCTCCCCGATGCAGACTCTCGGTGGTTATCGCAGAAAACGCAAGTTACTGACGGGTGATCGATTCCACGCCGAGCGTGGCCAGCGCAATGTCCTCCACCGACGGTAGTCCGCTGACGGCAACTGCGCCCACCACCTCACCGTCTTTCCAGACCGGAAGGCCGCCGCCCCAGCCGACAAACTTCGGATCGCCGTAGTAGGCGATGTCAAAACCTTTTTCCGGATGTTTGACTTTGTCTCCGATGTCTTTGGTTGGTTTGCGCTCGCGGGCTGCCGTCCAGGCCTTGTTGGCGGCAACGCGAATCGACGACAAAGGCGCTCCATCCATCCGGGCAAGAGCAATCAGCTCTCCGTGGCAGTCGGCTACAGCAATCACTGCGGGCTTCTGCATTTGCAGCGCCTTCTCCACGATCAGATCGATGGCCCGCTTGGCTTCGGCGTACTCGATAGTGTGAATAGTTCTCAAGATCGCTCCCTGAGCTAGGGCTGTGCGCCCCCGCCCTGCAATTTCTCGAACTCCTTCATCTCGCGCTCCGCCTCCGCGGTCTTGCCCTGCTTGCGATACATGCCGGCCAGGCCGAAGTGAGCCTGGGCCGCCAGCGGCGTTTCTTTTTCAATCTCAAGCAGCTTGGTCCATGACTTTTCCGCGGCGGCGGTGTCGCCCTCGACAGCAGCCGCTTTGCCCAGAGAGTAGAGAGTTTCAGGCATACCGGGCAGAAGTTTGTCAGCCCGCCGCAGTTCGGGCAGTGCTTCTTTTGCTTTGCCCTGCTGAAGTAAGGCGTTGCCCAGCCGATAAGCCGCCTCGGCATTTCCCGGCTGCAACTTTGTCTGCGCCCGGAACTCAGCTTCTGCTTTTTCCCATTGCCCCGAACCGGCGTAGACCTGGCCCAATTCCATGTGGACTTCGGGCAAATTCGGCTGCAACTTCAACGCTTCCCGGTAGTCTTTCTCCGCTTGCGGCATCTGCCGCAACACGTAGTAATTCTCTCCCATCGCCTGATGAGCGCGCGGGGAATCGGGATATTGCGCCATCAACGTATCCACAAGTTCCTTGGAGAACAATCCGCTCGCACGGCTCAGGTAGTACATCAAGTCCGCATTCGCTGGTTGCCGCGCAAGGGCGGTCTGCAGGTTCGCAATTGCCTCCGGCAGTTTCCCGGTCTCCAGTTGCGCCACACCCAAAGCTCCGGGGTCGTCCACGCGTTCCAGATGCGAGATCGCTTCCGCGTAGTAACCCTGGGCGAGCAGCGTGTACCCAAGCAACTGGTGGGCAGCCCCCAGATTCGGGTCAAGCTTGAGGGCATGTTTCAGAGGAGCGACGGCCGCATCATAATTCTGCTGCTCGACGTAGGCTTGTCCAAGATTGACAAAGCCCTGGGCGAATGCTGGCTCCAACTCAGTGACCTTGTGATACTCGGCCACCGCAGCGTCGAACTGCTTAAGGCGCTCGGCCTCGGTCGCTGCTTCGAAGTGTTTCAAAGCTTCAGGCGAGATGGCTTGCCACGCCATCCAAAGAGTCAGAATTGCCCGTATCATCATGGCTGCTCCGGCTCCCGCACTTCGAGAAACTGGTCCGCGCGAACTTCCTTCAAACTCTGGCGAATCCCCGAGGGCCAGGCGATTTCTACGCTGGCAGTCTTCGCCTCGCCCAGCCCGAAATGCAGGCGCTTGTCGTTGGCGGATTCGTAGCTGCCCGCAGTAGTCGCGAAACGGAGCTGCCCGTTCACCTGCACCCGCGCACCCAGACCGTCACGATTGCTGCGTGTGCCGCGCAACGTGATCGTCAGCCAATGCGCAGTCCCGCCTCGATTCATGAATACCTGTGGATGTTCACCGATGACGCTGGTCACCACATCCACCCAGCCATCGTTGTTGAGATCGCCGAACGCGGCGCCGCGCCCTGCCACCAGCGCATCCGTTCCAGCATCCGCCCGCTCAAACCGGCCGTTCCGATTGAGCGCCAAAAGCGTCGGCTCCAGGTAATGCAATGACGGATCAATCTTTTCGACATTGTCGAGGACGTGTCCCTGCGTCACGAACAAATCTTTCCATCCATCATTGTCGAAATCTTCCAGGCCCACGCCCCATCCCGATGTCACACCCGACATCATCGCGATCCCGCTCTGCAGTCCCCCATCATTGAAAGCGCCTTTGCCTTCATTGTGAAAGACGCCGTACGTTTGCCGGGGCAGGGTCGTGACGATCACGTCAGGCCGGCCATCATTGTCGTAATCCTGAAACACCACGCCCATCCCCGATAGAGGTCCGCCGTCGAGAGACAACCCGGATCCCGCCTCCAGACCAACTTCCGTGAATGTTCCGTTGCCGTTGTTGTGCCATAGATATTGCTGCATGCCGTCGTTGGCGACATAGACGTCAGTAAATCCGTCGCCGTCGTAATCCGCGAACGCCACTCCCAGGCCGTGCCCCTTCTTGCCCGCGATTTCCGATTTCACGCTCACGTCCTCAAACGTGCCGTCGCCGCGATTGTGGTAGAGAACGTTGGTCGTGCGAGGAAACTCGCCCGGCGGACAATACGTATGAAAAGCTCCACCGCAATCTTTGCTGTGCGCCGTGTCCCACTCCATATAGCGGGTCACGAACAAATCCAGTTTCCCATCGTTGTCGTAATCGAAAAATCCTGCTGAGACCGACCATCCCCCCGCTGCCACTCCCGCTTTCGCCGTAACATCGGTAAACGTGCCGTCACCGTTGTTGTGGTAAAGAATATTTTTTCCGTAGCTGGTCACGTACAAGTCAGGATAGCCGTCGTTGTCGTAGTCGCCAACCGCCACACCCTGGCCGTAGTTTCCGTCACCGGCGTTCGCCAGACCAGCGGCTTGGGTCACGTCGGTAAAGCTGCCATCTTTGTTCTGCCGGTAGAGCCGGTTCCAGTACTTCGGATCATGCCGGTCGAAGTTGTCCGGCCGGGGCAGCGGGCTCGCGATTCGCCCGCCGTTCACAAAAAAAATATCCAGCAGACCGTCGTTGTTGTAATCGAGAAGCGCCACGCCGCCGGGCATGGTTTCGATCAAATATTTTTGCGGCGTGGGCGAATTCTGCAGGGTGAAGTCCAGCCCGCGCGGCAGTTTCACCTCGAACATCGGCGCAGCCGCAAACCCGGCGCACACCAGCAAGGCCGCAATCCCGGCAAAAAGTGGAAGTTTCCTCAACAACCCGTGGTTCCCTTAGTCGCTTAGCATATCCTGCGGCGCGTTTCGATGCATCCTGGCGGTGCGATATCCGCGCCACTTCATCTGTCTGGTCAGTTTCTTTTTTATGTTTTTCTTTTTTTATCTTTGCGTGGACTGCCGAATTACCAGTTTCGGCGGGATGAGCAGAGTCTTCGGTCGCATCGCGCGTTTGGCGGCGATGCGCTCCAGCAGAAGGGTTGCTGCGCGGGTCCCGATTTCAGCGGTTCCCTGATCGACGGTGGTGAGCGGGACCGACAGCACATCGGAATAACGTACATTCCCGGCGCCGACCACCGCGACATCGTGAGGCACATTTAACCCAGCCTCGGCGATCGCTTTGATGGCGCCGATGGCGACTGGGTCGTTGTAACAAAAGACGCCATCAGGAGCCGGATAACGCTGCAGTAGCCGCCGCATGGCCTGGTACCCCGATTCATCGCCATGACCTGCGGTCACGATGTACTCCGGAAGAGAAGCAAGGCCGTGTTTGGAGAGTGCGCAACTGTAACCCTCAAGACGCGCCTCAGCAATTCCCACATCGGGACCCCGCAGATGGGCAATCCTCCGGCAGCCGCGGGCGATGAGATGCTCGGTGGCCAGTCTGCCGATCGCCCGGTTGTCGGCGCCCACAAAACAGGCGTTCAATCCCGGCATGGGCCGGTCGATCAGAACATAAGGGACTTTCCGTGCCCGGATTTGCTCAAACATCTCTGACTGGCCGCTCGGCTGGACTGAGGCAAGAATCATGCCATCCACTTGCCGAGCTAGTAACGACGCGGATTCCCCTGCCTCCAGAGCCGGATCTTCCTCGAAATACGAGATGATTACGTGGTAACCCTGCGGTCGCACTGCCTGAGCGACGGACTTGGCGACCTCCGCGAAAAAAGGGTGGGTAAAATCGGGTAATAACAGCCCGATGGTGTAGGTCCGTCGGGTCACCAGGCTGCGCGCGACCCAGTTCATCTGGTAATTGAGCTGGCGGGCCCGGCCCAACACCCGCTTCCGCGTGGCCGGACTGATCTTTCCCTGGTTGCGTAGGACTTTGGATACGGTCACCACCGAAACCCGCAGATCGCGGGCGATGTCCATCATCGTGACCGCCATGGCGGCCTAAGCATACCACTGAAGGCAAGCAGGGTAATCGTTTACCCTACCGCACAAAAGTCCTTTTTTTTCTTGACAACGCAGATGCCCGTGTTCCATGCTGTCGCAGATTTTTCCAACCTGCGTGGGGGTGGATATGCTGCATTGCAAGTTCTCTGTAGTCGTGCTTTGCCTTGTGTTGGTCTTCTCTTCTTCTGCTCTCCTGTACGGGCAGAACACTTACGGCGCCATTACCGGATCGGTGACAGACGCCTCCGGCGCCTCGATTACAGATGCCTCGGTTACCCTGACCAACCTCGGGACGGCAGCTAAGAGCACCGTGCCCAGCGGCGGGGACGGCCTGTTCTCCTTTCCAAACCTGGTTCCTGGCCAATACAGGGTTGACGTGGAGAAGGCGGGCTTCAAGCACTTTACGCGCCAGCCCATTACCGTCGACGTGCAGCAGAGCGTGAGAATCGACGTTGCCATGCAGGTGGGCGAAGTCAGCCAGACCATTGAAGTCACGTCTGAGACGCCGCTCCTCCAGCCCGATACTTCGTCACTCGGCACGGTGGTCGACCAGCGCGAGGCCAACGAACTGCCGCTCAACGGACGCAAGATTTACGACCTGACCGCGATCACTCCGTCCGTGGTGCCGCAAGGCAGCACAACCGGCAGCGTCGTGGGCAAGAACCCCTTCGATTTCGCCAACTATCAGATTGGCGGCGCATTCGCTAATGAAGGCGCGATCTACCTCGATGGCCAGCCGCTCAACATCGGCTACATCAACCTGCCACTGATGGTTCCCACCCAGGACGCAGTCTCGGAGTTTAAAGTCCAATACAACAACCTGGGCCCCGAGTGGGGTAAGTTCGCCGGCGGCGTGATCAACATTCAAACCAAGTCGGGCACTAACACCTGGCACGGTTCAGCCTACGAATACCTGCGGAACAAGGTGTTGAACTCGAACGAATTCTTCAACAAGAATTCCGAGATAGCCAACGGCCAAAAGAATGAGGCCCCGCCGTTCACCCAGAACCAGTTCGGCGCCACCATCGGCGGAGCGGCCATCAAGGACAAGACTTTCGCCTTCTTCAGTTATGAAGGGTTCCGGCTGCGCACGGGGACGCCGTTTAACACCACGGTTCCGACGAGCAATGAGCGCCAGGGAGATTTCTCGGACCTTTGCACCACGGGCTTTGACGGAGCCGGAAAATGCCTGGACGATGGCGGCACTTCTCACCAGATCTACGATCCACTGTCGGCCAATGGAGCGGGACAACGTACTCCTATCCCCTTCAACTGTATCGCGTCTCTAACGTCTTTCTGCCAGACCAACGCTCCGGGCGCGCCGAATCTTATCAATCCCACCTCAGCGTTTCTCCTGAACAAGCTAGTGGCCCCGCCGACCACAGGCGGAACCGTCCTAAACTTTCTGAAGGCCGGTAGTACAGGCGGCGACACGGACGCCTATATCGCCCGTGGCGATCAAGTGATCACCAGCAAGCAGACCATTTTCGGGCGGTTCGCTTACTGGAAGCTGCTGAGCTTGGCGCAGGATCCGTTCAACACCGGACTGTGTAAAGACCGCTGCGCGGAAAACACCCGGAGCAAGAGCTTTGTGCTCGGCTGGAATTACGCGGTGAGTCCAACCACTATCGTGAACGTTAACGCCAGCATCAGCCGCTTTCACTACCTGCGCGCGCCTATCAACGACGGCTTCGACATGACGCAGGAAGGCTGGCCGGCCGCTTACAATGCGCTCGTGCCCGACATCGAGCGCACTCCTTTGACCCCTTGTTTCGGCCAGAATGACAGCTCGCAGGCGGGCACCGCGAACGTAAGTTGCAGCCAGGGGCAGAGCGCCATCAACGACCTGAACACGCAATTCAACATTTCGCCGCAGGTCACCATGATCCATGGACGCCACACCTTCACTTGGGGCGGCCAGTTGGAAGAGGGTTATGACAACTACCTGCAAACCAACACTGGCGGCGGACTCATCTCCTTCTCCGGCGTTTGGACGTCGGCGCAGGTCGGCATCGTAGGTTCCGGCAACGTCGCGGGGCCAAACAACAACGGTGAGGATTTTGCCGATTTCCTTCTCGGGTACGGTAACGGTGCCGGAAATGCCGTAGGCAATCAGACTACGGGCTCCCTGGTAATTTCAGGCCCCGTGTCCGGTAAACAGACCTACCGCGGCTTGTACTTCGGCGATAGCTGGCATGCCACACAGAAGCTGACTCTAAACCTCGGCCTTCGCTATGAACTGCAAGGCCCCTGGTCAGAACGCTTCGACAAGATGACCTACTTCAACCCCAGCGTGGTGAATTCGTCGGTGACTGGTTGCAGCGGCGTTGCCGGTAGCAACTGCCCCGGCGATCTCTTCCTGGTTAAGACGGGTGTCAACGATACCAGGAACAACCTACCGCTTTCGAAGAAGCAGTTTATGCCGCGCCTTGGTTTTGCCTACTCGATCGATCCGAAAACTGTAATCCGCGGCGGCTACGGCATATTCTTCATCCCCAACTACGTATCGTTCGGGACGAACCCCTATGTCGATCCAGTCAGCAGCGCAACTTCCAACTTCTACGCCAGCAGCGACGGCGGGGTCACGCCATCAGCTACTCTTAACGCCAACACCTGCACGGTGGCGGGCGGAGCCATAACCTGCCTAGGCCAGGGACCTTTCAACCAGGGAACCGGCGGCACCGGCGCAAACGACCTGACCGCTGTGCCCGGTCGGAACCCGCAGCCGAACGTATCTCAGTACATTTTGACTCAGAACAACTTCTCGGCGACCGGCTACACGGTCCAAAAATACGGCTACAACGAGCAGTGGAACTTGGACATTCAGCGCGAAATGCCCTTGGGCTTCTTCGTTGACATTGCTTACGCCGGGGCACACGGCGTGCACCTGGAGCAGTTCAACACCAACATCAACCAGATACCCGATAGCTTCGTCAGTCAAGCTCACAGCCAATTTGCTAATGCACAGCCAATTACCATCACTACCCCGGTGGCAGTCTATCCCTTCAGTCAACAACTGCCCGGCAACTTGGGTCCGTCTGGTCTGGTCCAGGGCCAGCTTGATCGTCCCTACCCGCAGTACGCCGGATTGAACCTGAACGGTTTTGGTTGCTGCGGCAGCAGCTACAACGCCTTGCAGGCCACGGTGACCAAGCGGTTCCAGGGTGGCGGCACCATGCTCGTGGCTTACACCAACGCCAAGCTGATGTCCAACACAGATACCCTTACCAATTGGCTGGAAGGCAGCACCACCGGCGGCACGGGCGCCATCCAGGACTGGAACAACCTGGCGGGTGAGCGTTCGCTGTCATCGCAAGACGTATCGCAACGCCTGGTAATCAGCTATGTGCTCGACCTACCCTTCGGCCACGGCAAACAATTTGCCGGGGGCATGACTGGTGTGGCTGACAAAGTGGTTTCCGGTTGGGGACTCGACGGCGTCACTACGCTGCAGCGTGGCTTCCCGGCCAAGATCACTTGGGGCGGCGGCAATGCGTTCACCTCGGCGAGCCTTGGTATCGGAACGCTCCGGCCCGATTACATCCCGGGATGCGACAAGAACGTTTCCGGAAGCGCTGTATCGCGGGTCTCGGAGTGGTTCAATACATCCTGCTTCACCGCGCCCAGCGGGGAAACCGCAGGCGTACAAAACAACCCGTTCACCTTCGGAAACGAGCCCCGTGTAGACGCATCCATCAGGCAACAGGGCATAGTCAATTTCGACTTCGCCGTGTTCAAGAAGACCAATATCACCGAGCGCGCGAATATCGAATTCCGGGCTGAGTTTTTCAACCTCTTCAACCATCCACAGTTCGGACCCCCGGGCGGAAGCCAGACCGCCGCGACGTTCGGCGTGGTCACCAACACCGTCAACCTTCCGCGCTTGATTCAGTTCGGCTTGAAGTTCGGCTTCTGATCTGCGCGACCTGAACCTTGGGCAGGCTCCCTGAGCCTGCCCAAATTTTTTGCCCACTTTCCGGGGTGATCTGAGTTTCCCGGCTGCTAGAATGCCCCTGCCACACAACAGTTGAATGTCAATGTCCGTCCGGCTGGACCCGGGATTCGCCCGAATCCGCCGCGGGAGAACACGCATGCGCAAAATCGGATTCCTAACCGCTCTTGTTTTGACCTTTTCTGTTTCTCTTCTTTCCCAGAGCAGCCCTTCCCCCAGCGACGTGGAAAAGCGCATTGACTCCATCCTGCGCCAGATGACGCTGGAGGAAAAAATCGACTACATCGGCGGGCTCAACGATTTCTACATCCGCCCCATGCCCAAGCTCGGCCTCCCTGCCCTGAAAATGGCGGACGGCCCAGTCGGCATACGCAACTACGGCCCATCCACCGCGCTGGCGGGCGGCATTGGCCTGGCGGCCACTTGGGATCCGACCCTCGCCCAGCGCGTCGGCAAGGTGCTCGGTGAAGATGCCCGCGCCCGCGGCGTCCACTTTCTGCTCGGTCCGGGCGTAAATATCTATCGGGCGCCGATGAACGGCCGTAACTTCGAATATTTCGGCGAAGATCCCTTTCTTTCTTCGCGCATCGCTGTCGGTTACGTCGAGGGCGTGCAATCGGAACGCGTCTGCGCCACCATCAAGCACTTCATGGGCAACAACTCTGAATACGACCGCCACAACGTCGACTCCATCATCGACGAGCGCACCATGCGCGAAATTTATTTGCCTACGTTCGAAGCTGCCGTCAAAGAAGCGCATGTGTGCTCCATCATGGATTCCTACAACCTGACTAACGGTGAACACCTCACCCAGAACAGTTACCTCAACAACGAGGTGGCCAAGAAGGATTGGGGATTCGACGGCATCATGATGTCAGACTGGAACGCCACCTACGACGGCGTGGCCGCGGCAAACGGCGGCCTCGACCTGGAAATGCCCTCCGGCAAGTTCATGAACCGTGAAACCCTGTTGCCCGCCATCAAAGCCGGGAAAGTAAGCGAGGCCACCATCGACGAGCATGTCCGCCGCATCCTGCGGAAGGCGCGCCCAGTTTGGCTGGCTCGAAAGCGGTTACGATCAGACTGATCTTTCCGTTCCCTGTACAACCCGGAGGGCCGGACAGTTTCACTTGCAGGTAGCGCGTGCCGGCACCGTCCTGCTGAAGAACGAAGGCAATTTGCTTCCCCTGGATAAAGCCAAAATCAAGACTCTCGCTATCATCGGACCGGGCGCATATCCGGCTTCGCCCGTCGGCGGCGGCAGCGCGCAGGTCCGTCCCTTTAACTCGGTAAGCAATCTCGAAGGCCTGGCCAGTTATCTGGGCGACACAGCGAAAGTCACCTACAGTCCCGGGATCGGTTCGCTTTCCCAAATGGCGGACTCAACTTCATTCGTTACGGCTGCCCTGAACGGGCAGCCGGGGCTGAAAGCGGAATATTTCAGTTCTCTCGACCTGAGTGGCCCGGTTTGCGACACCCGGACCGAAAAGCATTTGAACTTCGGGATGGACCACCCCCTTGGCCACCACTTCCACTCTGCCCGCTGGACCGGCTACTTCGTGGCGCAGAGTGCCGGCGCGTATCACGTTTTCTTGCAGAGCCTCGGCGAAGAAGGCGGCGACCGACTCTTCCTTGATGACAAGCTGGTATTCGATGAATGGAAGATCTACAAAGCTCTGCTGGATGACCAGGTCCTCGATTTGAGCGCAGGACCCCACACCATCCGCGTCGAAGCCTACCGCAAAGATAATTGGAATGGCCCCGGCTTGCGTCTCGGCATTGTGAGCACCTCGGTCATGGTTCTTCCCGAAGCGCTCACCCTGGCGGCCAAGGCCGACGCGGTCGTGGTCCCAGTCGGCTTCGATCCCTATATTGAAAGCGAAGGCGCTGACCGTTCGTTCCACTTGCCGCCCGGCCAGGACGAATTGATTCAGGCCATGCTCGCGGCCAACAAGAATGTCATCGTAGTAGTAACGGCCGGCGGCGCAGTCGACATGAATGCCTGGGTGGACCAGACTCCCGCTTTATTACAAGGCTGGTATTCCGGGCAAGAAGGCGGCACTGCATTGGCTCAACTACTTTTCGGTGACTACAGTCCCTCGGGCCGATTGCCCATCACCTTTGATCGCCGGCTGGAAGACAATGCCAGCTTCCGCACCTACTATTATCCCAGCGAGAACGACAAGAAAGTGAAATACAGCGAGGGAATTTTTCTCGGCTACCGCTACTACGACAAAGCCGGGAACAAGCCGCTGTTCCCTTTCGGCTTTGGGCTCACCTATACCAGTTTTACTTACCAGAATCTCGCGATTTCTCCGGCTACGTTCACGGGTGACCAGCCAGTAACGGTCAGCTTCGACATCACGAATACAGGCAAGTGGAAAGCAGCCGAAGTCGCGCAGGTTTACGTGGGCGACAAGCATGCCAGCGTGCCGCGCCCGGTGAAGGAACTGAAAGGCTTTGCCAAGGTGGATTTGAATCCGGGCGAAACCCGGCACGTGTCGGTGACGCTGAATCGCCACAGCTTTTCGTATTACGACGTCAAGAACCGGCGTTGGGCTGCAGATCCGGGCGATTTCGACATCTACGTCGGTCGCTCCGCCGCGCAAATCGAACTAACCGGAAAGTTAGCGCTGACCAAATGATGTAGGCGCGGGCCTCGATGAAGGCGCGAGCGTCCTCGCTCGCGCCGGCCCGGCCGCTCACGTCCAAGCCCCTGGCCCTTCGACAATAGTTTTGATCCGAGCAACGCAAATTATGCATTGGACTGTTCCTGGAAGGACCCTTATTTTAGGATGATCGTCGGGCCGTCAGGGTTTCTTGGCGGAGTCGACAAGAGGAGGCAATATGAAATCCGAACGACGTTCCTTCCCTCGTTCGGCTCGGGCCAGCGCCGCAAGGAAACTGCCAGCGAGTGCCCTGGATCTGGAGAAGCTGTTGCACTTTTCCCGGCAGTTGTATGCTCACGCTCTCACCTTGCAAGAGGTAATACGGAGCGAAGGGGAAGTGGCATATGAGGTTTTGAGACCCAAGTATGACCGGCAAGCGGCTCAGCAATTCGAAATCTTCTACCACACTCTAAAGCGGCCCTCGGGGCTTCGCAAACGTGGCACCGGACTTCGGAAGCGTCGTCTGGATCAGGCTGGCTAGCCCACTTCTACCCAGTTTCGCGACGCAGCCGACCGCTCCACCGCATCCAGCACGCGCTGCACTGCGACCGCATCCTCGAAATCGGGGTGAAACGCCTTCCCGCTCGCCAACCCCTCCAGAAAATCCCCCAAAGTCGCGATAAAGGTGTGCTCGTAACCGATGATGTGCCCCGGCTTCCAGAAATTGTCGGCATAGGGCTGGTTCGGGCCGGTGACCATGAGCTTCCGGCTCGCCCGCAAATTGGGTGCTTCTGTCATGTCGTTGAACTCGAGCGAATTCATGTCCTCTAGATTAAAGCTCAGCATGCCTTTCGACCCGTTAATCTCAAAGCTATTCCGGTTGCGGCAGCCAATGCCGAAGCGCGTCGCCTCAAATGTACCGATGCTGCCGTTCGCAAACCGCGCCAGAAACATCACCGCATCATCTACTTCGCGGCCGGGGAAAAACGTGTGGGTCAAAGCCGTCAAGTCGGTGATGGGCCCGTTCAGATATAACGCCTCATCCACCGAGTGCGACATCAGGTCTCCCGTTGCGCCTGAACCCGCATCGCCGCGCTGGTAGCGCCATCCCGAAGCCTTGGCCGGATCATTTCCCGACTGATTCAGATACAACGCACGGTAGTGAAACGTCTGGCCGATTCGGCCCTCCTCGATCAACTGCTTGGCAAAGGCCACAGCCGGAACGCGCCGGTAGTTAAACCAAACCATGTTAGGGACGTTGCGTACTGCCTTTGCCATCGTCTCGGCCTCTGCGAGCGAGACGGCCAAAGGCTTCTCGCAAAGCACCATTTTCCCTGCTTCGGCTGCCGCGATGGCAATGGGCGCATGCAGCGCGTTAGGCACGGCGATATCGACTGCATCAATGTCTTTTCGGCCGACGACTTTCCGCCAGTCCGTTTCCGTCTCCTCCCATCCCCACTGCGAAGCCATGGCATCAAGTTTCGCGCGATCACGGCCACAGACCACTTTCAAGTGAATGTCATAGGGAATCTTGAAAAAATATCCGGTCTGATGAAACGCGTTGGAATGCGCTTTGGCAATGAAACCCGTACCAATCATGGCGATATTAAGAATCTTTTTTGTCATTTGTAGAGGTCTCGGAGTGGGCATTGTACGACGAGCGCCGCGCAGATGTCGCGTGCCGGTGTAGGAAGACAAAACCTCTAGGGTCGTCCTTAGTTGTACTTAGTGTCCTTCGTGGTTGATGAATTTGCGTCGCTAGCTAACGGACGGCAAGCTGCACCGGCTCCTCGATCTGTTCCGTCTCAACGGGTGCCGGCAAATCCAGCGGGCAGTTTGGCGAAAGCCAGGCCAGCTTTCTTTCAATAATGCTCTGCGAGTATTTCGCCAGGTAGTGAACAATCGTTTCCACGCGAATCTTGATGCTGCCGCTCGGCTTGGTGGAATCCAGGTCGCCGAACTTAAAGAAGAGGGTGCCGGTGGCTTCGACGATTTTCTGTGTTGGAGTGTAAGTGGGCTGGTCCATCCCGCACTCATAGCTCGAAAGCCGCACCACACAGGTGATCCAGGGACAGCGCGTCGCCACTTTCGCTCCCCACATGATTTCGTTGGTATTGCTGCTGTAAGAAGACGTCCAAACATCAGAAATGTCGAACGGACTCTTGATGCGGCCCTCACGAAGGTCTCGTTCAAACAGCCAGTTCATCAAATCTTCATCCCCAGGAAGATACTGCAACCAGAGAATCGGATATCCATGCGCCTGCAGTTCGCCTTCGATTTCATGGCCGATGCCAGTGTCCATGTGATACGGACGCGCCAGCACGAGAATACAGGGCTTCTGATTTTTCGCGCACCAGTTCAAAATTTCCCGGCTCTGTGCCCGGGCCTTCGCGGTAAAGTTATCCAGCGCCACAAATCCAGCTTGCACCGCTCGTTCCGTCTCTTCCAGGTCCAGATCAAAGGTGTCTTTCAGCGCAAGCTGCAACTGCTCAGTCACCATGTGGCGATCGCCCAGGCTCACAAACGGCGAAGCATAGACGATCCCGTTGTCGCCGAAAACGTCCCCTTCTTTGAGAAATCCGGACTTGATATTTTCCGGCCCAGCCATCACGCGGGTGCACGTAACCGTGTCCACGACATGGCCGTGCAGCACTGAGGGCAACGAATGAATCATCGGGCTGAGCAGAATGTTGATCTTCTTTTTCTGCCCGAACACCAGCTCACCATAGTGCCCGCTCATGCACTTTACCGGATAGCAGCAATCCACCGTTCCGCGGCCTTTACCGAACTCCCGGCCCTGCTCTTCAGAAGTATCGGAACTCCAGACGATATTTTCCGGAGCGACCCCCAGCGATTTCAGAAATCCAACCCAGAACTGATGCGTGGTCCAGATGTTTAACACTTTCGGAATTCCCACGCGAAGCTGCGAACGGTCTTTGATCCGCGGAGGGGCAGAAGGCTTCTTCTTGTTGCTGATCCAGTTGGAAATCGAAACTAACATTCCTCTGCCTCCACGCTGAGCTCCTACGCGCCAACCCTGCGAAATCCTTCGGTCCGAACCAGATCGGCCACATTGGGGAAAGCGCCCTTGGTCTTCTCAATTCCCGCCTTGATGACCTTCATTTCGTTGAGGTCTTCGACCAGGCCCTTGGGGCACGAGTTGTTCACAATCACCCGTTCCCATCCTTGTTCCAGTGACACCTTGCTCCACGTCCGTCCTTTGCCGCCCAGCAGCTTCACATCAATGAAGCTGCGTTGGCAGTTCACCGGGCACCAATGGCAGACCGTGTCGACGGAAGTCGCGGTCTTATAGGTCAGATTCTCCACTTCATCGAATCCGCGAAAGTGCGTGCGTTCGCCGGTATCTTCCGACCAATCCAGCGCAACCAGTGCCGCACCGATCGCCCCAGCTTCACCCGAGTACGGATGCACTACAACTTCCGCGTCTGGAACTTTCCCTACAATGAAATCGACCTGAGTCTTCACCACCGCAAGATTCTTGTGCGTCCCGCCTTGCAGGATGAATTTCTTGCCCACTTGGCGCAGGTTATTCAACCCGCCGGCGTAAATCCACACGTTGAGCGGCAAAATCGCGCACAGCCCGGCCAGAATTTCATCCGCCTGCCAGCCTTTGCGCTGCTGGTTGACGATATCGCTTTGCAAAAACACTCCGCATCCCATAGAAAGCTGCGGCATGGATTGCGCCCGAAAAGCGCCATCCGCCATATCCTTCATGGGAATGTTGAAACGTTCCGCAACACCCTGCAGAAACGCGCCGTTGCCCGACGAGCATTGCGAATTCAGGCGGAAGTCGGTAACTGCGCCATTATTCAGCAGCATGATCTTGACGTCGACTCCGCCGACGTCGCAAATGCAATCGGCGTCGGGGAAATAATGCAAACCGGCGCTGGCATGGGCGATGGTTTCAACCACCGGACAATCCGCGCCCAGAATGTCTTTCAGCAGATCTTTTCCGTAGCCGGTAATCCCCAGCCCGAGAATTTCTCCGTCTCCGATGGCCTCGCGAATCTGCCTGAATAATGCTTTCGCATCTTCGATCGGATTCCCTTTGCTGAGCGCATAGCAGGAAAACAGCAGATCTTTTTGCGGCGAAAGGCAAACGGCTTTGGCGGTGGTCGATCCAAAGTCGCAGCCTACTGACACAGGCCCCAGACCGCTAGCTTTCTCCACACTCACAACGGGAGCTGCACTGTGATGTCCGTTGCCATTTCCATTCTTGCCGTTCCCGTTGCCATTGCTCTTGCCGTTTCCGTTACTATGCCCGTTGCCATTTTCTCCGTAGCGCGCTCTGAACGTCTGCAACTCTTCCAGGTCTTTCCACAAGCCGCCACGTCCCGCTTTCTTTTTCTCTTCGTGCTGGCCTTCGTCGATCCACCAGCGCAGTTTCTTGATTCCCTGATAAACCCCAACCGACGCCGATTCCCGCCGCGCCACTTCAATGCAGCCCTGCGCCGCATAATAAAGAGCGTCGGTCGGGACCTGAATCAGCGAAGCCGGATCCTTGCCTTCCGGCATTTCGACTTTGCGTTCTTTCCACAGCTTGGTCAAATGGTGCCGCCAGGCTTCCTGCAGGCCTGTGAAGAAAAGATTCGGTCCGCCCAGCAACAGAATTTCAGGAACCGGAGTGTTGCCGCGAGTAAGCGTCGCCAGGTTCTGATAGACCACCGCCTCAAACAACGAAGCGATGATTTCCGGCACCGTCACTCCCGCCTTCAGCAGAGTGTTGGCGTCGGCCTCGGCGAAAATGCCGCACTTGCTGCTGATCTTGTGCAGCGTGAATCCGGTGTAGCGCATTTTGGAGAGCTGCTCGGTCGGTATCTCCAGTTTGCGCGCGGTTTTCTCGATAAACGTTCCCGTGCCGCCCGAGCACGCACTTTGCATCAGCACCTGCTTGCTCTTGCTCGGCCCGTTGCCGCTGAAGAAGATTGTCTTCATGTCCTCGCCGCCGATTTCGCTGACGAATCGGACAGCGGGATGCAGCTTCTCAACCGAAGCGGCCACGGCAACCACTTCCTGAACCAGTTTCCCGCCCACCAGAGGCGCGATCAGCCCAGCGCCCGAACCGGTAAAGAAGATTCGGTCCTTCTCCGGAGCCAGGCCGTGCTCGCTCTCCAGGCGGGTCAGAAACTCCAGCACTTTTTCCGCCTGCTTGGTGTTGTGGCGTTCATAGGCCTGCGCGATGAGATCGCCCTTGCCAGAAGCGAGCACGTACTTGCAGGTTGTGCTGCCCACGTCGATCCCGCAGAATTTCGCGGAACCGTCGTGCGGAGCTTCGGAAACTGCCGGAGCAGCCACCGACTGTATCGTCACAGGCAGGCCATCCGGCCCGGACTGGATCTGCACCAAACTGGCCATAGTGGTATACGCCTCGTTTCGGTTTAGAGTCGTTCCTACTCTGATCAGGCTTTCGCCAGACCGCAGTTTTTCGCCAGATGGTGCACGTAGTTCGTAGCCTTGCCGGCGTGGCCCATGTGCGGCACGCGATAGGTTGCGCGACGAACTTCGGGATGTTGCGCCTCATAAGCCCGAATCGCTTCCATCGTCAGCCCAGTTTCAGTGAGCGCCTCTTCAAACTCAGCCTGCGCCCGCTTCTTGGCCTCGGTGAGAATCATCTGGCAACGGGACAGCGCGTGCACTTCGGCGTCTCCCTTCACTTCGATCGGGGCGTAGAGCAAGTCCGGATATTTTCCTGTGACGTTGGCCATCGAGCCAACCGACATGGTGTTGGGCATGCAGGAGTAAGGTGAAAGCTCGCAGATCATGTGCGCTTTCTTGTGGTGGTAGGCAAGCAGCGCCTTGCCGATCAGCATGTGTCCTTCGCCGCCACGCAGTTCGAAGTGATAGAACGGCTCCGCCAAACGCAGAAGCTCCAACTGATCCGGAAGTTCGTTCGGCAAATTCGCCAAAGCTTTGCGGAAGCGGTTGTATGTCCCGCGATAAATGCGCTCCAGCCCGTTCAACATCATTTCCTGAGCCCGCGGATGCTTCTGCGTCCCGTGCCTGTGCTCCAGCTTGCGAATCGTCGGATGCATCAGGTAATGCAGCCACACCGCGACCGGCGGCGGCACTACTTCGCCTTCTTCCATCTCCAGCCAGCGCTTGATGTTGTAGTTGCCGTCGCCTTCGTGGGTCTGTAACCAGAACTCGCCCGTCACTTTTACTTTCGCCTTCACGCGCAGGTGATCCACTTCAATCGTGTCCCACTTCTTGCGGACTTCCTTGAGCGCGCTGGTGAAATAGTTACTTGCCAAATGCCAGGCCAGCGCCCCCAGTTTTTCGCCGCGGTCCGGGCGTTCCAGGAAAACCTGATACATGTACTCGATGCACTCTTTCAGCACCGCGTCGGTCTGCCCGGGATTAACTTCATACGGACGGGTCATATATTCGAGATCGGTGATGACATCGCCGCACAGAATTGACCAGATGATGCCGAGGCTCAGCGGCATGTTGATATTCAATCCGCCGCCGCCGCTTTCACCCTGATCCAGTTCATCCTGCGCCAGCAGGAATAGCCGGAAGTCGCGCAGCCCGAGGCCGTCGAGGGCCATCGAGTACGACTCGTGGTACTGGCCAAAGCGGCACGGCCCGCAAGCGCCCGCAGTGAGGTAAACGTATTTGCTGTTGACCTCGTCTTTGCCGTGCTCCGCGACTTCTTTCTTCAGGAAATTCACCAGGCTTCCCGTGGTGAAAATCGTGGGACAGCACGCCCCAACGTCGATCAGTTCCTTACCCGCATCCAGATCTTCGCGGGCAATGTTGGGCAGAGGCTCGCAGTTGTATTTCATGTTATGCAGCGCCCCTTGCACCAGCCGCTCATGCTTCCAGGTCAAGCCGCCGAAGAGAATGGTGACCTTCTCACGCTCTTCGCGGGTAAACGGCCGCGGCTTGTACGCCGTGTAGTGGCTAACCGGAGGCGCCTGCGGCGCCGGTGTCAATTGCGTGATCTGCGTCAACTGTCCCATCTCTTCCTCCTCGTGCGGCGAAAGTCTCAGTAAAGCAGGGGCCTGATGCTTTTAAGGATTTTCGTAGCTTAACGCAACTGCCGGTGCCAGAACAGCATCTTCCTCGCCCCAGTGGCGAGCCAGTACCGGATGGCGAAGCCCATTCCGGCGTATGCAAAAAATGACGACGATAAAAAACGCGGCGCCGATCAACTGCGCCACAATCGGAATGTGCAGCGCCGTAATCAGATCGTAATGATCCGCAATCTTTCCCACGATGAGCGGCGCAATCGCCATAGCAAACAGATTCACAAACAGATAATAGAAGCCCAACGCGCTCGCATGTCCCTGAGGGGGGACCAGATCGTGGATGGTCGCAGTCAGCGGCCCATGGTACCAGCTCAAGAAGAATGCGCCTGTCCCGAACAGCAGAAGAAACGGAAGCTTGCCGCGGCTGTGCAGCGCAAAGTAAATCGCCGGAGCAGCCAGCACGAAGCCGATCGGCACCACCGCAGCCCGCCCCCAGTTCCAGATCTTCGCCAGGTGGTCCGACAAGTGGGCGCCCACCGCGATACCCAGCGTTCCGCCCAGAACAATAGTCACGCCCAGTGCCAAACCAGCCGTGCTCGCGCTGAACCCTTTGTAATCCTGAACCAGCTCCGGCCCCCATGCCACGTAGGCATACCCGGCAAAACTGCAGAACCAGCCGCTCGCCAGCAGGGCCAGAAACGCCGGCACCCGCAGCAGTTCCCGAATCGGCATGCGCTCCCGCGGAATAGGCGCCACACTCTTGGGAAGCTTCAGCGCGCTGAGGCCCAGAATCACCCCGGGAATACCCACCAGCATGAACGCAGCTCGCCAGCCGAAGGCTGCCGCCATGATTCCGCCTAGCGCAATACCAGTAGCGCCGCCTATAAACATCCCGATATCAAAAGTCCCCTGCACCCGTGCCCGCACTTCTGGCGGAAACGATGCAGAGATCACTGCGGCTCCCGCGGGCGTGTAGGCGGCCTCTCCCACACCAACTAACCCCCTTGCTATCAACAACGAGCGGAACGACCCCGCCAGGCCGCTGAAGAAAGTGGCCCCGCTCCAGAAAAGAACTCCGGCCGAGATGACCGCCCGCCGCGATAGCCGGTCGGCCAGCATCCCCAAGGGCAAGCTGCTCAGGGATAAAACCACGGTAAACGCTGCTGCCAGATACCCAAGCTGTGCAAAACTAAGGCTGAAATCGTGCTTGATGGCGGGGAAAAGCGAGAAAATTATTTGCCGGTCAACGTAATTCACGAAGTTGACCAGCATAAGTATCAGCAACACTTGCCACTGGGTCCGGGTGAACCTGCCGAAACCCACCGGCGCAGGGCTACCCCCATGAGTGCGCGCCACACTATTGTCGGGGACACCATTCTCCAGGATTGTGGATTTTGCGCCCACGTGTAAGCTGAATACCTTTCCTGTCCTTGTGGCTGCAAGCGACAAAGTTCGACATCGGCGAAAGTCGTTGGCATAGCAGGCGTTCTGATTGAATAAACGGGGCGGGCAGAGTAAACTCTGCCCCATTCCCACCCCTTAGAATGTGGAACCAGGAGTCCTTAGCCAATGGGGTCAGAAGGCCTTCAACGACCCGAGTTAGATCAACGGCGCCCTACCGACTTGCTCGAGGGGTGGAAGGCGGTTGCTGACCATTTGGGTAAGACCGAGCGCACGGTCCAGCGCTGGGAGAAAAGCAAAGGCCTTCCGGTTCGGCGTCTGAAGGCCGAGTCTCAAGATGAACAGCCCCGTGTCTATGCCTACCGGTCTGAACTGGATGCCTGGTGGAATCAGCAAACCGAGGTCGAGGACGACACCAAATCCGATCCGCTG
The DNA here is from genome assembly GCA_963765285.1 of Terriglobia bacterium. Lineage (GTDB taxonomy): Bacteria > Acidobacteriota > Terriglobia > Terriglobales > Acidobacteriaceae > CAVWZH01. The sequence goes on from CAVXVR010000003.1 coordinate 612,214, forward strand.
ACCCTGGCCCCTCCCTCAGCCGAAACACAAGCGGCTTCCGCATCCGGCGCCGATCCCACCAAGTTACAGAAAAGGCTAAGGCGGATCGCCGTTTTCGCGATTCCGTTCCTGCTCGGAGTGTTGCTGGCAGGAAGCCTGTTCTGGCCCACAATTCGGGATCGATTCTGGCCGTCAAAAGCAAGAGTCGTGCTGGCAGTACGCCCCTTCGAGAACCTAAGTGGTGACCCTGCACAGGATTTCATCGCCGCCGGCCTGACGGAAGAAATGGTGACCCGGCTCGGCGAACTCCATCCCCAGAAGATGTCAGTAATACGACTCACACCAGCCTATGCCGGGGCAGCGCCAGGCCGTCTGGGCAAGGATCTGCGTGCTGACTACATCCTCGAGGGCAGTGTACGTCGCGCCAACGACCAGGTCGCCATCACGGCCCAGTTGCTCCAGGTCAATGGCGAATCTGTGGTCTGGGGCCAGAGTTACGCCCGCGATGTCACTGACCTGCTTCGGGTTCAGAACGAAGTGGCTGGAGCCATTGCCGGAGAAGTGTTGACCAAGCTGCCCCACGACGCTTCCGCCCCACGCCAGGTGAACCGCGACGCCTATCTTCTTTATCTCGAAGGCCGCTATTTCTGGAACCGGCGAACCGGCGAAAGCCTGAGTCATGCGGTTACCCTGTTCGAGCAGTCCATCCAAATTGACCCCACGTACGCCCCGCCGTACGCCGGCCTCGCTGATTGCTATGCGCTCTTGGGTTCTGCCCCGTATACCGTACTGCGCCCGGACGAAGCATTTCCCAAAGCCGAAGCCGCCGCTCGGCAGGCGCTCAAACTCGACGACTCGCTCGCCGAGGCCCATGTGTCTCTGGGCTACTCCTACCTAGTCTTCGAGCGCAACTTCCCCCAGGCTGAAAGCGAGTTCCGCAAAGCCATCCAACTCAGGCCCGGCTATGCCACCGCCCACCAGTTTTATGGCTATTACTTGACCGTCATGGGCAAAGTGGACGAAGCCATCGCCGAGCGCAAGAAAGCCCTCGACCTGGATCCGGTGAACCCGCTGATGACGTCCGCTCTTGGCGAAGCGTATTACCACGCCAGAAAATTCGATCTTACGATTGAAGAAAACTCCAAGTCGCTCGAACTTGATCCCAGCTACGCCGTCGCCCTAGTCAACATTGGTCGCGCCTATCAGCAAAAAGGAATGCACCGCCAGGCGCAAGAGACGTTCCAGAAAATCCTCGCGCTTTCGCCCGACAGCGGCGCCGTTCTCGCCTTGCTGGGCCACGAGTACGGCGTCGCCGGAAAACGGCCCGAAGCCGAAAGAATTCTCGCCCGCTTGCGAGAGCTTTCGACCAAGCGGTACGTTCCGGCTGTTTACATGGCGCTGGTGTATGTGGGTCTGGGCGACAAATCCCATGCCTTCGAATGGCTGGAGAAGGCCTACGACGAGCGCTGCGAGTATCTGGTTTACCTGCCGACCGAACCGGTGGCCGATCCGCTGCGCGGCGATCCGCGTTTTAGACACTTGCTCGATCAGTTGGGATTACCGAGTTTCTCACCAAACTCCGCGACGGCGGGTGAGTAGCAATGTTGCGGTCGACTCTGGTTTTGATCTCCGCCGGAATCATGGAGGGCGGGTGGCAGACTTATCGACTAATCCGATCGGCATGAACCATTAAATGCTTAGCTCCGCCGCCTTGGGCCGCGCGGCCCGTGCTACCATGAAGTTAATTCTGTCTTTATCCGCTCACGGCCGAGTCCATGAATGCCCCCCTTCAGGACCTCCTCCTCGTTAAATCTGTTGGAGGTAATCTGTATGTATTTCGAACAGTACTACCTGGCCTGCCTGGCTCACGCTTCCTCGTATCCTGAGTTGCCCAAACTGGAATCGATTTCGGCGTTGGAGGTGAAGTCTCTACTGGACCAAGCCGTGCCCCTGCTGGACGTTCGGCCAGGCGATGAGTTTGCTTCCGGGCACGTGCCCGGGTCGATCAGTGTTCCGCTGTCAGGAATGTTCGCTCCCTGGGCAGCCACGGTGCTGGGACATTCCTCAAAACCAGTTCTGGTCGCAGCGTCCGCCGAGCAGTTGGCCGCAGCGCGGCTGCAACTGGCCCGCGTGGGAATGGAGAGCGTGCGTGGGTATTTGCATGATGGCGTGGACGGTTGGACGCAAGCCGGTTTCGCGCTCGCCACCCTCGTGCACATTCCGGTGCGGACTCTTTACGAACGTGTACGTTCTTACCACGTTCAACCTCTCGACGTGCGACGCCGGACGGAATGGCAGGCGGGACACATCGAAGGCGCGTCCTGGCAACCCCTTGACGATTTCAAAACCACGCTGCCGAAGATGGACCTGGGGACGCCCATTGCGGTCCATTGCACGGGCGGCTACCGCAGCTTGATCGCATCCAGCCTGCTGCAACGCGCGGGCTTTCGCAACGTGAGTAATGTGATTGGCGGTTTCGACGCCTGGCAACGGGCCGAATTGCCGGTTGTGAGCGAGGTCCCTCTCGTCTAGATCCGGAAATCAGGGTGGCGTCCTGAGTTGCAGCGGGACTCCACCCGTTCCTCGGTTGACAAGTATTGCGCCGCAATCTCGTGGGATAATTGTCCCATCATGGAAACCTCAAGTTTCGATCTCCTCTACTTGGGGAACCGTCCAAGAACTGGGCCGGCGGCGGCCTGCGTCTGCGTGAAGACGGCGGGCGGCCGGGACCTATGCGGGAATGAAAGCCGAGAAACTGATCACGTGTCCATGCCAGAGCTTCGTTGAACTGGACGCCGAAATCAGAAGGCTGCACGCCGAACTGGAAGAAATCCGCGCGCGGGCGCGGAAAAAGTTTTACCGGGCCCAGGCCGCGGCCTCGAATGCATAACGACCGCCGGAGCGCCCGGCCGGACGCCGGCTTTTGCCGCTCTACGGTTATTCCACTATCCCTATCTTATTACTTGACTTTAGTCAGCGCCTACGTTAAACATTTCTTTCCTTTGCCACTGAGGAGCTACGCATGCCTGAGAAAGCCGAGGTCCGTCACACGTTAAGCGAACAACAAGCGCGTCAGCTTGCCACGGTCACCAAGACCGTCCCCGATCGCGAAACTGGCCAACGAGTTCTTCGCCGCGCAGCCGGGCAGCAGTGCGCCTTCAGAACTCTCGCGCGCGGCCCCGCCGGCCGAAGTTGCAGGGCAGCCGCCGGCCACAGTCCCGGCTCCGGTCGCGGCGGTTCCGGATTACCCGCGCGAGATGTTTTCTTTTCCGGGCGTGCCGAGCGTTCAGGGAACTCCGCCCGTGCCTTCGTCGCCACCCACGGGCCAGTTGTCCGAGAATGATTTCCGGGCGATTGCCGCTTCCCTGGCGGGCGTGCTGGGCCTTGTGCCACAGCCGACCGATCCGGCGACGCCCGGCCTGCCGTCGAATCCGGACGCACTTCAAGCTGGACCGTTTGCCAATGCAGCGGTGTTTCCACCGGTGCGCGAAATGTTTTCCTTCCCCGGCGTTCCCGCAGTGCTGTGGACAGCGCAGACTGCTCCGCCCAGCGGAACCGATCTGCTGGCTGCGACAGCTTCACCCGTGGCGGCGGTCGCAGTGATGCCCGCAGCCCCCATGCCTACGAACCCCGCCAGCCCCACCTTCCCTCTCGATGAATCGAGGCCTGATCCTTTCTCTGCTGCCACTACTTTTCCGGCGGCCGACGAATTCTTTTCTCTGCCGCGCGTGCCGGGCGCGTCAGTGCCCGCGGGGCCAGTGCTCAGTGCTCAATCGGTTGCCCCGCCTTCGGCTGGTCCGGTCGCCCAGCCAATCGTCGGAAGCGTGCCTCCGCCTTCGCCGGACGCGAAGCCCTATGGGCGCACTCTTCCCAGCGCAGCCGCGCCTCCGCTGCCGGCGGAGTCGCCGATTGATTCAACGGATTCAGCAACACCTTCGCCGTTCGCCACGCCGACATCGTTTCCTTCAGTGAGCCAGTTTTTCTCTTACCCTGGTGTGCCGGGAGCACAATCGCCTCCCGGCGTTCCGGTTCTGCCTTCGTCGGTGCCGACGCAAACACCAACCGAGAATGATCTGAAGGCAACGTTCACGCCGCCGGCGGGCACGGCGGCGCTCATGCCGCAAATTTCCGCTGTTCCTCAACCTGCGGCGACTGGCTCAACTCCGTCACCGGTCGAGACCAAAGCCGCCCCAGGGAATACCCAATTGCCCGCGCACTCCTTCGAGTTTCGCCCCGATGTTGTCCCCGACCTGGGTCGGTCGAAACGTCCGCTTGATTCCCGCTTGATCCGCCAGGATTTTCCCATCCTGCAAGAGCGCATCCACGGCCGCCAGCTCATCTGGCTCGACAACGCGGCCACCACGCAAAAACCCAACGCAGTCATCGACCGAATCTCGGCGTTTTATCGGCACGAGAATTCCAACGTCCACCGCGCCGCCCATACTCTGGCGGCCCGGTCCACCGATGCGTACGAGAGCGCCCGGGAAAAAGCGCGCCGTTTTCTGAATGCCTCTTCTGCGCGCGAGATCGTTTTTGTTCGCGGCACCACCGAGGGCATTAACCTCGTGGCCAAAAGCTGGGGACAGCGCAACGTCCAGCAAGATGACGAGATCGTCATTACCTGGCTCGAGCACCACGCCAACATCGTGCCCTGGCAACAGCTCTGTGCGGAGAAAGGCGCCCGCCTGCGGGTGGCGCCGGTGGACGATCGCGGAGACGTGATTCTCGAGGAGTACGAAAAACTGCTCGGCCCGCGCACTCGCATCGTCGCCTTCAGCCAGGTGTCGAACGCACTGGACACAATCACTCCGGCGCGCGAGATGATTGAGATGGCCCACCGCCACGGCGCGCTTGCGTTGGTCGACGGTGCGCAATCCGTGGCTCACATGCGCGCGGATATGCAGGCCCTCGACTGCGATTTCTTCGTATTTTCCGGACACAAGATTTTCGGGCCGACCGGCATCGGCGTTGTCTACGGAAAACTCGACATCCTGGAAAATACGCCGCCCTGGCAGGGTGGCGGCAGCATGATTGTTGACGTAACTTTCGAAAAGACAATCTACAACGTGCCCCCAGCCCGCTTCGAAGCCGGCACCGGCAACATCGCCGATGCGGTTGGATTAGGTGCGGCGCTCGATTACGTCGACCAAGTTGGCCTCGAGAGTATCGCCGCCTACGAGCACGAACTGCTCGAATACGCGACCGCGGGACTTCTCAACGTACCCGGCCTGCACTTGATTGGAACGGCGCGGCACAAGGCGGGCGTGCTATCTTTTGTCCTCGACGACGTTCGCACCGAGGACGTTGGCACCGCGTTGAACCAGGAAGGAATCGCGGTGCGCGCCGGCCACCACTGCGCCCAGCCCATCCTGCGCCGCTTTGGCGTTGAGAGCACGGTCCGCCCCTCGCTCGCGCTCTATAACACCTGTGAAGAGGTCGATGCCCTGGTCGCGGCGTTGCAGCGCATCCAGGCCGGCCGCGGCCATCGCGGACGTTGATCTGGATCTCCGGAGACAGAAAATACTCCGTCAGCACTTATCCAGAAGTGTCAGGAACGCTTCTCGAGTGATTCCCGCCGTGCGAATCAGGGTCGTAATGATGTCGCGCCCAACCTCGTTATATTTTGGGACGATCAACGGTCTGGCAACACCAGGCTTTTCCAGTTTTATGTGACTACCCTTTTGGCCAGCTTGCCTATAGCCGAGCTGCTCAAACACGCAAACCAATTTGTGCCAGGGAAGAGGACCTAGACGCGGCATCCTGCGGCGGCCTTCTCAAAGCCAAAAGGAACCGGGACCGGGAAACTGAAGCCGCCCTCTGCCGCTTCTACGGAATGGTCTCCCGGCTGCGCCGGATGGCCCGCCACAACATGCCAACCGAGCTCTCGAAGCGCTTGTTCAAATGTTCCCCGTTCGAAGCAACTCACGACAAAAAGCTCGGAGGCTTCTACCAGGTTCTTCTTCGCTTCGATCTCAGTTCTTCCCTGGGTGGTAATGTCCAAGGGAGGGCAATGGGCGATGTACCAGCCGTTCTCTTTCTTCATGGTGCCGAAGAGCTGGAATTGTGCCTGGAGTATCACGCGCATACTAGAGTACCGCAGAGGGAACTTCACCACGACTCTACATTTCTAATCGATCTATTGTCAACGATTTGCGACGTATCGGAATGTAGCGAGTGAACATTCTTTGCGCAATTTTCGGCGAGGGTCTGGCCGAGAGCTTAGGAGGACATGCCCACGAGTTTCCAACACTTCCTAGCGATCGCCCAATCTTCCTGCGCGTGGATCACGAGCACACGAACCGAAGAATCCGCCGCGGCAATGTCTTGGTCTGAACCAATTTGCCGGTTCTTATCAGAATCGAGCTTCAAGCCGAAATAGCTGAAATTCTCGCACGTCGCAGCCCGCACTTCGGGAGAGTTCTCACCCACTCCGGCGGTAAAGATCAAAGCGTCCACGCCGCCGAGAACCGCAACCATCGCGCCGATTCCCGATTGCAGACGATGAACGTAGATGTCGAGCGCGAGCTTGGCGCGATCATGACCATCCTTGACCGCTGCGAGAATCTGCCGCATGTCGCCGGAAATTCCCGAGATTCCCAACAGGCCAGACTCTTTATTTAAGATTTCATCGAGCCGGTTTCCTGACGTTCCTTTCTGCCGCATCAGGTAAGTGAGAATGCCGGGATCCATCGAGCCCGACCGGGTACCCATCATGAGGCCTTCGAGTGGGGTAAAACCCATCGTCGTGTCTATGCTGCGTCCGCCCTGAATTGCCGCCAGAGAACAACCATTGCCCAGGTGACAGCTCACCAGTTTCAGGGACTTCAAGTCTTTTCCCAGCAATCGCGCCGCGCGCCCGGCGCAGTACTGATGATTGATGCCGTGAAATCCATAGCGGTGAATTCCTTCCGCAAACCATTCATAGGGTCCAGGGTAAACCGCCGCAGACTGCGGCATCTTGCGATGGAAGGCGGTATCGAAGACAGCGATCTGCGGCACTGTGCCGAGCAGTTTCCCAATAATCTCCATGCCTTCGAGTTCGGCCCGGTTGTGAAGCGGAGCAAAAGCCGAGACCTTGGCGATGGCCGACTTAACCTCGGGCGTCACCAGCGCGGGATGCTCATATCGCGGCCCGCCGTGGACCACGCGGTGTCCCACAACATCGATCTCAGAAGGGGCAGAAATCGCTTGCGTGTCGCCACCCCAAAGACCGCCGAGCAAGTGCTCAATCGCCTGCGCGCGAGAGCCAATTTTTACCTGGTCTTTTCGTACAGCTCCACGCGCATTCTTGATAGAGACGTCGGCAACCCCGCCGTCCCACTCGATCTTGCCATCCCACAAAGCAGCTGGCGGATCATCGGGCACCGCGGCGCCAATCTCGTACAAGCAACTCTTCTGGCTGCTGGAGCCAGAATTAAGCACCAGAATTTTCATCAGTACGGCCACGTCCAGTCGGCAGCTTCGGGCTTGTCGATGCCGTACTGGCGTGAATAATTCCGGCATTCGATCTGCTGGTTGAGGAATCTTTCTTTCGCGTGCCCGCCGATCTTCTGCAACTTTGGCACGCGATCAACGACATCCATAGCAAGGCTGAAGCGGTCAATGTTGTTGGCGATGGCCAGCCCCAGCGGGGTGTCGATACCTCCCTTTTCTTTGTATCCCCGCACGTGCATGTTGTCGTGATTCTTGCGCCGGTAGGCCAAGCGATGAACCAGTTGGGGATAGCCATGGAAATTGAATATCACCGGCTTGTCGACGGTAAACAGCGAATCGAAGTCCCAATCAGAGAGGCCGTGCGGATGCTCGCTGGTCGGCTGAAGTTTGAACAGATCGACCACGTTCAGGAACCTGATTTTGAGATCAGGAAATTCAGCGCGCAACAGCGCGGTTGCGGCCAGCGCTTCCTGCGTGGGAATATCGCCAGCGGAAGCCATCACCACGTCGGGTTCGCCGCCTTCGTCATTGCTGGCCCAATCCCAGATGCCAATGCCTTTGGTGCAATGGATGATGGCCTTTTCCAGATCCAGGTACTGCAGGTGCTTTTGCTTGTCGCACACGATCACGTTCACGTAGTTCTGGCTGCGCAGGCAATGATCAGCGACGGAAAGCAGGCAGTTCACATCAGGCGGAAGGTAAATGCGCGTCACGTTGGCACTTTTGTTGACCACGACATCGAGAAAACCGGGGTCCTGGTGCGTGAAGCCGTTGTGGTCCTGCCGCCACACCGTCGAAGTGATCAAAAGATTCAACGAAGCAATGGCCTGCCGCCAGGACAGTTTGCGGCACATTTCCAGCCACTTGGCATGCTGGTTAAACATCGAGTCGATGATGTGGACGAATGATTCGTAGGTCGAGAGAAAACCGTGCCGCCCAGTCAAAAGGTAGCCTTCGAGCATTCCCTCCATGGTGTGTTCGCTGAGCATTTCAAGCACACGGCCGTCCCGGGCAAGATTGCCGCCGTCGCTATCTTCCGGGAAAAATTCCTCAATCCAGAATTTCTTGCTCACAGCATAGATGGCATCGAGCCGGTTGGAAGTAGTTTCATCGGGACCGAAGACCCGGAAGTTGTTCATGTTCTCTTTCATCACGTCGCGCAGAAGTGCGCCCAGTGGGCGGGTATTGTCCGCTTGGGTCACACCCGGCTTGTCGACTTTGATGGCATAGTCCCGAAAATCGGGCATGCGCAACGCTTTTTTGAGACGTCCACCATTGGCATGGGGATTGGCACTCATCCGACGGTTGCCCGTGGGGGCCAGCTCGTTAAATAAAGAAACCAACCCACCTTTGTCATCGAAGAATGGATCGGGCTTCTGCGAGTGCATCCAGGCCTCAAGGATGCGTAGCTGTTCCGGATCTTTCTTCGCGTTCGGCAAGGGCACCTGATGGGCGCGCCAGAAGCCTTCGAGAAAATGTCCTTCCACTTCGCGCGGCGCGGTCCAGCCTTTGGGCGAGCGCAGTACGATCATGGGCCAGCGTGGCCGGCTGGCGACGCCGTTCTTGCGGGCCGCCTGCTGATGATCGCGAATCTCGAGTACGCAATGTTCTACCGTCGCCGCCATGGCTTGATGCATGGCATCGATCTCGGAGCCTTCCACAAAATAAGGTGTCCAGCCGTAACCGCGGAGCAGGTTTTCTAATTCTTCGTGCGAGATCCGCGCCGGCAAAGTGGGATTGTCGATCTTGTAGCCGTTCAGGTGAAGGATGGGCAAAACAGCGCCATCGCGCGCCGGGTTTAGAAATTTGTTAATGTGCCAGGAAGTCGCTAACGGACCGGTTTCAGATTCTCCGTCGCCCACCACCGCCGCCACAATCAGATCGGGACTATCGAATGCCGCCCCGCAAGCGTGAGAGAGTGCATAGCCCAGTTCTCCACCTTCGTGGATCGATCCTGGCGTTTCGGGGGTGCAGTGGCTCCCGATGCCGCCAGGGAAAGAAAACTCTTTAAGAAACTGGCGCAAACCGTCGACGTCCTGACTTTTTTCGGGATAAATCTCGGAATACGTGCCTTCAAGGTACGCGGGTCCAAGAACGCCGGGCGCGCCGTGCCCGGGGCCGGCGATAAAAATCATGTCGAGATCGTATTTTTTGATCAGCCGGTTGAGGTGAACATAAATGAAAGACAAGCCGGGACTCGAGCCCCAGTGGCCCAGCAAACGATTCTTGATGTGCTCAGGGCGCAGCGGCTCCGCCAGCAAAGGATTCTCCAGCAGATAGATCATGCCCAGGCTGAGGTAATTACAGGCCCGCCAGTAAGTCTCTGTCTTGCGCAATTCTTCCGCGCTGAGCGGCGTTCCCCTGATTGTGGACCTCGTGGGAGAGTACGGGCTGAGTTCGGAGATTTCGGCTGGGATGCTGACGTCGACGATGCTCATGGCTTACTCCTCTCAATAGGCTATGCCCGAGGCTTGCCCGCTGACAAATGGTTCACTGTGGATTTGACCGGATCTTAATGTGCGAGGGTCTTACTGCCGACACCACCCCACCGTGGGTGCCCCATCCTTCGCGGGTTTTTCGCGAAGGGTGGGAGGCACGAAAGCAAGCAGCGTTTGATCTCGTCGACACCACCCAATCGGTTCAGATCACCCCGCATCGCTTTTCCCTCCGAGTTCATCTAAATTCCTATGCACAACGGTTTACCAGTCTCAGTCCTAGATCTTGTAGGCATGCGCCCCGCCGAACCCGCGGGCAGCGCCATCGCCCGCTCCGTCGACCTCGCCCAACACGTCGAGCAATGGGGATACAAGCGCTACTGGCTGGCCGAACACCATTCCATCTCCGGCCTGGCCTGCTCCGCCACGCCGGTACTGATCGGTCACGTAGCCGGCGCAACAGAGAAGATTCGCGTAGGCAGCGGCGGAGTAATGCTGCCCAACCACGCCCCGCTGGTTGTGGCGGAACAATTCGGCACGCTCGAGGCGCTCTATCCCGGCCGCATCGACCTCGGCCTGGGACGCGCTCCCGGCGGCGACTCCCACACCATGCGCGCCCTCCGCCGCGATTTACGCCAAAGTGGAGACGATTTTCCCGAGCTGCTCGAAGAACTGCGCGGCTATTTTGGCCCCGAAAAGCCGGGCCAGGCGGTGAAAGCCATTCCCGGACAAGGCAGCAACGTTCCGATCACGCTGTTAGGATCGAGCGGCTTCAGCGCGCAACTGGCAGCCGCGCTGGGCCTGCCGTTCGCCTTCGCCGCGCACTTTGCTCCCGAGTATCTCTACGCAGCGGCGCAGCTCTACCGCCAGCGCTTCCGCCCGAGCGAAGTTCTCCAGCAGCCCCACCTGATGGTGGCAGTGCAGGTGATCGCAGCCGAAACCGACGCCGCAGCGCGCCGCCTGTTCACCTCGGCCCAGCAACGCTTTCTGAGGCTGATCCGAAATCAGCCGGTGGAACTGTTGCCTCCGGTCGATTCCATGGAACCGCTATGGCAGGACTGGGAAAAGACCGCCGTAGAAAGCAAACTGGCCGAAGCGATCGTGGGCTCAGATGCAACTGTGAAAGCAGGCCTGGAGCGCCTGGTGCGTGACACCGCAGCAGACGAAGTGATTGTTGTGACCGACACCTACGAGCACGCCGACCGGCTGAAGTCGTATCAACGCGTAGCCGCTATTGCCGCGAAAATCGAAATAAAGTCAAACGTGCCGGTGGAGGCCTGAAGTCGGGCAGTTTGAGTTTTGGCTTTGATCGCGCCGGCGCCGCCTCAACGAGGGGGCCCCATTTCTCGCGGTTTTCGCGAGAAGCGGGAGGGCACACGGTCAGCATCACCGGTCCTAACGCCCCCTCGGGACGTACGGCTGCGAGGAAAGCTGACTTCCCTGAGCAATAACCCATTCTTGCGATTCGAGTGAATGAACGCGACTTGGGGCTCCTCCCGAGGTCCTTCCCGCAGTTCGGTTGCCATAACTCTTCCGTCGCATGCCAGAAGTAGCGTCATCCCGGTCCTCGATCGAGATGACGAAACGAAGCGGAACACGACGGGTTCGTGCATTTGGCAAGCATCTCGATGTTCCTCACTCTTAGGGCGCCACCAGCTGCTCCAATGCGGGCTTGTTGTGAATGATGAGCGTGGAATCCTTCAGTTCTACAATTTCTTTCTTTCTAAATTCTGACAGTGCCCGGGTGATCGCCTCCCGGCTGGTTCCCATGAGCTGAGCGATGTCTTCGTGGGTCAGTGCGAGCCTTGCGCGGACCACTCCCGCCGTGACCTGGCCATCCTTTGCGGACGTGAGCAGGAATTTCGCGACCCGGCCGGAAACCGAGTGTGACAAACCGATGGTGCGGACCACATCGTACGCATCCTGGCAATCGCGACTCACATGTTGGGCTGCGCGCAGACAGGCATCGCCGCGCTCCTTAAGGAACCTCAGAAAGTCTTCCCGGCTGACAAAGTTCAGCTGGCTGGGTTGCATCGTCTCCGCCGTCGACTGATAGGTGTTGCCCGTGACGACTGCGTGCAAGCCCAGGACTTCTCCCGGCTTCGCGATCCGCAGAATGAAGGTCTTACCGTCCCGCGAGGTGGTGGTGAGCTTGGCCTGCCCGTGGCAAAGCGTGAAGACACCGCGCGGGGTTTGTCCTTCCACAAAAATGACCGCGCCTTCAGGAACCACGCTGGCATGTTTGATCCGATTAAAAGCTTCCAGAGATTCTCGGGAAAGAGCACAGAAGAAGTCGTCGGCGCGGAGGTGACAGGTAAGACATTCAGCCGGCAGACCGTAAGGAGAGTTCATGTAGGGTCCTCATCTGCTCGCGCAAATTGATCAGGCATCTGATAACGTTGCTTGATGACACTTATCGCCAAGAAATATACGGAGTAAATGTGCCGCCACTGTGTGCTGATCGTAGAAGTGCTGGTTAGATTCGACTGTTCAAAAGTGCACACTTTGGGGTAATTTTTGTAAACGATTATGATGACGACAGTGGCGTATGACTCACAGCGAAAAAGACAAAAATGCGCATTGCCGCGAACGGTTGCTCCTGGGTCGAAGCCTTGGACCGTCCCGCCCACGATATCGACCTTAGCGTGGGATTGGCTAAATCTGAAGAGCATATTGAGTTCAAGCTCCACCAACTCGAATTCGAGTTCCCATTAATGAGGGCTCCGCGATGACGAAACCACTCATTTTTTGTGGGGTCTTGATCGTTCACTGGATCGCACAGTTTCTCGCGTGGAGTTATTCCGAGCGCAGCGCTTCAATGCGAGTGCTCTGGAAGGTACTGGCGGCGCCACTTGTTCATCTGGCGGGCCCATTTGCAACTCAGTACTTCTGGGTGGTTGCATCGCTCAATAGTGCCCTCTGGGCAGCTGTCATTACGTACATCGTCACTCGATACGCTATGAGGCATTAACACTATTAACAATTCGCATTTCAGGCCGCGGCGGGACATAATACCCTTGTTCGACGGGTGGCCCAGGTCTCGCCGCTGTTGCGAGACCCAGGATGCACGAAAATACCGTCGCCCCGTCTGCCGGGCCGGGGCACAACGTTTTTCCCAAAACAATAAAATTCCGGTAAATCCAACAAATCACATCACTTCCTACATTATCGTACGTACAACATCATATGAACAAAACGTTCCGGCCGGAACACTTGTGCAAATCTGCATAGTGTTCCGCGCGGAACACGCCTCAAGAATGCACGGGCGGGACGCTCGCGCCCACATCGATTCGCGGGACGCCCCGCCCTTCTCGGTCAGCGTCTCACTTCGTCCACGGGCACCCGCTTCTCCATGGGCACAAACTCTCTCACCTCGTGCCCGGTATAGATCTGGCGCGGACGCGCGATCTTCTGCTCCGGATCCGTCAGCATTTCCTGCCACTGGGCCAGCCAGCCCACGGCGCGCGGAATGGCAAACAACACGGTGAACATCTCCGGCTTGAAACCCACCGCCTGGTAAATGATCCCCGAATAGAAGTCCACGTTGGGATAGAGCTTGCGCTTGACGAAGTACTCGTCTTCGAGCGCAATGCGCTCCAGCTCAAGCGCGATCTCAAGTTTCGGATTGCGGCCCGTCACCTTGAAAACCTGATCGGCGGACCACTTGATGATCTTGGCCCGCGGGTCATAGTTCTTATAGACGCGATGCCCGAAGCCCATCAGCTTGCCGTGCCCGTCTTTCACTTTCTTTACATAAGCCGGCACGTTTTCTTTTGATCCGATCTCATCGAGCATGCGGAGTACTTCTTCGTTCGCCCCACCGTGCAGAGGCCCTGAAAGCGCCGCTGCCGCTGCAGCCGTGGCCAGATAGGGATCGGCTTGCGAGCTGCCCACTGCGCGCATGGCGCTGGTGCTGCAGTTCTGCTCGTGGTCGGCATGCAAAATAAAAAGAATGTCGAGCGCCCGCGCCAGCACCGGGTTGGCCACGTATTTAGGCTCAACCATCTTCCACAGCATGTTCATGAAATTTTCCGGATAGCTCAGATCATTGTCCGGATACACATAGGGGAAGCCCACATTGTGCCGATACGCCATGGCCGCGATGGAAGGCATCTTGGCAATGAGGCGTTTGATCTGCAGCAGGCGGTTGGCGGGGTCGTGAATGTGCTTGGCGTCGGGATAGACCGTCGACAACGCTGCCACGCTGCTGATCAGCATCGCCATGGGATGCGCGTCATAGCGAAAGCCTTCCATAAACTTCCTGGTGGTCTCGTGCAGCATGGTGTGATGCGTGATTTCGTTCACCCAGTTCTTCAACTCACTCTGGGTGGGCAGCTCGCCGAAGAGAATCAGGTAGGCCACTTCCAAGAAAGTGCAGTGCTCGGCCAGCACCTCGATGGGATATCCGCGGTAGCGCAAGATTCCGCGGTCGCCATCAATAAAGGTGATGCTGCTGTGGCAGGACGCCGTGTTCATAAAGGCGGGATCGTAGGTCATCAGCCCGAAATCTTCCGGACCGGTCTTGATCTGGCGCAAATCCATGGCCCGCACTGCTCCTTTTTCGATCGGCACGGTGTACGACTTGTTGGTGCGGTTGTCGGTGATGGTGAGAGTGTCTGCCATGGCGAGGCTCCTCCTCCGCGGCTGCGGCAATCGGTTGCTAGGCAATCGAGGCCGATCGCATTCCAGACGGCTGATTTAGCCAGCCTATCATGATGGCCAGCCGAGACTCCGGCTGTGATCCGGCTCACAGCGAGCAAAAGTACCGGGTGGATTAGCACCAATGGAAAGCAAAAGAGGCGTGAAGAATAAGGTGTTGGTAGCGCTACCGGGAATCGAACCCGGGTTTGAAGATTGAGAATCTTCCGTCCTAACCCCTAGACGATAGCGCCGCCGGGCCTGCTGATTATAACAAAGCGCGGCGGAGGAAATAATTTGCGCACTCCGCGTTCCCATTTGTTTTGCTTGGCTTTCAAAGCAAGTTAAAAAATCACTTCCTGCGGCAAAATAAACTTGACAAGGCGCTGTCCCAGAGCCAGAATCTTGGCGGCGAATAAAAAGCGAAACTATCCGCCTCGAGACATCCCGCTCGGATGATCCCGCAAAACGCATTTCCCTGAAGTTTGAGGTTCCCATGTCTTCCCCGCTTGTTGGCATCCCGGAGAGCGGTTCAGTTTTTTTTACGGAATCCAGTCATGCGCGGATCGTCCGGCAGCTCTCCGCGCAGCCCAAGCTGGCGGGAGTAGTTCCAGCATCGCGGTTGGAGGTACGGCCTGCGCCGGAAATGGTTTCGAGCGGCATCGGCGAAATCGATGGGCTGACCGGCGGACTGCCCCGGGGATGCGTGAGCGAAATTTACGGGCCGGCTTCTTCAGGACGGACCAGCGTTTTGCTGGCGGCTTTGGCCGCGGCTACGCGGCGCGAAGAAGTGTGCGCTCTGGTGGATGCCAGTGATGCCTTCGATCCGGAATCGGCCGCGACTGCGGGAGTGGATTTTCAGAAATTGCTGTGGGTGCGGTGCGGACAGGACTTGGGTCGTACCGAAAAGACCGCAACCAAGAAGAGGGCTTTAGCCTCTGAAGCAAGTAATGTCGAACGCACTCTTCGGGTTGCCGACCTGCTTCTGCAAAGCGGCGGTTTTGGCATGGTGGCTTTGGATTTCAGCGATGTTCCTTTCGCCGCGGCGCGCCGCGTTCCGCTGACCTCCTGGTTTCGCTTTCGGCGCGCTGTGGAACATACGCCCACGGTGCTGCTGATTGTGGCCCAGGCTCCGTGCGCACAGACTTGCGCTTCGTTGCTGGTTCGGTTGCAGGCTTCCGCGGTTAATCTTCGGTCGTCACTTCGGTCTTCACTTCGGTCTTCAAAAAACCAGTTTTCAGATCTTAGTTCTCAGTTCTCAGCGCAGACGGCTCACGCGCAGCTTTTGCTGGGATTGCAGGTGCAGGGGGAAATTCAACGATCGCGATTGGAGCGCAAGCCGGCACAATCCGTCACAACTGCATTCAAGACAAAGACTGGCTGATGACTCATGCCTTTCGCCTGCATCTTCGTGCCAGATTTTCCCGTGGAAGCGCTGCTGCGCCACGAACCTGAGCTGCGCGCGCAGGCTGTCGCCGTGCTGGAAGGCAAACCGCCGCTGCAAAAAGTTTTTGCGGTGAACGCAGAAGCCCGCCGCGCTGGAGTGGAATTAGGCATGACCAAATCGCAGCTCGAAGCCTGCTCCGGCATTGCGCTGCGTATCCGGTCTCCTTTGCAGGAGGAGGCGGCGCATGCTGCCCTGCTTGATTGCGCGCAGTCGTTTTCTCCTCAAATTGAGGACGCGGGTTACGACACGATTCTTCTCGATCTGGCCGGGCTGGAATCTTTGTTTGGGCCGGTAGCGAACATTGCGCATGCTCTGCGACAGCGCGCTTCCGCGCTTGGCCTGGAAGTCCACGTGGCGGCGGCTTCCAATCCGGATACGGCCGTGCTCGCGGCCCGTGGTTTTTCCGGCGTGACGGTAATTCCCGAGGGAAAAGAAGCGGAGCAGTTGAGAAGTTTGCCTCTGGAAGTTTTGTTTGCGGAGCTTTCTGATTCTGATTACAAACTTTTGGAAACTTTCAGGCGCTGGGGGATCGGCAATCTTCATGGCTTGGCCGCTCTGCCGGATATCGCACTGAGCGAGCGGCTGGGACAGGAAGGAGTGCGCCTGCAACAACTCGCCCGGGGTGCAACTTTTCGCACTCTGGTTCCGGTCGAGCCGCTATTAATTTTTGAAGAAGCCATCGAGTTGGAGCATCCGCTGGTGTTGCTGGAGCCGCTGGCATTTCTGCTTAACCGCATGCTGGAACAGTTGTGCGCCCGCCTGGAGGCGCGGGCGCTGGCCACACAAGAGTTGCGATTGGAAATGAAATTGGAACAGGGCAATACGGTCAGTTTTCGCCGCACTCTCTGTTTGCCGGTTCCTCTGCTCGATTGCAAAGTTTTTCTTAAGTTGTTGCAACTCGATTTGAGCGCTCACCCTCCGTCTGCTCCTATCCGGGAAATTCATTTGTCGGCTGAGCCCACGCGGCCGCGGCCCGCGCAGAATGGGCTTTTTCTTCCTTCTTCTCCGGAGCCGGAAAAACTCGAACTCACGCTGGCCAGAATTGCGGGAATGGTGGGCGCACAAAAAGCCGGCTCGCTGCAACTGCAGGACACGCACCGCCGCGACGGATTTCTCATGCAGCACTTCGCTCCTGAAGCAGCGCCGGGGCCGAAGCCCGAAGCAACCCAGAACACCGTTACTGCTCTGCGCATCTTTCGCCCGCCGGCGCGTGCCGACGTCACCATGCGCGACGGCAAGCCCGCACGCCTTACCTGCGTCAACCGCTTATCCATCGAAGGAGAAATTCTTTGGGCTGCCGGGCCCTGGCGCTCTTCCGGCGACTGGTGGGAACAAGCAGGCTGGGCGCGCGATGAGTGGGACATTGCTCTGCAGCAGGAAACCGGCATCGCGCTCTACCGCCTGATCCGCGATCTGCTCAGCGGAGGCTGGTTTGTGGAAGGAACGTATGACTGAATTGAAACATTGAATCATTGAGTGATTGAGACATTGCAGATCACTTAAATGATGCCTCAATGTTTCAATGCCTCAATGACTCAATGATTCAATGTACGTTGAATTCCACGCCCGCTCGGCTTTCAGCTTTCTTGAAGGCGCATCCCTGCCCGAAGACCTGATCGCCACTTGTGCGAGCTTGCATATGCCGGCAATGGCGTTGCTCGATCGCGACGGCGTCTACGGCGCGCCCCGTTTTTATATGGCGGCGAAGAAGGCGGGCATTCGGGCGCACATTGGGGCGGAGATTTCCTCCGTGCCTCAGTGCCTCCGTGGTAAGTTCAGACTTCCTCTCCTCGTTTCTTCACGCCTCGGTTATCAAAATCTCTGCCGCCTGATCACGAAGATGAAACTTCGTTCCGCCAAAAACGAAGGCGCGGTCTTTGAAGATGAACTGCGTGAGCACGCAGCCGGGCTGATTTGCCTTACCGGCGGCGACGATGGTCCTTTGGCCTCGGCTCTTGCTCTCGGCGGTATTCAGGAAGCCTGGCACACAGTCGAGCGTCTGACGGAACTTTTTGGCCGCGGGAATGTTTATGTGGAACTGCAGCGCCACTTTCATCGCCCAGCAGGAGGCCCGCAACCACGCCGCCATCGAGATCGCTCATTCGCTCAAGCTCCCACTGCTGGCTACGAATGGCGTCTGCTATGCGGCTGCTCGCGACCGCGAGCTTTGCGACGTATTCACCGCGCTTCGCCATCACCGCACGCTGGCCACTGCGGGACGCCTGCTGGCGCGCAATTCCGAGCGTCACCTGAAATCTGCACAAGCCATGGCCGAACTTTTCGCCGATCTTCCCGAGGCCATCGCCAACACTGTAGAACTTTCCGCGCGGCTCGAGTTCACGCTCAAAGATTTGGGTTATGAATTCCCTAAATATCCCGTGCCGGAAGGCGAGAGCATGATGTCTTTTCTGCGCGAGCGGACCCGCGAAGGTTTCGAGCAACGCTATGGACGGGCAGCCGCAGACTTGAAAACCCGCGCCCGGCGCCAGATAGAGCGGGAACTCATTCTGATCGAAAAACTTGCCCTTGCCGGCTATTTCCTGATCGTGTGGGACCTGGTCCGCTTCTGCCGCGAGCAAAATATTCTGGTGCAGGGACGCGGCTCCGCCGCCAACAGTGCCGTCTGCTATTCGCTCGGCATCACTGCCGTCGATCCCGTGGGCATGGAACTGCTTTTCGAGCGCTTCCTCTCTGAAGAGCGCGGCGAGTGGCCGGACATCGATCTCGATCTGCCCAGCGGCGACGAGCGCGAGAAGGTGATCCAGTATTTGTACAAGCGCTATGGCGAGCGCGGCGCAGCCATGACCGCCAACGTCATCACCTACCGCAACCGCATGGCGGCGCGCGAAATGGGCAAGGCGCTGGGATTCGATCCGGAAACGCTCGAAAAAGTTTCTGCCGCGGTCTCCACCTGGGAATTCCGCGACGCCAACGACGCGCTCAATCTGCGCTTTCGCGATGCCGGGCTTGATCTCAATCATCCCCGCCTGCGCAAATACTTCGAACTTTGCCAGGCAGCGCAGAATTTGCCGCGCCATCTCGGACAGCATTCCGGCGGCATGGTGATCTGCCAGGGCCAGCTTGATTCCGTGGTACCGCTCGAGCCTGCCTCCATGCCGGGGCGCGTGGTGGTGCAGTGGGACAAAGAAGACTGCGCCGATTTAGGCATCATCAAAGTGGACCTGCTCGGCCTGGGCATGATGGCCGCGCTCAAAGATTCCATCGAACTGATTCGCGATCACTACGGCGAAGAAGTGGACCTGGCGCATTTGCCCGCCGATGATCCTGAAGTTTATTCCGCGCTGCAAAATGCCGACACCATCGGCATGTTCCAGATCGAGAGCCGGGCGCAGATGTCGTGCCTGCCGCGTCTGCGGCCGCAGCGCTTCTACGACATCGTGGTGCAGGTGGCGATCATTCGGCCCGGGCCTATTGTCGGCAACATGGTGAATCCCTTTATCAAGCGCCGCCAGGGACGCGAGGCGGTCACTTATCCGCATCCTTCGCTCGAGCCGGTGTTGGCGCGCACTTTGGGCGTTCCGCTTTTTCAGGAGCAATTGCTGCGCATGGCCATGGTGGTGGCGAATTTCAGCGGCGGCGAAGCGGAAGAACTGCGCCGCGCCATGGGCTTCAAACGTTCCCAGGCTCGCATGCATGAAATCGAAGCCCGGCTGCGCGCCGGCATGGAGCGCAACGGCATTGCGCACGAAGCGCAGGAACAGATCATTCTCTCTATCACTTCGTTTGCGTTGTACGGATTTCCCGAATCCCACGCCGCCAGTTTCGCGCTGATCGCCTACGCCAGCGCTTATTTGAAATGCCATTATCTCGCCGCGTTTACCGCTGCCCTGCTCAACAACCAGCCCATGGGCTTCTACAATCCCGCAACCCTCGTGAAAGACGCGCAGCGCCACGGATTGAAAGTGCTGCCGGTGGATGTGACGAAGTCGGAGTGGAATTGCACGGTGGTCGTGCCGGTCGTTGGCCGTTCGTCGTTGGTTGTTGGTCAGGAGGAGAACCGTGTGGTCGCGGGCGACTCGCCCGCGAAACCCGAAGAGAATACCTATAAGAAATCACCATCCCTCCGCATGGGCCTGCGCTATGTTCGCGGCTTGCGTGAGGACGCCGCTCAAGCCCTGCTGCGCGAGCGCAACCGCGATCCCTTCGCTTCGATCGATGATCTCACCCACCGCGTTCCTGAACTGCGCAAAGACGAACTCAACACCCTGGCGGAAATCGGCGCGTTAAATTCAGTGGCCAGTGATCAGTGGCTAGTGGCCAGAAAAACCCGGCAAGGTTTTCACCGCCGCGACGCTCTCTGGCAGGTGGAACGCGCGGTCCGCCACTCTGGCCCATTGCTCGACGCTCAGCCCGAACCGGACAGCAAATCTCCGCTTCGCGCCATGAATGACGAAGAACGCCTGGTGGCCGATTTTCGCGGCACCGGACTCACCGTCGGCCCGCATCCTATGGCCTATCACCGCCCGAGAATGGATGCGATGGGAATTTATAAAGCCAGCGAACTCGGCGGCGTTCCGAATGGCCGGCGAGCGCGCGTTGGAGGCTGTGTAATCGCCCGCCAGCGCCCAGGGACGGCTAAAGGTTTTCTGTTCTTGAGCCTGGAAGACGAAACTGGAGTGGCCAATGCCATCGTCACCCCTGATTTGTTTCAGAAAAACCGTCTGCTGCTGACTTCGGCACAATTCCTGATTGTGGAAGGGATCCTGCAGAACCTGGACCACGTGATTTCCGTGAAAGCCGAGCGGGTGCTGCCGCTATGGGTGACTCAGGCAGAAACCGTTTCACACGACTTTCATTAGGCCTTGGTCTACTGCAAACTCCGGCGAAGAGAAAGCAAATCGAACGTTTGCAAATTCCCCGAACCGTATCCGCGCCTTTTTCGGGTTATTTCGGATGAACCGGCGAAATTTTTTCCCGCAAAACCTGGTTAAATCCACAGCCATTTCGGTTTATGATGAGTTTAGTCATCCCACGCGCAGCCGATGCAGGTTCTTGTCTGCGGATAACAGGTATGTGGTTCATTCAGCAATTCGATTCATTACTTCATCTTGGAATGTGTAAGGAGTATCTGTTTATGGCAAATCCAAAGGCCCCAAGAACGACCAGTCTACGCAAGTCCGCAACCCCGAAACCGGCCATCGCACCAGAAAATGGGAATGGCGCCTCTTCGATTGACCTGGAAGCTGAAATCCGCCGTCGCGCCTATGAGTTGTATCTAATGCGCGGCTGCACTCCCGGCCAGGAGAATGACGACTGGTTGGTGGCCGAGCAGGAAATCAAGGCCCGCCATAACCGGTTGAGCGCCAGCGCTTCCGCCTGAGGTTTTCTGGCGGC
This sequence comes from Terriglobia bacterium, assembly GCA_963765285.1. Lineage (GTDB taxonomy): Bacteria > Acidobacteriota > Terriglobia > Terriglobales > Acidobacteriaceae > CAVWZH01. Next base: position 633,502 of record CAVXVR010000003.1, read on the forward strand.
CAGTATGTCCTTTCAGCCAATCAGGGACTCTTATGGCCTATAGGTGACTAAACTCCTTTTATAAAAGGAGTTATCAGCACCTCATGGCCGCGTCCGCTTTGGCTTGCCATGGCCTAGGGAATCATCCGTGTCCAATCTCTCGGTTGCCTACGGAAGTCGTTTCTGGAACAATGGTTGGGCGGTTTCTCAATGGCACAAATAGGAAGTTTTGCCCTCCTCTTGGCGCTGGGGCTGAGCGCTTATTCCTGCTTGGCCGGAATTTTCGCATTGGCCGTCCCGACGGCGGGATCGGAGCGCCTGGGTGAGACTGCGCGGCGGGCGGGCATTGCGACGTTCGCGATGGTGTTCCTCGCCGCCCTGGTGCTGGTGATTGCAGCTTTCAGCGACGATTTCTCCATCGCCTACATCTTTCACCACAGCAATCGGGACCTCCCCGGGCCATATAAGTTCGCCGTGCTGTGGTCAGGGCAGGAAGGCTCGCTGCTGTTCTGGTCGTTGCTGCTGGGGACCTACGGTTTGGTCCTGCGGCTTCGCCACAAGACTGACACGCGGCTGTTTGCCCACGCTTCGGTAATCATCGCCGCGGTGCAAGTTTTCTTTTTGCTGTTGCTGAATTTTGCCGCCAATCCTTTCGGCATCGTGCAGGGCTCGTTGCCCGCTGACGGCAACGGGCTGAATCCTCTGCTGCAATATCCGGAGATGGTGATCCACCCTCCGATGCTGTATCTGGGATACGTCGGCTTCACCATTCCTTTCGCCTTCGCGCTGGGCGCGTTGATCATGAAGTATCCGGGCGAAAAGTGGATCCACATCACCCGCCGCTGGACCATGGTGACCTGGGGCTTTCTCACCTGCGGCATCCTGCTGGGCGCGCACTGGGCGTACTCGGTTCTGGGCTGGGGCGGCTATTGGGGCTGGGATCCCGTAGAAAACGCTTCGTTTCTGCCCTGGCTCACCGGCACAGCCTTTCTGCATTCGGTGATGATGCAGGAAAAGCGCGGCATGCTGAAGGTCTGGAACATGTGGCTGATTTTCACCACGTTCCTGCTTTCAATTCTGGGCACGTTTCTCACCCGCAGCGGCGTGGTGAGTTCGGTGCATGCTTTCGCGGAATCTTCGATTGGGACCTGGTTTGTGGCTTTTCTCGCGATCATTCTGGCGGTTTGCGTGGTCGCGTTTATTTTGAACCACTCTCATCTCAAGAGCGAGCATCGGCTGGAATCCCTGGTCTCGCGCGAATCAAGTTTCCTGTTCAACAATCTGCTTTTTGTGGTGGCTTGCTTTGCGGTGCTGTGGGGGACGTTGTTTCCGGTGCTGTCCGAGTGGGTGCAAGGCCACAAGATCACCGTCGGCCCGCCATTTTTTAATAACGTGATGATTCCTATCGCGTTGCTCCTGCTGGTATTGACGGCAGTCGGGCCGCTCCTTGCCTGGCGCAGGACTTCGATTGAGAGCTTGAAGCGAAATTTTCTTTGGCCCACGATCGGCGCGCTGGCGGTCGGGGCGTTTTTGATCGTTACTCCGGAAAGCTGGGGTTCTCCCTTCGGCCTGCGGCCGTGGAAGGACATCTCCTACTTTTATTCGTTGATGGCCATCGTGCTTTCAGCCTTGGTGGCGTTTACCGTGATTTCAGAATTCGTGCGCGGCGGGCGCGTGATCAGCCGCCACACCGGCGATAACCTGTTCAGTTCGATGATCCATCTGGCGCATCGCAACACGCGGCGTTACGGCGGGTATATTGTTCACTTCGGTGTGATCGTCATCATCATCGGCTTCGCCGGCTCCGCCTTCAACAAGGATAAAGAACAGGAAATGGGCTTTGGCGACAAAATGACCATCGGCCCCTACACGCTGGTCTGCCAGTCCTACACGCAGGAAGACAAGCCGAACTACGGCAGCGAATGGGCCATCATGAATGTCCTCAAGGATGGCAAGCCGGTGACCACGCTCTATCCGGAGCGCCGTTTTTTCAAAGCCAGCCAGCAGCCCTCGACTATCCCCAGCATTCATTCCACTCCGCTCGGGGATTTGTACCTTGTTTACGAGGGTCAAAACAACGACAACGGGAAGCCGATCATCAAGGGGCACTGGAATCCGCTGGTGATGTGGATCTGGGTGGGCGCGTGGATCATGATCGTAGGCACGATTCTGGCCTTGATTCCCAACACCGCGCCGGTGCGGGCCACAGCGGCCGCCCGGGTGCAGGCTGCGCCGGTGAGCGTGAGCAACTGATGCGGCACTTTCAAAATCTGCGCTGGCGCCGCGCCGGGTCCGCGGCGCTGCTCGGCTTGGCTGTGATTCTGCTCATGGGAGCGAGCGACGAAGATGCCCGCTTCTCGAACCTCGGCCACAAGATGATGTGCGTGTGCAGCTGCAATCAGGTGCTGCTGGAGTGCAACCACGTCGGCTGTAATTATTCCGACCGCATGCGGGGAGAACTCGCAGCGGGCATGCAACGCGGCGACAGCGACGGTTTGATCCTGCAGTCTTTCGTTCAAAGGTATGGGCCCACTGTGTTGATTGCGCCGACCACTACCGGCTTCAACCGGGTAGCCTGGGTGATGCCTTATCTTGTTCTGGCGTTAGGATTGGCCGCGGTAGTGTTGATCGTTCGAGCGTGGAAGAACCGGCCCCTCCCCCTGCCCAGCGGCGCTCCGGCGGTCAGTGGGCCTGAGCTCGACCATTTCCGTGAGCAGGCCAGGAAGGACACCGAGCTATGAGCACCGGCACGCTGATTTGTGGCTTGGTCCTTCTGAGCGTTCTGTTCTACGTTTTCTATCTTCCCGGCAAACTTTACCTCGGTCCGCAAAAGACCCGCGTGTCGTACTTGCGTGAGCGCAAGGAAGCCGTTTATGAGAACTTGCGCGACCTGAATTTCGAATTCAAGGCAGGCAAATTTCCCGACGCTGACTACCAATCTATGAAACTTTCTTTGGAAGAGGAAGCCGCCGCCATCCTGAGCGAAATCGCGGAACTCGAGCGCGCGGCCGCCGCCGCACCGGGAGCCAAGGCTTGAATCGTTCTCACCGCTTTCAACTCTGCACTTCGAATCACTGGCATGCGATATGCCTGTGCGCCGTGTTCTTCATTTCTCTCTCCTCCGGCGCGCAGACGCTTACCGGGACGCTGAAAAACGGCACCACCAACAAACCCGCCGCGGGCGATGAAGTGGTGCTGATCAAGCTGGGGCAGGGCATGGACGAAGCGGGTCGTACCAAAGCCGACTCCAAAGGAAACTTCAGCTTCAAACTGGAAGACCCCGGCCCGCACCTGATTCGCGCCATCCACGACGGAGTGACGTACCACCGCATGGCCCCGCCGGGGACCAGTTCTCTTGAGCTCGAAGTCTACGATGTGGCCAAGAAGCTCGACTCCATCAGCGTGACCGCCGACGTGATGCGCTTTCAAGCTGACGGAGATCAATTGCAGGGGATCCGGCTGTTCGCGGTCAATAATTCCTCCGACCCGCCACGCACCCAGATGAACGATCAGAATTTTGAGTTTTATCTGCCCGATGGCGCAGAGATCGACCAGTCCATGGCCAAGACAGCCGGAGGACAGCCGATCAACTCTGCCCCGGTTCCGCAGAAGGAGAAGAACCGCTATGCGTTTGTTTTTCCCTTGCGCCCCGGCGAGACCGAGTTTCAAGTGGGCTTTCACCTGCCCTATAAAGGCGAGTTAAGCATCGATCCCAAAGCGCTCTATCCTGCGCAACACTTTGTGGTGATGCTGCCGCAGACCATGCAATTTGCCGCGGGCAAGGGCGCAACCTTCCAGTCGATGAAAGACCCGCAGCAGGCCGACACCACCGTGCAGGTTGTTTCCAACGTGCAGATGGGGCAGCCGTTGAACTTCAAGATTTCCGGCACCGGATCGCTGACAACCAAGGGTGGCGGTGAACCGACCGCCGGTTCGACAGGCGGAGAGCAACAGCCCGCCATGGGCGGGCGCGACGCGCGTCCCGGCGGAGGCCTCGGCCCGCCGATTGACGCTCCCGACCCTCTGGAAAAATATCGCTACTACATCCTTGGCGGCTTCGCACTGGTTTTGGCGGCGGGCGCGATTTACATGGCCAAGCGTCCCGCGCCCGCGATGCCTGGCGATTTCGCTCCCAGCGATATGGAGACGCCGAAAACTCCGCCGTTGCGAAGTGCAGCGCCGATCGACCGCTCATCCATGCTGCTGGAGGCGCTGAAAGAGGAGATTTTCCAGCTCGAAGTGGAACGCAAGCAGGGGCACATCTCGCAACCCGAGTATGAGAAGGCGAAGGCTGCGCTCGATCAGACGCTGGAGCGCGCGTTGAAGCGCAAGACGGGAAGTTAGCTGCGAGATTCGCCGAAGGTTGCGCCGGATCGCCGCGAAGTCCGAATCTCACCGGCTAACGGCACGACTGAAAGTCGTGCCCTTCCCATTGTCATTGCGACACTTAAGAGCGCCTGCGACGCTGGACATGTGCCCCCGCTGAATCCGCCGGTTCGGCGTAACATCTATTACATAGAGAAACAACCTATGGGGAACACCTTCAAGACGGCTTTCTTACTGACAGCACTTACCCTGCTGCTGATGTTCATCGGCCGCTACTTCGGCGGACAGAACGGGATGCTGCTTGCATTACTGTTCGCGGCGGTGATGAACTTCGTCTCTTATTTTTATTCCGACAAAATCGCGCTGGCCATGTACCGCGCGCAGCCGGTCACTCGCGAGCAGTTGCCGCGCGCTTATCAGATCGTCGAGCGCCTGACGCAGCGCACCGGCCTGCCTATGCCCAAGATTTTTGTGATCCCAATCGATTCTCCCAATGCTTTCGCCACCGGGCGGAATCCGGCGCACGCGTCGGTCGCAGTAACCCAGGGAATTCTGGACCTGCTCAACGATGAAGAACTGGAAGGTGTCCTGGCACACGAACTCGGCCACGTGCGGAACCGAGACATTTTGATCAGTTCGATCGCAGCCACGGTGGCTGGCGCAGTCACACTACTCGCCCAGATGGGAAAATGGGCGATGATTTTCGGCGGTATGGAACGCGACGACCGCGACCGCGGCGGAGGCATTGCCGCGCTTCTTATGCTGATCCTCGCGCCGATTGCCGCCACGCTGATTCAGCTTGCGGTTTCGCGTTCGCGCGAATATGAAGCCGATTCGACCGGGGCGCATCTCACGGGCAACCCTTATGCTTTGGCTAGCGCCTTGTCCAAACTGGACGCTTACTCCAAGCGCGTGCCCATGGTGGCCACGCCTTCAACCGCGCACCTGTTCATCGTCCAGCCACTGCTGGGGATGAATTTCGGCAGTTTGTTTTCCACGCATCCTCCGATCGCAAAGCGGATCGAGAGGCTAACGGGACGTCCAGCGGAATTTGCGCAATAAGCTGTCAGCTCTCAGCCATCAGCTATCAGTGAATTCCTAAACCTGGTTTATAAGGGTTTAACTGAAAGCTGAGAGCTGACAGCTGAAAGCTAGTTCTATGACGCAAGTAACCGCCGGCGCGGCGTTCCACATTGTAGAATCGAGTTCTCATGTCCGCGGAAACTGCCACAGCCGCCACTCATCGCGCCGCCCAACTGGAAAACGCGCTCCGCAAGGTCATTCGTGGTAAGGATGACGTGTTGCGGCTCGCCCTGGTCTCGATTCTGGCACGCGGGCATTTGTTGATTGAAGGTGTCCCCGGCGTGGGTAAAACCACACTGGGACAGGCACTGGCCCGCGCGCTCGATTGCACTTTCCAGCGGGTGCAGTTCACGAGCGACATGCTGCCCTCGGACGTGCTGGGGATTTCCATTTACTCGGCAATCGAACAGGAGTTTGAATTCAAGCGCGGTCCGGTTTTCGCCAACGTCCTGTTGGCCGATGAAATCAACCGCACCACGCCCAAGACTCAATCAGCGTTGCTCGAGGCCATGAACGAAGGCCAGGTCACGGTGGATGCGCATTCTTATCCGCTGCCTCAACCGTTCCTGGTGATCGCGACGCAGAATCCGGTGGAGCATCATGGGACGTATCCTCTGCCCGAATCTCAGCTTGATCGCTTTCTGATGCGGGTGCGCATGGGATATCCCGACGGCAATGCCGAGCGCGAAATTGTTCGTTCGCAAGCCGGCGCGGCCCAGCTTGAGCATATGCAGCCTGTGCTCAGCGCCGCCGACGTGCTTGAGATGCAGCAGGCAGTGACTCAGGTCCGCGTGGACGATTCGCTGGTCACTTACGCGCTGGCCATCGTGCGCAAGACACGTGAGTCGGAACAGTTTTCTCTCGGAGTTTCGCCTCGCGGCTCGCAGATGCTTTATCGCGCCGCGCAAGCCATGGCGTTCCTCGATGGCCGCACGTTCTGCACGCCCGACGATTTCAAGCCGCTAGTGGTTCCGGTCTTCGCCCACCGCGTTGTGGCCAACAGTCTGTACTCATCTACCGCGAAAAAATCCGAGCAAGCCGAGCAGGCGATTCAGGAGATCGTGGAGAGCGTTCCCGTGCCGGTGTAACGGCTTTTGTCGGATTCGTTCTCTGTGTCCTCGGTGTCCTCTGTGGTTTGAAATATAATTCTCAGCCATGTCCCTCCTCCGCTTTCTCATGTTGCTGTCACTCATCGTCTGGCTGGGCGCATTAATCTTTTTCCCCGTCGTCGCGCAAACCGCATTCTCCGTACTGCCCAGCCGTCACCTTGCCGGCAACGTCGTCGGCCGCACGCTTGGCACTCTGCATTGGATGGGCATCATCTCAGGCGCAGTGTTCCTGGGAAGTTCGCTGGCCTATAGCCGATTGAGCACAGGAACAGCTAACGCCTTTGCAGCACGGAACCTGCTGATTTGCCTCATGCTCGGACTCACGTTGGTTTCGCAGTTCAACATCATTCCCCGCATGGACACGCTGCGCGCCTCGATCGGAGGCGAGATCGATTCCGTACCGCCTGACAACCCAGCGCGCATGCAATTCGACGCATTGCATGTATGGTCGACGCGGGTCGAAGAGACTGTGCTGCTTCTAGGTTTGGTGGTTGCGTATCTGACAGCTTCAGCGTTCAAGTAAGCTCGTCTTTCGGCAATCCGCCCGATCATTTATCCTGCACAAGCTAAAAGCCAAGAGCTAATAGCCAAGAGCTTCCCTATGAAAACCGGAATCATCGGCCTGCCACAGGTGGGCAAGACATCTCTGTTTCGTATTCTGACCAAGGCGAATCTGTCGGGGTCGGCGTATTCCAATCCGCGCGAAGCCCACGTCGGAGTCGCCAAAGTGCCCGACGACCGTCTCGACAAGCTCGCTGCGCTCTACAACCCAAAGAAGCTCACGCACGCTTCCGTCGAATACGTCGACGTGGGCGCCATCGGCCAGGAAGCTCTCAAGGAAACTGCCTACCTCGGCAACCTGCGGACGGTCGACGCCCTGGCCCATGTGGTCAGGGCTTTTGAGGACGATTCCATTCCGCATGTGGGGGCGATCGATCCTCTGCGCGACATCAAGAATGTGGAATTCGATCTTATGGTCAGCGATCTGGGCCAGATTGAAAAGCGCCTGGAGCGGCTGGAAAAAGACCTGAAGAAAATGCGCTCTCCAGAACTGGAGAAAGAATTTGAACTACTCAAGCGCGCCAAGGCGCATCTCGAAACCGAAAAGCCGCTGCGCGAGTTGGAGATGACGCCGGAAGACAAGAAGCGCCTGCGCGGGTTCATGTTCCTGAGCGAAAAGCCCATTCTCTACGTCGTGAACGTGAGCGAGAGCACGCAACTCGGCGCCGACCTGGAAGCGGCCGCGGGCAAATTCAAACTAACGGAAATAGCTTCGCATCCCAATGCCGGCTGCGGCCGCCATCTGCGGCAAGGTGGAAGCCGAACTCGCGGAAATGAGCGATGCAGATGCGGCTGAATTTCTTTCCAGCTACGGCCTGAAAGAAAGCGGCTTGGTGCGCCTGATCCGAACCACGTATCACCTGCTCGGGTTGATTTCGTTTTTCACCGCTGGCGAAGATGAGTGCCGCGCCTGGACGATCCCAGTTCACACGCGGGCGGTTGAGGCAGCGGGTGCGATTCACTCCGATCTGGAGCATCATTTCATTCGGGCTGAGACCATCCGCTGGGATGCGTTGCTCGAGGCCGGTTCGGAGGCCAACGCCCGCGCCAAGGGCACGCTGCGTCTGGAAGGCAAGGACTACATTGTGCAGGATGGCGACGTTATGCACATCCGCCATTCCGGGTAACCCAGAACTGCTATCATCCAGCAGCAATGCACCCCATCGCTCTCAGCCTTCTGCTGGGCCTGACCGCCGCGGCCGCCAATGTTTTCGGCGGCGCCATCATCGTGCAGAAGCACTGGGAGCGATCGTATCTCAAATATTTCGTCGCCCTGGGCGCGGGATTCATGCTGGCCACTGCGATCATTGAGATCGTCCCCACCAGCCTCGCTTTGGGTGGCCCAAACGCCGCTTTTCTCATTCTGGTGGGCTACTTTCTCGTCCACTTCTTCGAGCACACCGTCACGCCTCACTTCCACTTCGGCGAAGAGACTCACAAGAGCGAATTTCTCCACACTCACAGGGCTTACTCCGTTCTGCTCGGTCTCATCATCCACACGTTCTTCGACGGCATCGCCATTACTTCCGGGTTCCTCGTCTCAAACTGGCTGGGGTGGATCATCTTTCTCGCCGTCTTTCTGCACAAAATTCCCGAAGGCTTCACGATTTCGTCGGTGATGCTGGCCAGCGGCAGCGGGCGCAGCGTAGCCTGGGGCGCGTCCATCTTGCTGGGAGGAGCAACGCTGGCCGGCGTGATGACCATGGCGCTGTTTCGCCACGAAGTGGGCTTCGGCCTGCCGCTTTCGGCTGGAGTTACGATTTATGTGGCGGCCTCAGACCTGATGCCTGAAGTCAATCGCGAGCCGGCCGCGGGCATGCCGCTGGTGGTGTTTCTCGGAGTGGGATTGTTTTTCCTGTTGGACCGTTTGGTACATGTGCACTGAAGTGCGAGCGGCCTTATTCGACCGTGTGCTTCGCGGTATAGCCGTCCCGGGCGATCACCAGATATTTCACATCTTTTCCCTTCTGATCTTTCACCTTCAGCGGGCCACCATCGGGCGCTACCACTTCCACCTTCAGCTTGCGGTACGTGCCATCCTGCTTCAGGTTGCTGGGGTGATAGGCCAGCGTGTACTGGTTGCGAATGTCGTCGGTGATACTGCGGAAGTCCGGACCTAGCTCACCCTGAAACCTGGGAAAATAAGCTCGGCCACCCGTCATGCGGGCGATGGTGTTCATTTCATTGTCGGCCTGCAGGTAGTCCATATTGCCCACCGGAATGCCGAAGCCATGGGGTGCCGATTGTCCGCGCGCCTCATACATCTCGCGAATCACCCAGCCAACGCTGACCGGAAAAATGGTCACGTCATGCGTGGCCTTGACCTTCTTCATCATCTGGTCGAAGTTGATTTTGCTGAAAGTGTCGACCCCGGTGGTAATCAGGATCACGTATTTGCGGCCCTCGATTCGATCCAGCCGGTCGAGCGTGTCATAGAGTGCGTCGAATAGATTGGTCTCGGAAAAACCCGGGATGCGCAGTTGATTGAGCGCCCCGTAAACCGCCCGCTTGTCCTGGGTGAAATCCACCAGCATGTAAGGCTTCATGTCGTAGGAGACGACTGCGATCCAGTCATCCTTCTTCAGGTAGTTGGCAAACGCGTAGCTGGCGTTCAGCGCATCGATCATGAACGCATAGTTGGTTGAGGCAAATTCCACTAACAGGACCGCCGTGATCGGCGCCTCGGAGGTATTGAAATTGGTAATTGCCTGTGGCGCGCCATCTTCAAAGATTTTGAAATTTTCCTGCTTCAAGCCAGGAATGGTCTGCCCGTCTTTGGTGGTGACCATCACATCCACATTCACCAACGGCACGTCCACGTGGATGGAGTAATCCGGCATGCCCTCGATCTTCTTGGGCTTCTCCGGCGGCGGCGTCGGCGGTTCCTCCTTCTTCTTCGGGATGGCGTAGGGGCCAACTTCGTTCTGCGGACCACCGGCCTCGGGGGGCGTTTCTTGCTTCGGCCCACTTCCCGTGCTCGGCTGGTCTTGACCAGAAAGCGGGAACGTGGCCAATGCCACCGACGAGAAGACTAAGGCTATCAGCAGGATAGCCGCCGAACCGGGCCGCCACGGCCCGTGGTTTTGTGAGCGAAAGGCGGAGAGCATGAGAGTGTCTTACTCCTATGCTAGTATAGACGCTAAGCTTCGCGATTGGGATGTTTCGCGCCCACTCGAGCGCCTCCCTCCCTGAGCATCCGAACGCAGCAGCGCGGAGTCTAACGCTTTAAGGCGGATCCGTTGGCGGATCCTCCGGGGAACATTTCATGAGACGTGTGGTTCTGGCCGGTGGGTTGCTCAGTTGCCTCCTTACTTTCTCCTACCTCGTTGCCCAAACGCCCAAACCTGTTGACATCATTCCCGTTAGCGCCATCCAGAAAGGCATGCGCGGGGTGGCTTACACGGTCTTTCAGGGCACTAAGCCGGAGTCGATGGACGTGGAGGTCCTGGGAGTTCTCAAGAACGCCAACGGTCCCAAAGGGGACATCATTCTGGTCCGGCTATCCGGCAAACAGGCGGAGTATACCGGCGTGGTGGCGGGCATGAGCGGTAGTCCGGTTTATTTGGAAGGCAAGCTGGCGGGTGCGCTGGCGTTTCGCATCGGCGAGTTTTCCAAGGAGGCGATTGCCGGCGTGACGCCGATCGCCGAGATGCTGGAGATCAACGCCCTCGACACTACGCCCGAGGCGCACGCTCCGGCGAGCCCAAAGGCGGGAACCTCAGCCTCCACCAGCACATCCGGGCCGGGACTGGCCAATCTGCCAGCGCTTGACGCGCCCGTACAACAATTCGCCAACTTCCTGAAGCCGATCGAAACTCCTCTGGTGTTCAATGGATTTTCCAAAGAAGCAGTCGAGCTTGTTCGCCTCACAGTTTGCCGCTGCTGGTATCGTGCCCGTCATGGGCGCGGGCTCGGTAAGTGACGCCAAACAGCCGGAACCGCTCGAGCCAGGCTCGGCCGTCAGCGCCATCCTAGTGCGCGGCGATATGGATATCGCCGCCACTTGCACCGTCACCTACATGGACGCGAATCGTCTACTCGCGTGCGGACATCCTCTCTTGCAGTTTGGCCTGGTCGATCTACCCATGACCAAAGCGGACGTGCTGGCAACGTTACCCTCGCCCTACAGTCCGTTCAAGATTGTGAACGCCACCGAGCCCGTGGGCGCATTTGTGCAAGATCGCCATACCGGTATTCTGGGCGAGTTCGGCAAGAAGCCGGACATGATTCCGGTCACGGTCAACATCCACGCGGAATCGAAGACCCGGCAATTTCATTACGAAATCCTCAATAACGCCAAACTCAGCCCGGTGGCCATGATGGCCACTTTGTTCAACACGCTGCATGGCGTAAACGAATACGGGGAAGACACGACCTACCGCATGAGCGGACGCATCAGCGTCGGCGGTTATCCCGACGTGAGTGTGGACAACATGTTCACCACGCTCGATGGCGGACAGTCGCCCGCGGTCCTCGCGGCGCTTTCTCTCGGCGAGCGTTTCGGCCGCATCTACGACAACCCTTACAACGCTCCTGACGTTCGCGGCGTCCAGCTCGACGTCGAAATGGTGCGCGACCGCCGCTCGGCCCGACTGGAAACTGCCCGCACCGACCTGACGGAGGCGCGCCCGGGAGACGACATCACCATCGAAACTGTGCTACGGCCATATCGTGGCGACCCGGTCGTGCGTCAGGTTCCCATTCACATTCCGACGTCGGTTTCGAAGGGCCCGCTTCGCATTCTGGTCAGCGATGGAGAAACTCTCGACCGCGTTCGCCGCGGCGGGCCGCTGGTGGGACGCAAGCTCGACCTGGCTTCGACCATTGCGTTGCTGAACAAACAGCATGCCAACAACCGGGTCTACGTTTCGCTGCTGGAAGCCGACCCGGAGGCCATGGTCGCCGATAAAGTGATGCCCACGCTGCCGCTTTCCATCATGAACGTGATGGAAGGCATGCGCGGCACCCAGGAAATGGTGGTGCTGGGGGAATCCTCGGTCAACGAATCCGCCACCACGCCGCTCGACTACGTGGTCTCCGGCGCTCAGGTCCTGACCATCCAGATCAAGTAATGCCCGTGTAGAGGCTGGTCTCCGACCCGCCAGCCCAGTGACGCCACCCCCTCCGTGGTACCCTAAATTTCTGCGCTTTCAGTTGAAACAGAGGTGTGAACTTGCGAATTCGTCCGCATAAGCTATTCCTGCTGCTCATAATCTTCCTCGCTACACTCTTTGCCTTCGCCGAGGGTACCCGCTCCTGGGAGCAGTCCAAGTTCGAGGACTTAAGTAAAGGCACGGCCACCGGCATCGCCATTCGCAGCGCGGGCGGCCTGGAACTTGCCCCGGCGTTCAAAGCCATCGCCACCACTCCCTCAACCTACATCTGGGCGATCGCCGCAGGCCCCGGCGGCGATCTTTATGCTGCCACCGGCACGCCGGCGCGGGTATTCCGCATCACCCAGGATGGCCAGTCCACAGCGATCTTCGAGCCGCAGGAATTGCAGGTTCAGGCCCTGGTGGTGGATAAGAGCGGAGTAATCTATGCGGCCACGAACCCCGATGGCAAGGTTTACCGCCTGACGCCGGGACCTTCATCCGGGCCGGGCGGGTCCGAGACCCGCCCCCACACAACTGAATCAAAGGCCGGTTTTTCTTCGTCCGTCTATTTTGATCCCGGCACGAAATACATTTGGGATTTGGCGCTCGACGATTCCGGCAATCTTTACGTCGCCACCGGCGACAAAGGCGAGATTTTCCGGGTCACGCCCAAGGGCGAGCATTCGGTTTTCTTCAAGAGCGATGAAACCCATATTCGCGTGCTCGCTTTGGATGCAAAGGGAAATCTGATCGCCGGCTCCGACGGCAGTGGGCTGATTTATCGCATTTCCCCCAAGGGCGAGGGATTCGTCCTCTACAGCGCGCCTAAGAAAGAAATCACTGCTCTGGCCCTGGATGCCGCCGGCAACATCTTTGCTGCTGGGGCGGGAGAGAAACGCGCCGCAGCGGGCGCTGGCGCAGGTTTTGTTCAAGCTCTGATGTCCAGTCCGATCCCCACAATCCAACCAACCGGGCCGGCGCCCGCTGGTGGGATCGTGATCGGCAACCCCAACGCGCAACCTGCGCCCACCAGCATTCCGTTCCCCGGGGCGGGAGCGACCACCGGCTCGGAGATTTATCGCATCGCGCCTGACGGTTCGCCCACGCGCATCTGGAATTCGCGCGAAGACCTGGTCTATGCATTGGATTTCGATTCGCGCGGCCGTTTGCTGGCGGGAACGGGAAATCGGGGACACATCTATGCCATCACCGGCGACGATCAGTTCACCGATCTCGTCAAAGCCAGCGCCAACCAGGTGACCGCGTTCGCCAAAGCCCCGGCGGGAGGGCTTTACGTTTCGACCAGCAACCTGGGCAAACTGTTTCTATTGGGTTCGGCCTCGGAATCGCAAGGGCGCTACGACAGCGACGTCTTCGACGCGCACATCTTCTCGCGCTGGGGCCGCCTTGAGTTTCGCGGCACAGGCAACGTCGATCTTTTCGCCCGCAGCGGCAACGTCGACAATCCCGACCGCAACTGGAGTGTCTGGCAGAAAGTAGATCCACAGAAAGATTCGCAGGCCAACGTCCCGCCCGCGCGCTTTATCCAGTGGCGGGCGATTCTGCATGCCAGCGATCCCGCGCCCCGTCTGGATAGCGTCCTGGTCAACTATCTTCCTAAGAACGTCGCCCCGGATTTCGACGATGTGACCGTGCAGGTCGGCGTGCGCTTTCAGCCAGCGCCGAAACCGAGCGGCAACGACATCTCAACCGCGCCCGGCGCAACCCCGCAGCCGCGCTTTGACGCCCCGCCCACGCCCAGCCGCGACCGCGATGCGATCGGAGTGAAGTGGAGCGTGCACGACGACAACGACGACCAGATGGTGTACACGGTCTACTATCGCGGCGACGGCGACTCACGCTGGCTGCTCTTGAAAGACGGCCTGACCGACAAGTCGTATTCCTTCGACGCGTCGCTCCTGCCGGATGGCGGTTACACGGTCAAGGTGGTGGCGTCTGACGCGCCTTCGCACTCTCCCGACCAGGCGCTCAGCGCCGAGCGGGAAAGCGCGCGCTTCGAGGTCGACACGACTCCGCCACGAATTGAAAATCTCACAGCCTCGGTGGAAGGAGCACAGATTCACGTAGCGTTCCGCGCCGCCGACAGCTTTTCGCCCATTAAGCGCGCGGAATATTCCGTGGATGCGAGCGATTGGCAATTCGTCGAACCGGTGGATCAGCTCTCGGATTCTAAGATGGAGAGCTATGACTTCAGAGTTCCCGTGCCCGCTGTCGCAAGCAAAGCGGGCGTTGCCGTGGGCAAGACGGCCGACACTCTTGAACACGTCGTAGTGGTGCGAGTATACGACCGCTACGACAATATGAGTTCGGCCAAGACGGTGATACGCGGGAAGTAGAACGGGGGTCGAGTACGGCAGTCTCATAGGTGCCCGCTCGGGGAGCTTGACGTAATTACGACTCCCCTCTACCGGAGGCGAGTGGCTTCGCCGTTCTCGATTCGGATAGTCATCGAATCCGCTTGCTGTTTCGCACCCGTTTCGTTCAGCAAGGTGACCCCGCCTTTTGCCTCGATCGTACTGCGTCCCATGTCGTAGACGATGCTATTGGCAAACAGCGTAGCGAGGTTGTATTCCACAAGAACAGGGGTATAGGTGTCGGTGGCAAGCTCATCGCCGCTATAAACGTACGCCTGGTCGACAAGGGACCGCTTCGGATACCGAATATAAAGTTGGAACGGCACGCCGTCATGCGAGGTTAACGGGAAAAATTCTTCGCCTCCGCACAACGCCTTGCTGCCCTCCTCCCACTGCTCAGGGGTCGCGGGCTTCCCCGATCCGTTACTCACCACTATGTCGCAGGTGAATCGCTGAGCAAACATCGTGACATTCAGAACGAGACTTGTCGGTGACGCCACGCGAAACAGAGGTCTGACGTATTTCAGAAAGTACGGACTCCTGCCCAACTGAAACTGAAACTGTGCCTTCATTGTGTACAGTCCCACTGGGAGATCCGCTTCGTAAGAGCCCTTGCTATCGGCAAATACGGTTTTGCTCTCGTGCTCGCCCTGAAAGGTGATCTCGGCCCCCGGAACGACGTCATCGCCTCGGGGACCGGTGATTGTTCCTCGGACATGAAAAATCTGGGTCGGTGGAGCAGAGTTCCCCGATTGCCCGAAGAGGGCAACGCCTAGCAGCAAGGCTGCGAACGTGAGTGAAGATACTATCCTCATCACACGACATGGGCTGGCTTTAACTCATCTTACTCCCGATCTTTTCCAAAGCTTAAGCGGGGCATTTACTAGATGAGTAGCCCATCCTCTCAGGGCGCTTCCTAGTGCGGGAGGGTCTAGTAAGGTCGCTCTCGCCCCATCAACCCTTGTGCGCCCGTCGCACAACGCCGCGCGAGGCATTCTACGAAGGCCGCCGGTCGGCCTCGGCGCGCGAACTCCGCTTCCCATAGTTTTTTCTCCCCATCTGCCCCTGCGACATCTTGACGACGCAAGCCGATCCTTCCGCCGCAATTCCAGAAACAGCCGGGCTCAAATCACGATCACACCCGCGTCACGCACCGGCGAGCACCAACCGTTCGTCCCAGGCACGCGTACATAATCCCGCACAGCCATTACAATATGTACCGCGAAGAAACCCCCACAACCATGACGATCTCTACTCGATTCCGCCCCCTTACATTTATGCTGTTACTCATGACCACACTGATCGCCGCCGGAGTGATTGCGCCCTCCATGAACCCTGCCCTGGCCGCAGCCAACGACTTTGGCCCGTCCAATCCTTTCTACGCGCCCAGTTCGCTGCCCTTTCAGGCGCCGCCCTTCGACAAAATCAAGGACGACGACTACCAGCCCGCGATCGAAGCAGGCATGGCACAGCAGCAGGCCGAAATCCAAGCCATCGCCGACAACCCCGCTGCGCCCACCTTCGAAAACACTTTCGTCGCCATGGAAAAGAGCGGTCAGCTCCTCGATCGCGTCACGGCGGCCTTCAGCGGAGTCACCGGGGCAGACACCAATCCCAAGCTTCAAGAGGTCAAGACCATTGAGGCCCCCAAGCTCGCGGCTCACGAGGATTTCATCTATCTCAACACAAAGCTTTTCGCGCGCGTGTCTGCGATCTACCAGCAGCGCGCGTCGCTCAATCTCGATCCTGAGTCGCTCCGCCTGGTTGAGCGCTATTACGAGCGGTTCGTACACGCCGGCGCCAACCTCTCGGAAGCCGATAAGACTGAACTCAAGAAGCTCAACGAGCAAATTTCTACTCTATCGAACGCCTTCACAACCAAACTGCTCGCCGCCACTAAAGAAGGCGCGTACGCGACCACCGACAAGTCCGCGCTTGCCGGTCTCACCGATGCCCGCCTCGCCGCCGCAGCGCAAGCTGCCAAGAGCCGCCAGAAGGAAGGATACGTAATTCCGCTGCAGAACACCACGCAGCAGCCCGACCTGGCATCACTCAGCAACCGTGAGACCCGTCAGTCAATTTTCGAACGTTCGTGGAACCGCGCGGAACGGGGCGATGCCAACGATACGCGGGACACCATCTCTCATCTCGCGCAACTTCGCGCGCAAAAGGCCAAGCTGCTCGGCTTTCCCAGTTTCGCGGCGTGGAAGCTGGAAGATCAGATGGCTAAAACCCCCGAAGCCGCGTTGAAGTTCATGGACGCCATTGTTCCGGCCGCGACCACCAAAGCGGCAAGCGAGGCCAAAGACATCCAGGCTGTGATCGATGCGCAGAAGAGTGGATTCCAGGTACAGGCTTACGACTGGGATTTCTACTCGGAGCAGGTCCGCAAAGCCCGCTATGACATCGACGACGCGGAAGTAAAGCCCTACTTTGAGCTCGACAATGTTTTGCAGAACGGCGTGTTCTACGCCGCCAACCAGCTTTATGGACTGACCTTCAAAGAGCGGCACGACATTCCGGTCTATCAGCCAGATGTCCGCGTGTTCGAAGTCTTCAACGCCGACGGCACGCATCTGGCAATCTTTTACTGCGACTACTTCAAGCGCGACAACAAGAATGGCGGGGCCTGGATGTCGGAATTCGTCGGCCAGTCGCGCCTGCTGGGCACGCAGCCGGTTGTATACAACGTCGCTAATCTACCCAAGCCCGCCCCAGGCGAGCCCGCGCTGGTCAGCTTCACCGACGTCATCACCATGTTCCACGAGTTCGGGCACGCCCTGCACGGCATGTTCTCGAACGCCGAGTACCCGACTCTCTCCGGCACTTCAACCGCGCGCGACTTCGTGGAGTTCCCTTCGCAGTTCAACGAGCACTGGGCCACTTATCCCTCGATTTTTGCCCACTACGCGAAGCACTATAAAACCGGCGCGCCCATGCCCGAGGAACTGGCTGCGAAGATCAGGAAGGCCCAGACCTTCAACAAAGGGTACGACATGACCGAGCTTCTGGCGGCGGCGGAACTCGATATGCAGTGGCACTTTCTGTCGCCGACGGCGCCGCTGCAGAATCCGGATGAGTTCGAGCAGCAGGCGCTCACCAAGACTCATCTCAATGTCGGCTACGTGCCTCCGCGCTATCGCTCAAGCTACTTCAGCCACATCTGGCAAAGCGGCTACAGCGCCGGCTATTACGCCTATCTTTGGACGCAGATGCTGGCCGACGACGGCTACCAGTGGTTCGAGGAGCATGGCGGGCTTACGCGTGCCAATGGCGACCGCTTCCGCACGATGGTTCTTTCTCGCGGCAACACCGAAGACCTCGCGAAGATGTACGCTGCCTGGCGTGGCGCGCCGCCCAACACGAAAGCGATGCTGAAGGACCGCGGCCTCGAGGAACCGGCTCCGGCGAAGTAGCGGAACAGCAGCTTTCATCACGTATCGAAATTATCTGCGTCGCGCAATTCAGGGAACAGCCAGGCCCAGAGACCGATCACAACCAGCGTTCCGAGGCCGCCGATCACCACAGCGGGAACTGTACCGAACCAGTGCGCGGTGACTCCCGATTCGAACTGTCCTAGCTCGTTGGAAGCTCCGATGAACAACATGTCTACAGCGTTCACGCGGCCGCGCATTTCGTCGGGCGTGGCCAGTTGCACCAGAGTGGCTCGTATGACCACGCTCACCATATCGGCCGCGCCAGTGAGGAAGAGCGCGATGAGCGAAAGGATCAAGCTTCGAGAAATCCCGAACAAAATGGTGAAGACGCCAAAACCTGCGACACACCAAAGCATGGTTGCGCCCACACGGTTGCGCAGCGGGCGATGAGCGAGAAGAATCGCCATGACTGCCGCGCCCACGCCTGGCGCGCTGCGCAGAAGTCCCAGACCCCAAGGGCCGGTGTGCAAGATTTCCCGCGCGTAAACCGGGAGCAGGGCCACAGCGCCTCCCAGTAAGACCGCGAACATGTCGAGAGAAATCGATCCCAGCACGACTTTCTGCCGCCACACATAGTGGAACCCTGCCAGCACGGTCCTCCGGCTAAAGGGCTCGCGGCTCGGCACTCTTCTCGTAGGCCGGATCGTCAGCGTCGCCACCAGGGCCCCAACACCGCTCACCATGGCTGCGGCATACACGGCAGAGGGCCCGTGAAAGACTGCGTAGACCAGTCCGCCCACGGTTGGCCCGAGAATCGTGGCTCCCTGAAACGTGCTGGCGTTCCAGGCCACCGCGTTGGCGAAATGTTCTTCCGGCACCAATTGGGGCAACAATGCCCGGCTTACCGGTGCGCTGAAGGAACGCACTACGCCGAGCAGCACGATCACCGCATAAATGGCATGCACCGATCGCAGATCCAGGAGGGCAATCACCAGCAGCAGGCCAGAGCACAAGGCCTGGCCGACGTAGCAAACGGTAAGCAGTTTTCGCCGGTCAAAACGGTCGGCGGCGTGGCCGGAAACCAGAAACAACAGAACTCCCGGCAGGAACTGCGCCAGGCCAATAAGGCCGAGATCCAGCGCGCGCTTGGTGATGTCATACACTTGCCAGCCCACGGCCACGGACTGCATTTCGAGCGCGATCACCACAAAAAAGCGCGCCACCTCGTAACGGACGAAATTCGGATAGGTGAATGCGATGCGGCCGGCAAGTCTGGGGTCAGCGGCTTGAGCCATTCTCTATACTCTGCCACAAGCACGCCGCTCCATGTCCTTTGTGGTTAGAAAACCTTCGACCACGGAGGACACTGGGGACGCAGAGAACACCTCTGTGTTCTCCGCGCCCTCTAAGGTTAGAAAAACCTGTCAACCACAGAGGACACGGAGAGGACTCCCAGGCTTGGCTATAATCCGATCTGGCATACTTCCTAATGCGCTTTGAACTATTTGTCGCAGCGCGATACCTGCGCGCCAAGAGACGGCAGGCCGTCATTGGCGTCATCACCGGCATCTCGATCGCCGGGGTCGCCGCCGGAGTTGCCTCGCTCATCGTCGCTCTCGCCATCAACAATGGATTTCGCCAGGACCTGCAGGACCGCCTGTTGGGCTCGAGTTCGCACGTCAATCTGCTGCGCATAGAAAGCGACGGCATCAAAGATTGGCGGCCATTGATGGACCGACTGGCGAAACAACCGCACGTGGTGGCAACGGCTCCCGCGATTTATGAGCAAGTGCTGATCTCGCGCGGTCCGCGAGCGCGCGGGGCGGTGTTGAAAGGGATGATCCCGGGTTACGAGCGCAAGGTCAGCGATTTGCTGAATAGCGTGAAGAGTGGGTCGGCTGATGCCTTAGAGGAGACTTCGGATAATGTGGCGCCGGGTCTTAGACCCGTGTCGGGCGGGTCAGAGACCCGCCCGACACGAGCCGAGTCTCCCGACTCCCTAGCGGCAGTGCAACAGCGGGTTTCGGCCATGCCGCCGATCATTCTCGGCAAAGACATGGCCGACGAACTGGGCGCCAACGTCGGCTCGGTGGTTCTCGTCACCAGCCCGCAGGGTGAACTCACGCCTTTCGGCATGGTCCCCAAGTACAACCGCTTTCGCGTAGCGGGAATTTTCAACTCCGGCTTCTACGACTACGACAGCGGATGGGCGTTCACCCGGCTTTCGGACGCGCAGCGACTCTTCGGGCTGGGCGATCTGGTCTCTGTCCTCGAATTCAAAGTCGATGACATTTATAAAGCCGGTGAAATCGCGCAGCAGTTGGAGCAAGCCGCCGGCCCGGGCTTCATGTCCACCAACTGGATGGAGCAAAATAAAGCGCTGTTCCGCGCCCTGCGCCTGGAACGGCTGGTGACATTCATCACGATTGGCCTGATCGTCTTCGTCGCCGCGCTCAACATTCTTATTTCACTCACCATGATGGTGATGGAAAAGACTCGCGACATCGCGGTGCTGATGTCGATGGGAACGCGGAAATCGCAAGTACGGCGCGTGTTCATCACCCAGGGAGTGCTGATCGGCGTGATTGGCACCGCCATCGGACTCGTGCTCGGATACGCAATTTCCTGGGCAGGCGCGCATTATCACCTGCTTTCGCTGGCGCCTGAGGTTTATTCCATCGACTACGTTCCTTTCGCCCCGCGCGCCATGGATGGCGTCCTGGTCGCGCTGGTGGCTGTCGGGATTTCCCTGGTGGCGACCGTCTATCCCTCGTGGTCGGCCGCGCGGGTCCTGCCCGCCGAGGCCCTGCGCTATGAGTAGCTAACTGACTCTTGCCGCACGACACTTGTCACTTTTCGGTCAACCCGAAGTCATATTTTGGCAGGGTTGGCGCCGTTGCGTGAGGAGAACGGCGTCGCGCAGGTCGGTTGCCACTCCCCAGGCAGGACGTGGCGTGACCAGAGTCACAGCGTGCATTCCCAGCTCTGGCATACAGTTTCCCGCGTAGGTGCTCCCAAAAATGGGCCGCGCAATCTCCGGCCTCGCTCATGTTCTAATGGGCGAGATACAGTCTTGGCAGTCCCGGGACAACTGGCCGCCATGAGCCGAGAGGCGCTCCAATTGCATCTAACGCCTAGTAACGTGCTGTTGCGAGTGGAAGGCTTGAAGAAGTCTTTCCCCTCCGGCAGTGCCGAGTTGCTGCTCTTTGAAAATCTTTCGTTCCGGGTAGCTGCGGGAGAAATGCTGGCCATTGTGGGCCAATCCGGCGCAGGCAAGAGTACCTTGTTGCACATCCTGGGCGCGCTTGATCGTGCTTCTGCGGGTGACGTATACTGCGCCAACTTGCGATTGAGCTCGCTTTCGGAGGACGACGCCGCCCAGTTTCGCAACCGCGAACTCGGCTTTGTCTGGCAGTTCCACTACCTGCTGCCGGAGTTCACGGCGCTGGAGAACGTCGCCATGCCGCTGCTGGTGCGGGGAGTTACGCGCCCACGGGCGGAGGAAGAGGCTTCGCGCTGGCTGCATGAGGTTGGGCTGGAACAGCGCGGGCATCACCGTTCGGGAGAACTTTCCGGGGGTGAACAACAACGCGTCGCACTGGCTCGGGCCCTCATCACTAAGCCAAAGCTGCTGCTGGCCGATGAACCCACCGGAGACCTCGACAGCCGCACTGCGGACTCGGTGTTCGATTTGATCGCCCGTTTGCATCGCGACTACCAGCTAACTTCCTTGGTAGCGACTCATAACATGGCCTTTGCACGCCGCTGCCAGCGGGTGTTACGTTTGGAACGCGGCCGAGTGGAAGAGGTCGCCCCCGAGACACTGGCTCCATAGCCAATGCGTGCAATTGACAAACTCGGGGCATACGTGGGGGAATGGTAATAATAGGTAAGGCGGAGGATGCAGCCGCTTGCGGAGAAACGCAACTCAGGTGTCTTTGGTAACAGGTGAGGGGCCGCTAACTGAGGTTCTTGCCGGGGCAGAGTCGTTGGCACCCGGATTGCACGATGATCCCAGGGCCATGGGGTCTCCCGAGGGTCGGTCGGGCGTGGTTTAGCCCTCGATCTGCGGGAGAGCCAGGGGGGTAGGGCTATATGTTTGAACGCTATACGGAAAAAGCGAGGCGCGTCATCTTCTTTGCGCGCTACGAAGCGAGCCAGTTCGGCTCGCCTTACATTGAGACAGAACACCTGCTCCTGGGACTGTTGCGCGAAGATAAGGCCCTGACTAATCGTTTTCTGCGTTCTCATGCCTCGGTTGAATCAATCCGCAAGCAGATCGAGGGACACACCACGATCCGGGAGAAAGTCTCGACTTCGGTCGATCTCCCTCTGAGCAACGAATGCAAGCGCGTGCTCGCCTATGCCGCCGAAGAGGCGGAGCGGCTTTCCCACAAACATATCGGAACGGAACATCTGCTTCTGGGCCTGTTGCGGGAAGAAAAGTGCTTTGCTGCTGAGATTCTGCACGAGCGCGGATTGCGGCTTTCGACCATTCGCGAGGAGTTGGCGCGCAGCGGCCAGGAAAAATCGCAGCCGCAACGCCAGCGTGAGTCTTCTCTGCTGAGCGAATTTTCCCGCGACCTGACCCAGGCCGCGATGGATAGCCAGCTCGATCCGCTGGTCGGCCGCGAAGGCGAATTAGAGCGTGTGATACAGATTCTTTGCCGCCGCACCAAGAACAATCCTGTGCTCATCGGCGAGCCCGGAGTCGGCAAGACGGCCATCGTAGAAGGATTAGCGCAGCGCATCGCCGACGGCGAAGTTCCGTCGTTCCTCGCTGATAAACGCATTCTGGCTCTCGATCTTTCGCTGATTGTTGCCGGCACCAAATATCGCGGCCAGTTTGAAGAGCGGCTCAAGACCATCATGAAAGAACTGATGGAATCGCAGAACTCCATCATCTTCATTGATGAGCTGCACACGCTGGTCGGCGCTGGATCGGCGGAAGGCTCGCTCGATGCCGCCAACATTTTGAAACCAGCTTTATCCCGCGGCGAAATTCAGTGCATCGGCGCGACCACGCCGGGCGAGTATCGCAAGTCGATCGAGAAAGACCGCTCGCTCGAACGCCGATTCCAGGCGGTGAAAGTTCCGCCCCCGGATGAAGTCAACGCCACCAAGATTCTGTTCGGGATCAAAGACCGCTACGAAAAATTCCATGCGGTCACCTACACCGACGAAGCCATCAACTTCGCGGTGTCGCATTCGAACCGTTACATTCCGGACCGCTTTCTGCCCGACAAGGCGATCGACCTGGTCGATGAAGCCGGGGCGCGCGTTAAGCTGCGCCAGACTTCGCTGCCCGAGGAAATCACCGAAGTGCAGAAGCGCATCAAGTTCATCGTTCATCGGATGGAAAATGCCATCGCGAACCACGAGTTCGAGAAGGCGCGTTTCTATTCGGACGAAGAACGCAAAGAGCGCGAGAACCTGCGCGCTCTTCGCGAAAAATATCATCTCGATGAGTCGGCCACCGGCGTGGTTGGCCGCGAGGACATCGAGGACGTAGTCTCTCGCTGGACCGGCGTGCCCATCACCTCGATCAAAGAAGAAGAGTCGCAGAAACTGCTGCGCATCGAGGAAGAGCTGCACAAGCGGGTGATCTCGCAGGATAAGGCCATCGTCGCGCTGGCCCGCGCCATCCGCCGTTCACGCGCTGGATTGAAGAGCCCGAACCGGCCCATCGGATCATTCCTGTTCCTCGGTCCCACGGGCGTCGGGAAGACGGAAGTCGCCCGCACCCTGGCGCAGTTCATGTTCGGCTCGGAGAAATCGCTGATCCGCTTCGATATGTCGGAGTTCATGGAGAAGCACTCGGTTTCAAAGCTGATCGGCTCGCCTCCGGGATACGTGGGCTACGAAGAGGGCGGCCAGCTCACCGAGCGCGTGAAGCGCGCGCCTTACTCGGTCGTGCTGCTCGATGAAATCGAGAAGGCGCACCCTGATGTCTTCAACATTCTGTTGCAGGTGTTTGAAGACGGCCAGCTCACCGACGGCCTGGGCAATACCGTCGATTTCAAGAACACGATCATCACCATGACCTCGAACATCGGCGCCCGGCACTTGCAGAAACGCGAGGGCCTGGGTTTCCAGTCGACGTCAGGAAGACACGATCTCCGGCAAGGTCGAGGAACTGGTGAAGGGCGAGGTCAAGCGCACCTTCAACCCCGAGTTCCTCAACCGGCTCGACGAGATCATCATCTTCAATTCGCTGAGCGAGGGCGACCTGATTCAGATTCTCGAACTCATGGTCACCCAGTTGAATCACAATCTGGCGCAGAAGTCGATCACGGTCACCGTGACCGACGAAGCTAAGAAGTGGATCCTTGTGCAAACTTTGGGCGACCGCAGCTATGGCGCACGTCCGCTGCGTCGAGCGTTGCAGAAGTACATCGAAGATCCGCTCTCGGAGGCTCTGATCCAGGGCTCAATCACTACGCGGCCGGCGTTCATCGAAGTCTTCCTCGACGGGAACAAGCTGTTCTACCGTCCGGTGGATGCGGAAAAGACCGAGGGCGTGCTGTTGTACGAAAATTGAGGGTTGCGTAGGGACAGCCGCCGCGGCCTGCTGAGGGAGTCGAAGGGGCTGTCCACCGAGCAAAGCGAGGCAGTCATCACTCATGAGCCGCCGGCGAAAGCTGGCGGCTTTTGTTTTAGGGGATTGCGCAGGGCCGGGTCTCTGACCCGGCCGCCGAGCGCAGCTCGGCGGGTTTTCGTGTAGGGCGGACACTCTTGTCCGCTAGCTTCCTGGCGTCCCGTTAGGGCTTTCCCTTTGAGCTTGGCTACCCACGGCTTACGCCGTGGGCTGCATTCTTTCGCCGCTTCGCGGCTATTCTGCCCTGGCTCGTCGCACAGGGACGCACGGGCGGGGACGCCCGCGCCTACATTGAACCTACGGCTTGCTCCAGTCCTCAACCTTCAGCCCCTTCACGCGCCCGAACACGCGATCGTGCGTGACCAGCACCGCCTCTGCCGCCAGCGTTTGCGCTGCGATCATCATGTCCAGGTTGCCCATCGGCTTGCCCTCTCGTTCGAGCGCGGCACGAAGTAAAGCGTACTGCTTGGCTGCCGTCGGAGTCCCAAGGCAGGACTTCAACCCGCAGCAGAAATTCTTCCACCGCAACTTCCAGTCGTGCGGATTCCTGCATCCGCGCAACTCCAAAGCGCAATTCGGCCTCCGTGACCACAGAAATCCCGACCTCGGCCATCGGCACCCGCAGCAGACGCTCTCGCACGCGGGGAAAGTTTCCTTTGATGATGTAGCTGGCGGTGTTGGTATCGAGCAGATAGCGGACGGCCATCTAGAACAACCGGCGCTTTTGTGGAGGCGCATCTTGGCGGTCGGCCAGGAAGTCTTCGGGCACGTCGATGGTCTTCATCAAAGCGAAGAAATCTTTCCAGGATTCCGGCCGCCGGGAAAGGATGACGTCTCCGGTCGAGGAATCGCGGCGGACGTAGACTTCCGAGCCTTCGAAGCGCAGATCGGCAGGCAGGCGGACCGCCTGGCTGCGGCCATTGCGGAAGAGTTTGGCAGTGCGAGGCATGGTATATATTTTGATATATACCATAAATATTGTCAATGGTCCTGTAAGGCCGAGCGCAGCTCGGGTGGGGCGGACACCCTTGTCCACCCAATGTCACCACCGGCATTTCTGTCGCCCCTCTGGGGCTTTCCCTTTGGGCCCCGCCACCCACGGCTTACGCCGTGGGCTGCATTCTTTCGTCGCTTCGCGGCTATCTTGCCGTCTTTGGCTGCTCACGGGCGCCTGCTCACGGACACACGGGCGGGAGCCTGCCCCTGAGCGGAGTCAAGGGACGCCCGCGCCTACATTGTTTGCGACCAACACTCCTTCCGGACATCCAAAACCCATCATGGAAAAGGTCAATATCGCCCAGAAGTTCTCCCACATCCACGAATACTGGAAGCCCTACATCGCCGCCGAACTTAATGGCCAGCACGTCAAGCTCGACAAACTCAAGGGCGAGTTCGTCTTCCACCATCATGAAAACGAAGACGAGATGTTTCTGGTGGTGAAGGGCCGCTTCCGCATGGAGTTCCGCGACCGCCACGAGTGGATCGAAGAAGGCGAATTTATCGTGGTGCCGCGCGGCGTCGAGCACAAACCGGTCGCCGACGAAGAATGCTGGATTGTGCTCTTCGAGCCGGCTTCCACATTAAACACTGGCAACGTCGAGAACGAACGTACGCTGCGTCAGCTCGAGCGCGTTTAGCGGCATTTTTCGAAAATCGTCACGGCATACGGAACGCCCGCATACAGCGCCCGGAAAAACCCGCAAATCACCCCACAATCCCGGCCAAAAACCGGACTCGTGAGTGCGCCTGCCGGCCTGCCCTTCGGGCACCGCCTTCCGTACCCTAGGCGATCCCGCCCTACCGCGTGAGAATGCAATTCACGGATCAGCCCGGCAGGGCGTGATCCGGCCCTCCCCCAATTAAATTCCCCGGCAAAGTTCTTTTTCGCCAAGCTTGCTTCACTTTCATGGACGAACACAACAAATCGGCGGCAGAAGAACCGGTTTGCGAGATCTGGCAGCACCTGGTCCAGGGCATTCTCGGCGCCCTGCTTCTGGTTGGAACCGGATTGCTGGTCTACTCCTACACGCCGCGCAGCACCAGCGATCTGCAGGCGCAGGTACAGCAACTCAGCCGCCAGGTAGAGCAACTGAAACAAGAACAGACCATGCCGACCATGGTGCTGAACCGTTATCGCAATTCCATCTGCTACATTTATGGCGTCTACCGCGTTGGGTTCGGCCAGCAGCCGCCGGCGCTGCACGCGCGCATTTCTGGCACCGGCTTTGTGGTGGCCGCAGGCTGGCTCGCGACCAACCGCCATGTGGCCGAACCGTGGTATGGAGACTCCGAGGCCGACGCTCTGATTCACCAGGGCGCTAAGCCGCACCTGGAAAAATTGGTAGCATTTTTCCCCGGATTTCCTACCCCGGTCGACATCACGCCGGTTACTCTCTCCGCGCATGGTGACCTGGCCATCCTTCGCGTGGAGAATTCTGAGGCCGTTGACAAGCTCCAGCCCTTGCCGCTGGCCAGCGAGACTCCTGCGCCGGGCGAACTTGTGGCTGTGATTGGTTATCCCATGGGCGTGTTGGGGATGGTGGCAAAATCGCCTTCGGCCATTTATGACCGGCTGGCCTTCCGGCGCGACGATATTGGCGCAGCCAACGAACTCGCCGCGCTCTCGCTAATCCGTCCCTCGGCGACCTGTGGACATCTGGGTGACGTAGTCGGCGACAAGCTGATCTACGATGCCCCGACCGCGCACGGTGCCAGCGGTGGCCCGGTGTTCGACTCCCGTGGTGAAGTCATCGGGGTAAACGCCGCGTTTATTGATGGCTTCTCCGGAGGCACGCTGGGTGTTTCCGTCCGGGCGCTGCAGCCGTTGATTGCAGCAGCCGAGAGGCAAAGCGTTTCTCGCCAGTAGTTCTCGACTCTCCGCCCACTTATTCCTTACAACAGCTTGCTCATCCAGCCCGGTTCACGCACATGTTCCTCTTCCAGGCGGCGCAGCCGCCCCGCCAGAATTCCCGGTCGGCCCAGATAGCCCACTACGTGCCGCGGTTGGTTGCGCTCCACAACCGGCAGGCGACCGATGTTATGGCGCAGCATTTTCCCGGACGCTTCGTGCAAGGCTTCGTCCGGATACGCGACCACAACCTCGCGGCTGCCCGCATCCAGCACGCTCATCGCGCCCTCAGTATCCCGCTCCAGAGCGCGCAGCACGTCGCCGCGAGTAATGATCGCCCGCCAGGCTGCCCGAATCATCAACAATGACCATCCCATGATGGCGGCATACTTCGGGATCGTTGCGGGCAATGCGCTCCGCCAGCTCTCCTACGCGCATGCCCGCAGGCAGTGTCGGGGCTTCGCGGTCCATCGTCTCCGCGACCTTCACCTGCTGCAGCACGTCCGCTTCGTAATCCTGGTGAATGCGCAAGCCGCGCCGCGCCAGCTTTTCCGTCATGATGGAACTTCCCGGCTGCAGCAACATGGCGACACCATCGGCGATGACACTGACCAGCATCAGCGGCAGCACGGCGTTGTAGTCGCGGGTGATTTCGAAAGCGAAAATGATGAACGTAAAGGTTGCGCGAGAAGCCGCTCCGAACACCGCTCCCATGGCGACCAGGGCGAACGCTCCCGCGGAGAGATTGGTCCCGGCAAATATATTGTTAATACCCAGAGCAAACATGCCACCCAAAGCCGCGCTCGACATGAACATGGGTGCCAGCAGGCCGCCCGAAGTTCCTGAACCGAGCGAGATGACTAACGCAACCGCTTTGGCGAGCATGACCACGAGCAACACCTTCAACGCCAGGCTGCCGTTCAGGATGTCACTGATCGTGTCATAGCCCACGCCCAGCACTCGTGGCACGAAGTAACCGATAATGCCCAGGCCCAGCGCGCCGATCGCCGGCCACCAGAGTTCATCCACCGGCAACTTTTCGAACTGGTCTTCGGTCCAGTAAAGCGCTTTGCTGAATCCGACGGCAGCCAGGCCGCAAATTACGCCGAGCAGCAGGTAGAACGGAAGCGCGCGCGGGATGCCGAAATCCATGGCCGAGACAGTGAACATCGGCCCCGTACCCAACAGCCGCATGTGCACCGCGGTGGCTAGCGTGCTCGCCACTACCAATGGAATAAACGACCGCGACTTGAACTCGAACAGTAGCAGTTCAATCGCCAGAATCACACCCGCGATCGGGGTATTGAAAGTTGCCGACATGCCCGCGGCGGCGCCACACGCCAGCAGCACTTTCCGCTCAGCCGCCGTGGTGTGGAAAACCTGGCCAACGAGCGAGCCCAGCGCGCCCCCGGTTTGAATGATCGGACCTTCAGCGCCGAACGGTCCTCCGGTCCCGATGGCAATGGCCGCTGAAATCGGTTTAAGGATCGCCACCCGCGGCTGGATGCGGCTGCGATTCACCAGCACGGCTTCCATCGCTTCGGGAATCCCGTGACCCTTGATTTTGGACGAGCCGTACTTCGCCATGAATCCGACGATAAGGCCGCCAATCACCGGAATCGGAATTACCCACAGCCCCAGATGATTGTGCAGGGGGCTAATAAAGTCTGAGGAGAAGCGCCCATAGAACGCCAGGTTGGTGAAGAGCCCGATAAGGCGATAGAGAAGAAAAGCAACTCCACCCGCGAGCAGGCCAATGCCCGCTGCCATAATTGCAATCAGCACCATGCGAAACTGCGCTGGCTCGGCAACGGCTGGCCGACCCGTTGATGGCATTGCGTCCGTTGACTGTGATGGAGTTCGGTCATGCGTGTTGCATCACTCGCTTCAACGCAGCCACCAGGGTCCGACCCTGGCTGCGCAATTCGGTGCGGTGATGGAGGGAAAGCTCAGCCAGAACTTTCTCGCTTTCGCGGTCACTTCAAGCAATACCTCGCGGTGGTCTTGCTCCCCGCGCTTCCGGCGAACGTAGCCCTTGCGCGCCAGGCGGTTTACCAGCTCCACGGCACTGTGGTGACGAATCTGCAAGCGCTCGGCCACCTCGCGATGCGGGGACGCGACCCTTCGGGCAATCCTTTGAGCGCGAGCAGCAACTGATGCTGGTGCGGTTCCAGGCCTGCGCTCCGGGCTGCTTGTTCGCTGAAGCGGAGAAACCGGCGGATCTGATAGCGCAGTTCCGCGAGCGCCTGAAAATCGGCCATGGCAAGTTTTTCCATGGGACATTATATCGTATCACGATATTAATTCGGAATGGCGGGTGGCCCAGCTTTGGTTTTTTTGCCTGCACCGTTCCCACTGAGGCTGCCCCATCCTTGCGTTCTTTGCAAGGGTGGGCAGCAATGCTGCGTGGAGCAAAATGAGCCTCACAAAGCTCTGTGACCACTTGATGCGTCCGCTAGCCTGCATCATTAAGAGCAGAGTGACGATCGAAATGATGCTTGCACGACCGGGGACGCTCGGGCCTGTGTTCTCTGCGGGTTACGCTAACCCAAAAAAGCCTCCGCGACCCTGACGGATCGCGGGGGCAAGTTCTTTCTGGCAGTCCACGTTATTTTTATTTCGCCAGGCGGGTTGGCCGGCCTGGGTATACTTGCACGGGACCTGACTTTGTGGATGTGGGATGAACCTTCTCGAACAGTCAATTGAGAGTCAACCAGGAATCGTGGACACGCCCGTGGTCCCCAGCCGTCGAAAACCACGACGGCTGGGGCAGCCTTTACCGTGGGTGGTGCAAGGCTGGGCCAGCCCGCCGGCGTGTCTGCTGGCACAGCACGGCTACGAACCTAGCGCAGCATTTGAAGCGATTGCGCAAGCGAGAGGATGTTCGGTTCCGGATACCGATGAACAACGCCGATGGGTAGAACGGTGGATTGAGTCTAGTTCGCTAGCTGGCCGATCCCGAGATTCTGATTGGACATCGCGTTCTCGAACGCCTTCATAACGTCCTGCAAGACACCCGCACCTTCTGCAACGCGGGCCAGGATGTTAACAATGTCCTCGTCCGAGTATCGCTCTTTGTGCCCGTTCAGGTACGCAAGCATCTGCGACAACGCCTTGTGCTGGAACTCATTTACCGCTACCAGACGGTCACGTTGTGTTTGGCAGTCTCCTTCAAACGGAATACCGCGTGCGCTGATAGTGAGATCGAAGGCTACCCTCCCTAGAACCCTTGCCTTCTGCTCATCTGTCAGCGCCGCGAATCGTCTGCTGATGTTTTCCATGAAGCTCCTGTTAGTTGGGATCCATACCGTTCGGATCATCGCTCTCCTAGCCCCATAGGACGTGGTGCGCTGTTGACATTGTTTTCAAACTGCTCTCCGGGCGTAAGCTCAGGTCCTAGTTCATTTATTCGGGACCTTCTTCGGACTCCTCGCCTGCCGCCGCTGGGATATTCTCCACAGGTGCAGCTTCTTGTACCATGCCTTGCTCTGCTATTGATTCCTCAACTCGACCGAACTCCTCGTACATGGGGTCTGGTTTCAGCCCCAGGCCGTTGATATCTACACCTCGTTCCCGAAGCACGGCAAGCCTGGTGTTTCCATTCATCACGGTCCCGTCGGGCTTGATAACGCGGGCTGGCCCACCCTTTGGTTTTGATCTCGGTTACTTTGCATGACCACAGAAATGGCTGCCCCAGCCGTCGCGGTTTTCGACGGCTGGGGATTCGTGCTGATAGTATCACGCGATTTCCCCGCATCCGAAGCTGTGGCGTCCGCTGTTCGTTCACCAGCACTGGCCCCGGTTCTCCGTATCCGCTTGGGTAAGTGACGGCTGGGGCAGCCTCTGCCGTGATGGTGCGAGGCTGGGGCGGACCTGGCCCTTTGCCGTTTCTTGCCTGCACCACTCCACTGAGGGTGCCCCATCCTTGCGTTCTTTGCAAGGGTGGGAGGCAATGCCGCGTGGAGCGAAGTGAGCCTCACAAAGTTATGACACCACTTGATGCGTCCGCTAGCTTGTATCACTAGGAAGAGAGTGACGATCGAAATGATGCCGGCACGAGCGGGGACGCTCGCGCTCACTTCGGAAGCAAAAAGCCCCCGCGACCGATCAGCGATCAGGGTCGCGGGGGCAGGTTTTTATCTGACGTCGCCCACTATTTTGCGGGCTTGAACGATTCCGCGAAGGCTTGCCCGTTCGGGACGCCCACGCCGGTTACGTTGTCCCAGCCGACTTTGGTGTGCAGGCTTGCCGGATCAGTGCACAGCGTGCCAAAAAATTCGGCAGGCCCCTCCCCCGAGCAGTCGGTGCCGAACGAAATCACCAGTGCCGTATCCTGCTCAGAAGGATAATCCCAGAGGGTGCTGACGAACTTCCCGGGCCCGCTTCCACCAAGCACGGTATTTGGGTTGTAGTTGGTTTTGGTGGTTGAGGACTCCTGAATCGACGTAGCGACGTTGGTGGTGGAACCGACGGGAACAATATCTGTAACCGCGGCCGCCGGCAGGGAATACATGTAAGGAGCCGCTAAACCAAGTGGCGCGCCGGCCTCCTGGTTCGCGATGGCCCACAGCGCGGAGAACATCGGACAGGCCAGGCTCGTGCCTCCCCACACTTGCCAGACGAGGGACGGAATCTGTCCGGGAACGGTGATCGCGATCACCGCCCCAGTGAAGGGATCGGCCAGCCAGGAAACATCTGGAAGCTGCCGGTATTTTCCCGGCACTTTCTTCTGATACGACGGTTTGGGGAACCCGCCGAGGCAGTTGAAGTTGGAGTCCTGGAAAGCGCAGTTGCTGGGTCCACCGCCCGCGCCGCCGATGAAACCGAAGGCCAGAGGCGGATCGTAGACGAACCCCTCCTCCGCCAGCAAAGTTTCATTGTTGCCCCAGCCGGCCTGCCAGGCGATTGTGTTGTTGGAATTTAAAGCCAGCGCGACTCCCCCCACCGCCGTGGCCCACGGAGAATCCGCGGGAGCGCTGACCGTAGCCGGAATTCCGAAGAAGCTGAAGTCCCCGTCGTCTCCAGACGAAAAGTTGGCCGAGATCCCGGAGACGGCCGCGATTTGGTTAATCAGGTTCTCGGTATCCAGGATGTTCGCCGGCGTGAAAGATTCCACAGACCCATAGCTGCCCGAGAGCACGTTCGCCAGGCCGTAATTCACCGCCGTCATTTCCGCTTCATCCACGTCGAGGAAAGTGGCGGAAGGCGGAACGATCAGATTGATGTTGGCGCCGGGGGCAATGGCATGGGCCCACTCCACGTCGATGTTGATCTCGACCTGATCGGCGGACTTGCAGGTACTCGCGGTTGGGATATAGGTGATCGCGAAGTTCGACGAAGTCAGCGCAGGCAGCCCGAATTGCGCCGAGAACGCGTTGGCATCGTCCTGAATCGTCAGCGAACCACACCAGTCGATGATGCCGATCGTCTGGCCGGTGCCATCGAACCCCTTGGCATACAAGTGTGTCAGCTTGTAGGCCGTCTGGATCATTGGGGGAGTGTAACCGCAACCCGCACTGGTCAGGCTTTGCAGGTTCAGGTGATTGCCCTTGGAGGTGGAGATGGGAAACGAACCATCGCTGTTGTTGGAAAATACGTCGGTTTCGGTGCCGTCGAAGCACTTGTTGGTGAAAAAATCCGATGTGGCCTTGCTCGCTGCCGCACTCGCGGTGGCCGCCTTGGTTTTTCCGGAGAACGTTGTGGGACGGGTCATCGCGGGATGCGCGTACTGGCCGCTGTCCAGCCCGGCAATGGCCCGAACCAGCGGAGCGGCGTCCCCATCCACGTAGGGATCGCGGTCGTTGGCCCGGATGACTTTGCCCAACACCTGATATTTGTTGAGCTGCACATGGAACGCTTTGGCGACGTCGCTCACCGTACCGCGCGCCCGCACGAAGTAATTGTCCGGCCCTGTCCTCACCACTTTCAGGTTGTGCGCCTCAAGAAACTGCCGGACGGTTTCCGCTTCGTCGGCGGTCGGCGCAAAGCGCTCCGCAATCTGGGCTCGATTCAGAAACTGACGGTAGTTGGGGGACGTGTTGTCGTAGAGCTGTCGCGCCAGAGTGTCAAGGTCACTGCGGTTGTGAAGGTTCAGCCAGAGGCTGATGTCGATCGTCTTGGACGCGGTCTCCGTCCCCAGGTTTTTCGCTGTAGAGACGAAACTGGGCGTGTTGTTGGTGACGAACTTTCCGGCCGCATGGGCGGGCAACGTCACGCCTGCGATTAGGATTGCTACGGCCACATAGAGCCAGGGCGTCTGCCAACGGCACACCGGCGCTGGATACACTGCTTCCTTCCTCTGATTCATCTCCGCCTCCCGGGATTTAATCTTGCAGAAAACCTGAGCGACGAGGGCGAGTGTCCTCGGTGCGCAGGGACTCAGGTTGTAATCGAAGTGGCAACCGCCAAAATCACAGTTACCGGCCGCCCCCGGAATCGCCGCAATGCCTGAAAACTTAAGCCGGCGGGGCGACTCCAGCTAATCAAAAGGGTGGACGACATGCTAGCCTTGTTGCCGTAGAACCGCAACGGCTTTGAACAACTATTTTTCCGATGGCGAGGGAGGAGAATATGCCGGCTCACACGCTAGCTTCACCTTTTCAGGAACTACTACAGGGACGTTATATCGCAACGCTGGGCACTAAAAATGCCGATGGAACCATCCATCTGACCGCGGTGTGG
The DNA here is from genome assembly GCA_963765285.1 of Terriglobia bacterium. GTDB lineage: Bacteria > Acidobacteriota > Terriglobia > Terriglobales > Acidobacteriaceae > CAVWZH01. The sequence continues at coordinate 667,535 of CAVXVR010000003.1, forward strand.
TATCTCTTCGAAGATGGCCACTTATTCGTCGCGACCTCTTCCAAAACCCGCAAAGCCCGCAATATCGTAGGCCACGCCCAGGCGTCGCTGATGGTGGACGTGCGAAAGCCCGGAGGCGAGCGAGGGGCCAGCTGCGCGGGCAAGGCCGAGCTGATTTCAGGGGAACCATCGAAAGAGATAAACGAGGGAATACACCGCCGGTATTTGAGCGCGGCTGCTTTGGCCGATCCCCACATCGGGCCGGTGTTTGCGTCGTTTGACGATGTCACGATCAAGATCACGCCCGATTCGTGGAGCACCTGGGACATGGCCGTGCTCGATGCCCAGGCTCTCGGGGGACGATTGGGAAATACTCCCGGATACTTGCTTCCGCTGGATTAGAGGTGGGTGTGCGGCATCTCCTGATTCGCAACTCGGCGTTTATAACCAGTGCCACCACATACAGTTTTTTCACAAGGTCTAAAGGTAGCGCGACATACTTCGACGACAAACGTGGGCAGACCCTTGCTCAAGGACCTCTTGCCAACAATTTGCCGCCTTTAATACTCTGTAACCTTTCCCTGATTCGCGAATCCCATGTTGCGCTCTCTTCGTCTCTAAGGAGTAAGCCATGAACTCCCGAACCGATAGCCGCAGGTTCAGCGCCCTCAGCCGCCGCGAGTTGTTGAAGCTTACTCCCGTGCTGGCGCTCGGCGCGTTTGCCGTCCCTCAACTGCGCGAGCCGATGCTCAGAGCCGGACTCGCTTTCAGCGATTGGGCTTCAGCCAGGCTGTTCCGCGCCGGCCATTTAGCGCCTACATTTGACGGCTCGGAACTGACTCCCTTCGACAAGTTTCCGCTTAACAGCTATGACGTCGATGACCCCGGCGTGGATTTCGACAAGTGGACTCTCACCGTCACCGGCGACGTACAAAAACCCGGGGACTACACCCTCGCCCAGATTCAGGCTTTGCCTAAATTCACTCAGAACACACGGCACGTTTGCGTGGAGGGATGGGACGTGATCGGCCGCTTCGGCGGCGCGCGGCTTTCCGACTTCCTCCAGATGATCGGCGCCAATCCCGGCGCGCGTTTCGTGAGCGTGGAATGCGCCGACAACTATTACGAATCGCTCGACATGGCCACCGCCATGCATCTCCAGTCTTTGCTGTGTTACGAAATGTACGACCGGCCGCTGACTCCTGAGCACGGCGCTCCGCTGCGCCTGAGCCTCCCCACCAAGATTGGTTACAAGCAAGCCAAGTACCTCACAGACCTGAAGGTGAGCCACGTCTTGTCGAGGGTGGGCTACTGGGAAGATCAAGGGTACTCCGAATTCTACGGTCTGTAGTTTTAGGGGAAAACAATGGCAACCCGCGCGATTGCAGTCGAAGATGCCAAGACAGGCGAAGTTACCGAAGCCGTGTACGAGCACCCGTTTATCGTGCGTCTCTGTCACTGGCTCAACGCCGTTTCCCTCTTCGTGATGGTCGGCAGCGGACTGCAGATCTTCCGTGCCTTCCCCAGTTTTGGAGCAAAGATCCCGCAAAAAGATCTCCTCAACTGGCCCGGGTCTTTCGCATTGGGCGGATGGCTGGGGGGCGCGCTGCAATGGCACCTTACATTCATGTGGATCTATATCGCGACCGGCCTGTTGTATCTCGGCTACCAGGTCTTCAGCGGCAACTATAAGCAGGTGCTCTTTGTTCGGCGGGACATCCCGGGAGTGTGGCCCATGGTTCGTCACTACTTTTTCTTCGGACCCAAGCCACCGGCCAAGGAAGCCTACAATCCGCTGCAAAAACACGCCTACACTTCTGCCATTGCGCTGGGCGTTTTGTCGGTGCTGACTGGTCTCGCCATATGGAAGCCGGTCCAGTTTTCCTGGCTGGCGTGGATAATGGGCGGCTTCCATTGGGCCCGGCTCTGGCATTTCCTGATTATGTGGGCCCTGCTGGCATTCGTGTTCGGGCACTTGGTGATGGTGGTATTGCACGGCTGGAACAACTTCGTCTCCATGTTGACGGGATGGAAGAAGGACCCGGATTATCCGTCGGAGTAATCGAGATACGGCTGTGGCGAGTTAGGACGGTGCGGTGAGGAGCGATGCCGGAAGAGCTGACTTCGCTGGAAAACCCAGCCCAACCATTCAACGAAGAGATGCTGATCCGGCGTATTCGGGACGGCGAACACGATCTCTTCTACGAGCTGATTCGGCCCTATGAGCGTCGCGTCTACTCCGCCGCCTTCGCCATTCTTCGCAACGAGGCTGATGCCGAAGATGTGGCGCAGGAAGCCGTGCTCAAGGCCCTGAAGCATATTCGGCAGTTCCGCGCGGAGGCGCGATTCAGCACCTGGCTGATTCAGATTACCGTCAACGAGGCGCGCATGCGGAGAAGAAAGGATCACCCGGAAATCATGGAGCCGATCGCGGAACACCGCGATGAGGAAGGCAGCTATGTTCCCCGTGATTTTGCCGATTGGCGGGAGATCCCCTTGGAGACCCTGGAACGCAAAGAAATCCGCCAAATGCTCGCCGAAGCTTTGGCTTCCCTGGGAGAGAAATACCGCGAAGTCTTCGTCCTGCGTGACATGCAGCACTTGAGCATCGAAGAGACGGCCAAAACTCTCCGCATCTCAGCCGCTTCGGTAAAAACCCGCCTGCTTCGCGCACGGCTGATGCTCCGCGATCTGTTAGCGCCGGGACTCGGCGGTAGCTGGAGCAGCAAGTTGTCATTCGCAAAGGGGACCAAACCATGGTAGTCAATTGCGAACAAGTGTGGCGCGAGATTTCGAACTACCTTGAGGGCGACCTCGAACCCAGCCTGCGGAGTGCCCTGGAAGAGCACTTCCGTGGCTGCAAGCGTTGTACCGCCGTGCTTGAAGGTACGCGCAACGTTGTCGAGCTATACGGAGATGAACGAATGGTCGAAGTCCCTCTGGGATTCAGCCATCGTCTGCAGCGGAGACTGGAAGAGGATATAGATTCTGGTAGAAGAGGCTTCATCGGATGGTTGGTGGCGGCCGCCGCAGCAGTCCTGATCGCCGGCAGCTTTGAGCTGGCAAGATCTTCCGTGTCCAGTCACCCCGAGTTGCGCTCCGAGCACGCCCAACCTGGCGCCGGAGTGCCTCCGGAAATGATGGTGGTCGTGGCCTTGGATGGAAAGATGTTCCACGTGGCCGGATGCGACTTCATTCACGATAAAGCTCATCTGCGGACCATCGCGGCGCGCGAGGCCATGCGGGAGGGTTACACACCGTGCGTGCGCTGCCTGAAGAAATATCTGACCACCTGAGGAGAAAGCAAATGGCGGTAGCGGGCCGCCCACCTGTGCACGACCAAAACGCGATCTCCGCGCTAACCCCAGTCGGCAGACCAGCTTCCGCGTATTGCCGAGTATTGTGGTACATACACTAAAGCATTTACAACGTTCCGGCCGGAACACTTCTGCAAATCAGCATAAATGTTCCGCGGGGAACGTTTGGATGGGAACGCATCCGATGAAAGGGACGCGCGAACGGAGCCTGCCCTGAGTTGCCGAAGCCCCGAGCGGAGTCGAGGGGAAAGCCGAAGGGCTCGCGCCTACATAGATGACACTCGCCTCCGCTCCATTTAGAATTCCTAGTTCCCTATTTCTCAGCCGATTACAGAGGCGCAGGCTTGATTCCACGCTACACCCGTCCGGAGATGGGCCGCATCTGGAGCGATGAAAATCGCTTCCGCACCTGGCTCACCGTCGAAGTCGCCGCCACTGAGTGCCTGGCCGAAGCCGGCCTCGTGCCCAAGGACGCCGCCAAAGCGATCCGCGAGTGCGCTGATTTTGATCTCGCGCGCATTCAGGAAATCGAGGCCGAGGTGCGGCACGACGTCATCGCTTTCACCACCGCCGTGGCGGAGATCGTCGGTCCGCATGCCCGCTGGTTCCACTACGGCCTGACTTCGAACGATGTGGTCGATACCGCGCAGGCGCTGCTTATCGGCGAGGCTTCGGCCATCATCGCCCAGGATCTGGAGCGGCTTGCCGAAGTGCTCGAGCGGCGCGCCTGGGAATTTAAAGACACGCCCATGGTCGGCCGCACTCACGGCATTCACGCTGAGCCCATCACATTCGGATTCAAGCTGGCCAACTGGTACTCCGAAGTCCAGCGCGACATCGCGCGATTCACGAGCGCAGCCGAAGACATGCGGGTGGGAAAGTTCTCCGGGGCTGTCGGGACTCTGGCTCACTTGAGCCCTGAATTAGAGGAACAAATCTGCGCCCGGTTGGAATTAAGAGCGGCGGCGGTTTCGTCACAGGTAATTCAGCGCGACCGCCATGCCGCGTACCTCGCGACCCTGGCCGTGATCGCTTGCACGCTCGACAAGATCGCGACCGAAATCCGGCATCTGCAACGCACCGAAGTGCGCGAAGCGGAAGAATATTTCAGCGAGAAGCAAAAGGGCTCGTCGGCCATGCCGCACAAGCGCAATCCGGTGACCAGCGAGCAGATCAGCGGTCTGGCGCGCGTGGTGCGCTCGAACGCGCAAGCGGGATTCGAAAACGTCGCCCTGTGGCACGAGCGCGACATCTCGCACTCGTCAGCCGAGCGCATTATCATTCCTGACTCGACCACACTGGTGGATTACCTGCTGCAGAAAACGACGAATCTTATTGAGACGATGTTCGTCTATCCGGAACGCATGAAAGCCAACCTGGAGAGCACCGGCGGGCTTGTCTTTAGCGGACAGTTGCTGCTCGATCTGGTGGAACATGGAGTCGCGCGCGAGGACGCTTACCGCATGGTGCAGCGCCATGCCATGCGCGCCTGGAAAGAAGGGCTGAACTTTCGCCAGCTGATCCTGAAGGATAAAGAGATCACCCGCCGCGTGCCCCGCGCGCAGATCGAGCGGGCGTTTGATTTGAAGCGCCAGTTGCGCAACATCGACAAGATATTTGCGCGGGTGTTCCCGGAGAAGACGGCGACGCGGCAAGTTCGCGGAAGACGCAAACCGCGCCGCGGTTAGGCCCAACGCTTATCCCTTCTTCCCGAGTACTCCATCGACCGAAGCCGATCCCGGCCCGGCCAGGGCCAGCGCAACACTGGCGGCCAAGAGCGTCAGAACAAATTCAATCCCCGGCAGGAAAAATCCTTTCTTGAGATGGACGAGCAGAATTGCCATCACCATATCGACGGCCAGCAACCACGCCGCCCAGCGGGTGAACAATCCCAAGACAAGGGCAATGCCTCCGAGGAATTCCACAAGCGTGACGACCACGGCCATCACCGCGGGCGCTGGGACACCGAGCTGGCCGAGAAATCCGGCTACGCCGGCAAAATGCAAGGTGAACAACTTCTGCCAGCCGTGCATCAGGAAGACGATGCCGACCACCACCCGCAAAATCGTAAGGCCGCACGATGCGCGACTCGAACCGTTGCTCATGACGTCTCCTTTCGACCACTCAAGGACAAAGCCCTCAAACCAACTTCTCGCGGGCCACAGCCAACAGTTTGATCAAGGTCTCCAACCCATGCCCGCGCATATGGCCCAGCAGTTTCCGATTAAGTTCCTCGACCGGCCGGTCCAACGTATTCAATAAATCAAGCCCGGGGGAAGTGATTCGTGCCGTGATGACGCGCCGGTCTTTTTTGTCACGGCTGCGCTCCACCAGACCGCGCCGCTCAAGGCGATCGAGCAGGCGAGTGATATCGGGATCGCGGTTGATCATGCGTTCCCCAATTTCGCTGCACGCCCAACCCTGCTTGCCGGCGCCGCGCAAAATCCGCAGGGCATTGTACTGCGTGGGAGAGATTCCGTACGGTTTCAGCATTTCCATCAGGCGCCACTCCAACAGGCTGGCGGTGCGTTCCAGGGAAACGGCTGCCTCTTCTTCCGGGAGGTTAAAAGGCCTGGTCTGTTTGATCTCGGCCTGTAGGGTGCGGGTCACACATCCTATATACTCGTTATAACGACTATTGTCAAGACATATTCGGTAGCCAGTGATTTCCGCTGGTTCCAGTGGCCCGAGCATCCCCGGCCGATGCCTCAGCATCCAAGTATTTAACTAACTGGTTAGTAAAACTACCGGAGGATAAACACATGAAGCGCATTCGTCAATTTCTCAGTTCGTTTCTCGTGGTAGGCCTGCTTGGCGCCGGTCTGGTAGTACAGGCCGGAGCCGCGACCGGCTCAGCTGCACGCCACGATGCCGCCATCCAAACCCGGGCGGTGCAGGAACTCGGCAAGAAGCAGGAGTTTCGCAACGTGCAAGCCGCAACCGAAGATGGCATTGTTACGCTCAGCGGCACCATAGACCTCTACCAGCAGAAGCTGGACGCGACCAAGAAGGTCAAGAAGGTGTCGAACGTGCAGGGCGTGCGTAACCTGATCGAAGTTGCGGGCAAAGACGTGCCCGACGCAGCACTTGCGGCGCAGCTCGAGCGCAAGATTTACTTTGATCGCGTGGGCTACTTCGATGCGCCGTTTAACTACGTCGACGTTTCGGTGAAAGATGGCGTGGCCACGCTGCAGGGTGCGACGCGCAGCGACGTGGGACGTGACTCGGCCCTGGCGCTGGCCAACCGGATGCCTGGCGTAAAGGATGTGGTGAACGAGATCAAGGTACTTCCGCTCTCGGGGTTCGACGACCAGATTCGCGTGCGGGCTTTGCGCGCGATCTATCGCGATCCGGTTCTGAGCCGGTACGCGATTGACCCGGCACGGCCGATCCGCATCGTCGTGGATAACGGCCACGTGGCACTGTACGGCGTGGTGGACAACACCATGGACAAGCAGGTGGCCGGAATGCGCGCCAACCAGGTATTCGGCGCTTTCAGCGTGCAGAATAACCTGGAAGTCGCGAAGAAGTCGTAAGGCCGGTACAGGTTGATGGCGCGGGCGATGTTGCCCGCGCTTTTTTTGTGCCGAACCGGGCGAGCTAAACCTCGCACCCCGGGCGAGGGCGCCCGGGGCCACGTAAATCATTTGGCCAATCCGGGGCTATGCAAATCAGGCGGCGGGCGGCGTGTGCTCAAAGGGCAGCTTGATGTAGCGGGCCTTTTCCACTTCAATGACGAGCGCCACTTGCCCCTCGGGATTGCGGAAGGGGAAGGGCTTTCCGGTGTACTTGTGGGAAAGCGCGTCCAGCGCGTTATAGCCGGGATCAGGCCGGCGTTCGATTACCCGGCCGCGGATCTGGGCCTCGGCGTAAGGATCGTCGAAATCCACGACCGACACGGCGACGCGCGGATCGCGCTGCGTATTTTTGGCCTTAAGCGAATTCGGGCTGGTGGAGATTAAAACGTAATCGCCTTCGTGTCCGATCCAGACCGGCACCGATTGTGGCGAACCGTCGGGCATGAGCGTGGCGAGGTGGGCGAAGTTGGGACGGTCGAGAAGCTGTTTGATTTCGTCGGACAATGGAATCGGCATGGGAAAATCCTTCTGGCTGACCTAAGGCAATCGGTTGATTAAAGACGCGACATACCCGGCGCCAAAACCGTTGTCAATATTTACGACACTCACGTTAGAGGCGCAGGAATTCAGCATGCCTAGAAGAGCTGCCAGGCCGTTGAACGCCGCGCCATAGCCCACACTGGTGGGAACTGCGATCACGGGCACGCCGACCAGGCCGCCGACCACGCTGGGCAGAGCGCCTTCCATGCCGGCGCAGACGATCACGACGCGGGCCCGGGTCAGAGTTGCGCGATTGGCCAGCAGACGGTGAATGCCGGCCACGCCGACGTCGTAGAGATGCTCGACATCGTTGCCCATGAGCTCGGCCGTGGTGACTGCCTCTTCTGCAACGGGGATGTCGCTGGTTCCGGCGGAGACTACGGCAATGGTTCCCTTGCCGTACTTCTTTTTGTCACGCTGAAGAACAATCGCGCGGGCCAGCTCGCGGTATTCCGCGCCGCGAACTTTCTTCTTCACGGCGGCATATTGGGCTTGGGTCGTGCGGGTCGCCAGAATGTTGCCGCCATGTTTTGCGAGGCGCGCGAAAATTTGCGCTACTTGCGCGGGACTCTTGCCTTCGCCGAATACAACTTCGGGCATGCCCACACGGAGGGCACGGTGATGATCGACTTTGGCGAATCCCAAGTCTTCGAACGGCAGATGCCGCAGGCGCTCGACGGCCTCGTCGGGGGATACCGTTCCCTTGCGGGCCTGCTCGAAGAGTTCGCGGATGGAGTCGGCGTTCAAAAAGGACTTGCCTCAGTCTGCTTTCCCCGGCTAGACTCCGTGCCCTCCGTGGTTAAGGACTTCATGACCACGGAGGACACAGAGTAGAATCGCGATGATTTCGGCGGAAGTGATTCTAGACTAAGTCGGCCAGGGAATCACACGCCGGGGCGAAGGGGCGTTCCCTTTCCAGACATTGAGCTTGGCCGTTATGAAAGTCTCCAGACTAGTGTCGTGGTCGGGCCAGCCTCTTTGCGGATCGCGCTTTGGTGCGGCATCGTCGTTTGCCGGCGATCTCAAGGCAGATTTTCTGTGCCCGGCCGGGGTCGTCGAGGTGGGCGAGAAAGAACATGCGCACGGCGCGACGGCTGATGCGGCCATCGAGATACGCGTCATATAGCTTGTTGCCCAGGGTGTAGCCGAGGCGCAATGCCAGGTGGTCGAACTTTTCGCGATCATGCAGCGCGGCTTGTACGAACTTTTCGCAGGCTGGACGGACCAGATCGCATTCGTTTTCGTTAACCGCCAGCCGGGCGGGATACAACACCCGCGATCCAAAGTAGGCCAGAGCATGTTCCAGAGTTCGGGAGTAGAACCGATCTCTGGGCGCAAGCGCCGCCTCGTTGTGTCCGTTGCGGGTTAATGGCAAGCCGCGGCAGGCGTGATGCAGAAACCGGGCCGCTTCTTCGGCGGCATACATCATTTGGAACTGGCGCACGTAGAATGCATTGACCGACGGCAGATAGACGCTGCCCTGCTCTTCCACGCGCCGCAGCATATTTTCTATTTTTTCTTCCTCATCCGTGATGCGGGAGAGCAGGCGTCGGAGGCGCGCGTCGGAAGCGCGGCCGTAGACCTCGGGCATTAGGTCCACCAGAAATTTCGGCTGCGTCCCGTTGCGCGAGGAATAGCGATTGATGTCGAGGAAGCGCAGCAGGCTGTCGATCAGATTGTAGATGGTGGGGACGAGGTCGGGGCCTTCTTCGTCGGTCCGTCCCCAGCGGCTGAGGTGCAGGCGATAGCTTTCGTATTTTTCCAGCGGCGTGGAATTGAAGACGCAGATCACGTCGTCATTGACCTTCACGGCATCTATGCGCTCGTGATGTTCTCCCGCAGCGTGCCAGTAGAGGGCGTCGACGTTTTGCAATACGGTCAGCACGCGCTGCGGAGGTAATTGCTCTTTGAGCGCGCGCGGCAAGTGTCCGGGCGCGAGATGCGACTCACCGAACAGGACCAGAATAACTGCATTGGGATGCCGCTGCCGTATTTCGGCCAGCTTGTGGGCAGCGTGGCGGTCGCGGGCTCCGATTTTGCGGAGATCTTCACGCGGCATGCAGTCGAGCCCGTAGATGGCTTCGCCGTGCTCGCGGGCGGTTACCAGCAACTCGTAGAACGGAGCCCAGTCATATCCCCAGTCGAGATCGAAACGGATGCGCTGGCGGAATTCTTCTTCGTCGATTTCGCGGCGCCACCATTCGTCGACGATGTGCTGATCGCGGGCAAAGATGGTTTCCACGCCGAGCACGACTGGGCGATCTCCAGCCTGCGCGCGCTCTTCGAAGAGGCCAGCGGCCATGCGCTGGGCCGCGGGAAGCGCGTGATAATCGGCTGTGAGAATGATGTCGGCCTCGCTGATCGAGGCTTTTAGTTGTTGCGCATCAAGAATGGATTCGTAGTAACGAAACGCCTGGCTGAATTCGCGAAGATATTTGCGGCTGGCGCTGGGATCGTTAGCGCGAATTTCGCGTTGCACTTTTGCCAGGGCGTGAAGCTGCGCCTCGCTGCGCCGCGCCCGTAAGCTGGTGGTGGTGGCCATAATATCTGTCGTTGGTCTTTGGTCGTTGGTCGTTGGTCGTTGGCCTTAGACGCTCACCGTTTACCTGCAACCAGCGGCCTTTGCTTGACTTCCGCTCCTTTGGCTCCCTATGCTCGGAGCGCCCGGAGTCCAACTTGCCCAATCACCCGCCCCAGAACCTCATCGTCGTGACCACTGGCGCCAGCGGCGCGCTATTTCTCAAGCAATTCCTGCTCGCTGTGGACCGCGACGAACGCGTACAGTCGGTCAACTTCATCGCTTCGGACAGCGCGCTGCGCGTCATGGCGGAAGAACTGGAGCTGCGCGGCCGCGCCAATCTTGTCCGCCGAATCCTGGGCCGCGCTTCGCGCAAGATTCAGCAACAGTCGAACGAGAACATCGGCGCCAATATCGCCAGCGGGTCTTATCCGGCCGACGCCATGGTCGTGCTGCCTTGCAGCATGGGCACGCTGGCCCGCATCGCCAACGGCATCGCGTCCCATCTCATCGAGCGGGCGGCGGATGTTTGCCTGAAAGAGAAACGCCCGCTGGTGCTGTGCGTGCGCGAGACGCCGCTCAATAAAATCCACATCCGCAACCTGTACCGCGCCGCCGACGCCGGGGCCACCATCTTCCCCGTCATTCCCGCGTTCTACTTCCGGCCGACGAACTTGGATGCCATGGCGCGCGAATTCGCTTACCGGGTACTGGCCCACATCGGCCTGGCGCAACCGGACGCTTTCCGCTGGAAGGGCTGACGCGCGAATGCTCAAAGAACCACTACTCAGGTGGGATCGGCTGGTTCTGGGGTAATCTCAAGTGTAGGAACGGCCCGATGGGACATATAGATGCCCATAGGACATGTACGGCGGGAAGCCACGCGCGAAATTGCAATTTGGGGATAGATTTTCCGCCGGGAAGGGTGCCTTGCCTTTTAAGAGTGCTATGCGGAGCATTCTATCTATATCTCACAGCTATTACAGAGAATGAGTGGTCCGGAAACGGAAACATTTTGTCGAAGTGAGCGGGCCACTTTTTTCGCTGACACGCATCTAAACAAAAAAGGTTCGTTTCTCTCGGATCACTCTCCCACGGTCGTTCCTACATAAAATTTACCTCTGAAATCAGGGTATGCGATTAGCCATGTAGCAGTAGCCAGGCATCTTAGGTCGCTGGCACGCCACGTGCTTTCTCTCCGTGGTGATGGAGGTGCTGCGATGCTATGGACGGTTTTCGTAATTCTGATGATCCTGTGGCTGCTTGGCCTGGTCACGTCCTACACCATGGGAGGACTGATTCACATTTTGTTAGTGGTCGCCCTGATCGTTCTGCTGATCAATGCGCTCAGTGGGCGCAGGGCTGCGCTTTAGCATCCAATTTCGCCGGACTGGAGATGTTGAAAAACTACGAATGGAGGTGACAGCATGAAATCACCCAAGATTTTGGGCACGGTATTGGCTCTCTCGATGGCGGTGGCGATTCCGGGTTTTGCGCAAGAGGAGAAACCAGCGCCTGAGGAAAAACCGCAGCCGGCGGAAAGACCGGCGCCGGAACGCCCTCAGCAGGAGCAGAAGCCCGAGCCGCAACCTGAGCAACCTCAGGCCAAGCCGCAGCAACAGGAGGAGAAGCGCGACCAGCAGGAACAGAAACAGGAGCAGAAGCAGGAACAGAAAGACAACAAGCAAGCCCAGAAAGACCAGCAAAAGAACGAGAAGAGCGATGCCAAGAACATGAAGCAGGAACAGGTGCAACGCGGCGGACGCATTCCTGACGATCAATTCCGCGCGCACTTCGGGCGGCAACACACCTTCCGCATCAACCGGCCGGTTATCGTGGAAGGTTCTCCGCGCTTTCAATATGGCGGGTACACGTTCGTTATGGTCGAGCCTTGGCCGGCGGGTTGGTCGTATGGCGACGCTGTTTATATCGACTTTATCGACGGCGTCTACTATCTGTGCGATCCGCTGTATCCGGGAGTGCAGCTCACGGTGACCATTCTGGGCTAGGGGTTAGGATCAAACGCCAAAGGGAGGCGAGCGCGAGGGGCGCTGCCTCCTTTCCTATTGCTCGCCCGCTATTTGACCATTAAGTATGACTATGATCTAATCTAACAGTCATGAAGGAAATTGCAATTTCTGAGTTTAAAGCTAAGTGCCTCGGGTTGCTGGACGAGGTGCAAAAGACCAAGAGGCCGATTCGCGTGACTCGATTTGGAAAACCTATTGCAGAGGTCATTCCCGCTACGCCATCCCGCGCTGCGGACTGGATGGGTTCGATGAAAGATACGATTGAGATTCTAGGCGACATTGTTTCTCCTGCAAATGACGAGAGCGACTGGGAGGCGTTGCGCGATTGAGGCTGCTGCTCGATACCCACATTTGGCTATGGAGCTTGCAGGACACGCAACGTCTGGGAAAACGAATTCAGCATGAACTAAGAAACGCGGCGAATGAACTATGGCTGTCTCCCATCAGCACGTGGGAAGCGCTTACTCTGCACAGCAAGGGCAGAATTCGTCTGCACGGAAATTTAGTGGACTGGGTGGCACGCTCAACCGCGCCTTTCCGTGAGGCTCCGCTGACACACGAGATCGCACTTGCTGCCCGTCTGCTTTCGATTTCACAAAAGGATCCGGCCGACCGCTTCCTGGCTGCGACCGCTCAGGTGTTGGACTTGACTCTGGTGACGGCCGATGCCAGTTTGCTCGGGCTGGGCGAGGTCGCGACTCTGGGAAATCGGTGACGCTGATTCACGCCTCGCGGGCGGGAACGCCCGCGCCACACCTGATTTGTTAACTCTTTCGCTCCCGCACTTCCGGGCCATTTGACGTCAGCGCCCTTCCGTAATAATCTGCGATTACACCGGAAAGGAGGTGGTCGAATGACAAGTTCTGAATGTAGTGGTAGTTGTTGGAGTCTAAGACCAGGTGAGGTGGCTGAGACTTAGAGCTGGTTGCTCTAAGCGGGGCTTCGGATTGCCCAGCCTTCGAAAAGCGCGAAGGATGGGGCACCCAAAATCTGATGGGGCCGAAGCTACAGCCCGCACACTACCGGTGATTTAGGATTGATTCCGCCTGGCGTGCAGGTCACGCCGGGACCCGGAGTTGCCGTAGAGGCCACGTAGAGTGACCACCTCTTGGTCAATCCCAACAGTCCACCGGGCGGCCCGTGCATGAAGAGTGCACGGGCCGTTCTGTGTCTGGAGGCTCCTGCCGGCGACGCCAGGACCAGCCGATATTTTGGATCGGCGAGCCCGAATTGCCGATCATATAAACTGGTGAACATGACCAGCCAGGCTGAGCAAAACCATTCTCCTCAAATCAAGGCAATCATTTTCGACTACGGCGAGGTGTTGTGTTTTCCGCCGACGCCCGCGGATATTGGCCGAATGGCAGAGGTTTTCGGGGTTAACCCCGACCATTTTCGCCCTCTGTATGAGAAGAACCGCCTGGCGTACGACCGGGGCGATCTGGAGGCCGAAGAGTACTGGGCGAAATTTGCCGCCGACACGGACACAAAACTCACGCCTGAGCAGGTGAAGGAACTGCGCGAGTGGGACGCGGAAATGTGGAGCAGACTCAATCCCGTCATGATGGAATGGCTTCTCGCTCTGCAAAGTGCGGGGATCAAGACGGCCATCCTTTCCAACATGCAAGCTGACATGGTGAACCACGTTCGGCGAAGCTTTCCGTGGGTCGGAAAATTCCACCATGCGGTCTTCTCGCATGAAGTGCGCATGGCCAAGCCGGAGGCGGAAATTTATCAGCACTGCCTGCGCGGACTGGGCACGGCGCCAGAGGAAACCCTGTTTATCGACGATCGTCAGAGAAACGTGAAAGCCGCACAGGAGCTGGGCATTCAGACAGTCCATCTGAAGTCGGTGGCACAACTGCGGGCCGAGTTGGAAGCCCGCAGCTTCGCCATACTGCCGCGGGTGGCGGAAACCGCCCCGCTGGCATCAAAGTAACCCGTCAGGGGTAAATCTCTACCAGATCAGATACCAGCGCTCCGGTTTCAGCCACTGGCGGCGGATCGCGTAATATTCATTCTCCGGATGATCATCTTGTAGCGCGGGAGTGCCGGGGGCTTCGGCAATCATCTGGTCGAGAGAGACTTCGTTCTTGAGGATCTGGGCGAACTGAGCTTCGGCGGTCGCTTGCGGTCCCCATTCGATCAAATCAGCCGCAGCGCGCGCCGGCGTGTGCTGCGCCAACTCGGCAGCGCTCCAATTGGGCAGCGGACGCCGGCTCGCAAGAAAGTGATAGCCCCATCCGTCCACAGAATGAAACACGCGAATGTAGGGAAACGATTCCTTCAAGGCCCGTGCTACGGCAGCGTGCACCACGGCGTCGCCCATGGGTAGCCACTGCTGCAAGATTCCGTCCGGGCGCAGCCTTTGCTGGATGATCGCGTAAAACTCTTTGGAATACAGCAGGCTCGAGCCAGCGGCTTCGACCGGCGGAGGCGGGTCGAGCGTAATCACGTCATACTGCTCGGACGTGCGTTCGAGATAGCGGCGGCCGTCGTCGATCACAACGTGCGACAGCGGAGACTGCAGCAGGCTTGGCCCGTCCGCGTGATAGTAACCGATCATCTGGGGTACACTCGGAACCAGTTCTACGGCGGTGGTCGGAACTCCCCATGACAACAGCGAACGGTACGTGGTGCCCATGCCGAAACACACGACTAATGCGTTTTGCGGAGGGTGATCGAGAAAGGCCAGAGGCAGGTGGGCCATGGATTTGGTAACCGGGCTCAAGCCGGTGATCCCGACGCCGTTCACCAGCAGCCGCTTGTGCATGCCCTGCCCGGTAGCAATGATGGTGGCCGTGTTGTCGCGGAGAACCTCGCCGAAGGCAAACTGATCTTCGAAGCTGGTGCCGGTGAAAAGCAGCGTTCCGGCGGCCAGTGCGAGCACGTATGAAACCGCCATTTGCCAATCGAGACGGCGGGGCGTGACTTCCCGTTGAGGCAGCCAGCCCGGAAGCACTCCCAGAAGCAGCCAGGGAAGCGCGAATGCGAACAAGACCCAACGCTCGCTGAGATAAGGCAGGAGCAGGAAACCGGAGAGCAGCGGCCCCAGAATGCAGCCCGCCACATTCACAGAGTAGGCCCGCCCAGCTTTATTCGGATCGCCGCCAGACCAGCGGTCCACCAGCATCGGAGTGACGAATCCCAGCACGCCGGAAAAGGGCGCGATACCGAGAAACAGGCGTGTCGATCGCAGGAAATAGAAGTGAGGATTGGCCGCGATCAAGGGCAAGAGCGCAAACAATCCCAGAAGCATCCAGATGAGGCGATTTTCCTGGCGAGGTTTGCGGCTCCAGAGTCGGTAGACCTGCGAGCCGAGATAGGTCGAAATCAGATAGACCGCCAGAATTGCGGCAAACGCGTAGACCACAGTGTTGAGGTACGGAGTGAATTGGCGAATCCACACCAGCTCCAGCCCCATGCTGGTCAAACCGGTGAGAAATAGAAGGACCAGAGGTTTTCTGCCTCGCCAGGGCAGCAGAGCAAGGGAGTAAGGCGCGCTGGATACCGTGGGCGAAGCGCTGAGTGTTCGGTCCGCTTCCGATTTTCGCAAGGTGAACAGCACTGCCGTCAGCGCCAGAAGGCCGTTCAAGATCGCGCCGACTCTGAGCGTGCCGTGGAACCCGCGAGTTTCAATCAGCAATAACGGTATAATTGCGCCCACTACAGCTCCCAATACATTCGCGAGATAGAGATAGCTGAAGGATCGTGGCGATTTTTGCGAGTAGGTTACGCGAATCGCCCACATCGCCAAAGGAATCGTCGCCCCCATGCAAGCGCACCAGGGGACGAGAGTGAGAGCAATCCAACATCCGGAACTCAGATAGTAGGCCCACGAAGAGGAAACCGACACGTGCTCCAGCAACCGCCGGCCTAGAGCAAGCTGCGAGGGAACCAGTAGAGCCGAAACGCCGATCAGCAATTCGGCCAGCGCATAGAAACGAAGAGGTGGAAAACTGACCCGCGCTTCATAACGTCGAATCAGGCGGCCGCTGGCCCACGAGCCCAGCCCCAGTCCCGCCATGAACATGGACAGCACGATCGAAGCGAGCGGGCTGGTGATCCCAAACTGCGCCATCGCCAGGCGGAGCCAGACGATTTCGTAGAGGATGCTGCAGAATCCCGAAATAAAGAAGAAGACGAAGAACCAGAACATCCGGACGAGCCCCCACCCGGTGAAATAACGCGCAGTTCGACCCGAAGTCAATTCAAGCATGGCCGCAGGCTCGAAGCCAGAGAACCGCGCCGCCACGGGTGACCTTTGTAACCGATGAAACCCTTGACCGCAGAGACCGCAGAGGACGCCGAGAATGGAGTTTAAGAATTACCTGGGACCCTTCTGACCGCCTCGCCAGCGTCGCAGAAGGTAGTATTCGTTTTCCGGCCGGTCGTCCTGCAACGCCGGAGCCTCGAGAGCCTGGGAAACCATCTCCTGCAGAGAAATTTCCTTTCCCAGCAGCGCTCCCAACTCAGCCTCCGCGCTGGGTTGCGCTCCCCATTCCATCAAATCGGCGACCGCCTTGGCGGGCATGCGCTGTGCCAGTTCGTCGGCGGTGCGCTTGGGGATGGGCTGATTGCTCGCAAGGAAATGGAAACCCGATCCACTCAACGAATGGAACACGCGAACATAGGGAAACGATTCCTGCAATGCCCGCGCCACCGACGCCTGAACAACGGCGTCGCCATACGGCAGCCACTGCTGCAAAATCCCTCCTGGCCGCAGGCGCTGCTTCACGATCGCATAGAACTCCTTAGAGTAGAGCAGGCTCGAGCCCGCTGCCTGCACCGGCGGAGGCGGATCGAGGGTGACCACGTCATACTCTTCCGTGGTTCTTTCGAGATAGCGCCGGCCATCATCAATCACCAGGTGCGACAACGGAGACTTCAGCATCTCCGGGCCGTCCGCGTGGTAGTAACCGAATACTTGCGGTACGCTGGGCACCAGTTCGACCGCGGTCACCGGAATTCCCCATGACAGGAGAGACCGAAAAGTCGTGCCCATCCCGAAGCAAATCACGAGCGCGTTGTGCGGGGTATGATCCAAAGAAGCCAGCGGCAAGTGCGCCATGATTTTGGTTGAAGGGACCAGACCGGTGATGCCGTATCCGTTTACGAGTAAAGCTTTGTTCCTGCCCTCCCCGGTGGCGACGATGGTCGCGGTGTGATCGCGCAGCACTTCGCGGTGCGCAAAGCGCTCTTCGTATCCCTTGCCGGCCAACAGCACGATCAACGCCAACGCCGTCACCGCGTAAGGCACGATGGTCTGCCAGGCCGGACTCCGAGTCTCGTTTGGGCTGCGTTTCGAGCCGCCATAAATTCCCAGAGCCAGCCAGGGCAGGGCAAATACGAACAGCACCCAACGTTCGCTGAGGAACGGCAAAAGCAGAAAGCCCGAGACAAGCGGCCCTACAATGCAGCCAACAATGTTCACTGCGTACGCGCTTCCCGCCCGATCGGGATCGCCGCCCGACCAGCGGTCCACCAGCATGGGCGTGAGAAAGCCGAGCAATCCAGAAAATGGGGCAACTCCCAGAACCAACCGCAGAAGCTTCGAAAGATGGACGTCAGGACTTGCGGTGATCGCCGGGAGCAAAACGAACAGTCCGACTAGAACCCATATCCATCCGGCTTCGTGCGCGTGGTTGCGGCTCCAGCGGCGGTAAATCTGCGAACCGATGTAAGTCGACAGCAAGTACAGTCCCAGAATCGACGCGAAGGCGTATACCACGGTTGTCAGGTACGGAGTGTATTGCCGGATCCAGACCACCTCGATCCCCATGCTGGTCAGGCCGGTCATGAAGAGGAGAGCAAGCAGTATGGAATTCTGCGAGCTAGAAGGCTGCAGGAAATGAGTGGTTTGAGCCGGCACGGGCAACTCCTGCTGCGTAACAACCGGCCAGCGCAAGCTCAGTAAAAGCGCGGAAAGAGCCAGCAGACCGTTCAGCCCCGCGCCAACCTTGAGCGCTCCGCGAAAGCCGTACAACTCGATCAATACCAGCGGCCCGATCGTGCCCGCGACTGCTCCCAGTACGTTCGCCAGATAAAGAAAGCTGAAAGACCGTTGAGACTGCTCTCGAAATCTGTCGCGAATCGCTTTCATGCCGAGCGGGATCGTCGCTCCCATGCAGGCGCACCACGGAATCAGCGTCAGGGCAATCCACAAACCGGAGCCGAGGTAGTACGCAGCCGAGGAAGAGAGCCCCGAACGTTCGAGCAAACTTCGTCCCCAGGCCAACTGCACTGGAACGAGCAGAGCGGAAGTTCCGATTAGTAATTCAGTGAGGGCATACCAGCGAAGAGCCGGTATTTTGACCGCGCTCCTGCCCAACAAGCGCCCGCTGGCCCACGAACCCAGGCCCAGGCCAGCCATAAAAGTGGAAAGCACGATCGAGACCAATGCGCTGGTCACGCCAAACTGCGCCATGGCCAGACGCAGCCAGATAATTTCGTAGAGAAGGCTGCAGAAGCCCGAGATGAAAAAGAATGCGAAGAACCAGCGCGTCAGGCGTGGGTTGTCGATTGAAATCGAAATAGGATTGGCCTCCAATGTCGCTTCTTGAAAGTCTTGCAGAAATTGAGCCTGGATTGCGTTTTCATTTCGCGCCTTCCCAAATCCCAACCGGATCACTTCCCTTGTGTCCTCCGCCAGCGCAAGCTGAGCCGCCTGCTCTGGCGCAAACCAACGCACTTCCTCGGCATCGCCTGCGGCGCGGGCGTCTCCGGACACGCGATGACACAGAAAATCCACCAGCACATAGTGGTAACAAACCCGGCCGGCTTCATCGCACAGGACCCGATCGTAGACGCCGAGCAGGTCGGCGGTTTCTACTTTCAGGCCAGTCTCTTCCGCCGCTTCGCGAACCGCGGCATCGCGCAGCAACTCGCCGACTTCCAGAACTCCACCGGGAATCGACCATTCGCCTTTCAGCGGCGCGTGCCCGCGCTTGACCAGCAGGACTTTCCCTTGATCAATGATGATCGCACCCACTCCCACTAACGGTGCGTCGGGATATTCGCGTTTCATGATCTGGAGAGAAGGCTGGGGTACGTCTTTATGAATATCATAGGTGCGCATCTCAGCATGTTCTTTCGTGGGTTGCCTTCCCGAGTATGACTTCTCGCCCTTCATGATTAGAATGGTTTTGTGTCACTCGAAGAATATAAGCGCAAACGCCGGTTCGAGGAGACTCCCGAGCCTCCACCGGAGCTGGCGAAAGACTCGCATCATCGCTTCGTGGTGCAGAAGCACCGCGCCACCCGCCTGCATTATGACTTCCGCCTGGAGATGGAAGGCGTCCTGAAATCCTGGGCGGTTCCCAAAGGCCCGTCGCTCGATCCCGCTGACAAGCGGCTCGCGATGCATGTGGAAGATCATCCCGTTTCCTATTTTGATTTTGAGGGCATCATTCCGGAAGGCAACTACGGCGCGGGCACCGTGATGGTTTGGGACGTGGGCACATGGGAACCGCTGTCCCCGGTTCCGGTCAAAGGCAAGTTCGTGCCCGGCACCGAGGCGGAAGCAGCAGCCATGCTGAAGAAAGGAGACCTCAAATTCCGTTTGCACGGCAAAAAGCTGAACGGCGATTTTGGATTGATTCACATACGTTCGCGACGTCCAGGCAGTAAAGGCAACGAGTGGCTGATGATCAAGAAACAAGACGACGACGTTGTCCCCGGTTATGACATCGAAAAGGACGACAAGTCGGCGCTTAGCGGGCGCACCATGGCCCAGATTGCGGGTGATAAGGACTCCGCGGAATGGCAGAGCCGGCCGGCGACTCGAGGACGTCTGAAAGCGCCGTGGCTGGCGGAAACTTTGGCCAAGCTGGACAAAGAAAAAAGGAAAACCGCAGAGGGCGCTAAGGACGCGGAGGTAAAGAAGGTTTCAAAGGCCAAGCTGCGCAAGAAAACGTTCTCACCGGTGGCTCCGTCAGAGAGTCCAGCGAAAGCAAAAAAAAAAGATAGTGCGTCCTTCTCAGGTACCTTAGTTGCCAGGCTTCCGGGGGCGCGAAAAGCGGCCATGCCCGCCGCTATTCACCCCATGCTCGCTACGCCCTCCGAAAAGCCCTTTGACGATCCCGATTGGCTGTTTGAAATCAAGTGGGACGGATATCGCGCCGTTGCTTTCATCCGCGACGGCAACGTCCGCCTGGTGTCGCGCAATCAGAATGATCTCACCGCCCAATATCCTGAGCTGCAGGAATTGCCCAGGTTCATCAAGGCCGATTCGGCAGTGCTCGATGGCGAAATTGTCGCCCTCGACGAATCCGGCCGGTCTTCTTTCAGCCTGATGCAGCAGCGCACGGGAATCCGGAGCAACGGCCGCCGCGTTGCCGCTCGCGGTGATATTTCGGTGCTCTATTACGCATTCGATCTGCCCTATCTTGACGGTTACGATCTGCGCCGCGTTCCTCTCGAGCAACGCAAAGAAACTCTCGCGAGCGTCGTCGAGGCGGGTGGGCCCATCCGTTACTCCGAACACTTTGATCACGGCGTGCAACTCTTCACCGCGGCCGCGCAGCAAGGATTGGAGGGGATCCTGGCGAAACAGCGGGACAGCCTGTACGAAGAGCGCCGCAGTTCGCAGTGGGTAAAGATCAAGATCACACAAACCGTGGATTGCGTCGTCGGGGGATATACCGACCCAGAAGGCAGCCGGCAATATTTCGGATCAATCGTGCTCGGGCTTTATGACGAAAATGGCCGTCTGGTTCACGTCGGCCAGGCGGGCAGCGGTTTCGACCAGAAGACCCTCGCGGAAGTCTGGCGGCTACTCAAGCCTTTGGCGACAAGCAAGAATCCGTTTCACGGCAAAGTTGAGGCCTTGCGCAGCGTGCATTGGGTCAAACCGAAGCTGGTGGCAGAGATCAAATTTTCAGACTGGACCCACGAAACCGCCGAGGGCGGAATGAAACTGCGGGCACCGGTGTTCCTGCGCCTGCGAGACGACAAGGACCCGAAAGAATGCCTGCTGGAAGCCGCAACCGCTGAGGCTAGCCACTAGGAACTGACCACTACTTTATGTCCTTCATCGCCAGCAGTGATCCGTAGTCGTTGCCCGAGGGACCAACGGCGCGCGCGATGACTCCAGTGAAGCCATCGCGAAACTCTGGATATTTCGCGACCAGCACTTTGATCAGCGCCATGTTGTCTTGAAACGTCTGTTGCGTGTTGGAAACGTTCGCAGACTGGTATTTCAGTTCGAGGTCGAGGTCATTTCCCACGACCGTCGGAAACAGAGCCGTAGGCTTGAAGGTTTTGCCGCCTGCTGTCAGCTCGGGGGGCGGCAGATCCGCCGGCTTCAAATCTTGCATCTGATCATAGAGTCGATCTGTCGCCAACGTGTTCATGAACGGAACCGGAACCAAAAGGTCTCGCGCCTGCAAATAGTAGAACCAGGCATTCCGCAACTCTCCTTTGGCCTTGAACTCAGCCGCGCGGTCGGCGAACCAGTTCCCATCATGGCCTGCAACTTGCGATGACTTGACGTAGAAGCCTCCCAGCCGCCAGTCAGTTCCTTGCTGCTCAAGAACAAAAGAAAGAGTGCGCGGCCCGGTCGTGGCAGCCACATCGAAAACCACCACGGCATAATTTCCCGGCGAAAGGTTGGGGATGACAAAGACCGAGCTATGCGCTGTCTGTCCCTTGGGACCAAACACGCCGCAGAGAAATTCGGCCCGTGGGAGCGGCGCGGTTCCTGTCGCTTCCAGAAGAAACGGCGGGCGCGGCGTGGCCTGGGCACCCGAGAGAGCCGCTTGATTGTCTTTGACGGCTCGTTCGATTCCGCCAAAGTCCGACGCGACCGCCGGGATGGCGTTTTGTTGCAGCCCTGTGGTGTCCCCGCGTGCGGCCATATCGAAGTAGCGGTGCGCTGTGCTGGTCACGGCCGTCCGTACCGGCTCATCCATGTCCTCGGCGGTCAGGCAGGTCTGGCCGGCTGCAAGGGTCAATAGGATAAAAAGTGACAGACTCAGCATGGCCACTGGTCGCAGCCAGCGTTCGGTCGAGCGTGTATCTTGACGCGGATTGTCAGGAGAGGTCATCGCGCCGAGCGGCAGCCCCGGTGTCATCTTAACTCTCCGAGGCCATTTCGTGGACAATCTCAATCCGGCCGTGGATTCCTACACTTTCCTGATCGGACCCGGGTACTGCGTCACCAGCGAATCAATTGTCAGCAGTGTGACGCCCTCGACCGTCGCTTGGGCGACCAGGATTCTGTCGAAAGGATCCTTATGAAGCAAGGGCAAACTCTCGGTGGCGACAACATGACCGCTGATGATGGGCACTTCGTTATATCCGTTATCCAATAGACCACGGCGCAGCAGGCGCGCATCCACTTTAAAATCTTCCCGGCCCAGGCCGCGTTTAATCGCTACTTCCCATAGACTAGCGGCGCTGAAGAGGATCTCATTCTCAGGATTGTCGATTAGGGTGCGGGCTTGTCTTGAGAGCCGCCGGGGTTCACCGGCAGCCCAGAGAAGAAGATGTGTATCCAGCAAGAGTTTCATTCTCCGCCGCCGAAAATGCGCTCGATCTCCTCCTTGCCCATGCGGTCAAAGTCGTCTGGCACAGAAATCTGTCCCGCCATGAAACCGAGCCGCCGCACTTGAGCACCGGTTGGAGCGCCAAGGGCAGTGACCTTTACGACTGGCTTACCAGCCTTGGCAATAATGAATGTCTCGCCCTTGGACGCCTGTTCTATGAGCTTTGAAAGCTGAGTTTTCGCCTGGTGAATATTTACTGTTTTCATATATGCATAGACTTAGTTTAATTAGTCTAGTCTAGCAAGGGTTTCGAGGAATTGGCAAGGCGCCTGACTCCCGCGTCGGCTGTCCCTTGGTTACTGTCCCGCGGCTTTGTTATCCGCCGAAGCAGCTGCGAACTCTTCCCCGAGCCAGCGCTGAAAGGCCACCAGATTCTGCGGGCGGCCGAGGAAGTTCTTCACCAGATCATTCGCCGACATCGACCCGCCGGGTTCGAGAACGACACGGCGGTAGCGCATCGGCGCCTCGCCAACCAGCAGATTGCTGGAGTTGAACTGCAAGAAGAAATCTTCGGCGATGACTTTGTCCCACAAGTATGTGTAGTAAGCCGAAGAATATTCAGCCAGATGGCCGAAGGATGCCCACTCGTGAGTGTCGGGAAGCTGCTTGAATAGAGTGTAGCGACCCAGAGCCTCATGAGTCACGCTGTCGGGATTGGTGTCCAGTGGTTTTCCTTTGTATAAATCGTAGGAAATGGCGGTGTAAGCGGTCTGGCCGGATGCCCAGCCTCCGCGGCCGAACGCCGAAGCCCGATTCATGCGGGCCACGAGTTCTGCGGGAATGGGCTCGCCGGTTTTGTAATTGTGGGCAAAGGAGGCGAGCACTTCGGGGCTGCGCATCCATTCTTCGAGCATCTGCGACGGCGCTTCGCCGAAGTCCGCCTCCATGGTGATGCCGCTGATCCCTGCGTATTGTTGCTGGCCACCCAGAATCCAATGCATCAAGTGGCCGAACTCGTGGAAGAACGTGACCACGTCTCCGTATTCCATCAGGCCGGGGTCGCTGGCTGTGGGCGCCGCAAAATTGCATAACAGCGCAGCTTCCGGCAACTGCTTGCCGCGAATGCCATCGAGGACCGGCACCATCTCGGCGTGGGTGAATTTTCCCGGGCGGGGATGCATGTCGAGGTAAAAGCGACCAATCGTTTGGCCGCTGTCATTGTCGATGACGTCCCAGGTTTCGACCGAGGGATCCCAGGCCGGAGCATTCGGCTCCTGCACGAACCTGACTTGAAATAGCTTGGACGCGGTGTGCAGAATTCCCTGCTCTACGCGCGCATAGGGCAGATAAGGCCGCACGCTTTGCGAATCGAAGTCGTATTTCGATCGACGCACCTGCTCGCGCAGATAGCCTACTTCGTAGTCACTGACTTCTTTGGCTTCGGGATGGGTTTTCTGTTTCTCCGCCAGCAGCATGGAAAATTCGCGGGCGGTGGCGGGGCGAGCGGCGTCATCCACCTGCTGGATGAAGTCCGCGATGTTCGAGCCCTTGGCGATCATTTTGTCGGCCGCGTTGTAGTCGGCCCAGGAGGCATAGCCGAGCGTGGTGGCGATGTCGTAGCGCGTCTGCCTCATGTTTTGCAGCACATCGGCGTTCTTGGGATAGGCACGGGTATCGAACGCCACTTCCATGCGGCGCCGAAGATCGTCACTCTTGGCAAACTTGAATACTGGGAAAGCGTCGGGATAGTTGGTGCTGATCGCGATTTTTCCATCTGCGCCGGGCTTGTGGCGATCGATGTAGTCTTGCGGCAGGCCATCGAGTTGGGCGACGCTGGCGGCTTCGATAGTTTTCTGGTCGTCCGAGATGTTGCGCTCAAAGGTCGACTGTTCTTCGGTGAGCTGATCGTTGAGCTGCTTCAGGCGCGCCCGGGTTGCGTCGTCTTTATCCACACCGGCAAGGCGGAATTCCAGGAGCTGCCGCTTTACGTAATACCGGGTCGCGGCGTCAGCCTGGGAAACGTCGAGACTGGCCAAAGCCTGATAAACCTCGCGATTCAAGGACAACCCAGTGCTGACCGCGTTCGCTTTGCGGTACATTTCGGTGGCGTGATCGCGAAAGGCGGCGTCGGGGTGGACGGACTGCATCAGTCCGGCAAAGTAGCTGGCCGTATTGATCTGCCGGATCACGTCGTCATACGCCGCCAGCGTGTTCTCGATGGTGCGTGGCCCCTTGAAAGCAGCGATGGCGTCGATGGAGCGTTGCGCCGCGGCGAGGCGGTCGTTCTCGATCTTGTCGAAGGCAGCGATATCCGGCTTCGCAGCCCAAACAGGCGGCTGGGAGGCAGGAATTGTCTGCGCCAAAAGCGGCGCAGCGGAAAACGCAGAAAGAAGAAATGCACTCAGGAGACGGTTGAAGGCAGGCATCGCAGTACCTCGGGTAGAACAGGGATTTTCTGGGCCGGATGACCAAAAGTCAAATCGGACGGCCAGTGGCTTCTGTAATTAGACTCGCGAATGCTGATTGGGTAAGCCAGTTTTGGGGCTGGGCCTCCTGTCCACCGCCACGGGGGGCTGGCGCACCTTTACCTCTCTACAACTGAGGCTGCCCCACGCTTCGCGGTTTTCGAAGCGTGGGCACCACGGACGATGGTATCAGGCGACCTCTCTTCGGTGCAGCTCAGCCTTAGGTTGCTCGTTGACGAGCACGGGGCCGCGCTCATCCTGTGCGTAGTGGAGAAAACTGCTCCACCGCCATTGCTCCGGTTCCAGCACCAGTCTGCGCTCCACTGGATTGCGGTGCATGTAGCGCAGTTTCTCCACTCGCTTCTTTTCCGTGAATACCACGAAGTCATAGAAGCGGGGCTGCCAGATATGCCCTTCCTCCATGGACGCGCTCCACAACGTACCTTGCCGGGGATCCACACAGGAGCGGAGCTTGTGCAGAAGGCGTCGCGCGAATCCTTGTTTGAGCGCCTGCATCATCACCGATGGATTGCTGCGCTCTGGTTCGCCAATCAGCAGATGGATATGTTCGGGCATCACGACGTACCCCACGACCACAAAATGGTAGCGCCTTCGCACTTCCTCCAGCACCTTCAGGAACAGATCTCGATTCTTAGGGGTGCCCCGCAAAGCGTGGCGCCGGTGACAACTTGTGGTGATGAAGTGGAGATATCCGGCACCGTAATAGCGATGGGGACTGGGGGACACTTGAGATGCTTAGCATGGAAGGTAGTCCGCGGATGTGACGAATGAACATTGGCGTCGAGATTCGTGGTGCCCACGCTTCGAAAACCACGAAGCGTGGGGCAGCCTTTGTCGGGTGATTCCGGGTAAGCCAGTTCCGGCCCGTGACTTACCAGTCACCCCTGCTTGGAAGATGCGTATTATCCGTGATATAAGGCCTTTAGCCGGATTTGCCGGACTCCCAGGAGACCACGGCGGTATGGAGCTGGCTTTCGCTCGCAGGAACGGCCAGGAACTAGGAGGGATTGTGTCCGACGCACGGACGGGGAAGCGTTTCCCCCTGGAATTACCGATCAAGATCCACAAGGAGTCGGAAAGCGGCGCGCACAGCGGGACCACGGAAAATCTCAGCGCTGCCGGAGTGTACATCAAGGCTGACGCTGCTCTCGAGGTGGGCTCGAATGTGGAGTTCGAGATCACGCTGCCTCCAGAGGTCACCGGAGCTAAAGAACCCGTGGTGGTGCAGTGCCGGGGCCGCGTGGTGCGTACCGATGAATCCAAAGAGGGTTCGAAGGACGCGCGGGGTGTGGCCTGCGTGATTGATTCCTACGATTTCGTTCGCCGCTAAGGGCGGGGAGCTGACGCAAAATGCTGAAACTGATATTGGCCGATAATCAGGCCATCTTCCGCGCGGGAATCGCCAAAGTTCTGGCGGTCGAAGACGAAATGCGCATCGTGGCCCAGGCACAGACCCAGGAGCAGATGTTTATGGCCCTGGATAAGTTCCGGGCGGCGGTGCTGGTGGTGGCGGGCGGGTTCCACTCCGATTTCAACGCGGTGGTGGCGGCCGCCAACAAGGCCAAGACGCGCATCGTGGTGCTGGCTGACACTGGCGAAAGCGCGCAGCGCTACATGGGAGCCGGGTCGCATGGCGTGGTCTATCGCAACGTGACCAGCGCCGCGCTGGTGGATTGCGTGCGCAAGGTGGCCCGGGGAGAAAATTGGGTGCAGGATATCGCCGTGCCCAGCGAACTCACCGAGAACGATATGGTCGGGCTGCGAGTGCGCGACCGGCTGACCGCGAAAGAGCTGCGCATCGTGGCGCTCATCGTTCAGGGATACAAGAACAAGGAAATCGCCTCGCAACTGGGCACGACCGAGCAGGTGATCAAGAATTATCTGCGCAATGTCTATGACAAGATCGGCGTGTCTGACCGGCTGGAATTGGCGCTGTTCACCATTCATCACCGCATTCTGAACGAGGCCGCGGCGGCTACGGCGGCGGCTTCTGTGCCGCAGCCGGGGGCTGGGGTTTCGTCGTAGGGTCCCGGGGTTTCGAGTTCTAGGGCTGGCCTATCTCTGTATCTCCATGGTGGATGGGGTGCCGCCTACGTAAAATCTAAGTCTTCGGCTGCCGACGTGGCGGCTTTTGTCGTCCCATAAAGCCTATCCCTCCGATAGATTTTTTGCGTTGGACTTCTGGCGGCCTATAGCTCAGAGTATCAGCATGTTGTATCTGCGATGTAGCAGATCAGCAGCGAACTTCGTAGTTCCCGCGTAGTCGAAGTTGTTCACCAAGTTTTTTCCTGACCTCGTCGTCCTAACAAGAACCGGAGCCACCAAACGGCTTAGCCGCCGCGTGGAGTTCCCCACCCTTTCACATAGGAGGTTAGGTTATGAAGTCTCTTCGCTGCTCTCTTCACTAGTCAAGACTCTGGCACTTTCGGTCGGGGTAGTCGCGTTACTCTCCGCCTTCGCCCCTGCCCAGGATTTCGTGGGTAAATTCACGTTGCCCTACGAAGCCTATTGGGGACAAACGCTTCTCACTCCGGGCGAGTATTCCTATTCGCTCGAGAGCACCGGCCCTTCGGCTAGGCTGCTGGTCCGCAAGGCCGCGGGGACTTCGGGCTTTGTGGTAATGGCCCGTTCGTGCTCGAACACTGAGCCCTCGTCAACCACTCAACTGGCGATCACGCAGCAAGGTGCGGAACGATTTATCTCGTCGTTGTATTTGGGAGAAGTCGGAGAGGTCTTGCACTTTGACATGACGGGTACGCCTGCCATAGTAGCGAAAGCCGACAGTCCCATGCGGGCTGCCGTCATGAGCGCTGCTGCTCACTAACGTCCGTCCACGCAGTTAAGGAGCAGGCCCTCCGGTTTGCTCCTTTTTATTTGTTGTTAAGTCGTGCTGCGGTTCAGTTGGTTCGCGAGTCGCGCTTCACTTCATCGCTGAGCACGACGGCCTGAGCGATTTCCTTCAGCGGCTTCCGCTTTTGGCGGCTCTGCCGCTGCAGCGCGAGATACGCCTGCTCTTCATTCATTCCCAGTTCGCGTTGCAAAATGCCTTTGGCTCGCTCCAAAAGTTTGCGCACTTCGAGCTGCTCTGCGAGATTGGTGTTTTCCATTTCCAGGCGCGCCATTTCGATCTCCGCTCCCACCAGAAATCCAACTGTGGAAATCAGGCGAATCTGTCTCCGGCTATAAGTATGAGGATTGCGGTGATGCAGATTGATCACACCCACGACCCGCCCGCGCGATAAGACGGGAACTGAAAGAAAGGCCTCGTAAGTATCTTCGGGCAGTTCGTGGAACACTTTGAAACGCGGGTCCTGAGAAGCGTGGTGCGACACAGCGACGGGTTCGCGGTGTTCCGCAACCCAGCCGGTGATGCCCTCACCGACCGGAATTTTCAACCGGCCAACGACCTCCGCATGCGGCTCCTTGGAGGCGCGCAAGACGAGTTCAGCGTCTTCGAGTACGTAGATAAAACAGGAATCGCACTTAACCAGCGCGGAGGCAAATTCAACAATGTGGTCGAGAACTTTGTGTAGCGGATCTGCTGCAGCCATGCGGCTGCTTATTTCATGAAGAAAATCAACGTCATGGTCGTTGTAGGCCGAATTGAGATTCATGTTCTAACGTAGCCAGCCCTCCATGCAGAGTCAAACAACAATTTTTGATGTTAACAATAGTGACTTTGCGTGCCAGATTTGGGAATAATTTGCATCCTCTTGCGGGGCAAGCAATAAAAAACGGAGGCTGTCGCCTCCGGTTGTAGAGCCATTGTTAGGGTAAGAAATCTAAGTCTTTTTTACTCCGATCGCTTTGCCCTGAGTGAAGAGATACAAATAATCTGGGCCACCGGATTTCGAATCTGTGCCCGACATGTTGAATCCGCCGAAGGGATGACAGCCCACCGTGGCTCCGGTGCACTTGCGGTTGATGTAGAGATTGCCCACGTGGAAGTCGCAGATGGCGCGCTCGATTTTCTCTTTCGATTTGGTGTAGACCGCGCCGGTCAAGCCGAACTCGGTGTCGTTGGCGATTTCCAGGGCGTGATCGTAATTCTTCGACTTGATCACGGCCAGCACCGGCCCGAAAATCTCTTCCTGTTCGAGTTTGGATTTGGGGGCGATATCGGCAATCACGGTCGGCTGCAAGTAATAGCCGTCGCCCGCCACCCGCTCGCCACCG
Organism: Terriglobia bacterium; assembly: GCA_963765285.1. Lineage (GTDB taxonomy): Bacteria > Acidobacteriota > Terriglobia > Terriglobales > Acidobacteriaceae > CAVWZH01. Next base: position 696,646 of record CAVXVR010000003.1, read on the forward strand.
GTGATGACCCGGCCGTCTTTCTTGCCCTGCTCGATGTATCCGAGAATCGTTTTCATCGAGCCTTCATTGATCACTGCGCCCATGTCGGCGTTCTCCGCGGGGTCGCCCAGTTTGATTTTCTCCACCCGCGGCTTGAGCTTTTCGAGGAACTTGTCGTAGATGCGTTCGTCGACAATCGCACGTGAGCAGGCCGAGCACTTCTGTCCCTGAAAGCCGAAAGCGGAAGAAGCCACGCCTTCGACTGCCGAATCGAGGTCTGCGTCGGCATCGACGATGATGGCATCTTTGCCGCCCATTTCGAGGATGGTGCGTTTAATCCAAATCTGTCCTGGGCCATGCTCCGCAGCGCGCTTGTTGATGTCGAGTCCCACTTCGCGGGAACCGGTGAAGGCGATGTAGCGAGTCTTAGGATGCGCAACCACGGCATTTCCGAAAGTCGCGCCCGCTCCTGGGCAGAAATTCACTACGCCTTCCGGCACGCCGCATTCTTCGAGAAGCTCAACGAATTTGGCAGCGATGGTGGGCGAATCGCTCGACGGCTTCAGAATGACCGTGTTGCCGCTAACGATCGAAGCCAGCGTCATGCCCGCCATGATCGCGCAGGGGAAATTCCACGGCGGAATCACTGCGCCTACGCCTAGAGGGATGTAATGCAGCGTGTCGCGCTCCCCCGCCATCTGCACTGGAAGTTCCGTCTTGGCCAGGCGCAGCGCTTCGCGCGCGTAATATTCGCAGAAGTCGATGGTCTCGGCGATATCGGCGTCCGCTTCAGCCCAGTTCTTGCTCACTTCAAACACTAGCCAGGCGCAGTACTCGAACTTGCGCTCGCGCATCACATCGCCCACGCGGAACAGCAGGCTGGCGCGTTCTTCCACCGAAGTCTGGCTCCAGGTGCGAAACGCCGCGAGGGCGGCCTGCATGGCCGGTTCGACGTGTTCTTTTCCAGCCTTCTGATGCAGGCCCACCACTTGCGAAGGCTTCGCCGGATTGATGGACTTGATCTTGTCGGCAGTCTTTACCCGCTTGCCCCCGATAATCAGGTCATACTCGCGTCCCAACTGGCCGCGGACCTTCTCGATGGCCGCCCGCATCTTGCGGGCATTTTCTTCCTTCGTAAAGTCCGTTAACGGTTCGTTGGCAAATGGGCCTTCATGCAGGCGAATCTGCGGGGCGAGCTGGGGCTTCAAGTGTTGCCATGATTGCACCTCGAAAAGATCAGATAGAGAGACAGACAACAAAGCATAATTCTAGCACCGTAAAAGGCGCCGACTCTGTATTGGATGACGCGAAGCCGGCGGCCGCTTCTACGACACGTTTACGGAATCGCGGGTCTCCTCTTTCGGCCGATAACTCAGGGCCGCGGTGCGTTCCAGCTTGTCCCAGGCAAAGCGCTTGCCTTCAATGGCCCGCTTGAGAGTCCTGAAAAGAACAACCGAAAACAATTGGCGATAGGCGAAGCGCTGCAGCCAGACCTGGCTGAGCAACCAGGCGTCTTCCCGGGCTTCGGGTTGGCGACGCTCCAGCGCAAACGCGATCGCCGAGGTAATCAGGTCGATGACCAGGAACACCGCGAAAAAGAGGACCAGACGGTGGAAGCTGGCGGGATCAGTGGATTCCGGGTGGAAATACTTCTGCACGTAATACCAGATCGTGCCCCCGATGAACATGAGGTCGATCAGTGGCGAAACCAGCGGCAACAAGATCTGGAAGATCACGATGTTAGGCAGCGCGACCCAGCCCAAAGCGCCTTTCCGGGCGAAGGCGGAGCGGTGTTTCCAGACCGATTGCAGAATGCCGAACGACCAGCGAAAGCGCTGGCGCATCAGACCATTGGCGGTGGTCGGAGCTTCCGTGTAGGCCAGCGCCAGGTCTTCGTACTCGACGCGATACCCGTTTTGCAGCAGGGCCATGGTCAGATCGGCATCTTCCGCCACCGTATCGGTCTGATAGCCGCCGGCTTCGCGCACGGCCGAAACCCGCCACGCCCCGATCGCTCCCGGGACCACGCTCACGGCCCCCAACGTATTCAAGGCGCGCCGTTCGAAGTTCTGGCTGGTGATGTATTCGAGGGCCTGCCAGCGGGTCCAAAGGTTGACGCGGTTCCCCACCTTGGCATTGCCCGCAACGGCGGCAACTTTGGGATTCAGGAAGTGCGGCACCAAGCGAGAGACTGCGGTGCTGGCAATCACAGTATCGGCATCGATGCCAACCATGATTTCTTCGTTGTCCTGGAGGTGTTCGAGGCCAAAGTTGAGTGCGTCAGCCTTGCCTGAGTTGGGCTTGGTCAGAATCAACACCAGGCCCGAGGCTTCTTCGCGGACAAAAGCGCGACGTGCGACTTCCAGCGTTCGGTCGGTGGAACCGTCGTCAATCACGATGACTCGCAGGTTGCGGTAGTCGGAGGCGAGTACGGAGCGAATGGTGCGTTCAATGACCTTCTCTTCGTTGTAGGCCGGAATCAAAACCACAACTTTTGGCCGGAAAGTCTCCGCTTCGCCGGGCAGCCCGTATTGCCGCTTACGTAAGCGATCAAAGATGGCGAACGTCCCGATGAAGGCCAGGCGGCCAGTCATCAGCACGTCACCCACGAAAAAAATCCAGTTGATAGCGAAGAACGCCAGTGGGAACAGCAGAAATGCAAACAGATCGAGCCGCGCCGTCCAGCGTTCGTTCGCGGGCAGAGGCGGCATCACATCGGCCCGGGTTTTGCCCAGCAGTTCGTACACCGGGACAATCTGCAACCCTTTGGCCCGCACACCCTCGATGATCAAGGGCAGCGCCCGAACGGTTTCAGCGCGGTTGCCGCCGCCGTCGTGCAGCAGGATGATGTTGCCGCACCGTGTGTCGTTCACTGCGCAGGGCGGCAGGTGGGCCAGCACGTCGGCCGCAATGTCTCCCGCGCTGCGAAACGGAGTTTCCCGCCAGTCATTGGGATCGACCTTGTTCCCGATGGTGGTGTAACCCATGTCCTGCGTGACTTCCAAAGGACGAACCTGGTCTTCGGTATCAGGCTCCGCGTCCACCGAATAGGGCGGGCGGAACAGGATGGTGCGAATACCCAGACGGCTGGCAAAAAAGCGTTCGGTCAGGTTGAGTTCCACTTGTACATAGCGGCGCGACAGGTTGCTGATATCGGGGTGGGTAAAGGTATGGTTCCCGATCTCATGGCCTTCGCGATAAATACGCGAGGTCACATCGGCATACTTGTCGGCTTCAATCCCGATGAGAAAGAACGTTGCCGGCGCCTTCTCGCGTTTGAGCACATCGAGGATTTTCGGCGTCCATTCGGGATCGGGACCGTCGTCGAAGGTAATCGCCACTTGATTGGGGCTGAAGCCGTAGCGGGCGACGCGGTAAGGCTCGGGCAAAGAATCGAAGTTCTCGTCGGTAACTTGTCCCGAGTTGGCGTCGACCTGTAGCGTCCTTTGTCCATTCGCGGGACGTGCTTCAATGCGCAGGATTTCGCCCTCACCTTCCATGTCCACGTCCTGGCCGGGAGGAACGTCTTTCAGCTTGTCGGGATTGCCGGCGTCGCCGGGGACGTCCCAGACCCGCCACAGCGAGCGGTCCTCGGCGCCCAGCCGCCACAAAGCGAAGGTCTGGATCCCCAGGCTTTGTGCGGCCCGCATTTCGTTCAGCGCGGTGACTGCGTCCAGAAACCATACATCGTGCTGCACATCGTGTTCGTCGAGATAGCTGACGTGGGGATTGAGAGCGTCGCCGTCGAACTCGACATCCGCTTCAGAATCGCGCGCCGTGAGCCAGGCGTCCTGCACCGCGACGTTGCTGTCTTTCAGGCCGGGAGGCAGATTCCCACGCTTCGGTTTGTTGATCCAGTCGTAGCCGTAGTTGCCGATGGCGCAGATCAGCTTGTCTTTTGGCACCAGCTTGCTGATCGACTCCAGATTGGCCACAAACCAGTCCTGCGACGCCACCGGCCCCGGCTCCCCTCCCGGATAGTGTTCGTCGTAGTTCATGACCACTACCTTGTCCACTAAAGAAGAAATCGTGGGATAGTCGAAGTCCGTGTTGCGCGCCTGAACACTGACGTGAAGCTGCATGCCCTTGGCGTGGAGGTCCTGCGAGAGTTCTCTCAGCAATGCGATGTAGCCGGGTTGCCCCTTCTTGGGGAAGTCTTCGAAGTCGACCATCAGGCCGCGATACTTGTCGGTGGCAAGGAAGGCGGCAATTTCCTGCCGAAAGCGGGCGCGCGCGTCGGGATCGTTGAGGAAGCCGCTGATATCGATCCAGTCCGTCCCGTTAGAGTTGTTCACCATGGGCAGGACTTCCATGTCGGTGTCTTCCGCCTTCAGAAACGGCATGACCCGGTCATCGACAGTGTGGACCGTCGAACCCTGGACGACGTCGAAGAACTTGGCGGTTTGCTCGTCGATGCTCTCGAGGCGCCCATCGGGCTTCATGACGTGCAGCCACTCGGGATAGAGCAGGTCGATCTGGCGGGCGTACTCCCGCAAAGATGAAAAACTGGCCGCATCCCAGGGAACGTAAAACGCGGCGCGAACTCCTTCCTGAGTGTCGAGTTTGACCGCACCAGGCTTGCGGAGCAAGCGATGCAGACCCGCATATGCCAGCTTTCTTTTTTCCTTCGCCTTTTCTTTCTCTCTTTCTTTGAGGGCATGAAAGGGCTTTTTCCTGGGCGGAAGCAGGGGGTCAGGCAGGGTTTCGCTGCTCAGCGCGGAGTAAGTGAAGTACGCAACCAGAAGGATAAGGCTGATCCCCAAGACGTCAAACAGCCGCCGTAGCCGCTTCCATCGCGCCCGCCGGGGATCGTAAAAGACTGGTTGAACCATGAAGTTTAAATGCTGCCGCTTAATCCTATGCTGTGCGCCAAAGCAGGGTCAAACCCCTTGTTGGTGGCTTCTTGTGAGTCGCAAAGTGCCAGTTTCCATTCCGAGACTGTATATTCTTACGGTGCGCCAACTTGTGCGCCAGCATTTTCGTTTTTTTCTGCTCGCCACGGTCGCCGCCCTCGCGCTGCGATTGGTTTTCCTGTTTCGCTTTCCCGCGATCACGGCCGACTCCCTGGTCTACGGCGACATTGCCAAGAACTGGCTCCAGAGGGGAATCTACGGCCTGGGTGGGAACGGAGTTTCTCCGACATACATTCGAGTTCCCGGCTATCCCGCGTTTCTGGCGGCGATTTTTGCCCTGTTTGGTATGGAACATTATCGCGCGGTGCTGGTTGTGCAGGTTTTGTTCGACATCGGCACCTGCTTTCTGACCGCCGACCTGGCTCGCCGCATGATTTCTGGTCGGGCGGCGAAAGCGGCGTTTCTTCTGGCCGCTCTCTGCCCTTTTCTTGCCAATTACGCAGCCGCGGCGCTGGCCGAGTGTCTGGAAATCTTCTTCACAGCGTTGGCCCTCGACTTGGCGTGCGCCGGTCTTGAATCAATGGATCAGGGCCGGATTCGGTTCTGGCTGGGCTGCGGTCTGACGACCGGCATCGGTATTCTGCTCCGGCCCGATGGCGGATTGCTGCTGGTCGCCATCGTCGCCTATCTAGCGTGTCTTGGGTTGGTTCGGGTGCGGAGTCATCGGCCGGTTTCTCGACCGATTGTGGCCATGCTGGTCGTTGTCGTGACCGCTCTCCTTCCTCTGGTCCCCTGGGCAATCCGCAATCTGCGCACGTTTCATCGCTTCGAATTGCTGGCTCCGCGGTACGCCAACGAGGAGAATTCTTTTGTTCCGGAAGGCTTCAATCGCTGGGTGAAGACCTGGATGGCGGACTATGTTTCCGTCGAGGAGATTTACTGGAACGTGCCGGGAGAAGCGCTGGATGCCGACAAGCTTCCCGCGCGCGCTTTTGACTCGGACTTGCAGCGGCAAGAGACCCAGCAGTTGCTGAATGAGTACAACACGACCCTGCACATTGCACCCGACCTGGATGCCCGGTTTGCGGAGCTTGCCGCGGAACGGATTCGTGCCGCGCCGCTGCGTTACTACCTCCGGTTGCCGCTTACGCGAATTGCCGACATGTGGCTGCGACCGCGCACCGAGATTCTGCCTTCTGACACTCGCTGGTGGGAGTTCAACGACGATCCGTTCGGGTCCGTGCTGGCGGTCGCGCTGGGGGTGTTTGGGATCCTCTACTTAGGCCTGGCCCTCATGGGCCTTTGGTGGGGAGCGCCGATACACTATTCTGGGCTGCTGCTCACCTTCCTCGTGCTGCGCTCGGCTTTCCTCGGGACTCTAGAAAACCCAGAACCGCGTTACACGCTCGAGTGCTTCCCTGTGGTCATCGTCCTCGCGAGCGCGTGGTTCGGACGGCATTGCAGGCACTCGCCGGAATCGGCCACAACCTGACCCCAGGCCACAATTAAAACGTTTTTTGGGCTTGAAAGGCAGGCTCCGGCGGCTAGAGAATACCCGGCCAAGGGTGGTGGAGTTCCTGCATGGGCAGATTGCAGCCTCCACTTTGGGGCCGAACCGCGTGGGGGAATCCATGGCAATGACGCGCTGGGCTTTTCTGTCTCTGTGGTTGGTAATTTCATCGTTATCAATGGCTCAGTCCACAACGTCTTTGCGGGGCACGGTCACCGATCCCAAAGGCGCTTTGTTGCCGGGCGCCACCGTCACCCTGGCCGAACCACAAACCGGGTTCACGCGCACTACGCAATCGAGCGCCGATGGCGTTTATCAGTTCCTGCAGGTCCCGCCCGGCTTGTACATGCTCACCGCTAGCGCCGCCGGTTTCTCTAACTTCAAGGAGGCAAACCTCCGTTTGCTGGTGAACACTCCCGCCACGGTTAATATCGGACTAAAGATCCAGGGAACAAATGTCGAAGTGCAGGTCACGGGCGAGGCCCCACTGGTAAATACGCAGGATGCGAGTATCGGCAACGAGTTTACCGAACGGCAACTGCTCCGCCTACCCTCTGAGGGACGCGACCCCGCATCCATTCTGAGCCTGCAGCCGGGCGTGACCTACATCGGTACCACGAAACAAATCGACCAAAGCAATGACAGTCGGGGCGGCTCGGTGAGCGGCGCGCGCAGCGACCAGACCAATATCACCCTGGACGGCCTGGACGACAACGATCAGCTCCTCGGCACAGCGTTCCAGGGCGCTTTGCGCGCTACGCTCGACTCATTGCAGGAGTTTCGCGTCACTACCAGCAACGGGAACGCAGACGAAGGCCGTTCTTCCGGCGCACAGGTTTCGCTGGTCACCAAGAGCGGCAACAATCAGATTCATGGCTCTGCCTACGAATACAACCGCAGCAGCATCGGGGAAGCCAACGATTGGTTCAACAAGGCGGCAGAGATTGGCCAGAAGCTGCCCAACAAGCCCGGGCAGTTAATCCGCAACACCTTCGGCGCAACGTTCGGAGGACCGATCAAGAAAGACCGGTTTTTCTATTTCCTGGCCTACGAGGGCCAGCGCAAACGGGAAACCATTCAAACCACGCAAATTGTTCCCAGCGACGAGCTGCGAACCGGAACCATCCAGTATCTCTGTGATCCGAGTGCAGACGCGAACTGCGCCCTCGGCACTCCCAATTCCCAGGGATTCACCGTCATCAGCAATCCCGCGATCTCGCAGAGCGATTACATCGTGCAGCTCACGCCCAAGCAGTTTGCCGCCATGGATCCGCGGTGCAGTTTGTCCCAACCGGACCACCCCAATGGCACGTGCCCGCTGGGGCCGGGCGTGAATCCGCTCGTCGCGTACCTTGCGGGCAATCCGTTGTCCAGTCCCAACTCCGTGTTCAACCTGTATCCCCATCCCAACACCGATACCGAGGGCGACCTGCTCGACTATCGCGGTTTCACATTTCCCGGACGCGATCCGCAGAAACTGAACACATACATTACCCGCCTGGATTTCAAAATTACCGCCAACGGAAATCACAGCCTGTTCCTGCGAGGCAACTTGCAGAATGACAGCGAAGCTACTCCTCCGCAATTTCCCGGCCAGCCATCGTTTTCCTACAACACGGCAAACAGCAAAGGGATTGCCGCGGGCTATACCGCACTCTTGCGTCCCACGCTGATCAATAATTTCCGCTGGTCGCTGGTCCGCCAGGGTACAGGAAAGTCAGGCCTGAATTCCGAGCCGTATGTTTACTTTCGAACCTTGACCGCGATCACGGGCTTGAACTCGCAGTCTGAGTTTGTGAACGTGCCGGTGCACAATTTCATCGACGACCTGACCTGGACCAAGGGCAAGCACACGCTGCAATTCGGCGCCAATCTGCGCCTGATTCACAACAACCGTCTGGGGAACCTGCAGAACATCTCCACTGCCTTGACCGACCCGTTCCAACTGGATAACGCCGCCATCGCGAACGCCTCCGGGCCGAGTTCTTTGTGCACGCCCAACCCCAACAAATGCAGCCTGGATCCTGCGGGCTTCCCCGGCAAGAAGTACCCGACGGTAGATCCCGCCTTCGGCGAAGACTACGATTTCGCCGCTGTGGGTCTGGCTGGGATCGTCTCCACCGTCGCCCCGGTATTTAATCAAGATAAGAACGGCAATCTCATTCCGCCGGGCGCGCTGATCCCGCGCCATTTCAAAGCCTGGGAAGCGGAGTGGTACGCGCAAGACTCCTGGCGGGTCACGCCGAATCTGGTCGTGACCGCCGGACTCCGCTATTCCCTTCTGCAGCCGCCCTACGAAGAAGACGGCAATCAGGCCGCACCCACCATCAGCGTGGATAATCTTTTCGCTCAGCGAGCCAGGGCCCAGTTAGTCGGCCAGGCTTATTCACCGGGCCAGAATCTGGCGCAGGGTCTACCCGGGGGCCTGCCGCCGGTCCAGTTCGGCCTCTCCGGTCAAGCCAATGGCAAACAGCCCTACTGGAATTGGGATTACCACAACTTCGCACCCCGCTTTGCCATCGCTTATTCCCCCCATGCCGACGGCGGCTGGTTGCGCAGTCTCTTCGGCGGCGCTGGAAAAAGCTCCATCCGGGCGGGCTACGGCCTCTACTTCGACCATTTTGGCGAAGGAATCGTTAACACGTTCGACCGCAACGGATCTTTCGGACTGACCACTCTTGAAACCAACCCAGCAGGCGTTCAGGATGTCGATTGCGCCGCTCGCTTCACTGGCACATTCAGCCTTCCCCAGGGAACCTTCTGCGGCCAGGATGTCAGCGGTGTGGCTCCGGGAAAGTTTCCGGTTACCGCTCCACTGGGTCCCAACGCGGCGGGAGGCTTCGCCATCTACTGGGGCATTGATAACAAACTCAAAACGCCTTACTCCCATGTCTTCAATTTCTCGGTCACGCGCGATCTGGGCCGCAACTTCTCGCTTGAAGTTGCCTATGTCGGTCGGTTGGGACGGCACCTGTTGCAAGAAACCGATCTGGGCATGCCGGAGGATGTTGTCGATCCCAAATCGCACACAGATTACTTCGCCGCAGCCACCAAGCTGACCAAAGAAGCCAATGCCGCCAATGCCAGCGGCGCAACGACGGTTGCTCCGATTCCTTACTTTGAGAACCTGTTCCCCGCCGCGGCCAGCCCCGGAGTGAGCGCAACACAGAACATCTTCGAGCAGATATGGATACCGGAAGACGAGATCGTGTCGTTGCAGGCTCTGGATACGACCTGTTTTCCCGCTTGTTCGACCTTGCCCGGCCAATCCGGGCCCACGCAGTACAACTACTTCATGCCCCAGTTTTCTTCACTGTGGGGATGGCGCACTTCCGGCAACAGCTCCTACAACGCACTCAACGTTACGCTTCGGCACGTCTTCTCTGCCGGCATCCAATTCGATGTCAACTACACCTACTCGAAATCCATCGATGTGGGGTCGAACGCCGAGCGTATCAACTTGTTTGACGTCCCGACCACCACCGCCGTCGGTGGATTCTCCAGCCAGGTGATCAATTCCTGGGCGCCCGACCAACTGCGCGCCGTTTCTGATTTCGACATGACTCACCAGATCAACTCGAACTGGGTCATCGATCTTCCCTTGGGCCGGGGCAAACGCTTCGGTGGCGGCATGGGCTCGGTTGCGAACGCGATTTTGGGGGGATGGAGTTTATCGGGACTTTTCCACTGGTCAAGCGGACTGCCCTTCAGCATCTTCCCCGGAGGAGGCTGGTCCACGAACTACGATCTCGAGGGTGAAGCCGTGGAGATCGGCAACCCGGGCCGCGTGGGAGTACACATCAACGCCCAGGGCAACCCGACCATGTTTGCCGACTCGGATGCAGCAATCGCCGCGTTCCGCCATCCCTACCCCGGCGAAAGCGGCCAGCGCAACGAACTTCGCGGGCCAGGATACTTCGGAATCGACGCCGGGCTGGCGAAGGACTGGCGAATAAGAGAAGGTCAGACCCTGAGCTTCAGTTGGGAAGCGTTCAACGTGACCAACGCCGTGCGCTTCGACGCAGCCCAGTCTGCGAACAATTTTGATCTAACCACTACAACCAACTTTGGCGTCTACAACAACACGCTGACCCAACCAAGGGTCATGCAGTTCATGCTGCGCTACAGCTTCTAGTCGCTCGCGTAGGGGCGGGCCACGTGAGTCTGTTAGCAGGCAGCGATCATTGCGCCGGTTTATGCTGCAGCTCTTCTGCCCGTGTCCGTTCGGCCAGAGCCGCCGGAGCGTTTCCCACTTGATCGTAAGCATCCGCCAGAAAAGCATGCGCTTCGAAGTTTCCTGGGCCCGATGCGACCGCCTGCTTCAGGTAAGGAACGGCCTCGTCGGCCTGCTTTTGCAGGGTCAGAATCCGGCCAAGCAGCAAATTGGCATTGAAATGCTCGGGGCTCGCTTGCAGAACCTTGTGCAAGAGATCCACTGCTTCCGGCACGCGCTGAATGCGCGCATAGACCGAGGCGAGAGAGTACTGCGCATCCGGCCACTTCGGCCGCTTCTCGACCACAAACTCAAAGAAAGGCGCTGAGTCCTTCCATTCTCCGTTCTGGTAAAGGGCCAGCCCTAACTCGTAGCGGGCTTGAACGGAGTCCGGCAGCAGGTCCACCGCTTTGCGTAAAGCCGCAATCGCTTGGGGATACTGCTTTGTACGGGCCAGCGCGATGCCCAGTTGCACCTGCGCGGCCGTGATAGCAGGACTGTCGTCCAAGACGTGCTGCAGAAGCGGGATCGCCTCGGTATAGCGGCCGTCCTCGACCGCCAACATACCCTCGTGCAGGACATTCGCGATTTCGATCTTGTCCTTGGGATCGGCCCCCTGCAAGGGATCGGGCGAGCGGCCCGCGGTGCTCGATCCTACATACCCCAGGGCCGCCAGATTTTCTGCTTGCTCGGAGCTGGGCGAGGCCTCCGCCGGTTTGTCATGGTAGCTCGCAGTTTTTTCGCGAAACTCGTCCAGTTGCGACTGCAGAGTGTCGCTGACCGCTGGGGAGGTCGCCGCCAGGTTGTGCTCCGCGCTCTTATCTTGAGTTTCGTCGTACAGCTCGCGCCTGGGTGCGCGGATGAAGAGATATTTTCCAGTCCGCATGGAACGTAATGCGCTCCAACCAAAAGCGCGATGCGGATACTCGGTTTCGGCATATGCAGGCAGGTCGTCAGACTTCTTCAAGCTGGACTTCATCAACGGCACAAGCGATTCGCCTTGAAAGGTCGGCGGCAAGGGCAGGCTCAACATGCTCAGAAGCGTGGGCGCAACATCCACCAGCCGCACTTGCGAGGCCACACGATGGCCGGCCAGCAATTCGCCCGGCAACTTAAAGAGCAGCGGCACGCGAATGGTTTCATCGTAGAGAAAAATGCCGTGCATACTCTCGCCGTGCGCACCCAGCGATTCCCCGTGGTCCGACATCACCGCTATCAGAGCGCGGTCATAAAGGCCGCGCTGCCGCAGGTATTGAAACAGCTTGCCGAGCGAGGCATCGGCGTAGGCGACTTCGCCATCGTAGAGATCCTTGAAACGCTTGTCGTAGGGCGGCGGCGGATCGTAGGGCGCGTGCGGATCGTAGAGATGGATCCAGATAAAAAACGGTTGCGCCGTGCGGTTCTTGTTCAGCCAGGCAATGGCATGAGCAACCACGACACCGCCGCGCCGCTCGATCGTTTCGTAGCGGTCTTCGTCTGGGCTTCGCTTGGCATGAAAGCCGGCATCGAAGAAATCAAAGCCGCGGTCGAAGCCGGGCGCCATGTTGGCCTTGGGATCAAGAATCAGCGAGCCGATAAAAGCGGCTGTGTGATATCCGGACTTTTGCAGGATTTCCGGGACATAAGGCAGCAAGGCAGGCAGCGGATGGCCAAAATCAGTGACGGTATGAAACTGAGGATACGTGCCAGTGAAGATCGTGGCGTGGGAAACCGGGGTCAGCGGCGCCTGCGAGAATGCCCGCTCAAACACCACACCCTGGCGCGCCAAGCCGTCGAGATTGGGAGTGACTCCACGCTTCGAGCCGAGAAAACCCATGCGGTCGGCGCGCGTGGTGTCGACCGTAATCAGAATGATGTTGGGAGCTTCCGCTCGAGAAAAAGCGCTAGCGCCGAGAACCAGGAGGAGAAGCGAGAACCAGAAACGCCACATAAAGAACAAAAGGGAGTTTACCAAAGGTAAACTCCCAGAAGCGATTCGCCCGGCCTGAGTTAGAACTTCACTTCTATTCCGAAATTCATGTTGCGCGCCGCGCCTCCGCCCAAGACCGGGTTCAAGGCGTTGCCTACATCGGGGGTGTCGGTGGACGTACCAAAGCCGCCGGCACATGTACCCGGGATGGCGTGGCTGTTGGCGTTGAGACTGCAGGTTGTTATCTTTCCCGTCCCCGTCGCGAACATGCTGTGATTCAGGACGTTAAACACTTCCCACTTGAACATCACCGTGTAGCGCTCACTGAATTTGAAGCTCTTAAAGACTGACATATCGAGTTGGGAAATACCGGGCGCCCGTAGACTGTTGCGGCCCGCAGTCCCGACCGTCCCTGGGTCAGGCAAGGAGAAACCAGCCACGTTGAACAATCGGTTCGGGTTCCGCAGATCATAGTCCAGAGGAGTACCGTCATAGTTGGCGTAGGTGGTGGCTAAACCCTGGCCCGACGGATCCCCTCTGACATAAGCTGTAAGGGGCCGCCCTTTCTGGGCGCGAAAGATCGAATTGAGCTGCCAGCCATCGCCCACGAGCTTGGGCAGGCTGTAGAGCCTGGGCACTGCGTAAACGGCCGTAAAATTCGCGTTCCAGGGAGTGTCAAAGTCCGAGGGCGCATAGTTCTTGGCGACGCTGTAGGGATTTTGGTACTCCGACAAAAAGTCATAGCCCCGGTTCGCCGAACCCGTATCGAGAGCTCTAGACCATACGAAGTTGGCCTGCCCGGTAAGCCCGTGAAGGTCCCGAACCTTCATAGAGGTCTGCAGGCTGTTGTAGTTCGAATAGCCGTCATTGTTGAGTTGCAAGACATGGTTATACAGTGGCGCCCCGGTCGAGTCGTGAAAGAGGGCGGTCAAGGGCTGCCGGTCCGGAGTACAGGCATCGGGGCTGATGGGGCAGGCATTGAGGTCACGCCAGTTGACCAGATCCCTCCCGGCGGTGCCCACGTAGGCGATGCTGATGGAAAGGTTGTGTCTCAGTTCTTCCTCGAGGGTCAGATTGTACGCATGATTCATCGGGGTCTGGAAATTGCGCACGACCTGTACCACGCTGGGCGTCAGCGCTGTTTGATCGCCATATATATTCACACCGGGCGCCAGACAAACGAAAAAATTGCACAAATCGTTGGGTTGAGTCCCACCGTTAAAGATGGTCTTGTTGGAATCGGGGGTGTTCTCAAAAACGCTGACCGCGGAGTTGCCCTCAGGCACTTGGGTGAAGAAACCGGATTTGGCTCCGCTCCAGGCAGTGATAAACGTTTGCGGGGCGTGCAGTGTGGAAAAAATAGGCAAGTCGTAGTTTAGCGAATAGCCGCCTCGCAGTACGACCTTGCCATTCTTATAGAGATCCCAGGCAAAGCCGACCCTGGGGCCGAAGTTGTTCTTGTCCTTCTTGTAGAGTGGCTGCTGCGATAGAGTTACGAACCCGACGTTGGGCCCACTCGTAGCGGCCTTGGGATCATCCGGCAGGAAGTTGGAACCCTGGTCCTGAGCTTCGCCGAGTGCGCTCGCGATGTCCCACCGGACGCCCAATTCCAGGGTGAAGCTGGGTTTCACTTTCCAGCTATCCTGGACGTACAGACCCAGTGCCTTCTGGGAAATTCGGCGATCCGTAACCCCGAACACTCTGCTGCTGCCGTCGGTCAACCCCAACAGTAGTTCGTTCAGAGCGGCCACGTGGTTACTCTGGCCCACACTGGCGAAGGCGGGATTGCAGGTAGTGGCGTATGCACAGTAGTAAAAACCATACGAGTAAAACGACAAATCGGAACGCGCCCGATCCCGCCGTGACTTCGTGTAGGCATTCTGATATTGCCCGCCAAGCTTGATCGTGTGGTTGCCCTTGATCGCCGTAAAGTGTTCCTGCCAATCGTAGGTCGCATCGGGACGCGTGATGATGGGATATCCCTGAATGCCACCCGCGAGCGAATAGCCGGAAGTGTTTCCGAAGTATCCCAGATAATAGATGACTGGAACGCCAAAGTTTTCCTTGTCGCTCGGACTCGCACCCAGCGGCCCAGTATTGAGCCCCAGAGCATTGGGATCTATGTTGTTGTTGACGCCAATGCGTTCAGAAAAGCGGGTGTATCCCAGGCGGCTCTCCAGCACTTTGGTTGGCGTGATCGTCCAGGTGTAATTGACTCCCGCAAGTTGGGCACGAACAGGAGCGACGGAGTTCCACAGGTTGGGATTCGATGCCAGCGGGCCGACAGACTGAGGGACCCCCGCTGCGGGAGGCTGGTTCTGGAGGCTATCACCAAACAGGTACTTCACTGACACACGGTTCGATTGGTTGAAGATGTAGTCAAACTTCACGTGGAAATTGTTGTTATCCAACGCGTTATTGGCGGCGACGTTTGCGATCCCCGTGGGGGATGTGGGAATGAACGAAAGCATGTTTGCGCCGATGGAGTTGATGGTCCCGTCGTCGGCGGTTCCATAAATCTGATCGCTACCCGGGCCAGGAATATTATTCAAACAAATCGGATTGCCGGAGCCGTCGAATGGTCCCTCGCCAGAGGTGTTCGGATTCACCGCGGTCGTAACGCATTGCTTGGCGTCAAAAATTTCTGCCGGTGTTGGCAAAGTGACCTGGGAGGGCACTACGCTCTTCAGGTGGAAGCCCTGGTAAGACAGGTAGACGAAAGCTTTGTCCTTCTTGATAGGAAACCCGCCGGATGCGCCAAACTGGTTTAGGCGAAAGGGGTTGACCTGGGGGGAAAAATAATTCCTGGCGTCGAAAACGTCGGTGTGGCGATCCCAAAAAGCGCTGCCGTGAAGCTGATTGGTGCCGCTCTTCAGTCCGATGTTGATGACCGACCCACCACTGATACCGAATTCAACGCTCGGGTTCGACTCCACGTTGAATTCGGAGATTCCGTCCAGCGGAATCAAAGCCGATGCCGTGCCCGTAATGGCCGCCTGGCCAAACGAGGCTTCCCCATAATAACGATCATTGTTGGGGATGCCGTCAACCGCGAAGTTATTCGATGTGGCGCGCTGCCCGTTAATGTTAAGGCTGCCGTAGCCACCGCCCGGGGTGCGTTGCACACCGGGTATTCCGTCGAGAAGGTTATTGAAGTCGCGGCCGCTGTTGGGGAGATCCGCGACCTGCTGCGACTGGAAAATTGTGCTGAGCCGATCCTCCGTGGTTTCGACCAGCGGAGCCACGCCTTCCACTTGAACCGTCTCGTTCACCTGACCGGGCTCCAGCTTAAAGTCGGACAAGGTTACGGCTGCGATGGCCACTTCTGCCTCGCGCGTGGCTGACTTGAATCCCTCCAGCATAACCGTGACTTTGTACTTGCCGGGAGGCAGTTCGACGATGCGATAGAAACCGGCGTCCGAACTGGTGGCAGACCGTGTCTCGCCGGTGTCCCGGTTGGTCGCGGTGATTTTGGCGTCTTTGATGACGGCGCCTGTACTGTCAGTCACCGTGCCCGTAATGTCGCCGGTAATTTTTTGGGCAGAACCTGGGACGGCGAAGAACAGAGATGCCAGCAGAAACAGAAGAAGTGCCGCACGCACAACCCGGTTCCCTTCCATGGTCCCCCCACGTTCCACGCCGTAATGGAAAGAGCTGCAGTTGCGCGAAAGTTTATGCGGCTTCGTCGGCAACTATCAAGGGAAAAAAACGAATGTGTCCAATCTGACTCACGGTCAGTCGCGTTAAGCGCACATAACACCAGAACGGTGGTTCCGTGGGAAGAATTTAGCTCAGCGGAGAATCGCTCATGCGGAAACGCGTGCGCACATGTTCGGAGAGTAAAACGATCGCGCTGCGGTTCGCCACCGGATCAGATTTGGCCAAATACTTCATGGCCTCGACCAGAAGCCGTTGGCCGTCTACGTAGCGCGGATCGGTGGTGCGTTCGCGCCGCTTGCGGTCCATCTTGGGGGGAACCGGGATCGTGAAGACCTTGGCCATGAAAACCGGAGCTAGACCTCGTGGATTCCTAAATCCTTGTGCTTTGAGGTTACGCCCATGCAGTATAACCCGCGCCTGCGGCATTTTCAGCCTTAATCTTATTTCGGGAATGGCCTAGTCTTGCCGGCCTTCTTTCAGCGAACCCTGCGTGCGCAGAGTTACAGAATGGTTAACCCTGGGGCGACACGAACTTGGTCTTTCCCGTGGTCTTCAGCTTGAAGACGTTATCCGGAATTTTCTGGTTGATCTGAATGTCAGAATATTTGGCCAGCCGATAATCCCCTGAAGGCTCAAACAGTTGCTGTTGCAGCGAGACACCTTTCTGCGGATCGATCCAGAGGAGGATGTGGGCAATGCTGTTGCGCACATTTTGGGCTTTTGGGGTGAGATCGAGTTTGGCGGTTTCGACTCCGTTGACGGTTTCGGTTCCGAGATATTTCACGTCAAACGACTTCAGCATGTCGTGTCCGCCGCCGCCGAAGCCCAGCACCATGAAGCTTTCCACCGTATCGCGATTCTTGCCTGGATCGTAAACCGTTACCTGATCGATGCGCGGCTGGTAGATTTGGATCTTGCCGTCAGACACAAGAACGTATTTGGAATCGGGCTCGGTGATATCCGCCACCATCTGCGTGTCTTTGCCGTTCTTCCGGTAGTAGACGTTGCCTTTTTGGGAGTCGGTTTCATTCACTACCTTCTGGTATTGGTCCCAGACAAAGCTGGCTTCGGTGCTGCGGAAGCTGGCGGCGGTTTTGTCCATTTGATCGAGCAAATGCTCAAGCGCAGAGTCCGCACCTTGGGGCCACGCGAAGCAAGAAACGAACAAGGGGATAGACAGCAGGGCGAGGCGGAATCGCCAGGGGTTCGCCGTCCGGCTACTTCTTGACCCAGACCTTGTACGACAGGATGTGCCCCGATTTGTCACGCACCGTCTCATACTTGGAAATGCTGACTTCGCCTGAAATAGGCTCGATGATGCTTAGGAGTTCGGTTCGCAAAGAAGCGTCGTCCTTGCCCTGCACTGCCCGTGCCTCCACCTGGTAAACAAAACCGCCCTGCCCGTCGGGAACCACCACTACGCCTGTCTGATGCGGATTACGTTCAACCGGTTTGTCCTTAAAATTAATCAGGCGTGGGGAAAGAAAGATGAACAACAGAATCAACGTGACCATCACGTCGTACTGGAGCGTGCCGCGCTCGTGCGACCAGAGAATGTAGCCGCGGATTGTTTGCCAGATCCTGTTCATCGGCGCTGGAGATGCGCCCGCAACCGCCGGATGGATCGCCGTCCTGTCCAAGTCTAGTGTTGCCCCCTTCTTCTTGCAAACGGCTGTCGGTCTCCCGACATCGCCGGCCGAACCGGTCAGAACTTCTTAGGTGTGATGCGGTCCGTGCCCATGAACGGCCGCAGCGCTTCCGGAATCAGCACACTGCCGTCGGCTTGCTGGTAGTTTTCTACGATGGCCACCCAGGTGCGTCCGACAGCTAGGCCGCTGCCATTCAATGTGTGCACCAGTTCAGTCTTGTTCTTGCCCTCGGGCCGAAAGCGTATATTCGCCCGCCGCGCCTGAAAGGCTTCAAAATTCGAGCACGAGGAGATTTCGCGGAACAACTGTTGCCCCGGCAGCCAGACTTCGATGTCGTAAGTCTTGGCTGAAGAGAATCCCATGTCAGCCGTGCACAGCGCCATCACCCGATAATGCAGTCCCAGCTTCTGCAAAACTTCTTCGGCGTCGTGCGTCAGCTTTTCCAGTTGCTCGTAGGATTCTTCCGGACGCGCGAATTTCACCAGCTCCACTTTCTGGAACTGGTGCTGCCGAATGATGCCGCGCACATCCTTGCCATAGGAACCGGCCTCGCTGCGGAAGCAGGAGGTGTACGCGGTCAGCGAGATCGGAAGCCGTGTGGCATCGAGAATCTCATCCCGGTACAGATTGGTGACGGGGACTTCGGCGGTGGGCACGAGCCACAGATCCTTTTCTCCGTGCGGCACGCGAAACGAGTCAGCAGCAAATTTGGGGAGCTGGCCCGTGCCGTACATGGATTCGGAGTTCACCAGATACGGCGGCAAGACCTCCGTGTAGCCGTGCTCCCGCGTGTGCAGGTCGAGCATAAAGTTCGCGAGCGCCCGTTCCAGCCGGGCTCCGAGATCCCAGTAGACGGCAAAGCGCGCTCCGGAAAGTTTCGCCGCCCGCTCCAGATCGAGGACTCCAAGCTGCTCGCCCAGTTCCCAATGCGGCCTGGGTGCGAAATCGAATTTGGGCGCTGCTCCCCAGCGCCGGACCTCAACATTATCTTCCGCGCTCTTCCCCACGGGCACGCTGGAGTTCGGAATGTTTGGAATTCCGGCCAGAATCTCGTGCAGTTGGGTCTCCAGGTCGGCAGCGATCTTCTCGCGCTCTTGAATCTGCTCGCGCGCGGCTTTGGTTTCATTGATCTGCGCGTCGGCGTTCTGTCCGGCTTTCTTGAGCTTCGCGATTTCCTCGGACGCCCGGTTGCGCTGGGCTTTGAGAGTCTCGGCTTCCGTGATGGCCTGGCGCCGCTTGGTGTCGACTTCGCGGAAGTCCTTCAGCACGGCAGCCGGGTCCATGCCACGCTGGCGTAGCTTTTCCTCGACCAAAGCGAGGTTGTCGCGGACAAAGTTGAGATCAAGCATGACTCACTACTGTATCGAAAAAAGTCGAGCCATGTCGTCCGATCGTCGTCAAGCTCAGCTGACTACGGTACCCTGCCCAGGTTCATCAATGGTTCAATGGCAAAGACCATGACACGCTGTCCAACGTCTTTGAGTTGCTCTGCCGTAAAATTGCGCCCGGAGAGCAGGCTGATGGCGCAGAGATCTGTCGCCTCTTGCAAATCTTCGTCACTCGTAAGCAGCCTGCGAAGGCCATTTCCCGCGGTGGCGGCCAGTTCGTTCCAGCGAAACGGAAAGCAATGCTGTACAGCCTTTCCCCATTGCTCATGCCATTTTTCAATGTCATCGCTACGACTTAGAGCCGCGATAGCCAGAACCCGTCCCAGGTCCTTGTTGCGCCGCTTGTAAGGGGTGCCCTCAATGAGTGCCTCAGAGAAGTCCCGGTGTGCAAGTAAATTCGTGAGAGCCATCATCTCCGGCCGGGCGCAGCGAAGGCCGTACTCGGTTGGTTCGGCCTCAAAAATGGCCAGCCCGATGAATTCAAAACTCCGCAAACCGTAATGATCGCCCGACGACAAAGGCAGACGTGTCCATTCGTTCGCCTTATGGTTCCCGGACATGGGCTCGGTGAGGAGTTCCAGAAACCATTGGGTAGAATTTGGTGGGTAAAGTCGGACCGCCGGCAAGGCCTCGGTCGGAGTATCGAGACTTCCAGGCTTTCCGAATTCTCCCTCCGCCATGGGCTGCCAGCCCCTGGCCAGCAGTGTCTCCGCGACGATCTTCCCCGATTCGACTGCCTTAATATATGGCGACAGAACGCAATCGATATCTTTGGTACGAACTCCTAGAGTCTCGTCTCCGTGGAACAGAAGGTACGCAGCCGCAAGACTCCCTATGATGACGACATGGGGATGAACTTCAGGTGGAATTGTAAAGGCTACCTCCGCGAGCACTTTCCGTGGGGAGACCTCTTGCGCTTCGAGCTTCATGGTTTATGTGTTCGCCGGAATTCGAGCGCCCGCAGAAACTCCGCCGCTTGAGACTCCAAATGGGCCTCGTGCAAGTCAAGCAGACATTCCACCGGGTCTGCGCAGGGCAACCCTCCCCCGCTGGGTTCAAAGAACGAGTCCTTTCGCCGCACCACGTGAACGACTGTGTTGACCGGCTGGAGGGGGTCTTCGATTCTTCTCAGCGCCGGGTCAAGTCTCCCGACGAAACTGAGGTCCATATTCCCACCTGGACAATGCAAGCAAAGATCCAGCCGAGGCGTGCCGACGAGGTCGAGCTGCGGGTAATAATGCTTCGCTCCAATAACACCGCCAACTGCGAGATTCGGAATATTGAGTTTTTCGAGACGGCGGAGATGGGATTCCGGTGAACGGGGCTGTCCTGAAAGATCTGCGAAACGAGTGGTCGAGCGAACCTCGCTTGAGACGGCTACCAGTCGCGCCCATTCATCTTTGGGCAAGTATCGAAGTTCGACTCGCCTATCGGAGCTGCGCAGTAAGTAGTGGTGGAGTCGCCGGAGCGCTTCGCGAACCGTCGGGTAGCTTAACCCAGCGGCTTCCTGCAACCATTCCGTCGTCACCGGACCCCGGCCTAGCAGCCACTGATGCACCAGAATTTGAAAAATCTCATAGAAGGAGGAGTCGCGGCGCTTTCCTTGGCGACGGCGCTCAAGCACGAACTGGTTGAGCCATGTGCGGAAATCCTCTCCAAAGACAGGAGGCAGCCCCACGTACTGATCACCTCTTATGACCGCCAGGGTCAGTCGGTTCAGGATATCCGGCTGGAGCACTTGCTCCGCGAGCCGCCGCTCTTTCTGCAACCCCTCTTCGGTGATGCGCGAATCCACCAGGAGCAACACTCCGCGGTAGCCTGGATTCATGCTGAGCCAGTAGGCCAGTCCGAGAAGGCTTGCTCGAAGGTTCCGAAAGCCGTGGGTCTGGAATTTCACCTCGATGCCTATGTCCTGCCAGGTGGCATCAGGCTCGTAGGCGATTTTCGTCCTCAAACGTCTAGACATCCCATAATTAAGTTGCCACTTTCAAGTTAAAGTTGCAACTACATACTAAAGTGGCAACTTACTAATGGATCCTACTGCTGTCTAAGGCATTTGTTTTCAATGCATTAATTTATGCTTCTCTTGCGTCCTAGCGGAACCACAACGACCACACCACGTCCACCGCAGTGTGAGTTATGGATGAAGCCAGTATCTGTCGCTTTGCCCGCCACGCCCGCCCATAAAAGACTCCCGCGATCGAGGCCAGCAATACGTACCGCCAATTGAAGGGCGCAGGCTTGTTGAAATGCGACAGCCCGAACAAAAGGGCCGTCACCACCAAAGCTCGGGTTCGCCCCAATCGAGTCTCCAACAGGTTCTGCAAGATTCCCCGAAAGAACATTTCCTCCGGAATCGCAATCAGCAGAAAGGTAATGAAAATCTCGGCTATCGCCTCAGCCGCCGAAGGCAACTGGCGATGAAAATGGATGAATTTCAGCGCGAAGCCGAGCCCCAGACCGAAGGGCGTGAAATAGGCCCACTCCCGCAGCCCAACCAGAAACGCAGACGGCTCCGGCGCAAACGAATAACCTATGCCCTCCTGCTTGCGCACTACGGCGTACAAATAGAGCGCCACATCCGCTGCGTAAAGCTTCGGCAAAGCTCCAAGGCCGTGAGGCCACGCGCCGTCGACGACGCGCAGAATGTAGATGGCCGCGATCACCGCGAGCGCAGCAACGTCCTGCCAGGCAAGTTTTCCGGGCGTCACTGAAGAGTCCAGCAACGCCGCCAGCAGCACCGGCACCGCCAGCATCGGAATCGCGAACCGCGCTTCGAGCGCTCCCGCAGGAATTGCGAAGACCAGATACGGGACGCCCAGCGCCGCTGCGCCCAGAATTCGCGCGGCGCGCCAGCGCAAAGCATCATGCAGCCATCCACCCGCTCCGAATCCGAAAAACCACAGCGGCGCCAGTAACAGCGCAAAGCTGGCGAACGCAAAAGGCAGGTTGTGCCCCAGATTCACCGCGATCATCGAGCGGGAAACGCCAATGCGAAATCCCGTCATGATGAGGGCGAATCCTGCCAGCGCCCAGGTTGTGCGGCTGATCTTCAATCCTCAATGCTCGCGTTCTTGCCTATTTGTCCGCCGGCGCAAGTGACTTCAAGTAGGCCACTACCGCCTCGGCATCTTCCTTATTCAAGCGGTAAGGCGGCATGGGCGGGCGCGCCGGCAGATCGTTGTAGGCAATGCCGGTCATAAGAAATTTCACCGCCGCCTCATCGGTCCATCCCGGCAGGCCGGCAATATTCGGCGCTTTGTCGGCCCACACCGGCATGGGAATCGTCGGCTTGAAGACCAGCGTTGCGCCCTTAAACTCTTTTCCGGGTATGGGCTCTCCTTTTTCATCGTGAGGACTGTGGCAGTCCCCGCACCTGCTCACGCCCTCCACCAGGTATTTCCCGCGCGCGATTTTGGCCGGCTGCGGCGTTGCCGCTGACGAAGCCAGCACTATTCCAAGTGTCCCAAGCGCGACCGACACCATGCCCCAACCTGCTAATTTCATTCCCGCTCCTCCTTGTTTCGACGCTCACGCAACCGGGAAAGATAACATGGAGCAAGCCGCCAGCGCGGCCCGGAAATCGGCAAACCGTTCCCGTAGGCACCTTGATAATTTCCCAGCTGTCATCCAAGCCGCAGTGGCGGTAAACTACCTGCCCATGCGACTTCCCCTGCGCTCTCTTGCTCTCGCCCTGCTGGTGTGTCTCTGCTTCAGGAGTTGGGCCCGGGCCTCAGCCTACAACGGGCACCCCAAGCTCGTTGTCGTCATTGTGATTGACCAGTTTCGTGGCGACTATCTCGAGCGTTACCGCGATCAGTTCGGTGAAGGGGGATTCCGGCTGCTGCTCGACCACGGCGCGAACTTTACCGACTGCAACTACAACTACGCCAACACGCGGACCGCTCCCGGGCACGCGACTCTGTTTACCGGTGCGTACTCCAACCGCCACGGCATTCTGGCCAACGAATGGTGGGACCCGCAAAAGAAGCGCATGGTCACGTCGGTGGAAGACGAAGACACCAAGATTCTCGGCGTCACTACGAATTCCCCCGGCTCTTCGCCGCGCAATCTCCTCGCCGGAACACTGGGTGACGAACTCAAACTGGCCACTCAGGGTAAAGCCCGCGTATTTGGCATCGCGCTGAAAGACCGGGCGGCAGTTCTCCCGGCGGGTTTCGCGGGAGACGGAGCCTACTGGATCGACCAAAAATCCGGCCTGTGGATCACTTCCACCTACTACCGTAGCGATCTCCCCAAATGGGTACAGGCCTTCAACGCCGGTAAGCGGGCAGAGAAATACTTAAATCTCGAGTGGAAGGACAGCGATGGCCGCGTTTTGCGGAACACGAAACCCCTTGAAGGAAAAGACCCGATTTTCTACGAACTGGTTGGCACAACTCCGTTCGCCAACGACTACGAATTTGACTTCGCGCGCGAGCTGGTCACGAACGAGCGCATGGGCAATGGCCCGGCCACTGATCTGCTTGTGATCAGCCTCTCGGCCAACGACATTCTTGGGCACCGAGTGGGGCCGGATTCGCCGGAAATGCGGGCCATGGCGCTGAGCACCGACCGCCAGCTGGCTGGGTTTTTCGATTTTCTGGGCCACGAAGTCGGCCTGGCCAATATCTGGATTGCGCTTTCTGCCGATCATGGCATTGCGCCTTTGGTCAGCACGGCGACGGCCTTGCGCATCCCCGCCGCCAGTTTTCCGGCAGAAAAACTACGCGCACAGGTCAACCAGTTGCTGTCTGCCAAGCTGCCGCACGCGGCCGAATATGTAAGAGCGATTGACTACCCGGATGCATGGCTCAATGAAGAGGCTTTCGCGTCGATCAAGCTGAAAGAAGAAGACGCTGAACGCGCCGTTGGCGAGGCGATGAAACAGGCTGGCCTGCGCGGGTATTTCACTCGCTCGCAACTGAGGGAGGGCGAAGTCCCAAACACCGAAACCGGAGCACAATATCTGCACAGCTATTCGCCGCTGGGCGGATGGTATGTCATGGGAATTCCGGCGCCATACTCACTAGGAGTTACCAGCGGCACCGATCATGCCACGCCTTATATCTACGACACGCACGTTCCTCTCGTGCTTTATGGCCTCCCGTTCCAGCCGGGAACGTACCGCACGCACGCCGAGCCGGTGGATCTGGCGGTGACACTGGCTTCCCTGCTCGGTATCAATGCTCCGAGTCAAGCCATGGGCCGCGTACTGATCGAGGCCCTGGTTTCTCCTCGTCGCGCAGAGATGATGTTGCGCCCGCCCGGCATCAAGTCTCCTCAACCCGGGAAGCTGAAAGAGGACATCAAACCAGTCGCGATGGTTCTAGGGAGCGCTCGATGAGCCCCGCTCCCCAAGCCGGAAGAGTCCCCGACCTGACTGTCCGCGTCGCTGGAATTCAACTCAAGAACCCGATCATCGCGGCTTCGGGAACTTTCGGATACGGAATTGAATTTGAAGATGTTGTCCACTTGAATCGCCTGGGCGGATTTGTGGTGAAAGGCTTGTCCAAAGAGCCGATGGCAGGTAATCCGCCGCCGCGCTTGTTTGAAACATCCGCGGGCATGCTCAATGCCATCGGCCTGCAGAACATCGGCGCTCGCGCCTTTGTCGATGAAAAATTGCCCAAGCTGCGCCAGATGAAAGACATAGTTGTCTTCGCCAACGTGTTCGGCTATACCCGCGATGACTATGAAACTACGCTTCGGATTCTGAACGAAGGCGAAGGCATCGCGGCGTACGAACTGAACGTTTCGTGTCCCAATACTTCGAGCGGCGGGATTCATTTCGGTAGTGATCCACGGCTGCTGGATGAGGTAGTGAACAAGGCCCGTCATGCCTCGTCGCGGCCGTTGATTGTGAAACTTTCGCCCAACGTGACCAGCATCGCACAAATGGCACGGGTGGCGGAGGAAGCCGGGGCCGACGCCATTTCGCTGGTCAATACGTTTTCTAGCCATGTCGATCGACGCGGAAACTCGTAAGCCGCGCATCGCCAATGTCACAGCCGGACTGTCTGGCCCGGCCATCAAGCCGATTGCTCTCCGCATGGTGTATGACGCCTCGAAGAGCGTGAAGATTCCCGTCATCGGAATGGGAGGGATCTCCACGGCCGCGGATGTGGTCGAGTTCATGCTCGCAGGTGCGAGCGCGGTTGAAGTCGGCACTGCCAGCTACTGGGACCCGGTGGCCACGGAGAAAATCGCCGGAGAGCTGGGGGTCTGGTGTGCCGACCACAATGTGGAACGCGTGGCCGATCTGACGGGTGGGTTGGTTATGGAGTAGCCGAAGCCTACGGTCCAAATACCCTTTGAATTGTCATTGCGAGCGGCTTCAGCCGCGAGGAATCTGCTGTCACCACGGCCAAACCGCGAGAATCGCCCCCATCACAACATAACAAACCAACTGGTATCCAGTATTAATCGCATAAAGCTTGAACGGTTGTTTGGCAAAGAGAGCTCCGGTCAACTGCACGGTGGTCACGAATCCCAGCCAGACGGCGAAGCCGATCTTCATTCCATAGAGCGCGGAATTCACGGTCGCGATTTCGATGATCTTCGCCAGCACAAAAGCCGAGACCAGACTGGCCACAAACGAAATCGCATAACTCTGGCCCGCGCCCTTGCGCATCTCTTCGAGCCTGCTCTTGTCTTCGGGATCGTAGCCCATCAGAACCATCCACGGCTTCGCGAACAGCAGCGGTGAGTACCACAGGAAACCCACAACCATGGTAGCGATTGCCGCCACCAGCACGGGCAACAGATGCACACCCATCAGGTACATGGCTTAGCCTCCGGCTGCAAGGTAAAGGCGGCAATTCTATGCGCGAAAGCGGTTCGGTAGAAAAGAAAATGGAAGGTATTCGTCCCGGTTTATCGTCCGTTGCTATACCAGATGGAGCCGGGAGACTCGTAGTTGAGGCCCTCGCCCCACACCGCGTGCGTCTGGCCGAGATTGTCGATCGCCAGTCCGAAGTAGTCGCCAAAGGGAAAGTGGAAGCCTTCGCGCTCCACGTAGTTGTAGCCGCGCACGTAGCTTGAAAGTCTGGCTTCTGCCGACCAGGTGGCGCCGCCGTTGGTCGAACTGCGGGAATAGGTATTCCACACAGCCTGATTGCGTGCGTCCATCCAGGCGATGCGCACATCGCCCGCTTCCCCCGCCGTAATCGCGGGGAAAGCGTGTTCTACCCCGGTTGCTCCCGAGGAAACGTCCTGCTTGGCTGACCAGGTCACACCGCTGGTGGTGGAAGAAGCGAAATAAATTCGCTCCGCGCCTTGCGGTTCAGTGCCGGCGTTCCACAGCGCATATAAAGTTCCCGCGGCATCCGAGGTCATGGTGATTTGCGCGCCCAGGTAGGCCCAGCCACACTTTTCCGCTGCGCAGTTGGGTGGTGGCGCGGAAACATCGAGCAGAGTGTTGTTCCAGGTCTTCGCTCTGTCCGCGGACTTGGCCACATACAAGACCACCGGGCCGTTTGCACCGCTGCGCAGATATCCCGCCCAGGCAAAGTAAACATTGCCGTTGGGATCGACGGCGCCACCGCCGGCCAGTGACGAACCTAGCCGGGGATTCGGGTTCACGGTCGACGCAGCGAAAGTCAGGCCGCCATCGTGCGACGCCGCCACACCTAGCTCGCGGGATTGCCCGTATCCCACGTAGATGTCCCGCCCGCGAATGGCCAGCACCGGCCGGTCCACCTCGCCATGGTTGCGGACAGCAATCTCCACCGTCCAGCTTTCTCCGAAGTCAACCGACTTGGCGAGCGCGATATCGCTCTTGTCATTTTCCAGCCAGGACGCATAGACCGTCTCGCGGTCGGCAGGATCGATCACGATCTGCGCGTCGAACTGCGCTGTGCGCGGGGCGGCGATGGGCCGCGGAGGCTTCCACGAGATGCCATTGTCGCTACTCACCTGCAAAACCATGCTGGGTGCCGGGCAGGCCGCGCAACCGGGCACAGTAACGTATTGCGGATAGAGCACGTAGACGTGGCCGTAGCCATCGGAGGCGATCGCGGGCTCCCACTGATCCCCCAGGGTGAAACCCATGCGCCGTTGGGCAGTGAATCCCGCGCCCAGCGCGACATTCAGCGGAGCCAGCAGAAACACACACACCAGTAGCCATGCGAACGGGCGTATGCCGCGGGAGCGAACCTGGCCGGAATCCACAGAACCTCGGGGGGAGGAAGCAGTTAGAGCTTGCCAGAACTCTACTGCGCGCGAGGCTCCTCGTCAATCGGAACTCCGTGCTACTTTTTGACCTTTTTTTCATCTAATCGATAGACTTACAAAGATAATCAGGGAGCTGAAAAGGAGAATTCAGATGGCGAAAGCCACATTTGCGGCCGGCTGCTTTTGGGGAGTCGAGGCGACGTTCCGCCAGTTGCCGGGCGTCATTTCCACTCGTGTAGGCTACATTGGCGGGAAGACCGAGAATCCGACTTACAAAGACGTCTGCACTGACACCACTGGCCACGCCGAGGCCGTCGAAGTGGAATACGATCCTGCGAAGCTTTCTTACGACAAGCTGCTGGACGTGTTCTGGGAGAACCACGACCCCACGCAGCTGAACCGCCAGGGCCCGGACTGGGGCAAGCAATACCGTTCGGCGATTTTCTTCCACTCACCGGAGCAGGAAAAAGAAGCCAAAGCTTCAAAAGAGAAACTGGAGAAATCGCACCGCTTCTCGAAGCCGATCGTCACTCAGATCGTCCCGGCCGTGACGTTCTACGAAGCCGAGGATTATCACCAGCAGTATCTGGAGAAAAAGGGGCTGGCGAGCTGCCATATCCGGAGCTAAGAACGGCCGGGTCGCGAGGCGGCTTCCGCAGCTACTAATTGGTCTCCTGCAGCACAACCACATCCGAGGCGTCGTGCTCGCGGGCGACGGCCAACGTCTTGCCGTCAGGAGACCAACGGAAGTCGGCCATGCGTTCTGCCGCAAGATTCGTGATGCGGCGGCCGGGCGAACCGTCGAGAGGCTGCATCCACAGGTCTTCGGCGCCTTTTTCCCGGATGACATAGACCACCGCTTTGCCATCCGGTGAGAATTTCGCGCCTCCGGCAAAAAGCGCAGTCGTCATGCGGGGATCGGGCTCAATCAGCAAAGGAGCAGACGCCGGATTTCCCTCCACATCCACAATGGCAAGTCTGAATCGCGACCGGTGCGTAACCGGGTCGGCAATGTTGGAGTTGAGAATCAAACGCTTGCCATCGCCCGAGAAAGCAATGCCACCGACATTCTGAAACGCGTTCGCCACCGCGCTCCCGGCCACCGCTTCAGGCTGGCCGCCTTCGGCCGGCACACGCATCAAGGTCGTCAGACTGTCGAAGTAGTAGACCCACTTGCCGTCGGGTGCGCAAACCGGTGAGCTGTCGTGCGGCCCGCGGGTGAGTTGGTTAGGATCTGAACCGTCGCGATTCACCCTCCAAATGCTGCTGCCTTCGATCCCGGAGCGGAAATTCCAGGCGACCATAATCGAGCCGTTCGCACAACCGCCCACGCTGAGGATGGCCGCGCTGGCGTCACTGGCCAGCGAGGCTTGCCTCATTCCGTCGCTACCGATGCGCGCCAGCCCGGAGCCGTCGGTCGTAATCAAAGTACTCGTCGGCCGCCCAATCGAAGGCACTTACGCGGTCCACTTGGATGCCGCTGCCGGACAGCTTGCCGAGCCCAGCCGCCGGAATGAGTTGCAGGGTTCGTGTGGTCTTCACCTGCACGGTGGCCGCAATCCGCTTATCGGCAGAAACTGTCAGGGTGGAATAACTGTTCGTGTCCCGCGTAACGGGGAGAATCTTGCCACTCTGGAGCGAAACCCATCCCACCTGGGCTTGAATGTAGCCTGCTCCCTGTTCGGAATAAAGCACCAGGAGACGATCGGCCGAGAGCCAGGCCACGTCGAACACAACGCTCTTCGGGGGTCGCGCTAGAAAAGCCTCCTGTTGGCGCTTCAAGTCGAACTCCTTGAGTACTCCCGGCTCGACCGAGAATTGTCCGTAGCTATAGGCGATTCTTCTGCCGTCGCCTGACCAGTCGGTGTAACGAGGGAAGTTTTCGTTTCCGTTGCCCGGGATGTCTGCGGCCTCAAGCACCGTCTCCGTCCCACCTTCGGCGGGAGCAGCCAGTAACCGAAATTTTCCAGCTTCCGGATCGTTGGCGCGAAGATACGCAATCTGCCGGCCGTCGGGAGAGAAAGTGACATTGCTGTCCACGTCCTGGGCAATGCGCTGGGAGCCCCCGCCCAGCACCGGCGCCCGGTAGAGGTCCGTCATGGCAACGCCCGATCGCTTTAGGAAATACACGTAATTCCCGTCAGGAGAGAAAGCCGGCCTGGAATAAACTTCCGGAGAAGCGGGGATGATCTGAGTGTCGCTGCCAGTGGCGATGTTCCGCAGCCACATGCTTTCCTCGCCTTGGTCGCTTTGCACACTCACAATGTATTTTCCATCCGGCGAGATGGCTGCCGACTGCACCTTGCCGGTGTCGGTGATCTGCTTAATGGTGAAGTTTTGAAAAGGTAGCGACTGGCTTCGGCCTGCAAGTGAGAAGAGGGCAGGACCGGTACGACGCAACATGAAAACGATTCCCGTCAGCCCGGCGATAACGAACAGGGCGAGGAGGACAGCTTTCCACTTCTTGGCGCGCGAGCCCGCTGGTGAACCTTCGAAACCGGCAGCTGAAAGTTTTGTCGAGTCCGAATCCCGCGTCAGCCGCTTGAGATCGGTCCGCAGGTCCGCGGCTGATTGATAACGCAAATCGCGGTCTTTCTCCAGCGCTTTAGCAAGCACGTCTTGCAACCGTTGCGGCAGGCGCGCGTCCCGCAGGCTGATCGGCGATGGGCTCTCATCCAAAATCGCCTTGAACACCAGCGCCGAGGTCTTCCCGCCAAACGCGGCCTTTCCCGTCGCCATTTCGTACAACACCGCTCCGAGGGAAAATATGTCGGTGCGGGCATCCAGCGTTTCGCCTCGGGCCTGCTCCGGGGACATATACGCCACCGTTCCCAGGGCGATGCCCGGGCCAGTCAGCACGGCGGTGTCCGCATCCGGATCAGCTACTTCTTCTTCCAGCTTGGCCAGACCAAAATCGAGCACCTTGCACTCGCCGCGCTCGGTGATGAAAATGTTCCCCGGCTTCAGGTCGCGGTGCACAATTCCCTGGCGGTGGGCGGTATCGAGCGCATCCGCGATCTCCGTCCCATAGCGCAATACATCCGTCACCGGCAGCGCTCCGCGATGCAGCCGCGCCGCGAGCGTATTGCCTTCGAGATATTCCATCACCAGATAGTCGATTTCACCCTCTCGACCGATGTCGTACAGAGTGCAGATGTTGGGATGCTGCAACGAAGAAATCGCCCGCGCTTCCCGGTCGAAGCGTTGCCGGCGCGTGGGATCGGAAGAAAGACGCGAAGAGATCACTTTGAGGGCGACGGCACGCCCCAGGCGAGTGTCGCGAGCGCGATAGACCTCGCCCATGCCGCCCGCGCCCAGCGGCGCCAGCACTTCATAAGGCCCGAGTTTGGTTCCGGAAGCGAGGGCCATATGGGGCGCGATTATAGCTAAGAACCCGCAGTCAGCAGCATCGGCTCGCCCTTCGTAATCACCAGTGTGTGCTCGTAATGCGCCGAGGGACGGCGATCGGCGGTGCATACCGTCCAGCCATCCTTGGCAACAAATGCCCGTCCCGATCCGGCGGCGATGATGGGTTCAACCGTGATCACCAGGCCTTCCGTGAGAATGTGGTTGGCGGCGGGATCAGCGAAATTCGGCACGCGCGGGTCTTCATGGATCGTCCGTCCAATGCCGTGGCCACCCAGATCGCGAATTACCGAAAAACCCGCCCGCCGCACTTCGCGCTCCACGACGCGTCCGATTTCTGAAACGCGAAAGCCCGCACGCGCCACCAGCATGGCTTTGTGAAAAGCGCGCTCAGCACACTCCATCAGACGCTGACTTTCTTCCGGCACTTCGCCGACGGCAACGGTTTCGGCGGCGTCGGCCATGAATCCATCTTTCTCGATAGTCACATCGAGCTTGAGCAGATCGCCTTCCTGAACCGCGCGCTCGCCGGGAATGCCGTGCACGGCTTCATCGTTGAGGCTGATGCAACTCACTCCGGGAAATTTGTAGACCATCTGGGGCGCGGAATGGGCCCCGGCTTCGCGCATGACTTTGGCGCCCGCTTCGTCCAGTTCCGCGGTGGTGACACCCGGGCGCACCGCCTGCTTCATAGCCTCGAGCATGCGGCGCACAATCGCGCCGGCCGCGCGCATGGCTGCCAGTTCGGCTGGAGTGGTGATGGACAAAAAGCCTCCCGATCGATTCTTCCCCTAGCCTATCGCATTTGCCTCGGACAGGGAAAAGTGTCATCCCGGCCTTGGAGGGCCTTGTGCGCCGGGCGCACAACGCAGGAAGGGGCATCCTGGGAGCGTGGCCGGTCGCGAAAAAGCATGGACCACAGAGGACACAGAGGATCACGAAGCAGGTCCTCTGTGTTCTCCGTGTCCTCCGTGGTTCATCAATCCCGGCCGCATGCGCAGAAACACATGAAACGAAACCGGATTATTTCCGTAAGAAGCGTCCAGCACAGAGGGCTTCGAATAAACCGTGACATCCGCACCCAGACCAAGCTGCCAGAAATGGTTTTGAATCAGGTCGCGCACCCCGCCGAACGTGTACGCTCCGATCCGATACGGGGTGTGGGTCTCGCTCTCGGGAAACAATTCGTCTTTATCCACTAGTTCGAACCGGGTGTAGACGTAATTACGGCTGCGAAAGTTGAAAGTCGACTCCAGCAGGTAGCTGTTGAGAGGGAAACTTTCAAAATCCTTCTGCACTCTTCCCCAGACCAGGGTCGTGGCCCAGTTCCCGGTCTCGAGCATGCCTCCAGAGAGCGTACGGTTGTATTCGACCGAAGCGGTCTGCCGCCGCTGGTCGCCCGGTTCAAACGCTTCCGGATGTTCCAGGCGGCCGTAACTGTACTGTGCCACCCAGTTTTTTCCTGGTGCAGCACTGGCGCGGACTGACCAGGAATCGAGTGGAGCAAACTGAATGCTCCAGCGTTCTTCGTTGGGCTCGTGCCCATTGAACGCCGAGCTTTCCAGCTTGAAGTGGTCGATCACGAACCCGGTCGTGACCACGCCGAAGCTGGTATGCGTGGAATCCTGTTCGTGGTGGCTAAGCGGCGCAGCGGGATTTTCCGACGCCGACGCGCGGTGCATGTAGGCCACCGGGCCGAGCGCCGGCTCCGCTGCCGGCCCTCCGTAGACAAACCACGAAACTTTTTCGCTCACCGGCAGCGAGTAGAGCGCGGAAAGTTCCGAGAACACGTTGTGAGGATGCTGATGGTCGACCAGCGGCTGGCCATGATAAGTCTCGCCCGTCTGAAAAAGCTCAGGGAAGCCAGGATGGGGCGAGGTCAGCGACTCCGCCGAAAACATCTGCCGAAGCAGAAGGGTTCCATGCCCCAGCTTGTGCTGCTCCATCAGCATGGCGTAGTTGACTGATTCCGCTTTTCCCTCCCCGCGCGGGCCGCCTTGCTGGTTGTAGGTGAGAAAGATGGTGCCGTGCGCCATCAGATCCCAGCCATCGAGAGATTTCATCCAGATATGTGCGGGAACTGAAGCCGGCTGCCAGGCTGTGCCTGAGCCCCCGTGGAATGACGGCAAAGTCGAAGATGGCATGGCGTCGCCCATCGACATGCCCGGCATGTCGGGCATGTTCGGCATATCCGCCATGGCAGGACTAGCAGCATCTGCGCCAGACATCGCCATGTTCATTTCGTGGCTGGGTTCTTGCGCCCAGCCCGAGAGCGTCAGCATCGTGACTGCAATCAGGTGCAAAACAAACGTTCGCACTTCTCCACCTTTGGCCCATTACGCCGGTGAACTGAACTGCTTAGGGGAGGATGAACCTGGCCACGGACACGCGAATGCCGCGCTCCGGGCAAGGCCGTGTCGCAACCGAACGTCAACCTAAACGCGCAGGGGAGTTAAACCGGGGGGACTGGAGGAGGAAGCGAGCAGGTCATAAGAGCCGTATTGCTCCGCAGCCGAAAGCAAGACCGCTTGGGGCGCAGATGACCGGGAAACAAAAATTAGGGGACGGACACTCGGGAGATTTTGCAGCACCGCCGCGTTATGTCCCGTCTGGCAGCATTGGTAGCTGGCGGGCGCCGGCTGAGGAGCATGCCGGGCGTGTTCATGGCATCCGGCGGGCGCGGGTTGCGACTGCGCCATGGGAACGGCGGCTGGAGCAGCCGTCAGCAACGCCGTGACCGCCACAAACACCGCGACGATTGATCTTGCCTGAAAGCGGGCGCGCGGATGGGATGCGTGGCTGCTCAAAATATCGCTACGATCCTGTGATCTTCAACCAAACATCTTCCGGGACGCGCTGACGGATTTCCTGCGGCAAGCGGTCATGGACGTGCCGCGCTCCCAGCCGTGCAGCATCGACGACGGTCGTAGGCGCAGGAGTGGCGACAGCGACGACCAGCCAAATCAGAGCAGAGAGAGCAAAACCCGCGAGCGCCGCCAGTTCCAGCCAGAACGTGTGGCGCGGCTCAAAGTGCCGAATCACGCCAAAGGCCAGCAGGAATACGGCCCCAGAAACTGAAGCCAGCGCAATCAATCCCAGATCGATGCCACGATGCAGGCTCTGCCGGCTGCGGCAACGCGCACAGGCTGCCAAATGCTCTTCGTAGTCGCCGCGCATTTCTGGCGCCAGGCCGGAGATATCGTACCGCCAGCCTGCCAGAATCTTGCCCACCACGGGATCAACGCACTCACTCATAAGCAACTACAGCCGAATAGCCTCCATCGGTTCAGCCTGCTGGGCCAAAAGCACCCGGTTCTGCAACAACGTCCGGCGGGCGCCTAAAGCCTTCTCTGCCGCCTTGCGTGCCAGCTCTGGAAGGTTATTGTGCTCAGATAGATGCGCCAGCACCACGTAGGTTGCACTTCCATCATAGTCGCCGGAGAAGAATTCCGCGAGAGCATCGTTTGAGAGGTGTCCCACCCGGCTCATGACCCGCTGCTTGACCATCCAGGGATAGGGCCCGACACGCAGCATTTCGACGTCGTGGTTCGACTCAATCACCAGTAAGTCACATCCCTGCAAATGGTTACGGACGCTTGCCGGAATGTATCCGAGGTCGGTGGCAAGGCCAATCTTTACTCCTTCGGCGCGGAACGTGAAGCCTACGGGGTCGGCGGCATCGTGCGGGATGGTGAACGGGGTAACTGAGATATCGCCGACCTGGAAGTTCCGGCCGGAAGCGAAAAGCTCGAGTTGGCCCACTTCCGGGCGCTCGCCGGTGGCATCGCGAATCGCCTTGGCCCAAGCCTGATGCGTGGCTCCAGTCATAAACAACGGAATGCCAAGTTTGCGCGTCAGTGTAGCCAGGCCATAAACGTGATCGGCATGCTCGTGCGTGATCAGGATGGCGGAAAGCGCGCGCGGATCTTCGCCTGAGGCCTTGATGCGCTTGAACGTCTCGCGGCAGGAAATGCCGGCATCAACCAGGATGCGCGTCGTCGAACTGGCGACGACGGCACAATTTCCCCGGCTGCCGCTGGCCAGAATCGAGACGGAAACACTCATGCGCCGAGCATACCTGTTGCGGCTGTGCAAACGGGAGTAACTTTCTGGTTAGCCGGGACCTGGGAACATAGCTGTCAGCTCTCAGCTGTCAGTTTTCAGCTACATCCACCCATTTCAGGAAGGTCATTTTTCCGCCAACAACGCTT
Organism: Terriglobia bacterium; assembly: GCA_963765285.1. Classification (GTDB taxonomy): domain Bacteria; phylum Acidobacteriota; class Terriglobia; order Terriglobales; family Acidobacteriaceae; genus CAVWZH01. The sequence continues at coordinate 731,559 of CAVXVR010000003.1, forward strand.
GCAACGCTTTGCGGCCTAAGGCGCCGCCGTAGGCGCCGGCGATGCCGGTGAGAAAGCCGAGAAACGATTCCCAGATTTGCGCACGGTAGGGCTTTTCGGTCATCAGCCAGTAGGCTGCGAGTTGCGTCAGCGGGACGAAGACCGCGACGGTGAGCGTCCAGCGCCACGGCTTCTCGGGGCGCAACGCGCCCAGCAGCATGGTTGAAGCCAGGACGAAGAGCGCGGTCAGCAGCAAGTCGCCAATTTTTACGTCGAGCAGGCCGGCGCAGAGGCCGAGGAACGATCCTAGAAAATAAAAGGCAAGGGCGGGTTGCGATTGGTCCGGCATGCGGCTTTTAGCTCTCAGCTTTCAGCTTTTGGCTCTTAGCTCTTAGCTTTTAGCTTGAACCTGTTGCAAGGCGGTAGAGTTCGTTGACCGTTTTCCAGTTTCGTGTGGTGGCGCGGAGCGAGAGCAACCTCTCAAGAACGTTGTTCGTGAGTTTGCTGTTGCCATATCCGTCGGGACAGTGGAGATAAATTTCGGTGGCCAGAGAATGAAAGCGGTCGGGCGCGGCGCGCACAGCGCTTAATTTCTCGAGCGCCGCCTTTGCCGGAACGCCGGACAAGAAGGTGACATGCAGCCGGGTGAGGTCGATGGCTTTCTCTTTCAGGAACGGGTTGTTCTGAATCGTGCTGCCGATTTCTTCGGCGGTTTTTGAGATGACGGGAACGTTGAAGCCGAACTCGCGTGAGATGCGTTCTTCGATTTTCCTCGACAGCTCTGCCACCGGACTCTTCTTCGCCTGGAACACCACATTTCCGCTCTGTACGTAAGTCTTCACCTCCGCGAAACCGAGGGCTTCGAACATTTTCCGGAGTTGATCCATCTTCACCGGCTTTTGCCCGCTCACGTTGATGCCGCGCAGCATGGCGATGTAGGTTGGCATGGGTTCACCTAATACTTATAAAACCCTCTCCCGCTCTTCTTCCCCAGCCAGCCCGCATCCACCATCTTGATCAGCAGCGGGCAAGGGCGGTACTTGGGATCGCCCAAGCCATCCTGCAGGACGCGCATGATGTCGAGGCAGACGTCGAGGCCAATGAAATCGGCGAGGGCCAGCGGCCCCATGGGATGCGCCATGCCCAGCTTGAAGACTTCGTCGACCGCCTCGGGTGTGGCTACGCCTTCCATCACGGCGAACATGGCTTCATTCAATAGCGGCATGAGCACGCGGTTCGAGACAAATCCCGGGGCATCGTTCACTTCGACCGGCGTTTTTTCGAGCTTCAGCGCCAGGTCGCGTACCGTGTCAAAAGTTTCCTGCGAAGTGGCCAGGCTGCGAATCACTTCCACCAGCTTCATCACCGGCACGGGATTGAAGAAATGCATGCCGATAACTTTCTCGGGCCGTTGAGTCAGCGCGCCCAGGCGGGTGATTGAAATGGAAGAAGTATTCGACGCCAGAATGACGCCGGGGGGGCAGATGCCGTCGAGGTCACGGAAAATTTCCGCCTTGATGGCGAATTTTTCGGTGGCGGCTTCGATTACAAAATCGCAATTGTTCAGCCTGCTGCGCTCGATGACCGGCTCGATGCCTGCGAGCGCGACGGCTTTGTCTTCGGCGGTGAGCTTGCCTTTGGCCACTTCACGGTCGAGATTCTTGCTGATGGTTTCGAGCGCGCGGTCGAGGAAACGCTGCTCCACGTCGCACAGGGTGACGTGCAGACCGCTGCGGGCGAACACGTGAGCAATGCCGTTGCCCATGGTTCCTGCGCCCACCACACCTACGTGTTCGATCGGCATAGTTGCTCCCGATGGAGAAAACGTAAAAGTCTAACACTCGAGTGAGGAGCTGCGGGAACCTGCGGCTTCTTCGTCCGCATGCCCGGGTCAGATGGCCAAGTCAAAGACCCGGCCCCACGGGTGACGACCAGCGTCCTTGCGCAACCCCGAACGCCCGCAGAAGTTGCGGTCGAAGCTCGATACCTGTGCGATAGATTCACGGTTTCGGCAAGCAGCAAAGCGGCAATCCCAGAGCATCCTACGAAGCAGCAGGACGCGGAGGTGACCATGTTGAGGATCATGCCAGTGAAAAGTGGAGCGAGGAAAGAGATGTCACGCAGGACGATATTAAGAAATCTCACGCGGCAGTTGCTGGGCATGGCGGCGCTGGCGGTTGCCGTCATCGCCGCCGCCAGCACGCTGGCCGTGGCGCAGGACGGATACCGCTGGAACGGACGCGGCGATTACGCCTACGACCGGGCCCGCTTCGATGTGGCCCGCGACTTCGGGTACGAAGACGGTTCGCGGGTGGCGCATGAAGATATTGCCAAGGCCAAGCCTTACGATCCGTATCCGCGCGGCAAGTACGCGCATGAAGACCGCGGGTATCGCCGCGAGTACGGCGACAAGTATGCCTATGAAGAAGCCTACGCCCACGCTTACCAGGAGGGATACCAGCGCGCGTTTCGCCGCTGGTGACTTCTGGTTTTGATCCAGGCACGCGCGAACACAAGCAACGGCCACCGCAACCAGCGGTGGCCGTTCTGTTTTGACTGGCACCGCACACCGTAGGAACCGCCAGCAGCCTATTGCGGCTCGCCGGTAAGCGGATCAAGCAGCAGGATGTCAGTCCTGGGTTCGGTAAACTCCAGCATATTGGTCACCGACCCCGCCAACGCGTCGAACGAATGATTCCCGATTCGTCCCAAACCCCAATTGTCTTCAATGAAGCGAATCACCGACGTTTGGTCGGTGATTGCGTGGTCCACGAAGTTCGACTTGGCAAAAGGCGAGATGGCCAACAGGGGCAGCCGCATTCCATAACCGCACCGGCTGGGAATACCGCCCGAGTTCTTGCTGCCACAGTGGCCGGCCGAATTCAATGCGTCCGCGGAAGAGACGGACTCATTGACGATCGGTCCCATCTGGTGGTCGTACCAGCCATCGGAATCGTCCCACAGAATCAGGACTAGGGTGCTGCTCCACTCCGGCCGCTGCTGCAGAGCATTCAGCGTGTTCACCAGAAACTCCTGCTCGTCGAGAGGAGAGGAGTATCCTGCATGGCCATCCTGGGCTTTCTTCGCTTTCAGGAAGCTGACGGCCGGCAGGTTGCCATTGTTCACCGCGTTCCAGAAATCCGTCAGATCATATTGGTGGTTGGCTTGATCGGTTTGCCCGATCGCGGCCACCGAGCTTGGGGGCAAGTGGTGCGGATTGGAACTTTGCGGATAATACTGGAAGGGCTCGTGGTGGGCGCTGTAGTCGGTCTGGGGAGCCCCGCTCAGGTTGGGGGTTTGATTTCCGCAAACTGCCGGGGAATTGGCCGTTGCCGGTTTGCTGGGGGCAAATCCGCCCTGGAACCAGCCCCAGGTCAAGCCATGGGCGTTGAGCAGATCGCCGATGTTGAGTCCCACCAGTCCCACTTGATCGGGACTGCCACAATCGTCATAGAACGGATCGGGATCGCCGATGACCACCGTGCCCAGCACATCATGAAAGGCCGAGGTGTCCCCAATCGTTTTGTTCACTCCCGATGTCTGACCAGACACCAGGTTCAGCGCTCCCACGGTTGATGGTCCGAACTCGGTGTCGTACGAGTTGTCGCTCATGGCAAAGTGCTGGGCGTAGTTCCACAGCGCAGTCACGGTGTTGCCGTCGTAGTAGCCCATGACGAGGGCGGTGCCGAATCCGTAGTCCGGGCATCCGGGACCGCCTACGCCGGTGAACTGGACGAACTTGTCGAGCAATCCGCCGTCGAATGCCTGCTGCTCGGGGGTGTAGTCGTGGTCCTGATCACAGGTGTAGTTTTCCGCCCGCGACAGGCGAAACGGTGAGTGCGAGTTGGGATTATGGGTGAGCAGCGGACCGCTCAGTCCGTTCACGCTGGGCGTGCCCGGGAACGGGTGGAACTTGGGCTCGCCGGTCGAATTTCTGGCATTGGGATAGGTGGCAAAGTAGTGATCAAAAGAAACGTTCTCCTGAAAGATCACTACCACGTGCTTGATCGGAGATGCGGCAGCGGCATGAGCGGAGAGAGCGCAGGCCAGCACCATCAACAACGCGGCCGCCGCTATCATCGCCCTCGGGTGGACAACTGTCTGTGTACTCATTGGTTATTTCCTCCTGGAAGTTTCTAGGGCCGGATACACCTGGGTGGGTTCGGGGTCAGGGCTGGCAGCTCTGCGCCCCGGCGGAAATTCTGCTGCGAGCGAGGCTAGGCGGGATTTGTTGCGCGCATGTCTCTTGCCGGTTAAAAGTCGATGAATTTACGGATGCGCCTGTGGAAATTCGCAGGGTGCCCGACAGGGGTAGGGTGGTACAAACCCGACTTCCGCCTGACGGCAGGCTTATTGTCGGTCCATGTTCTCATCGATCGCGACCTTGCCGCCTTTTTCGACGTTGATCACGCGATGAATATCCTTAAATCCGCTGGCCGTAATATCGATGACATACGTGCCGGGATTCAGGTGGAACTCAAGCGGCGAGGGTTTGTCGAGGATACGGTTGTTGACCGCGACCTGTGCGCCTTTGGGCACGGTCTTGACGCTAACGGTGCCCATTCCGGTGGTGTCCCCGCCACCGCCAAACATTTTCTTCAACTTGCCGCCGCCGATTTTGATGTCGTCGGTGTTGCCCAGGGCCTTTAATGCGGGAGAAAAGTGCACCAACTGGCCCATCTGCAAGTTGGCGGTTGTGGTTTCGTCGAGATAGCCCGCTTTCTTGACCACCAGAGTGTGCGCGCCGGGTTTATCCAAGGAGAGTTGTGTCGGTGTGAGCCGCCCGGTGTCCTTGCCGTCGACAAAGACAGCCGCGCCTGAAGGATCGCTGGTCACAGAAATAGAGGCCGTAAGCTGGGCCAGTTGGACCACGACAAAAGACTTGCCGCCTGAGGCGACTTCAATGCTGCGCGTCTCGGTGGAGAAGCCTGGCTTGCTGACCTTGATCAGATGCTGGCCAGGCAGCAGCCCACTTACGTTGAACGGCGTGACCCATGTGGCATCATGACGCTCATCGAGCGTAATCTCCGCACCCTCGGGGGTGGAATTGATCGTCAATTGACCCGGGACCACAACGGCGGATGCCGTTGTAGGCCTGGCTTTCTGCTTGTATTTTGGCGTTACCGAGACAGGCTGGCGGCGCGCGGGTCTTGCGCTTTCGGCTTCCACTGCGGCCGGGGTTTGCACCGGCGCAGCAACCGCGGGTGCCGCCGGGCTGGCTGTTTCGGATGGCGCCGAACTCGCAGGAACCGCCGCTGTCGTCTGCGGGCCGTCTTCCTCGTTCTCCGAACGGATGTGATACGCAATCGCCACCACGATCAGAAGAATGACGCCAACCGCCGCCGCAATCGAATACATAAATAACTTAGGCGGAGTCTTCTTGATTTCCGTGACGGCCTTCCTGGCAGCCTGCTTGGCTACTTGCTGCGCCGGTGGCTTCTTTTCTGCAGGCGCAATTCGGTTGCTGGCTGCGGGCGATGGTTCCGCCTGCATCGGCTCGGGCTCGGGTGGCGGCGGGGGCGGAACATAGGCCTCTTTCAGCGGTGGCAGTTCGGTGATCTCGGAAAAACTGCGGCTACGCGTTCCCGAGTCTTCGTTCGCTTCCGCCATCATGGGATCGACGGCAATCTTCGGGGGTGCAAGCTCAGGCTTCGCTGCCGCCGAAGACATGGTCGCCTGCTCATGGCTCACTGCCTCTATGGAAGCTTTTACGCAGGTACTGATGAACTGCTCGCTGGAATCAAGTTTCGGAGTCCGGGGCAAGTCGGCGGAAGTCGCACCTGCGCCCACGCCGGCTGCGGCGGCGCGCCAGGAATGGGCGACTGGAGCCGGAATCTCTTCGACCGACTTGGCGGAGACCGCTTCTACTGGTTCCGTCGCTACGACGGCAGGCGCAGCGGCCGACGCGACTGGAAGAAGCGGAGCTACAGCAAATTCAGGTTCTTTGTAGCTTTCCGCTTTGGCGACGGGAGCTTTCGGCTGCGGAGCTGCCGCTCGCACGGCCGATGCTACAGCTTGCTTCGGTTCCGCAGCCGGCCTTGAGGCTTGCGAAGAAGACGCTTGCGAACCGGCGGGAGGTGCGTCCTTCGGCGCTTGTGGAGCAGCCGCACTCGGAGCCTGCGCTGCCGGCTTCTTGGCCGCCACTTTGGCCGGACTTTCCTTACACTTTTCAAGATCGTTGACCAGTTCCTGCCCGTTCTGATAACGGTCCGCTGGCGCCTTCGCCAGAGCTTTCACGATCACATCGCTCAGAGCAGGATGAAGCTTGCGGTTGACCTCGCAGGGAGCAACCGGCATCTGCTCCAGAATCTGCTGCCGCACCTGGTCGGCGTCGTCCCCCGCGAACGCTTTGCGCTCCGTCACCATCTCATACAAAATCGCACCCAGGCTGAACATGTTGGAGCGCGCATCCACTGTTTCTCCCCGCAACTGTTCCGGAGACATGTAGTGCAGGGCCTCAAGCGCTTTGCCTGATTCCAGGCAGCCGAAGGTGCTCATGCGGGAGATTCCGAAGCTCAGCAGCTTTACCGTGCCATCCCAGGAGACCATGATCTTGCCCGGCTCCAGGCTGTAGTGCGCCACGTTGCGAACGTGTGCATGGTCAAGCCCCTGGCAGGCCTGGCGGGCGATATCCTGCAGGTCCCAAATGGAGAATCCTTCTTTCCGTGCCAGCATGGTAGCCACGCCGTTACCTTGCACATATTCCATGGCGGCACAGAACACACCGTCCATTTCCTGTGCGCCGTAGAGCTGGGTAACGTTGTGACTGTTCAGGACCTGGCTGAGCGCGGCTTCTTCGAGCACGCTCTGGATGAGCGGCGCATACTGGTCGCCCAGAGCGTCTGGCCGGATGGTCTTGAGCGCAATGGTCTGCCCGCTCTCGGGATCGGAAGCCTTATAGACCGCACCGAATTCAGTGTGCGAGAGTTCGCTGAGGATTTCGAAGCGGCCAATCTTGTTCGACATAGGTCTTTAGGCCCCACACGGCAACAACCCGAGCCGTTTCTGCACGAGAAAAAGCCCGGCTTATACCCTGGGGAAGGTGAAACAAGAATAGCCCGGTGGACTTAGGCGCTGGGAGTTACGAAAGTACTGAAGGAAAAACCAAAGCTCAATGATGCGCTTGCCCTGCGGGTATGCGGAGCATGTACATTCGGGGGAGGTTGCGTTTTACTGGGGGGAAGTCAACCAGTTCCGCAGCAGTTGCTTCACCTTGGCTCCCTCCATCCGCCGGCGCACTGCATCCATTACGCACAAGCGCGCGGTGGTGCCGCGGCCGCGAAACCCCACCCAGTAAGGAACGTAAAGTTCGCCGGGCAACGGCTCGGCGGACAGATGCAGGTCACGGATGCGAAAGAAGCCGGTGCTGAAGAGGAACCGCCTCACCTTTGCCAGTACCAGATCTTTCCCGTTTTCTTCGTCGAGCGACGGCGGCACCTGGTTGCGGCTATCGACGGAGACCACCTCGCTCTCGCCGGGTAACTGTTCGAAGCGATAAAGGTCGAGCGAGCCGACAACGGCGTCGAGGCCAAAAATATGCTCTTCAGACCGGCCAGCGTTGCGGATTTCAACCCGGAAGAGCTGGAAGGGGACATAGCAAGGCGCGACCGAACACAGCGGCCCAAACATGGTTTCCCGCACCGCGCTCATGGCGCCGCGGGAGAAATGCTCAATCGCCTCTTCGCGAGTTACGTTGGGCCTAAGGCTGCGCACGGAAAAACGTCCCTTCTAGCGGAAATAAATCCACAAGCCGATCACGGTAAACAGCAACGCCAGGCTGAAGATGATATTCATCCTGCGCTCTGAGGGTGTTTCGGCAGCGGGCTTGAAGGTGGCGGAGGCTGTAACCGGAACCACATCCATCTTCTCGTCCACGGTGGCGAAAGTGAGCCCGGCCAGCTTCTTGCGGTCGGGCGCAGGCGTCAACATGCTTACCACAATCAACACAGCACAACAGACCACAAACATCAGAATCGCGTAGTGCAGGAAATTCATGTCCACCAGTTCGCGCATGAAGGCGCCGTCAAAGGCATGCCCGCCAGCCGCTCGATCCACGAGTTCGGCGACGAAGCGGACGGCTCCCATGACGAAGCCCGTGAGCAGCGAGGTAATCGCGCCCTGGGCATTGAGCCGCGGCCAGAGAATCCCCAAAACGAAGCAGGCGGCGATCGGCGGGCTGATGTACCCCTGCACGCTCTGCAGATAAATATAGAGCTGGCTGCTGATGTAATGGATAAACGGCACCCATAACAACCCCAGCACAACCATGATGCCGGTGGCGTAGCGCCCCATGTTGACCAGGTTGGCTTCGCTGGCGTCTGGTCTGATTTTCTTGTAGAAGTCGAGGGTGAAGAGCGTCGACGCAGAGTTAAATACCGAACTCATCGCGCCCATCACCGCCGCCAGTAGCGCGGCCAACACCAGGCCTACCAGGCCGGTGGGAAGCAGATTCAGGATCATCGTGGGATAGGCGATGTCGCCATTGAGCACGTCGCCATTCGGTCCAATCTTGAAGAGATTGCGAAACAACGCGAAAGCGATGATCCCCGGCAATACCAGCATGAAGACAGGGAGAATCTTCAGGAAGCCGGCGAAGATGGTGCCGGCCTTGGCGTGACCTTCATCACGCGCCGACAACACACGCTGCACAATCACCTGGTCGGTACACCAATACCAGATCCCCAGAATTGGAGCGCCAAAGAAAATGCCAGTCCAGGGAAAGGCCGGATCACTCACGGGTTTAATCATGTGGAAATAGCCGGCGGGCACCGCGGCTCGCAGGGCCTCAAATCCTCCCACTTTGTGCAACCCGATGACGGTCAGCAGGACCGCGCCCACGATCAGGATCATGGTCTGCACCATGTCGGTATAGATTACGGCGGCCAACCCTCCGGCGATGGTGTAAATTCCGGTGGCGACGACAAGGACGATGGCGGTCTCCCAGAGTTTCCAACCAGCAACGCGCTCAAGGACTACACTCGCCGCGTAGAGTTGCACGGAAATCTTGGTAAAGATGTACGCAATGATCGAGATGCTCGCCAGATAAACCGCGCAGGAACGGCTGAAGCGCCGTTCCAGAAATTCCGGCATGGTGAAGACGTTGGAACGAAGATAAAAAGGGACGAAGACCCAGCCGAGCACGAGCAGAATCAGGCACGCCCACCATTCAAAGTGGCCGACGGCCAAGCCCGAACTGGCTCCCGAGCCCGATAGTCCGATGAAATGTTCGGTCGAAATATTGGAGACGAACAGCGAAGCCCCGATGGCGAACCATCCCACATTGCGGCTGGCCAGGAAGTAATCGGTGGAGGTGCGCCCCCGGCGCGCAAAGTACAGACCGATGCAGAAGATCAAAACAAAGTAGGCAACGATGATACCGATGTCGAGTGCCGCGAGGTTCGCCGTCTGACCCATAGCCCTCCTTCAATCATCGATTTTCCACAGGCCACGACGCTCCGGTTTGTCTTGAGGACGAACCCACGCGTTCGAGACCCCATCCCTGCAAACTATTGGTTCCGGCAGACTTTATCTCAGTCATCGAGTTCCCGCAATGGGGATGCGCCAGAATCAACTCGCGGGGGAACCGCGAGAGTGCATAGGGCGCCCGGGGCGAAGCGCCAGATTTTGAACCTCAAAGCGATCCAGCCAAATCCAAAACTGGTCCCAGCTCGACTTCTTATCGAGGCCACCATGAAATTCAATCTCTCGGAAACCACCGCGCTTTTAAACCGCACACCGGGAGCTCTGAACTCCCTGCTTCGGGGGTTACCGGAGAGCTGGACGCAATCGAACGAAGGTGGAGGAACATGGAGCGCGTTTGATATCGTCGGCCATTTAATCCATGGAGAACGCGCGGACTGGATCCCCCGCGCCCGGATCATCCTGTCTGACGCGGAAGACCGTACCTTTGAGCCTTTTGATCGTTTTGCGCAAGCAAAGTTAAGCCAGGGCAAGTCCCTCGATCAGCTGTTGGATGAGTTTGCTCGCTTGCGGCGGGAGAGTCTGGCGGCCCTCGAGGCATTTCACCTGCAACCTCAAGATCTGGAGCGGCGGGGGCGGCATCCTGAGCTGGGAGTGGTCACACTATCCGAGCTGCTGGCGACATGGGCAACTCACGATCTGACGCATTTGCATCAACTCTCGCGGGTAATGGCAAGCCAATACCGCGAAGCTGTTGGCCCGTGGAGCGCGTATCTGGGAGTGCTGCGGTGCGAGGGGCATAGCTCCTGAATGTCCATCCGCTCGAGGATCAGAAAGAGATCCTGCGGACCGTCTGATCGCGGCCACCGCTCTTGCAGAAGGCCCCGCGCTGGTCACGGCCGACGTGGGGATTCGACGGACAAAGCTGGTCGAAACGATTTGGTAGGTTCGGGCGGGTCAGCGACCCGCCCCAACACGGTTTCGGTTCGGGCGGGCGGTCAAAGACCCGCCCCTACCCGCTCAGCCCCGCAAGCTAAAACACACTCGTGGTATCCACCGTCACTCGCTTTGCTGAGATTACACCGAGGATGTGTGCGACGTTGTTGCCCGAGGTATCGGTAGCGTCCAGGACGAACGTTCCGCTATAAGACTTTCCGTCCCGACTGATAGACACCCATTCAACGATATGCGTCGGACCGGCTGGATTTCCGATTCCGCTCGGCGCGTTGGTGGTGTCGTTGCCCAAGGCAAAGTGGTTCAGCTTGTAGGTCGTGTACGTCGTCTTCTTCCAGATTCCCATGCAGAAGTTCCCGTCCTGCGCGGGTCGCCCGGAATTCATGATTTCGGTTCCATCGTCATGCCAGACCACCAGGGCCGCGTCAATCGGAGCGCCGTCCGGAGGCCCGTTCGGGCCGTTGCCTTCGGCGGTAAAGGTCACTTGCCACAGGCCAACGATGGGATCCTGGTAGTAGGGGGCGAGCCCGAATGCTGGGTGTTTATCGCCCTCATTCCAGGCTTGACGTTGAACGGTTGCGCCCCGCTTGATCCTTGAGAAACCTCCGCAGTCGGCGCTCGCGTTTGTCGTCATTAGTATCCCCATCACGAGGATGGCGGGAACCGCTATCAGTTTTGCAAATGTTGTTTTCATGCGATCTCCTTTGAAAGAGCCGAATCCATCGGAGGGGCATGCTGCCTTGGAGGGCAGATTTGCACAAGGAATGGGAGATGAAGCTTGGGTGAAGGATAGGTGAAGCCGTAAGTGATTGAGCGCTCGGATAGTTCAGCATTCCGGAGGCAAACGATGCTATAGTTTTGTCCCCCGTCGTTGAGGTTGCCGTGCCACTGGCCTCCCGCAAGTTTGGCGAATTCGAGCTGGATTGCGCCCGCTATGAGCTGCGACGCAATGGTCGAGCCCTGAAGATCGAGCGGATTCCCATGGAGTTGCTCATCCTGCTGGCAGAAAAAGACGGCAACATCGTCACCCGGCAGGAAATCATCGACCGACTCTGGGGTAAAGACGTTTTCGTTGATACCGAGCACGGCATCAACACGGCGATTCGAAAGGTGCGGCAAGCTCTCAGAGATGATCCCGAGCAGCCGCGGTTTGTCGAAACCGTCACCGGCAAAGGGTACCGCTTTGTCGCCGACAGAAACGGAGGCGCCCGGTCGGCCGACACACTTGTCGAAGTCGCGCCAAAGATCCCTGCCCCGGAGTCGGGTTCGCCAGCCAGGAAGCTCCGCTGGCCGGTCCCGTCCGCGGCCATCGCCCTTTGCCTGATCGCGGGAGCAGTGTTGGCGCTCGAGGTAGGAGGACTTCGCAAGCGGATTTTTGCCAGGCATGAAGTCGGCCCCATTCACTCCCTTGCCGTGTTGCCACTCACGAATCTCTCGGGCGACCCCTCGCAGGATTATTACGCCGACGGCATGACGGACGAGATGATCACAGCTCTCGCTCAGAACCGTTCCTTGCGTGTGGTCTCCCATACGTCGGTGATGCAGTACAAAGGCGCGAGCAGGCCGTTGCGTGAGATCGCCCAGGCTCTCGGCGTGGACGGAATCCTGGAAGGCTCGGTAAATCGTTCTGCTGATCACGTGCACGTCAATCTGCAACTGATTTACGCGCCAACGGATACGCACATTTGGGCACAGAGCTATGACCGCGACCTGAACGGGGCATTGTCCCTACCCGAGGAGCTTTCCCACACGATCGCCAACGAGGCCATGGTTGGTTCAACTCCAGCCAAACCGCAGCGCCAGGTCAGTCCCGAGGCGCACGACGCCTACCTGCAAGGCCGTTACTACTGGTTTGCTGGGAATACTGAGCGCAGCAAAGAATATTTCGAGAAGGCCGTTCGGCTACAGCCCGACTACGCCGCTGCCTGGAGCGGGCTTGGCGACAGTTACGGCGCCAGCGCGGTAAACGGTGACGTTCCTCCAGACGCGGCCTTCGAAAAGGACAAGCAGTACACCCTCAAGGCTCTGGAATTAGATGACTCGTTGCCCGAGGCCCACAATTCGATGGCTGCTTACTATCTTTTCAATCGGTGGGACTGGAAACGGGCCGAGGCGGAGTAGTTGCGCGCCATCGAACTGAATCCCAACTACGCCGAGGCTCAGCATATTCTACTCCTATATCCTTTCGGCGATGAACCGGGACGATGAATCGTTGCAGGAACAGAAGCGCTCCACCGAGCTTGATCCTTTTGGCCGGCCGGACGCACTCGGGGCTGCCTATCTTCGTATACGAAACTACGACGCGGCCATCGCCGAGTTGGGCGTGCGCGCAGAAATCCTGCCCCAGGACCCTTATATTCAATGGCTTCTATTTGAGGCTTACCGGTACAAAGGCATGAATAAAGAGGCCGTACAGCAAGTGCAAGAGATGTTTCTGGCCGAGGGCGACAAGCAGTCCGCTGAGGCCGTCGCGGCGAGCGGCGGTGCGAGGGGATGATGCACCGTTAGGAGAGCTCTTTCTGAAACAAGATCAGGAGCGGGCCCGCAAGCACTATCTCTCCCCACTTCATCTGGCGTACGACTACGCCATGCTCGGACGCAAGGAAGAGACGCTGCGGGCATTGGAAGATGGATTTCGGGAACGCGATCCAATGCTCGTGTTCTTGCAGAAGTGGCGGGCCTTCGACTTCCTGCATTCGGAACCGCGTTACCGTGCCCTGGTGGCGAAAATGGGCCTGCCGCCAGCCTATTAGCGCGGCCCTTGCAGCTTCAGCCCATTGCTGGCGGCTTGACGCTCGTCCCAGCGCACAAGCGTATCCGTCAAACGAAAGTACTTAGCCCCACTTGGCAGCCGGTTGCCTCGGCTATAATGGTGGGTAACGTGGGTTCGGTTTTCACGCCTCGATCCCCTGCAGCGCCAGCGGAAGGATTCAGCCTCGTTACCAAATAACTAACCTTGGCATCGAAGAGTCAATAGGAGTCTTCATGGCGATTCAAAAGACCGAGAAAATCTGGCACAACGGAAAACTGATCCCCTGGGATGAGGCCACGCTGCACGTCATGTCGCACGTGGTGAATTATGGCTCGTCGGTATTTGAGGGGATCCGTTGCTACGAGCTGCCCACGGGGCCGGCTATTTTCCGCGCCTCGGAACACATGCAGCGGTTGCTGGATTCGGCCAAGATTTACCGCATTGACGTGGACTACACCCGCGACGAACTGGTCGCAGGCCTTACGGCGGTAGTCAAGAACAATGGCGTGTGGCCCTGCTATATCCGGCCGATCGTGCTGCGCGGGTACGGCGAAGCGGGGGTCAATCCTTTCAATTCGCCTACCGAGGTTTATATCTGCAATTACCCCTGGGGCAAATATCTGGGAACCGACGCAGCACAGGGCGTGGATGCCTGCGTATCTTCGTGGACGCGGATCGCTCCCAATACACTGCCCGCGATGGCCAAGTCGGGCGCAAATTACATGAATTCCCAGCTCATCAAGATGGAAGCCATTGTCAACGGTTACGCCGAAGGAATCGCCCTGGATGCGGAGGGGTACGTCAGCGAAGGCTCGGGAGAAAATGTTTTTCTGGTGCGCCAGGGAGTACTGCAGACGGCGCCGCTGGGCAATTCGGTGCTGCCCGGCATTACCCGTGATTCCGTATTGCAGATTGCGCGCGACCTGGGCATTCCCGTGGTTGAGCAATCGATTCCACGCGAAATGCTCTACGTGGCCGACGAAGCGTTCTTCAGCGGCACCGCCGCGGAAGTCACCGCCATTCGGTCCGTGGACAAGATCAGCGTGGGCAAGGGCGTGATGGGCCCGGTCACCAAAGCTATTCAGAAAGAGTTCTACGCGATCATCCGCGGCGAAAAAACGGACCGCCACAACTGGCTGACGCCGGTGCCGGTGGGAAGCAAGCAACCGGTCCACGCATAACCCTCGGCGAATTTCGGCCTGGCACGGGTTCACGCCCGTGCCTTTTTTATTTGGCGCCTTCGATTCTTCGGAATCGGCACCAGCCGTGCAACCGGGACACGATACCTGGTAATCACGATCTCCTGCCCCTTTTCCACCAGCCGCAGGAGTCTTGAGAAGTGTGCCTTCAGATAAGTAACGCTCACTTCCCTCGTTGCATGGCGAACCATATCTGGCAAATACGCCAAAATCACGGGCGGCATGAGGCACGTGCCCGTCAGTCCCGTTACTTAGGTCATCTTGGGGAAGGTGACGTTTCGGTTCATGATAACGGCTGGAATTCGAGTCCACTGAATCGCTGGCAACCGACCTCTGTCTCGACGGGACGTGCTGAATGAATATTGATGATCTGCTGCGCATCGCCATGGAACGGCGGGCGTCCGACTTGCACCTTAAGGTGGGAAATTATCCGCACCTCCGCATCGATGGCGAACTGACTCCTTTGACCGACCAGCCGCGAGTGAGCGCCGAAGACATGTTGACCATGGCGTTCAGCATGATGTCAGCGCGGCAGAAACAAAAATTCAAAGAGACCACTGAAATCGATATGGCCTACGGCGTCGCCGGGCTGGGACGCTTCCGTGTCAACGTCTTTCAGCAGCGCGGTCAGGTGGGACTCGTGCTCCGCGTCATTCCTACCAAGATTCGCGCCCTCGATGAACTCTATCTGCCGAAAATTGTGGAGCAAGTCTGCGACATGCCGCGCGGATTGATTCTGGTCACGGGCGTCACCGGTTCTGGTAAGTCGACCACGCTGGCCGCCATGATCGACCGCATCAATTCCACCAAGGCCGAGCACATCATCACCATTGAAGACCCGATCGAATTTCTCCACCGCGATAAAAAGGGATACGTAAACCAGCGCGAAGTGGAAGTGGATACGCCGTCGTTTTCAGCGGCGCTGCGCGCTTCGCTGCGTCAGGATCCAGACGTGATTCTGGTCGGCGAAATGCGCGACATGGAAACCATCGGCACCGCGCTGCACGCGGCCGAAACCGGCCACATGGTCTTCTCCACCTTGCATACGTTAGACGCAGTGGAAACCGTCAACCGTATCATCGCTGTCTTCCCGCCGCCGGAGCAGAAGCAGATCCGACTGCAGTTGGCGGCAGTGTTGCGCGCCGTCATCAGCCAACGCCTCATGAAACGGTGCGACGGCGAGGGCCGCGTGCCTGCTGTGGAAGTCATGATCAACACCGCTTACATCCGTGAGTGCATTTTGGTGCCGGAAAAAACTCGGTCCATCCGCGACGCGATTTCCGCCGGCACGTCGCAGTACGGCATGCAGACCTTCGATCAGTCTCTCTGGGATTTGTTCCAGGCTGGGTTGATCAGCTACGAAACCGCACTGGAAAACGCTTCCAACGCCGACGACTTCAAACTGCGCATGCAGGGAGTGGCCTCGAGCAGCGACATTTCCCGCAACGCTATGCAAGCCACCGGCTTCGGCAGCCGCTGAGGCTGTTGCATAAATCAGAAGGGCGCGCTCACGCGCGCCCTTCTTTTTTCCCCAATCAACCTAAAGCAATCAACCCAGCTTCACCAGGCCATGGCGATTTTCGTCTCACGCTGCGGCGGACGGCTTAACACCACCAGCGCATCGTGCAGGGAGGAAATATCAAACACCTGGTCGAGGTGCATCGAGACCAACATCTCGCGCACAAACTGCGATGGGTTCACCAGCTTGAGTTGAACTCCGTGATTGCAGCTCCAGAGTTGCAGCGACACCAGGGCGTTCAGTCCGCCGGCGTCGAGCGCCTCCACTTCGGAGAGATCGAGCACCACAATCCGGGTGTTCTTCTCCGACACCACCCTATTGCGCAGCGTGGCAATCTCGGTTCCACGCACCAGCCGCCCAGAGCACCTCACGACGGCCACATCATTGGCTTTTTCCACGTCCAGGGTAAGCATGATTGCCTTCCTTCTGCTTCTCAATTTTCTCCATTTTAGACGATGCACGGACGCCGCTGTCACCAGGAACTTGTTAAATGATTGTCAAAAGTTGTAACAAATCGTGCGCGATTTTCTGAATCCTTTTCTCTGGAGTATGGTACGAAGAATGGCGTTCTTCAGTTCCCGAAAACTTCAGACCGAAGATGAGGCGTACGAGTACGCCGTAGGCGCGCTGGGCCGGCGGATGCGCTCCGTGGCCGAACTCAAACGCCTGCTGCGTCAGCGAGTTGAGGCCGAGTCCGAATATGGACAGACCTTGATCGAACTGGTCATCCGCCGCCTGAAAGATCAGGGATATCTAAATGACGCGCACTATGCCGCGGCTTATTCTGCGTTCCGCCGCGACAATGAAAAGTACGGCCGCCGCCGCGTGGTCACCGACCTCAAGGCCAAGGGCGTTCACGGTGAGGTGATTGAGAAGGCGGTCGAGTCCGTCTATGACGAAGTAAATGATGAAAAGCAGGCTCGAGAATATTTGCGGCGCAAGCGTCTGACCAAACCGAAGGACCGGAAACAGGCGGCGCGGATTTTCCGTAATTTGATGCGCGCGGGATTTGCCTCGAGAACCATTTTTTCCATCCTGAAAAAATGGGATGTGGATGACGAAGCCCTGTCCGCGCTCGAAGCCGAAACGGGAAGCGAATAATTCGAAGGCGCAGGCCCAGCATTGCCTTTTGTGCCCGAGATGCTCCATACTCGTCGAGCAATCCTGCCAAAATTAAGGAGGCGCAACATGAAATCCAAGTGGGCTGTAGTTTTTGCTGTAGCGTTGTTCTGCTCTTCGTTGGCTTACTCTCAGGGCGTGGGATCGGACGTCGACAAGGCCGCGAAAGATACCGGCCACGCTACCAAGACGGCGGCCAAGGACACGGCAAAGGGCACAGAAAAAGCCGCCGACAAAACTGCCGACGTAACTAAGAAGACCGCGAAAGATACCGGCCATGCCACCAAGACCGCGGCCAAAGACACGGCAAAGGGCACAGAAAAAGCCGCCGACGCAACCGGGGACGCCGCCAAGAAAACCGGCCACGGCGTCACTAAAGGCGTGAAGGACGTCGGCCACGGAATGAAGAAAGGCGCAGAAAAAGTCACGGGCGACGACAAGCCGGCTCCGCCGAAATAAGACAGACACTAGCCCCAGACATACGTCGGGTCGTATTCGATCTGATGTTTCTGCAGTATGGCGAGGAATTCCTCTTCGAAGCCATGCTTGCGATGATGTTCGGGCTGTGAGTTGATATAGGCGACGGTGCGGGCCTGTTGCGAAATTCCCACAGTGAACGCGCCGTAGCCTTCCTGCCACGCGAATTTGCCGCCGCCGTTGTCGTTCATCCATTTGGATGACCCGCCTTTGATCAGTTGCACAGCTTTGGCCAAGGGCATGGTCGCAGGCAACGAGAGCAGAATATGGACGTGATTCGCAATGCCTCCGATTGCGATTGCCTTGAACCCATGGTTGCGCGCGATCCCGCCGAGAAACGACCAAAGGCGGGGCTGCAATTCGACGGGTATCAGGTCGCGGCGGTTCTTGGTGGAGAACACGATGTGGACAAGTTCCGATATGTAGGTGTGCGACATGATTTCAGTCGTCCCTCCGGGACTTTGTTCCCTATTCCGCGTTCACCCGGCGATGAATCGCCGGGCTATTGGCACGCGTTCCTCCGGAACGCCGGCTTCGAGTGCGATTTCTCACCCGAGTGTGGACTCGTCCCCCATTGGTCCCGGAGGGACCCTTGCCAATAGCCCGGCGCTTCAGCGCCGGGTCCGGATGCCGGGCGACGGAGTCCCGGAGGGACGACTGAAATCTACACGCCCGTCTGACCCGCGTCTGTGACGCGTGAACATAACCGCGATGCTAGAATCGATACTTGGAATCTGCCTGAATTCCCAACATGCTGACTGGCTCGCAAGTTCGGCGGAAATTTCTGGACTTCTTCGTCCAGAAAGGGCACCGCGAGGTGCATTCCTCGTCGCTCGTCCCGCATAACGACCCCACGCTGCTCTTCACCAACGCCGGAATGAACCAGTTTAAAGACGTTTTCCTCGGACTGGAAAAACGCGACTACAGCCGCGCCACGACTTCTCAGAAATGCGTCCGCGCCGGAGGAAAGCACAACGACCTCGAAAACGTCGGTTTCACCAACCGCCATCACACGTTTTTCGAGATGCTGGGAAATTTTTCTTTTGGCGACTATTTCAAGAAGGACGCCATCGCATATGCGTGGGAACTGATCACTTCGCCGCAGTGGTTCGGCATCGACAAGAACAAACTCTACGTGACGATCTTCAACGGCGAAGGCGGGCTGCAGCGCGACGCCGAGGCCTACGACCTGTGGCTCGGGCAAGGCGTCGCGAAAGAGAGAATCTTCGAGTTTGGATTGAAAGACAATTTCTGGCAGATGGGCGACACCGGCCCCTGCGGCCCGTGCAGCGAGATTCATTACGACATGGGCCCGGTCGCGTCCGATCAGAGCCACGCAGACTGCGCCTTCGGCTGCGATTGCGGCCGTTATGTCGAAATTTGGAATTTGGTGTTCATGCAGTTCGACCGCGATGCCAGCGGCAAACTGAATCCGCTGCCCAAGCCGTCGATTGATACGGGCATGGGCCTGGAGCGGATTACGGCAGTGCAGCAAGAAGTGATTTCGAATTACGAGACGGATTTGTTTACGCCGCTGATCAAGCGAGCGGCAGAGTTGCGGGGTGGAACAGTTCGACCTGACGAAGGAGATTGGACAAAGAGGCTCACACAAAAGTCAGCAGCTTCATTGCGCGTTATCGCCGACCACTCTCGCGCCGCGACGTTTCTGATTTCTGACGGAGTGCTGCCTTCGAATGAAGGCCGCGGCTACGTGCTGCGCAAAATTATTCGCAGAGCGATCACGCATGGGAGGTTGCTGGGGCAGGAGAAGCCGTTCTTGCATGAAATGGTCTTTGCTGTGCGTGATCTGATGCAGGATGCGTATCCGGAACTGAAGGAGACGGCAGAGCGGGTGTCGAAGACGGTGCTGGCGGAGGAAACCAGATTTGCGCACACGTTAGACGTCGCTTTGGGACGCCTGGAGGCTGCAACTGCTTCCGCAATATGGAAACAGTACAAGGAGCACGAGCAGCAGATCACTCGTACTCGTGCAGTGACGCGTGAACAGTATGAGCGAGAGTTACCCCTTGAGGCGGCTCTGAGCACTGGTTCTGGGGCACATCTCCCACAGGCAATTGCATGGGGAGTCCGCGAACTCGACCGGGTCGGCTCCTCTGCGATGTTACCCGGCGACGACGCATTTCAAGCTCTACGACACCTTTGGACTTCCCAAGGATTTTATCCAGGACGCCTGCCGCGATTTCGGGGTGAGCTTCGATGACGCTGGTTTCGACCGCGCAATGGCCCAGCAGCGCGAGCGCGCTCGCGCCTCCTGGAAAGGCGCAGCCAAACAAACCGCCAATCCTTCTTACCAGCAGCTCCCGACGTCCATCTTCGAGGGTTATCGCCAAACTTCATCGCAAAACTGCGAAGTCCTCGCCATCATCCACAACGGCCAAGGCGCGCAGCAACTCAACCCCGGCGAAGAAGGCGAAGTCATTCTCGATCACACCCCGTTCTACGCCGAATCCGGCGGGCAAGTCGGCGACCGGGGATGGCTCTACAGCGACGACCACAACACAGTCATCGCCGACGTCAATGGATGCTACTACCCGATCCAGGGTGTGCGCGCGCATCAGGTCGTGAAAGCCCCGCCCTTGTCGCAAAGTGCGCGACAAGAACGGGGCATCCTCAGGGTCGGCGACAAAGTCGATGCCGTGGTCGACACCGAAATCCGTCAGGCCACCATGCGCAACCACACCGCCACGCATCTTCTGCACGCCGGCCTTCGTGAAATTCTGGGCAAGCACGTGAAGCAGGCCGGATCGCTGGTCGCGCCCAATCATCTGCGCTTCGACTTCTCGCATTTCACCGCCGTCGAAGACGAAGAATTGCAGGACATCGAAGACCTCATCAACAAAGAAGTCCTGCGCAACGAAAAGATCGAGGTCATCGAGAACGTGCCGATTGACGTGGCCGTCAATGAGTACCACGCCATGGCGCTGTTCGGCGAAAAGTATGGAGACAAAGTTCGCGTCATCAAGATCGGAGACTTCTCCACCGAACTTTGCGGCGGCACGCACACCGCACAGACCGGCGAGATCGGCCTGATCAAGATTCTGAAAGAAGGCAGCGTGTCCTCCGGAGTGCGGCGCGTCGAGGCCGTGTCCGGTGAGGGCTCTCTGCATCACTTCCAGAAAGATCATGAACTGGAAAGTGTCGTCTCCGGCTTCGCCGGTCCCACCCTTTCGCAAAAAACGCGAAAGGATGGGGCACCCGCGGGAGATGATCATATTTCTCCGGCCGAAGCGCTGAAAGCCGAACTCGAGAAAAAAGACGCCGAAATCAAGCGCCTCACCCGCGAACTCGATCAGGTGCGCATGAAGTCGGCATCTTCTTCCACGGTGAACATTTCCGAACAAATTAAAGATGTGCGCGGGGTCAAAGTCCTCGCCCATCGCGTGGACAATCTCGAGCGTTCGCAATTGCGCACTTTGGTCGATCAGCTTCGCGACAAACTCGGCTCCGGCGTGGTCGTGCTCGGCTCTGCCACGAACGGCAACGTCTCGCTGATCGTCGGCGTCACTAAAGACCTCACCAGCCGCATTCAAGCCGGCAAAGTCATCGGCCCCGTGGCGCAGAAAGTCGGCGGCAAAGGTGGCGGCCGTCCCGACCTCGCCGAAGCCGGCGGAAAAGATCCTGGGGCGCTGGATGCGGCCTTGGGCGAAGCATATGGAGTGGTGGAATCCCTCCTCGGCAACTGAACTCATCCCATTGTCATCCTGAGCGAAGTGGGTGCTTCGCGGAGCGAAGCGCCCACGCAGTCGAAGGACCCTGACAGTGAGCACTACTCATAGCGTGGCGGGGAATTCTCCCGATGCTGCGGCCGAAGACAGCGTGCCGCGAGAACTCCCCGACACTTTCTCGAAGCGATCCGGAGATATAGGGGTCCTTCGACTCCGTAAATACGATTCGCAAGGCGAATCATATTTATTCCGCTCAGGATGACAAGTCAGCAGCAGATCGCTTGTCATCCCGTTGCAGTTTTGTTGACATAGCTATCTCAGATAGCTATCATGAGCGGATGCAAGTCAGCGTGGCTGACGCCAAGAACAAGCTGCCGGAGTTGATCAAGGCCGTCGAAGATGGCAAGCCGGTGACCATTTGCCGCCGCGGTGTGCCGGTGGTGGACATCGTGCGCACCAGGAAGCCGGCTCGCAAGAAGCGCACGCTGGGAACGTTGAAGGGCAAAATCCAAATCCTCGATCCGAATTGGTGGAAGCCGATGACGAACGAAGAAGTGGAGGATTTCCTCGCAGGCCGCGGCTAGTAAAAAATGGGCCGTTAGGTAAATGATGATGCGCCTGCTTCTCGACACGGTCGTCCTGATTTACGCCGTCGAATCTCCCGAGAGGCTCAGCAAGCGTGCGGCTGCGGCGCTAAGCAGCGCGCAGAATGTTCTGGAGCTGAGTACGATCTCGCTGGCTGAAATCGCCATCAAGGCAGCGCTGGGCAAGCTGCGGCTCTCGGCTGCGATCGCCCGCCAGGCGGTGCAAGATCTGGACATTCGCATTCTGCCCTACACCATCGATCACGCTTTCGAATTATTCAGCCTCCCGCTCCACCACGGCGACCCGTTTGACCGCCAGATCATCGCCCAGGCCCTCTCCGAGAAAATTCCGGTCGTCACCTCCGACGAGAAATTTGAGCTCTACGATGGACTCAAGGTACTCTGGTGAGGGCCAAGCGCCTGTGTCGGCGTGGTTCGGAAGTTAAGAAACCCAGTTACCAGTTTTCAGTTCCCAGTTCCCAGTTAACACCGCAGCTTTGAGGGACCTCCATGAAAGACCGCATCCGGTTCATCAGCCACAAAGGCAAGAAGATCCTTCTCGTGGATTGCACCAACTGCGCTCCCGATGAACTGGAGAAAATCACCCACCTGGTTCCGCAGCGGGTCGCGGCCAACCCCAAAGGCTCGCTGCTGCTGCTGGCTGATTTCACCGGAGCCACCTTCCACAAGAGAATCATGGACACGGTCAAAGAAGGCATTGTGCTCGACCGGCCTTACCTGAAACGTTCGGCGTGGGTGGGGATCGAAGGATTGCCGGCGGTTTTCTACGAGAATTTGAAAGCATTTTCGCAACGCGACCTGCCCGCCTTCAAGACGCGGGAAGAAGCGCTGGAGTGGCTGGTGAGCGAAGAAAAAGGTGCTTCCAAAAAGTAAAGAGCTTTTGCCACCGGCACTCGGGCGGGGCGCCCGCGCCACACGAGCTCAGCTTCGCCACTTTAGAGTCACCGGCCCGGCCATCGGATGCTTCATCTCTGCGCCGGTGCGTTTGGCTTCGAGGTGTGCCGCTTTGAGCGCAAAGTACCACTTGGCGGGACGGTCGGCGTCGTCGATCAGCATGAGATGGGGATTGTGCCTGAGCCCTTCGGATTGCAACTCCATGGTGCGGCGATCCTGCTCCACAAACTTTGCGAACACAAATTTCAGAAGCGATGCGCCGAAGGGCATCCAGCGGAAGATGTTCCAGCAGGCCACCACGTCGATGCGGCAGTGATTGCGCGTGATGGGCGTAACCGTGGTGAGTGACGCGAACCAATACTTTCCTGCCTGGATGGTCTCGAAGCGCCGATTGGGCAGCACGAAGTCGATAGTCGTGGTGATCGAATCGGCGTCGGCATAGAGCCGCAGCAGTTTGTAAGGCGCGCTGTTCGAACTGGGCGTGTGCGCGCTCATACGGAAGCCGCTGGGAATCGGCTCGAAGTTTTTTTGCTTCTCGTGAATGCTGTGCCGGCTTCGCCACCACCAGGCCTGATGTACGAAAGGCCCGTGCGCCGGATCCATGAGACCGATAATGCCGTGGTCTACGCTCACCGGCATGTCGGCGGTAAGGTAAGCCAAGTTGTACTTGCCACCGAAGTTGGGAACCTCCGGTGCCGGGAGCAGAGGCTCGGCGGCTTTCGAGAAACCCGCGCCTGCCGGTTTAGGCTCGGGAACGAAGACCCAAATGTAGCCATCACGTTCCTCGCAGGCATAGCTTCCCGCATAGATGCGGTCCACTTTCAGATGCTGGTCTGCAGTAAGTGAGGGGATAAGCTGGCATTGGCCGGAGTGGGCGTCGAACCTCCAGCCGTGGTAGCTGCACTCTACCTGCGAACCATCGAACTGGCCGCAGGAAAGCGGCATGCCCCGGTGAGGGCAAGCATCGTGCAGGGCGAAAGGACGATCATTGGAGTCCCGGCCCAAGACTAAAGGAGTCTCAAGCAGCGTCGTTTTCTGCAAAACGCCGGGGAGCAGTTCGCCGCTGGGCAAGGCCCGGTACCAAAAGCCATAGAGCATCAGGGAATCGGGCGCCTGGAGCTGGGGGAGCGGAAGTTCGGTCATGAGTCAGTCAACCGGAGGGTACTACAAGGGGGTGTCGGGGGTAAAAGTCGTTTCCCCGATTCCCGCGGGCGGCGATCCTGGAATGCCTCGCCCCGCGTTGTGCGCCCGGCGCACAAGGTGTCGTGGAGGGCGACCCATACCTTACCGTCATTCCGGCCGTCCGGCGTGTCTGTGCCCCGCCTGAGCTCAAACTCGGCCAAAAGGCTCACCTCCCGCCGTTCGCGGTAACCATGAATTGAGCATAACATTATTATTATCACATACTTGAACGGATTACCTTCGTTGGTTCTATGCCCCTTTGCACGATTGCCCAGCCCCCTTTCCCAGCCTATAATCGCTTCACTCTGGTAAGGATTCTCCGTCAGGTTCCGGGTAGGCGACGTGTGGGGTATTTGTGTCCAATGCGGTTCTAGGCGCTGGACGCTGACAGTCAAGAAAGGCGCCTGCACGTCGACAGTAAAACCCGGCTATGCGAAAACACCTGCAACTCGTCCTGATGGCTAGTCCCGTAATCGCGACCTTCCTTTCTTTCACTACGCCACAGGTGCGTGCGCAAGCCGTTTCAGCCAAGGCTGCTCCCATCACTGCAAGCACTGACAACGATGGCCGCAAGATTTACGTGAACGACTCCATTCCGGCGACACCTCGCCGGGCCCAGTCGCCCACGTTTGTGTCGAGCGGACTGGTTTACTGGAGTCCGACGGCACACCGGTGGAAACCGGTGCCTTCAGCCAACGTCCGCGCGGCGCGCTCGGCCGCGGCAGAGGTCAGCCAATCGCAGCAAGTTTCCAGCTTCGTGCGGGGGAAACCCTTCACTCAGCAGGAAATCGACGCAGCGATTAACCAGGCAGCGGCACGCCACAACGTGGACCCAAGCCTGGTCAGGGCAGTGATCAAAGTGGAGTCGAACTTCAATCCCAACGCGGTTTCCCGCAAGGGGGCCATGGGGTTGATGCAGCTGATGCCACAGACAGCACGGCAACTCAAAGTGAACAACCCGTTTGATCCGGAGCAAAACGTAGACGCCGGAGTGCGCCAGTTAAAGCACTTGATGGAGAGCTACGGCGGCGACGTGCGACTGACCCTGGCGGCGTACAACGCCGGTCCGGGTGCCGTGGCGCGCAGCGCGGGCATTCCGCACTTTGCGGAGACGCGTGACTACGTCAAGCGGATCACGAAGTTGTACTACGGCGCGAGCGCCGATTCCGGGTATCGCATTCTGGTCGAATCCGGTGAGCGATCCGGTCAAAGTGGAACGGGATGCGCGCGGCGTGCTCGTCATCAGCAACACCGAATAGTTTTTGCCGGCGGTTTGAAGCAAGCAGCGATTACGGGCCAGAAAATTGAAGAATCCTGATCGAAGCCAACGCGCGCGGCGTTTGTGTGCCGTTTTGTTGCTGCTGCTCGCCGTACCCGTCTGCGCTTTTGCCGGTCATCGGCCCGAAAGCTGGGCGCGCACTCAGTTTGCCGGGGCCGAACACATGCGCGAAGCCCTGAACGGGCGCCCCGAAGCCGAACGCACGCGGCGGGAATATCAGCGCGTGATCAATGCTTATCGCCAGGTGTATTACGGCGCACCTACGTCGGCCAAGGCTGATCCCAGCGTGGTGGCCGTGGCTGAGTTGATGGTGGAAGTGGGCCGACGCTTCGAGGACGACAAGACGCTGCGCTCGGCGATCGGGCAATACGAATTTCTGCGGCGCGAATATCCGGGCAGCCACTATCGATTTGAGGCTTTGTTCACTGTCGGCGAGATTTACAAGGACGACCTGAACGATCCTGTCCGGGCAAAATCTGCGTTCCAGGAATTTCTGCGGCGGTATCCGCATCATCATCTGGCGGAGCAGGCGCGGGCAGCGCTCGCCGAGCCGGTGGAGCAGGCAGTACAACACCCAAAAGACGCCAACGATTCGGACGACTCCCAAACATCCCCGCCGCCGGCTGAGGAACGCGCCGTGCTAAAGACACCAAGCAACACGTCGTCGGTGTGGCGCGGGTCACTGGCATTCGGCATTGGTCGACTCCGGATTACACGCGAGTCGCAGTTGACCTTGAGCAGGACGTGAAGTTTGAATCGCAGCGCATCGACGGGCCTGACCGAATCATTTTCGATCTGGCCGATGCTCGTCTGGCTTCCACGCTAGTCGGCAAAACCTTTGATGTGGACGACGGCTTCCTCAAGAAGATTCGCGTGGCGCAGTTTCAGCCGGGCAAGGCCCGTATCGTCCTGGAGGTGAATGACCTCTCAAGCTACAACGCGTTTCTGTTGCCCAATCCGTCGCGGCTGATTATTGATATTCACGGGGATGGTCAGGGGAAACAGACCGCGGCGGCGGCGCCGGGTAAGAGCAGGGAGGCTGTGGAAGCTGCACTTATTGCACCCTCTTCCAAACCACTCGACAAGGGAGTAGCAGCTCCATTCCCTTCTGCCGCTTCGAACCCGAAGAAGAGAATCGTCGAAGCTGACGACGATGATGATGTTGCGGTGGCGAAAGTTGAGCCGCTGGAAGCCAAGCCCGTACCGGCCGTCGAGCCCGCGCACGCTTCGTCAGACAAAAAGCTCGATGGGATGACGACGAAGACCACCAAGACTCGCACTCCCAAAATCAAAACCACACCTGCACAGGCAGAGATCGATACCCACGAGGCGCGGCCCATGGCGAAGGGCGACCGGTCGCTCATTCGCGCGCTCGGGTTAAAGATTGGCAAGATCGTGATCGATCCGGGCCACGGCGGGCACGATACCGGCACCATCGGCCCGAACGGCCTGGAAGAAAAAGACCTGGTGCTCGAAGTCGGGCGCAGGCTGGGCAAGCTGCTCGAAACCCGCATGGGCGCCGAAGTCGTCTACACTCGCAGTGACGACACGTTTATTCCGCTCGAAACCCGCACGGCGGTGGCAAACCAGGAGCAGGCGGACCTCTTCGTTTCGATCCACGCGAATTCGAGCCGCGATCCCGACGCGCGCGGCGTGGAAACTTATTATTTGAACTTCACTTCCTCGGCCGATGCGCTGGACGTGGCGGCGCGGGAAAATGCGGTCTCAGAGAACTCCATCCACGAGTTGCAGGACCTGGTGAAGAAGATCGCTCTCAAGGAAAAAATTGACGAATCGCGCGAATTCGCCACCGACGTGCAGCGCTCGCTGCACAGCGGACTCGCTGCCAAAAGCCCTGGCGTGCGCGACCGGGGCGTGAAGAAAGCGCCGTTTATCGTACTGATCGGCGCGAACATGCCGTCGATTCTGGCGGAGATCTCGTTCGTCAGCAATCCGGGAGACGAACGCCGGTTGGAGACCTCCGAATACCGTCAGCGCATCGCGGAGTCGCTCTATCGTGGGATTGCCAAGTATGTCAGCGGGCTGAGCGGAGTGAAAGTGGCGAGCAAGATTGAGAAGGGTGAAGGGCAATAGCCAGTAGGTTCAAGGGCGGCCCGAGCGTTGCGGTATCACTGACAGAGTTGCTCCAATTCTTCCCTGTCATCCTGAGCGAAGTGGGTTGCTTCGCGAAGCGGAGCAACCCACGCAGTCGAAGGAACCCCCCACAGTGAGTACCACCCCGAGCGGCTGGGGAATTCTCCCCACGCTCCGCAAATAGACACCACGGTATCGAGAGAACTCCTCGACACTTTGTCACCGCGATCCGGCGACATAGGGGTCCTTCGACTCCGTACATGCGATTCGCGAAGCGAATCGTATGTACTCCGCTCAGGATGACAAGGGGGTTCGAGTCGGTGCACGGACCCCAGTCCCAACGTTACCTGGCGTCCTTGTCGGACTGCATGACTCCGAACAAATTGCCTTCGGTGTCTTCGAGGTAAGCGAAGTATCCCACCGTTGGAATTGCGGTCTTCGGCATCATCAGCTTGCCGCCGGCGGCTTTCACCGCGTCCACCGCTTTGTCGACCGACTCGACCCCGATCGTGTTGGTGGTTCCGGCAACCTGGGCGCTCTTCTTCAGCAGGCCGCCGTTGATGCCGGGACAGCCATCGGCGCCGGTGTTCACCATCCAGTATTCCATGGGTCCGGGCCATTTCTGAATCTGCCAGCCGAAGGCCTTCTGGTAAAACGCGGCCGCCCGCTCCGGGTCTGCCGCGGGAATTTCAAAATGAATTACACGAGACATGTTTCTTCTCCTTTTTCGTTGTCGAGATAAATTGCACAGCTAGCGGGCAGCGGCCGGCGTCATCCCGTATCTCTGCGTGGCATACCCCACGATCATTCCCACGATGCTTCCGGGAAGAATGATTTCGAGGTAGTAGCCGTGCTGCATGTACGCGACCAGGAATGCCAGTACGAAGCCCACCGCCAGGCCGAACAGGATTCCCAGCGGGACCGAATTCACTTTGCGGGCAAAGATGCCCGCCGCGACTCCGGCGATTAATCCTTTAATCGTCGAACCCACGATAATTCCGGCCAATTGCGTGCGCACCGCCGGCGTGAACCAAGCTGTGCCGCCGTCGATGGCGCCGAGCGCTGCCCCCAAAAGCAAGCCGAGCCAAACTTTGTTCATAGCGACCCTCCGCTTTCTGCTGCTAGAGTTCTTTACAACGGAAAAGAAAATTCCTTTAAACCTAATGGTGATAAAAAAGAACCAGGAGCACGCGCACCAGCAAGTAGGCTGCGATCAATAAGATGAAAAAACGGTAGCGCCCGTAAAAGCGCGCCAGCCTCTCAAAAATGCTTTCACGATAAGCGGCGACCGCCAGGCCGTCGAGGTACCGCGAAATATCTGCCGCCAATTCCTGCACCGAGGCGTATCGTTGCTCGCGGCCCTGGGCACAGGCCTTGATGCAGATGGCTTCGAGGGCGCGCCCTGTCCGGCCGGAGGAACGTTCGCCGGGTTTGTGGCTCAGCAAGAAACGCAAAAGGGCGCCGAGCGAGAAAATATCGCTACGCGCGTCGAGCACTTCAACTTCACCCCGCGCCTGTTCGGGAGACATGTAGCCGGGTGTGCCCATGACCCGGCCGTGGTCGGTGACCACTGAAGCGTCCGGCGTTCCTATCGCGCGATCGATGCTGCTGAAATCCTCAGTCGGGGCGTCAGGATCGTTGGGCGCAGCCAGGATTTTCGCCAGGCCCCAGTCCATTACGAGAACTTCGCCGAAAGAGCCGACCATCACGTTGGCGGGCTTGAGGTCGCGGTGCAGCACTCCGCGGGCGTGGGCGAAAGCCACCGCATCGCAGATGCGCAGAAAAATGCGCAAACGATCCGGCGTCGGAGTCACAGACTCGATGTATTTATCGAGCTGCTGGCCTTCGACAAACTTCATGGTGTAAAAGACGCGGCCATCGGCGAGCGTGCCGACATCGTGCACCGGAACAATTCCGGGATGCTCCAGCCGCGCCAGGACGCGGGCCTCGCGCAGCAAGCGATTTGCCAGTTCGCCTTGGGAGCCCGGAACTTCGAGCACTTTCAGCGCGACGCGGCGTTGCAAGTCCTGATCTTCGGCCGCGTAGACGATGCCCATGCCGCCGCGGGCCACTTGCCCGAGCAGGCGGTAGCGCGTGCCGCTGAGATCGGGAATTTCCGCGCCGTTGCGCAGGCGGGCAAGCACTTTGTCGGAAAGATGTTTCATTGAGGTCCCAGCTGGGCATCAAGGCCGAAAAGGGTTTTAGTTTCGCGCCGGAATTCGTCGTCGCTCGCACAGATTTCGCGCAGCCGTTCGAGGACAATTCTGCGAAACTCGCGGCGCGCCCAGGCCAGCGCGTTGGTCACATCGGTGACGGGAATTTCGTAGCACTGGGCTAACTGCTGGTAGGAAGTGTTGTCGTCCCCGTCGAGATCGTAGGCCTCAAAAAGCTGGAATGCCTGACCGCGCTTCCGCTCGACAGACCACGCGCGTAAGTCTTCGATGGCCAGCGCGAAAAGGCTGCGAACCCATTCCTTCTCGAAAAACTCCTCGAGTGATTCCGGGGAAGCTATGGCCGTGGCATCGATGGTTCCGTCGCCCAGTTCTTCTTCGGCACCGTGAAAGTCGAGCGCCAGGTGCTGGACTTCTCCACCACGCTTCAGGCGGCTTGCGGCTTTGTCCTGGTTCATCACGAAACTGTCCACGCACAGACGCAAGTAAGTCCGCAGGCGGCTCTTGCCGGAGTCGAAACGGTTCAGCAATTCGCGCTCCAGCATTTCGGCGAAAAATCCCTGGGTGAGATCTTGAGCGTCCTCCGGGGCGCGGTTCCAGCGCAGGCGCACGTATTTATAGACGGGCTTCCAGTATGCCTGGCAAAGAGTGTCGAGAGCGCGCTGGCGCTGGGCTCCGTCGGCGCTGCGGGATGCCTCGATGACCGACCAGCGGGTCGCCGGAAAGCGCGCATCGCCGGCGATGAATTCGTCTTGAGGCATGGTTTTTGGGAATCGAAAGCCGAGGGGATTTTAGGCAGGAACCGAGCGGGGTGACAAGACGAGTCTAGGTGGAAGCAGCCTAATCTTCGGCCTCCGGCTTCATTTTGCCCTTGGCTTCCTGATAGGCGCGGTCGACTCCGGGATAGACAAAGGCGCTGCGAAATCCGGCCTGGCGCATGGTGTCATTTCCGGCGAGGCGCTTGTTAAATTCGCTCAAGTCAACTTTCTTGCGCGTTTCTTCGAGGCTCAGGCCTTGGTCCTATCGGCCAGCCGGTTGAAGAAACGCTTCATATCATCGTTAACGACGCGGCCGTCGGGGAGCTTGCCGTCGGCGACGTATTTGCGGAATTGGGCGGCCTGCTCCTTGTTGGTGGCGCTTTGCGTTGCCAGGATTTTGGGGCCCTGGTCATCGACCATCTCGCGGGTGAATTCGGTGCTGATGATGGCGAGGTCGGGATAGGCGTCGCGAAACGTGGCGTTGCCCCAGACGTGATCGAAATGCCAGTGCGTGTTCACTACATAGCGGACGGGTTTGGGCGTGAGCTTCTTGATGTCGGCGACCATGCGCGCCGCGAGCGAGGGAAATTGGCCGGTGTCCACGACCAGAACCGAATCGTCGCCGATGACTACGGTGCAATTGCTCTGCACCACGCCGCTGTCTGACTCGGGAGCGATGAAGGAGTAGATTCCGTCGGCGATTTTGACCAGCTCGTAGTCTTCGTTTACCCAGCCTTTGGCTGCGGCATAAGACGAAACCGTGAACAACAGGGCTAGACAGATCTGCGGGAATCGCATGGCGATCGTCCTCGTTTGGAGCACTCGGCAGAGAGACGGGGCAAGGGCCAAAGTGTCACCAGACGCGCGGCGACCCAAATTCATGAACCACGAAGGACACGAAGTTACACGAAGGTAAAGAACGCGAGGGATTTCCTTTGTGTACCTTCGTGTCCTTGGTGGTCGAATCCGGGGCCCCGAAACTTTTCCTGGTCCGCTGTGGTCTAATTAAAGGGCTGGTTTCTGTACACATGAAGTCTCTTAGAATCATTTCGGTTCTCGCGGTCTTGGCTGCGGCATACGCTTTCGCGGGCGAGAGCGCCCGCGCTACAAGTTCCATCCTGCCCAGGCAGTTTGGAGGGTGGCAGGCCGCAGGCACGATCCAGGGCAGCAAAGATCCCGTGGTGGCCGATTCGGTGAATGCTGCCCTGCTTAAAGAGTTCGGGTTCACCGACCTGGAATCTGCTACTTACACCCGGGACGACGGCCGCAAGCTCACACTCAAGGCCGCGCGTTTTGGCGATGCCAGCGGCGCTTACGGAGCCTTTACCTACTACAAGATGCCGCAGATGATCACCGAGACCATCGGTGACCAGGGAGCTTCGCTTAACGAGCGCGTTCTGTTTTTTCGCGGCAACATTCTGGTCGATGCGGTTTTTAACAAGCTCAGTGCGATGTCCGCGGCGGAACTGCGGGACCTAGCGGCGAGTCTGCCCCGACCGGCTGGCGCCGATGCCAATCCGCCGGCCCTGCCGGCCTATTTGCCGCAACCTGGATACGTGAAGAACACGGGCAAGTATGTAGTCGGGCCGGTGGGCCTGGGGAAGATTAGCGCGCCGCTTCCGGCTTCACTCGTGGACTTCAACGCCGGGGCAGAAGTGGTGTTGGGCGCATATCAATCTTCGGGCGGCGATGCCACGTTGATGCTGATTTCGTATCCCACGCCGCAGATCGCGGCAGAGCGTCTGCGGAGAATCGATGCGGCGCATCAACCGAGTTCGCAGGCGCAACCGGGCAGCACGCCCCTGCTCGACCTGGGCCCCATCTTCTACAAGCGGACGGGACCAATTGTAGTGGTCGCTTCCGGGCCGCTTTCGCAAAGCGAAGCGCGCGCATTGCTGAGTTCGGTCAACTACGAGGCCGACGTCACCTGGAACGAAAATACTCACTTCACCAAGCGCGACAATCTTGCGAACCTGCTGTTCAACGTGATCGTCTTATGCGGAATTTTGATCGCGTTTTCTGCCGTGGCAGGGGTGGCGTTTGGTGGAATTCGGCTCCTCGTAAAGCGGTTTTTCCCCGATCGAGTATTCGACCGCCCGGAGGACATGGAGTTCATCTCATTGCACCTTTCGGAGGGCGATGCCCGCGCCCAGCGGAAGGTAAGTTCATCAATCGAAAACGCTTAAAGCCGGCGCATCGAGATTTTGTCTCAAAATGAGCGGTTTCGCGCGCCTGTTATCGCATTCCGTAAGTTACTGAAAACAAAGCTATTTATTTCACAGAAATTCCTTGACACCCCCCTTTTTCGGCCCATAAGATTTCGCCAGAAAGTTTTGACGGCCTGAACCTCCGTTGGAACTATTCTCCCTTAAGAAAGGGCTGCCCAAAGTTGCCGGGCGGCCCTTTCGTTTTTGGCGCCATGGCTTCACCACAGAGGACACTAAGGACACAAAGGGACCCTTTGGCTTTCACGTCTTGGTGCAGCTGTGTGTCCTTCGTGGTTCGCGAACTTGGAACAAGTCCGTGAGACCCATTGGGCTTGCCATGCACATCTATCAGGGCGCAGACTTGAGGGCTTCGGGAGGGCAAATATGTTCTGCGATGGATGTGGTGGGGAACTGGGGGCCGGGCAGGAATTCTGCAGCCGCTGCGGGAAGAAGATCGTGGGAGAAGTTCATCTGGCGTATCCGCGGCCGGGGCGCGTGCGGGAGCATGTGCGGCTGCTGGGAATACTTTGGATTGCGTATTCCGCATTTCACGCCGTTGGCGGAGTCGTCCTGATCGTCGTTGCCAACACGGTGTTCCTGCACTTTCGCAATTTCGGGGGTCCGCCTGAGGTCGGCGGGTTTCTGCATCCGTTACTGAGCGTCATCGGAGTCTTGCTGCTGATTAAGGCGACTGCCGGGTTTGCTGCGGGATGGGGTCTGCTGCAGCGCGAGCCCTGGGCGCGAGTGTTGACCATCGTACTGGCATTTATTTCGATGTTCGTGAACATTCCAATCGGGACGGCTCTGGGTATCTACACGCTGTGGGTACTGCTGCCCGCGCCGTCGGAAGCAGAATACGAGGGCATGGCGCGAGCGGCTTGAGTTTCCTTCGTGCACCTTCCCTTCGTGCACTTAGGTCATTGCGGTCTGGTTACCTTTCCTCGCGCCAACCCGGCACAACTTTTCTACCCTGAGAGGGTTTGACCATCCAGAGCACGGAGGGCAAGAAAATGAAAAAGAAAATGCTGCTCGCTCTGTTCGGATTAGCGGCTGCGCTTACTTTAGCCAGCCCGACCAAGGCAAGTGCTGGCGTAGTCGTGGGGGTCCGGGTAGGACCGGTTTACGCGCGTCCGGCTTATGGGTACGTGGTCGCGCCCCGTCCATACGTTTATCAGCCGGTCTACGCTGCCGGGTATGTTTGTCCGGTTTGGGGCCGTGGCTATCACCGCGAAGAGCGCTGGTACGGCAGACCCTATGCCTACCGCGGATACGTCGGCGCGCATCGCTTTTACAGACGGTAAGACGCTCTGCTCCGGCCGGCGGCGCTGAGTTTCTCCGAAGGCCCCGCAGTCTGATGGACTGCGGGGCTTTTTTTTTTCGCGTAGGGACGGGTCTTTGACCCTTCCGGGAAGGTCAGAGACCTGCCCCTACGCGACCCCGCTTTACGCTTCTTTGCCTCACAGTTAGAATCGAGGACAGGCCGACGTAGCTCAGTTGGTAGAGCAGCCGATTCGTAATCGGCAGGTCAGCGGTTCAAGTCCGCTCGTCGGCTCCATTTCCTTTCCCCGCAGCATTTGCACCACTCTCGTTGCATGTGAATCTTCCAGGTTCTCCACAGGATTTCGACTGACTTTGCCCTTGTCAACAGTGCGCCAACTTACTGATAATAGGTGGAGAGTTTCCAATTACTGTGTACAGATACGCCCGAGCGGACCTGCTTCGCATACTGCGGCTCACGGCGCGCCAGTTGGCAGGATGGGAAAAAGCCGGACTGGTGGCCGCCTCCGAGACCTATTCGTTTTTTGATCTCCTGCAAATCAAGAAAGTGCGAGACCTGTGTGCGCGCAAAGTGCGGCCAATGGTCATCCGGCAGTCGCTTGAGGCCATGCAAAAACAGGTGGCGGGGATGGAGAACCCGCTGCTCGAGGCCAGCGCCTTCACCACCGGCCATCGCGTGGCCTTCCGGCACGAAGGCAAAGTCGTGGAACCGATCGCCGGCCAGTTCATGTTTGATTTCTCTCCCTTTGAGAAGCTTGTAACCAGCACGCCGGTGGCTACTTCGCATCCGGAAGCGGCTTCGCGTGATGTGGCCGAGTTGTTCGCCCGCGGCATCTCGCTGGAAGAAGAACCTACGACACAATCGCTGGCGATCGCCGCCTACCAGCGGGTGCTGGAGCTTGATCCCACCCACGCGGCGGCGCACATCAACCTCGGCACGCTGCATTACAACCGGCAGGAGTATGCGATTGCCGAGCGGCATTACCGGCACGCCATTGAATCCGATCCGCGCTATGCTCTGGCTTATTTTGATCTCGGCAATGTACTTGATGAAACTGGCCGGGTGAGTGAAGCCATCCAGACTTACCACACCGCGCTGCAACTGGCTCCCACCTACGCCGACGCGCACTATAACCTGGCGCTGGCTTACGAGAAAATCAAGGAACCGCGCAAGGCGCTCAAACACTGGCGAGCGTATGTGAAGCTCGACACCGTCGGTCCTTGGGCGGTGCATGCCCGCAGTCAGATTCAGCGTATTCTGCAGGCGGATGGGCTGAAGCTGGTGTATAGCGGAAATAAACGGGCTTGAAGCTTTGTCTCCGCCTTGGCAGCCTAGTGATCCCTCTCCAAATCCTCGCTGCGCGGCAAGATGCTAGAATCTTTGGTTCCGCCATCCTTGTGCCGAAGGTATTGGTATGCCTGAGACCACGCTGCAAATCCCTGCCCCTGTGCCGCTGACCACATTTACCGAAGACGAAATTCTCTTCCGCGACAACATTCATCAGTTTGCGGAAGAGAAAGTCCGTCCGCTCGTGAAAGAGATGGACGAAAAGGGCGTGTTCGAGAAAGACCTGATTCACCAGTTTTTTCAGCTCGGCCTGATGGGAATCGAGGTTCCGGAGCAATACGGCGGCGGCGGAGGGAAATTTTTCGAGGCCATTCTGGCCGTGGAGGAGATGTCGCGCGTCGATGCTTCCGCCGGCGTGATTGTCGACGTGCAGAACACGCTGGTCAACAATGCTCTGCTGCGCTGGACCACCGAAGAACAGAGGAAGCGCTACCTGCCGCGCATGACGGCGGACACCTGCGGCGCCTACGCGTTGAGCGAAGCAGGTTCAGGGTCAGATGCTTTTGCGCTGCAGACACGGGCGGAACTCAAGGGCAGCGATTACGTTTTGAATGGGCGCAAGCTCTGGATTACGAATGGCAAGGAAGCGGGCGTATTTATTCTGTTCGCCACGGTCGATCCCGCGGCCGGATACAAGGGCATCACGGCTTTCATCATCGAAAAAGACTTCCCCGGATTCAGCGTCGGGAAGAAAGAAGACAAACTGGGCATCCGCGCTTCTTCCACCTGCGAACTGATTCTGGAAGACTGCCGCGTACCGAGGTCCAATGTACTGGGGGAAGTGGGTAAAGGCTACAAGATCGCGATTGAAACTTTGAACGAAGGGCGCATCGGGATCGGCGCGCAAATGGCCGGAGTGGCCCGGGGCGCGTGGGAATATGCGGCTAAATACGCGCAAGAGCGCAAACAGTTCGGCAAGGCGATTGCCGAATTCCAGGGCATCCAGTTCCAGATTGCGCAGATGGCCACGGAGATCGAAGCGGCGCGGCTCATGGTCTACAACGCCGCGCGGATGAAAGATGCGGGGGTACCGTTCGTTAAAGAGGCAGCCATGGCCAAGCTGTTCTGCTCGCAGGTGGCCGAGCGGGTGACGTCGCTGGCGATTGAAATCTATGGGGGATACGGATTCACCAAGGATTATCCCGTGGAGAAGTATTGGCGGGATGCCAAGATCGGGAAGATTTACGAAGGCACATCGAACATGCAGCTGGCTACGATTGCGAAGTTGGTGTTGAAGTAGGGCAGCTTTTGGCTCTTAGCTGTTGGCTCTTAGCTTGTTGCCCTCGCTCTCGGAGGCAATCGAGAGGTGGGCTAAGAGCTAAAGGCTAAAAGCTTAAGAGCTGAGAGCTAAGAGCTAAAAGCAGTTTTCTTGCTTCCCAACCCTTGGCAAGCACGTCAAATCCCCGTATCTTGGTTTGTCCCCTTCGAGCTTCCGGGTGAGTGTGTTCCAAATAACTCCGATCTCAATTCGGTCAAGGAGCCGGTGCGAATGCGTCATTCAGCGGTAATCCTGCTCGCGGTTTTCTGTTGTAGCCTGCCTGCCTTCTCCCAAACCGCCGAAGAACTGGTAGCCAAGAATGTTGAGGCCAAGGGCGGCGCGGAAAAGATCAAGGCCATGAATACGATTCGCATGACCGGCCGGGTAGAGTTGCCGGGAGCCTTCAACGGCGTGGTCACGCAGGAGAACAAGCGCCCCAATCTGGTCCGCGAAACCTTTACTCTGCAGGGGATGACCGCAGTGCAGGCTTACGACGGCACGACCGGCTGGCAAATCCAGCCGTTTGGTGGCAAGAAGGATCCCGAACTGATGGGCGAAGATGATGTTCGAGACCTGCTGATTGATGCCGATTTCGATGGCCCGCTGGTCAACTACAAGGCCAAGGGCAATACCGTGGAATTCCTCGGACACGATATTGTCGATGGCGACGACGCCCTGCGGCTCAAGGTCACGCTCAAGAACGGCGACATCGTTTACTACTACCTCGATCCCGACACATTTCTGGAAATCCGGACGGAACGGCAGGAATTTGTACGCGGTTCGGTGCGGGAGAACGTGGCCGATCTCGGCTCGTACAAGGCGGTCAGTGGTGTGATGTTTCCTTTCTCGGTGAGTAGCGGCCCCAAGGGCGATCCCACGCAGGTACAGAGCATCACCTACGACAAGATCGAAGTAAATGTGCCACTGGCGGAGTCGGAATTTGCGGTGCCCGCAATGCTGAGAGAAGCTCCGAAAAAGAATTAAAAATCCGCGGTAATTTGAGGTTCTCGTTCGAAAGAGGATTCGATGATGATGATTCGCGCGCGCGCTACAGGTGGCCTTCTCCGATTGTGCCTGGGTCGTCTAATGCCGGTACTCCTGTCGGCGGCGGCTCTGGCTCAGCAGCCGGTCAAGTTCGATTCGGCGACCATTTCCGGCCTGCCCGCCCGGAACATCGGCTCCGCAACGATGAGTGGCCGCATCGCAGCGATCGACGCCGTCAACGAGGATGGCCGTCTCACTTTGTTCGCCGCGTCGGCGAGCGGCGGAGTCTGGAAGTCGGTGAACGGCGGCACGACGTTCAAACCGGTGTTTGACCGCGAGGCGGTGCAGTCGATTGGTTCAATCGCGATCGATCCGTCGGATTCCAAGAAGGTTTGGGTAGGCTCGGGCGAGTCCTGGGTGCGAAATAGTGTGTCGGTCGGCGACGGAATCTATAAGTCCACCGACGGCGGCGAGAACTGGACGAACATGGGGCTGCGTGGCTCCGAGCACATTTCGAAGATCCTGATCGATCCCAAAGATAAAGATGGCAACACGGTGCTGGCATGCGCGACCGGCCCGCTGTGGAGCGACAGCGATGATCGCGGCGTCTACAAGACATCTGACGGCGGAAAAACCTGGCGAAAAGTGCTGAGTGGCGCCAACCCCTCCACCGGTTGCGGGCTGATCTCGCGAAGCTTGCTTGAACCCGAGACCATTTATGCTTCCCTCTGGGACTTCCGCCGCCAAGGCTGGACGTTCCGGTCCGGTGGCCCGGGCAGCGGACTTTATCGCTCGAGCGATGGTGGCGAGCACTGGACCGAACTGAATGACACCAACAGCAAAGGTCTGCCCGATAAGCCGTGGGGACGGGTAGCCGTCGCCGTGGCGCCGTCGAAGCCGCAAGTGGTTTACGCCAACATCGAATCGAAGCACAGCGCGCTGTACCGGTCAGATGACGGCGGGAAAAACTGGACGCGGCTCGATGCCGGCAGGTTCATGATCTGGCGGCCGTTCTATTTCGGCAATCTGATTGTCGATCCCAAAGACGAGAACAAGATATTTAAGCCCGATGCCGTGCTTCTGCTGAGCGTGAACGGCGGACGCAGCTTCAGCATCGTTTCCAACAGCGCACATGGCGATTTTCATGACGTGTGGATCAGCCCACTCGACCCGAATGTGGTCTATGCGGGAGACGATGGCGGCCTGTGGCGCAGCGAAGACGGTGGAACCCGCTGGAAACACCAGATGAATCTGCCGGTCTCGCAGTTCTATCACGTGAGCACCGACGACTACGATCCCTACCGCGTGTATGGCGGGCTACAGGACAACAGCGACTGGGTGGGAGATTCTTCTTATCCCGGCGGCGTGACCAATTCGCGCTGGGAGAACATGTACTTTGGCGACGGCTTCTGGATGTTCGAGGACCCGGCTGATCCAGCCTACATCTACAGCGAACTCCAGGGAGGCCTCGTCGGGCGGGTCAATCGGTTTACCCATGAAATCCGTTTCATCCAGCCCTTGCCGGAATACGGCGAAAAGAAGCTCCGCTTCAATT
Organism: Terriglobia bacterium; assembly: GCA_963765285.1. Taxonomy (GTDB): domain Bacteria; phylum Acidobacteriota; class Terriglobia; order Terriglobales; family Acidobacteriaceae; genus CAVWZH01. The sequence goes on from CAVXVR010000003.1 coordinate 770,277, forward strand.
GGAACACTCCGATTCACATGAGCCCCAATGAAAAAGGAACCATTTACATTGGGGCGCAGTTCCTGTTCCGCTCGCGCGACCATGGGCAAACCTGGGACCGCATTTCGCCGGATCTGACCACGAACGATCCGGAGAAGCAGAGGCAGGAAGAGTCAGGCGGAGTAACCATCGACAATTCAGCCGCCGAGATGCATACCTCGATTTACTCGATCTCGGAGTCGCCGAAGAACGGACAGATCATCTGGGTTGGAACGGACGACGGGAATCTGCAAATCACCCGCGATGGCGCGAAGACCTGGACCAATGTGGTGGGAAATGTTCCCAATCTGCCCAAGTTTTCCTGGGTGTCGTGGGTAGAAGCCAGCCGCTTCAACGAAGGAACGGCGTACGCCACTTTCGACCGTCACACCTTCGGCGATCTGAAACCCTACGCCTACAAAACAACTGACTATGGAAAGACATGGACGGCATTGCCGGTGCAGGAAAACGGCGCCCACGGCTATGCGCACGTCATCAAGGAAGACACGGTTGATCCGGATTTGCTCTTCCTGGGAACCGAATTTGGTTTGTGGATTTCAACCGACGGCGGGCAACGCTGGGCACAATACAAAGGCAGCAACTTCCCTGCGGTAGCGGTGCGGGACTTAGTAGTGCAGGCCCGGGAGTCGGACCTGGTGATGGCGACACACGGGCGGGGCATTTGGATTATCGACGACATCACACCCCTGCGTGCGCTAAAGCCGTCACTCATGGAAAAAGATGCGGCACTGGTCCCCGGTCCGCCGGCAATCCAATACTTCAACGCTCAGGGAGGCTGGCCCGAGGGTGACGAGACCTTCAACGGTCCCAGCCGTCCGACAGACGCCTTCATCACCTACTATCAGAAGCACCGGCATATTTTCGGAGATTTGAAGATCGAGATTTTTGCTCCCGATGGAACGCTGCTGGATACGATCGCGGGCAGCAAGCACCGTGGACTGAACCGCGCCACCTGGTCCATGCGGCTGAGCGCCCCGATGGTGCCGCCGGCAGCGGCAGCGATTTTTGAGGCCGCGACTGGTCCGCGCGTTCTGCCCGGAACCTACACGGTCAAAATGACCAAGGGCGACCAGGTTTACACCGGCACGATCAACGCAGTGCTCGATCCTCGCGCCAAGTTCACCCTGGAAGACCGCAAGGCTCAATACGACCTGATCATGAAGCTCTATCACATGTTCGGCCACATGAGCTACGCAACTGCCACCATCGAGTCGGTGCGCGATGCCGCAACGGCAGACGAGGCGAAAATAGGTGAGAAGGATTCCCTGCGCAGCAGCTTGCAGCAATTGGCCGAAGAATCCGACAAGCTCCGCTCGAAGATTGTAGCCACCAAAGAAGGCGGCATGATTACCGGAGAAGAACGGCTCCGGGAGCTGCTAGGCCAGCTTTATGGCGCCGTGAACAACTATGAAGGGCGGCCCGGGGATTATCAGGCAGCACGAGCCGCCGCGTTGGCCCGTGAACTGGAAGACGTGATCACGGACTTCCACAAGCTCACTGACAGCCAACTGCCCGCGATCAATCGCGGCCTGGCGAAGAAGAAACTTCCGCCGATCGTGGTGCCGAGCGAACAGGATTGGCAGAAGCAACAGGCCGGTGGGGCAGCGGCTAAGCCCGCCATGGCAGCCCGGTACGAGCGGGATTAACGGGCAGCCCGTGACAGCGGTGAATAGCTGACCTCAGTAATCAGCATCCTGGTTACTCATAATGTGCAGCAAGTTGCACCCTGGGCTCCAGTGCGAGTCCGATCACGCCGCACTAATCCATTTGTTTTAAATATCTTACAGAGGTGCTCGTCGTTGGTGGACAAGCTGCATTCTCCATCGCAGCCGGGCGGTCGCGGCGCATAGATCGGAGAGCCACTTTGTTGACCTGGACGGGTGAGGGCGCGGAATCAAAACCGAAGCATTCCATGGTTGCAAGCCTGACCCTGTTGTTCCTGGTGGCCTACGGAATGATGCTTTTGCTCATCGTAGAACAGGCCCGCACCATCAACATGCAAAGCAATCTGATCCATGTGCTATTCGACGATAGCGCTCAGCTTAGCGCCATGAAGGGGAAAGCGGCACAGAAGCAGTATGCCGACGCTCAGGCAAAAGTGAAGACACAGGCACAGGCTCCGTCGACCCAGGCAAAAACGCAGGACTCCCAGGCGCAGACTCCGTCATCCCAGGCAAATCCACGGGCCGGCGCCAAGAACGAACGCAGCGCAGGCAAGCTCAAGAAACCGGCTCCGCTGAAGCCGCCGAAAGACACTTCCGACGATGCGGACGAACGCCGAGCCTTGATTACGATCTAGCTCGTGGAAGCAAGGAAAGACCATGCGAACTCTGGCGGTCTTATTTCTGTCGCTGGCCGTGCCTAACCCCCATGCCATTCCTCCACTTCGCCCACCGTCTGGACATTCCATCCAACCCGCGCGTAAGGGCGGACGCTGGTACTTCGCGAAAACTGGACACGCCGTCTATTGTTACGGCCCGGTAAAGTTCGTAGTCCAGCCGGAAGGCAGTATCGAACGGGTAGCCACGTTCTGCCAGGGCAATCGGCCCATGGTGCCGCTGCAGGACTAGCACTCTCGGCCCAGCCGCTTCAGGCCAGGGCTTGCAATCCACACTCTCTCGGAGTTCGCTGGCGACATGTGGGGACGTCTTTGACCCGTCCGGCCGGGTTCCTTTGGCTAACGCTCAGGACAGGCTCCCACTCGGCTCTACACAACCATCTACCTAATGCTGCCGCGTTATGACATCGCCCGCGCGAAGGAGTTTCCCGGTTTCGGAAGGGGACACACGGGTGTTGGTGGTGAAGCGGTAGAAGTGGTCGAATGCTCGGCGGGGCGCCCATGGTGGGAGGTTGGTTTCACGGAGTTGTGCGAATCGCTTTTGAAAGCCATCCCTGGTCTCACCTGTAAAGGGATTTCGCGGCGGCACCGGGCAGCGTTCGCAGGGGTTACTGCCCTCGAAGCTGACTTCGCCAATCCGAAAACGCACAATTTCCTGACGGCTTTCCCCGAACAACTGATCTTCCCAAAAGGCTGGCACGCCGTCGATTTCGAGAGAGGTCCGGAAACGGCGCCGCGCCTCGTCGAGCGTTACTCCGGGAAACCATTCGCATACGGCTTGCAGTGAGGCCTTAGAAACGATAGTCGGCCCGTTGGCGATGGTGTCATCGGGAAAGCCGTGGATGGAATGTCGAACCAGAATTCTCTGCTGAAAGAAAACGCTGAACCATTCGGCGGCGTCCTCGTGGGCATCGGGAAACGCGAAAGTCCGCGCGGGGAGGTTTCGCGCATCGGTCGGCGCAGAAATCGTGACGCTGCCCAGATCATCGGCAAATTTGGCGCGAATGGCGTGAATCGCGGCGGTCCGCTTCCCATTCACCCATTTCCCGTCGACTGAATAAAGGGCCCATGCGCGATCGTATTCCAACCCACCTGAGGGATTAATACGCGCCTGGCTGACAGAGACTGGATCCAGGGACTTGATGGGATGCAGCCGAATTTTGGCGAGGCGCGGGCTGACGCCTGACGAGTCCACTAGCCGAACCACTCCGCTTCTTTCATCAGGCGCAGCCACTCGCGATGTTCCTGCTCGAGTATCAGTTCACCTCTCCACATATCGCAAACCACTTCTGCGGGCGCAATGGTCTTGCGTGGGTCCAACTCGCTCTGCAATTTTGCCATAAGCTGCTCGAGCGCTCTGTACTTGGCGCGGAAGCGGGCTGTGTTGCGGGAGTATTCGAACGCCGAACGCAACAAACGGATTCCGGCTCCTGCGACCGGAAGCACCGCAGCAAAGAAAATCCACCACGGGCTATGTGGCTGAATTGCCCCGAAGACCTTGTCGAGACCGCCCACAGAAGGCGCAAAGTGGACGAAGGCGCAGAAAATGCTGGTGAAAAAGAAGAGCGGGGGAAGCACGCGCAGAGGGCCGTCTGTCGCGTTTTTCTTCCGCGACTGCGTCAGAAAATACTTGGCTTGGTTGCTCAAGCGCTGCTTGACGTAGTGATCGGTTAACTCGTAGAGCGACCTACCGGGGCCGCGCTGGACCTCGGGCGGAGCTTCCGGAACCGGGTCCTCCTCGATGAACTGCTCCAGGTCGTCCCTGTCCAGGCCAGCGATTGCTCCCGTCTGCTGCGTGAAGTCTTCCAGGCACCGCTGAACAACCTCACGGTCTCCGCCCGCGGCGGCAAGTTGCAGCAGAATCTGGTACTTGGCGAAACGGCAGCGTTCCGCCCGATGACGCTCCATCAACCATTGGCGCATAAGGTGAAGGGACGCTCCCGACACCACCGCGAGCAAGGCAAGTGACGCGAATGCGAACTCGATCCGGACGTCTAATGTGCTTTCCTGGTGCTGGAAGAGCTCCCAGATAGCGGCGCCCACGGCAAAGGAACCGCACAGCGCGGCAATCCAAACGATGGGACGGTGAAGACGCAAACGCCGTTTGGCCTCGTGGTCTGAGCGCCGGTAAATCCGCAGGAGGTTCTCTTTAGGCGATTCAAATCCCGCGGGCAGGTCCGGCCAAACTTCCATGTCGTCAGCGAAGGTGCCTGATTCAGCTTGATCCGAAACTTCTCGCGACACAACCTTGATTTTGCAGCCCAGGGCCACGGCCGCCTTCAGAGTTTGCTCGACGGTCGCGCGATCCACCTCTTTTTCGTCTTCGCTGAGTTCGTCATAGGGGACCAGGCCTGGGTGCTCTTTTCTCTCGTCGTTACGCTCTGGACCATGCTGCCATCCCTGCTGGCGGCGTTCCCGGGCCCACACCTCGTGATTGTTGCGCGCCAACTGTTCGGCAATCTCTTCGACCTCGCGGGGCAGGCGCACCTTGGAAGTGTCGATCGGCTTCGGCTCGTAGGGCGCAGGATTCATCTTCATCTCTGCTTTCACGTTTCACTCGGCCGCTCGAACGTTTTGTTCTGATGGGTGGCGCTCAACAAGCCCCAGAACACCCCGGCAAAAATCAGGCTGCGTATTACGGCAAACACGACCGAGGTGCCGGCCAACATCTGGTCTGGAGGCTGCCCCGCGCCGAACATGCGCAAAATATTGGCGATGAGTGGAGTGATGACCTCCGCGCCCATGGCCCCGACCCAGAGTGCCAGGGGCGTGGGCTTCACCCGAGGAATAGCCCAGGCGAGTCCCAGCAAGAGAACGAAATTGTTGAAGAAGGGCAGCAGGACGAATTGCTGGAACTGTTCCCGATAGATGATGTCGCCCCAGACGAAAGTGGGCAAGAGCGAACAAAAAGGAAGTGCAACCAAAGCGGCGATTGCGCCCGCCACGGCGGCGGCTTTCCAAGGCACATGGATTTTCCGGAACACGATGATCGCGGCAAATGAAAACACGATCTTCTGAACGATATTGAATTCCCAGTACACCCCTGCAATGGAATTCCTGCTGGTGGCGGAGAGCCATAGGATGTAGGTCAAGCCGGAGATCACATTGGCGAAGACAAATGCTGCAGCTCGCAGCCAGCGGAAGGAGTGGCCTTGTGATCCGATCAACTCGGCAAAGCTGGTCGTTTCGGTGGCAACGACCAAGGCAGGCCGCTGGATGGCTGGCGTCGCCACCGGCGCGGGCGAAGGCAGAGGTTCGCTCGGTTCCTGGACTGCGATTGCCGGAGGAACAGCACTTGCGGCCGCCAGGGCCATCCCCGGTTGCGGTGGAGCTGGTGCGGACATTCTTGGAAGGGCGGCGCTTGCGGCCTTCATTTTTGTCCCGGCTGCGCCGCGCAGTTTCTTCACGATAGCGAGCAGTGCTGCTTTGATCGCCCCAAATTCTTCTGAGGTAATAGCAACCTGTTTATCTTCGGTTTGCCGCGCCAGCACCATCTGGTGGTAGGCGAAGGTCCCCCGCGTCGCATTGGCGAATCCGAGAACGCAGGTCGCCCCTACGATCAAACCAAACCAATTGCCGTAGTACTGCGCCAGATAAGGATTCGGGGTGCCGTACTGCGAAGAGTATTGCGAGTACGCGTTGACTGCGGCCTGCATGGCCATTACTCCAAACAGATTTGCGACTGCCCCCATGGAACACAAAACCAGACCAATAATGGCCGCGGGCCTTCCCATTTTCTGAACGCCGAAAGCGATGGGACCAAATATCACGAGATACAGCAGTGGATTATTCCAGGCCACGACTATGGCCGGAAGTTTACCCACGAAAAGCGTCAACAAAATCGGCGCCAAAACGCTGGCCGCAACCACAAATGCCGCCGTTCCGATTCCCAGGGCAGCGGCCTGGCGGGCGGAGTTGCCGTCGTAGATTTCGGGCCAGAGAATTTTCTTCCAGGGCGGACTCGGCCCGACGGGCGCCATCGGAACTGGAACGGGGCGCGGCAGAACCACAGGAATCTGCGCGGAAGCATCCTCAGATTCGAGCTCAATCGAATCGGCGCGCTTTACCAGTTCGTTGAATCTCGGATCGTTGCGCAGTGAACTAAATCGCGCCTCGGTCTTCAGGTGAGCCAATCCGGCAGAGCGCTCATCACAGGCTTTGTTCAGCCACTCAAAGGCTTGCTCACGGTCACCGGTCTCGGCGCTGATGAGCGCGATGTAGTATGGCGAAACATGCACCCCGAGGCGGACCAGCGAACGCAAGACGGAAACAAATTTGGCTTCAGGATCGCCTTCGTACAGCTTGATGTGCTGAATTCCCGAGAGCGGGTACTTCATGCTCTTGGGAATGATCGCGTCTTCCAGGTAGAGAGGAAGAAATTGTTTGCCGCCTTCCCAGCCGATCGAGACTTCCTTGGATATATTCTCCGACTGCATCGAGGTGCGCGAAACCATAAGCAGAATGGTCTTGCAGCCTTCGATGGCGTTGACGATTTCCTCACTCCAGCGCTGGGCGCCATCGATTCCGCTCTGGTCGATCCAGACTGCCACGCCCGCGGCGCGCAGGCGCTGAACGATTTGCAGGACCTGCTGCCGCTCCCGGCTGGAGTAGCTGACCATCACTTCCGGGCGCGAGGCCCGGCCCGTCATGCTGATTTCTCGTTCGCTCATCTTCACCCATCCGCGCCGTCTGGAGCCGACCGGGACCGCAAGCCCCAGGAAAAGTTTGCTTCGCCGGGAATTTCACCCGGGACGGCCGTTTCACTGGACTTTAGGGGAGACCGATAGTCTATCGAGCCGGGCAACCAGGCACAACCGCCCACTTGGGGCAGTCATCGCGGTTATGCCGGCTCGATGCAGGCAGGATTCTCATCCTTGGAGCGGCGGGCCGTCAAGCGTAGTTCGTCCGGAACTTCGGCCCACCGCGGTTGACGCCCTTATGCCGAAAGCGCCTCTTTCACCAACGTGAGGGCGCGGCTCCCGGCCGCGGCAAACGCCTTGACTGTATCCATGTCGGTCTCAGTCTTAGCGTACCAATTGATGGTCAGGCAGAAATAGACCCAGCGGCCGTCGAAGAGCATGGCGCCCGGAACGCACACTGCATGGAATCCGGCCACGTCGATGCTTCCACCTTTGCAGAAAGCGCTTACACCCAGCGGCAACGGCAAAAGCCAGATGGCGTCGCTCATCGCGAGGATGCGCCGGAACTCGTTCAGACTTTCTTTGTTTTGGAAAAACGCTCCCTGCAAGGCGCGCGCATAGTAAGAGATGAAATCATCGGCGGACGCAGCCAGGGACTGGACCTGGTTCAGGGGCGAATTGACGATCGGCGAGTTGGCCGCAGCTCCGATTTCTTCCCAGGTGAAATTCTTGTAATCCTTGGCGCCAAGAAGATAGCCGAAAAATGCCCGCGTGCTTTCCGGGATCATGACACTCTTCAGCCCGGCCGAAGCGATAAATGCACGGACCTTGTCCGGGCCGACGTGCTTCAGGCACATGTCCGTCCCAGTGTTGTCGCTGTGCAGAATCATGGCTTCAATCGCGGTGCGCTCCGAGACTTTGCCAATCAGATTGGGAGGATTGAATGTCGCACTGTCCACCGACCACACACTGGCATCGAGCGCCAATTGCTCGGCCTTGAGGGTCTGCACAACTTGCGGGGAATCGGCTTGCCGCAGGGCCTCGCAGAGAATGAACGTCTTGATGGCGCTGCCCACAAACATGGTTTTCGAGGAGTTGGATTCGACCAGAAACTCGGGTTTGCCGTTCGCCGCGGGGGCGTGGATCTTGACGGCGACATCACCCGGCAGCGACTTGAAGAGCGACAAGATCGCCTGGGGAGAAGCGTCCACTTTCTCTGGGGCCACCGATCTCGTCGGCTCAGCCGCCGCGCGCAATGCCAGCGGCAGAGTCCCGATCGTGGCCGCCGCTCGTGCCAGAAACCCGCGTCTTGATTGAACCATAGCTTCTCCAGACTTGAGGATGACCGCGAACGGAAGGGTGGTAGGCGCGGCAGGAATCGAACCTGCAACCGCCGGATTAGAAATCCGATGCTCTATCCGTTTGAGCTACGCGCCCTCTGGGCCTGCTCCCATTCTAGTTGCCTGTTCCTGCGCGTCAACCGCCTTCACTTTCTATGCCAACCTTTGCTCCAACAAGAAAAATCCCCGACCCTGTGAAACCAGGCCGGGGATGGCAGTGTCTTGCGGGCTCTTAATTCAGTTGTAGCGATTCTTGAAGCTCATGTTGCGGGCGCTCACTGAGGTTTGAATGTCGATGCCCTGGAATCCGGTGGTGCCCGTCAGTGAAGTGCGGAAGGTTAAATGCGCGATGTTGACCTTGCGGATCATGTTGGGCGACGTGACACCGATATCCCCCACACCAGTTTGGAGATTGCCGAGGTCATCATAGGTGTCGTAGGTGAAACGCAGGTCCGACACGTTGTCGGCCACGGGTACGGGAGTCTGGCCGTTTACCTGGCGCATGAGGCGTGCGTGGTTGGGATCAGTTGTATTGTCCACGTAGTATGTGACCACCCATATACGAGTTGCGGTGGTGCCTGCACCGGCGGTCATTTGCGCCACTTCTCCGCTGGTGGCCAGGGATTGGTTCATATGGAGAGAGTCCGGATCCGCCAGGGCGGCGACGAAAGTTGGGCCAAGTCCGGTCACATTGGCGGTTATTTCAGCGACGGCCATCGCGGTTGAGCCTGCCGTGGTGTTCTGAAGCAGAATCAAGTCGCCCGTCTTCAATCCATATACCGCGTCACTTACCAGTTGTGGAGGGGTGGCTGGTGCAGGCACAGACGGTGAGAAGGTTATCGCTGTGCCGGCGGGATTGTTAAAGGTCACGGCGTACTCGTTCAACAGAAAAAATGTGTCGGCGTAGACGACCGTGATCACGTCAGTGGCGGGCTGACCCGCCTGCAGAATCGGCCCCATACGGTAGCCAGGAACGATCCAACTCATGTACTTACTGGGATACGCGATGCCGGCAGGCGATGCTCCACCGCCGATGTAGCATTTAGCTTGGTCGCAACCATATGTCGGGGCAGTGCCGGTACCGGAAGCCAGGCCTACTCCACCGGGCTGCAAGCCTGCGCCCGCCTGGCTGATGTCCTTAATGATCATGTTCTCGGCGGCGCGGCTATCCTGTTGCATCTGCGCCCGCTCGGAGACAATGAACGTGGCATTCACCGCCCGGCTGAACAACTGCACGGCCCCTCCAATGACAATCAGCCCCACGGAAAGCGCGATCATCAGTTCCAACAGGGTAAAGCCGCGAGTTGAGTTGCGTTTGCAATGCTGCATGGTTTGCCTCTACCTGTATTGCGATATGAAGCTCGTCAGCACGTAGTTCTTGCTGATCGCCTTGAACTGGGGGGTGACGTAAGTGATGGTGATGACCACGTTGCGCAAATCGGGGGTAGTGGCGCCGCCATTAATTACGGGAGAAATCACAATCGTGCGCTTGAAGTTGGCCAGGGAAATCTGCTGGTCATCGGCAGTGCCCGTGATTCCATCCGGGCCGGGCGAGGTGAGAATCTCGGACCCTGCGTCGTCGGCGGTACCGACAAGCCCGTCGGGCCCGGCCAGATTAATGGGTTTCGTGCCATCTACAAAGATTCCGCCGTTGGCCACGTTGTTAATCTGCGACCACACAATTTGGGAGGAGTCGCGGGCCGTGAGAATGCTCTCCATGGCTTCCGAGGCCAACTGCTTGGCGATCATGTCTTCCTGCGAATCCTGGGTGGCGGCCATGGCTGCCCCAAACACTGCGAGCAGACTGACCATGCCGACGGTCAGGACCACCATTGAAATAAGAACCTCAAGCAGGGAAAACCCACGCTGTTGCTTCGCGGATTGGTGAATTGCGTTTTCGGCTCTCACAGCTGCCTCCAGAAGTTCTGGCCCGAGGTCAGAAACAAACGCCATCCTCGCACGCGTCCGGTGGCGCCCCAGATCGTTACAGCCCGGGAGCTGTAGAGATCGCCCTGGCGCGCCAAGTAAACCACGCCGTTGCTGATGTTGCCCACGGTGTCTTGAGCGGTGCCGTCGGGATAGAAGAAGATCGTCGTTACGCCTGGTGTAACGTTGACATCTAGGTCGATCGCGCTACCGCCGTTCCCGAAGCCGTCCGGCGTGATGGGCTGGGCAATGGGTGAGGTCGGGACGCCCGGAAGCGCTACGAAGGCCATTTCTGGGGCAAGCTGGGCTTGAACCAGCACCGGGCCAGCGACCGTATTTTGAGTCACAGTGATCGTGTTCGGTATGGCGCCGTTGTTAAAGCTGACCACATAGACCCGGCGCTCGGCTACGGCTTCGTCGTGCGCCCGCCGCAGCGTCATAAGAGTCGTGTTATATGCATTGGTGATACGGGTCTGTTGCCAGGCGGGAATCAGGGCCATGAAAGTAATGCCGCCGACGATCATCATGAGGGAGGCGACAATCATCATTTCCAGCAGCGAGAAGCCGCGGCACCCTGCTAAGTTGTGGGCTCGCGCTTGCAATCTCGCATTCGGACTCGAATCCCGCATCTAGCCTCCTGCTTCCGCTCCACGCCCATCCGCATAGTCTTCGCCAGACAAAGGGAGGTGGTGGTAAGTGGAAGTTGACAGGTCGAGCATATGTCGAGCCCCGGGGCGCGTCAAAACACCGAAGTCATGCGAACTAGTGACTTTCGCGGGGTAACGTTACCGGCAGGTGACCTTCGTGCGGGTCCCGAAGGACGTCCTTGCGAAACCTGAGCAGGATATGGCGTGGCGTATACTGCCCGGCTGAACTTTTGCCCCATAAACTCACCCATGCCACCTGCACCTTCATCGCGTCTCGCCTACGTTGACTGGATGAGGGGTTTGGCATGTGTCCTGATGTTTCAGACCCACTGCTACGATGCCTGGTTGAACGCCGCAGCCCGCAACACCACATTTTTCATGTGGTCGCAGCTGGGCGGAACGCTTCCCGCACCTCTCTTTCTCTTTATGGCGGGATTCTCCCTCGCGCTGGTCGTCGACAAGCTTCGGCAGAAAGGACTTTCGGCGAGCCAGATTGCGGGTACAACGGTTCGCCGAGGAACCGAGATCTTTGTGCTTGGGCTTCTCTTCCGCCTGCAGGAGTACCTGATCGCATTTCCCTGGTCACCGTGGACAGACCTTTTTCGGGTGGATATTTTGAACACCATCGGAATTTCGTTGATGCTGATGGGCCTCACCTGTGGCGCGGTGTTGCGACTGAGCCGCCGGGCTCAGCGACTTGAACTGGGAATTGCAGCCGCAGGAGTGTCGTTGATGATCGCTCTGCTGACGCCTCTGCTATGGACTTCGTGGCAACCGCGATTTTTGCCCTGGCCGCTGGAGAGCTACGTGAACGGAGTGCACAATCTGGGCACGCCTCAGTCCTGGTTGTTTCCGATTTTTCCCTGGACCGGATTTGCCTTTGCAGGGCTGGCAGTCGGATTTCTACTGCTAAGCAGTTGGGTACGCCAGCATGAGGCTTCCGCCTTCCTCCTGGCGGGCATCAGCGGAATCGGACTCATATATCTGGCCCGTTGGCTGGATTCGGAACCGTTCCACCTGTATGCCGTCTACGATTTTTGGCACACTAGTCCAAGTTTCTTCCTGATTCGGGTTGGCCTGCTCCTTGCTATTCTTTGTGGCGCATATCTGTGGTGCCGCTGGGGAGCCGGGCAATGGGGATTCAGCCCCCTGGCGCAGTTAGGGCAGACCTCGCTGCTGGTGTATTGGGTCCACATTGAGTTTGTGTACGGGCGGCTTTCCATTTTACCGAAACACGCACAAAGCATTCGGACGGCATCGTTCGGGCTGCTGGTGATCTGCATTGCTATGCTGATGCTCTCGCTGCTGCGTGTACGGTTGAAAGGACACGGAGCAGACGTGTGGAAATGGTTTCGAAGACCTGGGCAGGCTTGTTGAGCGGGAGGAAAGCGGAGGACGCATGAAGCACGATTCAGCCAAGTTCGTAGTCGCGCTGGATCTGGCCGGCATTTTTGTCTTCGCGGCTGAAGGGGCGATGACTGCCATCGATAACGATCTCGATCTCCTCGGGCTCATGGTGCTGGCGTTCTCCACAGCACTGGCAGGCGGAATTATTCGCGATGTGTTGATCGGCGCGGTCCCCCCGGGAGCGCTACGGGATTGGCGATACGCCACGACGGCGTTTGTGGCGGCTGCTGTGGTATTCGGCTTGTACGACTTTGTGAGCCGCATCCCGTATTCAGCCATTGTGATAGCGGATGCGGCGGGCTTGAGCTTGTTTGCCGTGGCGGGAGCGGCCAAAGCGCTGAACTACAATATGCCTCCTTTTATTGCCATTTTGATGGGAGGAATTACAGGAGTGGGCGGGGGCACGGTTCGAGACATCCTGCTTTCCCGTGTTCCCACTGTGCTCTGGTCGGACATCTACGCGACTGCCGCACTGGCTGGCGCGGCGGTGATGGTGGCGGGGATGAAGCTGCGCCTGCCTCCGGCTCTGATGACCGTCCTCGGCGCGGTGGCGTGTTTCGCGTTGCGCGTGATCGCCGTCTGGCGACATTGGAGCCTGCCCCGCGTCCTGCATTAAGGCAAGGAATTAATATCGGATCAACCGGCGGCAGCCAGTTGCCGGATCGCATTGTCCACCAGCTTCAATCCGATTCCCCATTGTTGACGGGCCTGGCTTTCATCGTCGCCATATCCGAACAGATACAACGTCATGTAGAACCCCTCCCGGATTTCGCTGCTCTCGTGATAGAAGCAGCGCCGGATAAGGAATTCTGCAGATGAGGGGATCTCAGGCACTCGTTTCAGAAGCTGGATGATGCGCTTCGCCCATTGTTCATGTTGGGGAAAAGAAAAACGAGAAACTTGATCAGTAAACAGCAAGTCAACATAAGAACCGAACTTGCAGGGGGCACCAAAGATTTCATCTTCCACAGTCATTTCGGTCGTGGACCAGACATCGCATTTGGCCGTTTCGATCAGGCTGGCGGGCGAATTCACGGCGGTGAGGAATTCGCCCAGTTCCGGAGTCCGGCGCGCCTCTTCGAGGTCGAGCAAGAGCTCCGGCTGCCGCTTAAGGTCGTAGTAGCGCAAACCGTCGCCCGCGGCCCAAGGCAGCTCGAGGGTTTCGTCCTCGGCTGCCAGTTCGACGGCGAAATCGGCTTGCACGCTATTTTGCAGGCGCGGGCTGTGGTGCGGTTTGCGGCGCTCCACCCGGCGGGGCAAAGTTCACCTTAGGAACCTGCCGTGAGCCCTCGCTCGCGGCAAAGTACGCGTCGTTGGGCTTGAAGCCGGCCCATCCCGCGAAAATGTTGTTGGGAAACTGCTGGATGTACGTGTTGTAGTCCTGCAAAGTGTCGTTGTAGCGCTTGCGTTCGACTGCAATGCGGTTTTCAGTTCCGGCGAGTTCGTCCTGGAGGCGAAGGAAGTTTTCGTTCGATTTGAGCTGAGGATAATTCTCGACAATCAGGAGCAGGCGGCCGAGGGCGCCATCGAGCTGTTGGTTCGCGGCGATCTTATCAGTCGGATTGCCGGCGGAGAGCAACGCTGACCGCGCTTTAGCGATGTCGCCGAACACGGTTTGTTCCTGCTGCGCGTATCCCTTCACGGTCTCGACCAGGTTGGGGATGAGGTCAGCGCGCCGCTGCAACACAATATCCACCTGCGACCATGCGGCTTTCACCGCTTCATTCTTGGTCACCAGGGTGTTGCGGATGCCGACATATTGTCCAAAAACAACGAGTGCGATGAGCACCAGCACCACGATTACGATTAAGGCTGCTTTCATAATCTCCTCCCAAGCACAAAACGCTGAAATCCCCCCGGCACGCTTTAGGTCTTTAGTCCGGTGGAGTCTAACATTTTATCTACTGCTTCGGTCACTTGCTGCACGCCCGCGAGGTAACGGCCAAACACATCGTTTACGTCAAACTTGCCGCGCTCAGCCTTGCCCTCCCGAATTTCAAGCACCTGGAAGAATGGCGAGAAATCGAGCGAAAGCCGCGTCGCAAGGGCCTGGATGGCTTCACGCTTGGATTTGGCGGCGGGTTCACCCAGCGCGATCAGCGTATGGCGAAACAGAGTCGCAAGAGCGGGCAACGAGCCCAGAAGCAGGTCCCAAAGATGGCGCGGTCGGCTGGCTTCAAGCAGAAAACGCTCCCGCAGCAGGATTAGTTTTTCACGCAGCTCGTATTCCAGTTGAGCGCGATGCAGATGCATGGGAATTTGCAGGTCCGCCAGGGGGTCGTCGCCGAAGAGCACGCGGTGACGATGCTGCATATCGAGCATCTCGATGGAGAAGACGTCGGCCGAGCGCTGCAGTTCCTGCCGCGTCAGGACCAGGGGCGGATGATGCTTCTGCGCCACCCATTTTTCGACGACTGGCGCAATTGTCAGCAAGGCCTTGAAGGAAGTCTCCCCGAGAGTCACCAGGAGGTTCACGTTGGAAAAGTCAGGGTGAAATTCTCCGCTGGCCGCCGATCCATACAGGACCACGCTCTTCAAATTTTCTCCCGCTGCCTGACGCAAGCGGTCGATGAAATCGTTGATCTGTTTTTCAGGCACCATAGTTTCCTCGCCTTACCAGCTTCCGCTGGCGCCTCCACCCCCGGAACTTCCTCCACCAAACCCGCCAAAACCGCCACCCCCGCCGCCGAAACCTCCACCACCGCCCCATCCACCGCCGTCGCCGCCTCGCCCGCCACCACCTAAGCTCCCCAACAACATTCCAAACAAAATCGCGCGTCCAAAAGGCGTAATCAGCGCAATGAAAAGAATAACCAGTAGAAAAATGATTCCGCCTAACGAAGGGCCGGAATTTCTCCGCGGCGTCGGAGGCGGCGCTGGAGCCGTGGCGTTGGTCAACTCCACTCCGGAATCCTGGGCAATCACGGCGGCAACCCGGGAGGTGATCAGAAGCGCGGCGGCACTATAGTTGCCGTCGCGCAAGTACGGAACCGCCTCGCGGCCGAAGCCGCCCACTTTGCCGTCGGGCAGAATGGGCTCAAGGCCGTATCCGACTTCCACGCGATAACGGCGGTCCTGCACCGCCAGCAAAATGAGCACGCCACGGTTCGACGACTTGGGGCCGATGCCCCACGCCTTGTATAAATCCACGGCGTAGCCTTCGACGTCGGCCCCGTCAAGCGAATTGATGGTCACTACTGCGATCTGGGCGTGGGCCTTCTGGTCGACCTGCCGGCAGATGTCATCGAGCTGGGCAACAGTGTCGGCATTGAGGACGTGTGCAAAGTCGTTGACATAATCGGTCGGGCGCAGCTGGGAAATTGGCTCCGCCGCGAGAAGGAGCGCGAGCCCCGTCACCAAGGCTGTGACTAAGCAGACTTTTGCCACCGATTTCATTCGCAGTGATTGTATAGGAGCACAATTTGTTGAGCGAACGTTTCAAAACCGGCGCAGGAACTCGACCACCTGACGCTCAGCCCAGTGTCCGTCATATCCATCACGCTCGGCGAGAAACGAGCAGTGGCCGCCGTCCTCAGTTTCAACGAAAGTAATATCGGGGTTGGTGTGGATTTTATGCCGGGTCTCTTGAGTAATTCGGATAAACGGGTCGTTGGCTGCGTGCAGGATGAATGTGGGCACAGCGATGCGGTCTACGACCTCGGCGGCCGCCGCTCGCGCGTAGTAATCAGAAGCGCCGTCGAACCCACAGTAGAAAGCGGTAACCTTGTCATCGAAATCGCGCAGCGTAGTTACGCCGTGAAGACGTGAAAGATCGAACATGCCCGGGAACAAGCGCGCCTTGGTGCGAAGGCGGCGGCGCAGCTTCCAGAGAAAATAGATCTCGTAAAGACGATTACTTCTGTCGTGCAACGCGTCGGCGGAGACCGCGAGATCGAGCGCGGGGCAAACCGCGGCCACTGCGCGGAACTGAACCGGACCTCTCCTCCCCCATTCCCCCGCCGTCTTAAGCACGAGATTGCCGCCCATGGAAAATCCCGCAAGAGCGAAGCGCGAGATCTGGTCTTGCTCGATCAAGTTGTGGGCTACGGCGGCTACGTCGGGCGAGCGTCCGGAGTGGTAAAGCGTGGGAGAGGAAGCCTCCGTGCCACCGCAGTTGCGCTGGTTCATGCGCACCACGTTCATGCCCGCAGCCAGGCCCTTCGCGGCGATGCCCAACATGTACTGCGAGTCGCTGGAGCCTTCGAGGCCGTGCACAACAATTACCGTCAAAGCGTTACGCCGGTCGGGCTGCCAATGGCAGTGGCAAAGGACGTGGACTCCCGGCTCGACTTCAACCATCCGCCTTTCAGCTTCAGAAAGGAAAATCCGCCGGGGCAGAAAAAAACTGGCCAGAGTCTGCAAATGGCCTCCGCGCAGGCCGGCTCGAGCGCGAAATGGTTGCGGCTGAATTTGCGTAGAGTCCACAATTGATTTTAAATGGGAGATGGTGGCAGCGCCGCTGGTGGAAGGAATTAAACTTAATGCCTATCTTTGAGTACGCCTGCAAAGAGTGCGATCATGAGTTTGAGGCTTTGGTCTTCGGCAGCGACAAAGCTGAATGCCCCAAGTGCCACAGCAAGAAACTTACTCCGCAGCTTTCCGTGTTCGCGGTGTCGAGCAAAGGCGCGTCGTCGTCAGCTGCCCCCTCCGGGGCATGCGGCTCTTGCGGTGATCCGCGCGGGCCGGGTAGTTGCTCGTTGCCGGACATGGATTGAGGTAGTTTCCCGGTAACCGCGATCCTCAAGTAACCCTCCTGCAATCAGCCGCTTCGCATGTGACTTGAGGCACCGCCCTCAGGTCACGAGCGTAAGTTTTCTTCTCGCCCCGCTTGCCCTAACATCCGGAAAGTTCGGCTCCACCAAGGAGGGCCAGATGGATCGTCGGCGCTGTCCGCGGGTCACGGCAATCTTGCCGGTTCACGTGTGGGGTCTGGACGCCTACTCGCTGCCGTTCGCGCAGTCGGCGACGGTTACAGACATTAGCAGTTGCGGCGCGGTGATCCAGGGGATGCTGCGACGGCTGCGGCCCGGTGCCGTGCTCGAAGTCCAGCTCGGCGATACCCGCGCGGAGTTCCGCGTGGTTTGGACCGGGAAGCCGGGTACGATCAACGAGGGAGCTGTTGGCCTGGAAAATGTAGCCGTCGAGGCGCCCCTTTGGGATTTGGACTTTTCTCGCTGTCAGTTGGTAGCTCAGGGATAGGACCGCGGTCCCGCCGTATAAGTTCTAGGTTTCGATCTTCTGTGCGACGACCTTCTTCGCGACCTCCCAAATTTCTTTGCACGGAGATTGCACACAGTACGCAGAGAAAACTGAGCACGCAATTCTGCCCTTTGCAGACCGCTACTGCTTCCACTATCCTGCCCCTCGGACAATCCAGCACCCAAAGGAACGAATCGTGCGGACTGCTTTTGTTGCGATGGCGTTGTGTGTTCTCGTAGCGTCTTCAGGAAGAGCCCAGATGGAGCAAGGTCCCAGCCCGGTGCCCAGCCTCATGCCCCTGCCCACCCAGCTTCAGATGGGTAGTGGGCAGCTTCTAATCGACAAGTCGTTCACCGTCGCGATCACGGGCCACAAGGAATCTCGGCTTCAGCGAGCCGTCGAGATTTTTCTGGCCGATCTGCGCCGGCAGACGGGCATGACGCCGATCGACTTGAAGCTGGTCGACTCTCCCACGGCGAATCTCATCATTCGGAGTGACGCTGGAAGCAACAAAGTGCAGGAATTGGGCGAGGATGAATCGTATCAGCTCGTGATCAATAGCGCCGGAGCCAGGCTGAATGCCCCGACCACACTCGGTGCTATGCGAGGATTACAAACCTTCCGTCAACTTGTGCAGACCAGCAGCGCTGGTTTTACCGTTCCTGCTGTGATGATTAACGACCGGCCGCGTTTCGCCTGGCGCGGCCTGATGATCGACGTGAGCCGTCACTTTATTCCGCTCGAAGTGGTCAAGCGCAATCTCGACGGCATGGCTGCGGTGAAGCTCAACGTCTTTCACTGGCATCTTTCCGACAATCAAGGGTTCCGCATTGAGAGCAAGAAATTTCCCAAGCTGCAAGAACTTGGCTCCGATGGCCTGTATTACACGCAGGATGAAGTCCGCGAAGTAATCGCTTATGCGCGCGAGCGCGGCATCCGGGTTGTGCCTGAGTTCGATATGCCCGGGCACAGTACGGCATGGTTCGTGGGCTATCCCGAACTCGCCAGTGGGCCCGGGCCGTATCAAATCGAGCGCAAGTGGGGAGTTTTCGATCCGGCGATGGACCCCACACAGGAACGGACTTACAAATTTCTCAACGTATTCATCGGAGAAATGACGGCGTTGTTCCCCGATCAGTTCTTCCACATCGGTGGGGATGAGGTAAACGGCAAGCAATGGGATGCGAATCCCAAGATTCACCAATTCATGCACGCCCACGGCCTGAAGAATAATCAGGACCTGCAGGCTTACTTCAACAGGCGGGTGCAGGAAATCGTCAGCAAACACGGAAAGACCATGCTGGGGTGGGATGAGATTTTGCGTCCCGACTTGCCGAAAAGCATCGTGATCCAATCCTGGCGCGGGCCGGACTCTCTGGCGCAGGCGGCGAAACAAGGCTACCGTGGCTTGCTCTCGTACGGGTATTATCTCGACCTGATGTGGCCGGCTTCGCAGCACTACGCGGTCGATCCGCTCAGCAGCGCCGCAGGCCTGACCGCCGAACAACAGCAACAGATTCTGGGCGGCGAAGCCTGCATGTGGACGGAATACGCGTCGCCGGAAAACATAGACGCGCGCATCTGGCCGCGACTAGCTCCGATTGCGGAACGGCTGTGGTCGCCGCCGGACACGCGCGATGCTAATTCGATGTATGAACGCATGACCCAGGTGAACCCGCGGCTGGGCTGGCTCGGCTTGACCCACAACTCGGCCTATGTACCGATGCTGCAGCGCATCGCCGGAGCAGATGACGTTTCCGCGCTCAAGGTGCTCGCTGACGTGGTTGAACCGGTCAAGAACTACTCGCGGGAAGAGCTTGCCACGGAGCCCGCCACCAGCGCTACGCCCCTCAATCGACTGGTGGATGCGGCGCGTCCGGAAAGCGAGACAGCAAGACAGTTTGCTGAACTCGTCGATGCGCTCGTGGCGGGGAAGCCTACGCTCGAAACGGAGGGGCATATCAAAGCTCTCCTGGTTCGTTGGCGCGACAATGGTCCGAAGTTGCAGCCTCAGATTGACAGTTCTTTCCTGTTGAAGGAGGACGCGACGATTTCGAAAAATCTGTCGGCGTTGGGAGCAACTGGCCTGGCTGCGCTCGACTATCTCGATCGCGGGGAGCGTCCGCCGGCGGCTTGGGTAGCAGATCAACTTGCGATGATCGAGCAAGCCAGGAAGCCCCAGGCCCTATTATTGTTGGCTGTGGCGCCCGCTGTCGAGAAACTGGTTCGGGCCAGCGCTGGGCAGTAACCAGAGTTTCTCGTTACGCCACCAAAGTCCGTAACTGGTTCAAGAGCGCGGCATCAGCCGCTGGGGTCCCTCCGGCTTGGCTGGCGACCCATGCGCCAAGGCGATTGGCAGTTTCGTTCATTACAGCCAGGGGTGTGTGGCGGAGATAGCAGCATACTAGTCCCGCGGTGAAGGCATCGCCCGCTCCAACCGTGTCTTTGACTTCCACTTTAAATCCCGGATGTTCGTGATGGCTGTTCTCCGCAACCAGCAGGCTGCCATTGGAACCGCGCGTCACTGACACCAGTTTCAACTCGTAGTCGCTTCGCAGCCGCTCGGCAGCCGATCGCACATCGTCGTAAGGAAGGCCCAGCAGGTGCATTACTCGCGGCAATTCCTCGTGATTCAACTTAACTACTTCGGTGCAATGTAGGGATTCGACCACAACCTCGCGCGAGTAGAAAGCCTGCCGCAGATTCACATCGAAAACCCGCACCGTCTGCGGGCCGACGGCGTGGAGAAACGCCTGAATGGTTTGCCGCGACTCGTGTACCCGCTGGGCCAGCGAACTGAAACACACGGCGTCCGCCGTGCGTGCGAGGGTTTGCCACGCGGGCGTCCATTCCAGGTAGTCCCAGGCAACCCCCTGGATGATTTCGAATTGAGGCTGGCCGTCAGGGTCCACTTGCACGTTTACTGTGCCCGTGGGATGTGACGGATCGATCTGCATGTAAGACACGTCGAGGCCGAGATTCTGCAGGTCTCTTTTCGCTTCCCGGCCCAGGACATCATTTCCCACGCGGCTTCCTACTACGGCGTGTTCGCCGAGCAGGCTGGAAATGTAAGCGAAGTTGGTGGGTGCGCCACCCAATTGCGTGTGGCCGGGGAACAAGTCCCACAGCACCTCGCCGAGTCCGACAATGATGGGTTGCTCCGCAGCCATGAGGGATCGCCCTGAAACGCGGACGACATTAGAACACAGAATGGGTCAATCAGGGCTAAGGGGCGAACATGGCCTCGGCTACACCGACATACTTGTCGGCCCCACCATAGTAGAAGAGATAGCTTTTTCCTTTACGCACCATGCCTTCAACAAAGACCACGTTGGGGACCTGTCCGGTTTTCTCCCAGTCTTTTTCAGGAGCAAAGATCGGAGTCGCACTCCGCGAAAGGACTTTGTGCGGATCTTTGCGGTCGAACACGGCCACGGCTGTCCGGTAGATCAACTTGTCGTCAGCGGCGTTGTAAACCA
Source organism: Terriglobia bacterium (assembly GCA_963765285.1). Classification (GTDB taxonomy): domain Bacteria; phylum Acidobacteriota; class Terriglobia; order Terriglobales; family Acidobacteriaceae; genus CAVWZH01. The sequence goes on from CAVXVR010000003.1 coordinate 791,292, forward strand.
GGACGATGCCGTCGCCAGTGAGAATGGGCGCCGGACCGGGCTCGACCACGCGGGAATCGAATTGCCCCGGCCGACTTGGCAGAACCGGCGCATCCGTGGCGTCCGTCCAGTGAATAAGATCTGGGGAGGAAGCCAGGCCCATCTCATCAGTTTTGTCGGCACCCGTGCCCAGGTAGTACATCCAATATTTGCCGCCGATTTTTTCGGGCACGATGGCGCCGGATTTCGTCCACTGCACGTTCCAGCGTCCTTTGTAGGCAGGCAGAATCACGCCGTGGCGTTCCCAGTGAATGAGATCCTTTGACGTGGCCAGGCAAAGCTGGGCGTCCTTTTTGTTGTAGCCGGTGTAGGTTAGGTAGTACGTATCGCCAAATTTCACCAGACGCGGATCTTCGACACCGCCGTCTTTTTCGTAGTCTGTCTCAGGCGAGAGCACAGGTTCGGGGCGCCGGGCGAAGTGAATTCCGTCGTCGCTCTCGGCGTAACCCAGGCGGGAAGTGCCTTGCCGGTCCTGGGCACGGTAAAGCATAACGAACTTGCCCTTGTGCAGCACAACGCTGGGATTGAAGGTTCCGGCAGACTCCCAACTGTCGCCACGTGGGGAAATGATCGGATTGTCTGACAAGCGATGCCAGTTGGCGAACGGAACCTTTTCGCCGGCGGGCAGCGCGAAGGCGGTGAACAGCAAGAAAACCGGCAACAGCCGGATTCCGGCGCGCATTTTGCTCCAGGTCATATCGCAGGAATCATAGCCGATCTGAGGATTTGGCTCGCGTCAAATGGTTGCCCGGCCGCACCTCATGAGAGAATCATGCTCGGCTCGTGGAGATGCGCACGCCTATGCTGAAAAAAAACGCCGTATCGACCCTTCTGGTTCTGAGTCTGAGCGTTGTGCCCCTTGCCTTTCCGCAGCAGAAGCCGGCCGATGCCGAAGGCCACCAGTGGTGGCAGCACGCAGTCTTCTACGAGATTTATCCCCGCAGCTTTGCCGACAGCAACAACGACGGCATCGGCGATCTGAACGGAATCACCGCCAAAATCGGCTACCTGCATGATTTGGGCGTCGACGCCATCTGGCTGACTCCATGCTTTCCGTCTCCGCAGGTGGACTTTGGCTACGACGTCTCAGACTACGAAAATATCGACCCCATGTACGGAACGCTGGCCGACTTCGACCGATTGGCCGGTGAAGGCAAGCAGCACGACGTCCGCATCATTATGGACTTCGTGATGAACCACACCTCAGACCGGCACGCGTGGTTCGTTGACTCGCAATCGTCACGTAACTCGGCCCATCGGGACTGGTACGTATGGCGAGACGGGAAAAATGGCGGCCCACCCAACAACTGGGAATCGCTCTTTGGGCACTCCGCCTGGACGTTCGATCCGAAAACCCAAGAGTACTATTACCACTACTTCTACGTTCAACAGCCTGACCTCAACTGGCGTAATCCAGCAGTTGAGAAAGCGATGTTTGATGTGACCCGCTGGTGGTACCAGCGAGGCGTAGCCGGATTCCGCCTCGATGCCGTGGACACTTTGTTCGAAGACCCGGGTCTTCATGACAATCCGATTCTTCCCGGCACCAATGCGTATGGCGATCGCAATATGGTGAACCAATACAACCTCAAGCTTCCGGAAGTACATGATGTGCTACGAAGACTGCGGAAGGTTGCGGATGAGCACGGTGCGGTGCTGATCGGCGAGACCTACACGAATGACATCAGCGAACTCAAGGACTACTACGGTGCGCACGGTGACGAATTGCAGATGCCGATGGACATGATGTTTGCCGAGGTAAACAAGTTGTCACCGGCGGATTTCCGCCGGCAGATTGCCGCGGTGGAGAGCACCGGAGGATGGCCGGTTTACGTTCTCAGCAATCACGACAGACCGCGCTCCTACGTTCGTTACGGAGACGGGCAACACAACGATGCCATCGCCAAACTCATGGCCGGGCTGTACCTGACGCTGCGCGGCACTCCCATCATGTACTACGGCGAAGAACTGGGGATGGAGAACAATGATCCCAAGCGCAAAGAGGACGTGAAAGATCCCGATCGGCATAACTGGGTGGCCGGAAGAAAAAGGCCGCGACGGCGAGCGCACCCCCATGCAGTGGAATGACAGTGCGAATGCGGGCTTCAGCCAGACAACGCCCTGGCTGCCGGTTCCCCCCAGCTACAAAACTCACAATGTGGCCAGCGAACTGAACGATCCGAACTCGATTCTGAACTTCTATAAACATCTGCTGGCTTTGCGCCATGAGGATCCGGCGTTGCGCGACGGCGAATACGTGGCGTTGAATCCAGAACGATCCCAACGTGCTCTCTTATCTTCGCCGCTACAAGGGAGAAGCGGTGCTGGTGGTGCTGAATATGTCGAGCTCAGATCAGAAGGTTGGCTTCGATTTAGCATCGCAGGGTTTTCCCAGCGGCAAGGCCGTTACATTGCTCACCACGCTGAGCTCGCGTCCCAAGGATGTTTCGCTTTCGGGGATTGCGCTTGATCCGTTCGCGGTTTACATCGGCAAGGTCTCTAAGTGATAGAAAACACACAAATCGAAATACCGGTCGTGCAGGTAACGTTTCCCCGGTTACGCCGCGCCGAGAACGGTCCTTCCGTGACCTGTTCGCCGCCCACAGGGCCCCCTATCATGGATTGATTCAAAACGCTATGTCCCTTGCCACAGAAGAACTTACGACTACCGAGACCGATACCGTTCAGGCTCTGGTGCGCTTGCTGCGAGGCCGCTCGGCCGACGAAATTCGCCAGCGTATGTATGACAACCCTCCGGGAAGCACCTGGTGGGCGGCCTGCAAGACTGAACTCGATCTGCGCAACAGCGAGCGCATGGCCAGCGCGATGGTCGATACTTCTCACGTACTCGATAAACTCAGGAGCGCAACCGACCATCTCGATGAACTGACTGAGCGCGCGGTGCAGACTACGAATGAAGTCGCCGAAGTGGTTCAGCAGGTCCGCGAAGCCGGCCGGCGGATGGAGATTGCGACGTACGTGATCCTGGGAGTAGCGATCTTGCAGCTTTTCTACGTTGCTTACCAATTCTCTTCCAAGCATCCATAGAGTTCTCAAGAACAGTCTGATTTGCGCCCGTCAGGGGCGTTTCGGGTACCATAGCTGCCCGTGGCCAAATACATCGGAGCCATCGACCAGGGCACGACCAGCACTCGCTTCATCCTCTTCGACGCCACAAGCAAAGTTGTAGCCGCCGCGCAAAAGGAACATCAGCAAATTTATCCCCAGCCGGGCTGGGTGGAGCACGACCCCGCAGAGATTTGGCAGGCTACGCAAGATGTGATCGAGCTGGCTTTGCAACAGTCGGGCGTCAGCGCTCGCGAAATTGCCGCCATCGGGACTACCAACCAACGGGAAACGACCGTCCTGTGGAATCGGAAGACTGGGAAACCGGTGGCGAATGCTTTGGTCTGGCAGGATACCCGCGTTTCCGATTATGTGGATGAACTTGCCCGCGATGGCGGCTTGGACCGTTTTCGTGCCAAGACGGGCCTGCCCTTGAGCACTTATTTCAGCGGGTTGAAGATTCGCTGGCTCCTCGACAACGTTCCAGGAGCTCGAAAACTGGCAGAAGCCGGAGAGGTGCTATTTGGCAACATTGACAGTTTTCTAGTCTGGCATTTGACCGGAGGGTCGCACGGTGGTCTGCACATCACCGACGTCACCAACGCCAGCCGCACACAATTGATGAATTTGCAGACGCTGGCCTGGGACGCGGAATTGCTCAAAGCATTTGGAATTCCGCGAGTAATGTTGCCGGAGATTCGCTCGAGCAGCGAAACGTATGGCGAAGTGAATCGAGGCGCGCTCAAGGGAGTTGCGGTCGCGGGAATTCTGGGAGATCAGCAAGCCGCGCTCGTAGGGCAAGCCTGCTTTAATTCCGGAGAGGCCAAGAACACTTACGGGACCGGCTGCTTTCTACTGATGAATACCGGCAAGCGCCCGGTTCAATCGACCTGCGGCTTGCTCACGACGGTCGCCTACAAAGTCGGTGACGCACCGGCCAGCTACGCTTTGGAAGGCAGCGTCGCTATCACGGGCGCTCTGGTGCAGTGGCTGCGCGACAATCTTGGCCTGATCAACTCGAGTCCTGAGATTGAAACGCTGGCGCGGACAGTGGAGGACAACGGCGGAGTTTATTTCGTCCCGGCTTTTTCCGGTCTATATGCCCCGTATTGGAAGCATGATGCCCGCGGCGTAATCGCCGGCTTGACCCGCTATGCCAACAAAGGACATCTGGCTCGCGCCGTACTCGAGGCAACCGCCTTCCAGACCCGGGAAGTGGTCGAAGCCATGGAAAAAGATTCCGGCATCGCACTCGACGTCCTGCGCGTGGATGGCGGCATGGTGGAGAACGATCTGCTCATGCAGTTCCAGGCAGACATTCTGAACCGGCCGGTGGTCCGACCGGCGATCAAGGAAACTACGTCGCTGGGAGCGGCTTACGCGGCGGGGTTGGCGGTGGGCTTCTTCAAGAATGTTGACGATCTGCGAGAGAGATGGTCGGCTGATCGCACGTGGACTCCGAACTTCGCCGAAGAAAACGTGAAGCGATGTACCGGATGTGGAAGAAGGCTGTGACGCGGTCGTTTGCGTGGGCAGAGTAGGTTTCTCTCTCCCCGCTGCTTCGCCGATAATTACTTCCGGCGTGACCAGCGGAAGCCCCTCCACCAATGCAGTGGCTCCGATGACGCGATCGGCTGGGTCTTTGGGGAAGTTGGCCGGAAGCCTCATGGCCTTAACGCACACCCGGCCAGTGATCGGCAGCACCACGAACCTAGCCTCAACCTCCGAAAGGAATGTTTCCAGGCTGGCGTTCAGCTTGATACGCCCTTTGCTCTCAATCGTCGCGATCTCAAGCAGTGTGATGTCGGATATCGCAAGCCCTTGGCCGGCATGGCGGGTTTCTTCAATCACTGCTCTGGCTTTCTTCGAGATTCTGGTGGGCTCCAGCGCCAGCCAGGCCACAACATGGGTATCCAGCAGAATCATCGGAGATTGCCCCACTCCTCGGGGGAAAGCGCGGACGACACGACGTCGCCAGTTATCAAACCTTTGCCGCTGAAGAAACCAAAGAATTTCGGTCCCGCAGTGTCGACCGGTACGAGCTTCGCGACGGGTTGCCATGTTTGGTGATCAGGATCGTTTCCGCTTGCTTTCGTCACCTCGTCCAGGATGGCAAGACAGTTGGTTTTGAAGCGTCGGCGGATACGGTTTTCTTAAGAAACTTTCAACGACCTGGTCATTATACCATGGTGAATCGAAAAATGTGCCCTCTTAAGCCAAACGAAGGGAGGCCGTTTGCGACGAACCTTTGATTGCGCTCGCTTGGCCGCATGGGGATAATCCTCGGTCTAGAGACAACGATTGGGAGTAACGGAATCAGCTACGTCGCACCACAACGACCGAAATGGTTGACAAAGTGAAACAGGGCCATCAGCCAATCAGCAGCGTCCGGGAATTTATCTCTTGGTTTTGGGGATCCAAGAGACGAGGGAGCTTTACGGTATACCTCATTCGTCAGGCGCTCGCAGACGTCGGTCTCAAAACGATGCCCGATTTCGATGCGACTTACCTCGATGCCGATATCAAGTTCGTTGCTGCCGACGCTCACACGGGGGCACAGCCTCAACCTGCCGAGATCGGACTAATCGTTGACGACGCGAGGTGATGATGGATTCCGTCTCTGTTGGCGCCAGGGTAGACCCTAGTTACCGCGTGGCAAGATTGAAGTCGGCGCACACCATGCCCGTTGCGGTCGCACCTGAAACGAGTGTGGCAGAGGCGGTCACAATCATGATGAAACAAGACTTCTCACAACTGCCGGTAATTAGCGGTGAGCGCACATTCAAAGGGCTAATTAGCTGGAAATCATTGGGTAAGCGCCTCGCGATGTCAAAGAAGTGCTCCACGGTTCGAGAGGCAATGGAACCTGTCCATATAATCGACCTAGACACGTCACTATTCGAGGCGGTTGCCCTCATTGCGAAGCACGACAGTGTCCTAGTACGGGACGAGGCAGGTAGAGTCTGCGGCATCATGACCGCGTATGATGTGAGCCATACCTTCGCGGAGCTCGGCGAGCCTTGTTCTCGTTGCTGGGCGAGATCGAGAATCACGTCCGAGACATGATGGACGGCAAGTTTACGAGCGATGACCTAGCGAAATGGCGCGACCCACTTGATGAAACGCGGCCCGTTGTTGAGGGTCCAAACTCAATTCGGAGGCTATCCGGGCGACCTGCACGATTCATGTCTGGGAGAAGTCAGAACTAGCCAAGATGCGGACGTTATGCTTCCACCGTTGAGGCGTAAGGGAGATTCGGAACGAAATTATGCACTTGATCCAGACGGAATCTGACGAGAAAGATCTGACGAGTACGTGAGTTGGCGTGAACGGCTCGAGCGGTCAAGGAAATCGCAGCGGCGTCGGGATAGGTACCGACCACGGGGAGTCCCTAGCTGCCCTCCCCCACCTTCAGCACCGCCAGAAACGCCTCCTGCGGAATGTCCACCCGGCCGATGCGCTTCATACGCTTCTTTCCCTCTTTCTGCTTTTCGAGCAGCTTGCGTTTGCGGGTGATGTCGCCGCCGTAGCACTTGGCCAGCACGTTCTTGCGGATGGCGGAGACCGTTTCGCGCGCGATGATCTTCGCCCCAATCGACGCCTGGATCGCGACCTCAAACATTTGGCGGGGAATCAGTTCTCGCATTTTGGAAACCAGCAGCCTGCCGCGCTCGTAGGCGAAGTCGCGGTGCACGATGATGGAGAGAGCGTCTACCGGTTCGCCGGCGACGAGAATATCGAGTTTAACCATGGGCGATTCCCAGTAATCGGCGAGATGGTAATCGAGCGACGCGTAGCCCCGCGAGACTGACTTCAGGCGATCGTAGAAATCGAGCACAATTTCATTCAGCGGCAGCTCGTAGTGCAGCATCACGCGATTCGAAGTCACGTACTCGAAGGTTTTCTGCTTACCGCGTTTTTCTTCCACCAGCTTCAGGATTCCGCCGACGTATTCTTCGTTGGTCAGGATCGTCGCCAGGATGATCGGCTCCTGCACCTTGGCAATTTCACTCGGATCTGGCCAGCGCGAAGGATTATCTACTTCGATCAATTTGCCGTCGGTCAGCGTGATCTTGTAGCGCACGCTCGGAGCGGTAGTGATCAGCTCGAGGTTGAACTCACGCTCCAGCCGCTCCTGAATGATCTCCATGTGAAGCAGGCCGAGAAAGCCGCAACGAAAGCCAAAACCCAAAGCCACGGAACTTTCCGGCTCAAAGAAGAACGACGAATCATTGAGCCGCAGTTTTTCCAGCGCTTCGCGCAGCTGGGTGTGCTCATGCGCATCGACGGTGTAGAGTCCGGCGAAAACCATGGGCTTGATTTCTTCGAAGCCAGGCAGCGGCTCGATGGCGGGATTGGATTCGTCGGTAATGGTGTCGCCGATTTTCGTATCCGCAACGTTTTTGATATTCGCGATCAGGAAACCAACTTCGCCAGCCTTCAATTCGTCAACTACGACGGGCTTGGGAGTGAGCACGCCGAGGGTTTCCACATCGAGCACCCGGTTGTTCCACATCAGGCGAATCTTTTGCCCGTTGCGCAGCGATCCCTGGAACACGCGAGTCAGCACGACCACGCCGCGATAGGTATCGAACCAGGAGTCGAAGATGAGGGCTTGCAGGCGATTCTCTGGATTTCCCTTGGGCGGAGGAATGCGTTTGACGACGGCCTCGAGCACGTCGGGAACGCCTTGCCCCGTCTTCGCGCTGATCAGAATCGCATCGGATGCGTCGAGGCCGACAGCTCCTTCGATCATCTCTTTGGTGCGTTCCACGTCGGCGCTGGGCAGATCGATTTTGTTGATGACGGGAATAATTTCAAGGCCATGATTGATGGCCAGGTAAGAATTCGCCAGCGTCTGCGCTTCGACGCCCTGGGAAGCGTCCACAATCAGCAGCGCGCCTTCACAGGAGGCCAGCGATCGCGACACCTCGTAGGAAAAATCTACGTGACCGGGCGTGTCGATCAGGTTGAGTTGATAGGTTTCCCCGTCATGCGCCGTGTACATCATGCGCACCGCGTGGGCCTTGATCGTGATGCCGCGCTCGCGTTCCAGATCCATGGAATCGAGCACCTGCTCCTGCATTTCGCGCGCGGTGAGCGATCCGGTCATTTCCAGCAGGCGGTCGGCCAGCGTGGATTTGCCATGGTCGATGTGGGCGATGATCGCGAAATTGCGGATGTGGGAGGAATCCATGAGTAAGGCCGGAATATCGATTCTATCAGGCGAAACTCGCGGGAACGAAGACGCCGTCCACGCCCATCGCATAAAATGTCTGTTATGCGTTATCTGGTAAGAGCACAGGTGAAGCCCGGCAAAGAACGGGAGTTGCTGCGGGCGATTGAGGATGAAACTCTCGGCAAGGGATCAGTCGCCGAGGGCGAATATCTGCGCAACATGAAGGACGCACGGCTTTGCGCAGACCAAACCGCGCGCTGGGTTGAAGTGTGTTACTGTCCGACTCCGCTCCTGGAAGAGCAGCCCTACTGGGAACAATATTTCGAGCTGGCAAAGGTGCAGGACGCGCATGACCGCCGCCGTTGCCGCGATCAGAATGGTTCCGAACCCTGGGCGTGCGGCAACTGCGATTGCACCGAGCGACTTGAGCAGCGATTGCAGGAACAAGCTCAGCCCTTCCTGCGGGTGCTGAACGACCTCGTACGGAATTCGACGACAACCGGCGCGAACTTCCGTAAAGACGAGCAAGGGCGGGATTGACGCGACAGATCTCAGTTACCAGTTCTCAGTTCCCAGATTCGGACATGGCGCCCGCACTCATTCTTGCTTCCGCTTCGCCCCGGCGCCAGGAACTGCTGCGCAGCGCAGGCGTCGCGTTTGCGGTTCATCCGGCAGATGTTGACGAAACGCTTCGCGAAGGGGAAGCGCCGCAAGCCTGTGCTGAGAGATTAGCCAGAGAAAAAGCGATGGCTGTTTTTCGCGCGCGTCCCGGCAACTACGTTCTCGGCGCCGATACGATTGTTGTCGTCGGCGCGGAAATTCTTGGCAAACCTCGCGACCAGGCTGATGCCGCGCGCATGCTACGGCTGTTGGCGGGGCGCATTCATCGCGTGGTCACTGGAGTCTGCCTCATAGGGCCTGCGCTGGGAACTGAGAGCCGGGAACTGAAAACCGGTTTTGAAGACATGCGCTCTCAAACGACCGACGTCACCGTGAGCGAATTATCCAATGAGGAGATTCGCGACTACGTCGCCACCGGCGAGCCTATGGATAAGGCCGGAGCATACGCCATTCAGGGCATAGCTTCCCGCTGGATCACCAGAATCGAGGGCGACTATTGCAATGTGGTAGGACTGCCGGTGGCGATGGTGTACGGCATGTTGCGAGAGCACGGGGTATTGTAAGAGCACAGGACGACGTGCGGAGGGCTATGACTTTTTTTCGCCTTCTTTGTCTTTATCATCTTTGCTTTCTTCGCCATCTTTAACCGCGGACTTGAAGTTCTTAATCCCTTCGCCCAAGCCTTTGCCCAGATCGGCGAGCTTGCTGGGCCCGAAGATCAACAATGCGATGGCCAGAAGCAGCAAAATCTCCGGCAACCCCAATTTTCCCGGCATGTAAGAACCTCCAGCGGGGTTCGCCAAGGGCGCGGGAGCGCGTTCCAGTGTGCAGCAGATACCCCTGTGGAAATTCTAGGCTCGGGGAGAGCCGGAGTCAAAGCTGTTACGCACTCTCGATCAATTGAGTCAGCAGCACAGCCCGGCGAGGCAATGGCGCCAGCAGAATGGACTCGTGGCTGGCATGGGCGCCTTCGCCCACTCCGCCCAGCCCATCCAGCGTGGGAATGCCCAGTCCCGCCGTGAAGTTCCCGTCAGAACCTCCTCCGACCGCTGCCTCTTGCAACTTCCAGCGTAGTTGCTTCGCGATCTCGAAGGCTTTCCGGTAGAGCTCCGCCACGCCCGCGTTGCGCTCCATAGGAGGTCGGTTGATACCGCCCTTGATGGTCAACTTGCATTTGCGGTTGAAGGTTTTCAGCGAGCGCAGCTTGCGATCGATCGCAACTCCGTCTTTCATGCGTGCGATGCGCACGTCGAGCACCGCGGTTGCCTCGGCGGGAATGACGTTGCTGCGTGTCCCGCCGGAGACTACTCCTACGTTCAACGTGAGGCCGCGCTTCAAATCTACGAGCTTGGAGATGCGCTCGATCTGCCTCGCCAGTTCCAGGATGGCGCTCTGGCCTTTCTCAAAATCGAGACCCGCGTGCGCGGCTTTGCCGGTAACTTTGATCTGATATTCGCCCACACCCTTGCGCGCGGTCTTCACTGCGCCCTGCAGACCGTAAGCAGGCTCCAGGACCAGCACTGCAGCCGACCTTCTCGCCACGGATTCTGTGATCCGGCGGGAAGAATCGCTGCCGACTTCTTCGTCAGAAACCAGCAGAACCGTCACCGGCCGCGGCAAGCCTCGCCCATGCCACGTTTGCAGGCCTTCGAGAGCCTGCAGCATCAGAGCGATTCCGGACTTCATGTCGAGCGAACCCGGGCCCCACAATTGCCCGTTTGCGACGCGGCAAGGCATGCTGGCCAGAGTGCCCAAGGGATACACCGTATCCAGGTGACCGAGCAGCAACACCGGTTCGCCGCGTTTACCGGCGAAATCCACCTGCAAGTGGTTGCCGAATGTTTCCGCGCGATGGAACTTGGCGTGGCCGCCCAGCGCTTCGAACCGGCCAGCGAGGAGCGCGCCCAGCCGATCCACGGCTTCTTTATTGTCGCTGGGCGATTCCACTTCGACCAAATGACGAATGGTTTCAGTAAGCGCGTCCAAACGCTCCGTAAAATAATTTAACCGAGCCGCGGAATCGACTACATCATTTCCACCACCCTGACTCTGCCCCGATTTCATGCGCCCCATGCCTTCCCGGATGTCGTATCCCGCTTCGCGAACGTTTCTAACGCGCCGACGTACAGTATAATCGTCGCTCTGGACGTGATGCGTCTGGCGCGAAGATGACCGATACTGCTCACCCTGCCACGGAAGCTCCAGCCAAGACCACGCTGGACATCAACGATATTCTGCAGATCCTCCCGCACCGCTATCCGTTTCTGTTGATCGATCGGGTGACCGAAATTGTCCGGAAAGAACGGATTGTCGCCCTCAAGAACGTCACCATCAACGAGCCGTTTTTTGCCGGACATTTTCCCGGCCTGCCCATCATGCCGGGCGTGTTAATCGTCGAGGCCATGGCCCAGGCCGGAGGAGCGCTGCTGCTGACTGAGGTCGAAGACCGGGACAGCAAGCTGATGGTCTTCACCGGGATTGAGCGCGCCCGGTTTCGGCGTCCCGTCGGACCCGGCGACCAGTTGAGGCTGGAAGTGCGAGTGATCGGGTGGCGGGCGGTGGCGCGCTTGATCGCTGCCAAGATGCAAGGAACCGCATATGTGAACAGCCAGCGCGTGGCCGAAGCAACCGTGAGCTGCCAGTTGATCGACAAAGTCCGGGTGCAGAACGATGCTGCCGCGGATAATGAAAATCATGGCGCTTGACGTTCTCATGCACGTTCATCCCACAGCCATTCTCGATCCCCGTGCCAAGGTTCATCCTTCCTGCAAAATCGGGCCTTATTGCGTAATAGGGCCGGACGTTGTACTGGGAGAAAATTGCCATCTGGTCTCGCACGTCGCCATCGAGGGACCTGCGAAAATCGGCGCTGATAATGGGTTCTTTCCCTTCTGCTCCATCGGGATGGCCCCTCAGGATTTGAGCTACGCCGGCGAACCCACGCGGCTCGAGATTGGCGATCACAACGAGATTCGAGAATTCGTCACCATCAATCGTGGAACCGTGAAGGGTGGAGGATTGACGCGGGTGGGCAGTCACACGCTGATCATGGCGTACACTCACGTGGCACACGACTGCAAGGTTGGTGACCATGTGATTCTGGCCAATGCAGCCACTCTGGGCGGCCACGTGATCGTGGAGGATTGGGCGACAGTCGGTGCGCTTTGCCCCGTGCATCATTTCGTTCGCATCGGGGCATACTCATTCATCGGCGGCGGAACAACCGTGACTCGCGATGTGCTTCCTTTTTCAAAAACTGCCGCTGAACGCGGTACGCACGCCTATGGATTGAATGCCGTCGGGCTGGAGCGGCGAGGCTTCAGCAAAGATCGCATCCGCAAGATTCATCACGCCTATAAGCTGCTGCTCGCCTCCAAACTTAATACTTCGCAGGCAATTGAGAAGCTGAAATCAGAGGCGGATCGCGGTGAGGACGTCGAAACGCTGATCCGTTTTGTCGAAAGCTCGGAACGGGGAGTGATTAAGTAAGAGCAGTGGCAGTGGCTAGTGGCCAGTGGCCAGTAGCCGGTTGTCGTCAGAGGCTTGAAAGTCTCTATTCTGGCCACTGACCACTGGTCACTGGCCACTGACCACTTTCGCAAATGCCCGGTAAAGAAAAACTCGGCCTCATTGCGGGCAACGGGAAGTTCCCTTTCCTTGTGCTCGATGCGGCGCGAGCCCAGAATTTTGACGTGATCGTCGTGGCCATCAAGGAAGAAGCTTTCCCTGAGATCGAATCCCGCGGGGCGGCTGCGGTCCACTGGCTGTCACTGGGTGATTTGTCGAAGCTGATTGAGACGTTCCAAGGGGAAGGGGTGCATCGCGCGGTTATGGCCGGACAAGTCAAGCACAAGCAGATCTTCTCCAGCATCAAGCCGGACTGGAAATTGGCCAAGCTCCTCCTCTCGCTGGGCACGCGAAATACGAATTCTTTACTTGGCGCGGTTGCCCAGGTGCTCGCCGAGGAAGGCATTGAGCTGGAGAATTCCACGGCGCTGCTGGAACCACTTTTGGCGAAGTCTGGCGTGCTGACCCGGCGCGCCCCCAACGAACCGGAGCAGAAGAACATCGCGTATGGCCGGAGCCTCGCGCGTCAACTCGGGCAATTCGATATTGGCCAGACCGTGGTGGTCGCAGAAGGAGCATGTGTTGCCGTCGAAGCCATGGAGGGCACTGACGCAGCCATCGAACGCGCTGGTCACATCATGCAGTCTCTGGCCGGAGATGCGTCCACGCTGAGCCGCGCTCTCACCGTGATAAAAACTGCCAAGCCGGACCAGGACATGCGTTTTGACGTGCCGGTGGTGGGCGTGAAGACAATCGAAGTTATGCGAAAAGCCGGCGCGACCTGCCTGACCGTGGATGCGGGCCGGTGTTTGCTGCTGGATGGTGAGGCGATCTTCGTCGCTGCCAACGAGGGCGGCATTGCGATTGTGGCCGAATAAGTTGACCGCGGTTTTGTTCTCGCAGGAGGGGCTGACATGTCAGAAAGTGAGCGTCTTGCCGACCAGATTCGCCGCGCCTTCGAAGGGGAAGCCTGGCACGGAGATTCGGTGCGCGAAATCCTGCGCGACGTGAGTTCTACGAGAGCTGCTGCCCGGCCAATTCCTGACGCGCATACGATCTGGGAATTGGTGCTCCACATCACCACCTGGGATCGAGTCACGACCGCCCGTATCGCGGGCTCCGCCGCCGAGCCAACAGACGACGAGAACTTCCCCGAGATCAAGGACAGCAGTGAGGCAGCGTGGGCCCACACCTTGCAGCAGCTCTGGAGCACCCATCATGCACTGGTGAAGGCTGTGGCCAGCTTTCCCGACGCGCGGCTGATGGAACTGGTACCCGGTAAAACCGGAGACCACTACAACTTCTTTTACCTGTTCAGCGGAATCGTCCAGCACGAGCTTTACCATGCAGGACAAATCGCGTTGTTGAAGAAAATCCGCTGAACCCGGCTGCAGCACTGCGAGGAATTGAAGTCTGTCGATTGACTCAGTCATCAACGTAGCCGTGGTCGGCGTCGGCGCCTTCGGACGCAATCACGCCCGGGTTTATCACCAGCTTGCTCAGCAGGGCCATGCGGTCAGGCTGGTGGGCGTGGTGGATCCGGACTTAAAACGCGCCGACACCCTGGCGAGCGAATTCAGCTGCCGCGCCTTTGGATCGATCGAGCAACTCACGACCACCCACAGCGAAGTGCGGGCCGCGTCGGTAGTTGTTCCCACGGTCGCGCACCTGCAAGCTGCACGGTCGCTCATGGAAGCCGGAGTCGACGTGCTCATCGAGAAGCCGCTGGCTTCTTCGCTGGCTGAGGCTGACGAACTGGTTCATCTGGCACAGCGGTTGGGCCGGATCGCGCAGGTCGGCCACCTCGAGCGGTTTAATCCAGCAGTGCGCGCCACATTGCCCGTCATCACCAAGCCCATGTTCTTTGAGGTGCACCGGCTTAGTGTTTTCACTCCCCGCTCGCTCGATGTGGATGTGGTGCTGGATCTCATGATTCATGACCTCGACGTCGTGCTCTCGTTCGTGAATTCTCCAGTCAAGGAGATTCGCGCCGTCGGCCTTGCCGTCCTTTCTGGAAAGACCGATATCGCCAATGTGCGTCTCGAGTTCGATTCCGGCTGCGTCGCCAATTTCACCGCGAGCCGGGTTTCGACGGAGCAGGTTCGTAAGATCCGTTTCTTCCAGCCTCGACAATATGTGTCGATTGACTACAGCCGCCAGGATGTGCTGGTCTTCACCGTGGATGGAGAGAGTCCGACTCCGGGCAGTCCAGTTCTTGGCACGCCATCCGTAAATCCTCAAATCAAGGTCAGCCAGCCGCCGGTCACTGCCGAAGAACCGCTGCATGCCGAGTTAAAATCCTTCCTCGATTCGGTGCGCACACGCAATAAGCCTCTGGTTTCTCTCGAAGATGGCCGCGGCGCCCTGGGGCTGGCGCTGGAAATCGTCGAAGCGATCCGCGTGCACGGAACCAAGGTGCGCCTGGAACACTTGGCTTAGGCGCAAGAGCGGCCCGATTTACATTTCTTGACAATCCCTCGCCGAAATACGCGATAGGCTTTGGTTGACCAAGCGGGTACGGTTCCTAAGTACATGCGCCTTCAGCTTTTTACAGATTTTGTGGAAAGATGCGAAAATGATGCCAGGGGCAGGATGCAGCATTTCTGGTTGCCGCGGGTGAGCAGGCCGGTGTCTGAGCCGCCGCAACCGGGCATCTAATGCTCATTCACGTGTGGTGAGTTGCTAAGCCAGCTATTCCATGCCAACGACTGAAATCCCGCCGCGAAATCCTGTGACTCCGTCAGAGACGCGCTCGCAAGCGCCCGAACTCTACGATGGAGACAGTTGGGAATCGGCTTACCGCGAAACCTACGACGTTCCCGCGCTTCTGGTGCAATTGCAGGACGATCTTTCACGCTCCCGCCAGCGGGAGGCTTTTTGGATTTCAGTAGTTGTCCACTTGACGCTCATCATTCTGCTGGTCAACTCGGACAGGATTGACAGGCTGTGGAACCGGAAGCCGCTCGTCGCGATCACTCCGCGTGACATGATGTTGCAGAAAGAACTTACGTACTTGCAATTGCCTCCGGATGAGCAAAAGCTCACGAAGCGTCCGGAAACCAATAACATTTCCGACAAAGACCGGATTGCGACCGCCAAGCAGCCGCGTCTCGACCGGGAAGAACTAAAAAAGATTCTTGACGCCAACAAGCGGGGAATGCCCGGGCCCGCCGGCCCGCCTTCTCCTACACCGCAGCCCTCGGAAGCCGCTCCAACGGCCGCCCAGGCGCCTCCTGGCCCACAGAGCGTGCCCCCTCCGGCTCCCAAGCCTTCACTAGCGCAGTCGCAACCCCCGCGCCTTGCCCTGCCCAAGCCGAGCTTTGCCAATAGCATGTCCGCAGGATCGGCCATTGAACAGGCGGCCCGCGCCGCGCTGGCAAATCGGGGAGGATACGGCGGGGACGACGGCAACTACGGCCTCGGGCAAGGGCAGGCAGCGCAGGCGGTCGGCAATCTGGACATCCTTTCGGACACTATGGGAGTGGACTTCGGCCCCTACTTGAAGCACGTGGTCGATGAAGTCCGGCAGAATTGGTACAACCTCATCCCGGAGTCAGCCCGCGCGCCCCTTATGAAGAAAGGGAGAGTCTCGATCCAGTTTGCCATCATGAAAGATGGCAGTATAAGCGGCATGTCGGTGACCGAGGGTGGAAGTTCGGGCGATGTGGCGTTGGACCGGGCCGCATGGGGCGGGATCACGGCATCCAATCCCTTCCCGCCTCTGCCTGATGAATTTGGCGGCCAGTATCTCGCGCTGCGGTTCCGCTTCTACTACAACCCTGATAAGAACGAGATGCCCTAAAGCAGAAGGTTCGGCGCTCACCAGACCCGGCATCTGTTCTGCCGGACCATTGCCGCTCCTGACTTGCACTGGAATGCCCGCTGGAATTCAGGCATGTTCGAGACCACTCCGTTGACCCGGAAGTTCGGAGGAGAATGGGGATCGACGGTGGCGCGCAAGCGCATCTCCTCGTCGCGCCGGCTCGTGCACCAGCCCTGGCCGAAGGCAATGAAAAAGCGCTGCTCGGGCGTGAAGCCGCCGATCGTCTGGGGCTCTTGCCCTTTGATTTCGTCCTGCCACGCCATGTAGGCCAGCATCAGCCCGCCCAGATCCGCGACATCTTCCCCCAGCGTGAGTTTCCCGTTGATTTTGACGTCGTCAATAATCACGTACTGCGAATACTGATCGGAAACGCAACTGGCGCGTTGCTCAAACTCCCTTGCATCTGCCGCAGTCCACCAGTCCCGTAAATTGCCCTGGGCGTCGAACTGGCGCCCTTCGTCGTCGAAACCGTGTGTGAGTTCGTGGCCGATCGTGCCTCCGGTATCGCCATAGTTCGAAGCGTCATCCGCGCCCGGATTGAAGAGCGGCGGCTGCAGAATGCCGGCGGGAAAATTAATGTCGTTCATCTGAGAGGAGTAATAAGCATTCACCGTGGGCGCGGTCATATCCCACTCACCGCGATCCAGCGGCTTGCCGATTTTCCCCAGTTGCCGGTGGAACTCAAAAGCCCGCGCCCGCAACACGTTGCCGAGATGGTCGTTGCGGTCAATGGTAAGGGGGCTGTAGTCACGCCATTTGTCGGGATATCCGATTTTGTTGGCGACGGCGTGTAGCTTCTCCTGAGCTTTTGCTTTGGTGGCCGGGGTCATCCAGGAAAGGGACTCGATGTCACGCTGCATCGCCGCTTCGATCTGGGTGACAATCTTAAGCACCTGCTGCTTCGCCTCGGGCGTGAAGTTCTTTTCCACGTATGCCCGGCCAAGCGCCTCGCCCAGGTCCTGGTCGGCGCTTTCGACGCACCGTTTCCACCGCGGCTCTATTTTTTCAGCGCCACCCAGGGTCTTTCCGTAAAAATCGAAATCGGCATCAACGAACGCGGAGGACAAATTTGGCGCGTTGATGTTCACCAGTCGCCAGCGCAGATATGTCTTCCAGTTCTGCAGGTCTTCCTTCTCCAATTCGGCGTTCAGGGTTTTGAAGAATTCAGGAGCCGATACATCCAGCGAGCCTTCCCGGGGCAACCCGACTTTAGCCAGATACTCATTCCAGTGAAACGACGGAGCAAGTGCCTGAAGTTGTTGGCGCGTCATCTTGTGGTAGATCGTCCGTGGATCACGGCGCTGTACAAGAGTGAGAGACCCCTTCGCCAGTGCGGTCTCGATGCGCATGACCGTCTGAGCTTCTCTGGCCGCCACCTCGCGGTTCTCGCCCAGCAGTTCAAACATCTGCTGCACGTGGGCCAGGTAAGCTTTGCGCAGTTCGACAGATTTTGCGTCGGCGTTTAAGTAAAAATCGCGGTCGGGAAGGCCCAGCCCGCCCTGGTCTGCCACTGCGATGATTTGTGAAGAATCTACCGCATCCTGCTCGGAGGAAAATAGAAACAGTGCGCTCTGCCCCAGTCCCGTGTCGGCAAATAACGCCGAAGTCTCCGCCATCACACCCGCCAGATCGCGCTTGGAATGCAGCATGGCAATCCGCTCCAGCGCGCTCTTCAGGGGAGCGGCCCCAGCCGCTTCAATCGCGCGCTCGTCCATGCAGGCGGCGTAGTAGTCTCCGATTTTCTGCATGGTAGCGTCGCGGGCCGGATCGGGCGCGGCCGCGGCTTCAAGAATGCGGCGGAGAATCTGCTTATTGTCGTCCTGCAATTTGTGGGAAATGCCCCACGCTGTTTCGTCGGGAGGAATGGGGTTGTTCTTGATCCAACTACCGCAGGAGTAAGTGAAGAAATCGGTACACGGGTCGACGCTGGTGTTCATCGCGCCGGGGTCGATGCCGAGTTGAGGCTTGGTCGAGACGCTCTGGGCAAAAACGGGGGAACAGAGAAAGAGAAACAGTATCAGGACGAGGTTGGCTTTGCGCATGAGTCTCCTCCGCCGCGGGCACAGCCCCGGCGGTTTGAGTTTTCAGTATTTCCCACTCAGGACTTCTGCAGCCGGATCGACCCGTCTCCGGTATGGATGGTGAGCAGGCTTCCCCCTCCATTGAGCTTTCCGCGAATATTGTTATGGCTCAATTGGCCCTCGACCGTTACCGGAACATCCAGACTGATATGTCCGTCGCCGGTGTGGAGCTCTACGTCGGCAGCAAAATCCGCAGGCACTTCCAGCGTAACACTGCCGTCGCCAGTGTGCAGATCCCATCCCGAACCCATGGTGGAACCGGGCAGCGCCCGCGCATCAATATGACCATCGCTGGTACGAAGGTCCAGAATGTCGAACCGGCCCTCGGCTTGAATGTGGCCATCTCCCGTATGCGCATGCAAAGCACCATCTACAGATGTAATCTCGGCATGGCCATCTCCGGTCTGGAGGTCCATCGGCCCCTTGAAGTTGCTGAGCTGGATCGAACCGTCACCCGTGTGCAGGTTGATACGGCCTTCCTTCGGCATGTGAATCACGACCTCTACATGGTGGCCGCCACCGTTCATGTGAATGCACACAATGCAGGTTTCATGCGGATTGCGCACCGTCAGCTCAACCGTGTCTCCGGTTTGATGCTCGATGATCTTTATGCCGCCTTCGCCGATTTTCCATTTCTCGGTGTTCACGCGGGCCTCGATCGTGTTCTGCTCCCACGTATCCACGCGGATGCTGGCATCGGAGGCTTCGACGCGCAGGTCGGGTTTCCCCTGCAAAGGGTAGGTCTTTGACCATTCATCGGCGCGAGCTACAGTGACGGCCAAGCCGCAAGCGACGACAACGAAGAGAGCCAGTCTACGCATAGAGTTTCTCCTCAACCGGGGCGTAGCTATCCCCCGAGCTTCAGACGAAGATACGCGGGATCGGTGAGCGAAGTTCCCCACATTCCGCCGGGTAGCCGGACCGCAAGACACTCTTTGAACCTGAACCGCTCATTTCCCCGGCCCGGGATATGCCATTCGAATCAACGTTCTTTCGGCGAATGGAACATACAACAGAGCTGCGGTGGCGGCGAATGCCGCCCCGAACCCGATCTTTGGAATCAACAGAAAAGGCGCGACTGCCCATAGTTGATCGAGACCCAGGATGAAAAGAAACAGGCGTGTAAAGGTCTCACCCAGCCTGCGGTAATCGAACGCCGCGGCGGTGAAGAGGTAGCAGCGAAGCGGGATTCCGACCCCGGCCGTAACCAGCAGGGCGATGAAGATGGCAAGGGATCCCCATCCGGGCAAAAAGTCATCCGTGATCCGCTCGACGGCGCGCAGTCGGAACAACGCCGAAAGATAGAACGCCAGATACATAATCTGGATCAGACCAAAGAGGCCGCGAGTGAGGTCGCGATTGGGCAGTGGAACTTCCAGTTCGGGATGTATCGCTGGAAACTGGGCGTTTACCTTCTCAGGCGGCGATGGACCCCCTATCGGTGCCTTTGCGCCGGCGCGCTCGGGCGCTCCAGTCTCGACTGGAGCTATAAAACGGTATCCGCGTTTGGCCAGAGTCTCCACATAGCGCGGAGCCGACGCGGAATCGCCCAACGCCTCCCGCAACTTGTTCACCGCCGTGTTCAAGCTGTGGTCAAAATCGACAAATGTATCTGCCGGCCAGAGTTGCTGACGCAGTTCCTCCCGCGTGACCACTTCGCCGGGCCGCTGCAGCAGGAGAGAAAGCACCTGGAAGGGTTGCTCTTGCAGGCGGATCCGCACGCCACTTTTGCGCAATTCCGCGGCGGTAAGGTTCAGTTCGAAGATTCCGAAGCGGACCACCCGGGCGCCCGGCGGTATAGGCATGGAGAGGCGTAGTTTAGCACTTGTGAATGACTTGATTTAGGCCCGGCGTACGGGGCTACAATGTCCCCATGCCGGCATCTGCTCCACAACGGCAGGTTGAAACAACCTCAGTCCCGCGCCGCCCGAAGACTCACATCTACTCAGCGGAAGCAACCGGGCTGTTGATTATCGGCCTCATGATTCTGGCGCTCACCCTGATTCGCTACTGGCACTACATCAACTGGAGCGCTCGCTGATCGTGCCTGAGTTGCGGCCGCTGGTGGCCATTCTGGGTCCCACCGGAAGCGGAAAGACCGCGCTCTCGCTGGCCCTGGCGGAACAGTTCGGCGGCGAGATCGTGAACTGCGATTCCGTCGCCTTGTATCGTGAGTTCGAGATCGGCACAGCCAAACCGAGCTTTGAAGAACGCGCCCGCGCCCTCCACCATCTGTTGGATTTCGTCGAGCCTACGGGGTACATCACCGCGGGAGAATACGCGCGGCTGGCGCGGCAAACCCTGAAAGAGATTAAATCACGCGGAAACCTGCCGATTGTTGTGGGCGGCACCGGATTGTATCTTCGAGCGTTACTGGATGGCCTTTTCCCTGGGCCACAACGTTCCGAAGAGTTACGCGAGCGGTTGCGGGAACGGGCACAGCAGAAAGATTCCGGCTACTTGCACCGCCTTTTGGCGCGGCTCGACGCGGTGGCTGCGAAGCGCATTCACTCCAATGACACTCCCAAGTTGGTCCGGGCCATTGAAGTCTGCCTGGCTTCGCGGCGGAAAATGACCGAAATGTGGCAACAGGGCCGCGATCCGCTAAGCGGATTTCGTGTCCTGCGGCTCGGGCTCAATCCTGAGCGAAGTGCGTTGTATTCGCGCATCAACCAACGTGCCTCGCGAATGTTTGAATCGGGACTAGTCCAGGAGGCGCAGTTGCTCCTGCAAAAGTACGGCGACCGCGCTGGTCCCCTCGCCTCGCTGGGATACAAACAAGCCGCGCAATTTCTTCGGGGTGAGATTGATCGCGAAGCAGCGATTCTTGCCGCGCAACAAGCCCATCGCAACTATGCCAAGCGGCAAATGACGTGGTTCCGGAGAGAACCTGAAGTTGTGTGGCTAGAAGGATTCGGCACGGAACGCGAAATTCAGGAAAGGGCCATCGGCCAAGTGCAGCGTCTGCTGGTACGCTGAGTCGCGTTTTGCGCAGGTCGGCGTCTCTAGCCTCTTCTGTTATTGTCTTTTTATGTCAGGCCGCACGGTTCTTTTTCTTCTGCTGCTTTCATGTTCGGCATTCGCTGCCACCAAGAAACCTTACACACAGCCGGGGCCCATCCATCTCGATCGTGACGGCGAAAAGTGGGCAAAGCAAACCCTGCGCAAGTTGTCGGTGGAAGAAAAAGTTGGGCAACTCTTTATGGTCTGGGTGCGGGCGGAGTTCCTCAATGCCGCCAGTCCTGAATACCTGGAACTGCAAGAGAATTTGAAGAAGTATCATCTCGGTGGTTTCGTCATGACGGTGCGCTGGGATCCGCCATTCCTTTACCGCAACCAGCCTTTTGAGGCCGCCGACTTGCTGAACCGGCTGCAAGCAGACTCCAAACTTCCATTGCTCGTGGCGGCAGACTTCGAGCGAGGCGTCAGCATGCGGCTGCACGGCGCGACGGTGTTTCCGCACGCCATGGCTTTCGGCGCCGCCGGCAAGACGGAATACGCCGAGGCCTTCGGCCGCATCACTGCGGAAGAATCGCGGGCGATTGGGGTGCACTGGAACTTTTTCCCCGACGCGGATGTGAACTCGAACCCCGCCAATCCGATCATCAACACACGCTCTTTTGGAGAAGATCCGAACCAGGTGGGCGACATGGTGGCTGCCTATATTCGCGGGGCGCGGGCCAACGGGATGATGACTACCCTGAAACATTTCCCCGGACACGGCGACACCTCAACCGATTCCCACCTCAGCCTGGCTGCGGTTACCGGCGACCAGGCGCGGCTGCAATCGGTTGAGCTGGTTCCGTTTCGCCGGGGAATTGAGGCGGGAGTGGATTCCGTCATGGTGGCCCACGTCACCGTGCCAGCGCTCGAATCTGATCCGAACCGGGTGGCGACTACGTCCACCGCGATTGTGACCGGCCTGCTCAAAGACCAGTTGGGCTTTCGCGGCCTTGTCGTGACCGACGCAATGGATATGGCTGGACTGACGCGGCTCTATTCTGATGACATCGGCCGGGCCGCCGTCGATGCTTTCAAAGCGGGAAACGACCTGATTGTCATTCCGCCTGACCTGGAAGCAGCCTACGATGCGCTGCTCGCGGGGGTTCGGAGCGGCGAAATCACTCAGGCCCGGCTCGACACTTCCGTTCTTAAACTGCTCCAGGCGAAAGCGGCACTCGGACTGCATCGCTCCCGTCTCGTCAATCTTGATGCCCTGACCACGGTGATAGGCACGCCCGACAATCTGGCCCTGGGCCAGCGGGTTGCAGATGAAGCAGTTACACTGGTGCGCGACAACGGCAAGCTGCTGCCGTTGAAACAAACCGGAACTGTTAAGACCGGGCTTCCGTATCAAGGAGTGGACGAGGTACATAACAAGCTGGTGGCGATTGTAATGTCCGACGATGTACGGACGGAGGCGGGGCGAGTGCTGGAGCGGCAGATCAAAGCTCGCGTTCCCGACGCCAACGTGCTTTACGTCGATCCCAGAATCGCAGGCCCGATGACAGATCAAATTTTGCAAGACGTTAGTGAGGCCGACGCTGTGGTCGCAGCCGTCTATGCGATTCCAACGGCAGGGAAAGCTATGAAGGGGGCCGAACGGCCTGATGAATTCGGTCACCCTGTCCGACGCCACCGGTACCCTGCTGCAGAGGGTTCTCAACTCGGCAGCGCAAAAAACCATTGTTCTGGCCATGGGGAATCCTTATCTGGCGCAGGATTTTCCCGCCGTCCAGAATTATGTTTGCGCGTTTTCCAACGTCTCCGTCTCGGAGATCAGCGCTGTCAAAGCCCTGTTTGGTGAAATCGCGTTTCGCGGGCATTTGCCCGTAAGCATTCCTAATATTGCCCAGCGAGGCGCGGGGATTGAGCGCCAGGCAATCGTTACGCAAGGAGAGGTTCAACATGAACACTAACACGAACACCCTGCCACTTCAGGGTGTTATTTCGTTTCGACTCTTCCCCGTGTCTCTGGTTCTGGCCTTGGTCATTTTCCCTCTGTTGGTTTTGCCGGCGTGCACCGTGAATGTGAAGAAAAACGCCGAGGGTGAGGACAAGAACGTGGACATCGAGACTCCCGTCGGCGGCATTCACGTGAACAAAGATGCCGACATCGCCGATGTCGGGTTGCCGGTTTATCCCGGCGCGCGCAAGAAAGAGAAAAGCTCTGACGGCGAGGAGAAAAACGCCAACGTGAACATTTCCGCCGGAAAATACGGCATCCGAGTAGTTGCCATTGAATACCTGTCTGACGATCCGCCGCAAAAACTGATCACCTACTACAAAGACCAGTTGAAGAAATTCGGCAACGTTCTGGAATGCCACACTAGCCATCATGGCGGCAACGTCAACGCACATGTCGGAACGGACAATTCGGAGGCGCTCAAATGCGACGACGAGAGTGGCGGCAAGGTGGTGGAGTTGAAGGTCGGAACCAAACAAAACCAGCACATCGTTTCGATTGAGCCTGCCGATACGGGCAGAGGAACAGATTTCGGCCTCGTCTCTGTGCAAATTCGGGGTAAGGAGACGATCTGAACTCACCAACAAAACAGGAAAGAGGAGGCTTCGCCGCCGGAAGAAGCGCTTGACCTCATGTTTGCCTGCGCTTCATAAACTGCTGTACCTTGAAATTCCGTGGAACAATCCTGCTACAAGTGTGGGGCCAGGTTCGAGGAGGGAGCGGCCTTCTGCCCGCAGTGCAATGCACCCCAGATCCGGGTTGCGATCGGCGACGGCGTCGAAGAGCCAGGTCTCATTCCCGCCTATCGCTCGGCGTCCCGGCCTTCCGGCGGGATTGAATGGTCGCAAGGTTTTCGAGCAGCGGCCCTGGCGGGCTTCGTGGGCGCGGTTGCCCTGCCTTTTTTCCGCGGTATGCCGTTCGGGACGGTCGTGCTGGCAGGCACGGGCTTCCTGGCCGTTGCTTTCTACCGGCGCAGACGGCCTCTGGCCCAGATCAACCCCGGAATCGGAGCCCGCCTGGGCGCGTTGGGCGGTGGCTTGGGTTTTGCTTTTCTCGTTATTCCTGTGGCGATCGGTATTGCCGTATCACACTCCTGGGATCAGCTTCATGGGGAAGTTCTTCAGGCCGTGAAAGATGCCGCCGCGCGCAGCCCTGGTCCTCAGGCCCAGCAGATGATTGATTTCGTCAACACCCCTGCCGGCTTCGCGCTTTTGGTGGCCGGCAGCCTGATCACCTTCCTTCTGTTTGCCGCGGTCGGCGGAGCCATTGGCGGGGCCATTCTGCGACGCAGCCGACCCCCGGAAATTGGGCGATTTTGAACTCAAGGCCTCGGAAACACCCATCCACCGCGAGGGATACCAAGGTTCAAGACGATTTGCCGGGCCACGGCTGAGCCGCGTATGATGCAGCGTTCGTGACTGCCCGGTCGTCAGTGCGCCTGCCGGCCCTCGAGAGAAACCCAATTCATGGCGGCGAAATCCTGATCAAACCGAGCCTAGGCGGATGACGATGAATGCTGCACGCGGGTCGCTGTTGGGCATCGAACTTCTCAGCCCCGACGAGATTCTCCGCATTTTGAAGTCGGCACGGCGCATGAACCCGCTGAAACCGCCGCCACTACTGCGCGGCAGGCGCGTATTTCTTCTCTTCTACGAGGCCTCAACCCGCACCCGCAGCTCGTTTGAAGTGGCCGCGAAATCCATGGGAGCAATGACCACGCTGGTACTTTCCAGCGGATCCAGTATCGAGAAGGGCGAATCGCTGCTGGACACTGGTTACACTCTGCGGGCAGTGGGCGCCGATATGATTGTTGTCCGCCATCCGCATGCCGGCGCTCCCGCGCTGATGGCCAAATACCTGGACGTTCCCGTGATCAATGCGGGGGACGGCATGCACGAGCATCCCACCCAGGCGTTGCTGGACGCGTATACGATCCTGCGGCATAAGAAGAGCATCAAGGGATTGCAGGTGGCCATTGTGGGCGATATTTACCACAGCCGCGTGGCCCGCTCCGCGATTTACTTGCTCACCAAACTGGGCGCCAAAGTCACCTTATGCGGCCCGCCGGAGTTCGTACCGGACCTGGCCACCAGCCTGGCTCCAGGACTGCGCATCACGCGCACGGTAGAAGACGCAATCCGTGGCGCCGACGTGATTATGACGCTGCGGGTGCAGAAAGAAAGGCTCGCAGGCATGAAAGTCAGCCTGCAAGACTATGTGGCGCGTTACCAGATCACATTGCTGCGTTTAAAGCTGGCCAAGAAAGATGCGATTCTTATGCATCCCGGGCCAATCATTCGCGGCCTGGAACTGACTTGGGAAGTGGCCGACTGTCCGCAGTCGGCGATCGTGGAGGAAGTGAAGAACGGCGTGCCCGTGAGAATGGCGGTCATGGCAAGGGCAATTGGAAAAGGCAGATGATTCACTGAGACACAAAGTACTCCATCGGTTCAAGATATTTAGATTGGTGGGTGTTCTCCGTGACTCTGCGTCTCTGTGGTAAGGAATTTTCGGGATGCCTACGAATCGTAAAGACAATCACAGCCTGCTGATCAAGGGCGGACACGTCATTGACCCGGCGGCGAAGCTCGACGCGCCGATGGACGTGTTGCTGCGCGACGGACAAGTCGCCGAAGTGGCTCCGCCGGGCAAGACTCGCGGCACAGCCCATGACAAGTTCGATGCGCGCGGTCTGGTCGTAGCCCCCGGTTTCATCGATCTGCACGTGCACCTGCGCGAGCCCGGTCAGAGTTACAAGGAAAGCATCGCTACAGGCACAGCGGCAGCGGCTGCCGGGGGCTTTACTTCCGTCTGTTGCATGCCTAACACGCAGCCGGTGGTGGACTCCGCCGAATGGGTCACGTGGCTTCAACAATCTGAGCGCGGAGCTGTGGTCAACGTTTTTCCTATCGCTGCCGCCACCAAAGCCAGCAAGGGCGGATCGCTTACCGACTTTCGTGCGTTGCAGCGGGCCGGCGCGGTGGCGGTCACCGATGACGGTAAACCCATTCTGCACGACGACATCATGCGCGAAGCTTTGCGCACCGCTGCCGCACTCAATTTCCCCGTCGTCCAGCACGCCGAAGACACACGGATGACCGAACACGGCTCACTGAATGATGGGCCGACCGCATTCCGGTTGGGCCTGCGCGGGATGAAAGCAGCAGCGGAAGCCTCGATCGTGGAGCGTGACGTGCAACTGGCCCAGCAGTTCAACGGAGTCCGGCTGCACGTAGCCCATCTCTCGACGGCCGACGCCCTGAAGGCGGTCCGCCGCGGCAAGCGCAGCAAGGCGCACGTCACTTGCGAAGTCACGCCGCATCACTTCGCGCTGACCGATGCCGACATTCTCGATTACGATACAACTTTCAAGATGAATCCGCCGCTGCGCTCCGCATCGGACCGCGAAGCCCTGCTGGTTGCTCTGGCGGACGGCACGGTGGACGCCATCGCCACCGACCACGCTCCCCATGCGCCCCAGGAAAAGATCATCGAATTTGAACGCGCCGCCTTCGGCATCACCGGTCTCGAAACGGCGCTAGGCTTGGCGATTACCCGATTGCATCGCGAGCAGAAAATTCCGCTGGCCCGCGTAGTGGAGTTGTTTACCGCGGGCCCGGCGCGAGTATTCGGTCTGCGCGGGCGAGGCACACTCGCCCGCGGCAGCCATGCCGACGTGACCATCTTCGATCCCAAGAAACGCTGGACGTTCGAAGTCACGAAGTCACGATCTAAATCGCACAATTCGCCGTTCGACGGCTGGCAACTCACCGGGAGAGTAATCGCGACAATCGTGGGTGGACGGATCGTCTGTCGCACGGATTGAAATCGCTGGCGTGCGTCGCTATCTCGCGGTCACCTCGAGCTCTGCCTGCAGAGGAGCGGACGAATCTTCTCCCGCCCAAACATCGAAAACTCCGGGTTCGACAGTCCAAGTCTTCGATTGTGGGCTCCAGAAACTCAGCTCGTCGGGGCCAAGCGGGAAAGTAAGAGTCTGGGTCTCACCCGGTTTCAACGCCACTCGACGGAATCCCTCCAGCTGCCGCACCGGACGTGATGCCGATCCAGCCCGTTGATGAATGTAGACCTGCGCGACCACATCTCCCGCGGTCTGGCCGGTGTTGGTAACATCGACCGACACCTCGCTAATTTCTCCCGGCTTGATTTGCGCCTTACTCAGACGCAACTGGCCGAAACGGAAGCTCGTGTAGCTCAACCCGTAACCGAAGGGATAGAGCGGCTTGCTGGAGAGATCCCAGTAACGCGAGTTGAACCCGGGAGCGTCATCCGGATCGTGCGTCCGGTTGTGGTTGTAGTAGATGGGTTCCTGGCCGGCCGCGCGCGGCCAGCTTACGGGCAGTTTGCCGCCAGGGTTCACGTCGCCGAATAGGACATCAGCCACAGCATCGCCACCCAGCGTACCCGGGAACCAGGCTTCCAGGATCGCCGGCACATGCTCAGCGACCCAGCGAATATCCAGTGGCCTGCCGCCCAACAGCACCAGCACGACGGGTTTTCCAGCAGCCACTACTGCTTCGAGCATTTGCTCTTGATCTCCCGGGAGGTCGAGCGTGGCCCTGGACGCTCCTTCCCCGCTCATGTTGGCTGCCTCGCCCATCACGGCAATTACAATGTCCGCCTGCTTTGCGGCATCGGCGGCTGTGCGCACTGACTCCTCAATTTCGGCTGGCGTGGGCACGGGATTCTGCTTTCTGCCGAGCAGGTCGTCAATGAGTGACGGATATTCACGCCGCAGGCCCGGTCCGTTGACCACCGTGATCTGCGCATTGACTCCCAGTTTGTTCTTCAGACCCTCAGCCACGGTCACCACGTGGGTCTTGGGCGCCCCTCCAAATAGATTTTCCACCGTCCAGCCGCCTTCAATGTCGTCGACGGAATCGGCCAAAGGGCCGACGACCGCCACTCTTTTCAAACTCCTGGCCAGCGGCAAAGTGTGGTTCTGGTTGCGCAATAGCACCATAGATCGTGCGGCCAGCTTTCGCTCCAAGTCGCGGCTGCTCTGCCGATTCAACACTGCCTCAACTTTGGTCTCGTCCACGAATGGATGCTCAAAGAGTCCCAGCCGGATCTTCATTTCCAGAATCGGCCGCACTGCATCGTCAACCTGAGTGGCCGTGATCTTGCCAGAGGCCACCAGTTTGGGCACATTGGGGAGCAACGTATCGCCATCCATATCCATATTCAGGCCGGCAGTAATCGCACGGTACGCCGCGTCCTCCTTGTCGGAGGCAAACCCGTGAGTGACCAGATTCCGAACCGCCCAGGCGTCCGAAACCACGAAGCCCTTGAATCCCCATTCATCGCGCAAAACGTCGTGCAGCAGCCACTGGTTACCGGTGGCGGGCACGTCGTTAAGGTCCATGTACGCACTCATCAGGCTGCCTACGCCCTGCTTCACCGCTGAGTGAAAGGGCGGCAGATACACGTTTCGCAACAATTCCTCGGGAACGTACGACGAGTCGTAGTCGCGGCCGCCATCAGCCGCGCCGTAACCGGCAAAGTGCTTGGCGCAGGCCAGCAGGCTCGTGGGACCGAGTTCAGCGCCCTGGAATCCGCGCACTTGGGCACGCGCCATGGCCGAACCCAGATAGGGATCTTCGCCCGCTCCTTCCACAATACGGCCCCAGCGCGCATCGCGCGCAATGTCCACCATGGGAGCGAAAGTCCACTGAATGCCGGCGGCACGCGAATCCTCGGCGGCGACCCGCTGCGCCTGTTCTTCGACCGACGGGTCCCAGGAGGAAGCCATGGCAAGCGGCACAGGGAAGACCGTCCGATAACCGTGAATCACGTCAAACCCCACCAGCAGCGGGATGTGGAGCCGCGACCGGTCCACGGCGAGATGCTGCAGCCGGTTAATCTCCTTTACATCGACCAGCCAAAGAATGGATCCGACCTGTCCCTTTACGATGGCCTCGTCGGGCACCTCCTTGATCACATCCTTGACCGTTACACCGGAGGCCTGGTTGAGCTGGCCGGCTTTTTCTTCCACCGTCATCTGGCGGAGCAATGCGTCTGCGCGCTCGCGAACGCTAGTATCGGTCGACTGAGACGATTGGGCTTTGCACGTCGTCGGTATCAACCAGATCACCGAAACGACCACCAAAAACATATCGAAAATTCGGGTTCTCACGTGCGTGCTCCTGGGATGGCCTAGTCGCAAACTATCTATGGGATCTGGAGGGAGAGACGCCTCCGACCGGGGAGTCTAGTCCCTGGTTAGGGGCGTGGTCAATTCGTGACGCACGCTGTTGTTTGGGTTCCTGATGGCGACGGTAATGCGCTGGACTTCTCGCTACGCCGGACGACCGCGGCGTTCGGGAAGACTCGATAAAGGTTCAGTTGGCGGTTCTTCCGCTGACAGACAGATTCTTGCCCAAGGGCGCCGATCGCGCAGCTGGGGGTGACGCCAGCCGCCCCGTGCGAGTCATGGTGGAGCAATCAAACTCATACGCCGCTCCACAGTGCAGACAGACCTGGTAATCCTGGCCCTGACCGCCGGTGTGCGGCCAGGAAAACTCGTGGCGGCAGAGCATTTCTAAAATTCGGGTCAACAATGGTGAAGTCATTCTGTCTGGTCCCCTGTACGGATATGAGGTGGTTTCACCGTAACTCAAGAACTCGCTGTCTCGCGTGTGTTTCTAGTTCATTCGCCGCAGGCGGATGGCCACTGCCTGGTCTCATTACCCCATTCACTGCCTGCCGACAAATCTCGGACAGGCCCGTATCGTTGCCGCACTAAATCGCCTGAAATCCGGGTTTGACCGTGCAATTGTCCGACTGGACGCGTGCAATGCGTCGCGATTACCGCGGGGCAGTGTCCCATTGCCCGGACGAAAAGGACACTAACGGGTCGAGCTTTGTCGGAGAAATTAGCGTTAACTTAACTGGAGCTCGAGCCCGCGCCACGGACCCGAGACATGCGCGCGCACACTTCGTCAGAAGGGACCAACATGCACGCGCCAAACCTGTCTGACTTACGTCGCAGTTCGAGGTTGCCGATCGCCCTCCCCATACTTGTCACCAGCCTGGAACCGGATTCCGACTTCTCCGAAGTATGCGAGACGCTGGTGGTCAATGCCCACGGCTGCGCTATGCGTTCATCGACGAAACTCGACGTCGGCGCTCCGGTGCAATTCCAAAGCAAGGACGGCCGCTGGACGATGGCCCACATCGTCGACTGCCAGCCCCTGGACTCCGACGAACAGACCTGGATGGTGGGCGCGAAGCTGGACCAGCCGGATAACTTCTGGGGTCTCGAGACTTGCCCTGACGATTGGTCGCACCTGGCAGAAGTGCCACGGCGCGCAGAGCAAGCACCGCGGGGAAAGAAAGTTGCCAAGAACGGCCACAGCCAGGTACGGCCTGAGATCGCCGAACTCATTGAACCATTGCAGGCCGAAATCAAGGAACTGCGTGAGAAACTATCGCAAGGATCGTCCAAGCGCAGCCAGTTTGACATCTCGCTGACCCATATTCCTCCCGAGGTCGAAGAGAAAATCTGGTTGCGATTGAAGGAAGACCTCGGCGCACAAGCTCTGCGCCAGACCCGCCAGCAGTCAGAACAGGTGTTCGAGGCAACCAAGGAAGCGATTGGGAAAAAGATCAGCGAGGCCCACGCCGAGTTTCGCGTGCAGTTGGGTCAGGAACTGCAGGTGGTGGAGCAACGGGCGGAAGACCTCTCGGGCGAGGTCACCGAGGCGGTGCAGAAGCATCTGCTTTCCGGGGCAGAGAAATTTCAGCAGCAGGTCCTCGAAGCGGGAATCCGGCTGGAGCGGCGCAGCGAGGAGTTCCTTCGGGCGATGCAGCAACGCCTGAGCGAAGACCATGACATGTACCGCCGGGAGATGCAGAAGGTCCAGGTGGCGGTAGCTACGGAATCGTCGCGTCTTCAGGCCCAAAATGCCGAACTGGCCGGTCGCCTGACCAAGCTCGACGAATCAGCCCGTCAACTCGAGTCAACCATGGAAAGCCGTTTGATCCAAATAAGCGGCGACATTATTTCAGGCGCGCGCACGCAATTAGAGCGGGCGCTGGACGTGGTCCTCAAAGAACTGGGCACGCGCAACGCCAAAGAGCTCGGCAAACAACTGGACGACGCCTGTGCGCAGTTGAAGAACGTGCAGAAAGGCATCGAAAACTCGGTTTCTCAGTTGATCAAGACCGAGGTTGCAGGAAATCTGCTCTCGTTCGGGCAGACCATGGAAGAGCTGGCACAGGACTCCGTGGGACGGTGGCGGAGTGCGCTGGCCAAGGATCTGACTTCAGTGACCAAGATCCTTGGTGGAGAATTCCAGGCGGATGCCGTGACTGTCCGTAAGGAGAGCTAGCCCCCAGGTCGCATGGGGTGCGGGAAGTTAAACCCAGAAAAGCCTTGTCATTCCGAGCGCCGCTTTTGGCGCGAGGAATGACAATATTTACGGTTAGCTCACGATGCCCATTCGCGTGCCGACCCGTTTGAGCACATCAAGGGCCTGTGCTAATTCGTCCCTCGTGTGCGTGGCGGTCATGATGGTGCGGATGCGGGCCTTGCCTTCAGGCACGGTCGGAAACGCGATACCGGTTCCCAGCACACCTTCCTTGAACAGCTCACGAGAGAAATCCATCGTGAGTTTGCCGTCACCGATGATGATGGGAGTGATGGGCGTTTCGCTGGCCGGAGTGGCGCGCCCGCCAATATCGAAGCCGAGCAGGCCAAGTTCTTTTTTCCAGAAGCGCGTGTTCTCCCAAAGGTGCTCGATACGCTCAGGTTCGTTTTCCAGAACATCGAAAGCCGCAATGCATGTTGCCGCAACAGAGGGCGGATGCGACGTCGAAAAAAGAAATGGCCGGGCGCGATGATAGAGAAAGTCGATCAGGTCGCGGGTGCCGCAGACGTAACCGCCGAGCGCTCCAATAGCTTTCGATAAAGTTCCCACCTGAATATCCACACGGCCATGGACGTGAAAATGATCGACCGTGCCGCGTCCGTTGCGGCCGAGCACGCCGGAAGCGTGGGCGTCGTCGACCATCATGATGGCGCCGTATTTTTCGGCCAGATCACAGAGTGCGGGCAACGGGCCGATGTCACCGTCCATGGAAAAAACGCCGTCGCTGATGAGCAGCTTTTTTCCGGGCTCATGCTGTACGCTGGCCAGTCTTTCTTCGGCTTGCGCCATGTTTTTGTGCTCGAAAACAAGAATCTTGGCGCGGGAAAGACGAGCACCGTCGATGATGGAAGCGTGATTGAGCTGATCGGAGATGATGAAGTCTTCTTTGCCCAACACGGCGGAGACGGTGCCAGCATTCGCAGCAAACCCGGACTGGAAGACGACACAAGCTTCGACATTCTTGAAGCGTGCGATCTTCTCTTCCAGCTCCATGTGGATTTTCATCGTCCCCGCGATAGTGCGCACCGCGCCTGACCCGACTCCATACTTACGGGTCGCTTCCAGCGCCGCCTCGCGCAGCTTGGGATGCGTGGTCAGCCCGAGATAATTGTTCGAGGCAAGGTTGATGACCTTCTTCCCGTCGAACGTGCAGACCGGGGCCTGCTCATCTTCCAGCACTCGCAAGCGGAAATGCGTGCCTTTGGCCTTGAGGTCGTCGAGTTGATCGGTGAGGTAAGAAAGAGGATTGGTGCGGGTGGCGGTGGTCATAGAGTCTCCGGAATTCCTGACCGCGGGTGTAGGTGGATTAGCGCGGCAGAAAGAAGAACCAGTTTAATACCGGTGTTGGCGGGAAGGAAACCTGCCGTCTGATGGCTCGGGATTTCGCGAAAAACCAGCCGTCAGTTCCTGGTTCGCAGTTCTCAGGTTTGTTTAACTGCCAAAGCTAGATCGGCCAGGGTCCTGAGGTCGGGCACTTCCAGATCGGGTTTGCCCTCGGCGGCTTTGGCAGCGCCTGCGCCCGCACGCGGAGAAGGTCGATTCACCCACACGGTCGCCAGTCCCAGCGATTGTGCGGGCAGCACATCGTGGTAGACGCTCTGCCCGACGTGCAGCCAGCACTCCGGAGTGACCTTCATCCGTTCCTGCGCCAGGCGAAAAAGTTCCAGAGAAGGCTTGTAGGCCTTTGCCTGGCCTGCGGTGACGACATGATCGAACACGACGCCCAGCTTGGGAGCGGTGAAGGCGAACAGGTCGTCATCCACGTTCGAGAGAATGGCGAGTTTGTCGCGGCTTTTCAGTCTCCGAAGGGCGGCAACGGTGTCAGGAAAGGGCTGCCATCGCGATAGCGATTCGGGAAGCGAGCGGATCTCGGCGTCCGTAGGGATGAATCCCAGGCGTTGGCCGAAGCCGCGGACCACGGTTTGCAGGACTTCCCGATAGGACCGAAAGTCGCCTTGCTCAGCCTGCGCTTCGAGTTCAGAGTAAGACTCAAGCAACACAGAATCGCTGAGCGTTTTTCCATGTGCCGACAGAATGGGGCGCAGCGCGGAAAAGATCCCCGTCTCCCAATCAATGAGGGTGCCGTAGCAGTCGAAGGTGAGAACTTGAAAACGCGAAAAATCGAGCATGTGATGTTCCTGCGGGCAGAAAACCGGGAGCGATTGCTCCCGGTTTGAAGTTTGATGGCCGGGATCTACTTAATTTCCAGCGGCTGCTCAAGCTTGAAACTGAGGGCAGACTCCGCCGGAATCACGATGTCCTTGTTGCCGGTAAAGGCTGCGCCTCCGGTGCCAGCGCCGCCTCCGGCGAGCGCACCAATGACCGCTCCTTTGCCGCCGCCCGCCAGTCCGCCGATCAAAGCGCCGACCCCGGCTCCGCCGCCCGCGAGCACGGCCGTGCGCTTACCTTTTCCTGCCTCCGTCCGAACCACCGAGGACGTTTCGATTGTCCGGTCCGACCCTTTGACGTTAATCGAAACCAGCTTCAACTGGAGCGAGGCCCCGCCCTTGAAGCGGCCCAGAGGCTTGGCGTCGACAACCGTACCGGAAGCCGTTGCGCCGGACGGAATTACTTCCTTGGTATCGACCAGCACTGGTTGAGCAAGCGTAGCCGTGAAGCTTTGTCCGGGCTGGCTGATCTTGGAGCCAACGGCCTGCCCCAAACGCACCGTGAGCACTGTGCCGGCCGGCAGAATGATTGGTTTAGGCGCCTCGGCCATCGGCTTTGCAGCGGCACCTTTGTTATCGGATGGAGTCGAAGTCGTGGTGCTTGAATTGTCGGACGCAGTAGACGAATCCTGAGGCTTGCTCGTGCAAGCGACCAGCGAAACGAAAAGATAGAGGCCCAGGGTGAGTGCTGCCAGGCGTGATTGCATAATCCCCTCCCGCGAAGATTTCTGGAAAGATTGGTTTATCCGAGCGGCGCACAAACAATTGGTTTCCGAAGTCTACCCGAGTTCCGCGAAAAGATGAAATTTCCCTGACGCCGATCAATCTCAGCGGTCGCTCTTCGGGCTGGAAGCCAGCAGCGAAGCAGGGTTCGCAGATGGTTCTTCCAAACCCAGGCCGGGCTGCACCGCATCCTCGGCTTGGGCGGGCGCATCCGCTGGTTCTTCCGCTTGAGCCGGCTTCTCGTTTTCCTTCTCCAGAAACTTGGCGGTGTTGAGCAGTGGCCGGCCGAGCGATGGATTGTAGCCCGACCAGGCTCCATCCGTGTCCGCCCCTCGTTCGAAATGGGCTCGCATGGCCTCCATTTTGGAGTCGAGGTCGTCGAGGTAGTGAAGCATGAGAGCTTCAGGAAACATGGGCAGCTTGGGCGAGCCGAATTCGTAGTGTCCGTGATGGCTGATGATGAGGTGCTCGACCAGCGTCTTGAGTGCGGGCGGAAAGGCGGGAATCTGCGCGAGCTTGGCTTGCAACATTTCCAGTTCGATGACCATATGGCCAAGCAACTGCCCGCGCGTGGTGTACGAGAACGCCCGGTTGTAAGTCAGTTCGTGAATCTTGCCGATATCGTGCAGAAACGCGCCGGTGAGCAAAAGATCGCGGTTGATCTGGGGGTAATTGCGGCACATCAAATCACAGGAACGGCAGAGCGAAACCACATGGTCGAGCAACCCGCCGATGTAAGCGTGATGCAGACTCTTGGCGGCAGGGGCGTTGCGGTAGGCCTCGGCGACGATTGGATCCGACATAAACGCTTCGACCAGAGCTTTCAGGTGGGGGTCCCGGAATGAGGCCACAAAACCAGCCAGCGTTTGCCAGAGTTCGCCGATATCTTTGCTGGTCTTGGGCAGATAATCCGCGAAGTCGATTTCCGAGTCGGCCAGCCGGCGCAATTTGTGGATCGTAAGTTGGAAACGGTTCTTGTACTTGTTGATGAGGCCCTTAATCTTGACGAAATCTTCCTGCTCGAAGGCGTCGATGGCGTCCTCGACGTTGTCCCACATTTTGGCTTCGAGCTGTCCGCTGCGGTCGCCGAGTGTCAGTGCCAGATAGGGCTCACCACTCTTCTTGGGTTTGACCTGCTTGGAAACCACCACGAAGCTGGAGGTGATGAGTTTGTTCTCGTGCTGTGCGCAATCGTTGACGAAGAATTCTTTCATGGTTTGGCATGGAAACCGGAAGCCCGGCGGCCCGTCACCCCGCATCGACACGAGGGATAACGAGGGTTAAGATTACAAGACTCCCAATTTCTTCTTCTTTTTCTTGAGCTCCTTGGCGCCAGCGTCCTTGGCTGAAGTCTCGACCGGCTTGGTCTGGTTCGGGCTGGCGCCCGTGTCTACGTAGCCCGCCTTGATATCGATGTAAGCCTCTTCGCGCAGCCTGGTCAAATAAGCGCGCAACGCAGGTTGCAGCTTCTCCATGTAAATTGCTTCCTGAATGCGGGGTTCGACTTCGCTCAGAGGAGGAATACCTGCAGCCTGATGCTCGGAAACCTTGAGGATGACAAAACCCTGACGAGTGCGGGTGGCCTCGGAGACGTCTCCAGGTTTCATGGCAAAGGTCTTGTCTTCCAACTCTTTGGCTAGAGCGCCGCGCTTGAAGTAGCCCAGATCACCACCCTGAGCAGCGCTCGGCCCGTCGGAGCTCTTTTTCGCAACGTCTTCGAACTTGGCGCCCTTGCGAATCTGCGCCAGCAAATCCTCGGCTTTGGCCTGTGCCGCCGCCAGAATCTGTGATTCATCGGCGGCCGCATCTCCAGTCTTCTTGTCTTTCGGCTCGGTGGAAACCAGTATCTCACTCAATCGGATCATCTCCGGTTGCTGCATCTGATCTTTGTGCCGGTCGTAGAATTGCTGTTCCTCGTCCTTTGGGATACTCATCCGCGAGCCGACTTCTTTCCCGATGACCTGTTGGGTAATGATCTGGTTGCGTAAGTTCTGTTTGAAATCCTCGAAGGATACGCCCTCCGCCTGGGCGGCCTTGTCCAGATCTTCAATCGATTCCAGGTTCATCTGCTTGCGCATCTCATCAAGCTTCTTGATCAGTTCGGTGTCAGCGGTGATGTTCAGGTCCTTGCCTTTCTCCAGCAGCAATTGCTGATCGATCAAGTCGCGCAGAACGTCCTTGTCCCGTTCCGTGATGATCTTCTCCGCATTAGCGGGGTCCTGCTGCAGGGTTTCCTGCTTTAGCTGTTCCTTGCTGCGCTGATATTCCGAGCGAGTCACTATCTGATTGTTGACGCGCGCGATGATTTCTTCGATGATCGTGTCGGCTCGCAAAAACGTGGGCTGGACCAGGACGCCGACCAGCAATCCTGCCGGCAGGAACTTCCACCTGAAGTAGCGCAAGCCGCCAAAGCGGACTGCCACGAGGTTTCTTCGCAACGGTTGCATCGGTAAATTGTACCCCCATCGGTCGCCGCGCATCCAGCTTGGGGGCTGATATCATACTCGGTTTTTGTCCTTGCCCCGGGGTGGGAACGAATGAGAAAGGTGTCCTGCGGTCTGGTATTCACAGCAATGATCGCGATGTGCGCTGTTGCCGGCAACGCCCAGAAAAAAGCTCCAGCCGCGCCCAATCTTGCGCAACTGCAGGCCATGGCCGCGCGTTTTGCGCCAACGCCGATACGGGTGGACACGTCCAAACTATCCTCGGGCGACGCACAGGCCCTGATCAAGCTGATCGAAGCAGGACGTGTCATTGACCAGATTTTTCTTAAACAGTATTGGAGCGGAAATCCGGCGCTGTACGCGCGCCTGCAAAAAGACCTAACCCCGCTGGGCCGGGCGCGGCTTCATTACTTCTGGACTAATAAGAGCCCCTGGTCGGTGCTCGATGGCTTCAAAGCGTTTCTTCCCGGCGTTCCGCCCGAAAAACCGAAAGGCGCCAATTTCTATCCGGAAGATATGACCAAGGAAGAGTTCGAAACCTGGATGGCCAGCCTTCCGGTGGAAGACCAAGCCGCGGCCAAAGGCTTTTTTACCGTGATTCGCTGGAAACCGGCCAGCGACGTCAAGCAGCACGAACTTACAGCGGTCCCCTATAGCGAGGAATACAAGGACGACCTGGCACGCGCTGCCAACTTACTCCGCGAAGCCGCTTCTCTCACCGACAATGACTCACTGAAAAAAATCCTTAATCTTCGCGCCGCCGCATTCCTTTCCAACGACTACTACGAAAGCGATATGGCGTGGATGGACCTGGACGCTCCCCTCGACATCACGATCGGTCCCTACGAAACCTACGATGACGAGCTTTTTGGCTATAAGGCCTCTTTCGAAGCATTTATCAACCTGCGCGACGAACGCGAAACGAAGAGAGTGTCCGCTTTTACTGCTCACTTACAAGAAATCGAAGACAATTTGCCCGTAGATCCGAAATATCGCAATCCCAAGCTGGGAACGGCTGCGCCGGTCCGCGTCGTAGACGAGATCCTGAGTGCGGGAGACGGCAACCGGGGAATCGCCACGGCGGCCTACAACCTGCCCAACGACGACCACGTTGTCCAGCAGAAGGGCAGCAAGCGGGTGATGATGAAAAATGTGCAGGAGGCAAAATTCCGCAACGTGCTCTTGCCCATTGCCCGGCGCATGCTGTCCAAGTCTGCCATGGTCGACGTGAATTTCGATTCGTTCTTTACCCACATCGTGTGTCACGAACTCATGCATGGTTTGGGCCCCCACCAGATCAAGGTTGAGGGCCGCGACACGAATCCCCGGCTGGAGTTGAAAGAGCAGTTCAGCGCGATTGAGGAAGCCAAAGCGGACGTCACCGGCCTGTTTGCGCTGCAATACATGATGGACCACGGCCAGCGGATGGGACTGGCGGGAGTCCTTGCCTTCGACGACGCGGCGCAGCGCCAGCTCTATACCACCTACTTGGCCTCGATGTTTCGCAGCTTGCGCTTCGGCTCCGGCGACGCTCACGGGAAAGGTATGGCCATTCAATTCAATTACTTGATGGACAAAGGAGCCTTTGCCGAGCAGGCCGATGGAACTTTTGCCCTGGACATCGACAAGTTTAAGCAGGGCGTGCGCGATCTGGACCACGATCTTCTGACGCTGGAGGCCGAGGGCGACTATACGGCAGCGAACAAGATGATTGAGGGACTCGCCGTAGTCCGGCCCGCACTGAAAAAGGCCTTTGCTCGACTCGAGGGCATTCCCACTGACATTGATTTGGTGTTTGTGACGGCCGAGGCGCTGGCGCCGTCGGTGCCGCTGGCCACGCCGCCGGGTCCAACCAAGGCTCCGCGAAAAAACAAAGCCCGGGCGGTCCACCGCTCAGGAGTCTAGGCGCCTGGTTCCGTCCCCAACGCCGTCACGAACCAAGCACAGGGTGGTGACATCGTCGTGCGTCGGCGGCTTGCACATAAAGACCCGCACCTGGTCCAGAACTCTCAAGCAGACATCTTTGGCAACATCCGGCCCAGTCCCCTGGAGACTCTGCTTTACGTTTTCCAACCCGAACTCTTCATCTCCACATTTTCCTTCCACGACTCCCCGGGAAACCAGCAGGAGCGTGGCTCCCGGTGACAGAGCCACCACGGAAGCGTCGCTGGTAGCCAACGAGAATAGGCCGAGCGGCAGACCTGTGGCTGGCAGTTCACTGATGCCGGTGTCATCTCGCACCAGGCCCGGGGTATGGCCGGCGTTGAAATAACACACCGTCCCTAAACCTTCGTTATAGCAGCCGGCAAAAGCGGGGCAGGAGCGAACGCCTCCTTCGGCGCTCATCACGCTACGATTAAGCGCCAGGCAGAGTTCGACCATGGCATCCGACTCGTTGACGTCTTCCTGGGCAAAAAGCTGGCAGGAACGCTTACGAAAAACCTGCTGGGCTGCGCTCAGGATGGCGCGGCTCTCTTCCACGCGTCCGGCTACATCGAGCATGCCGAACACGACCCGGTCCGGACTGACGCGGACGAAATCGTAGAAGTCCCCGGCCTGGCGCTGGCCGTAGTAAACCGCAGCCAGATTTGCATCCCGCAGCTCGGGAACCTGGGCTTGGACCGGCACCTGCAATACCGGCGGCTTGGCGCGATTGAAGAGAAAGGCCATTTTCCACCTAACAAAACGCCGACGTTAGCACAGAACTCGATAAGTGGTAAATGGCAAAACTGTGACCGGTAGCGGGCTCAACCGCAGCCCACTACCGATACAGGAAAGCCAGCGCACTTACGCAGTCAGGCGAGATCGAATAAAAGGACTTCCGAGTTCTCGGTGCTTTTGAGCGTCAACCGGGACTCCTCGCTCACTGCGGCGCCGTCACCCTGCTTTAGAGGCTTGCCGTTCAGTTCCACAGCGCCTTTCGCCACCTGGAGCCATGCGTACCGTCCGTAGCCTAGTTCATGGCTCACCTGCTGTCCCGGCGCAAGAAGAGACACATAAAGACTTGCATCCTGATGAATCGTAACCGACCCGTCCCTGCCATCCGGACTGGCGATCAGGCGCAGTTTCCCCTTTTTCTCCTCCGCCGGAAACTGTTTCTGCTCATACCCCGGGGTATGGCCTGATCGGTCGGGAATGATCCAAATCTGCAGAAGATGAGCGGAGTCGGTCTTCGAATGGTTGAACTCGCTGTGCCGGATGCCTGTACCGGCGCTCATACGCTGCCCATCGCCGGGCCGGATGACTGAACCGGTTCCCAGGCTGTCCTTGTGCTCCAGCGCGCCTTCGAGCAGGTAGGTGATGATCTCCATATCCCGATGAGGATGAGTGGGAAACCCTTCACCCGGGGCCACCTGGTCCTCGTTGATCACGCGCAAAGAGCGAAATCCCATGAAACGTGGGTCGTGGTAACGGTCAAAAGAAAAGCTGTGCTGTGTCTTAAGCCAGCCAAAGTCGCCTCCGCCTCGTTCCGCACTGCGCCGAATAGAAATCATGGATATCCTCCATATTAGTCGTTATAACGATTACTTAGATGTAGAACGCCGAAAAAAGATTCTGCCCCCTGCGACGGGTCGAAGGCCTCTCCTCCGGAGGCTCAAGATGACCGTTTTTTCCGGCCGGTGTGAAACACTTTGACCCAAAACCCGCCCCCATCGCGTGTTTCCATGCGTTTTGCCATGAAAGAACGACTCTTCTCCGTTCTCCCAATGGGCCTTAAATTGCACTTATTCAGTCGGTTTTCCCCGGTTTTGCCGGGGTTGGAGAGGTGCCGCCATGCGGTTGCGCGCTTACGCCGTGTTCGTTCTCGCCAGCATTGCGGCGCTTGGCGGATGCTCCAGCACGCCCAGCGGGGGCAATAAAGGCTTCGGCAACGGCGGAACCGGCAATCTGGCCGTCACGGTAAGTGGTCCCTCCACCTGCGGCGGCACCAACGCAATTCTTAGTCATGTCTTCGTCACCATCAGCGACATACAAATCAGCACTAATGCAACCGCACCCGCCGGAGATCCCAGCTTTGTGGATTTGACCCCGAATCTAAAGAGTGCGCCGGTGCAAGTTGATCTGCTGGGAACGCCCACCCAGTGTTTCCTGGCAACTCTGGCCTCAGGTCTGACATTGAGTCCCGCCAGTTACGCACAGGTGCGCGTAGTACTCGCTCCCGATTCCGCCAGCGCCAACATTCCTGGCAATCACTGCAACCAGGCGTCGAACTGCGTCGTGCTGATCAACGATCTGCTGGGTGCGACCCATCCCATACAACTGGGTGAGGAAACCACGCAAGGCATCGCCGTGGGCCCGAATCAAATTGCGGGAGGAAGTTTCACTGCTGCCGCCAGCCAGCCCCAAACGCTGAATCTAAACTTCGATGCCTGCGCTTCGATCGTGGCTCTAGGCAATAACCAGTTTCGGTTGCGGCCGGTGATCTTTGCCGGTGATGCAGGCAGCGCAGCTGCTTCCATTACCGGGCAGCTGGTCGATAACGTTTCTTTGCAAGCCGTTCCCAGCGGGCAGTTCACTGTGGCCCTGGAGCAGAAGGATTCACGCCAGGTGGATCGGGTGATGATGGAAACCGTCGCCGATTCGAAGGGCAACTTCACGTTTTGCCCGGTGCCGGCTGGCGCGTTCGACATCGTGGCCAGTGGCCTGCGCACTGACACCAATGCCACGTACTCTCCAACTGCCGCACTCGGCGTGAACTCAGCCACTGTTATGGGGCTAGTCCCGATGACCGCGGTGCCCAGTAGTCCCAACACCTCGGCCTTCTTAAGCGGCGGCGTTCAGTTGCAGGCCACTTCGAATCCGCCCGCTTCGGCGGACATGACGATCTCAGCCCTGCAATTGGTAACCGCCAGCGGGTTGGGTGCGATCAATCTCACGATTCCATTTCTGCAAACTCCGTCGAGCACAATTACGCTGCCTACGCAAGCCGGATGTGTTCCCAACACCGATTGCACAGTCTTCAA
The DNA here is from genome assembly GCA_963765285.1 of Terriglobia bacterium. Lineage (GTDB taxonomy): Bacteria > Acidobacteriota > Terriglobia > Terriglobales > Acidobacteriaceae > CAVWZH01. Next base: position 833,323 of record CAVXVR010000003.1, read on the forward strand.
TCTGGTCGTGCCTCCTGCCAATGTATTCTTCGGACAATTCAGCTCGAGCGGCACTACCTATAGCCCGAACCTCGGATTGGTGAATTATTCGATCGAGGGCACTGCGACGGTGCCGGAATCGGGCGGGTTGGCTGACTGCAGTCCTTCGTTCGCGGCTGTACCCGTCACCAACGTGAACCCCAACGCCAATGTGAGCCTCACCGGCCAACCGCTGGTGTTTACGTCCTGTCAGTAATTTTCTAAGTAACGAACTTGTGGACAGCGAGGGGTTATTTCTTTTCGCCCGACTTTGCGCTGGCTTTGGCAGAACTCTCAGACTTGGTGGAACTCTCTGTCTTGGATTTTCCGTCCTTTTTGGACGAATCGTCTGACTTGGAGGAGTCACCCGATTTTGGAGAGTCGCTCGATTTTGAAGAGTCGCTCGACTTGGAAGAATCCGAAGATGCGGAAGACTTCTTGGCGTAGTCGGTCACATACCAGCCGGAGCCTTTGAACTGCACCGCCGGCGCCGAGATGACCTGCTCGATCGGGCCGCCACACTCAGGACACTTTTTGGTATGAGGATCGGAGAACTTCTGGATCTTTTCAAAACGGTGATGGCACTTCTTGCATTCGTACTCGTAAAGTGGCATGGACTCCCTGAAGCTCGAAAATAACTAATGTTTCTAATTCTAGGGGTGCCGATTCGGTCACGTCAATTCAGGCGTGGCCAGATCCCCGAGGCTTTAAATCGACTCTTCGTATTCTTGGGCAAGCCGCTTCGGCGCCGTATTTCGCCATGCGGCGTAAAGAGCCTTGCGCAGCGTCTCCTTGCTGGCAGCTTTCAGGTGAACGGTCGTAGCGCCCCTTCGGCCCCAGGCGCCCTTCGCGGGCACAAAGACTCCCGGCTCAGCTTGCAAGAAGTAGTGCTGCGCTTCAGCGCCAAGTTTGACCATTCCCCAACCCTTCTCGGGATAACCGAGCGTCGCAAAGATCTTGCCGCGCACCCGAAAGTCGGGATGGTCCATGTGGGCGCTCTCCTTCGCTTCGGGAAGAGCGAGAGCCAGACGGCGAAAATCAGTGATAGTCACGATTGGATCTCCAGAGATCGGAATGGGCCTGCATTAAGCATAACGCTTGCCAGACTCCCGGGTTACGGTTGTCGCGGTGGTAGACTTCCGGCCATGAAGCAGGCTGGCGGAGAACCTGAGGAGGCCAAGACCGGCGCGCCTGAACACGCGGCCCTGGAACCGGCCTTGTATCTCGTAGGCACACCGATCGGCAACCTGGAGGACATCACGCTGCGAGCGCTGCGTGTACTCAAAGAAGCCGATCTGATCGCCTGCGAAGACACCCGCCACACCCAGCAACTGCTGAACCACCATGCGATCGCCACTCGCACCGTGAGTTATCACGAACACAACGAGATGACCCGGGCACCGGAACTTGTCCTCGAACTGGAGCGGGGCGCAAGCATCGCGCTGGTGAGTGATGCGGGCACGCCTGGAATTTCCGATCCCGGCTTCCGCTTAATATCGCTGGCGATTCGGCATCATGTCCCTGTGGTGCCTATTCCGGGGGCGTCGGCCTTTTTGGCTGCGCTCGTGGCCAGCGGTCTGCCAACAGATTCGTTTCGCTTCAGCGGATTCCTTCCCGCCAAACGGGGCCAACGGCGGCAACTGCTGGAGAGCATCAAGACTTCGCCGCGAACCCAAGTCTTCTACGAAGCTCCACACCGGGTGAAAGAGGCGGTGGAAGACGTGGCCGAGATTCTGGGACCAGCCAGGCACATTGTGATTGCCCGCGAAGTAACAAAAATTCACGAAGAGTTTCTGCGCGGGCGAGCGAACGACGTTCTGGAAGCGCTCAAGGCCCGTGTTGAGATCAAAGGCGAAATCACGCTGCTGATCGCCAAAGTAGAGGAAGCCGATGTGCGTGTGTGTGCGGGCGACTCGCCCGCACAGGAGGCTAGCCCGTGCCCCAAGAAACAGCCGATTCGACAGCGGCTGGCGCAAATTATGGTGGAAGAAAATCTGGATGAGAAGGCCGCGCTGAAGAAAGTGGCGAAGGAGCGGGGGATATCGAAGAGTGAGGCGTATCGGGAATGGCAGAGGAGCAAGTAACCAACAAAGTCGTTCGTCCGGCAAAGACGCCTATAGAGTTGTCATCCTGAGCGAAGCATGGCCGGCGCGAAGCGCGGGCCATGCGAAGTCGAAGGACCCCTGCGCGCTCGAATGCTGCACGTGCGTTTGTGAGCGTTCTTTTGGAGCGGCTTTGCCGCGGGAACAAATCACAAGGCGAGAATTCCCCGCGAAGCCTGCAGCGACCTATGCCTGAAAGGGATCCTTCGACTCCGCAAGCACTTCGCTTCGCGACGTGCTTGCTCCGCTCAGGATGACAGTGTTATTTCCCCGCCAGTTCCTTCTTCACCGCTTCGCTCACCACTTTCCCATCCACACGCATGCCCGCGGTCGCAAATCTTGCCATGGCGTTCTTCATCACTGTGCCCATGTCTTTCATGGAGGGTGAGCCCATTTCGACAATCGTGGCTTTTACGCCAGCCACGATCTCTTCCTCCCCGGCCGCCTTGGGCAAATAAGTCTCGATCAGCACGATCTCGGCGGCCTCTTTATCCGCCATGTCTTTCCTGCCGCCTTTGGTGAACTGCTCTACTGACTCCTTGCGCTGTTTGATCAAGGTGGTCAGCACCTGTTGTGATTCTTTCTCATCGAGCGCGGCCATCTTTTCGATCTCGCGATTCTTAAGCGCGCTCTTGACCATGCGCAAGGTCGAAAGACGCGCCTCATCGCGCGCCTTCATGGCAGCCGTGATGTCCTTCTGAATCTGTTCGCTGAGGCTCATAGAATCGTAATTATAGTGTGGGATGGGGAGGGTCGCTTGAAGACAAGTACGATCCTTCGTGCATTCCATGTCCGACGTGAACTGGGGTAGTCTGAAGCCTTACCCTCCGTGCGAGACTTACCCAACACGGTTTCCCATCGACCATGGCCGTTGCCTCCAGGGCCGTGGGCTATGGAGCAGACCTGGCATGATTTGCTTTTCGCCCATTGGGCGATCGCGCCCAGTGAACTGCGTAAATTGCTCCCCGAAGATTTTGAGCCAGACACGTTTCACCGCACTGGCTGGGTGGGCGTCGTGCCGTTTCGCATGAGTCACATCCATGCCAAGGGCATGCCGTCTCTACCCGGAATATCGCACTTCCCCGAACTCAACGTCCGCACCTACGTCACACTTAACGATAAACCGGGCGTGTACTTCTTCAGCCTTGATGCCGCCAGCCTCCCGGCCGTGTGGGCCGCGAAACGCTTCTATCATCTCCCCTACTTCCACGCCCATATGTCGGCGACTGCCGAGGACGATTGGATCGTTTATGACGCGCGGCGCGACCAAAGCGACGCGGCATTTCGCGCCCGCTACCGTCCCACTGGCCCGGTGGAGTTGCGCGAATCGGGCAGCCTGGTGCATTGGCTCACAGAACGCTATTGCCTGTACACCATGGTCGAGGGCCGGGTATGGCGCGCCGAAATTCACCATCGGCCATGGCCGCTGCAGGAAGCCGAGGCGAAAATTGAGATCAACACCATGGCCGCGGCCTCGGGGATTTCACTTCCCTCAGACCCGCCGCTCTTGCACTTCGCCCGGGAGTTGCAAGTGCAGATCTGGCCGCTGAGTCTGGTGGGATAGCCGGACGAATTCTGGTTTTCCTTGCCGTTTCTGGGCAACTGCCTCTATCCTCTCTGCCTGTGCCGCACGGACCCGATCAACTACTGTTCGAGCTGTTCGCGATCTTTCTCGCCGCCAAACTCGTTGGCGAGGTCTTTGAGCGTGTAAAGCTGCCCGCCGTGTTGGGAGAGATTCTTGCCGGTGTGGCGCTGGGTCCTTACGCGCTGGGCTGGATTCACCCCAGCGACACCATCCACTCCATCGCCGAAATCGGAGCAATTTTCGTTTTGTTCCACGCCGGCCTCGAGACCAGCCCGCGCGATTTGATTCGCGTGGGCCGTAAGGCGTTACTGGTGGCTGTGGCTGGAATCGTCGTTCCATTTGCGCTCGGTTTCGCGTACATGAAGTGGCACGGCGAGCCTTCCACGGAGGCGGTTTTCGTGGGTGCAGCCATGGTGGCGACCAGCGTGGGCATTACCGCCCGCGTGCTGGGCGATCTCGGAGTGCTCTCCACGGCCACGGCACGAATCATCATGGGCGCCGCCGTCTTCGACGACATTTTGGGCATGTTGCTCCTGGCGGTGGTCACGGGACTCGCGGCAGGCGGCAACGTCGAGTGGCTGCATCTGGGAGTTCTCGCGGTAGAAGCGGTGATCTTTGCTGTCTTCATGATCTTCGTCGCTCCGCGCATCATGGGAAGACTCCAGCCGCGCGTGCAAAGGCTGTCGACGCACCAGGCACCGCTCGTCCTCGCTTTGGTTCTCTGCCTGTTACTGTCCTGGCTGGCGGCAAAAATTGGTATGGCCGCGATTATCGGGGCCTTTTTCGCTGGCCTGATGTTCGCCGACTCGGCCGGTGAGTGGGACCTGATGAAGCGCATGCATGGCATCACCGAATTTCTCGGGCCTTACTTCTTCTTCTCGATTGGTTCGCAACTGGACGCGCGGTTGTTCCGCGGCAATGTACTGACCGTCGCGCTGGTCATTTCGATCCTTGCCATCGTTTCCAAAGTCGCCGGCTGCGGCCTGCCCCTCCTGCGCGATGGCTGGCACACCGTGTTCACCGTGGGCGTCGGCATGATGCCACGCGGCGAAGTGGCCCTGATCGTGGCTCTGGCTGGCCTGAATGCCGAGATCGTCAAACAGTCCACCTACGCGATTGTGGTGTTCATGACCGCCGTGACCACGATTCTGGCGCCGCCGCTTCTTCGGTATCTGTTCCGCAACGAGCCGCATACCGCATAGCTGCGGCTGCACTCGCATATAATTCCCGTTTCCATCAATCTGAGGAGAACTTGATGACTCTTTCCGGCCACGTGGCACTGGTAACCGGCGCTTCGCAGGGCATCGGCCGCGCCTGCGCACTCAAGCTCGCAGCACAAGGCGCAACGGTTGCTGTCGCCGCCCGCAATCAGGAAAAGCTGAATGCATTGGTCGGCGAAATCACGGCGAGCGGCGGCAAGGCAAGCGCCTTCACTTTGGACGTCTCCGACGAAGAGCAAATCAAATCTGTCTTCAAAGCTGCCATCAGCCAACTCGGCAAGATCGACATTCTGGTGAACAACGCCGGCATCACCCGCGACCAGCTCGTCATGCGCATGAAGCGCGCGGATTGGGATGCGGTCATCAACACCAACCTCACCTCGGCTTATCTCTGCACCCAGCAGGCGATCGGTTCAATGCTCAAGCAGCGCTGGGGCCGGATCATCAACATCACCTCGATCTTTGGCCAGACCGGGCAGGCTGGACAGGCGAATTACGCATCCTCGAAAGCGGGATTGATCGGCCTGACCATGGCCCTGGCGCGCGAAGTCGCCTCGCGTAACATCACCTGCAACGCGGTCGCTCCTGGATTCATCGAAACCGCCATGACCTCCGCGCTGAGCGACGAACTCAAGCAGAAAGCTGTCGACAACATGATCCCGTTAGGACGCGTGGGCACGCCGGAAGATGTAGCCAATGCCGTGGCGTTCCTGGCTTCCGACGAAGCGTCCTACATTACCGGGCACGTGCTCAACGTGAACGGAGGCATGCTCATGGGGTAGCTTTGCCCAGCGGACTCGCGATCGTGCAGGCGGAATCGGCCGCGCAAATCACTCAGGCGCGTGAGCTTTTTCTCGAGTATGCGAAGTCGCTCAATTTTGATCTTTGCTTTCAGAACTTTGACAAGGAATTGGCCGGCCTCCCCGGCGACTATGCGCCTCCCGAAGGACGGCTTCTGTTGGCGGAGTACCGGGGCCAGTTGGCCGGGTGTGTCGCCCTCCACAAACTCGGTGCTAACATCTGCGAGATGAAACGGCTCTACTCCCGTCCGCAGTTCCGCGGCAAGGGTCTCGGCCGGGCGCTGGCCGAGCAGGTCATCGCCGAGGCGCGAAGCATCGGCTATCGCCGCATGCGATTGGACACCGTCGAGCCTGTGATGAAAGACGCGGTCGCCCTGTACCGTCGATTTGGCTTCCAAGAGATTGCACCCTATCGCGTCAACCCCATTGCGGGCACGCTGTATATGGAACTGGAGTTGTAAAGCGGAACAGGGGGTTCAACACTCCCAAGGAAACTGTCATGAAAAACATTTGCATCCTGCTTTGCGGTTTGCTCTTCGCTCTTTCTGCCTCCGCTGCGGACGGCAAGTCCGTCTCTTATAAAAGCGGCGACGAAACCGTGCAAGGAATGCTCTACACTCCTGCCGGCAAAGGCCCGTTTTCCGGCATCATCGTTATCCATGAATATTGGGGTCTGAATGATTGGGTGAAAGAGCAGGCTTCGAAACTGGGGGATCAGGGCTACGTCGCGCTGGCCATCGATTTGTATCGCGGCAAAGTGGCCACAACACCGGACGAGGCCCACGAAATCATGCGCGGGGTTCCCGAAGACCGTGCCAAACGCGACCTTCACGCCGCGTTCGTGTTCTTACAGTCGCAGCCAAATGTGATGAAAGACCGGATCGCCTCGATCGGCTGGTGCATGGGAGGCGGCTACGCGCTCGACGTCGCCCTGCAAGAGCCGACGCTTCGCGCCGCCGTCATCAACTATGGCCGTCTCGCCACCGACGCCAGTTCGATCAAACAAATTCATGCCGCAATCCTTGGAATCTTCGGCGGAGAGGATCGCGGCATTCCCGCGGACGCCGTGAGGACATTCGAACAGGCGCTCAAGCAGCAAGGCAACATGGTGGAGATTCACATCTATCCCGATGCCGGGCACGCCTTTGAAAACCCGGACAACAAGACTGGCTATCGCCCCGCGGACGCCGCAGACGCCTGGCAGCGCACGGTAGCTTTCCTGACGGAAACGCTGAAGAAGTGAAGCGGAATCAATCAGACCCAGATCCCGAGTTCAGCCGCCCTGAGCGCAGCCGTTTTTCAGGCGGAACGAAAGCCTGCCCTGAGCGAAGTCGAAGGGGATCTTGCGCGAAGCATCACCGTCGTCGGGGGTTGGATTTTGCCCACGGTAAGCGCACGACGGCCCTTTACCCCATGCCCACTTTTGGTGCAATGAAATTTTTCTTGCCAGACGATACTAGTCTGGTTACTATGCACCCATCCTCAGGAGCTTCCCGTGGGTTCTTTATCGATGAACATCGGCGTGACCATCCGGGGTTACCGGCTGCAGAAGGGAATGTCCCAGGGCGACATCGAAAAGCGCACCGGCCTGCTGCGCTGTTACCTGTCACGCGTCGAGAACGGCCACACCATTCCATCGCTCGACACGCTGGCCAAAATCGCCGGCGCCATGGAGCTTCCGCTTTCCCAATTTTTCTCCGAGTCCGGACACAGCAACGGCTCCAAAGGCACGCCGCAACTTTCCGACGACGAAGTCCGCTTCCTCAGCCAGATTCGCCGCTATTCCGTCAGCCTGAACGACAGCGACCGCAAGCTGGTCCTCGCCATGGTCAAGAAGATGGCCGCCAGCGCGAGGTAGCCGTCAGCCGTCAGCCATCTGCCATCAGCTAAACTCCTCCTAACGGAAACGCACGTGTCGAACCCGGAGCGCTGATCTCTGTTGGACGCGAGAGGGCCTGACTGAAAGCTGATAGCTGAAAGCTGACAGCTGCCCTTGGGTACTTTCGTTCCATCCTGCCCGTGGCCCACGGGCACCTCGTTCTCCTGTCCTCCAAGCCCTACACTGTCGGCTGGAGACCCTTGCGTGACCGTTGACGAAGAATTGAACCTTCTCGATACGCAGCTGCGCCGGCTGAAGATCGAGTACGAGGTTTTTTTCAGCAATCCGACCAAAAGGCCGCCCACCGACATCGAGTGGAAAGTGCTGAGCCTGCTGCGCAAGTTCAGCGACGGCTCGCGCATGAGTTTCTCCCAGCGCTATCGCTACAACGAAATGGCGCAGCGCTACGCCATCTACAGCGATCTGTGGCGGAAGAAGAGCCGGATTCGCGAAGAAGGCTATCGACGCCCGCAGGATGAGTTGCTCTCCGTGCAAGGAGTCCGCCCGGAAGGCTATGTGCCGGAACGCAAAATTTACGGTGTGGGGAACTCTTCAAAGTCCGGCGCAGCAGTGGCTCCGGCACCGATCGCGGCCGTGGCCGCAATTGCGAGAGAAGAAAAACCCTTCAGCATGGAATGCTCCGACGCCAAAGCGGAGCGCGACCAGGTCCAGAAGCTCTACCGTGCCTTGACCGAGGCCAAGAAGAAGGCCGGGGAGACCGTCTCCGGCAATGCCGACAGCTTCAGCGCCTTCGTGCAAAAGAAAACCGACCAGATCCGCAAACAGTATGGCTGCGAGAAGGTCGAATACACGGTCGAAATGCAAGACGGCCACGTCAAGCTGAAAGCCAAAGCGAAAACCTAGCCAATCGCTCGAACCACGTGGCCCCGGGCGCATCGCCCGGGAAGCGAGCTTTAGCTCGCCGGGGCGGCACTTTCACTTCAATCGCAGCCGCAACCGCCCTGGGTCGCTCAAATGGATTCGTATCAGGGCACGCCTTCGAGGCGTGCCTTTACGAGCCACACACGGTCCCCTCTTACTGATAGAATTTTCGGTCGCACAGCAAACCTCATTCCCGCCGAGGCCAGCCATGTCTCAGAAAATCCAGCGCGCCATTCTCAGTGTCACCGACAAGACCGGACTCGTCGACTTCGCCCGCAAACTCGCCGGCATGGGCGTGGAACTTGTATCTACCGGCGGCACGGCCAAATTGTTGAGAGATTCCGAGGTTCCTGTAAAGGACATCTCCGAACTCACCGGCTTCCCAGAGATGCTCGACGGAAGGGTGAAAACGCTGCACCCCAAAGTCCACGGAGGCATTCTGCATCGCCGGGAAAACGCCACGCACCGCACCGCGGTGGCCGAGCATGGCATTCAGCCAATCGATATGGTCGTCGTGAATCTTTACGCATTCGAAAAGACCGCATCCAAACCCGGCGTGCCTTTCGACGAGCTGATCGAGAACATCGATATCGGCGGGCCGTCGATGATCCGCTCCGCCGCCAAGAATTTTCAGGACGTCGCGGTCGTAACGTCTCCGGCCGACTACGACGCCATCGCCGACGAAATGGCGCGCTCGGGCGGAGCGCTTTCAGCCACGACAAAATGGCGGCTCGCGCAAAAAGCCTTCGCCACAACGGCGGCATACGATTCCGCTATTGCGTCCACTCTAGAGCGCGTCAGCGCCAATGGCCGTTTCGAACTGCACGCGCCCGAAGGCTTCCCGCAGACACTGCGGCTTTCGTTCAACAAGGTCATGGATTTGCGCTACGGCGAAAACCCGCATCAGAAAGCCGCCATGTACGCCGACGCCTCCGGCACAGGCGTGGCCAACGGCCGCCAGATTCAGGGCAAGGAACTTTCCTACAACAACATTGTCGACTTGCAGGCCGCGTGGGACCTCGCCCAGGAATTCGACGAGCCGGTGTGCGCCATCATCAAGCACACCAATCCCAGCGGCACAGCCACGGGCAAAACTCTGCTCGAGGCCTACAAGAAGGCGCTGGCCTGCGATCCGGTTTCAGCCTTCGGAGGCGTGATCGGCGTAAATCGCCCCGTGGATGGAGAAGCCGCCGAGGAAATGGCCAAGCTGTTTCTCGAAGTCATCGCCGCGCCGGGTTTCGACGACGCAGCAAAAGCTCATTTTTCCGCCAAGAAAAATTTGCGCTTGGTCGAAATCGTCAACGCGCCCCAGCGCTGGGTGCTCAAAAACATTTCCAGCGGAATGCTGGTGCAGGATGCCGACGTTCACCAGCTCACCGAAAGCGATCTGAAAATCGTAACCAAGCGTCCGCCCACTGCGGAAGAAAAACGCGCCCTGCTTTTTGCCTGGAAAGTCTGCAAGCACGTGAAGTCGAACGCCATCGTTTACGCCCGCGAAGGGCAGACTGTAGGCGTCGGCGCAGGCCAGATGAGCCGCGTGGATTCCTGCAAGATCGGCGCAATGAAGGCGGTCCTGCCGCTGAAAGGCACAGTCGCCGCCTCCGACGCCTTCTTCCCCTTTCCCGATGGCGTCGAGGAGATCGCCAAAGTGGGTGCGACCGCCATCATCCAGCCCGGCGGCTCCGTACGTGATCCAGAGGTGATCGAAGCGGCAGATCGGCTTGGGCTGGCGATGGTGTTTACGGGAGTGAGGCACTTCCGGCATTGAACTACCGCGTCGGCCGGAAGGTCAATGATAGAACATTATCGAGCTTATAGTCCGCGAGAGTAACGCCACCGATATCGACCTTCACGCCGACGGCCCGCACCAGTTCGGGCTGATCGAAGAGCAATATGGTTCCGGGGCAAATGCGAGGGGTAGCTAAGTCTGGGAGGTCGTGCCACTCCCAAAGAGTTAGCCCAAATGTGTCCACCGGGCTGATGGGACCAGCGTCTGTTTTGCCTTCCCATCCCCGCGCCACTCTTCCCGGCGGCACTGGCTGGTCTTCTAGCCCCCGGCACCTAATCTCCGAGGACGAAGTTTCCATCACCAAAAGACGCGGGCTTTCAACTGCGAATCGGCATAGGAGAGAATTTGACAAAGCATCCTGGATTGCGCACCGCCCGACTCCAGGAACTGCAAATTCAGCCTCCGTCGCGATAGTCCGCTTTTTCTCATTGTCCCGGAACACTTTCACCGCAAGTGAGATGCTCACGTTTACCGGCGTGGCTTTTACCTTCTCGAAGAAGGCCGTAGGAATTTCAAAATCAAGTTGGAGGCGCCTATCATCGGGAAACAGTAGGCCGGATCTAGTCTTCCACCCCGAGTTCCAATGGAGTCCATCTCGGCTGTCGATAGCAACCATCATCCCATCGACGCCGACTAAGGAATTCTGTGCGATACCCGAAACGATCAAGGGAAACCGAATGTTCACCGACTTGCCCTTGTCGGGAGGGCCGTCTCGCAGACCAGGCTTCGCGGGTTCCAAGGCCAGCGTGATGGGCGTCCGCCCAGAGCCGACCAGAGGGTACTGCCGGGCAACAAGGGTTCGGTACGGCGTGGCAACAACAACGATGAGAATGGAGACAGCACCAGCTCCTAGCAGCAAACGCATTTTCGTCGTAGCGCGTCGAGCGTACTGCCAGATGACGGCGAGCAAGCACACGCCGACAAAGAGACCCTCCTGCATTGCGTCTGAACCGGACGAGAACCCTTCACTCGGCACATAAGATGCGATACCGGCGGCTGCTGCGATGTAGGCTGCTATGGCGAGCAGGGCCATTAGCAATTGCCCAATGCCGGACGTCACGGTCGCGAGCGCCGTAATAGGTAAGATGCAGATGGCGAGAACACCAACTTGCATCCCAAGCAACGCCCAGGTGGCCGCACCGGTCAGTTCAAACCCCGCTCGATGCAACAGAATTTTCTGCGCAACGAGGAGAGGAACGTTGATGAATACGATCACAAATAGAAACTTGGCGAGCAGCAGCTTTTTCCATTCGTATGGCCGGGTTACCCAGAATTGGCGATCGCCGACCAAGTTCTCGCCCTGTACGACTCTGGCGGTCAGCAGCGCCCAGCTGACCACGAGAACGACCTCAACCGAATTTGCAACAATTTCGAGTATGCGGGTTCCCATGGTGTCGCGTGGAAGCCATTGACGTGGTTCCAGCAACACGAACGCCGTAACCGTTGCCAGGGAAAGCAAGATCTCCAACCAATGCCGCCGAACGTCCTTTCGAAAAATATGAACGATTTGCATCACCGCCTGCTCCTCAAGCCAACCTTCGCTCGGCTTTCGCCATCGCGAGGAAAATCGATCGTAAGGACATCGGAGTAAAGGTTACGTCGCGGATTCCGGCAAATAGATTTCGGATTTCACTGCTCGTTCGTTCCCGATCAAAGCGGCTTTCGATAAACCGCAAGACTGCTCCCGAGCTTCCTGGGTGCATCCAGGTTTTCGGCCAGGCTTGCGGCATCGTCGGGACGGAGTCAAATGCCACCTCTACCTCTCGAAAACGGGCGGCCAGCGTGATCAATTCCTCTGAAAACTGCAGCGATCCCTGTTCAAGATAGCCCACGTGGCTAGCGAAGCTCTCGATTTCCGCGAGGTCGTGCGAAGAAATGAAGATTGTCGATTCAGTCGCACGCTCTAATAGCCCCTCAATCAATTCGTCACGCACCAAAGGGTCTAGGCCAGTGAAGGGCTCGTCGAGAACGATTAGTTTTGGATGATAGGCGAGGGACCCCGCCAATGCCGCCTTCATGCGCACGCCGCGCGACAGATGCTTGAGTTTACGATCAAGTGGCAGCGCAAACCGCTCTACCAGTTCGTTCTCTAGTCCCTTGTCCCATGCAGGGTAAAACGGACGCAAATAGGCAAGAAACGCATCTACTCTCATCCATTCCGGCAGTTCCTGGTTCTCCGATACGTAACCGATCGCGCAATAGTCACGCCCTGCGATTCGAGTTGACTGTTCCCCGAGCACTTCCGCCCGCCCGGTCGTCGGCCGAATTATGTTCATTAGGACCTTAATCGCCGTCGTCTTGCCCGCGCCGTTCGGACCCACAAGCGCGTAGATCGCACCTTCCGGCACTTCCAGATTCAAACCGTTTAGCGCGTTTACGCGACGAAATGTCTTGATGAGGTTTTCGGTTCGAATTGCATTGTTCATGGCTTAGCCCGATCTCCTCGATTCTCGATTGTTGGTTCGCCGACGCCAGTACTCAATCGCTGCCAGTGCGCCGAGAGAGCGGCGGTCATCTCCTCTATGCCGATTCCTAGTTTTTTTGCTTCCACAATCAGTTGCTCCATCTCGCCTCCCAGCAGCCCAGCTCGTTCTGCTTTAGTCGCCTCAGGAAGCGTGGCTACGACCGTGCCGACGCCCGGACGCGTCTCCAGAAGTCCGTTTGCGACCAGGTGAGTCACGACCTTGTGAGCCGTATTCGGATTAATCTTGAGTTCCCGGCTCAGAATTCTTACGGAAGGAAACGGATCGCCCGGGCGCAGACGTCCTGAGATCATCGCTTTCTTAGCGGCGTACACAACCTGTTCGTAGAGGGAAGCTCCGGTGCGAAAGCTGACGCGGAACGGAATCACGACCGTACTATAACACATAGTACGGTCGCCATTGAGTAAGAATCACGCGGTGTCGACAAAGCGCTTTCCAAGCTCAAAGCGTATTGCGAGGTAATTGCGAGGTACAGGCGCGTGCTTCGCTTAGCTCTGCGTTCGCTCCAGGCAGCCAGACAACTGGTAACGTCACGGCTTCTTGAACAGGCTTGTCTTGACTTGTTCCCAGGGGACAACATCGGAAGGGTTCTTCTCATGCCGCTCGATGCGGGAATCGAGCTCGGCTCGTTGCGCGTCGCTTAACGACGCCGCGTCCGCTTCGAGACTTTCCCACACCGCGTCCAGCAAGTCTGCTTTCTGAGCAGTGGAAAGATTGTCGATTTGGCTTCGCAGATCCGCCATCAGAACTATAACGTAGCGCGGTTCCCCCAGCTCTGGCAAGGCCATCTTCCGCGTCCGGGCCGCGCGAAAATCTCGACAGATTCCCAAGGTACATGTCCCTCTTCGGCTCTCCTCATGGCCTGAACGCACCAGAAAATTAGGCGATTCTCAGCGAGAATATTTCCCAGAGGAATCATGGCGAAATATTCCCGTTCCCTTGTCGCTCTGCTGGCCTTAGCCCTTATTTTGGTCGGATGCTCCGGCACCAGCACATCGGGATCAGGCTCCCCCAGCAACAATGGCGGTTCCGGTTCAGGCGGTGGGAGTGGCTCCGGCGGCGGCTCAGGCTCGGGTGGAGGTGGCGGCACGGGCGGCAGCAACCTCGCGTGTAATGTCATGAGCCTGGGCCAGGGCGCCAATCTGAACGGCTTCAAGCCCTTCCCCGCCGACAACCCATGGAACCAGGACATCTCCTCCTCCCCCGTCGATCCGAACTCCGACGCCATCATCGGGTTCATCGGATCAACCATTGGCCTGCATCCTGACTTTGGCACCGGCGGCAACGGAATCCCCTACGTCGTGGTAGACGGCACGCAAAACCAGGTCGCCATCGATCTCCAGGCCTACGCCGACGAGAGCGATCCCGGGGCGATGCCTATTCCCGGCAATGCTCCGATTGAAGGCGGCGCCAGTTCCACCGGCGACCGGCACGTGCTGGTGCTCGACAATGCGAATTGCTTCCTCTATGAAATGGGTCGGGCGTTCCCCAACAATGACGGAACCTGGAACGCCGACGTCGCCGTGGTTTGGGATCTAGTAAACGACGAACAGCGCCCCTGGACGTGGACATCGGTGGACGCGGCCGGCCTGCCAATTTTTCCCGGCCTTGCCCGTTACGACGAAGTCGCTGCCGGACAAATCAACCACGCGCTACGCTTCACCTTACAGAGAAGCCGGCAGGCGATGATCCCGCCGGCCTCGCACTGGGCCGCGAATAACAGCAACTCCCTCGCCGCGCCCATGGGAATGCGGCTGCGGCTCAAGGCCAACTACGACATCTCGGGTTTCTCGGCCAAGAACCAGGTGATCCTGACCGCCCTCAAGAAGTACGGTCTCATCATGGCCGACAACGGCAGCTCCATGTACATCACGGGCGCTCCTGACGATCGCTGGGATGACAGTGATCTTCACAACCTCGGTCAGGTTCAGGCTTCCGCATTCGAAGTCATCCAGATGAACCCGGTGTACACGTCTTCGAATGTGCCGCAGGGATCTGCGCCCACGATCTCGAGCTTCACCGCGACTCCGATGAGCATTTCATCCGGCAGCAGCACTAGCCTGGCCTGGACCGTGACTGGTGCGTCCTACTTGATTGTCTCGCCCGCGGTGGGTCCGGTTCGCGGCACGAGTTTAAATGTTTCCCCGACTCAAACCACGCAGTACACCTTGTACGCCACGAATCAATACGGACGCACAACTTCCACGGTTACGGTCACGGTGCAGTAAGAGAGAGCAAAAACAGCAAAAAAATCGCCCACCACGCTTGTAAAGATTCGTCATCGCAGCACACAACATCGCGCAAAACTTGAAAGATTATCCACTTGTCCCTGTACCTCCGGTCGGTGCTGGAGCGGGTTCCGGGACGGCGTTCACTGCCTCATTTCGTTGACAGGGTTTACAATGTTTCGAGCACCCACCAGCAGCGGTTCGGCATCCAATCGCTATGGTTCAGGGAAGCCAAAGGTAATCGATGAAACGCAATCATTCTGCTGCTGTTTTCATGCTGCTGCTGGCGTCCCTCGGGTTCGCCCAATCAACTCCTGCGGCTTCTGATTCCAAACCAGTTACTCAGCCAGCTCCGCGCAAAGTGGACAAGGCGGCTGCGTACTACCACTACACGCTGGCTCACATGTATGAGGAGCAGGTAGCGGTATACGGCCGCAGCGAACTCTCCAACAAGGCGATCGAGGAATATCGCCTGGCGATTGAAGCTGACCCTACTTCGGGTTATCTGACGGCAGCGCTGGCGGAACTCTACGCCAAGACCGGGCGAATCCGTGATGCGGTCACTGAAGCCCAGGACATCCTCAAGAAAGATCCCAACAATCTGGAAGCGCACAAACTGCTCGGCCGGATTTACCTGCGCTCCCTGGGCGACATGCAGGCCGGAACCGGCTCGCAAAACGTACTCAAGCTGGCGATTGAGCAGTACGAGCAGATTATTAAGATCGAACCGAATAGCGTCGACGATCATTTGCTGCTCGGCCGCCTGTACCGCTTGAACAACGATTTGCAAAAGGCCGAGAGCGAATTCAAGACCGCGGTAAAACTGGAACCTGATTCTGAAGAAGCGGTCACCACGCTCGCCTATCTCTACAACGAAGAAGGCGACACCGAACGAGCCACGCAGGTCTTGAGCTCTATCCCCGATGCCGCCCGCTCAGCCAAGCTTTACGGCGCGCTCGGTTACACCTACGAACAGCAGAAGCAATACAAGCAGGCCATTGAAGCCTACCGCCACGCGATTGAGATGGACCGCGACAATCTCGACTCCATCCGCGGACTGGCACAAAACTTGATGAACGACGGCCAGACCGACGCCGCGCTCGAACAGTACAAGATCATCGCCGACGCTAATCCGGAAGACGCGCAAACCTATCTCCGCATCGCCGAAATTTATCGCAAAAATGGCAAGTTCGACCTGGCGCTGGAGAATCTGAAAAAAGCGCAGTCCATGGTGCAGGACTCGATTGAAGTGCCCTACAACATGGCTGCGGTTTATCAGGCGCAGGGCCGCTACGACGAAGCCATCCAGGTTTTGCAGGACCTGCTGAAGAAAACCGAAAAGCCCGACACCAGCTACAACCAGTCCGAGAGAAACAACCGGGCAGTCTTTCTGGAGCGTCTGGGAACGATCTACCGCGAGAACAACAATTTCCCGCAAGCCCTCGACACTTTCCACAAGATGCTCGCGCTGGGCGACGATAACGCCGAGCGCGGTTACCAGCAGATCATCGACACCTACCGCGAAAACAAGCAGTGGCAGCAGGCCACCGACGCCGCCAAAGAAGCGGTGCAGAAATTGCCCAACAACCGCAGCCTGAAGATGGTCTATGCGGCCCAGAAGGCCGACATGGGCGACGCCGACGGCAGCCTGCAAGACGTCAAGTCGATGCTGAAGGGCACGCCGGACGACCGCGAGGTCTACATCACGCTGGCGCAGATGTCGAGCCGTTTGCGGCGCTGGCAGGATGCTGAAGACGCGCTCGACAAAGCCGAAAAGCTCTCCACCAAGCCCGAAGACAAGGAATACGTCGACTTCCTGCGGGCCTCTACCTACGAACGGCAGAAGAAATATGACCAGGCAGAGGAACTGTTCCGCAAAGTGCTGGTGGCCGATCCGGAAAACGCAACTGCGCTCAACTACCTCGGCTACATGCTGGCGGATCGCGGCGTCAAACTCGAAGAAGCGCTGGAGTTGATCAAGAAAGCCGTCGACCTGGATCCCGGCCAACGGAGCCTATCTGGATTCGCTCGGCTGGGCATATTTCCGCCTGGGCAAGTACGAACTGGCAGAAGACAATCTGATCAAGGCCTCGCAGCGCATCGGCACCGATGCCACTGTGCAGGATCACCTCGGCGATTTGTACCAGAAGACTGGACGCCTGAAGCTGGCGGCCGCCCATTGGGAACGGGCTTTGGCGGAATGGAACAAGACCGTTGCCGCGGAAGTTGACCCCGCTGATGTCGCCAAAGTACAAAAGAAACTGGAGTCGGCCAAAGTCAAGCTCGCCAAAGAAGAGCCAGAAAATAAATAAGCGGCGTCGCCGACTAACACTTCTCTGGGCCGGGTAACCCTCGGCCCTTTTCCTTTGGAGAAACGATGAACGTGGACATTATCATCCGGCAAGCAACTCTCGGCGATATTCTCGAGATCTTGCGCCATCGCCGTGGCATGTATGAAGACATGGGTTACAAGGACGACGCAGCCCTTGCCGGAATGGTCTCAACATCAGAAGTCTATCTGCAACACGCCATCGCGGATGGCTCGTTCCGAGCGTGGGTGGCCGAAGCTGCAGACTGTATCGTGGGCGGAGCGGCCATACTCATCAGCCCCTGGCCCAGCCATCCCTACGACCAGCAGTGCAGGCGGGCCACCATTCTGAACATGTACGTCGATCCCGCATTTCGCCGCCAGGGCATCGCTCGCAGACTCATGCACGCGATGATCGATTGGTGCCGCAGGGAAGGCTTTGTCAACGTCACTCTGCACGCCAGCGATCAGGGGCGCCCCTTGTACGAGTCTTTGGGATTCAAGCCGACCAATGAGATGCAACTGAAGTTATAAACCCGTGTGGCGCGGGTACTCCTGCCCGCGGGTTTTGTCCTGGAATCAGCCTCGTCAAACGGTGCTATACTTCGGCTCCTCCAACTGGAGAAAACCTCGAAGGAGCCTTCACATGGCAAAGACATTTAGCTGCAAAGACACAGGCGCCGACTGCGATTTTGTCGCCAAAGGTGAAACTGAACAGGAAGTCCTTCAACAGTGCGCCGAACACGCGAAGACGGCCCACAAGTTGTCCGAAATTCCAGCCGAGTTGGTGAATAAGATTCGAAGCGCGATCCGCGACATAGCGGCTTGAACTAGTTCCAGGCGCAGACCAAGCGGGCGGGAGACCGCTTGCCATGCCCCGCTCTCGACTGATTGCGAAAGCGCGCGGGCGGCGCCGTAAAGAGTATCCCGGCAAGGACTACGACCTGGTTGCAGTCTTCGACTGCCTGCACGACATGGGAGATCCCACCGGCGCCGCTGCCCACGTGCGCAGCACCCTTGCGCAAGGACGGTACCTGGATGATCGTGGAACCGTTCGCCCATGACGAGTTGAAGGACAACCTGAATCCCGTGGGCCGCGTGTACTACAGCTTTTCGACGCTGCTGTGCACGCCCTGTTCGCGATCGCAGGAAGTGGGACTCTGCCTGGGTGCGCAATCCGGAGAAGCACGCATCCGGGAGGTCGTTACCTCGGCTGGGTTCAATCGTTTCCGGCGAGCCACGGAGACGCCGTTCAACATTGTGTACGAGGCGAGGCCGTAAGAAGGGAGAGTCACTGAGGGCGCCCCGTCCAAGCTTCGCTTGGGCGGGGTAAGTCGTGTGCAGTAGGCAGTTGGCCTGGTTTTTCCATACGGAAAAGGCTGCCCCATCTTTCGGGGTTTTCGAAAGATGGGGACCACGGACGCGTCCGCCATTTGCAACGGCGGCCAGCCCGCCTGCCGGCTGAGAGCTTCAACCTGACTTTTGCTATCCTTCCTTCATGCTGGCCGCCTACGCGATGCGTGTCGAAGAATCGCGCGGACGCCGCCACCCCGAACCCCGGCATCCTTACCGCGACGATTTTCAGCGGGACCGCGACCGCGTGGTTCATGCCCGGGCATTTCGCCGGCTGGAAGACAAGACCCAGGTTTTTACCCGCCGCTACTCTGACCATTTTCGCAACCGCCTTACTCACACCATCGAAGTGGCACAGATTGCGCGCACGGTTGCAGCACAGCTCGGATTGAACGTCGATCTGGTGGAAGCTCTGGCCCTGGTCCACGATGTCGGCCATCCGCCGTTCGGCCACGCCGGCGAAAAAGTGCTCGACGCCGCCATGCAGCGTTACGGCCTTTTCTTTGACCACAATCTGCACGCTCTGCGCATTGTCGAAGATTTCGAGCTGCGCTATGCCGCCTTTCGCGGGCTGAACCTTACGTTTGAAGTGCGCGAAGGCATCATCAAACATTCGCGAGACTATTCAGCCAAGCAATTTCCCGAACTTGGCGAGTATGCCCTTGATCAGCGCCCGCCACTCGAGGCCCAGTTAATCGATCTCGCCGACGAAATCGCCTACAACACCGCCGATCTGGACGACGGCTACGAAGCACACCTGCTCACTCTGGAGCAAATCCGCGACGAGCTTCCCTGGTTCGATCGTTTGTACTGCGAAGCCGAGGCTGCGTATCCCCAAGCGATCGAGAAGCTGAAGTTCAACGAAGTCCTGCGAAAAATGTTAGACCGGATGGTGGGCGATCTGATTTCTCAGACGCAACACCAGATTGAAGCGGCCGCAGTGGCGAGCGTAGCCGATGTACGTGCCCACCCGCGCCGGCTCGCCAGCCTCAGCGACCAGGTGGACGCGGAAAGGCGCCAAGCCAAAGAGTTCCTCTACGCAAACCTTTATCTCAGCCCGTCGTTGGCCGCAGAAAAGACCGACGCCGAGCGCGTTATTAGAGAACTATTCGAATTCTGGATGGCGAAACCGGGAACCTTGCCCGCGAGCTACCGCGAGAAGGCGAGGCAGGAACCGCTGGCCCGCGTAGTATGCGACTACATCGCCGGAATGACCGACAATTACATTTACGAGCAGCATGAGAAGTACTGCTAAAACGGCTGACCCATCCAGCGGCAGTTTTTATACCGATTCTCGCCAAAATTACCGGGCGTACCGAGTTTGGCTCTTCCAGGAGGTCGTTTTTGGCGGTACAATCTTCTTGCAATACAACAAGTTAGCATTTTGCTGGATTTGGCATTTAACCTGTTCTTAACAGGGCAGGCCCGGCATTGCGGGCCGCAGTTTTGTGGAATTGGAACGGAGCTCCAAGCTCCCCTTTGGAGGACGTAAAGAGTATGAAGAATCGTGGATTTGTAGCGCTGCTTGTAGCCCTCGTGCTCGCGCTTCCGGCCTTAGCGCAGCAGACTGGCTCAACAACCCCATCCGATCAACCTGCCATGCAGGCCGCACCGGCAGACCAAAGCACAAGCTCTAGCACCACGGGCGCCAGTGGCAAGCCTGCCCTGCAACCGGATACCCATGAGGGTTTCTGGGGCAAGCTGAACCCGTTTGCCCGCAAGAAGTATGTGCAGCGGCAGACCGATCCCATTCGCGGCCGCGTGAATGAACTCGACGAGCTCACCGCCTCGAACAGCAAGATGATCAAGGACGTCGACTCCCGGGCCCAGCAGGGAATCCAGCTTGCCTCGGCCAAGGCCGGCGAAGCCGATCAGCATGCCATTGACGCCGGTAACAAGGCGCAGATGGCCCAGCAGACGGCGACGCAAGCCACTACCCGTCTTACCACGGTCGAGCAGGTGGTAGGCAATATCGATCAGTACAAGGCTGCAACCCAGACGGAAATCCGCTTCCGCCCCGGCCAGACCGCCCTCAGCCAGAACGCCAAGACTGCTCTTGATGACATGGCTACCCCGCTGAAGAACCAGCGCGGCTACATCATCGAAGTGCAGGGCTTCTCCTCCGGCCATGGCCAGGTTGCGATTCAGACCTCACAGAAAATGGCCGACTCGGTCGTCCGCTACCTGGTGCTCAACCATGAGATTCCGGTCTACCGGATCTACGTGGTCGGCATGGGCAACGCTCCGGTCGAGGCCGCAGCGCAAGACAAGACCACCAAGCACGTCAGCGGTGGCCGCGTCGAGATCAGCCTGCTGAAGAACAGCGAAGAGCAGCTGGCCACGACGGCCATGAGCCAGGACCAGCAAGCCGCTCCGAAATAAACATTCAGGACGACGGGTACCGAACGCCCCGCCCGACGCCCTCCCCCGGAAAAGCCTCCTGCGCGAGCAGGAGGCTTTTTTATGCGTCACGCCGATCGCATTTCGCAACGTTGTCGCGATTCCAGTTCCATCTATTCCTAATCTTTGGCCTCGGTCAGCCGATTAGCTATACGGGACCTCCTGAGATTTGAGGACTTCGTCCCCACTCGTCCTCCAGATCAGGGACCAGGAGCATTCATGAAGGGAACCATGTTGAAATGCATGGAAGAGGTCGTCACCAAGAAATTTGGTGCCGGAAAATGGAGGGAGTCCCTGGAGAAGGCAGGAATCCCAGAGTCACGAACCTTTACCATGTTGGGCGATGTGGACGAGGCAGAATTCAAGCGAATCATGAAAGGCATTGCGAGTGTGGCGTCCCTATCCCTGGAGCAGGTGATGGAAGCGTTCGGGGAATACTGGTCCACTGTGTACGCGCCGAAGGTCTACCATGCGTATTTCTCCAACTCAAAGAATGCACGTGAGCTGCTGCTTAACCTTGATCACATCCACGACGTGATGACCAAGTCGATGAAGTCCGCCCGGCCACCACGCTTTCGCTACGAGTGGGAGGGGGATAATCTTCTGATCATGCACTATGAATCCAACCGCGGGCTGGTGGCCCTCATGCCAGGGCTCATTCGCGGGCTGGGGAAGTATTACAACGAGAAGCTCACCGTTAGAGTAGTGGGCAATGCGGTCCATGTGAAGTTCTGTTAGATTTCCAGCGGGTTCGGGACAGCACAAACCGCGCTCCATCTGGGGCCGGAATTGCATTACGTCTAGGACGCCATGGCCGCAGTGCGGCTGCGGATGGTTTCGAGCAGCTTAGTCGTGGACTCGCCCGGATTCTGTGCGGCAAAATCAGCGTCCAGCACAACCAGCGAAACCGCCGGATCAATTTCTTCCAGTGCCTTCTTGGTCGACATCCCGTGCACCGACTGCATGTTCGCGCCCAGGACGACAAGTTTCGCCTTGGTCGCCTTCAACAGAATCTGGGCATCATGCACGTGTCCGGTGGTAACAGCTTTATAACCGGCGCGGCACAGGACTTCTCCTAACAGGGCCCGCACGTCAGCCGAATCGTAAACGCAAAGAATGTGGAGCTGTTTTCCACTGGACTCGTCTTTGTACCGCGAGCCGAGATATGCCGCCACGATGGCTTCCGCTTCGGAATCGTAGGTCTTGAACAGGGAAAGCAGGTTGGTCATCTCCAGAACTTTCCGCACATGCGGCTGCAAAGAACAAAGTTTCAGATCGCCGCCGTTCGCCCGCGCCGTTGAGACCAGACGTACCATCGCTCCCAGTCCACTGCTGTCGACAAAGTCCACTCCGCCCAACTGCAGGACCACGTCATGATGCTTGGCCAAAACTTTTTCGAGATGCAACTGCAGCGCGTGTACGTCCGTGCCCCCGATACGCCCACTGCATTGCACCACCGTCACATCGCCCACGCCGCGGCTTTCCAGACGCAATGGCATCGCTCCTCCTGGATCGAGCTCCGGTTCGGTTCTAGCCGGAGGGGCACCATTGTACCCGCATCTCGCCCGCTCGAGGTCACTTCTTATAGAGATCCGGGAGCTGCTCGCGGAGATGATCAACCTTGGGCGCATCGTTGATCGCGATATAGGGGTTGTCCGGATGGATCGTGGCGTAATTCTGATGATAGGCCTCGGCTGGGTAGAACGCCTTCAGCGGGACCACTTGAGTCACGATCGGGCGCGGAAACGACTTCGCCTGCCCAAGCTGCGCGATATACGCCTCCGCGATGTGCTTTTGCTCTTCATTGGCGTAGAAAATTACCGAGCGGTACTGCGTGCCGGTGTCCGGCCCTTGGCGGTTGAGCTGCGTCGGGTCGTGCGCCACAGAAAAGAACACTTTGAGAAGCTGGCCGTAAGAAATCTGTGCCGGGTCATAAGTAATCTTCACCGACTCCGCGTGCCCGGTGGCTCCGGTGCTGACCACTTCATACTCAGCCGTGGCGGCCGAGCCTCCGGAATACCCCGAGATCGCGGTGTTAACGCCCTTCACATGCTGGAACACAGCCTGGATTCCCCAGAAGCATCCGCCGGAAACGACAGCGGTCTGCTCACCCGGCTTCGCAGCTAAAGCTGCATCCACAACAGGATTGGGAAGAAGGCTGCTGCTCCCGGCAGCACTGGCCCGGTTCCACGCCACCGTGCCGACAAGAAATAAGATTGCGATCAAAATTGCGACGGTGCTGAACAAAGAAGAATTCCTGGACTCATGATTCATGACATACCCCATCTCACAATTTGATTCGGTTACAGTCAAAAAGTTACAGACTCGTCAAACGACCAATGTCGCGCCACAGTCGCTTAGCCCAGTGATATCCTTCTCCATCACGTCGAGCAAAAACCATGACTTCACCGAACATGGGTTCCTTCCATACGATCAAAAGGGGGCTTCTTGTCCTCTTGCTTGCGTTCTCCCTGCTGACCACAGCCTTTGCACGCAAGCAGGAAACCGGCTTCCTCGATCGCACGATCTCAGTTGGCGGCGAAACTTACCGTTACCAGGTGTTTGTCCCCAACAACTGGAACAAGCACCAGAAGTGGCCGGTCATCTTGTTTCTGCACGGATACGGAGAGCGCGGCGTGACTGGCTTGCTCCAGACCGACGTGGGCATCGGCCACGCGATTCGCAAGTACCCGGGTGAGCTGCCTTTTATCGTAGTCATGCCGCAATGCCGCGCCGATAAGGCCACCACCGTCTGGACCAACGACCCGGCTATGGAACAGCAAGCGCTCGCCGCCCTGGATGCGTCGATCCATGAGTTCCACGGCGACCCGAACCGCGTGTATCTGACCGGACTCTCCATGGGCGGATATGCCACGTGGGACTTGGCGGCAAAATATCCGCATCGGTTTGCAGCTTACGCGCCCATTTGTGGCGGCATACACGGTCCTCCAGAATATCCTGAGGTAGGCGTCGCCTTGGCGAAGGACCCCAAAATCTCCGACCCATACGCCGAAACCGCTCGCCTGATTGGCAGCACTCCGGTCTGGATGTTTCACGGCGACGCCGATCCCTCCGTGCCGGTGGAAGAATCGCGCAAAATGTACGCCGCCCTGCAAGCGGCGCACGCCAATGTCAAGTACACCGAGTATCCCGGGGTTCCGCACAATTCCTGGGACAAAGCCTACGCGGAGCCGGATCTGTTTCCCTGGCTGCTGCAGCACAAACTGCAACCCTAGCGGCACCTTAATCTCGTGAACGAATCCACCATGGCTTCATCCACGAAATCAGCCCTGCGCAAGGCGGGGCTGTTCTATTTCGTCTGGGTGATGTTCTCCTACTGCACCGGCGGCCCCTTCGGGCTCGAAGACATGGTCACGACTTCCGGCCCCGGCATGACGCTGATCTTCCTGCTGGTGCTTCCACTCTTCTGGTGTATCCCGGTTTCGCTGGTTTCCGCCGAACTCACCACTGCCATGCCGGTCGAGGGTGGCTTCTATCGCTGGGTGCGCGCGGGCTTTGGAGACTTCTGGGGATTCCTCGCCGGATGGTGGAACTGGTGCGCTTCGTTCCTGCTGGGCAGCGTCTACGCGGTGCAGTTTTCTGATTACCTGGGATTCTATTTTCCCGAACTTACTGGCTGGCGCCACTACGTTGTTTCGCTCGCCATGATCGCCGTGATCACATATATCAACGTACGCGGCATTCAGATGGTGGGAAAGTTCGCCACCGTTCTCGAGCTTTTTATTTTGCTGCCGGTTCTGGTACTGGTGGTCATCGGCCTGGCTAAGTGGCACCACAATCCTTTCGTTCCCGTCGTGCCTCCACATCAGCCGTTCTTCAAGGTTTTTGGCGTGGGACTGGCGCTGGGACTCTGGCTTTACTCAGGCTACGAGCAATGCTCCACCGTAGCTGAAGAAGTGGAAAACCCGCGGCGCAGCTATCCCATCGCCCTGGCGCTCGTCGTCCCTATGTCAATCGCGGTCTATTTCCTGCCTACTCTCGCTTCGCTCGCAGCTCTGGGCAACTGGGGAAGCTGGCATACCCGCTATTTTTCCGATGCCGCGCAACTCATCGGCGGGCCATGGCTCGGCGCCTGGATGACCGTCGCTGCCATGGTCACCTGTGTCGCGCTGCTTAACGGCACGATCCTGGCCTCCACGCGCATGCCGTTCGCCATGGCCGAAGACGGCTATCTTCCCCATGTGCTCAGCGGCATTCATCGCCGCTATGGAACGCCCTGGATCGCCATCATTGCGTCCGCCAGCATCTATGGCCTGCTCGCCATGCATTCGCTGGTGCAGCTCATCGTGATTTACAACTGGCTGCGCGTAGCAACGACGGTGATGACGGTACTAGCCGCCTGGCAACTGCGCCGCAAGCGGCCGGATATGCAGCGGCCCTTTGTGATTCCCGGCGGGAAGGTGGGTTTGATCTATTCGGTGGTGGCGGTTGTGATCATGAGCGTCCTCGCGATCGTGGGAAGCGATCCGTATGGGCTGCTCTGGGGTCCGGTAGCGCTGGCGGCCGGGCCAGTAGTGTACTGGGCGCTGCGTTCACGGACAGCACAGAAACCAATGTAGGCGGGCGTCCCCGCCCGTGCGGCGGATCTCAACTCACCCAATCCAGAAACTTGTACCAAGTCCCCGCAAACGGCAAGAACCATGGGTTCCCGTTATACAAGCCAAGCGGAGCGCCGGGAAACGGAATCCCAACAAAAGGGTTTTCCGGATTTTCCCCGATGATCATCTCCGCCATCTTTTGCCCCTGCCAGGTGGCCATCGCCACCCCGTGCCCGGCGTAGCCGACGGCAAAATAGATGCCATCGATCTGTCCCGCGTGGGGCATGATGTCAAAAGCAAAATCGAGCGTGCCTCCCCACACACATTCAACTTTGGTGTCACGCAACTGTGGATAGACCTGAATCATGCCGCGCCGCAGAATCTCCGCGCTGCGGCGGATCGAATCCGTAGTTTCGGGAAAAAACGCGGCCCGGCCGCCAAACAACATCCGGCTGTCCGGAGTGAGCCGGTAGTAGTAGAGATAATTCTTGGAATCGTAGATCATGCGATTGCGCGGGCTCAGCTCGCGGGCCAAGGCAGGCGGCAGAATTTCCGTGGCAATGATGTACGACCCGATGGGAATGATTTTCTTTCGCAAAGCTGGCGTAGCGCCACCCGTATAACCGCTCGTGCCTATGAAGACATCGCGCGCCCAAAGATTTCCACGCGACGTGGTTACACGCCACCCTTGTTGTCCTTCCCGCGCATCACGCTCGATCTTTTCCACGCGCGCCTTGGCGCAAATCGTCGCTCCCGCGCGAACCGCGGCCCAGGCCAATCCCGCCACATAGCGTGCGGGATTGAGACCGGCGCTGACTTCATCCACCAGGCCGCCGTGGTAAATCGACGACCCGATCTCTCCATGCAGCTCGTCCCGTGGCACGACCCGCAACTGATGATCGAACTCGCGAGCGATCACTTCTGACTGTTGGGCGTAGTCATCAAAGTGGCGACGCTTGCAAGCAACTTCCAGGTGTCCGCAGCGCGAAAAATCGCAGTCAATTTTTTCCTCGCGCACAATCTGTTCCACACAGTTGATCGCATCCAGGGAGGCGGCATACATGCGCCGCGTGCGCTCGCGTCCGTACATCGAGATCAGTTTGTTGACGCCAAGTTTCAACCCGGTGAGCACCATGCCGCCATTGCGTGAACTGGCGCCCCAACCAACGGTCTCCGATTCGAGGACGGCAACTTTCGCGCCGCATTTCGCCAGCGTTCGTGCCGCCGACAAGCCTGTGAACCCTGCGCCAATTACCGCCACGTCGACGCTTTCGGGAAGGCGAGGCGACAGGTCAGCCTTTGGCATCTCCGTAGTCGTCAGCCAGTAGTTGTGTTCGCGAGCCATGCCGGAATTGGCTTTCCTCCCTGCCCTCAGTGTCCTCTGTGGTCGTCAGGTCTTCCTCGGTGTCCCCAGTGTCCTCTGTGGTCACAACACAGCCGTCTCCTCAATCATCCGACCCTCGGCAAAGCGAGCGAGACCAAGCAGCGAAGCATCCACCAGGTCAGTCTTCCCGGTCAAGATGAGGTCCGCCAGGATCTTTCCGGTCGCGGGAGCATGCATCACGCCATGGCCGCTGAATCCGTTGGCTAGAAAAAATCCCGGCACGCCAGACGCCGCCCCCAAAATCGGATGATGGTCCGGTGTCATCTCATACAAGCCAGCCCACGCCCGCTTCGGATTCACGGCCAAATTCTCAAACGCCGGAACGCGATCGGCAGCCCGGGTGAGGATCTTCTCGATGAATGCCGGATCAAAGTCAGTCTTGTATCCCGGAGTTTCTTCGGGATCGTTCCATGCCAGCAGAAACCCCAGCGCCTCCGGTCGAAAATGGAAGCCGTTGGACATGTCGATAATCATGGGCGCAGTGTGCGGAAATTGGTCGAACGGTTCAGTCGGGACCAGCATACGCCGCAGCGGTTCCACCGGCAGGTCAACTCCGGCCATTTCAGCAACCGCAGCCGCCCAGGCCCCGGCACAGTTCACCGCCTTGCGCGTGGCAATTGTCCCTTTGCTGGTTTCGATCGCCGCGATCCCCGTGGTGTCAAGCTGAATTCCGGTCACGATCGTGTTCTTGGATAACTTCGCGCCGTGATCAGCAGCCCAGGTCATGAACCCAATCATCGCACTGTAGGGATCTACGAAACCGTCGCTCGAACAGAAGCTTCCGCCGACAATGTCATCGGAACGCAACTGCGGGAACATGCCGCGAATGTCGTCCGCTGCGACCAGCCGGACGTCCTTCAATCCCATCGCCACCTGCTTCTGATAGTTCGTCCGCAGGTACGCCATGTGTTTCTCGTGGGTAGCGCAAAACAAGTATCCCTGCGGCCGGTAACCCGCCGGATAGCCCAGCCGCTCATCGAACGACGCATAAAACGGAATCGAATACAGCGACATCTGGATATTCACCGGCGTCGAAAATTGCGCCCGTACTCCGCCCATGCTCTTGCCCGTGGATCCCTTGCCCTGTGCCGACTCCCGTTCGATGACCAGAACATCTCTGCATCCCGCAGCAACCAGGTGATACGCAACGCTCGAGCCGACAATCCCTCCGCCGATGATGACCACTTCCGCTGTGTGCATATGCAAGCCTTGCTGATCGGAAAGAAAGAACTGTAGTGTACAGCGGAGCGGCGAATCGCCGGAAAGCCCAGGTTTTTTACTTCGTGGTACTTCGTGTCCTTAGTGGTTGATTGGGGCTGTCGGCCGGCGCAAACCCCGGCCTGCTTGAACCCTTTGTCCTGCCCACTTAGACTTGAGGTATGCATATGCACAGCCACGGCGCCGGCGAGCGGACCTCACGGGTTCTCCGTATCTCGCTGGTCGTGACTCTGGCCTACATTGTGCTGCTGATTGTCGCGGGCATCCGGGCGCATTCCTTGGCTCTACTCTCCGAAGCCGGGCACAACCTCTCCGATTTTTTCGCCCTGCTGCTTTCCCTGTTCGCGGTTTATCTCGGATCGCGCCCGCCTAGTTCGACCGCCACCTATGGCTATCATCGCGCCGGAGTGCTGGCTGCCCTGGTCAACGCAGCTTCGTTGGTGGCAGTTTCGTTTTTTATCTTCTACGAGGCGTTCCACAGGCTGCAAAATCCGCAACCGGTTCATGCGGGTTTGATGATCGCAGTGGCGGCCGCAGGCGTGGTTATGAACGGCGTGATCGCTCTGATGCTCTACCGCTCCGGCGGCGACGTAAACATCCGCAGCGCTTTTTTGCACGAGATCGGGGACACTCTCTCCACCGCCGCCGTCATCGCTGGCGGCTGGGCCATCATGGCCACCGGCCGCTACTGGATTGACTCCGCCCTGTCCTTCGGCATCGGCGTTTTGATCTTGTGGTCAGCCTTCGGTATCTGCAAAGAAACCCTGAACATTCTGCTTGAAGGTACGCCGCGCGGCATCAAACTGGCCCGCGTGCAGGCCGCTATTCGCGCGGTCGAGGGCGTAAATGATGTTCACGACCTGCATGTCTGGAGCATCGGCTCCGAAACCCACGCCCTTTCCTGCCACATCGCCATCGCTGACATTCCACCCTCGGTCAGCGAGCGCATCCTGCGCGATGTGAAGGAATGCCTGCACCGCGACTTCTGCATCGACCACACCACCATCCAGTTCGAGAACGTGGAATGCGAAGTAGCGCACGGGTGCGTGATGCCGGTGGGCGAAGGCGAAGCGCACGGGCACAGCCACTAACCGAGGCTGAGAGCGTTCTCCGGCTGCACCACTTCGTAACTTCAGCAGACATACCTTTGACAATCAAATGACAAGCCCACGGAGTCTCGGTTCGCGCCACCGAATCAAATCTCCCAAGACACACTGAACGCAGAGTGAAGCCGCTGGTCTGCTTTGCCAGGCCCGAACAGCCAGACAAGGCGAACCGTGCCGGGGCAGATCCCTGCCTGTTTTGCCGGCTGCGACGGAACCGAAGCGCTCAGAGGGTCGCATAAAAAGGAAAAAGGAGAAATCATGAAGAAACTTGTTTTAACCGCACTCACAATCACCTGCCTCTTCGCCCTGACCACAGGACTCCGCGCCGATGACGATGCTATCGTTGCGCACGTTGACCAGGACTTTGTGGCGGCAGGCACAACCTTCCCCGCAGGGACCTATCGGCTGGTTCCTGAGTCCGCGGGCTCCCGTTTCGTGATCATTCGCAACGCGGCCGGTGATTCAACGGCGATCGTGCTTCCCATGATCTTCGACGGTGCCGCTCCCGACCATGCGCATCTCACCTTTCAACAAGTGGGTGGCGTGAACTACCTGCGCGAAATCGCGACTCCGCTCGGCGTTTTCACCTTGCCTGCGCCTCAGGCGTTGACAAAATATGCCAAAACGAAAGATCGCGATGCTATGTCTTCAACCGGAACCAACTAACGACCAGAGGTGGCAACAACAAGCGGTGGCGTGCAGGGGCCAGACGGACTCTGGCCCTTGTTCGTGCTTCGGGACACTGCGCTTTAGCCCTTGCCAAATATTTGGCCGCACTGATTGACTCATGCCTATGAGTCATATAAGCTCATGGTATGGCTAAGCGACTCCAGGTGATTCTGCAGGATCCCGAATACCGGGAGATTCAACGGATGGCGCGCTTACGCCGCTTGTCAATTGCCGAGTGGGTTCGGCAGGCCCTGGCCTTAGCACGACGCCGTGAACCCCTGGGCAGCGTCGGCAAGAAACTCGAGGTGATCCGGTCGGCGGCTCAGTACGATTACCCCGTAGGCGATATCGACAGCCTGCTCGCGGAGATCGAAAGCGGATACGGAACACATCGGTGATTCTGATTGACTCCAACATTCCGATGTACCTGGTGGGCGCGCCCCATCCTCACAAGAGCGATGCACAGCGGTTGCTGGAGAAGTTAGTCAGTGACCGTCAGCGTCTGGTGACCGATGCCGAGGTATTGCAGGAGCTCTTGCACCGCTACGTCGCGATCGATCGCCGTGATGCCATCCAACCGGCGTTCGACTCTTTGCTAGGTATTGTCGACCAAGTTTTGAGCGTCGACTTGTCCGTGGCAGAGCGTGCAAAGCAGATCGTACTCGGACATCGACGAGTCTCTGCTCGTGATGCCGTTCATCTCGCGGTCATGGAACATCACGGGATCGAACACATCTTGACTTTTGATTCGGGGTTCGACGGGTTCCCGGGTGTAACGCGACTGTCCTGAGTCAGGACGCCTCGGCTCAACCCTTAGCTTGCTTTTCGTAAATCTCTCGCGCCCGCTCAATCGTATCGGCGTCTTCCGGCGATTTATCGGGCCGCAATCGCACAATCCGCGGAAAGCGCAATGCGTACCCGCTCTCATGCCGCTCTGACCGCATCATGTTGTTGAACGCAACTTCCAGCACGACCTTCGGCTCGACAATGCGGCGAAATCCCTGATCGTCCAAGGTGTGTTCAAGAAACCACTTTGTCATTTCGGCGATTTCGGCGTCGGTCAATCCCGAATAGGCTTTGCCGATATTCACCAGCCGCTCGCCGTCGCGCACTGCGAACGTGTAGTCACTCAACACTCCAATGCGCTTTCCGTGTCCGTATTCGGCCGCCGTGACCACGACGTCGAGCGTGGCCAATTCTCGCTTCAGCTTCAGCCACGATTTTCCCCGGCGGCCGGGCGTGTAAAGCGACTCGGGATCTTTGACCATCAATCCTTCATTCCCACGCGCCTGCGCCGCCTCAAACAGGATGTCGAGTTCCCGCGCCGATGACGCCCTAAACACGGGAGCGCGAATCACCTTCCCCTCCAACTTCTCTTCCACATCGAACCCAAGACGGCTCTGTTGGTTCTCGCGGATTCTCCTTCGTGTACCTTCGTGTCCTTCGTGGTTAATAGGCCTTCGCGGTGAAGCCAGCAAGTCGCCAAGAATCTCCGCTCGTTCTCGCAGCGGCCGATCCAGCAGCAAATCGCCGGCACGATAAATCACATCAAATACCACATAAGCTACTGGCACTTGCCGCATCAGTTCGAAACTCACTTTCTTTCGGCCGAGTCTCGCTTGCAGCGCGCTGAAGGGCAGCGCATGGCCCTCGTTGGATTCTCCGCCCACAGAACTCCAGGCCACGATTTCCCCGTCAAGAATCGCATCTTCGGGAAGCTCCGCCAGCGCATCAGGAAGTTCGGGAAACGATTCTGTGATTTCGTCCCTGGTGCGGGAAAAAAAACGCACTTCGTCTCCGGAACAATGCGCTTGCGCCCGAATGCCGTCGTACTTGTCTTCAATCAACGCATCAGGAAAATAGCTAAGCGCGTCTTCCGCCGACTCAGCCGGGCTGGCCAGCATGAAACCGAGGGGATGAAACATGCGCATTTTCGCGTCCGCCAGCCTGCCTTCCGCCGCCAGTCGCAACGTTTGTCCGATGTCACCGATCAGCATGTTGGCCCGCTGCACGTCAGGCAGAGCTGCGCCGAAGGCCTTGCCGATCGCCTCCTCCACCAAACTCTCCTTCAGGCCAATACGCAGGTCGCCAGTCATGATTTTGACGATGTACTTCGCTTCGAGTGGCCTGGCTCGCGCCAGCAAATCCCGAACCAGAGAACCCTTCGCGGCGGCGCCGCGAGCCTCTGCGATTTCTCGAAACGCGTGTTCCACCTGGATGACGCTCAACCCCGAGCTTCTTGGATTGCCGGGCAGCACCTCGCCCGCCACAGCGCCCAAGTCTCCGGTCAGGCGATACGCTGCGCGTAATTCTTCTTCGCTCTTTCCGGAAAGGGATCCTACAATCCGCCACAGGAGCGACCCACCCACTTGCAGAGTCGTTTCCTCCCAGGCGGGAAACGGCTTGCCTGACAAAAACACCGTCGAGACAGCAGCCTCCTCCTGCGGCCGCGAGCATAAGTACCCCGCGACAATCGCAATCTTCTCCAGTTTCTTACTTGTGCCCGCGACCTGCTCGCAGGCTTGCGCTAGTTTTTGCATTTGTTTCGAACGTCTCTCTTGCCGTAAGTCTAGGCCTGTCTGCTCTTTAGCCGTATGTCGTCACATCCCGAATCCGCTCCACCCTGTGTTACTCTAATAGCGGTTGAGCTTCTCGCGGGAAGCTTTGTAGGCCAAAGGATCATCTAATTTCCATGCGATTTTTGCGCACACTCTGGCGTTTCCTCATTTCGATTCAGCTTCTGCCCGCCCTGGAAGGCGGCGAGGAAACCCTGGTCGGCGGCCAGGCAGTACTCGAGGGTGTCATGATGCGCTCGCCTCACGCCTGGGCCATCGCGTGCCGCAAACCTTCTGGCGAAGTTTCCACCCACAGCGAAACGTTGGAACGCCCTTCAGAAAAACACAAATGGATGGCTTGGCCCGTGATCCGCGGCGTCATCACATTGGGTCACGCCATGACGCTCGGTTTCCGAGCGCTGCGCTTTTCCGCAAATGTCGCGCTCGAGGAACTGCAGCCTGAACCAGCCCCCAACAAAAAGAAACTGGAAATCAGCGGCTGGCTGGCGGCGGTCAACATTATTATCTCGGTCGGCTTCTTCATCGTCATGTACAAGTTGCTGCCCCTGCTCGCAGCCACTGAACTGAAAAAAGTGAACCCAGTATTTGGCGGACAGATCATGTTCAACCTGGTCGATGGCATCGTCCGCATCGCCTTATTCCTGCTTTTTATCTGGGGTGTTTCGTTGTTGCGTGATATTCACCGCGTCTATGAATATCACGGCGCCGAGCACAAGACTGTCTTTGCCTTCGAAAATGGCGACCCGCTCGAGACCGCCAGCGTGCAGAAATATTCTACGTTCCATCCGCGCTGCGGCACCAGCTTTCTGATGACGGTGATGCTGATATCGATTCTGGTCTACACCGTGATTCCGGTACACACGTTCTGGTCGCGTTTTGGCATCCGCATCGCGCTTCTTCCCGTGATCGCCGGACTTTCCTACGAGATTATCCGCTTCGCCGCCAAACACCGCGGCTCGCTGTTCGCCCTCATGACCGCTCCCGGCCTGTGGTTGCAGAGGATCACCACCCAGCCACCGACGGACGACCAGGCCCAGTGCGCCATCACCGCACTCGAGCACGCCATGGAACTCGAGAAGCAACGCGGCGGCGACCTGGTCATTGCCTAGCGGTCCCCCCGCGAAAACTAGTGCCGCGAATCCAACTGAGAACTGGGAACCAGCGACTGAGAACTGTTATTTAAGGACATACGCGTATGTTCGAACGCCTCAACCAAATCGAAGCCCGTTACGAGGAACTGACTCAGGCCCTGGCCACGCCAGACGTCATCCACGATTCTTCGAAGTACCAGAAGACCGCCAAGGCGCACAGTGATATGACTCCTGTGGTCGAGAAGTACCGGGAGTACAAAGACCTGAAGAAGGGCATCTCCGAGAGTAAGGCCGTGTTGGCGGACGAGAAAGACGCCGAGATGCGCGCCTATGCTCAGGAGGAACTTACTCAACTGGAAGCTCGTGTCGCCAGAGCGGAAGAAGAACTCAAAGTACTGCTCCTGCCCAAGGACCCCAACGACGAAAAAGACGTAGTCCTCGAAATCCGCGCCGGCACCGGAGGTGATGAAGCCACGCTCTTCGCCGCCGAAATGTTTCGCATGTACACCCGTTTCGCAGAAACTCAGGGCTGGAAAGTGGAAGTGCTCTCCACTTCAGAATCCAGCGTAGGCGGGCTGAAAGAAGTGATCGCGTTGATTGAAGGCAAGCGGGTTTATTCGCAGCTCAAATACGAAAGCGGTGTTCACCGCGTGCAGCGCGTACCGCAAACCGAGCAGCAGGGACGGGTACACACTTCGGCCGTCACCGTTGCCGTTCTTCCCGAAGCCGAAGAAGTGGATATCAAGATCGACGCCAAAGATCTGCGTGTCGACACGTTCTGCTCGTCCGGCCCCGGTGGCCAGTCAGTGAATACGACTTATTCCGCAGTCCGCATCACGCACATCCCGACCAACACCGTCGTCAGCTGCCAGGACGAAAAATCGCAGATCAAAAACCGCGATAAAGCCATGCGAGTGCTGCGGTCCCGGCTTTACGAGGTAGAAATGCAGAAGCAGCAGGACGCTCTGGCCAAAGAGCGCAAGGCGATGGTCGGTTCCGGCGATCGCAGCGAAAAAATCCGCACTTACAATTTTCCGCAGAATCGCGTCACCGATCACCGCATCGGACTCAGCCTCCATCAGTTGGATCAAGTCATCGACGGCAAACTCCAGCCGCTGGTCGAGGCGCTGACCACCCACTATCAGTCGGAAAAGCTCAAGGGTGAGAGCGGGAGTGTGATGTAAAGAATGCAGAAGCAAGAACGCAGAAGTGAGAAGTAAGAATGCAGAAGTAATTCTCCGTGCCCTCTGTGCCCTCTGTGTCCTCTGTGGTTGCTCGTTTTGCCTTCTGCCTTCTTAACTTCTGCCTCTGCCTCCTCTGTGCCCTCCGTGTCCTCTGTGGTTAAATGACCCGTGCTCCTCCGCGACGCCCTCGCCTCCGCCATCTCCCGCCTGACCACAGCCCATGTTCCGTCGCCACGCCTGAACGCGGAATTACTCCTGATGTTTACGCTCGCCTGCGATCGCGCATATCTCTACGCTCATCCCGAACGCCACTTAGCGGCTGACGAGCAACACACCTACGACGAAGCCCTGACCGAGCGCGCCCACGGCATTCCAGCGCAATACATCACCGGGCACCAGGAATTCTGGGGGCTGGACTTCATTGTGTCACCCGCAGTTCTCATCCCCCGCCCCGAAACCGAGCATGTGATCGAAACCGTCCTGGCTCGTGTGGCGCGGGCGCTCTCGCCCGCGCGGCCCCTGCACATTGTAGATGTAGGCACCGGCTCCGGATGTATTGCGATCGCCCTCGCCAAAGAGCTTCCTCACGCCGAAATCCACGCCACTGACATTTCAACTGCTGCCCTCGAAGTCGCCCGCGCCAACGCCGCACGCCATCAAGTCGAAGGCCGCATTCATTTCCACGAAACCGATCTCCTCCAAAGCCTGCAACCGGCCACGTTTGATTTCGTCGTCTCCAATCCTCCCTACGTAGGAGAATCAGAAGAAGACCAGGTCCAACTCGAAGTCCGCAAGTTCGAGCCACGCAACGCCGTCTTCGCAGGCCCCACAGGCCTCGAAGTCATCGAACGTCTGATCCCGCAAGCAAAAGAGAAACTGAAACCTGGAGCCTGGCTGGTGATGGAAATCAGCGGTACCATCGCGGAGCGAATCAAGCCTTTGGTCGCCGGATGGAAGGAATTTCATATGGTGAACGATCTGCAAGGCATCCCACGGGTCGTCTCAGCGCAAAACAACTCAGCAGACGACGACTCTGCACAAGACAAACGCTGAACGTTGGGCGCCGCGCCCGTCTACGATGCATGGTAGTAGTTCGCGATTCCACGATAATCTCGTGGACATTGTGTCTTTACTCGCGAGAATTCCATGCGCCAGATTATCTTTCCCCAGCTTGACTACCGCGCGGTTCCTCATCTTCTTCCTCCTGCTGACTGCCCCGTCAATGCCGCTATGGTCCCAGAATCCCCGCGGCGCGCTTCGCGGCATCGTGCAGGACGCCGGCGGCGGCCGCATCACCTCGGCAGAAATCGAGGTGAAGGAATCCTCCATCACCCGCCAGGCCTCGACCGACGACCGCGGAGAGTTTCGCGTCGACGACTTGCTTCCCGGCAACTATCGTCTCAGGGTAAACGCCAAAGGATTCGCCGAGGCCCGCTCCGACGTCACGATCGTGGTCAGCTCCGTGCGCGACGTCACCGTTACCATGAAGCCGCAAACGCGGCAGGAAACGGTGAATGTTCAGGGCGAGGCTTCTTCCATCACCACACAGCCGATCGATCTGGCCAGCGCGGTGCATCAGGCGGTGGTAACCACTCAGGACCTCGAAACCATTCCCCTCGCGGCCCGCAGCTTTGCGAATATCGCCTACCTCGCGCCCGGCACCGAACCGGTTGAGCCCTCAGACCCGACCAAAGCCCGCATCACCGCAGTCTCCACCGGTGGCAGCTCCGGCCTGAACAACGAACTCTCTGTGGACGGCGGCGACAACTCCGACGACTACATCGGCGGCTTTCTGCAGAATTTTTCTCCCGACGCGATCCAGGAATTTGCTGTGCGCACTGCCCAGGAAGACGCCGACACCGGACGCACCACCGCCGGCTCGGTAGTCATCACCACTAGACGCGGCAGCGACACCTGGCACGGCAGTGGCGCATTTTACGGGCGGGCGGCTGATCTCAATGCGCGTTTCCCCATCGAAAACCCAGCGCCTGATCCCAAACAGCCATTTTCCCGGCAAAATTATGTCGCGACACTCGGCGGCCCGGTGAAGAAGCAAAAACTGTGGTTCTTTTCTTCTTTCGAATACGTTCACGAAAACGCCAGCATCGCCTACAGCCCGGACAGCCAGGCTCAGTTCAACGCACTCGCGTCCTTGGCGCAGCAGGATCTGATTCCCGGCGTCAGCTCGATTCCCGTGCCCAACCACGTGCCCATACCCTTTCGCGATTACCTCGGCATCCTGCGTTTCGACTGGTTGCAGTCCTCGAAATCGCAATGGTTCCTGCGCGGTGCGGTCGACAACTACCTCACCCACAACGCGCTGGTGCAACAGGCCGCGCTGCCCTCCACCGGAGTCGAGCAGCACAACAACTACATGAACCTGGCAATCGGCAACCAGTACGCCTTCAGCCCGTCATGGCTGGGAAGCTTCGTGTTCGATGCCAGCGGTTTGCATCTCACTTCCGACCGCACTTCCACTCTGGGCTTCGGCCTGGCGTTTCCCTTCACCTCCACTTCGCAAACCATTACCGGCTTCGAAACCTTCGGCGACAACCAATTTGCCACCGCCATCACCGCCTTCCCGGTGTTGCGCAACCAGGAGAAATACCAGTTTCGCTACGATGTAACCCACTCTTCCGGACGCCACGCGCGAAAATTCGGAATCAATTTTATCCACGAGCCTGTGCTCAGCGGCGCACTCTCGGGTAACGCTGAGACGCTATTGATGTATGCCAACAACCCTGATTTCTACGCTGCCAACCCGTCGCAGTTTTATTTCGACCTGAATTGCGTCAACCCGCCCGCCGATGTGACCTGCACGCCTACGCCCGCCGGAGACGGCAGCTTTTCTCAAAACATCCAACGCCTTGGTCTCTACTATCAGGATTCCTGGCGCATCACTCCGCATCTCACGCTGAACCACGGGCTGCGTTACGACACCACATTCGGCCTTTTCACCGCGTCCGGCCGCAGCCAGTTGGAGAATCCTGCGTATGCCTTACTGCCTTCCGCTGGAATTCCGCTGGGCGTGCCGCACGATTACCGCCGGCAGTTCGGGCCGAGGATCGGCCTCGCGTATTCTCCCGGCAACAGCGGCAAGACCGTCTACCGCGCGGGCTTCGGCATGTTCTTCAACGATCTGGCGCAAAACGGATGGGTCGAAGCCTTCCAGGCGGTAAATGGCGGCCTCAACAACAGCCCTCCCGGCTTCATTGATCCGCACTACAAAACTCCTTACGCCATTCACATCACCGGCGGCGCGCAGCATGCCTTCAACCAGCGCTGGACGGTGAGTGCCGACTACACCCATGAGCAGGGAAATCACGGCTACCAGGGATACGGCTTTCCGCAACTCGACGTTTTCAAGTCCGACAACCGCTCCAGCTACAACGCGCTCATGATCCACCTGCAGGGCAACGCCGCGCGCCGCTTCAGCATGGTCGCGAACTACACCCTTTCCAGCGCAAAAACCTGGGGATGCCTCTTGGGTGAACTCTTTGATTATGTGAATGGGGTGTGCGACCCATTCCATCCTTTCGGACCCGGGGATTACGGCCCTTCCGGCGAAGATGTCACGCACCGCTTTGTTCTCGCCGGCACCTACCACGCTCCCGGCGGGTTTGAACTTACAACCATCTCACAGGCGGAGAGCGCCCGGCCCTTTACCATCACCACCGCCGACAACGCCGGCCGTATCTCGGTAAATGGTGTGCCCACAACGCTCGATGAATTTCGCGGAACGCCCTACATCCAGATCGACCTGCGCGTCACCCGGCCGATCAATTTTCACGACCGCTGGTCGATTGCGCCTTTTGCCGAATTCTTCAACCTGCTTAACCGCAACAATCCCGGCGCCAACTATGTGACCAGTGTGGCCGCACTGCCCGTCCCGCAAGACCAGATCCAGAGTGGAAACGTCACACAGATCTGCACGAATTCCGATTGCACCGGCAGGATACCGGTGACGAGTTTGAGACAGCTAGGCGTTCCCGCCGGAGGACTAGGGGATTTCTTCGGCCCAGGGACAACGGTAGGCATTCCCTTCGCCGCACAACTGGGAGTGCGTGTGACTTTCTGAGGTTGGTCTGCTCGGGTGGAGCGGGCGCGCCCGTCCCGGTCCAGCTGGGCCCGCGTGGTCGCGGGCGCCTCGCCCGCGCAGCCCCGGAGGGGCGTCCGAAAATAGCCCAGCGCTTCAGCGCTGGGTAACATTGGCCCGTGATCGCGCGCCCAAGGGGCGCAACCATCCAAAATCCCTACCGCACCAGCCACTCCGTCAGCACATGCGTCTGCGTCAAAATCGTGCCGTACGCCATAAATCCTGCGACCACCAGCCCTAGTGCAGGAACCACAAGATACGCAAAAGAAAACCGCCGCCGCTCCTCACTCCACGCCAGCAAACGCTCCACCCGCGCCGCGACCTGCGAACTGTCGATCAAAGCCGTCGTCATCTCCGCCCCCGGTCCCGCCGTCAATCGCGAAAGCTTAATCAGAGCCGCCGCCAGATCAACCGCTTCGGCGGGATTCGATACCGCTGCCTCGTCCGCCGCCACTTCAGAGGCTTCCCGCCAAGCATCTTCCAACTGCGCCATTCCCGGGAAGGCGCACACCCGGAAAAGTAATTTCTTCAGATTGTCCCACCGCCTCGCATGCGCAACTTCGTGACGCAATGCTGTCTGCAGCTCACTTTCGGTCAAAACCGCCGTCGCTCTTTCTGAGATCAACACTCTTGGATGACGAATCCCGGCAACAACCAGAGCAGGCCCAACCCCTCTCACCCGGACGACGGGAAGCGGTGCGCTGATGCTCGACACGGTGCCGCCTTGCATCCAGCCTGCAACCATCCGTGACGTCCTGCGCAACCCCGCAGCCGCCCCGAAACAACCCGCCGCAACTAGCGCAACGCAACCAACACTCAGCCCAAGAGGAATTGCGCCGATCGCCTCGTCAATCGAGCGGGGCTCCAGAACCAGAAAAGACGGCACGACACATGCGCCGGTCACGAACACCGACGCCGCGAGCGGCAGCGTCCGCAATCCAAAGAGGAAGTCGGCATTCGCCCCCCCTTTGTGAACACGTGCGGCAAGCCTCCATCCCAAGGCAATCACGAAGGAGAGAAGACAGTAGGCAAGACCAAATACTGCAAGAGCAACGGCGATGCCCCGAAGCACAAACATCAAGCCTTCTCCTTTTTCTCCGGAGCCGCGGCCCGCTGATTTCCACTTCCTGGGTCGAGCTTCCGCAGCTCAGTGCGCTTGCGCTCCACCAGGACTTGCAGCTGATCGAGTAACTGGACGTCGCGTTCGGTGATTGCCTCCACCAGATAGGAAAGCGGCAGCCCAGGTTCTTCCCCCGAATCCAGCAATTGCTGGACGGCCTCGCCAGCGCTCGTTTTCCGCAGTTCTTCCTCGCTCTGGCGTGGCCAGTAGCGGAACGCTCTACCCTCAGCTGCGCGGTCGAGCAGACGCTTTTTGTAAAGGCGGTCAAGCGTGGTCATCACCGTGGTGTAGGCGATTTTGTGCCGCCCTTCAGCTCCCGCCGCGTCCAGCAGTTCGCGCACGGTTCCGTTCCCCCGCGACCAGAGTAGTTGGAGCAACTCTTGCTCCAGCGGCCCCAGCCGTGTCGCCGAAGAAGACCCGAAGAGGTGCAGAAACCTTTTCATTGACTTTCGCTAGGGCTTGCTGACTACCGCCGGCTGAATTTCTTCAACATCCACCCAATTCGTAGGATACGTGCCGGTGTAGCACGCAGTGCAATACGCAGTCTTGTCCCCGTCGGCGCAGGCCTTCTTCATGCCTTCCAGCGAAAGATACGCCAGCGAATCTGCTCCGATGTATTCGCGGATCTCCTCCACCGACTTGTTGGCCGCTATGAGTTCTTTTTTCGACGG
Source organism: Terriglobia bacterium (assembly GCA_963765285.1). Taxonomy (GTDB): domain Bacteria; phylum Acidobacteriota; class Terriglobia; order Terriglobales; family Acidobacteriaceae; genus CAVWZH01. Next base: position 874,044 of record CAVXVR010000003.1, read on the forward strand.
AGTATCGACGCCATAGAAACAAGGCGACACCGTGGGCGGGCAGGAAATGCGCATGTGCACTTCCGTAGCGCCCGCGCTGCGGATCATGCGTACGATCTTGCGGCTGGTGGTGCCACGCACGATGGAATCGTCAACCAGCACTACGCGCTTGCCCTTCAACAGGCTGCGCACCGGGTTCAGCTTCAGCCGGACACCAAAATCGCGCACGTTCTGGCGGGGCTCAATGAACGTCCGTCCCACATAATGGTTACGGATCAGCCCGAAGCGAAAAGGAAGCCCGCTTTCCGCAGCGTAACCCACGGCTGCGGTCACTCCCGAGTCCGGAACCGGCACCACAATGTCCGCTTCCGCCGGGGCTTCCCGCGCCAACTCACGCCCCAGTTCCTCGCGGCTCACCTGTACTGGGCGGCCGAACACGAGGCTATCTGGCCGTGAAAAATACACATGTTCAAATATGCAGCTCGATTGCGGCGCGGCCGCGGCGTAGAAACGCGACGTGATGCCTTCCGGCCCAATTACGATCAGTTCGCCGGGTTTCACTTCGCGCTCATACGTCGCCCCGATCAGATCAAACGCGCAAGTCTCGGAGGCAAAAACAATCGTGTCCTGTTTCTGGCCTTCGAGACGCGGAATTCGTCCCATGGCCAGCGGCCTGAAGCCACGCGGATCGCGCGCGGCGAACACCCGGTCGGGACTGAGCATCACCAGCGAAAATGCGCCCTCCACCCGACGCAGCGCATCCGCCATGGCTTCGGGCAGTGTCTGTTCCTTGGAAAGCGCGATCAGGTGAACGATGACTTCCGTGTCGCTGTTGGTCTGAAAGATCGACCCGTGGCTCTCGAGGCGCTGGCGAATCTCCTGCGCGTTCACCAGATTGCCGTTATGCGCCAGCGCCATCATGCCCTTGTTCGACTGCACCATGATGGGCTGGGCATTAAACAACGCAGAATCGCCCGCGGTGGAATAGCGCGTGTGTCCGATGGCCAGGTTGCCATGCAGCTTGGCCAAAACATCCTCAGTGAAAACATCCGCGACCAGTCCCATGGCGCGATGCGCCTGCAAGGTCAGCCCGTTCGAAGTAACAATTCCCGCCGATTCCTGTCCGCGGTGTTGCAAGGCATGCAGGCTGAGGTAGGCAAGCTTCTCCGCCTCAGGGTTGGCGTAGATCGCAACCACGCCACATTCATCGTGAAATTTGTCGAAAGGCATTTTGGCTCTTGGCTATTAGCTCTAAAACCCACCCCAGACAACGCGGGGACAGCCGCCTCGGCTGTCCAGCCGAGCGAAGCTCGGCTTTTTTTCTCTGCGTTCTCCGTGCCGTTCTCAGCGCACTCTGCGGTTCAAGCTTTTTCAATCCGCCGCCACAACCTCCAACTCAGTCCGCAAAGCCCGCTCCAGCGCCCCCTCGTACCCGTCGCGCAACTCGACAACCGGTGCCAAGATCACCACTCTACCATCCAGCTTGATTTCCAGTTGCCCGGAAACCGTTTCCCCGATCACATCCGCCGAAAGCCCGAATGTCCCAGCTATCTCTTGGATTCCCGCCACCTTGCTTTGGTCGCAAGAGACGACCACCCGGCTCGCGTCCTCGCCAAACAAAACAAACTCCGCCGGCAGCTCCTGCGAACGCAACTCAACTCTCATCCCAACCCCGCGACCAAAGCCGCATTCCGCCAAAGCGACTACCAGGCCACCGTCAGAACAGTCATGCGCCGAATCGACCAAACGAGATTGAGCCAGCTCAACCAGCGCGCGCTGCAAAGCGGCTTCCCGTCTCTAACTCCAATTCCGGAGGATAGCCCCAGACCTCGCCCAGAATTTCTTTCGCATATTCCGACGAGCCAAACTCCGACTCAGCATCGGTCTCGTCGCCCGGCTCAGTCGCCCGCAGCAGCACAATCGCCCGGCCCGGCTCGCGGAAATCCGGCCGCACGGCCTTGTGCACATCGTCAAAAATACCCGACCACGCCAATCACCGGAGTGGGATAAATCCCTTCCCCCAAAGTTTCGTTGTAAAAACTCACATTGCCGCCGGTGATGGGAATTTCGAATTCCTCACAAGCCCGAGTCATGCCGTCAATCACCTGCGAGAACTGCCACATGATGTGCGGCTTCTCGGGATTGCCGAAATTCAGACAATTCGTAGCCCCCACCGGCGTTGCACCGGCACAAGCCACATTGCGCGCGGCTTCCGCTACGGCGTGCATTGCGCCCAGCCGCGGATCGAGATAACACCAGCGCCCGTTGCCATCGAGCGCCATCGCCAGCCCGCGTTGCGAGCCTTTAATGCGAATCACGCCCGCATCGCCCCCGCCCGGGCCTTCGACGGTGTTGGTCTGCACCATGTGATCGTACTGCTGCCAGATCCAGCGCTTGCTGCAAATGTTCGGACTGGCAAGAAGCTGTTTCAAATTCGGTCCGTGAAATCATTGACTTTGCCCGATTTTGCTTTCCCGACAACCACGTGCTCCGGTTTTTCCCGCGGCACCGGCGGCTCCCAGCGTTCAAGCGGTCGTTTGTACACCGGAGCATCATCGGTCAGCGCCTCATTCGGAATCTCCGCGACGACTTTGCCGTGCTCCAGCACGCGCATCTTTCCGTCGTTGGTCACGCGGCCCACTTCCACCGCATCGAGTCCCCACTTTTCAAAGACCCGGAACACTTCGTCTTCCCGGCCCTTCTGCGCCACCAGCAACATGCGCTCCTGCGATTCGCTCAGCATGATCTCGTAAGCGGTCATGCCGGTCTCGCGCTGGGGCACACGGTCCATTTCGATTTCAATGCCCACATGGCCGCGCGCTCCCATTTCGCAGGTGGAACACGTAAGCCCGGCCGCACCCATATCTTGAATGCCAATGATGGCGCCTGTCTGCATCGCCTCAAGGCAAGCTTCAAGCAGCAACTTTTCCAGAAACGGATCGCCCACCTGCACATTGGGCCGCTTGGCTTCAGAAGCTTCACTGAATTCCTCGCTGGCCATGGTTGCACCGTGAATTCCGTCGCGTCCCGTCTTCGAGCCAACGTAAATCACCGGATTACCTTCGCCCGAGGCGCGGGCGTAGAAAATCTGATCTTTGCGCACCAATCCGAGCGCGAACGCATTCACCAGCGGATTGCCGGAGTAGCAGGGTTCAAACTTGGTCTCGCCGCCAAGATTCGGCACGCCGAAACAATTTCCATAAGAAGCGATGCCCGAGACCACGCCCTCGAGGGTGGAGTGGTTCTTATGAAGCTCCGATGTAGGCGCGTGGGTCCCCGCACGTGCAGGGGTCAAATCGGAATTCTGGGAAGCTCCAGCACGCGCGGGGACGCGCGCGCCTCCATCCGTAATCGGGCCGAAGCGCAGCGAATCCATAATCGCCACCGGACGTGCGCCCATGGTGAAAATATCGCGCAGAATTCCGCCAACGCCGGTGGCCGCGCCCTGAAACGGTTCGATAAACGACGGATGATTGTGCGATTCGATCTTGAAGGCACAAGCCCAGCCTTCGCCGATGTCGATAATCCCGGCGTTTTCTCCCGGCCCCTGCAAAACGCAGCGGCTGTGCGTCGGCAATCGCTTGAGATGCACGCGCGACGACTTGTACGAGCAGTGCTCGCTCCACATCACGCTGAAGATTCCGAGTTCGGTGAGCGTAGGCTCGCGTCCGCCCAGCAGTTGTTTGATCTTTTCGTATTCGTCCAGAGTAAGGCCGTGGTCCCGGATAAGCTCGGGAGAAATAGCTGGAGTCTGCAGGGTGGTCATAGGGGATTGGCACATCTATTGTCGCATTTTGCGGCATGGGAGGGTAGGGAGAAGTCGGGGCGCGGGGTTGCGGCGTATCTCAGCGAACTCTGCGCGCCCTTGGCGCCCGCTGCGGTTAAAATCTTTACCGGAGAGAGACCCTCGGAGGACACGGAGCCTCGCCCAACTCCAGCGTGCTCATAATGTTATCTCTAAGTTATTGAAAAACGAATCCAACACCGGACAAACACGCCGAGGACTGCTTCGAGGCGCCGCGCGAAAGGCCACAGGAATGCGCCAGGGTGACTTATGAGCTTCCGGCCTGCCTCGGACCAGCCCGAAGGGTCCCAGCGAACCTCTGGCACCTCATATCGAATCGTCGTCGATTGTTCTCTTAAAGCTATAGTTTGTGACAACTGGGCGCAACGCAGCCGGTCCCGCAGCGCAACTCCCGTGCATGGCTATACTGTACGGCGATGAAGTCAGTCATCATCGGCACCGCCGGCCATATCGACCACGGTAAAACCGCCCTGGTCAAAGGCTTAACTGGCATCGACGCCGACCGTCTGGACGAAGAAAAGCGGCGCGGCATCACCATCGACATTGGCTTCGCGCATCTCGAGCTGCCCGGCCCGGGCGGCGAAGTTCTTCGGCTCGGTTTCGTCGATGTTCCCGGCCACGAACGCTTTGTCCGCAACATGCTGGCCGGGATCGGCGGCATCGATCTGGTCTTGCTGGTGATCGCGGCCGACGAGGGTATCAAGCCGCAGACGCGCGAGCACTTCGATATCTGCCGCCTGCTCGGAGTGCGGAACGGCATCACGGTGCTGACGAAATCCGACCTCGTCGATCGCGAGACTCTCGAAGTGGTCCGGTTGGAAGTGGAAGATTTTCTGCGTGGGTCATTCTTGGATAACCCAAAAGCGGATAACCCAAAGGCGGATGACCAAAAAGCGCCCATGATTCCCGTCAGTTCCTTGACCGGCGCGGGAATGGACGAGCTGAAGCGCGCTCTGGTCACGGCCTCCGGCGAGGTTTCGGAAAAAGATCCCAAGTTGCTGGCCCGGCTGCCGATTGACCGCGTCTTCACCATGAAGGGATTTGGGACGGTGGTCACGGGTACGCTCGTCTCTGGCCGCATCACCAAAGAAAGCGAGCTGGAACTGTTTCCCGCAGGGCAGCGAGTGCGAGTGCGTGGCGTGCAAGTCCACGGAAATCCAGCGGATGAAGCAGTAGCCGGACAACGTACCGCGCTGAACCTGGCGGGCATTGCAACCGAAGAACTGGCGCGCGGGATGACGCTGGCGTCCGGTGGAAACTTTTCGTTCGAGTTCGCGCGCGGATGTTTCGCTTTCGCTGCTGCCCTCGGCCAAGCCACTGAAAAATGGCGCGCGGGTCCACTTTCATGCCTATACGTCGGAGACTATCGCGACGGTCAATCTTTACGGGCAAAAGCAGATCGCTCCGGGGCAAAGCGCCTTCGCGCAGTTGCGCCTGGCGCGGCCCTGAGCTGCTTTTGCCGGGAGATCGCTTCATCATCCGGCAGTTTTCGCCGGTGGTGACGATCGGTGGAGGCGTTGTGCTCGACGCGTTGCCACTCACGCGAAAAGTGCGGAGCGAAGAAACGCTTGCTTTCCTTGAAACGCTCGCGAAAGGCTCGCCAGAACAGATTCTGCTCGCCCGAGTGTCCCGCCGCAAACAATCGGGACTGGAGCTTTCCGAGGCAGTCGCAGAAATGAACCTGCCCTTAGCTACAGTGCGCGGCCTGGCCGGGCATCTCAAAGCGAGCGGCGAGCTTTTGTTCTGCGGCCCGGAGGTTTTGCTTTCTCATGCCTGGTTCGTGAAGGCTATCGAGGATGTGTCGGCGGCCGTAAAGCAGTTCCACGACAAAAATCCCCTGGTTGCCGGCATCGGCAAGGAGGAGTTGCGCGACAAGGCCGGACTCAGCCCTGAAGTGTTCTACGCCGTTCTCGAGGAGCTGGTGAGAGAACGGAAACTAGAATCTGCGGGCGAACTGGTCCACCTGCCGGGCCGTGGCGTGGTCATGCAGGACGAAGAAGCGGCGTCGAAAAAGATTATCGAAGACGCGTTTGCTTCCGCTGGCCTGAAAGTCCCCGCGCTGAAAGATGTACTCGCCGGGTTGAAGGTGGATAAGACGCGGGCCCACAAAATTGTCACGCTTCTGCTGCGGGATAAAGTGCTGGTGAAGATTTCCGAGGAGTTGGTCTTTCACCGCGAAGCTCTGGAGAAGTTGCGACAGCAACTGGCCGCCGAAAAGGCAAAGTCTCCGCGCATGGACGTCGCCCGTTTCAAAGACCTGACCGGCGTGAGCCGGAAGTATGCGATTCCCTTACTCGAATATCTGGATCGCGAGCATGTGACCAAGCGAGTGGGAGATGAGCGGGTGATCTTGTGAAAACTAATAAGACATTGCTGAATCCCGGCAGTGCCCTGATTAACCACGAAGGACACGAAGTATCACGAAGGTCCTTACTATCAGCGGTTTTCTTCGTGCCCCTTCGTGTCCTTAGTGGTTGACGCTTTTGGAAGTGCGTACGGCGCTGGCCCTCGTCGATGCCCAGTCCTTCCCACCGGCAGGTCTCAATGATTCAATCGTTCTTAAATCTTCTCCTCCGGAAACTCCACTTCCAGCCCCAGCGGATCGGTAAAGCGGTTGGTTAGATTGGCCAGACCGGTGAGTAAGTGTAGATCTACGACCTCCGGGTCGGCGAAATACTTTTTCAACACTGTGAAGTCGGCATCGTTGACGGAATGGGGATCGCGGGTGAGCTTCTCGGCGTAAGCCAGCGCGGCCTGCTCTTTTTCGGCGAAGCGCGAATAATCTCCGGTTTTCAGCGCCGTCCAATCTTCAGGAGTGATGCCCACCCGCTTGGAAGAGGCCAGATGATGCTGCAGGCAATAGCGGCAACTATTGACCATCGAGACCCGGATGTAGATCAGCTCATACAGCTTGCGCTCGAGCGAGCGGCCCACGCTGGCATAAAACGGCAGAAAGTTCTTGAGCATGTCGGGGCGCTGGGCCAGCGCCTTTTGCGCATTGCCCGGCTTGCCACGCAGCGTCTTTTCGTAGATCTCTTTCACTTCGGGAGATGCCTCTTCCGGTTCGATCAATGCGATTCGTGCCATGAATGCCTCGAGGTGGGGAGAATTTGACATCCGTATAATAGAACAGCGGAAGAAGCCGTTCCTGTTTCGCGTTTTTCTCTTGGGAGAAGGAGCCTTCCTGGTGAAAGCGATTGCCGCCGCCGCGCTGCTGTTCGCTGTTGTCGGTTCACTGTCCCACGGGCAGACTACTTCCGGGCAAGACGACGAGAAAACCCGCATTCTGGCGCTGGAGAACGCGTGGAACCAGGCGGAAGAGCACAAGGACACGAAATCGCTCGACTCGCTGCTGGCAAGTTCGCTGGTGTATATCGACTACGACGGCAGCCTGATGACCAAGGCGCAGTTCCTGGCTAGCGCGCGGCAGCCGGCGCTGCATCCTGAGGTGATCACGAACGAGTCGATGACGGTCGAGATTTACGGCGACACCGCGGTTGTGAACGGAGTGTATCGCGAGAAGGGCGTGAATAAAGGCAAGGCGTATTTGCGGCGCGGGCGGTTTACCGATACCTGGGTCAAGGTGAATGGGACTTGGCAGTGCGTGGCGAGCCAGTCGACGCTGATTAGTAAGTGAGAGCGGTTTAGCAATGTCAGAACGTCCGTTTGGGTTGGCCGGTGTTATCACCCGTTTTCGACAGGTATCCTGCTGTTGGCGTTCTGCATGATAACTCTGATATGAACAGGACTGGCTCTATGACTCGCTTGCTTTGGCATCTCGTCCAATTCTTCGTGATTGTGCTATGCGCAACGGCAACCCTGGCGGCTTCGGATTCCGATTTCGGCTTCCTATGGATAAGCAGTGTCAGGGCTGCAGTCCACCAAGGTGAACCTCAGAAGAGTCTCGGTAGCGTTGTCATAGGAGTTTATCTATCCCCAGACAGGAGCCGAAGCGAGTCATTCACAATCACCGACGAAACCGGATATGCGATGATTCCGCTCCGACCGGGAAGATATTGCGCCGAAGCTTACGGCACCAATGGGAGAAAGTTGCGCTTAGACGAAAACACCAACGGCGGACACCCCATTTGCTTTAACGTCGCCGCACACCAGGTTGCGGAGGCCGGAGTGACGATTTCGCATGATGTGGATTACAAACCCGACATCCCCTCGAAGGGCGTTGATTAGCCGTCCTTAAATGCTACGGCGCTAAGAACAACCTCGATGTCGATCCCATCGTTGAACAAACATCCCGTCCGCATTATCGGTGCCGGCCTGGCCGGCTCCGAGGCGGCGTGGCAGTGTGCGCGGCGGGGCGTGGCGGTGGAACTGTGCGAGATGCGGCCGGTGCGGTCGACGCCGGCGCACCAGACTGGCGATTTTGCGGAGCTGGTGTGCTCGAACTCGCTGAAATCGGAATCGGTGAACACCGCTCCGTGGCTGCTGAAGGAAGAACTGCGGCGGGCGGGGTCATTGCTGCTGGAAATTGCTCGTCAGTGCGCGGTGCCGGCGGGGCATGCTCTGGCGGTGGACCGGACTGCGTTTGCGGCGCGGGTGACGGAAGCTATTTCGCGCGAGCCGCTGATTGCGGTTATGCGGGAGGAAGTGACTCGCGTGGACGAAGGGCAAATTACTGTCATCGCTTCCGGGCCGCTTACTTCGGATGCGCTCGCGGGGGAGATTGAGCGACTTTGCCTTTCGGCGGGCGACTCAGAAGCTTCGCGGGCGGAGCCTGCCTGAGTGCCGAAGGGAGCGCCCGCGCCACACAAGCTTTACTTCTTCGATTCGATCAGCCCGATCGTCGAGGCGGATTCGATCGATATGTCACGAGTCTATCTGGCAGCGCGTTACGACAAGGGCACGGCCGATTACATCAACTGCCCGATGTCGAGGGAGGAGTACGACCGCTTCTATGACGCGCTGCTGGCGGCGCAATCGGTCGAAGAGCGTGACTGGGAGAAGTTGAATTACTTCGAGGGCTGTCTTCCCATCGAGGAAATTGCGCGGCGCGGCCGGGACACGCTGCGTTTTGGGCCGATGAAGCCGGTGGGATTGAAAGATCCGAAGACTGGAAGACATCCTCATGCGGTGGTGCAGTTGCGCCAGGAAAACCTGCGGGCGGATTCTTACAATCTGGTGGGATTTCAGAATCATTTGAAATTTGGCGAGCAGGCGCGGGTGCTGCGGCTGATTCCGGGGCTGCAGAATGCGCGCTTTCTGCGCTACGGCCAGATCCATCGCAATACTTACATCAATTCGCCCGCGCTTTTATCTGGAACCCAGCAGATGAAGCAGCATCCCCGTGTGCTCTTTGCCGGGCAAATCTGCGGAGTTGAGGGATATGTGGAATCGATCGCCACTGGCTTGCTGGCTGGCATGCACGCCGCCGCGCTTTTCCTGGGCGACGAACCTGTGCCGCCGCCCCGGGAAACGGCGTTTGGCTCGCTGACCCACTACATCACACATGCTGACCCCGGTCGATTTCAGCCGGCCAATATTACGTTTGACCTTCTGCCTCCGCTGGCGGAAAAAGTCCGGGACCGGGCGGAGCGGCACCGGCGGCAGTGTGAACTGGCGCTCGACCGGTTTCAGGGCTGGTTTGAGCCTACGGTCGCCTTCCAGAAAAGCTGACTCGAGCTACTTCCCTTCTTTTCAACTGCTCGGAAACACGTCCTGTGGGTTCGTTCAACCCCAGTTTTCAGCTCCCGGTTCTCAGTTCTCAGTTGGGAGCGAACAAACTCCGGCCCGGCTGCGTACATCACTGTAGAGCTGAGGCTTCCCGGCTTACGTCTGCCCGGTTGCCCCGTCCAAACAACGGCCATGGTTCTGCGCGATCTTCTTGGCGATGTAATCCGTACGCTGTGGGCGCATAAGCTGCGGACTTTCCTGACCATGTTTGGGATCGCCTGGGGCATTGTCTCGATTGTGCTCATGGTGGCGGCGGGCGAAGGCCTGCGCAAAGGCCAGGAGGAACAGACTCGGACTCTGGGCAAAGATATTCTGATCGTTTTTCATGGGCGGACCAGCCTGCAAGCAGGCGGAGCGCGCGCCGGGCGAGTGGTGCACTGGGAAGATGAAGACGTCAGCGCGGTGCAGGCCGACTCGCCGGATTGCGAGTATGCACTTCCGGAACTCGAGCAAAACGACGTGCGCGCGCACAGCGATTACAACAACGCGGCATTCACCGTCACCGGGTCTTATCCGCCATTTGCGTATATTCGCAGCCTGGATGTGGGCGCGGGCCGGTTTTACAACTGGGATGACCAGAGGGATTCGCGGCGCGTGGCTTTCCTGGGGAGCGATGCCGCCAAGCAGCTTTTCCCGGGACGGAGTCCCATCGGGGAAATGTTGTATCTGAACGCCTTTCCCTACACCGTGATTGGGGTGATGGCGCAGAAAAAACAGGACTCCAGTTACGACGGGTGGGACATACAGAAAGTTTTTGTGCCGTTCGACGCCATGCGGCGCGATTTTCCAGACAAGCCTCCGGGAACGGCTTATACGTTCGATCAATTGCTGGTGACGCCGCGCTCGGTTGAGCAGCACGAGGCATGCAAGCACGAAGTGCGAGTGGCATTGGCCAAGATGCACCGCTACGACCCCAACGACAAAGAGGCTTGCCCCATCTGGGACACGGTGCAAGAGGCCAAGGCGTTCAAAACCATGACCGATGGGATGAAATATTTCCTGGGAGCGGTGGGGATCGTGACTCTGTTGCTCGGCGGACTAGGTGTCATGAACGTGATGATGGTGGCGGTGCGAGAGCGCACGCGCGAGATCGGCGTGCGCAAGGCATTAGGAGCTCCGGCACGCACCATCCTGAAACAGTTTTTCATCGAGGCATTGCTGATTGCGCTGATCAGCGGCGGCGTCGGATTGGGCGTGGCCTATGGATTGTGCGCGCTGGTGAACCTGCTGCCCATGCCCGATTTTTTTGCCGGACTGCTGGCCACATGGAAATCCGGATTGCTGGCATGCGGGTTGCTTGGCACTACGGCGGTGTTGGCGGCTTTGTATCCGGCTCGGAAAGCGGCGTCGATTGATCCGATTGAGGCGCTGCGGTATGAGGCGGGGGGATGAGGCTCAATAATGATGCTCGCCTCGCGCTTTATTGCAATCGCTCGTGCGAGCGATTGCGCGCGGTGGCTCGCCTAGGTCCTTCGCGAGGGAAAACCCTCCTCGCTCAGGATGACAAGTCGTCAAAATCATGCTGACTGAGATTATTGTCGAGGCTTGGATCGCGTTGCGACGGAATTACACGCGCACGATGCTGACCATGGTGGGCATCGTCTGGGGCATCGCTACGGTCACACTGCTCATCGCCTACGGCAGTAGCTTCCGGCAGATCCTGGTGAACGGGTTCGATGCGTTCGGAAAGAGCGTCGTCATCTGCTGGCCGCAACAAACCAGCGAGCAGCCCGGCGGACAGCGGGCAGGGAAAAAAGTTCAGTTTGAACTGGCCGACCTGGACATGGTGAAGGCGAATGCCCCGCTGGTGAAACACGCCTGCCTGGAAACGGTAAGGCGGCCGGGAATTGCCTACGGAGAACGCATCGTGGGAACGGCTCCGATTCGCGGCGTCTGCCCGGAATACGGCGAGATGCGCAATGAAATTCCGGCAGAAGGCCGGTGGATAAGCCCGACGGACGAACTGGAGCGGCGGCGCGTTGCCTTTCTGGGTCGGCGGGTGCGCGAGCAATTGTTCAGCGGACGGCCCGCCGTCGGCGAGACGGTGCAGATCAGGGGCGTGCGTTTCGAAGTGATCGGAGTGATGGCGCGCAAAATTCAGTTGAGCAATTATTTCTCGAGCGACGACGATTCGGTCTGGATTCCCTTCAGCGCGGCGGGAGATCTGTGGAATACGAAATATCCGCAGGTGATGGTATTTGAGCCGATTGCGCCGCAGTTCGAGAAAAAGGCGATGGCCCAGGTGCTGGCTGCGGTTGCGACGCGGCAGCAGTTTTCGCCGACTGACAAAAAAGCCATTCAGATGTTTGGCCGCGACGAGTTTCGTCCGGTGATTGACGCAATCACGATTGGCTTAGAAGTCCTGCTCACTTTTGTCGGAGCACTGACGCTGGGGATCGGCGGCGTTGGAGTGATGAATATCATGCTGGTGTCGGTGGACGAGCGCATTCGGGAAATCGGCCTGCGGCGGGCGCTGGGGGCGAAGAAGTGGCACATCAAGCTCCAGTTTTTGGCTGAGACTCTGCTGATCATGCTGCTGGGCGGGGCGGCGGGAGTGCTTCTTTCCTACGGAATTGCGGCCGCGGTGGGCACGCTGCCGCTGATGGGGCCGCTGTTTGAAGACGACTCCGGCAAAGCCGACATTCATCTGAAGATTTCTCTGGCAACGGTGATGCTTTCGACGTTCGTGCTGCTGGCCGTGGGAGTGGTCAGCGGGCTGGTTCCGGCGCTGCGCGCCTCGAAACTCGATCCCGTGGAAGCTTTACGATACGAATGACGGCCACTCCCAAGTTCCATGCAAAATCCGATTGACCCGGCACGCGGTTCGCAGTACCTTGCTCCGACCTGTCAAGAGTGAGGTCAAGCGTGCCGATTTCCTGCGTAGACGCGATTGTTCCTGCCTTCCAGCATGCCAGGAAACAACTGCTGGAACCGTTCCGCGCCGCCCAGTGGCTGAAGCTGGCCCTGGTGGGGCTGTTGGCGGGAGAGCTCCCCTCGGGAGGCTGTAACGGCGGGAACTTTCAAATCCCAACCCAGACCGGCGGCACACGGCATCTGCTTGCCCCTGCCCTGCCGCAATTTCACCCTGCGCTCTACGCGGCTTCTTTCCTGGTGCTGATCGCGGCGGGATTTGTATTGGCCATGGTTTTGCTCTACGTCAGCAGTGTGATGCGTTTTGTTCTCTTCGACAGCGTCGTGGCGAAGCAGTGTGACGTTGGATCGAGTTGGATGCGGCGGCAGCGGGAGGGCACACGCTTTTTTGGCTGGAAGCTTCTGCTCATGGCCGTTTCAGTGATGGGATTGACCATTCTGGTGGGAATCCCGGCAGCGATTGGTTTTGCGGCGGGCTGGTGGAACGACCCTAAGCAGCACCTGGTGCCGCTGATTCTCGGCGGTATTGTGGTGTTCTTCCTTTTCCTGCTCTTCATTCTTCTGCTGGCAGTGGCGCAAATGCTGGCCAAAGATTTTGTGGTGCCGCAGATGGCGCTGGAAGGTTTGAGCGTGACCGAGTCCTGGAGGCGGCTGCTGCTGATGTTGAAAGCGGAAAAAGGCCAGTATGCCGGGTACGTCGGCTTGAAAATTGCGATGGCCATCGGTGCCGCGGTGGTGTTCGGAATTATCGATACTATCGTGATCCTGATCGTGGTGATTCCCATCGGCGGGTTCGGCGCCATCACCGTGTTGCTGGGCAAAACCGCCGGACTGACCTGGAACCCCTACACGATCACTCTGGCCATTGTGGCAGGGTGCACCCTGATTTCATTGCTTCTCTACGTGATTTCTCTGATCGCGGTTCCTGCGATGGTGTTTTTCCCGGCGTACTCAATTCACTTCTTCGCTGGGCGTTACCCCCTGCTGGAGGCGCTGATCCATCCTGCGCCGCCAGCTCCGCAGCTTCCTCCGGCCCCGGTGCTGCCGCCTGCGCAGGAACCACCGCCGTTCCTGCCGAGTTCCGAGCCGATCGGGTAGAAGGATTACCGGCAACGGCTTTGAGCCATTTCAGTTGGGCCCTCTCTTGGTCTCTGGGTTGTGCTCGCGCTTCCAGGAGAACCGCCGTCCTAGAATCAATTTGACGATCAGGTGATCGGTGGCGCCCGTCATCCCAACTCCTACGCCGAAGTTGAATTCCCACTGCGGACCGAGATCGAGATCGATGGTGGGGAAGATTTGCTGTTGCTGATCCTTGAGCGGATCGAAGCCGGTAACCGGCCCGCAAGATCCGTAATACTCCAGGCCACCGCTGATTCGTTTGGTGAAATCGAAACTCACTTTTGCATTCGGCGAGAACTCGACGCCTTTGTTGACGCTCTCACCGTGAAAAGAGCGGTCGAGGGTCGGATTGAAGCTCAAATACCAGCGGCCGAGTTTCTTGTCGATGATCGGGCGGATTTCCCAAGTCCAGGTGTCGGGAGAAAAATCGCGGCGCTGATAGCCGATTTCGTTCGATATGCTCACGCCGACAGGCCAGTGCCAGGATTCGGGCACGCGGAAGCGCGGGCGAATGTGGTCGCCCACCCACTGCCAGCCGCCATCGGGCTGAATGCTGGTGAATACGTAGAAGCCGGTCTCGAACCAGCTGTTGAATCCCTGGGTAATTTCCAGCGTTTCGTGCTCGGCATGGTTCGAGGGCAGGACTCCATCCTCCACGGTTTTGCTGCCTTCAACTGTGAAGTTGGAATGCAGCTCGACCATAGTGCTCCGGGGAGCAACTGTCTCTGATCCGTAGACCTGAATTTCGTAGTTGTCCTGGGCGCGGGCGGGGAGCAGCGCAGTGGATGCGAAGAGAATAACCTGCAACCAATGTCGAGGGCGGTGCATGCGGGTCTAGCGCAGACGCGTCTTCATCATCGCACGTCGTTCCGCCACAAGGCGAATTGCACGGGAACTCTCGCTCCGCTCCGGGTGTCTGTTTCTAAGACACGCGCGTGCCGGAGAGGAGCAACGACAATGGCATTCTCAAACGCAGGCGGTGGTGCGTCCGGTCCGCAGATGAACGTCACGCCCTTGATCGACGTTTTGTTGACGATCATCATCATCTTCATGGTCGTAGTGAACCAAACGCCGGATAGAGGGCTGAATGCGGTTATCCCGCAGCCGGCCCCAGAGGCGAAGCCCTCGCAAATAAATCGGACGATTGTGATTCAAGTGCTGGGTAGCGATCCCGACCAAACGCCCTCGCTCAAAATCAATCAGGAAGATGTGAGCTGGGAAAATCTGAGGGCCCGGCTGTTTGACATTTTCAAAACGCGAGCCGAGCGTGTCGCGTTTGTGCAGGGAGATGACGGCGTGGATTTTCGGTACGTTGCCGATGTCATCGATATCGCCCGGCACGCGGGAGCGGAACGGGTGGGATTGATGTCGACGGAGGAAACGCGCGTGCGCTAAATAAGGCTGCCAGTCAGGCACTACTCACTGGCCCGGGTTTTGATCCAGATGGGCGTACCAACGAAACCAAACGCCTCCCGAATCTGATTTTCCAGAAAGCGCTGATAAGAAAAGTGCAGCTTCACCTTGCGGTCGGTGAAGAGCACGAAGGTCGGCGGCGCAACGCCGGCCTGGGTCATGTAGTAGATCCTGACGCGTTGGCGAAGAGGCACGGAGGCGCGGTCGAAATCGATGTGTTCAAGGAAGCGGTTCATCTCGGACGTGGAAACGCGTTTGCGGCGCTCGGTGGCAACCTGCTCCAGCAGGGGGAAGATTTTTTCGGTGCCCTTTCCGCTCTGCGCGGAAATGAACTGCACGGGCGCGTAGTTGAGAAACTTGAGTTCGTAACGCAGGCGTTCCTCGTATGCAGGGCGGTCGGTGGACATCTGCTTGTGGGGCGCGGACGCTCCCGTCCGCGAGGCTTTCTTTGCACTCGAGCCTTCGCCGGCGGGGACGCCTGCGCTGCCCGATTTTCCCCATAGGTCCCACTTGTTCACGATGATGATCACGCTGCGGCCGCTTTCATGAGCGTAGCCAGCGATGGCCGCGTCGAGCTGGCTTACGCCTTCGGTGGCATCGATCACCAGCAAGGCGATGTCCGCAGCTTCGAGATGTTTGCGGGCCATCACGACAGAAAGTTTTTCCGCCATCAGATGCGTTTTGCCTTTGCGGCGAATGCCGGCCGTGTCGATGAACCGGAAGCGGCGGCCGTGGCGCTCGACAACTTCATCCACCGCGTCACGCGTGGTGCCGGGAACGGGAGACACAATGGCGCGGTCGGCGCCGGTGAGGCGATTCAACAGCGTCGACTTCCCCACATTGGGATGGCCGATGATGGCAACTCGGACCTCATGGGTCTCGGGCGGTTGTTCCTCGATGTTCTCTGCGCCCTCCGCGTCCTCTGCGGTGAGATTTCGTTGGACGGGCAGCACGGCGATGACGGCATCCAGCAAGTCATCGAGCCCTCGGCCGTGCTCGGCGGAGACGGGAAAAATATTTCTAATGCCGAGACGGTGAAATTCTCCGACCAGTGACTGCTGCTTCTCGGTATCGATCTTGTTCACCGCGACGAACAACGGCTTGCCGCCCTTGAGAAGCAGGCGAGCCAAGTCGAGATCGGAGCTGGAGAGTTCGGAACGGCCGTCCACCACCATGATGACTGCGGTGGCTTCGGCCAGCGCGACTTTGGCCTGGCGGAAGATTTCTGCCGGGATCAGAGCTTTGTCTTCGGGAAGAATGCCTCCGGTATCGACTAACCGGAAGTTGTGACCGCACCATTCGCCTTCGCCGTAGAGGCGGTCGCGCGTGATGCCAGGCTCATCGCCGACAATGGCGCGGCGCGAGCCTACGATGCGATTGAAGAGCGTGGACTTGCCCACGTTGGGGCGGCCCACGATGGCGACGGTGGGAAAACCGGCGGCGGCGAGTGTGCTGGTCGAGTTGTAGGTGGGCTGAGTCAAGTTCAGAGATCATACAGCGTTCGCGCCGTCCGCCGGACGGCCCCTTCGGCTTCGCTCAGGGCAAGCTATGGGCGGCCGTCCCCACGTATTTCTTGGCGATCAGCGCTGTGCGCTTATTATAGAGACTCTGTGGCTTCTACCTCTAAGTCCGCATCTCCTTCGTCGCCGAATAGCGCTTCGGGCGGGCAGCGGAATTTTTCTCTTTTTCAATTCTTTGGGCCCGGAGGAGTGCTTTCGCGTACTCATCCCGCGTATGAATTTCGGCGGGGGCAATTGCAGATGGCGCAGGCGGTCGAACAGGCGCTGGAAGAAAAACGGCATTTGCTGGTCGAGGCGGGTACGGGCACGGGCAAAACCCTGGCTTATCTTCTTCCTGTAATCCGGTCGGGAAAGCGCGTCATCATCTCCACCGGAACCAAGAATCTGCAAGAACAGCTTTTTCAAAAAGACGTTCCGTTTCTGGAGCAGGCGCTGTTTCCCAACAGCGAAGGGAAATTGCGGGTCTGTTACATGAAGGGGCGCGGTAACTATCTTTGCCGCAAAAAACTCTACGACCTGACCGATGCGCCGGTGCTGAGCGGCCTCGAAGAAATCGAGCACTATCGCGCCATCGCGGCGTGGGAGAAGACGACGTCGACCGGCGACCGGGCGGAATTGGCGTCCATCCCGGAGGCCAGCGCTTTGTGGCACAAGCTGGACGCGCGCGCCGACACCTGCCTGGGGCAAAAGTGCAGCGCGTGGGAGCGTTGCTTTATCACCGAAATGCGCCGCCGGGCGATGGAGAGCGACATCATCATCGTCAATCATCATCTTTTCTTCGCCGACCTGGGGATCAAGCAGCAGGCGGAGAACGCACTCGATGCGGGCGTGCTTCCGGATGCGGGCATTGTGATCTTCGATGAGGCGCACGAACTGGAAGATGTGGCGGGCAGCTATTTTGGTGTGACTGCAAGCAACGCCCGGATCGAAGAACTCTGCCGCGATGCGGAAGCTTCGTTGCAGCGCAACCGGATGCTCTCGGCGTCGCTGACCGGGGCGCTCAAGAGTCTGCGGGAGCGGGCGATGTTTTTCTTTGCTTTGTTGCCGCAAGGGCAAGGACGCTTTGCCTTCGAGAACCGGCGCGAGTTTCTGGAAGAAAATGGAGAAGAGTTTCTTGCCCTGCAAGGTTCGCTGGGAAGGCTGGCGTCAGAGCTGGAGATCCTTTTGTCAAAGCCGGAAGAGATTTTCGGCTTGGCGCGGCGAGCGCAGGAACTGCAAGTACAACTCGGCTTTTTGCTGGAGTCGGAAGAAAAGAACACAGTCTTCTGGATCGAGCGGCGGAGTGGACGGGGAGGTTCGGGTGTCCCCGCCCGTGCAAAGCAGAACGTCTTTCTCCAAGCTACGCCGATTGACGTTGGCCCGATTCTGCGGGAATGCCTGTGGTCGAAGCTGGAGTGCGCGGTGCTGACCTCGGCGACGCTCGCCGTGGGAGGCGGCTTCGACTATGTCCGTGGACGTCTGGGCCTGGAACACGTGCGCGAGTCGGTGCTGCCTTCGCACTTCGACTACGAGAGTCAAGCCCTGCTCTATGTTCCTCCCGACCTGCCTGATCCGCGGACGCCGCAGTTCACCGCCAGAGCCGCAGACCGGATACGGAGGCTGCTGGAAATCACGCGCGGGCGGGCCTTCGTTCTTTTCACCAGCTACACGCAGATGAATGAGATCTATCAGCGGCTGCTCGGGGAGTTGGAGTTCCCCCTGCTCTTACAAGGTGACGCGCCAAAAACCGCGCTGCTCGAGGAATTCCGGCTCACGCCGAATGCCGTCCTATTCGCCACCTCTTCGTTCTGGCAAGGGGTCGATGTGCAGGGAGAGCAACTGAGTTGTGTGATCATCGACCGCCTGCCGTTCGCGGTTCCGAGCGACCCTGTTGTCGCGGCGCGAGTGAAGGCGATTGATGCTGATGGGGGCAATGCCTTTTTTCAGTATCAGGTGCCGGCGGCGGTGATCACGCTGAAACAAGGCTTTGGACGGTTGATTCGGTCACTGCATGACCGTGGGCTGCTTTGTTTGCTCGATAACCGAATTCTGAAGAAGCAGTATGGGCGAGTGTTTGTGGAGAGCCTGCCGAATTACAAGAGGACTACGGATGTGCGCGTGGTAGAGGAATTTTTCGGACTGAATCAGACTGGAGAATGATCGCTATCAAAGCGACTTCGATTTTGGCGCAGAGGGTTTCGACTTGGTCGCGCCCCTGACGATCGCGGCCCGCATCTCTTCGAGAGACACTGGCTTCCCGGGCTTTCGAATCATTCCTTTCAGACCCTTTACACTCCCCGAACGACGGATTTGCTTGCGGTTACTCTTATCATTGGCAAATTTGCTCACACGTACTCCCTTTCCTCCCGCCGGATCGCCTTGTACCTTTCGAACGTCTTTCTCTCATCCTCCAGGCCGATCACCGAACGGAGTGAGCTGCCACGGAAGGTGTGCGCCAGCATTTCGGGAGCGTGCCGAAGGATAAACCACGGATCGTGGCGAAAGGCCACCGGCATGTGGCGTACCTTCATCCAGCGCTCAGCCTTCCAGCGCAGAAATTCCGCTTCTTCCGCCTCCATGTGCCGGGTACGAACTACGGCTGTCGTTCCGTCATACTCTTCGAACCGCTCGTTCATGATCAGGCCCTGATCGTGAAAGTCTTTGGTCATCGGCGTCCGCGGGTACGGAGTGGGATGTTGAATGTAAGGCCAGTCCACGTAGCGCCGTGCGAACTCGAGATTGGCTTCAATCGATTCGGGCGTATCTTCGGGATTGCCGACAATCAGGCCGCCGACCACGTACATTCCGTTGCGATGCAGATAGTCGATGGCCTGGAGGGTCGCGTTGCCGGTGCGTTGCCCATCATCGCGGGCGGTGTTTTTTGCCGAAGCACGCAGAAACTGCAAGTCGTTCTCCAGGATATTTTCGATCCCGAGGAACACGTAGCGGAAGCCGGCGCGCCGCATCAGGGGAGCCAATGTGGCGCCGTGATTGGCGATGGCGGAAGTCATGCCCTGGACAAAATAATCCAGCTTGTCGAGCCCCGCCTCAATGATCGCCTCGCACAGCGCCTGGAAGCGGTGGACGTTTAGCGTAATGTTGTCGTCCACCAGGAAAATCGTCTGGGCGCCGTGGTTGCGGGCGTCGCGAATGTCTTCCAGCACTCGCTCGAAGGAATAGGTGTGAAAATTGCGGCCCCGCATTTCGATGATGGAACAGAAGCTGCAATCGTAGGTGCATCCCCGGGAGGTCTCGACCACGTCGACTTGCCGCCCCAGGAGCGTGTAGCCCTTGAGGACGCGGGCGCTGCGGTTCGGCAAGCGGATTTCGTTGCCTTCCAGGCGATGCACGCCGCGGTCAGGATTGTGCTTCCATTCGCCCCCGCAGCGGTAGGAGAGTCCAGAGATACGGTTGAAGTCTTCTCCCGCTTCCAGCGCCCGCACCAGCTCGCGAAGAGTCACCTCGCCCTCGCCCCGGATAATAAAGTCGACCCCGATTTCCATGTAGGCCTCGGTGGCCAGGCTGGGGTCGTAGCCGCCGACGGCGATCTTGACTTCAGGCTGGAGGGCTCGCACGAACTCGATGATGCGGATCGCAGTGCGGCGCTGAAACGTCATGACGGAAAGCCCGACGACCTCAGGGCGCAGTTCGCACACCAGCCGGGACACGGTTTCTTGTACTTGGCGCTGCACCAGGATCAGATCGGCTACCGCCACCCGGTGGTGAGGATCCAGATTGCCCGCCAGCGAGGTCAAAGCACCATTGGGCATGCGAACCGCGGCGGCGGGCATGTGTTCAAAAGAGTCCGGCATGGAAAGCAGAAGGACATTCATGGGAGAGGTTCCTCATGCGTTCCAACCCTTCGACTGCAAGAAAGTTTTTGGGGCCTCGAGGGGCGGAATCACGAGATTGTACCGCTGCACGCGGTAGAATAGGGGGTTAGCGCGTTCTCGTCGGCGCACCTGTATTAGCGTCGTCAGTCGAGAGGACCCATGTTCGAGGTCACAGTCGAAGATTCGTTTGCCGCGGGGCACTACCTGCGGAATTACAAGGGCAAGTGCGAGAATCCGCACGGCCACAACTACAAGATCCGGGTCACCCTAGCCGGGAAAGAGCTGGACAAAGCCGGCTTGCTGCTTGACTTCAAAGACTTGCGGGAGGTGATGAAGCACGTCATCGATCGCCTGGATCACAAGATGATCAACGAGTTGGAACCCTTCACCGTGCTCAATCCTTCAGCCGAGAATCTGGCAAAGTATTTTTACGACGAAACCAACGGGCGCCTGCGGACCAACAGCAACGGACGGGTTTGGGTGAAGACAGTCACAGTTTTCGAAACAGACACGACCACGGCTACGTATTCGGAATAGTCACTGGTCGGTGCTTAGGGCCATCGATTTTTTGTAACTGGCAACTGGCAGCTGCTCTTATGCAGATCACGGAAATCTACAAGTCGATCCAGGGCGAGTCGACGTATGCCGGGCTGCCCTGCGTCTTCGTCCGGCTGACCGGCTGCAACCTGCGCTGTTCCTGGTGTGACAGCGAGTACACCTTTTACGGTGGCCGGAAAATGACGCTGGACGAAGTGTCCGATGAAGTCGAGCGGCTTAGCCCGGGCGGCGGATTGGTGGAAATCACCGGTGGCGAGCCCATGCTGCAAGAGCGCGAGGTGGTGCCCCTCATGCAAGCTCTGCTGGACAAAGGTCATACCGTGCTCCTCGAAACCAGCGGTGAGCGCCCGCTGCAGTCTGTCCCTGACGCGGTAATCAAGATTGTGGACGTGAAGTGCTCCCATTCCGGCGAGGCGGATTCGTTCCGCATGGAAAACCTGCAGGCACTCCAGGCGCACGACGAAGTGAAGTTCGTGCTGAGCGACCGGACCGACTACGAATTTGCCCGAGACTTTGTGGCGCGCTATAGTCTGGCGCGGCGAGTCAAGGCGGTGCTGTTCTCTCCGGCATTTCGCAAGCAGGCGAGCGGCGCGCGGGATGCCTCGCAAGCTCTCCTCGATCCCCAGGAACTGGCGGAATGGATGCTGGCAGACGACATCTCTGCGCGTCTCGGCTTGCAGCTTCACAAATTTATCTGGGACCCGGCGGCCAAGGGCGTGTGAGGGCATGCGATTGTGAGAACGGATTCGAAATCGCCGGCGGTTGTTCTGCTCAGCGGTGGCATGGATTCGTGCGTGTGCGCCGCGCTCGCCGCCCGCGACCATGCGGCGGCTGCGGTCCACATTAGTTACGGACAGCGCACTGAGCACCGGGAGAAACAGGCTTTTCGTGAAATTTGCGACCGCCTGGGGATCCAGAAACGCCTGATGGTGAGCAATGACGCGCTGCGGGCCATTGGAGGCTCTGCGCTCACCGACCCCGAAATCGCGGTTCCGGAATCTCATGCCATCGGGCACGAGATTCCTGTAACCTATGTGCCGTTCCGTAACGCCCATTTTCTTGCCGTCGCCGTGAGCTGGGCGGAGGTGCTGGGTGCGGATATGGTATTCATCGGAGCCGTCGAACAGGATAGTTCCGGCTATCCCGATTGCCGCCCCGCTTACTATCGGGCGTTTAACGAAGTGGTGAAGACCGGAACAAAAGAAGGACGTATCTCGGTGGTGACTCCGCTGATCGCGATGCGGAAAGCTGAAATCGTGCGGCTCGGCCTTGAACTCGGCGCTCCCTTGGATTTAACGTGGTCTTGTTACAGCCGCGAAGATGCGGCCTGCGGAGTGTGCGACAGCTGCGTTCTGCGTTTGCGGGCGTTCGAGGAGGCGGGAGCGGCGGATCCAATTCCCTACACGGCGGTCGCGCAGAAAATTTAGGATCGAACATCCATCGTAAATTCTTTCATATCTCGGGAGAACAAAATGAAAAAACACTTTGTTACAGGGTTGCTGGTAGCGCTGCTGGCGGGGTTGCTTGTCCCTCCCGTTTTCGCTCAATCCACCGGTTCGGTCAAGGGTGTCTGCAAAGACGGCGACGGAAATCCGATTGTGGGGGCGACCGTCGAATGGAGGAACACCGACAACGGCCGTAAGTACACGCTAAAAACCAACAAGAAGGGCGAATATTTTTCCCTGGGCATTGACCCCGGCAAGTACGACGTGGCGCTGTCGAAAGATGGGAAGCAGCTCGACCAGGTCAAAGGCATTCCCATGGGAATTGACGAAGTCACCCAGGATTTCGACCTGAAAAAAGAACAGGTGGAAACGGCCAAGCAGCAGGGCATGAGTCCGGAACAGATGAAGCAAATGCAGGAGGCGCAGGAAAAAGCCTCCAAAGAAAACAATGTGGTGAAACAGTTGAATGAAAGATTGGCCATCGCCAATCAGGCCATGCAGGGCGGAGATTTCGATACGGCGATCACGCAACTGACCGAGGCCAACCAGATGGACGCTACCCGCGACATCCTCTGGGCCCGTCTGGCAGACGCCTATCTGGGTTCGGCGATCAAGCAAACCGACCCGGCTGAGAAAACCAGAAGATACGGCGAAGCTGTAGCGGATTATCAGAAAGCCATCGACCTGAAGCAGAAAGCTCCCAACCCGAAGCCGGAAGACTCTAAAATTCTGGCCGCCTATTTCAATAATATGGCGCAAGCTGAATCCAAGACCGGCAAAGTGGATGACGCAGTCAAGGCCTATGACCAGGCGGCGCAACTGAATCCTGCCGGAGCCGCTCAGTACTACTACAATCAGGGCGCGATCCTTACCAACGCCGGACGCGCGGATGATGCCATCGCGTCGTTCGACAAGTCGATTGCCTCTGATCCCAACAAGGCGGAGGCCTACTACCAGAAGGGCGTGAACCTGATCGCCAAGGAGACGGTTGATCCCAAGACCGGCAAAGCCACGCCGGCCGCCGGGACGGAAGAAGCCTTCAATAAGTATCTTGAACTGCAGCCTAACGGACCCTTCGCCGAGGGAGCCAAGGCCATGCTGCAATCGATTGGGTCCACGGTCGAGACCAGCTACGGCTCGGGCAAGAAGAAACCGGCCCCACCCAAGAAATAATGGATTATTCCTGCTATCTTAGGGCGGCCCAAAAGGCCGCCCTATTCCTTTTCCTGCACCTTCCCGCCTCCCTGGTTACGAAGGTCTATGCCCTGGACGTTCTTCGTGGAACGCAGGGATAGTTTTGGTTAGAGTAGGTTTCGGCACGAAAAAAGCGTTCTGCAAATCCTCCCCGTGTGCCGCGATCCGCAACGAAAACTATGGCAACGCCGGGCACAGCTCCCCTTCAAGTCACGCTCGAACCGGGTACGGCTTCCGGCCTGACGGAAACCCATGCGCTCCTGGCCGCCATGCTGCGGGCGCACACCCAGGTCAGTGATCTCATTTTTTCCCCGGGACGTTCGCCCCAACTCGAAGTGTATGGAGAACTGGTAGCCGTGCAAGGGCCTGGCCTGAAGACCCTTACGGCTGATGACACGCGGCGCATCGCTTCCGACTTGATTGGCAACAACAAGCAGGCCATCACTACGCTGCGCGAGCAAGGTTCCTGCGACGTTTCTTTCGGCTTGCCGGGGCTGGCGCGTTTCCGGGTTAACGTTTTCATTCAGCGCGGCAGTTGCGCGGTCGTGATGCGCGTGATTCCAACTGCGATTCCGGAGTTTTCCGCCCTGGGCTTGCCGCCCCAACTCCAGGAAGTGGCGTCTCTGCGGGATGGAATCATTCTGGTGACGGGCGCGCGCGGATCGGGAAAGTCTTCGACGCTGGCGTCGCTGCTTGACCGCATCAACGAACGGCAAACCTGCCACATCATTACGATCGAAGATCCAATTGAATTTCTGCACAACCACAAGCGGGGGACGGTCCACCAGCGGGAATTGCACAGCGACACTCCGAACTTCGCCCAGGCGTTGCGCGCGGCCCTGCGGCAAGCGCCGAAAGTCATCCTTGTAGGCGAATTGCGCGACCGCGAGACCATGGAGATGATGCTGGAAGCGGCTGAGACCGGGCATTTGCTGCTTTCCAGCTTGAATGCGCCTGATGTCGCGAAGACCGTGGAGCGAATCGTTGGAGCTTTCCCGGCTGTCGAGCAGTCCTCCATTCGAGCACGCCTGGCTAAGACTTTGCGCTATGTGATCTCGCAAAAACTGGTTCCCAAACGGAGCGGCGGCCGGGTTCCGGTTTTCGAAGTGTTCCGGGCCAGCCCGCACACCCTGCATTTCGTGGAATGCGACGACCCAACCGGCCAAACTCTGCTCGAGGTTGTCCGAAAAGGCGGAGCTGAGGGGATGCAGTGTTTTGACCACGAGATCGAAAAACTGGTAAGAGCGGGAATCGTAGATGCGGAAACCGCGCTGGCCTACGCCGAAGACGCGCAAGCGTTGCAGAAGGCGCTGGAAAACCACGGTTCATAGCGCCCACGTAACCACTGCCATCCCACCCGGAATCAGCAATCGAAAAACTTCCCGCCTACTCGTATGATCTCTGGGTATGGCCGCTCTGCCCGAACCGGCACCGATTCTGAGCTTCGAAGATGCGCGCCACCTGGTGGAGCAGCACGCCGCGCGGCTGCGCCCGCTAGGGAAGGACTTGGTCGACCTGCTCGACAGCGCCGGGCTGGTGCTGGCGGAGCCAGTGACTGCGGACCGGAATTTTCCTCCCTTTCCACGGGCTGCGCGAGATGGATATGCCGTGCGCGCCGCCGACCTGGCGACGCTTCCCGCAGAGCTTGCGATTGTGGGTGAAATTAAAGCCGGCGCCGCGCCGGAAATTATTCCCGAGATCCAGCGGGGCCAGGCGGCAGCGATCATGACCGGCGCGGCAGCCCCAGCGGGTGCAGACGCGGTGGTCATGGTGGAGTACACCTCCCGCAACGGCAACCGCGTCGAGATCACAACGGGCATTTCTACAGGCGACAATATCGTCGCGGCTGGATCGGAAGCCAAACGCGGGGAACGGTTGTTGACTGCAGGCATGAGACTCAATCACGCCGGCATCGCTGTGGCGGCATCGGTGGGGAGACGTCACCTGCTGGTCTATCGCAAACCCCAGGTCGCAGTGCTCGCCACGGGAGACGAAGTAGTGGATGTCGATACCTTGCCCGGACCCAATCAGATTCGCAATTCCAACAGCTATTCGTTGGCGGCACAAATCCGGGAGGCAGGCGGAGAGCCGGTGATCTTGCCAATTGCTCCGGATGAGCGGGAGCGACTGCGCGAGCTGATTGCCGATGGCCTGGAGTCGGACTTGCTGCTGCTGGCGGGCGGCGTCTCGGTGGGAAAGTATGATTTTGTGGAACAGGTTTTGGGCGAGTTTCAGGCTGAATTTCTCTTCACTGGAGCGCTGATCCAGCCGGGAAAGCCGGTTGTGTTCGGGCGAGTGCCGCGCGGCGCGGCCGGCGTCAGCCGCGATTCGGAGGGCGTCCAGCCGTGCCGATCAAGGCGGCGACACGAAACCGGGGCTTCAGCCCCTGCAAGCTTCCGCTATTTTTTCGGCCTTCCGGGAAATCCGGTTTCAACCATGGTGACGTTCGAGCTTTTTGTCCGCCCGGTGATTGACGCCCTCACCGGCATGGCTCCGCGCAAACTGCATTTCCTCCAAGCGAAGCTGAAATCTGAGATCAAGACGAAGAGTGGGCTGAAGCGATTCTTTCCTGCGATTCTCTCCGGAGAATTCGAACACACAGAAGCCGAACGAGTTCGCTGGCAGGGATCGGGGGATATTGCAGCGGCGGCACGGGCGAACTGCTATATCGTCGTTCCTCCGGACCGTAACCTGATTGCAGCAGGGGAGTGGGTGCCAGTGCTGTTGCGATAGACCTGCGTTGTTTTTCGAAACTAGTGAGGACTCGTTTCCACCAGCCGAGGCCACAGAACCTGAATCACGATGGTGGCAACGAGGGTCAGAAGAAAACACGCCATTTGAGGATGAGCGGGCCAGATGATTCGTCCGAGGCCGAACATCCATGCCCCCAACCCAAGCGCAGTTCCAATCAAAGAGGCAATCAGAGAGATTTTCAGAGCCTTCATGGCCATCCTCAGGTTGATACGACAAAGATCGAAGCTTAATTCCACCACAACTTCGCTATGTGGGGAGTGAAAGGAAATGTTACCTGAATCTTGAACCGATCTGCACAACCGGCCGAAACCTGCCTGGGCGGTGATGTTGCGGGTCGTACGAGGTGACCCGTGTCTCGCCGCTGTTACGGGACGCGGAAGCCGGCAGTCCGCACGGCCGAGTCAGTTCCCGCTGCGGTCTTCCCCCGGGGTACCGGTGCTGCTGCGATAAGGTCGGCAGTTGATTTCGGCCACTTTCGCCTGGCCGTTTTATTCGACTCCCGCCAAATAGGCGTTAAGCGTATCGATGTCCGCGCCAATTCCTACATAAGGGGGCAGGGTGTGGTAGTCGCCACCATAGGCTGCTGGCCGTACAAACACCGTGCTATAGTCCGGCGGAGTAAAGTTGCCGGCAGGCCACGAGGGAGCGGGACGGGGTGGCGCATAGCCATACATGGCCGGCCAGCCCACAATAACGTTGTTCGTAACTGTGGATTGCGTGAAGCACGCATTGAAGGTTGCTCCCGGGTTCCAATCTACGACACACTTTTCCGCTCCGCCAATCTGCCAGATGTTTGCTCCAGAACTGGCATGGATAATGCTGTTGGTATAGGTGAATGGCCCCATCTTCTTTACCGGATTCGAAGCGTTTGTGCCCATAACAAACATGAACTTATCGGTTGGGCCGCTGACATACGTCAAATGATCGAGAAAAACGCCCGACAGTGGCGGGTTCCCGGAAAAGTCACTGGCCAGGGAAACCATGTGGCCGCTTCCACCGTAATTGCTCCCCTGAATATCGTCCAGCAAAATATCGTGAATGGACCAGCCCCTCGCACCTCCCGAATCAGGGTTCGGACCCGGAGTACCCGCTTTACATGCACACAGCAGGAAACCATTGGCCACATGGCTGATGTGGTTGTAGCGCAGAGTGATGTCTTCCACCTGCGACCATGTCCCGCGTGGGGTTAGAAGAACGGCAAAACCCGTTTGCGTGTAACCACCCCACGAATTTTCCAGAAGGTTGCCCTCAAACAAGAGCCGACTGCCATTCTTCAACTCAAAGAGGTTCTTGACGACGTAGCAGCGAGAGCCGCAAATTCGCCACAACGGTGGCTTGTAAAGATGATTTTGCCTGATCTCAATATCCACTGGCACTTCGTTTCCGGCTGCGTTGCCGCCAAACATGATGTTCTCGCCCGCGGCTTCAATAAAGTTATTCACTATCTTCCATGTTCCCTCGGCATGCGTTTGTATTCCGTCTCCGCCCGAAAACGCGTGGGAATCCGTGCATTCTCCGCTGTGGTCTTTGCACTTGAAACTGTTCGCGTACGAGTCGATAACCGCTACGTTCGTTGCCCCGGTAAAGAGAACCGCGGTATTGGTTTCCTCAAACTGTTCGCTGCCATGAAACCAGTCCCGATCGAAGATGATGTGATCGGCGCCCCTGAGTACTGCCATGTCGTACACCGTGACACCGGAACCAGCCAAGCGGGTAAGCTCGATCCCCGGGCCGATTCGGTAGAAATTCGCCCCTGGTGACGCAGTGATCGGCGCTGCCACTCTTGGAGTTTGAACTCTCGCCATGACATTGCTGGTGCCGCCGCTGTACGCGGGACGACCAGGCAGCGAAGGCACGCCTGCATAGCTGGGGTTGATTCGTGTGTGCTCGGGCGGCAGTGCCGAATTCGGCGCACTAGTTCGTATCGTGATCCAATGGGATGGGTCACAGTTCTTCGCAGGCAGCACAAAGGGGGAGTAAGTTTGCCCGGCGATCAACTCAAGCGTATCTCCGCAACTCGCCATTTGCAGGGCTTGGGTGACCACGCTGGGACCGCCCCCTGGCCCCGGCGGCACTACCGTAATCTTGCCGGGACTCGGCGTACCATCGAGTCCGGTGTAAATACAAGTCTCGGGCAATGCCGCCGGCCCATCACTTGACGCGCCAGTCCATTTATCGCCAATGGCACAGTAGACATTTTCGTCCGGCGCTTGTGCCACTGCCATACCTGCGAAAACTATGATTGCCAATAAGCCACCAACGATTCCCTTCATTGCTGTTTCCCCGTGAGCGAAAATCACCTGCTTGCAGAGCAGCACCCGGTCCGGCAGGAGTCTGTTCTGCACGCGTCGGAGTCTAACGATTGCAGCGCGGTTAAAGCAGATCTGAGAGGTGCACCGGGCGACTCGAAGGTATGCAAACCTTCCTCAAGAAAGGTTCACTGCGTCTCACTCAGAGAGATGGCGCTTGCGGGGTGCGTCGTCTCTTGCGAGGGATGGCGTCCTCTCGAACCTGGCTGGTGAGTTATGCTTAATATAGCGGCTATATTCACAACAAACCGATGCCTCGCAAGCTCTCCCACTACGACAAATCCGGCCACGCCAAGATGGTCGATGTTTCCGGCAAAGCCGTGACCCAACGCGCTGCCGAAGCCAGTGCCTTTGTTGTACTGAAGCCTGCGGTGCTGAAGGCACTGCCGAAGAACCCCAAAGGCGACCCGCTGGAAGTGGCTCGTTTGGCCGGAATCATGGCCGCCAAGCGGACGGCGGAGCTTATCCCCATGTGCCATCCCTTGCCGCTGACTCACGTTGATGTGACCCTGCGGCTGTGCGAGAATGGCGTCGCCATTTCCTCAAAAGTTGCGACCGCGGCGGTGACAGGGGTTGAAATGGAGGCCCTGATCGCGGCCAGTGTGGCTGCTCTCACCGTGTACGATATGTGCAAGGCCCTCGACAAGGGCATCGAAATCCGGGAAATCGTGCTCGAGCGCAAGACCGGCGGCAAAAGCGGCAACTACTCCCGCGCGCGGAAAAAGACCTAGGTCAATCATGTCCATCAACACCGTCAAGGTACTGTTGGTCGACGACAATCCGATGGTGCTGGGCATGCTGCGGGGCGCGCTGACGCCGCTGGCCAATGTAGTCACTTCGAACGACTCTGCCGATGCTTTGCTCAAGGCGGTAGATGATCCGCCCGATCTTTTGGTGAGCGACTACCGCATGCCCGGCATGGACGGCCATCAGCTGGTCGAAAAACTAAAAAGCCGCCCCAACACTGCGGGCATTTCTGTGATCCTGCTGGCCAGCAAAGCCGATATCACCGAAAAGCTTTCGCAGAGCGATCCGGTCGACGATTACGTGGAGAAGCCCTTCTTCCTGAAAGAAGCGACCATGCGCATCAAGCGCGTGATCGACAAAATCGCTCTCGAAAAGCTGGCTAAGACGGCGCCCTCCGATGGCGTGGTGCGCGGCAGTCTGGCACAAATGAATGTCATCGACCTGGTGCAGTCTTTGGAGATGGGCCGCAAGAGCTGCGCTCTCGCTCTGACCAATGATCGCGACAAATGCGAGATGTATTTTGGCGAAGGCCAGGTCACGCATGCCGTCTATGGGCCCCTGACAGGCGACGCCGCCGTATTCAAGGTTCTGGGCTGGACGGGCGGAAATTTCCAGATCGACTTTGAGGGCAAGACCTCCCAACAAACCACTACCCTGAACACGCAAGGCTTGCTCATGGAAGGCTTGCGCCTGCTCGATGAATCGAAGCGCGACGAAGGCGGCGGTAGCGGCGGTGGCGGCGAAACTGAGGAAGAGGAAGATGTCCTCCTCGACACTTGAGCCTCCTAGTTGGACTGCCGCGGTACTCACGGTCAGCGATTCGTCATCCCGAGGCGAACGCGATGATCTTTCCGGGCCAGCTGTCGCCGCCGCTCTGCAAAAGAACAAATTCACCGTGATCGCGTCGGAGATTGTTCCTGACGGACAGTCCGCTATTCAAGAAGCAATTCTGCGTCTGTCTGAAAAAGCCCGATTAGTCGTAACCACGGGTGGAACCGGCATCGCGGAACGCGATGTCACACCCGAAGCCACTCGGGCCGTCTGCCACCGCCTGCTCGAAGGCGTAGCGGAGCGCATGCGCTCGGAAGGAGCGAAAAAGACTCCTTTTGCCGCACTCAGCCGCGGAGTGTGTGGCGTGCATGGAACATCGATCGTTTTGAATGTGCCCGGCAGCCCCAAGGGCGCGGTCGAATCGCTCGAAGCGGTCATTGATCTCCTGCCCCACGCCTTGCAGTTGCTCAGCGGAAACACCAAGCATCCTTAGAGCTTCTTAACCAACCACGACCCTCCGTGCCGGAGCGCGACTTGGCATGGGAGTACAATCATTTCAATTAGGGAAACCCCCAACGAAAATTCAAGCTAAGAAGCTCAAGGGAAGACCGCCGGTTCCGATGTCGCTAGTGGCTCCCCTGTGGTGAGGTACGTCTCAAAGCGGCCATTTCTGGAATGGGGAAAGAAGCCATGAGAATTCTGCTCTACAACCCCGACAACGGCGTGACCCGCAATTTCATGCCACACCTTTGGATGTTTCTTCTTCAGGCCCTGACCCCGCCCGGCCACGAGGTGCTGCTGATCGATGGCAACGCTCAGCCCATGGATGAAGCTGGCATCGCGCGGTTCATCCGCGAAGAGAAAATCGACCTCGTCGGGATCGGCGCGATGACCCGAATGATTGCCAAAGCCTACCGCATGGCCGATGCGGTCCGCGCCACTGGAGTGCCGGTTGTAATGGGTGGGCCCCACGTCACGGAAATGGCCGACGAGGCTCTCGGTCGCGACGGTGGGCCGCGTCACGCCGACGCCGTGGCCCTCGGAGAAGCAGACGAAACTTGGCCGAAGATCGTGAACGACGCTGCCCGTGGCCAACTCAAGGACGTCTATGCCCCCGTGGATGAAGCTGGCAAGGAGCGCAAGCCTTCATTGCAAGCCTATCCGGCGATCCCGTGGGATTCGATTGACCTCGCCCAGTTTAACCTGGTCCCCAAAGTAGCCAAACCGCTGCTCGACCGGGTGGGGGAAGGTTGGGGGAGTTTTCGCATTGTTCCGGTTGAATCCGGCCGTGGTTGCCCTTACGGCTGCGAATTCTGTACGGTCACCGGATTTTTCGGCGATTCCATTCGCTTCCGCACCAACCAGAGTGTGGTGAACGAACTGCTGTTGTTGAAGGCGCGCGCCCGCAAGGAAAGAGGTCAGATCGCCGTTTTCTTCATTGACGACAATTTTGCCATCAACGTGAAGCGGACGAAGTCACTACTGCGCGACATCATTGCCGCGGGCGCACAGGTGCATTGGGTGGCACAGATCAGCGCTAATTTGCTCCGCGATGAAGAGCTTGTCGACTTGATTGCAGCCTCGGGAGGCAAATGGGTTTTCATCGGCATGGAATCCATCGACCCCGCCAATCTGGCCGACGTGAAGAAAGGATTCAACAAGCCGGGTGAGTATGCCGCCGTGCTCCAGCGCCTGGCGCAACGCAACGTGTATGCCATCACGTCGTTTATTTTTGGCATGGATAATGACACCGTGGGCGTGGCCGAGCGGACCCTGCAGCAGGTTCGGACCTGGCCCCCGGGCTTGCCTATCTTCGGTCTGCTGACTCCACTGCCGGCGACGCCACTTTACAAGAGGCTGGAGACTGCGGGACGGCTTACGCGCCCGAAGCACTGGCAGGAATTCATCCCCTTCGCCATGGCGCATACGCCTCTCCGGATGACCATTCCGGAAGCGCATGCCGAGGTGGATTACGGGTGGGCCCACGCCTACAGCCCAGACGCTCTGGCCAAGGCAGTGGACGCCCTTGCTGACCAGCCATTGGGCTACAGGATCAATATCTTCCTGGCGCGGCTTTGCTTTCGCGGGATCTATTTCCCTATGATGGGACGCTTGGCGTGGGTAAAATTGATCGCTCAAAATCGGCGGACCATTTTCAAATTGGTCAAGCAGGGGTTCGCCGGCAGCCGGCGACTCCCGGCAAATCCTTCGCCGGTAGGCCCGTATGGAGAGGCATTGGCACCTCCCATCGAGTCTTGAATCACAATCCTCGGGGATCATGTCTGCAGATACAGGCGTACGCTAGTGCTATCTTCCGAGCTTGGTTGAACGTCAAACCTTAAGAAGAATTCAGGAGGAAAAAGATCATGAAGCGTGGCTTGGCAGTAGCGCTTGTTGTGTGCGCCTCGTTGTCGGCTTTTGCACAAACTCTCACCCAGGCCGACCGTGCCAAAGCAGAGAAATATCTGGAAACCACCAAGCAGGAAGTCTTGGACGCCACCAAGGGCCTTTCCGATGCCCAGTGGAACTTCAAAGCAGGTCCGGATCGCTGGTCGATCGCGGAAGTCACCGAACACATCGCGCTTGCGGAAGACTACCTTCGCGGAATGATCGTCGACAAAGTGATGATGGCTCCGCCCCGGCCTCCGGGTGACGATGTAGCGGCCATCGACGAGATGGTGCTGGTAATGGTTCCGGACCGCACTCAAAAGAGGCAGGCGCCGGAACCTCTCCATCCCGCCAACCACTTCGGCTCTCCTGCGGGGTCATTGAAGCACTTCACCGACAGCCGCGCAGAGACGGTGGCGTTTCTCGAAGGCCACGACGATCTGCGGGCCCACGCCATCGACAGCCCGATGGGGAAAAAGCTCGACGCCTACGAATGGGTTCTCTTTCTCGGTGCCCATTCCGCGCGTCATACCAAGCAGATTCTCGAAGTGAAAGCGGACCCGAATTTTCCGAAAAATTAGTCAGCTGGCCCCGACCCCATTAACCACCAAGGACGCGAAGGTTCACAAAGGAAACCCTTGAAAGCTGGACCTTCGTGCCCTTTGTGGTTCGTCGATTTCCTGTCTAACCCTGACTCACTGCTGCCTTTCTTACCTCCGTCCAAACGTTGCCTTTCGCGTACACTGCTATGCGTAACGTCGACAAGCGGCCGACTTGAAATTCATCAAACACATCCTCGCCCGCTACACTGCATTCGTTTGGGCGGTGCTGAAGCCCCTCGGAGCATGGGGTGTGTTCGCCATCGCTGCTCTCGATGGCGCGGCCCTCGGCCTGCCCATGGACCTGGTCATCGCCGGCTACGTCTACGCAAACCCCCGGCGTTTTCTCCTCTACGTGACGATGGCCTCCGCGGGATCTGCACTGGGCAGTCTTGTGATCTACGTCATTGGAAACGCCGGCGGCCACGAACTGCTTCAGAAGCGCATGTCCCCGGAGCGTTTCGAGAAGTTTCATTCGACCTTCGAAAAGCACCCGTTCTGGAGCGTGATGTTCCCCGCCATGCTGCCGCCGCCCACTCCGTTTAAGTTGGTGGCGCTGACCGCGGCGGCCTCAGGGATGACCCTAAGCCATTACCTGGTCGCCATCTTCGCCGGACGCTTCGTGCGTTTCTTGGTGCTGGCCATTTTGACCCTGACTTTGGGGCCGCAATTCATACAAGCTTCCGGCGCAGTCCTCAGCAAGCATGGGCGCTGGGTTCTGGCGGGAATAGTGGTGCTGGGTCTGACTTGGCTGGTAGTCAGGGCGATGAGATCGAAGTCCGCTTCGGGCTCCGAAAGCAGAAAAGCGGTTCAGGATCCTTCTCAGACTGCTTAAGCGGCGGCGGTATGATCTTCGGTTTTTCCGAAAGCTCCGGCGATGGCATGCACCACTGCGGGTGTGGCGAACATCGCGGCGGTGAAGAGCAAATCCCCTTCAAGCGTGTTGCGGAAGAAGGGCACGGCGGCCTCATAACAGGTCAACAGGCCGGCCCAGGTCCTCGGATACATCGTGCCCGTCGCCCAAACCATGAAATTGCTGATCAGGAAGAAGGAAATTGCGCTGCCTAATGCAGCTCCGACGATGGGCAAAGGCTTGCTGGTCTTGCGCAGACTGGTCCCCAGCCACAGAATCGCCGCATACCATACCCAGATCACGGTCTGGTCCCAGCCCAGGGGATAGGAATAAACGAACCGGTTCAGGTAAATATCCGCAATCACCAGCAGGAGCCAGGGCAGCCACATCTGCCGCCGTGAGCCGCGCGCGCCAAAGAACAGCAGCGACGCTGCCACCGGAGTGAAGTGCCAGGGCAAGGGGAGGATGCGAGCATGTACCACTACCGCCAAAAGCGTAAATAGGTAAGCCAGCATGAAGCCTCCCAAAGAAGAAAGCCTAATGATTGTGGCGCTTCGTACGCGCTAACGTCAAGCTACGTTAGGGCGAGCCAGGACGATTTCCTGTTCGCTGCCACCTCGCACCAAAACCTTCTCTCACTACGTCCAAATTGCGGTCAAGTTCCACACCGGCGTCAAGGATTCCACGCCCGCTCCGTCCCGGATAGTCAAACCTGAGGTCTCGAAAGCGCACCATGTAGCCTCCCGAGTCCATCACTTCAGTTTCGGTGATCGGATACTTTGCCCAGTCCAGATAGACCCGTCCCAGGTAGCTCTTCTTGGCAGCCAGCGTGACCGGAGTTTCCTCCGGCTTGTAGTGAAGCTGCATCCGGCCATCGGGATCCACTTCTGGAGTTAAAGAGTCAACCAGCGTGTCGGCATAAAAATTCGGGGTCTCGACCACTCCCAGCCACTGAAACGGATTCCACCAATAGGGATAAGCCGAGGCCCGAATCGGATCCATGCTTTCATAGGTGCGCGCTTCCAGCGCGTGAATGGCGCGCCGGTGTTCATAATCCCGTACGCCCCAAAGCGCCGACCATCCCCAGCAACGCCAGCGTTGCCGCCAACCTTCCGGCAGGACCTTTCCGCCGCACCCCGATCTCATCGTTAATCAAGGAAAAGAAGCCGGGCAGAACCAGACCCGCGATCAACAACCCCCATATGATTGGATCGGCGATGAACACAATGTCCCAGGCATACCATTTTTCGGAAAATGGCCAGAAGGGGCGCACCCCGTAGCCATTGGTGAAGTCGAGCAGGATATGCGTCAGTCCAGCGAAATAGGCGTAGAAGAACAACAATCCCCAGTGCGGAGGAAGATTGGGATCGTGAGTCTTGCGCCCGCGCAGGCGCCAGATAGCGTACACGAGACCGACAACCGCCCCCGAAACCAGCACCAGCCCCAGGAACGAATGAGTGAATCCGCGATGATGCGCGAATCCGAAGGTTGAACTTTTGAGATTGCCCAGCACATCGATGTCGGGGGCTTCCGCGGCCAGCGTCAACGTTGCAGTGGCCAGCGCGGTCTTGCGATTCAGCCCGGCCCGGCCCAGGCAGGCGCCGGTCAGAAAGTGAGTGAGGGGTTCCAAGGCGTGTGCTCGCAGCGACCCAAATTCATTCAACCACCAAGGACACGAAATATCACGAAGGTAAAATTGAAGGATTTTCCTTCGTGTCCCTTCGTGACCTTAGTGGTTCGCCGGGGTTGCCTTCCCGGGCGGTACCAGCAAGGTGAAAGCATCCGGCGTCATGGTAATTTCCACAGGCAGCGTGCCCAGGATTTCGCCATCGGCTTCCACGTAAACCTTGGGCGTTCCGTTGGCCCCATTGCCGGACGCGGGAAGACTCGTGCACGAAATCTTTTCGCTGTGCACCAGATCGATTCCGTCGACGTCCCGGCTCTGTCCCAGCAGACCCCGCAGCACGTACTGCAAATAGCGTGAGCGGCTGTCGGTGGTGCACATGATGACCCGGAGATCATTGCGGTGCAGAGCTGCGCCAGGTGCCAGTTCGCGCAATACATTGCCAAAGTTGCGGATTCGAATTGCCAACAACTCGGTCAGAACCGCGGATTTTGCCGTCCCATTGCCGGTTTCATGGCACTCAGCCACAAAGGGCTGCATCTTGTGGCTCATCCACAGCTTCCAGGCCACGGCGTAATAGGCCGTCATGCCGGCGTTGCGTTTAAGTAGCGGGCTTAGCTGATAAAAGAGCTGGGCGTCTACGCCGATTCCGGCAGCAACCGTGAAATATCGCGACCCGGGGTTGCCTTCGAGGTCTACGTAGCGAACCTGGCCGGCGGCGAAGCGCCGCGGCTCAGCCCGCAGAGCGGCCCGCGCCGCTGCCGGCGGAGAAAACGGCAGACCCAAATCGTGGGCCAGAGAATTTGCCGTGCCCAGCGGAATCACCGCCAGAGCAGCGTTGCTGCCCGCGAGACCTTGCAGCAGATCGTGGATGGTGCCGTCGCCTCCCGCCGCCACGATCGTGTCACAACCGTCGGCAACCGCCTGTCGCACCTGCCCGGCAGATCCCGCGGAAGAATGCGTCGGCGCGTATTGAATCTCGACCCCGGCGGAGCGGAGCACGGCCACTACCGCTTCCACGTCACTGACGCGGTGTTTGCGGCGGCGTCCGGAATACGGGTTATAGAAGAGGGCAGCTTTACGCACGGGAAACAAGGATTGTAACGGATAGAACCGCTGGAGAGGTTAACCAACTGTACGGCAGCCCGCTCACTTGATCTTAGTAAATGTGGATTTCCTGTTCGTCTATGGACGCACGGCCTTCATCCCTTGAACATGCCGTTGATTTCCCGATAACTGACCGCTTCCGCTGCAAAGGTGAAAGTTCCCTGCTCTCGCATCTCTCTGGCGGCCCGAAGGAAGGCACCAAGGGCGGCACGAGTCAATGCGCTTCCGACGCTGACACGCCTGACTCCAATCGCCGAAAGCTCGGCCAGGGTCAACTGGGCGCCTTGCAGTCCCATGATGACGTTCACCGGGCGGTCTACAGAGCTGACCACCGAAGCGATGTCCGCCTTGCTGGTGAGCCCCGGCGCATAAAGAACATCGGCGCCCGCCTCCTGATAGGCCTGCAGACGGCGGATGGTGTCTTTCAGGTCAGGCCTTCCGAGCAGATAGTTTTCCGCGCGCGCCGTCAAAGTGAAAGTGAACGGAAGGTTGCTCACAGCTTCCACTGCCGCCCTCACTCGATCCACCGCTTGCCCGACCTCGTAAACGGCGCCATCGGTGCGGCCAGATCCATCTTCAATCGACCCGCCGGCCAATCCTGCGTTCGCCGCAAGCCTGAAAGTTTCGGCGACACCCTCGGCCGTATCTCCAAAACCATTCTCCAGATCGGCGCTTACCGGCAAGTCCGTCGCCGAGGCAGTGGCCGCGGCGTGTGCGATCGTTTCGTCACGAGTAATCGTGTTGTCCGGCCGCCCCACGGAAAAGGCATACCCGGCGCTGGTTGTGGCCAGAGCCTCAAAGCCCAGATGGGCCAGCAGTCGCGCAGTACCCACGTCCCACGGATTGGGAATAATGAAGGCGCGGTCGCGCTCGTGGAGCGCACGAAAAGCTCTTCCCTTCTCAGCTTGGGTCAACATGGGAGTTCACCTCGGTTGTACGAGCGTCGAGGGAACGCCGAAGGTTCCGTCGACAACCTCCACGAAGTTCCTCTCTTCACGGAGGATAATCCGCTTGCTCTGTGCCATGGCGAAATTCTCTCGTGCTTCGGGGTCTGACTTCAAGCGTGCCCGGTAGGCCTCGTAAGAGGCCAGGCTGTCGAATGCAATTAGCCCCCAGGCCACATCATTCGTGCCTTCATGCGGCAGAAAATATCCCACCAGATGTCCGCCGCATCGGGGAATGATGCGTCCCCAATTCTCGGCGTACTTTTTGAACTCGTCTCGCTGGAAGGGGTCGATCTGATAGCGGATAAAGCAAGTGATCGTCATAGATGTCCTTTTGGTTGCTGGTCTGCCGGGTGAATCGCCGAAGGCGAGCGTAAACGCCGCACCGGTCGTCGCCATCATGCCTATAGCTTTACGGCGAGTCATCGGAGTGCTTAAGCCTTCGGTCCTATTCACATTCGGCAATATGCCAGTTGTCTGACATACACACTTCGTTTATCATCAAACTATGAATGCAGAGCCCGGAAGCGATGCGGCGGTTGCCAGAATTGCGGCGGCGATCGGCGAGCCGGCGCGCGCCCGCATGCTCTACTGCCTGGCGGATGGCCGGGCGCGAACCAGCACTGAGCTGGCGGTTGTCGCTGACGTCACTCCCTCGACCGCCAGCGTGCATCTACAGCGCCTAAAGACGCAGCGATTGGTAAAGGTCTTCGCCCAGGGAAAGCACCGCTATTACAGTCTCGAAGGCGTCAGCGTGGGGGCCGCACTCGAAGCGTTGAGCGTGCTGGCCGGCGGATCCCACGTCGCCTTCGTGCCGAACACGCCCAGCCGGCTGCGCGCCGCCCGCACTTGCTACGATCACATCGCGGGCACTCTCGGAGTCTCGCTTCACGACCGGTTCACGGCCATGGGCTGGCTGTCACTCGATTCGGCAGCTGGCGATAATGCATGCGACCTGACCGTGAAAGGAACGAAAGCGTTTGAAGCGCTTGGTGTTGACCTCGAGGCAACCCGGGCCCAGCGCCGTCGTTTTGCCTACGCCTGCGTCGATTGGAGTGAGCGTCGGCCTCATCTTGGCGGGGCGCTGGGAGCAGCCTTGCTGAAAGCCGCCCTCAAGCGAAAATGGGTGGTCCAGGATCTCGATACCAGGGCTTTGGACGTTACGAGCCTTGGCAGACGAGAAATGCTGGCTCGATTTTCGCTACAGGCCTGAGAGAAAATCAGACCGCGGCTATGGCTTTCCCCGCGTGCCCCATTCCCACATGCCAAACATCGCTTTCTGCGGCAAAGGATGTCCCGCCTGCCGGGCCAGCATGCAAATCTGCCCACGATGATGTGCATCATGCGCGATGAGATAGCCGAAAAAACCGGCCACGTCAGGACGAAAGCCTTTTACCCTGCCGTCGCTTTCCAGCGCAGATCTCAGGACCGCGCTAAGCGCCTTCTCACTCTGCTCGAGCGCCTTGGCTGCCTGAGCCGGCGTGACGCTGGTCCGGTCAAGCTGCTCAGGAATCTTGCTGCCCTTGGCAGCCGCTTTGAGCCACATCACACGCACATTGTGGATGTGCGCGACGATGGCGGCGATGCTTCGTCCCTTGCCATCGGGTGGTTCGGCGCGCCAGGCTGCCTCGGGAAGATTCTCCAGCAAATACTGGTTGATGAGATCGTTGGTCTTGAAAGACTGCAGCAGAGCTTCAGTCAGAGAAAAAGGCGTGGCGGCGGTCTTGGCCATGATTGCGTCCTCCGGTAAAGATCAGTAGATTAGCAGCCCGGGGCTGCCCCATTGCACCCGAATGACGTTTTGAATAAGCTACTCGCAAGTGTCAGGGGCGTTTGCCAAGGTATTTTCTCAATTTCATTTGCAGGAGAGAAATCGCATGAAATTCTGCATCTTCGTTTTGCTCACCCTTCTGATCTGTGGAGCGGTTTCAGCGCAAGAACATTCCGCCATGCCGCAGCCCAAACCTGCCACTTTGATGACCGGCCTGGGCGATCTTCATCATCCCGTTTCAACTACTAATGCCCAGGCACAGCAGTTCTTCGATCAGGGACTGCGCTTGATCTATGCCTTCAATCATGACGAGGCAGCGCGCTCGTTCACCCGCGCTACTGAACTCGACCCCAAGCTGGCCATCGCGTACTGGGGCATTGCCGAGGCGGTCGGTCCGAATTACAACGACCCCGCCAGCGACGACCGTTTCAAGGAGGCACATGCGGCCATCCAGAAGGCGGTCGATCTGTCGGCGAATGCCTCGCCCAGCGAGAAGGCCTATATCCAGGCCATGGCGCTGCGCTTCCCCGCCGAACCCAATCCCGACCGGCGCAAGTCTGCGGAGGCCTATCACGAGGCCATGCGCGAAGTGGTCAAGCAATATCCCGATGACCTCGACGCCGCCACGCTCTTTGCCGAGTCCGGTATGAACCTGCACCCCTGGGGCCTGTGGCATCCCGATGGCACGCCGGCAGCCGGCACGGAAGAGATCGTAGCCACGCTGGAATCGGTGATCCGGCGTGATCCCAACCACCTGGGTGCGGTTCACTATTACATTCACGCCGTGGAATCTTCGCCGAATCCGGAGCGGGCTTTGGCAGGCGCAAACCGGCTAGCCTCGCTGGCCCCAGCGGCTGGGCACATCGTCCACATGCCCGCGCATGTCTATATCCGCACCGGCGACTACGAAGCCGCGGTCAAGACCAACGAAAAGGCTGCCGACGCCGACCGCGCCTACATCAAGTCCAGCGGGGTGATGGGCATTTATCCGATGATGTACTACAGCCATAACCTGCACTTCATCGCCATGTGCTCCGCGATGAACGGCAACTACGCGGAGGCCAAACAGAATGCGGACATGCTGGCCGCGCATGTCGGCCCAGCGGTGAAAGATCTGCCGCCACTCGAAGCCTTCATGACCGTCCCGATGGCGGTGGAGATTCGTTTCCATCGATGGGACGCCATTCTGAAGATGCCTCAGCCCGATCCCAACATGAAGACCGCGACCATGTTCTGGCACTTTGGTCGGGGCATGGCGCTGGCCAGCACGGGCAAAGTGAGTCAAGCCGAAGCAGAATATAAAATCGTCTCCGACGCCGAGGCTGCAACCCCGCCTGATGTGGTCTTTGCTATGCCGTTCAACAACAAAGCGAAAGACATTATGACGATCGCCAAGGATGTGCTGGGCGCCAAGATCGCCGTCGCCAACAAAGACAACGCCAAGGCAATTTCGATGCTCACCGAGGCTGTCGCCGTACAGGATTCGCTGAAATACGGCGAGCCCCCTGACTGGTTCTTCCCGGTGCGCGAGTCTTTGGGTGCGGTGCTCTTGATGAATGGCGATGCGGCCGGAGCCGAGAAAGTCTTCCGCGCCGACCTCGACCGTAACCCGCGCAATCCGCGCTCGCTCTTCGGCCTGCGCGAAGCGCTCAAGGCGCAAGGCAAAGATTACGACGCCGGATTCGTCCAGAAACAGTTCGAGGCGTCGTGGAAAGGCGAAGCCTTGAAGATGGAGGACCTGGCGTAAGCAACGCGGCAAACGTGGGGACAGCCGCCTCGGCTGTCCCTACGCGATCCCGTTTTATAATCTTGTTCGTCATGCCCGGCGCACGCGACCCCGAAAAGAAAATCGACGCCCTCCGCGACAAAATCCGCCACCACGAATACCGCTACTACGTGCTCGACGATCCGGAAATCTCAGACGCCGAGTTCGATCAGCTCATGATCGCGCTGAAAAAGCTCGAGGCCGAGCATCCTGAACTGATCACCCCCGATTCGCCAACGCAGCGCGTGGGCGGCAAACCGCGCGAGGGTTTCGTCAAAGCGCAGCATTCTTCCCCCA
Organism: Terriglobia bacterium; assembly: GCA_963765285.1. Classification (GTDB taxonomy): domain Bacteria; phylum Acidobacteriota; class Terriglobia; order Terriglobales; family Acidobacteriaceae; genus CAVWZH01. The sequence continues at coordinate 915,377 of CAVXVR010000003.1, forward strand.
TGTTGTCGCTGGACAATACCTACAGCGAAGACGAACTCCGCAACTGGGAACGGCGAGTGCATGAGTTGAGCGGGCGCAAAGATCTGGAATATGTCTGCGAATTGAAACTGGATGGCATGTCGCTCGCCCTGCGCTATGAAGACGGTAAGCTCATTCGCGGCATCACGCGCGGTGACGGCACCACCGGCGAAGACGTTACCCTCAACGTCCGCACCGTCCGCTCCGTTCCGCTTTCCATCCCGAAAGACCGGCTGAAGAAAGCCGGCATTCCGCTGACCTTCGAAGTGCGGGGCGAAATGCTTATGCCCATTGCCGCCTTCAAGAAAATGAACGAAGAACGCGAACGCCAGGGGTTGTCCGTTTTCGCCAATCCGCGCAATGCCACGGCCGGCACGGTCCGCCAGCTTGAGCCGTCAATCACGGCATCGCGCCGGCTCGACTACTTCACCTACATGCTGCTGGTAAACGGCCGCACGTATTTCGACCGTCATTGGGAAACTCTCAACGCCCTCGACGCCGCGGGCTTCAAAGTCAACCGCACCCGCAAGCTGGTAAAAACGTTCGACGAGATTTGGACGTTCATCGAGCAGGAAGAACCCAAGCGCGAAGGCCTACCCTACGAGATCGATGGCATCGTCATCAAAGTCGATCGCACGGCGTTGCAAGATGAACTTGGGTACACGGGAAAAGCCCCGCGCTGGGCGATTGCCTACAAATATGCCGCCCGTTCCGGCATCACACAGGTCGAAGACATCATCGTGCAAGTCGGCCGTACCGGCAAACTCACGCCAGTGGCGGTTTTGAAGCCGGTCCCCATCGGTGGCACCACCGTCAGCCGCGCCACGCTGCACAACATGGACGAAATCGAGCGCCTCGGAGTAAAGATCGGCGATTGGGTGGAAGTCGAGCGCGGCGGCGACGTGATCCCCAAAGTTTCACGGGTCGTCGAAGACAAAGATCACCCGCGCGGGCACAAATCCTTCCACATGCCAGAGAAGTGTCCGGTGTGCGGCACGAAAGTCGTGCGCAGCGAGGGCGAAGTCGATTACCGCTGCGTCAACGCCAACTGCCCCGCCAAACTTCGCGAGACGATTCTCCATTTCGCTTCGCGCGGCATCATGAACATCGATGGCATGGGCGACGCGCTCGTCACTCAGCTCACCGATCGGGGCTTGGTGAAAAACGTCGCCGACATTTACAAACTCACCAAAGCCGATCTTCTCAGCCTGGACCGTTTTGCCGACAAGTCAGCTCAGAACATTCTCGACGAGATTGAAGCCTCGAAAAAACTCCCTCTTGAACGCGTGATCTATGGGCTGGGCGTCCGCTTCGTTGGCGAGCGCACCGCCCAGTTTCTGGCCGAGCATTTCGGATCGATGGACGCGTTGATGAAGGCGAACGAAGAAGAGTTGTTGGAGGTTGAAGAAGTCGGTCCGCGTATCGCGCAAAGCATCTCGGAATTCTTCCATGAACCCAAAAACCGCACTCTGATAAAACAACTGCAGGAGCTGGGCTTGCGCTTGACCGGTACAAAAAAAGAACGCGGCACAAAATTAGCCGGCAAAACCTTTGTGCTCACCGGCACCCTGACCCACTACTCCCGCGACGAAGCCAAGAAGCTGATCGAGGACGCCGGCGGCCGCGTCTCAGGATCGGTCAGCAAGAAAACAGACTACGTGGTGGCAGGCGAAGACGCCGGCTCGAAGCTGGACAAAGCGAAAGAGCTGGGCATGCAGGTGATTGGAGAGGATGAGATGAAAAAGCTGCTTGGTTGAGGGTGCTGCGGCGAAGCCCCGTAACGGCGCTTTTCGGAGGGGCGGACGCCCTCGTCCGCTCACCCCTGCGAGCTAAAGCACGCACCCTGGACGAGGCGTCCGGGACCACATAAACCTGGGGCAGGATGGGTATTTTGATTTGAGAATCGAGCCGTCTTAGTGATCTACTCCCTCGGGCGTCAGAAATCCTCATTTGGTTCCATCCAAGCGCTGACACTGGCAACCTTCTTCCCCAACACCTCCCGCATCCTCTTCCAGCTCATCTCCAGCGTCTCCGGCAAAATCCTCGTCTCCCCCACCACCGAAACAAAATTCGCATCCGCCACCCACCGCGGCAACACGTGCATATGAATATGCCCCGCCACCCCTGCCCCCGCCGCCTTACCGATGTTCATTCCCAGGTTGATTCCGTCCGGGCTATAAAGCTGCCGCAGCACGTGCTCCATCCGCTGCGACAGTTCCATCATCTCTCTTGCCGCGTCCGCCGGCAGCTTCTGCAGTTCATCCAAATGCGCAAACGGAACCACCATCACGTGCCCCGGCGTGTAGGGAAACGCATTGAGCACGATGTAGCAGTGCTGGCCGCGATATACGATCAACGCTTTCTCGTCGTCTCCCAACTTCGGCAAATCGCAGAATATGCACTCTTGAGTCTTCTGCGCTGTGGTGACGTAGGCGTACCGCCAGGGCGTCCAGATATAGTCCATGGCAGGGCAGAGTAGCAGATACGGCACCGGCCTGCAGCGCCAAACACTTCCGCTTGACCTCGCCGGCAATCTCTATGTGAACTCCATGTGAATGAGGGGGTTGGAGCGCGTCGAAATGCCCCAACTTGGTGTTTGACACTGTTCGGAAGCGGTTGCTATAGTCGGAGAGTTCCCTTTGGACGCGGGTTTGCTTTTTTAAAACGTCCGACCGCTGGGATTGTCCAAGTCCGTCCGCCAGGGCGGGCTCAACACAACCGAATGACTCACACCAGCCGTCCGCTGAGCAGCCCCGCATCCTTCCCGCACACGCGTGCGAGACAAACCGCAGAGAGGCCATAATCTTGTTCGACGACAGCACCGCTCACAACCTGGATTCCGCGACATCAACTTCCGTCGCCGAGCAACCCGTACCATCTTCCTCCAGCATTCCGCAGGAAGACGCCCACGCCGAGCCCGCCCAACTCGTGGCCCAACCAGAGACCAAACAAGAAACCGCGCAAGACGAGAAATCAGCCAGCCCTGAAGACTTTGCCACCGCCCTCGAGACTTTCACCACCGAAAGCGAAGAAGCCGTCAGCGAAGATCATGTGCTGAAGGGGACGGTCCTGAAGCTCACCCCAACCCATGTGGTTGTGGATATTGGCGCCAAGTCAGAAGGCATGCTGCCGCTCTCCGAAGTGCTCGATCATGAGGGCAAGCCCAGGTTCCAGCCCGGTGACGAAATTGACGTCATGCGCGACAAGGGCGAAGCCGAAGAAGGCTACATCCGGCTCTCTCATCAGAAAGCGCAGCGGTTGCGGGCATGGGACGACATCGAAAAGGCATACAACGAGAAAAAGCCCATTCGCGGGCAGGTGGTCGAGCGCATCAAGGGCGGCCTGACCATAGACATTAACGGCGCAAAAGCGTTTTTGCCCGGCTCTCAGGCCGATTTGCGGCCGGTGCGCAATCTCGACGCCCTCAAAGGCCAGACCCTCGAGGTTGCCGTAATCAAGCTGAACAAAAAGCGCGGCAACATCGTGGTCTCGCGCAAGCAGCTTCTCGAAGAGGAGCAGTCGGAAAAGAAAGGCAAGACGCTCGAGCATCTGGAAGAAGGCGGCGTTCTGACCGGAGTGGTCAAGAACCTCACCGAGTACGGCGCATTCGTCGATCTGGGAGGCATTGACGGTCTGCTCCACATCACCGACATGTCCTGGGGACGCCTCACCCATCCCAAAGACCTGGTCAATGTCGGCGACCAGATTCAGGTAAAAGTCCTCAAGTTCGACAAAGACAAGCAACGCGTCTCTCTGGGATTCAAGCAGCTCACCCCCGACCCGTGGCTCGACGCGACTCATCGCTATCCCGTGGGTGCGCATGTCAGCGGACGCGTCATCAGCGTCACCGACTACGGAGCCTTCGTGGAACTCGAACAAGGCATCGAGGGTCTGGTCCACGTCAGCGAGATGACCTGGTCCAAGCGCATGAAGCACCCGTCCAAACTGGTGAATGTAGGAGATCAGGTGGACTGCGTTGTCCTAAGCGTGAACCCAACCGAGCGCCGCATCTCGCTCGGCATGCGGCAACTGGCCACGAATCCCTGGGACGCTCTGCACGACAAATATCCCGTAGGAGCGACCGTCGAAGGCCGCGTGCGCAACCTCACCGACTTCGGCGCATTCATCGAGATTGAAGACGGCATCGACGGCCTGGTCCACGTGAGCAACTTAAGCTGGACCAAGCGGGTGAAGCATCCTTCAGAAGTCTCTGAAGAAAGGCGACCGCGTCAAAGCAGTCGTCCTGGCCATCGAACCCGACAAGCGCCGCCTTTCACTGGGCGTAAAGCAACTTCAACCCGATGTCTGGGAAACGTTCTTCGAACAGCACCACGTGGGAGACGTCCTGCACGGCAAAGTGCTCCGCGTAGCCAGCTTCGGCGCATTCGTAGAAATCGCCGAAGGCATCGAGGGGCTCTGCCACAACTCCGAAGCCGTCGATGGAAATGGGCAGCCGATTCAGCTCGAACCCGGCCTCGAGCACGACTTCAAAATCATCAAGATGAATCCCGAAGAAAAGAAAGTCGGGTTAAGCATCAAGGCGGTAGGCGAAGAAGCCTCACGTTCCGAAGTAGAAGCCTACAAACAGCCAGTGTCCAGCACCGGCGGCTCCACCATCGGAGACCTCATCACCTGGAAGCGCGCCGGCGGCGAAAACAATTGATCGTGTGGCACGGGGCGAGTGGCCCAGCCCTGCTTTTCTCAGCGCTACCACGAATGAGGGTGCCCCATCCTTGCGTTCTTTGCAAGGGTGGGAATACCGAATGCAATCCGCTTGAGAGTTTGACTTTCCCCCACCCGCATGAAATCTGCCGGCATCCTGGTTGCTTAACACTTCAGTCGCACAATATCCCACCCTTTCGCAAACCCCGCGAAAGGATGGGCCACCCCGCCGCCGGCGGACTTGCTCCAGCAGGTGCAGGAACAGATCGCGGCGCTCGGGTCGAGCCAGCCATGGCTGCCGATGATAACAACTGCAGTTGATGAAATGAAGCTGTCGCGCCCCGTAATAGCGTTTGGGGTGATCCGCCAATCCCCGCACTCTAGCACCCCGCCCGCCGGAAGGATGTGATGAGTGAACTGTGGCCCCCACCTTTGCAAAAACCGCAAAGGTGGGCCACCCGCCCGCCCGAAGCGTGGGGCAGCCTCAATTGGGGTGACGTAAAGGTGGGCCAGCCCCCTATTCGGGTCCGGTGCGAATTATTTCTGGATGAGGGAGTCAGAAAAGATAAATCAAGTTTATCGCTGAGGTGAACTGCTGTTTTCGCGTGGGATTCCCGCCTTCGAGGAACACATTCTTGTTCGAGAGGTCAAGACGCACCTCGCCCCGCACTGCAAACTTTCCGTTCGCCTTTCGGAAATGAGAGTTCAGCCGGGAGAATTTGACGTTCATATCGTATTCGGGAGTGAAGGTGAATTCGTGCAAGGTTTGATCGGCACCGGTGCGTGTCCCTCCGCCGTCGTTGAAAGCCTCGCCGCGGAAGGCGAGCGAGAACTTGGACGTAAGACCGTACGTCGCATATCCAGCCAGCCCTTTCCATAGCGCGTCGTGGCCGACCGCGACACCATTCTCTTCGTGACCATACAGCCCGTCACTGCCCAAGGTGAGCTTGGCGACCGGCTTCCAGGTCGCGACCAATTCGTAGACGCTGCGCTGGTCGTGACTATCCTGCCGCCGCTCTGGCCCGTGGATGAAGTTGAAAGAAACGCTGGTCGTTCTGGTTGGGGTCAGCGCCAGTTGCGTTCCAACCGTGTAGGCATGGTTGAGTCTCTGAACATCATCCCACCCGTTCGTCAGTGAAACCATTCCCGTAATCTTCCGGCTGAAAGCATAGGTCGTGCGCAGCCCGGTGTGGGTAAACGGGATGCCATACCCGAAGATGAAGCTGCGGCTGAAATTGTCGTTATATCCGTCGTACCCGCCAATCACTTCGTATCCCATGTGGGTTGTGAACTTTCCCAGGTCAAAGCGCAGACCTTTCCCTACAGGTGCGATGTAGCTGAGGAAGAATTGGGGAATATCCACGTGGTGGGCAATTCCGGTATGCGTGTCGCGAAACAGTCCGTAGGCAGCGGTAACTTCGGGAACGCCCGAACCTGCGATCACATCGAAGCGGAAGCCAAATTGTCTGGGCTCGCCGATTGCTCGTTGAATCGCGAGTTGCGCGACATCCAATTGGGGATCGTCATTATTGAAGTCGAAAACCCGGAACTGGTTTATGCGAGGGCTGGGATCATTGTTGTTGTAGGTGTCGGAGAGAGACAAGAAGCCGTCTGTGGAGATTCCCCTCCACCAGGGTTGGTTTTCCCTGGCGCCACCAGCCGGATCCGCGGCCGGAGCCGGAACCGGAGCACTGGCCTGTGCACGTCCTGGCAGGGATGACGTTACGATCACCCCTGCCAGCATCACTCCTGCCGTGACCAGTGTCCCCAGGGACCGGCATGGTCCTCGCCAAAGTCCCTTCCTGATCATTTTCGGCCGGCCAGCGCCTCCGAGTGAGCCTGGTTTACGGTATGTGCCAGCTCATCGCTATTAAAGACGTCTTCGTAGGCGTGCTCGCCATGGATGGATTCATCCAGGCCAATTTCTTCGCGTCATCTCGCTGACTTTCACCGGGGTGAAGCCATCGATAATCCTGAGCATGGCGTAGGTAAAAACGAATGCCCAGACCGACGAGAAGGTAACGGCAACGACCTCCTTCAACAGGAAGGTCGGATCGCCGTGGAGCAAGCCATCGGCACCTGCGGGGTTATAGGCTCGGGTAGCGAAAATCCCCAGCAACACAATGCCGAGAAAACCGCCCACACCGTGCACTCCCCAAACATCGAGCGCGTCATCCCAGTGCAGCTTGTTTTTCATTTCCACCGCGTAATAGCAAACCACTCCCGCAATGATGCCGATAATCACGGCAGTGCTCGGAGAAACGAAACCGGCGGCAGGAGTCACGGTTGCCAGTCCGGCGACGGCTCCCGTAAGCAGGCCGAGGAACTTAGGTTTCTTTTCGTTGAACCAAGCCACCAGCAGCCAGGCGACGGCAGCGAACGAGGCGGCCAAGTCGGTATTGAGAAATGCGGTGGCCGTCACCGAATCCACCCGCATCTCACTGCCGGCATTGAAGCCGTACCATCCAAACCAGAGCAGTCCGGTGCCCAGCGCCACCAGGGGTATGCTGTGCGGCCCGCGGTCCAGGATGCGGCGTTTGCCCACATACAAAACGGATGCCAGAGCGGCGAAGCCTGCGATGTTGTGGACAACGATGCCGCCGGCAAAGTCCTTCACACCCCATTGCTGCAGAAAGCCTCCGCCCCAAACCATATGGACAAAGGGGAAATAAACGAAGGTCAGCCAGCCAGTGAGGAACAGCATGTAGGCCTTGAAAGTGACGCGGTTGGTGAACGCGCCGGAAATGAGCGCCGGAGTGATGATGGCGAACATCATTTGATACGCAATGAACACAAAGGCCGGGATGGTGATGTTTGGCGAGGGAGTACTGAGATCGATGCCGCGCAGAAACGCGTTGTGGAAGTTTCCGATGACCCCGTGCCAGTCTCCACTGAAACACAGAGAATAGCCGTACAGATACCAGATCACCGTCGTCCAGCCCATCGAGACAAAGCTCTGGATCATGATGGCGAGCACGTTCTTGCGCCCTACCAGGCCACCATAAAAAAATGCGAGACCGGGCGTCATCAGCATGACCAGGCTGGTGCATAGAATCATGAAACCTGTATTACCAGTATCGAGATGCAGCATAGAAGGTTCTCCAGGCGAAAAGGTTAGAAGGCATAAGCGTCTGCGGTCCGAATCAAGAAACCACATCCTTGCCGAAGTTCATAGGCCGATGAGGCGCGAATGGTCAGATTCTTTAATCCACTAAAAAAGCGTGAAGACGAGCCCGCGGATACTGCGGGCTGGAGCACGGCGACTCGGACCAAAGGAGGACCTCCAGTCCCTCCTTCGTGTGAGAGCGTGTACTTAGGCGAGCACAAACGCTGTGAGGCACATCACAGTTGGTCGTGACGTGAGCCACTACTCCAAAGGAGTGCTGCAATTACTTGCACCTGCAGGCTGCCGACGTGGTTCCGTTTGAGGGCGGGCGGGAAAATCGCGAAAGCTGGGGCAGCCTCAGTGGTGGTGCAAAAGGTGGGCCAGCCCCCGTATCTATGTATATTCTTGTACTTACATTATAATGTTAACAAAACGTTCCGGCCGGAACACTTGCGCAAATCTCCATGGTGTTCCGTACGGAACGTTTTTTAAAACCTCGCGGGCGAGCCGCCCGCGACCACGCGCGCTCTCTTACCGCCGCGACAGCGCCGGTTCGTGGGACGATACGAATGCTTCGTAGCGCTGGTTGATCTCATCCCAGTTCACTACGTTCCACCACGCCTGCAAATATTCCGGGCGGCGGTTGTTGTATTTCAGGTAGTACGCGTGTTCCCACACATCGTTGCCCATGATGGGGAAGAGGCCCTGCGAGATCGGGTTGTCCTGGTTGGGCGTGCTGATCACCGTCACTTCGCCGTTGGACTTCCCCGCCAGCCACGCCCAGCCGCTGCCGAACTGCTTGGCGCCGGCGTCGTTGAACTTGGTCTGAAAATCTTTGAAGTTGCCGAAGGCCTTCTTGATGGCCTCGGCGACCGGGCCGTTCGGATCGCCGCCGCCTTTGGGCTTCATGATTTTCCAGAACATGCTGTGGTTCACGTGGCCGCCGCCGTTGTTGCGCACCGCGGCGCGAATGTCTTCCGGGATGGCGTTCAGGTCGCGCAACAAGTCTTCTGCGCTCTTCGACTGCAGGTTGGGATACTTTTCCAGCGCGGCGTTCAGATTTTTCACGTAGGCGCCATGGTGCATGTCGTGATGCAGCTTCATGGTTTGCGCGTCGATCGTCGGTTCAAGGGCTGAGTAGTCGTAGGGGAGTGCGGGCAGTTCGAAAGCCATGATTTTCCTCCAGCGTTAGAGATGCCGTTGCAGGGCAAGAAGTTGTTATTATATCGGTCCCGGGATGGGGCAGGAAATGGTCGGGCTTGACCGGATCGCTGGCCGTTTTCATGGATGGGCTCCAAGAGACCAACTAACCACGAAGGACACGAAGTTTCACGAAGGCTTTAGCATTTGGCATTCCCTGCGGCTGTTGTCTCCGCTGGTACGTTATCTTGCTCACCGTTGATCTGTCCGGCATGCTTTTGGGAGAAAATCAGGGCTTACCTGATTTTGGTCTGGCTTGACGGAGCAATGGTGCGGGCTTTCATTTTAGCTTTGGTCATCTTAACGGCGAGCGCCTTAGCCGGTGCTCGCGACATGGCGCTGGTTTCGAACAAAGCCAACTCCATCACTGTGATGACCCTGCCCGACCTCGTGAAGATCTGTAAAGGGCAGATTAACCACTGGCCTGACGGGAAGCCGGTGACTTTCATCACCCGCAATCCCGGGTTGCCGGAGATGCGGCTGGTCCTGGAAAAGATCTATGGGATGTCCAAAGAGGACGTCGACGCGCTGATCGTCACCGCCAATCACGGCCGGGCCAACCATCCCGCCATCGTCGTTGTCGATTCTGACGATGCGCTGGTGGAACGAGTAGAGAGTACAGCGGGAGCGGTTGGGCTGGTCGACGTCTACTCCATCACGGGCGGAGTCAGAGTGGTAAAAGTCGCGGGCAAGCTACCGCTGGAACCTGGGTATCCGTTGCATGGAAATTAGCGCCTCATCCTCCATGAAGAATTCAAGAAAAAGCGGCAGGGCATGAGCAAGAGCGCCGCAGCGCCTGGGCCTTACTCCCGCACCAAGCGGCGCTTCCCGCGGTTTACCCTGGACGTTCGTCTCACCGCGCAGGTCTTTCGGGAGGGTCAGAGCATCTCGGTGTGGGGACGATCCAATGAACTGGGACAGGACGGCATCGGCGGCACCCTCACCGGCGAGCTGGCGGTGGGAGAAGTCGTCTCCCTGGAATTTGCGCTTCCGGCGCGAGTGCAGCCCATGAAATTGCGTGCGGTGGTACGTTACCGGCACGGGCTTCGCCACGGATTTGAGTTCCTCGCGGTGAGTGCAAAGCAGCGCGATGACATCCAGCGCGCGTGCGAAATGCTCTCTTGCATCGTCTAGCCATTATTCCTCAGCCATCCATTCCTCACCTTTGTTCCGAATTACCTAGGTAACTTTTTGGTCCCCTCCATCCGTTCTAACATCCTCAGAGCCATTGGTTTACGGGCATAAGGAGGGCTAGCAATGGGTGACAAAATCACCCAGTCGCCGAACAGTTCCGAATTGGAACGGGCCAAGCTGCTCAAGGCAGCGCTCGACCGCGGCGCCCCCGCGCTTTCGCGCCCCGAACCGGTCGCGCTCGAATCCTCCGCCACCGAAGCCGGCGTGCTTGCGAGCAGCTACGAGGTGCAGAGGGCGTACCTGGAACAGCTGGTCGAGCGGACGCCGGAAGCAATCAGCATTCTGGATGTGGAGTTCCGAATAACCCGCACCAATGGCGAGTTCACGCGGATGTTCGGCTATGGGCCGGAAGAAGCCGCCAACCGCCGGATCGATTCCCTGATCGTGCCTCCCGACCGGACAGCAGAAACGCGCTGGGTCAGCGACCTGCTAAAGCAAGGGCAAAATATCCGGCTGGAGACCAAGCGGCAACGGAAAGACGGCACGCAACTGGACGTGTTCCTCTCTGCCTCGCCCATCGTGATTAATGACAATCACGTGGGAACTTACGTTCTGTATCGCGACATCTCAGAGCAAAAGCGGGCAGAATCGCTGAATTCAGCGCTCTACCGCATCGCGGAAAAAGCCAGTTCCGGGGAGGATCTGGAGCAATTTTACGTTTCTATCCACGCCATCCTCGGGGAGCTGACGTCTGCACGCAATCTCTACATCGCGCTCTACGACGCCTCAACCCAACTGATCAGTTTTCCCTACTTTGTGGACGAGACAGATACGTGCCCGGTTCCCAAGAAGCCGGGCCGGGGGCTGACGGAATACGTGCTGCGTTCGGGCGAGCCTCTGCTGTGCACGCCGGAGGTTTTTCGTACGCTGATTGAACGGGGCGAAGTGGAACTGATCGGCGCGCCATCGGTGGACTGGCTGGGCGTGCCACTCAAGGCAGCGGGCAAGACGTTTGGAACGCTGGTTGTGCAGAGCTATTCGGAGCATATCCGTTACGGAGAAAAAGACCGGGACATTCTGATGTTCGTCTCGCAGCAACTGGCCAGCGCGATTGAGCACAAGCGGCACGAGGAAGCCCTGCGCCACTCCGAGGCTCGGTATCGTTCGCTGGTGCAAAGCGCCGTTTACGGGATTTACCGCTCCAACCTGGAAGGAAGGTTTCTGGACGTGAATCCCGCGTTGATCACGATGCTGGGGTACGGCACTGCGGAAGAAGTTCTGGCCCTGAAGCCGAAGCGGGATGTTTTTCTCGAACCGGGGGAGCAGGCCAGGCTGGCACAAGAGTTCCGGCGCGGCACGCGGCTGGACAATCTGGAAGTGCGCTGGAAGCGTAAAGATGGAAACCTGATCACGGTCCGGCTTAACGGCCGCATCGTGAACAGTCCGGAGGGGACGGAGGAAGCTCTGGAAGTGATCGCCGAAGACGTCACGGAGCGGCGCGTTCTGGAAGACCAGTTCCGGCAAGTTCAGAAGATGGAGGCGGTAGGACGCCTCGCCGGGGGTGTGGCGCATGACTTCAACAATCTTCTCATGGTGATCAGCGGCTACACGGAAGTGCTGTTGGAGCAGACCCGGAAGAGCGAGCCTCTGCATGCCAAGATGGTCGCCATTCAACAGGCGGCAGACCGGGCTTCGGGGTTGACGCGGCAGTTGCTCGCCTTCAGCCGCAAACAGTATCTCGAACTCAAAGTGGTCGACGTGAACGGCATCGTACAGGACATGAAGCGGCTGCTGAGTCCCCTGATTGGCGAGAATATCGAGCTGATCACCCAGCTTTCTTCGGAACTGGGGCGCACCCGCGCCGACGCCGGACAGATCGAGCAGGTCATTATGAATCTGGTGGTCAACGCCAAGGATGCCCTGCCCGAGGGAGGCAAGATCGCGATCGAGACCAGCAATGTCAATCTCGGAGATGATGTTCGCCGCCAGTTCAGTTACATCCTGCCGGGACCTTACATTCTGCTCTCGATTTCCGATACCGGGCAGGGCATGAGCAAAGAAACTCAAGCCCACATTTTCGAGCCCTTCTTTACCACCAAGGAAAAAGGAAAGGGCACGGGCCTGGGGCTCTCGACGGTGTACGGCATCATCAAGCAGAGCGGCGGCTATGTGTTTGTAGAGAGTGAAGTGGGGCGCGGCACGCGCTTCCGCATCTACCTTCCGCGGGTCGAGGAGGCGGCAGAAGCGGCCGGAATGACGCACGCCGCGCGGTCGGTGGCGGGCGGGTCGGAGACGGTGCTGCTGGCGGAAGACGAGGAGTCTGTCCGGGACCTGGTTCGAGAAACACTCGAGGCGAAAGGCTACAAGATTCTGGCCTGCGAAAATGCGGATGCTGCTTTACAAATGGCTGCGGCCCACGCGGGGACCATCGACTTGCTGATCACGGACCTGGTGATGCCGGGAATGAGCGGCCGTGAACTCGCGAAGCGGCTGTGCGCGCTTCGTCCTCAAACCCGGGTTTTGTATCTCTCCGGATACACGGAAGACGTTCTGGCGCACCCCGGAATGATCGAGCCAGGAACGGTTTTTCTGCAGAAACCCTTCACTTTGCAGGTGCTGGCCCGCAGAGTGCGCGAGGTTTTGCGGGGCCAGGTCGAGTAACTGTTGCCGAATCAGGGCCTTCGGCGACGGGTGCCAGGGAGGCGCTGCCAGTGCAACTTTTCTCCGCCAGCGGCGTCTTATGTTGCAGAGAATGGAATAAGCACGCACCAATCCACGGGCCCGCCTCGCTCGTACTTTGATATATAGATAGCTCGATAAGGACTGCAATTCATGGTGATTAAGAAGTCGTCCGATATTCGCTCATCTGAAATTACTCCGAAGTCGCTGTGGCTGAACCGGCGGAAGTTTCTGGCAGGGGCGGCGGCTGTGGGGGCCGCGGCGGTGGCCAGTTCACGGATTGCGGAGCTGGCAAGCCCTTCCGCGGTGGTCGAAGCCAATGCGAAAATTGACGGAATAAAGAAAAGTTCGTTTTCTACCACCGAAACCATCACGCCCATCAAGGACGTCAGCAACTACAACAACTACTACGAATTCTCGACGGACAAATATGAGCCAGCAGGCTTGGCCAAGAACTTCAAAACCCGGCCGTGGACGGTCACAATCGACGGGTTGGTGAGCAAGAAGCAAACACTGGATATCGACACGATTCTCAAGATGGCTGTGCCAGAAGAACGCATTTATCGCCATCGCTGCGTAGAGGGATGGTCGATCGTGGTTCCGTGGGTGGGATTTTCACTGAGCGAACTGATCAAACGAGCGCAGCCTCTGGGCAAGGCAAAGTTTGTGGAGTTCACCACGATATACGCCCCGAATGAGATGCCGGGGTTACGGGTCCCGGTGCTCGACTGGCCTTACGTCGAAGGTTTGCGTCTGGATGAAGCTAACCATCCCCTGGCCTTGCTTTGCTTCGGCATGTATGGCGAGGTGCTGCCCAATCAGGATGGCGCGCCGCTGCGCGTGGTAGTGCCGTGGAAATACGGGTTCAAGAGCGCCAAGGCGATTGTGCGGATCCGGTTTACCGACAGCCAGCCCATCAATAGCTGGAACAAGTCAGCGCCCAATGAGTACGGCTTTTATTCCAATGTGAACCCCAACGTCGACCATCCCCGCTGGAGTCAGGCCAAGGAGCGCCGCCTGGGAGAGTTTTTCAAACGTCCCACTCTGATGTTCAACGGATATGATCAGGTGGCGTCACTCTACTCGGGAATGGATCTGAAGAAGAATTTCTAGCCTAATGGTGCGTTGGTTCAAACCTTTGGTCTTTCTGGCTTGCCTGGTCCCGCTGGCACGGCTGGGATGGAAGGCCTATATGGGCCTGCTCGGCGCCAACCCCATCGAGGTGATTACCCACTCGACCGGCGACTGGCTTCTGCGGTTCCTGCTGATCACGCTGGCCATTACGCCCCTGCGCAAGCTGCTCCACCTGCCCTGGTTGATCCGCTATCGCCGCATGTTTGGGTTGTTCGCCTTTTTCTATGGTGTGCTGCACTTTCTGACTTACATCTGGCTCGACAAGTTTTTTGACCTGCACGAGATGCTGGCCGACGTCGCCAAGCGCCGCTTTATCACGGTGGGCTTCATCGGGTTTGTGTTGCTGATTCCCCTGGCTCTGACCTCGACCAGCGGCTGGATTCGCCGTTTGGGCGGAAAACGTTGGTCGGCGCTGCATCGTCTGATCTACATCAGTGCCCTAGCGGGAGTAATTCATTACTACTGGCTGGTGAAAGCGGATGTCCGCAAGCCCCTGCAGTATGCCTTCGTGCTCTCTTTGTTGCTGGGATACCGGCTCTGGGCATGGGGCTGGCCTCGGTTGCGCTCGAAAAAGAACGTCTCGACTCTCCTGCCCCGAGCCGGAGTGCCTGAGAGTTAATTCTTTTACAACCCCCTGAGCGACTGCGGCGTGATCGCCGGCATCGAAATAATCAACGTAGAGGCCGGAACTTTTCCTCACGGATTTGTGTTAAACAGGGAGTACTGTTTCTTCCACCCTGGAAAGGAAGCCGCAAGTTGCGGCTGAACCACACCTATGATGCCCAGACTTTGCCTGGTACTCGTCCTCATTGCGCTCGTATTTTCTGTAGCTTGCGGATCCGGCAGCGGTGGTGGCGGTTCAACCGGCCCTTTCTCGAACGCCAGCCTGAATGGGCAATACGTGTACCAGATTAATGGCACGGACTTTACTCTCAACGCGAACGGCGCACCTTATCGTGAGTCGGGAGTGTTCTCGGCCAATGGGGCGCAGGGAATCACGGGAGGCATCGACGACTTTGTCGAGGGCGGGGGCGGAGTGTCTACAAATCCCCTCACTGGCTCTTACACAATCAATGGCGACGGCACTGGCTCGATTGTCCTGAATATCGCCGGCGGCACACTCACCTTCGCCGTAACCATGGTCAGCAATTCCAAGGTCTACCTGATTGAAGCCGATGGTGGCGTGAACGCGAGCGGACTGGCGGAGAAGCAGGATCCCACAGCGATCGCCGCGGTTCCAAGCGGCACATTTATCTTCCGCACGCACATTCTGAACGCAGCTCTGGTTCCGACCGCGACGGTGGGCACGATGACCATCGCCAGCAGCGCGGTTTCGAGCGGTAATGAAGACAGCATTACACTGGGAGCGACCTCCACTCCGCTGAACTTGACTGGAGGCGCGTTTACGGCCCCGGACAGCAATGGCCGCGGCCAGTTCAATCTGAACAACAGCACGCCGGCGACCACCGGCTTTTTCTACTACATCGTCGACGCCAATAATATCCGCTTCTTCGATAGCGACTTGGGCTTTACCGGCCTGGGCACAGCGGAAAAACAGACGGCAGGGCCTACGTTCACCGGCAGCTATGCCTTTGGCACGCGGGGCGACACCACGACCAACAACTTTGGACTCGGCGGCGTGAACACAGCCGGGCGATTCACCTCCGACGGCACCAGTGCGCTCTCGGCGGGTGTGCTCGACACAGTGCAAGGCGGCAATCAGGCTTCTAACGTGACCTTCACCGGCACTTTCACTCCGGTCGATTCCAAGGGCCGCACGGCCGTTACCTTCAGCACCACCGCCCAGCTGGTTTGCTGGATGGTCAACTCCTCGCGGGCATTTGTAGTTTTCAATGACCCGGCCAAAGTGGAGGATGGGACGTTCGATTCGCAGCTGGGCAGTGGATTTTCCAACTCGAGCATGAACGGATCATTCGGCTTCGCGATGGATGGCTACGGTCCTCTCGGGGTCGTAGGAATCACATTCATCAACCGCGTGGGTACGCTGCAGTGGAATGGCAGTGGAGGGTTGACTCTGAACGAAGCGGCGAACTCGGGAAGTGGCGCCATCAGCCCGGGGAACCTTTCCGGAAACTATACGGTTTCCGCGAACGGACGGGTGCAGGCGACGATCAATAATCTCTCGATCGCCAATGGCGACATCATTTTCTACATGATTTCGCCCAACGACGCTTACGTGCTGCAGACCGACCCTGGCGTGGAGATATTCGGAACGGTCAGCAAACAGCCGGCTAACTAAAACGCGTGGCAGCCCGGACGATTTGTCGTCCGGGCTATCCCGCTTGCCAGACGGTGTCGAGCACAGTGCCGTCGACCCACTTGACGACGGCAACGGGACGGTCGCTCAACTTCGGGCGGGCAGGCTTCCCGCCGCAAATCTTTTCTACTTCGGCCTTGAGATCTTGAATGGGCTTGATGGGCAGGTCCGATCCCTTCACGGCTTGCAGCAGGTCCGGACGCTTGGGATTGATCGCGATTCCGCGCTCCGTGACTACTACGTCAATCATTTCCCCGGGGCCGGTGAGCGTGGTGACTTCATCCACAATCACGGGAATGCGGTCGCGGAAGGAAGGCAGTGCGAGGATCGTGCAGCCGGCTTCCAAACAGTTCTGCCAGCCGCCGATGCCGTGCAACAGGCGGCCATCGGAGTGGGTGACCACGTTGGCGTTGAAGTTCACGTCGACTTCGGTTGCGCCGAGCACGACGGCATCGACCAGCGAAGCGAACGAACCTTTGCCGTGGTAGTTGTAAGACGTGAAGGGGGAAGTCGCCACGTGCCGGGAATCGCTGGCGATCGACTTTACGCCATCGAGATCGAACGTCTGGCCGTCGAGAATGTAGTCGGTCAAGCCTTCCTGCAGAAGCTCGACCAGATATTTCGTCGATCCGCCGCGCACGAAGCGGGCTTTGACCTTCTCTTCTTTCATCATGCGGCGGAGATAGTCGACGAAGGCGAGCGCGATGCCTCCCGCACCGGCCTGGAAAGAGAAGCCGTTGCGCATGATTCCGGATTCGCGGAGGAAGCGCGCAACGAATTCTGCGATGCGGAGGCGATCGGGGGAGCGGGTGATTTGCGTTGTGCCGGAGACGATTTTTGTGGGATCACCGATCGATTCGACTTTAACGACGTAATCCACGTTGTTGCCTTGGATCTGCCAGGGAATGCAGGGGAACGGGACGAGATTATCGGTCACGACGATGACGTGGTCGGCGTAAACGGAATCTGCCAGGGCAAAGCCCAGCGAACCGCAGGCTGATTTGCCATGGGAGCCGTCAGCGTTGCCGAAGGCGTCTGCGGTGGGCGCGGCGATCACGGCAATATCGATGTGGACCTCGCCATCCTGCACCGCTTGCCAGCGCCCGCCGTGGGAGCGAAGCACGCCCATGCCACGCATTTTTCCCTGGGTGCAGTAATCGCCCAGTGGACCGTTCATCGAGCCTTCGATGTGATGGATCACACCTTTTTCCATCAGCTCGATCGCGCCCTTTTGCGAGGGGAAGGACGCGCTGGGGAACCACATCAAATCTTTGACGCCAATTTTTTCTGCTGCGGCGAGCGCCATGAGCGCGACGCGGTCGCCATCGCGCAGGTGATGATGGTTCGAGATCACTATGCCATCGTGCAAGCCGCACTTGCGCAATGCGGTTTCGAGGTCTGCGACTCGCTTGTCGCCGTTTTTGGGGTAATCTCTGCTCGAGCGCACTGGCGGCGCAGCCTTGCGTCCGCGGGGCTGGTATTGACCTGGGCCAAGGTAGGGAATCTGCGGCTTACCGTTCACCATGGTGGGAACCATGCGTCCTGCCGCGTTCTGCGCTAGTTCGCTGCGATCGCTCATTTTGGGATTTCCCGAACTCCGGTGGATGGTTTTCCTTCGTGTACCTTCGTGACCTTCGTGGTTAACGTTCTTTTTGAACCACGAAGGACACGAAGTATCACGAAGGAACTTTCCCCATTGCCTTGGCCCGGTCCACCAGTTTTCGCGCTCTCTCCACGACTGGCGGATCGATCATCTTGGAACCCAGGCTTACTACGCCCAGTCCCTTCTGCTCGGCTTCCTGGAACGCGGCCACAATCTTCAGAGCTTTTTCGATCTCCGCCGGCGTTGGCGCAAATGCTTCGTGAACAATTCGAATCTGCCCCGGATGGACACAACCCATGCCTTCGAATCCCAAAGCGCGCGCGTTTTCTGCCCAACGGCGCAGGCCGTCCATATCGCCGATATCTCCGAACACAGAATCATTCGCCTGAATTCCGGCAGCTTTGGCAGCGTTGACCAGGCGAGCCCGTGCGTACAACGATTCGGCGCCCTCCGCTGTCTTCGCCACGCCCAGATCGGCAGTGTAGTCTTCGAGGCCGATGGTGAGCGCAGCCACGCGCGGTGTCGACGACGCGATCTGGAAGGCGTTCTCGATTCCAAGAGCGGACTCCAGAATCGGCATCAACCAGATGGGGCGATCGATGCCGTGCCGCGTTTTGAGTTCTCCGATCATGCGGTCAACTTCCGTTACCTGCCCGGCTTCTTCGACCTTGGGCATGAGAATCAGATCGGGCGCTTCAGGAATGATTTCGGCCAGGTCTTCCAGCCCCATTGGCAATTGATTGATGCGTACCATGCGCTCGCACGTGCCGAAATGGACGGCGCGCAGCGTGTTGCGCACCAGAATCCGGGCCGCATCTTTTTCTCCGCGATGGACGGAATCTTCCAAATCAAGAATGACTGCATCGGGGCCATGGAGCGCGGCGTTGATGAAATACTTGGGCTCGCTTCCCGGCAGATACAAGCGCGACCGCCGCAACCGGTCGCGCGGCGATGGCGCGGGCAGGGGTAGTTTCTCCAATGTGGCGCGGGCGCTCTCGCCCGCGAATCCCCCCCGCCGCGCCGCCGCTTCAATCCGCGCGGCAATTACGAACGGCAGAGCCCCTTCATCATGGATCGCAACTCGCGCGTTGAGTACGCCCAGCCAGTCCAGCACCTGACGGGCCTGGGCCACAATCGAGCTGCCGTAATACGGCGCGACTCGCGATTCGAGGTTGATCTCGAGGCCTCCGCTTTCGCGAGGCTCGATGGCCACGTGCAGGTCAGAGCGTACGTCTTTGCCGGAATGTCCTGCTTCGCCGTTTTGCGTTGGATTATCCCCGATTACTTCAGCTTTGCGAGAATCGCGTCGCCCATTTGCACTGTGCTGGCTGCTCCCTGGGCAATCGCTTTTGCGCCGCCGGCGATCCGCATCATGTCGTAGGTCCGGACTTTGCCTTCTTTCACGACTTCCGCAATCGCATTGCGGATGCGGTCGGCCTTTGTGCCTTCGCCTACATGATCGAGCATCATGGCGGCCGAAAGAATCATGGCAATCGGATTTACGATCGGCGGATTCAACTCGGCATACTTGGGCGCGGAACCGTGCGTGGGCTCAAAGACGGCGACTTCATCCCCAATGTTTCCGGATGCCGCAAACCCAAGCCCACCCACCAGTCCAGCGAACGCATCCGACAGAATGTCGCCGAACAGATTTGAGGCGACGATCACGTTGTAGTCTTCCGGATTTTTGTTTAGCCACATCAACTGCGCGTCGATGTTGGTGGACCACAGCGCGATGCCAGGATAGTTCTTCGCTACCTCTTTCGCAGTTTCCTCCATCATGCCGGAAGTCTCGCGCACCACGTTCGGCTTCTCGCAGATAGTCACACCTTTGAAGCCGCGCTTCTTCGCATACTCGAAGGCAGCCGTGACAATGCGGCGCGCGGCGTTGCGTGTGATAATGCGCACGCTGACCGCAAGATCCTGACCAGGCGTGTTCGCAAAGGCTTTGAATCGGGGATGCGTGTTCAGCGCCGCCCGGACGTTTTCCGGCGGATTCGTCCACTCCACTCCGACGTACATGCCTTCGGTATTCTGGCGAAACACTGTCGTGTCAATCTGCGGTTCGTCGAAACCGCCATCCACACGCTTACGGATGTAATTCAGCGGATTCCCGGTGAACCCGATGCACGGCCGCATGCAGATATCCAGACTGAATTTCTGCCGCATGGTGACAATCGGGCTGTAGTAGACGTATCCCTTGCCACCGAACTCAGGCTTGAGTTCCGCCTGCGCTTCTTTGTTGGGCTTAGAAGTAATGGCTCCGAACAGGCCGAGTTTGTGTTGGGTGAGAAGTTCAATCGTGCGCTCGGGGAGCGCGTTTCCCTGATCGCACCAGCAATCCCAGCCGATATCGGCATGAACGTATTCGGCGTCGAAACCCACGGCTTTCAATACCCGCAACGCTTCCGGCAGGACCTGATTGCCGATGCCATCGCCGGGCATGGTCACTACTGTGTATTTGGCCATTCAATCTCCCACAAGAGTCCTTGCCACGGAGGCATTGAGACGCGGAGAATTCGCTTGAGTCAAGAATTCAGGAAACTTCAGGAATTTCTCCGTGCCTCTGTGACTCCGTGGTTCAACAGTCTTTTCCCAGTCCCAACCGCTTGGCCACCAAATTTTCTACGCCCTGCGCGATCACCAGCGACTGGGGCACGCTGCCGAGCGCGGGAAACGCAAATTTCTCGCCGCGCCAGCCAATCATCCCTGAAGTAAAATCCACTTCAATCTCATCGCCTGGAATAATCGTTTTTTCAGCGGACCCGGCAAACTGTTCGCGCAGTTTCTTCACCAGCTCCGGGACTTCGACGCACAGAAACCCATTGTTGTACGCGTTGCGCAGATAAGTTTGCGAAAAGCTGGCGGCGATAACCAGCGGAATTCCTTTTGCCTTGAGACACGTGACGGCTTGCTCGCGGCTCGATCCCGTGCCGAAATTAAACCCGCTCACCACAACATCTCCTGCCTGGGTTCGTGCCGCGAACTGCGGGTCGTAATTCTCCATCACCACTTTGGCCATCATCTGTGGCGTCATGTCATCACGGTAAGTGTAGTCCTTGCCGTAAATCGCATCTGTGTTCACGTTGTCCTGCGGCAGAAAGACGAGCCGGCCACGAACTCGTTCAGGGAATCCGGGAAGAATCTCGACTTTCTCAGCTGCCGTAGTCGCCCCAAATTCCTGGTACTGGCGTTCCAAAGTGCGATTACCGAGATGGTGGGGCCCGCGAATGTAGCCCGCTACGGCTGACGCCGACACAACTTCCGGGCTCGCCAGATAACACTTCGCATCGCGCGATCCCATGCGGCCTTTGAAATTCCGGTTCGTGGCGGAAATTCCCACTTCTCCCGCTTCGAGCAGCCCGACGCCCAGGCCGATGCACGGGCCACAGCCAGCGGGCAAGGGTTTCGCGCCCGCATCGAGCAGGGTCTGCCAGACCCCGCGCCGTTCGGCTTCTTCCTGCACCCATTTACTGGCCGCGCTTAAATAAAACTGCACTCCGGGCGAAACTTTCTTTCCCTTTAAGCACCTTCGCCGACGCTTCCAAATCTTCCAGCCGCGAATTGACGCAGGAAACCAGATACGCCTTCTGGATGGCGACTTTCTTCTTTTCAATTTCGGCCAGCGAACTCATCACCTGCACAGAATCCGGTCCCGAGACGTGCGGCGTAATCTGGCTGAGGTCGAGCACGATGCGTGCGGCGTATTCGGCGTCTGCATCGGGATGTGGCGGGTTTTTCCTCCAGCTCTCAATGTCCTTTTCTGAAAATCGCTCCACGCCCATAGCCTTGAGCCGCTGATGAACGCCCTTCAAGTAATGAATCGTGATTTCATCTACGGGAAACCAGCCGACCAGCGGTCCCCACTCCGTGGTCATATTTGAAATCGAGAGCCGCGCGTCCATCGAAAGACTGGCCACGCCTGGCCCGGTAAATTCGATGGCCGCGTTCAATACTTCATCGTGATTGTAGAGGCCGCAGAGCGTGATGATCACATCCTTGCCGGTGGCGCCTTCCGGCAACTTGCCCTCGAGCACGACCTGAACGCTGCGCGGAATCTGCCACCAGAATTCTCCCGTCGCCCATGCCGCCGCTGCGTCGGTGCGCACGATCGGCGTGCCTACGGCGCCCAGCGCGCCGTACATATTGGAATGGGAATCCGACGCTACCACGAACGATCCGGGCACAACATAGCCACGCTCCACCATGATCTGGTGGCCGATGCCTGAGCCCGCAGGATAGAAGTCCACGCCGTGTTCCCTGGCGAAAGCCTCAATCGCGCGGTATTTTTTCTGATTGGCTTCATCGTGATTCTGGATGTCGTGATCGAGAGCGAACACAAGCTGGTGCGGATCGTGAATTTTCTTGGCGCCAATGCCTTTGAATTTGCTCATCACGGCCGAGGTGTTGTCGTGGGTCATCACGCGGTGCGGCCGGATGGAGACGAAGTCTCCCGTTCGCAGGGGCCGCTTCGGGCCTTCCGCCAGGTAGGCTTGCGCGATTTTTTCTACGACGGTTTGACCCATAGTCACCAGGTGCGTGGGGGCAGCCGCCTTCGGCTGTCGCGCCGAGCAAGGCTCGGCGTTTTTAGGCCTTGCGCACGGGATCACGGACCGCGAGGTTCGCTGGCTTGGGCGGGCGAGGCGCCCGCCCCCCGTGGTCCTTGCCTACCGCTTCTTCTTCGGCTTCGCTTTTCCGGATTTTGCTTTCACATCTGCTTTCATCAGCGCCATCAACTTGCTCACCGATCCGATCTTTTCCAATCCCCAGATCGCATCTCTCAGCTTTTTCTGCGCTGTAGTTGAGAGTACACCTTCCGCGAGTGCTGCGAACTTTTCTTCGATCTCCGCATCGCTCAACGGATTGCGCGGATCACCCTTGGGATAATCCAGTTGCTTCGAGACCGTTCGTCCGTCGGTGGTCGTGATATTCACGATTACCCTCTGCAGCGCTGGAAAGACTTTTTCGATTTCAGGATCAGCGACAACTTCGACTTTCCGCAGTTGCGCCCGGACGGTTTCGTCCATGATTTTCGTCATCTCAAACTGCGCCGGCGTCACTTGCCGGTCGACCAGCGCCGCTGCAATCACATAGGGCAGAGAGTGATCCGCCGTTTCTTTGGTTCGCGGATCATACTTGCTGGGGTCGGACAAAATGTCGGCCGCGCGGGCCAGCGATCGAATCTGTATCTTGGCGACCCGCTCCGGCGTCAGATCGTGTTCCTTTACCAGATCGAGCACGGCGGAAATCGGGGTGTGGGTCAGCGCTTCCGTGGGGAAAAATTTCATGCCACATTGCGTGATGCGCCACGCGTCGCCGAGGCCGTCGGTCAGCAGGTTCAATTTCCACTCTGGGCCAAAGCAATGCGTCGAGTCCTTCTTTGCCGTCCACTACGTGCTCGGGTCCGGTGTATCCCTTCTCTGCCATGAGCGCCGCCAGCACTCCGCTCTGCGTGGCCATCGGGTCGACGGTGTTTTTCATCATCGTCAGCTTGCCGGCGGTCACCGCGCCCAGCGTGCAATGCCGGCTGGCCGAGATGCCGATCGCGTGCTGAATCTGTTCCCAGCCCAGGTGCAGTGCTCGTCCGGCGACAAACGGCGAAACGAATGCGGTCAGAGTGGCGTGGTGCCAGCCGCGCTCGCGGATTCCCGGAAACGCCGCTTCGCAGAAACGCATTTCAAACTCGTGTCCCAAGACCAGGCCGACAATCAGTTCTTTCCCGTTGCTTTTGGTGCGTTCACAACACGCCAGCGCCGCGGGAAAAATGTCTGAGGGATGCGACGGGTCCTGCTTCCAGTAAATATCGTTGTAATCCATGCAGCGAATCATGAGTGCATTCGCAAGCGATGCCGAGACTGCATCAACTTTCTTCCCTGTGCCGATCACTGTGGCGGGGCCGCGGCCGGCGATCTCATCGAGCACATCGAGCGCGATCTTCACATCATGTTGCTTGTAACCGCCCAGAGCGCAGCCCACGGAATCCAGCAGAAAGCGCTTGGCTTGGTAGATCGCTTCTTGCGAGAGCTGCGGGTATTGCAGCCCGGCAGCCCAGCGCGACATTTTCGCGGTAATCGTTTCCTTTGTGAGTGCGGTTTGCTTGGTCGCGGACACGATCTCTCCTATTTCACTTTCACGTTCTTCGGATTCTTGAAAGGCAGGAATGCCATGAAATCGGCGTGATGCACAATGTAAGCTTCTGTGCTTCGCTTTACCAGGTCACCCTCTGCGGCATGAGCCGCGATGATGTGGCACACGGCATCGGGCACGCCACACTCCATCGCCAACGCGACGCCCGTGAAGGGATGGCGCAACGCTTCTCCGCGCTCGCTCTGGCGGCTCTTGCCATCGGGACCAAGTTCATATTCCAGCAGCTTGCCGACATCGGCGAGAATGGCGCCGGCAATCACGGTGTCCAGATCGATCGGCAGGGCGCGCCCCATGAACTCCTGCATCGACTCGGCGCTTTGCCGCGCGATGTGCACTACGCAGCGTTTGTGCTCCATAAACGTGATGGGGCAATTAGGCACCAGCAGTGTAAACGGGATGTGATTCAGGTCGTCGGGCTTGAGCGGGCTGCGCTCAAGTGCTTTGACCCAAGTCTGCGCGACTTGTTCACGTAACTTTACACTTTCAATCCACTGAATCTCGGGCCAAAGCTTCTCCACCGCCGCACGCATACAACCCCCTCTAATTGAAAACCATCTAGCTTACCGCGCCGATGGAGGAGCCGTCGAGGGGCAGGGTTACCAGGCATGTCTGGTGACTCACACACGTGGCGTCACTGGATGCGTACGGTGAGCCTGGAACACTGACTTTCGCGCGAAACTTAAGTGCTATAGCAGGGTTGACCTAAAGACAGGAGTAACGGCCTAGGCCGAACATTAAAATTTGCTCATACGCGCACATGACATTCAGGCTCAAATCGTTGGCGTTGCTTTGTCTGCTGGCCGCGGGCGGGGTCCGGCTCCATGCCGGCGTGACGCTGTTTGTCGAAGAGCCTTTCGGGACTTTTGGCGCGTTGAATCCCACCGGCCATGCGGCCATTTATTTGAACCGGGTTTGCGCGGAAACTCCTACTCAGTTGCGGCGTTGCGAAGCGGGCGAACCTGGAGTCGTGATCAGCCGCTACCACCGCGTCGCCGGATATGACTGGGTCGCGGTGCCGCTGATTCCATACCTCTACGCAGTCGATCGGCCTGAGCAGGTGCCGTTCTCCGCCGACGCCAAGATCGTCGCCTCTTTGCGGGACCGGTACAGGCGTGAGCACCTGCGGCAATTTATTCCCGATGGACCCGACGGCGATACGCCTTCTGGCGAGTGGACCCAACTCGTAGGAGCATCCTATGATCGCAAGATTTTCGGACTGGAAATTGAGACCACTGAAGCGCAGGACGATCGCTTGATTGAGGAACTTAATTCGGACAAGAACCGCGGCCACTTCAATATCTTCTTCCATAACTGCGCCGACTTTTCCCGCCGGGTGATCGACTTTTATTATCCGAAGGCCACGCGGCGCAGTTTCACCGCCGATATCGGCATTACCACGCCGAAGCAGATTGCGAAGTCCCTGGTCGGCTACAGCAAGCACCACTCGGATCTGCAGTTCTCCATCTACGCCATTCCGCAAGTGCCCGGAGAAATCGAGCGTAGCCGCAACATCCACGGCGTCTGCGAATCGCTGGTGCGGTCGAAAAAATACATTGTGCCGCTGATCGTGCTGCAACCCTGGGTTGCGACCAGCTTTGTTGCAGGATACCTGGCGGGCGGACGGCTCAACCTCTCGCGCGATGCAGCCTCGCTTCCTCCTGCTTTGCAAAGGCCTCCGGAAATTGCCGCGTGGTTGAACGCGGGCCAGGACGGGCAGTAGCGTGCGCGCCTTCGCGCCTCATCCCTTGGACGGATTGTCCGCCGCATGGGTCTTCCACAGTTGCACTCCCCTGTCAGTAGGACCAAACCAGTAGTGATGGAGCGCGGAGGAATTTACGGGGGAAAGCGGTGCGAGAGACTCGTCGTTGGAGTATTTCACTTCAATGTATCCTTGGTCCAGCATGCTGACAATCTCGTCCATTACTTCACGCAGCGGGAACCGTACCCGAACCAACATAAGGGGGAACTGGATGTTCGACTTTTCCTCTTCTGCGAATTTCCGGTTCGCGTAGATGTACAGCTGCTCAACATCCTCGTAGTTGTCCGCCATGCCGTCGAGAATCAAGGCTCGCAGCTCTGTCGATTTTGCTTTCGTGTTTTCCGCATCCTCGCGTGGCATGTCGCTCACAGCATGGCGTAATCAGGCGTTCACACCGCCTTACGAACCAGATAGTCCCTACTTCGCAAGATCCCCCTGCCCCGCCGCCGTCGGCGGCAACAGCGTGATCGCACACTGCGAGGCCGCACAAACCAAATTCCCACGCTGCACGATCTTCACCGAAGAAACATCTGGAAACTTCACCGGAAATTCTTTCTCCCGCAAACTGCTGGCCGCATCGCGAAGCGTCGCATCCCCTTCCAGATATTCGGCGCGTTCAGGCTTATTGGAACTGTCAAAGACGAGCGCGAAGCGTGCCGAAGCTTTTCCCGGCACAATGGCGCCCAGCTTGACGGTGTGGATCTCCTCAAGTCCCGCGCCAGCCTGGGCAATCTCTTTTTCCGCGGCGTCGCGATTCGCAGCCAACGCAATCACCTGCTCGCGCGATGCCTGCGCGTCCGCGCCGCCGGCTGCCGCGGCCATAGCATACGTGTGTCTCGCCTTTTCCCGCTGTCCCTCCTTCTGCAACACTCGCGCCAGGCGATTCCCGACCGACCCGGACTGGCTCAGCATCCACGAGGCATTCAGAAACTGCATGGCTTCGAGCGTTTCGCCTTGCAGAAATTTGGCCCAGCCAATGCGCGCCCAGGCCAGCGCCACCAGATTCATGGCCGAGAAGGCCGACGGCCCCAGGCGCTCGTACTCGCCCGAGTCGAATTGGTCGCCAAGCTGGTCCAGAGTCTGGCGCGCGTCGTGCACGGCCTGGTTGGGATCGATCGAATCCCCGAGTGCGGCGGCGAACATGTCGCCTCCGGCGCTGCGCGTGCTCACGCCGGTCACACTCTTCATCAGCGCTTCGCCTTTTTCGCCATTGCCCGTGCGGAGGTAGACCTGCGCCAGGGCCATCTTGACGTCAGGATCTTCAGGCGGGATCGATACTGCGGTTTCGAGCTCTGTTCGAGCTTCATCATCGCGCTTCATTTGCACCAGCAGTATTCCCAGGCTCTTGTGCGCAGACTTGCTGGATGGGTCAATTTCGATCTGCTTGCGGTAGGCGGCGACCGCATCGTCCAGTTTGCCCTGTTGCTGAAGTTCGTTGGCCAGATCGGAATTCGCGCGCGGGTGATCGGGGTTGGCTTCAATCTGCTTGCGGAAAGCCTGAACCGCATCGTCGTGCTGATTCAGTCCGGCGTAGGCGCGGCCCAGGTCATCCCAGGCATCTTTCTGGCCTGAGTCCTGATCGATCGAGCGTTTCAGCAGGTTCACCGCCGTGGCAAAGTCGTTGCGCTCAAGCGCGGCCGCGCCCGCTTTGCGCATTTCTTCCGGTGTGCCGCCCGCCTT
This sequence comes from Terriglobia bacterium, assembly GCA_963765285.1. Taxonomy (GTDB): domain Bacteria; phylum Acidobacteriota; class Terriglobia; order Terriglobales; family Acidobacteriaceae; genus CAVWZH01. The sequence goes on from CAVXVR010000003.1 coordinate 942,777, forward strand.
TGCCGCCGACGCCACGGCCTCGCCCGACGCGGGAGTGATGCTGCACCACAGCACCTGCTGTGCTTCATTGCCGGTCGCGCTGTGAAACGATTCGTAATCGGCGCGCCGGGTGGCCGGAAGTTCATTCACCTTCAAAATCACGCGCCGCGAGGCTTCGAGCGTGTTCCGGGTAAGCGTGTAGGTGGAAGAATACTCGCCGTAGTCGCGCGCCATCTGGACGTCCGGCGCCACATGCACGGTGTAATTCGCGGGAAATTGAACCCGCGCATGGTAAATCTGCTCCCCCGCCGGACCGACGTCGATGGGCTCAGCGCCCTTAGTTTTGTCGCGTGCCGTCGCCCGCCTCCGCGCGATCACCGGCAAAATCCGGAAATCACTGCCCGAGGTTGGGACTTTGAAGAAATTGTCCTGATGATAGTGGTAGGTGATGTGTAAGGGTTTGCTGGTATCTTCCAGTCCCAAGAGATGAATGTCGGAGACATCGCCCGCCATCCCCCAGGACGTCGAGAAAGTTTCCAGGGCGCGCGGCCACTGCGCCTGCGGAATGCGCCGGAAAGCGGAACGTATCGGCCAATCGCTATCTCCCTGCGCGGTCAAGTCGATGGTGCTGTCGAACGCTCCAAGTTCGGTGAACTTGCCCACCATGTCGACCGCGAGGCGGTTCTTCACCGGAGAATCCGCCGGGGTGCGGCGCAGGCCGGCATTGGCGTCGTTCGAAGCAAGCAGCGCTTGTTTGTTGCGCAGTTGATACAGCAGAAGCCCGTAGGGCGCTACTTCGGACGTCGTATCCAGCCAGGTCAACTCCGGGCCGAGTTTGGCGGCGGTGATCACATGGTCGAACTGCCCCGGCGAGGGTACGTCAGGATCGATCTTGCGGGCACTATCAATCAGCACCGGATAACTTTCGATGCCCTCAGCCTTTAACATCGACTGCAAGAGCGTGTGCTTGTCTTTGCAATCGCCGTAGCCGTTCGCCAGAACCTCAGACGCGGCGTGGGGCTGGTAGCGTCCCACGCCAAACGACAAACTGACATAGCGAATGTTGAGTGCCACAAAATCATAAAGGCGATGCGCCTTCTCGACCGGCGTCGTTGCCCCGCGCGTCAGCTCATCGGCCTTCTTGCGCACTGCGTCATCCACCGTCACTCGCTCGCCTTGCAGCTTTCCGTACCAATGGGCAATCTGCAGCCAATCCGTGAAGCTTGAAAGCTGCACGTCGGGTTGGCCGTCGTATTCGTCTTCTTCGGGGTCTCTCTCGCGTCCCGGCTTGCGGTTGGGCACATAGTCCTTGATCTCCCACGTGTAGGTCCGCCGGTCGCCGGATTCCTGCATCTCGTACTTGTATTTGGGAGTCTTCAGCTTCACCTCGCGCGATTTCGGGACATCCACTTGCAGAATATCCTCGCGCACGACGACGCCGCGTGGAAAAACGTGCTCATACCAGAATTCATGGGGAGCAAGCGCCGTGGTCACGTGCGCGATCACGCAGTATTCGAGTACGTCGCCCGCTGCCAGTCCTGACACTGAAATATGCCGCTGGCGGTAATCGCTGTACATCGGGGCCTCGCGCAGCACGTCGGGGGCGAAGTCCTGCGCGCCGGAGGCCTGAGTTTCGATCACCCGGCCATCGGGCTTACGAACGCGCACGTATTTGACCTCGAAGTTTTCGGTCGCTGAGTTGTAGCCGAAAACCAGTTGACCGGTCTCTTCCACCCCGGCCTGGCTCTGCACCCGAATAACGGCGGTAGTGTCGCGCTGGCCGGTGCCATCGTCCTCAAAACGAATACGATTTTCGATGCGGTCGAAAACTACGGCCTCTTCGGCAGTCTTGGCCTCAGAGGAAGCGGAGGCCGCAGGAGGCGTCTGGGCGGGTAGAAGAAGCGGCAAACCACAAACCGCAAATACAAGCCAGAGAAACACAACAAACCAGCGATACTGCATGCTCGGGTTCTAATACGATTACGCCCAAAAATCAATGGAAACGGCCAGAGCTGGGCCGGGGTTCTATAATGCCCTTGCCCATGCTAAACCGACTTATCTTTGCACGGCTCGCTTTGGCAGGGCTTACTTTGGCCACGTTCGCCTCACTCCTGCCGGGCTTGGCCGCGCAGCAGCCGCCGCCCTCCGGCGGTCCGATCACTCTGCAAACCTCATCGCTGCCCACTGGATTCCTGCGGCGGCCCTATACGCAACAGCTTCAGGCCCAAGGCGGCCTTTTGCCTCTGACCTGGAAAGTAGTGGGCGGTTTTCTTCCGCAAGGGCTCGACCTGAGTGCGGACGGTGTGCTGACCGGAACTCCCATAACCAAAGGCGATTTTCGCTTTACCGTGGCGGTGCGCGATAACAACCAGCCGGCCCAGGAACTAAGGCGGGAATTCACCCTCCAAATTGTGGCGCCGCTGGTGGTGGAGTGGAGCCGCTATCCCCACATTACCGGGCAGAAGCTGGACTGCACCATCCGGCTGGCCAATCAAACCGGGCAGGATTTTGACCTCACGGTAGTCGCGCTCGCCGTCGCCGACGACGGCCGCGCCACCGCCGTAGGCTATCAGCGCTTCACGCTCAAAGGGAACACCGTGAACCTGGAGATTCCCTTCTCTGAGAACCTGCCGCGCGGGTCGTACCAGCTCAATGTGGATGCGGTCGGGGAAGTTGCCGAGACCAATTCGATCTACCGTGCCCGACTGGCCACGAACGAACGTCTGCAGGTGCAGCAGGGGCCGTGAAACTTGGGGAAAACTCCGGAAGGAAAAGTCAGCGGAAAAAATTAAGAGTCCCGAGGTGGTGTTAGGCTCATTCGTCTCGGCCAGTAGCTCGCGTTAGACCCTCGCCAGCCTGCCTTCATCGCTTCCCTTGCGGGGCTGCAACGCGCGGCTGTTGCTTGGGCTCCGGGCTCACCGCCAACCGGATAAACCAGCTTAACGCCTCGGGACTCTATCTTGCCTTCAACATTTCTTCCTGTTCGCCTCGACCAGCACTTTGCTATAGACCCTCGCTCGCCTTCACTCCGTCGCCTTGCGGCGCGAAGTGTGACTTCGCTCGAGCCCCGGACGCTGCACCAACCGGGAAAACTTCGGAAGCTGTCAAAGAACGATTATGTTTTTACTCCTTCTATTTCCGCCGTCAATCAAAACCACGCGACTCTATCTGTATTACTTTTCAACGGAGTGCAGGCAGTTCACAAGCGGGTGCCAGATTTTGGTGCAAGTGGCTGCTCGGTCGTCACAACCCGCGCAAGTTATTCATGGAATTAGCGGTTTCCTGTGTGTGGCGTGTTTTGGCCGTTCCATCCTGCACTTAATCTCGACTGTGGAAATCCCGCCAACCTATTGATTTCGCAGCGCCGCCGTCTCGGCGGCCACGCCGGTCGGACGCCGGCGCTACGCTTATCGCACGGCGCACACCAGCGAGAGCGTGTCGAGGAACCTGCTTTTGCCGGCGCTATCGCAGAGCCTCCCGCCGAATGATAATGATAACGTCCTATAAATGAACCCCGACGACCAATTCGCCATCGCCGATTCTGCCGTCACATTTCTCTCGCTGCAAACCGAGCTCCGCCCCAAAATCGGTCTCGTGCTCGGCTCCGGCTTGGGTGCTTTCGCAGACGAACTCTCCGAACCCACGCGCATTCCCTACTCAACCATCCCCGGCTTTCCCCGCTCGACCGCCATCGGACACGCCGGGCAAATGGTGATCGGGAATGCCGCGGGCATTCCCGTCGCCGTCATGCAAGGGCGCGCGCATCTTTACGAGGGCTATTCCGCTCTAGAGGTGGCCTTCCCCATGCGCGTGTTCGGCCGCATGGGCATTCGTGCCGTCGTGCTCACCAATGCCGCAGGTGGAATTAATCGGAAATACAACCAGGGCGCGCTGGTAGTGCTCACCGACCACATCAATCTGCAGGGCGCGAACCCGCTCACGGGCGCGAACGACGACCGCTTCGGCCCGCGCTTCCCTGATATGACGCAGGCATACTGCAAGCCGTATCGCGAAGTTGCTCTCCGCGCCGCGCACAAACTTGGTACCACCATTTATCAGGGCGTCTATGCTGGGCTGTTGGGGCCGAGCTACGAGACTCCGGCCGAAATCCGTTATCTGCGGACAATTGGCGCAGACCTGGTTGGAATGTCCACGGTCCTCGAAACCATCGCGGCCCGCCACATGGGGATCAAAGTCCTGGCCATTTCTTGCGTCACCAACATGGCGGCAGGAATTCTGGACCAGCCGCTCGACCACAAAGAAGTCCTCGAAACGGGTGAGCGGGTGAAAGGTGATTTCATGGCGCTGCTGAGAGCGGTGCTGCCCAAGATCGCCAAAGATCTAACGTAGCCCCGGACGCCCCGTCCGGGGGCGAGCTTTAGCTCGCCCGCTACTTCTTTTCCCGTGGAATAAAAATTTCCACCGGCGGCGTGATCTTGTAACTCTCCGCAAAATTCCCCTGATTCACCGCCAGAGCCAAACGCCCGCGAGAATCGATATAAAGCAACGGCGTCTTCAACGCCACGTCGCTGAAGGTGCGCACGAACGGAACCGTCATCTCCTTGCCGCCTAACTTGATCTTCACATCATGGCCGTGCTGAAACCCCAGCTTGAAAAAATCATCTCCATCCAGATTTGTGACCAGATTGCCATAGGGCCCATCCGTCGCGATCACCGTGCCATGAAGTCCGCTTTCATCCAGCCGTGCAGCTTCCAGCTTCAGCCGTACCAGGCTCTTCACATCCACTTCCGGCCCGGCCTGCGTCCAGTCGTCTCCGCGTACGACGTGCGCCCCCGCGGGAGAAAAAATGTCGCGTCCGTGGAAGGTTGAGGAAAGCTTGCTGCCAATCATCCATGCTGGATTGGTAATTTCCCGCGCCGCCTCTAGCCCATCGCGTTGTTCCACCAGAGTCATCAGGCCGTTGTCCGGGAGCACAAAAAACTGCCCGCGCTTAGACTTGACCACCACAGCTTTTCGCGTGCTCCCTACCGTGGGATCAATGACCACCACGAAAACCGTTCCCGGCGGGAAGTATTGCGACGCACCATACAAAAATCGGGCCCCATCAAGAATGGAGAAAGGAGTGACCTCATGAGTCAGGTCCACAATCCGCGCATCTGGAGCAACCGAATACATCACGCCTTTGCACAGAGCAACCGAATCATCCACCACGCCAAAATCGCTCATGAACACAATCGTCGGCCGACCCTTAGCAGCATCTTGCCCCAGAGCGCACCCGACCACCAGCAGGATCAGCCATGCAGCCCGAAGACTTTTCCGCACCGCAAAACGGGAATAGAACATTTCTCACCCCCCAAGGTTCTCAATAAGGCGCCCGCCATTGTAAACGACGTGCCGGTCAGAGGAGTCATCCCGAAGCCCCGCGTTTTCTCCAGCGGGGCGAGGGATCTCGCGCGGATCGGATACGTTCGGTCGAGCGATAGTACCAACCCGTGAGACGGGTATCCCCTGGATGTCGGTACAAAGGAACGATTCGAAACCCTGACGTCACCCCGTCCGACCCTCTATAATCTTCCGTTAATTCCAGGAGGGTCGTAATGTCGCACGCCATCCCCGAGAAATATCGCGATCTGTTCAGTAAACGCGCCTTTGCCAGCCTCGGCACCTTAATGCCGGACGGCCGCCCGCAAGTCACACCTGTCTGGGTCGATTTGGAGGGCGACCTTGTGGTGTTCAACTCCGCCAAAGGCCGCCAGAAGGACCGCAACGTGCGCCGCGACCCGCGGGTCGCACTCGCCATCGTCGATCCCGATAATCCCTACCGCTATCTCGAAATCCGCGGCCGCGTCGTGGAAATCACCGAGCAGGGCGCCGACGCCATGATCGACAGACTGGCCAAGAAATATCTCGGCGTCGACAAGTACCCCTACGGCCAGCCCGGGGAAGTGCGCGTCATTTATAAGGTGCAACCCGAGCACACCAACATGATGGGCTAAGCGGAACGTAGTACAGCTTGAAAATCTCTCAAGAATTGTCATTCCGAGCGCGGCTTTATGCGCGAGGAATCTGGGGCTCAGCCGCAAGGAGGCCATCTCTTGGATCGCCGCGCGTTTCTGCTGAACGCAGCGCAATTCGCCTGCGCGATGAAACTCTCCTCCGCCAGCCTCTTCGCGCAGGGTCCCCAGAACCCGCAAGACGCTATTCCTCCTGCCATCGCAGATCTGTATCGCAAGACAATGGTCATCGATGCCTGCGCCGGCATCAACAACGACTCTCTCGATCTTCCTCTCAAGCCTGAGATTACAAAGCAAGCCATCACGTCCGGCGTCACCGCCGTCAACTGGACCATCTCTCTGCCGGAGTTTGAAGACACGGTTTCCTACATTTCCTACGTGCTGGGCATAGCCGAGCAAGATCCAGCCCACTGGACCATCATCCGCCGCCACTCTGACCTCGACCGCGCCAAACGCGACCAGAAAATCGGCATCATGATGGGTTTTCAAGAGACAGACTGTCTGGGACCGAAACTCGACCGGCTGGAAACTTTCCGCTGGCTTGGCGTGCGCATCATCCAGCTCAGCTACAACAATCGCGGCCTCTATGGAGACGGCTGCCTCGAGCCCGCCAACGCCGGCCTCAGCAAGCTCGGACGCGCCGCCGTCGCCAAAATGAACGAGCTGGGCATCGCCATCGACCTGAGCCATTGCGGCCAGCGCACCACGGCCGAAGCCATCGAGGCGTCAACCAAACCCGTGTTGTTCACCCATACCGGTTGCGCGGCGGTTCATCCGCATCCCCGCAACAAAGAAGACCGCGAACTGCGCGCCATGGCCGATCGCGGCGGCGTGGCCGGGATTTACTTCATGCCTTATCTTGTCGCCAGCCCGATCTCTCCGAGTCGCGAGCACGTTCTGCAGCACCTGGATCACGCCCTCAAAATCTGTGGCTCCGACCACGTCGGCATCGGCACCGACGGCGTCCTCGACACGTTTCCCGACACGCCGGAGACGCGCAAATCCTTCGCAGAGCAAATGGCCAGACGAAAAAAATTGGGTATCGCTGCGCCCGAAGAGGATCGTCCGCCCTATTCACCCGACCTGAATCGCACTGACCGCCTGGAAATCATCGCTACAGGTTTGAGCAAGCAGGGCTATTCCTCCGAAGTGATCGAAAAAGTCCTGGGAAAGAATTTCTACCGCGCCCTAGGCGAAATCTGGGGAACCGCATAATCCGTCAGCCGCCCCGACTCCACCCGGAGCGAATCACCTCACCTCGACCACTTCCTCGCCTTTTCCCACCAGCGCAATCGAAGCCATCCCAATAAACAATCCATGCTCCATCACTCCCGGCATGTCGCTCAGCATGCGGGCCAGCGCCGGAGGATCGTTAATCCGCCCGAAGCTGCAATCCAGAATATGATGACCTTCGTCGGTCACGAACGGCTTACCGTCGATGCCTTGCCTCAGTTTCACGGTCGCGCCCAGCGCCTGGATCTTTTTCGCCACCAGCGCCTGCGCAAATCCCACCACCTCCACCGGAAGCGGGAAACGCCCCAGGGTCGCCACCTGTTTGCTGGAATCGGCAATAATCACCAGCTTCTTCGACGCCGATGCCACCACTTTTTCCCGCAGCAACGCCCCTCCGCCGCCCTTGATCAACTGCAGGTTCGGGCCGATCTCGTCGGCTCCGTCGATGGTCACATCGATCTGCTGATATTCATCGAAGTTGGTGATTGGAATGCCCAGGCTGGCCGCCAGTTCCCGGGTGCGCGAGGACGTTGGAATAGCTTTGATCTTCAGGCCGTCCCGGACTTTTTCGCCCAGCGAGCGCACCAGATGCGCCGCGGTCGATCCCGTGCCCAGGCCGACGATCTGGCCATCCTGCACAAAGCGCACGCTGGCCCGGGCCGCTAATTCTTTTTCATGATCAAGATTGTCGCTCATAGATTGGCCCCAAAAAAGTACTCTACCGCATCGCCGGACGCCGTCGAAACCCCCTGCTTCGTTGACATTTGCTCCCCTCGGGAGTAGGGTTCCGAGCGAAACATAACACACCACAAGCATCAACACGACCCGGCCTTCGCGCCGGGTCTGCAAATCTGGGTCTGCAAATCATGAGGAGAAGATTAAGAATGAAGATGAACATTAAATCGTGGGGGATTCTTGCAACTCTGTGTACGCTCGCGGTGATGGCCACCGTGGCTATACCCGCGCTCGCGCAAGGCGGGCCGATGGAAAAGCCGCCGATGTATAGCTACGTCGGGAACTGGACCATTCCCCGCGCGCAATGGGCCGATATGGAAAAGAACGACGCAGCCGACCAGGCGATTCTGGCCAAAGCCCTGGCCGACGGAACCCTCGTGGGCTACGGCAGCGACATGAACCTGGTGCATCAGGTGGACGGTCCGACGCACGACAGCTGGTGGTCGGCGATGTCGATGGCCGGGATTCTCGGCGTGCTCGACAAGTTCTACAAGTCCGGCTCGGCCACTGCGCCGGTCATGGCCAACGCCACCAGGCACTGGGATGAAATCGCAGTCAGCAAGTATTACAACTGGCACTCCGGTACCTTCAAGGGCGCCTATACGCGCGTGGCCCAGTACAAACTGAAGGCCGACGCGCCCGACGACGCAGTGGACACGCTCAGCAAGAATCTGATCGTGCCTTTGATGGAAAAACTGCTGGCCAGCGGCACGGTTGTTGAATATGAAGTCGACACCGAAGCCGTCCACACTATGGATCCGGGAACGTTCTGGATCGTCTTCATCACGCCCAACGCCGACGGCATGGACAAGTTCGATGCCTCGCTGCGGGATGCGATGAAGATGAACCCCCTGGGCGGTTCGGCGTTCAGCTCAATGGTGGATTTCAGCGCACATCGCGATTACTTGTCCAGCTCAACCGTAACTTACAAGTAGTTCACATGGAGGCGCGAGCGCCCCCGCTCGTGTGAGATTTGGTCTGGGAGGGGGTCCCACCTTTGCGGGTTTTGCAAAGGTGGGACCCCCGCCCAACGCCACCGAAACAAAATCAAGACACAGTCCCGCGTTCCGCAACTGAAGGAAGCCCTCAGCCAACTCTAGTTGCAGGTGCAATAGCGCAAAGTCGTCACCGTTCCCTGTTTGCTGCCTTCATCGTAGTGAAACACAAGCAAACGATCGAACTCATCCTGACTGATCTTTGGAATCTTCGCCCCCAGCGCGCTCAGAATGTTGGGCAGTGTCTCCGAGTGCGCCACTACCAACACATTGTCATTCGTATCCGCCTGCAACTGCGTCACCAGCCCTGGGATATCCTTCTGTTCCACGACAATCGGCGTCAGCCCCAGAATCTGCGTCAGCGGCTCGGCGGTCTGCTGGGTGCGGGTGATCGTAGTCACAAAAATCTTGTGAATGTCCGCTTCGGCCAGCAGGCGTGCCAGGCATTGCGCCCGCTGGTGTCCCTGCTCGGTGAGCAATGCGTTCTTCTCCTGCGATTCTTTCTCTGCGTGCCTCACCAGAAAAACCAGCCCACTGCGTGTCTGAGCCAGACAACTGGCCGCTAACGCCATCACGACAACCGTCCTCGCCAGCCACTTCATGCGTGCTACCTCCTGAGGAATCTAAGGCCAGACAGTATAACGTCGGTGTAGGCGCGAGCGTCGATGTAGGCGCGAGCGTCCCCGCTCGTGCGTCCTGTCTAAAACAATTTGTCATCCTGAGGCGGCGGAGCCGCTCGCTTGGCGAGCGGCTCCCAACGAAGGACCTATGCATTTTCTCCGAAGTATGTTCCGCGCGGAACACAGCGTCATGACGCTAGCGACTGTACAGATGCGTCATGACACGTAAACTAAAGAGAGAAAGAGGAAAGCTGGCAGACCGGCCGGCCTCTAAGGCGCGCGGCGAGCTGCTGCCGAACAGACGAAAGCCCTGGGCCGGGCAGCCCTTGACCCCCGTAGCGCCTACGCCACCGCAGGCTTTGTGGCGCCTTGCATCTGCGCCAGCAGACCTGCCTGGTCGTAATAGATGCGCTCGGAGATCAGCTTGCCTGACCCCGGATCGAAGGCGTAAAAAACGGCCATTTCGACCCGGATCGCATTTCCCAGCGGCTTCATGCCGGCAAAATCTCCCTGATGAGTCCCGCGGAGTACGACTTCCCGGATCGAGCAGCCCGGCACATCGTGCTCCGCCCTGACTTCAATTTGTAAATCGGGCACGGCAGCAGCGATAGATTGATAGAAACCGCGCACCCCTTCGATGCCCTTGAAGCTTGCGCCCAGCGGGACAACGTCATAGTGGGCCCTGGAATCCTGCACAAAGGTGTCGTAAACCGCGGGCCAGTTGTGTTCGTTCTCGCCTCGAATGTGTTCGGCGACGGTTCTCCGCTGGCGTTCGATTACCCTCTCCATGCCTAAACCTCCAACTCGAATTCCTTTCAGGGGCACGATTGTAGCGCAAGGGGATTCGCGAACGATGTAGGCGCGAGCATCCCTTTGACTTTGCTCAGGACAGGCCCCGCTCGTGCGTTCTGCCGGAAGGGCGCGGCTTCAGGTTTCATAGCCTGCCCTGAGCACCATCGAAAGGATGGGGGGGACGGATGTACGGCGCGGGCACCCGGCACGAGGCAAGACGAAGTTAGCTCGTTACTGTGTCGAATCGTACGAAGAACTCCTTCGAACCCTTTTCGATCCGAAATGCCGCTGCAAGTGTCTCGGGTACAGGGATAAAGATCCGGTTCTTAGTAATTATGGTAGTTGTCGGGAACGCTCCACCGCTGGCAGTTTGCTCGTCCAACAGCTCTTTCAACTCGATGTCGTAATATAACGTTAGCTTCCCAGATGCCTCGGTAAAGATATAGATGACCCGATGCCCGCCCCACATCACCTTGGTAGTATGTGGCCAATGGAAAAAGTCGCCCTCGCGTCGCATCAGTCGATCTGATAGCCCTAGAAATAACCCGAAGTTATTCAGTTGCCTATGTTTTGCGCTTGCGATGAGTATCTTGAGATTGCAGGTCAGGTCCTGGCGTAATATCGGAGGCGCCGCAGTGAGTTCCGCCGACGTGGGCGACTCCTCCGGAGTCGTCGGAGAGTCTACAACATCTGGCAGTGCTTGCTCCAAGCTTCCAACCTGGTCGCTGCGCACAAACTGTGTCTGAGGCCTGCCAACACTCCTAGCTGCGACAATCACTTCCGCCAGCGTCTTTTCGCCCGACAGATAGTCTGCCAAAAGGGGCTCGAGCTCTCCCAAATCACTTTCTTCGTAACGATAAAGTTCGCGATTCCGTTGCAGAAGCTTCGCCAATGCGTCAGCGCCTTGTTTGGTGCTGGAGGGGATATATTGGCTTAGGCGGGAATACAGGTGATTTCGGACAAAATCCTTCACAAATCCCGCAAACACTTCGTATGCGCTCCGGTATGTCGCAAGGACTGGCCGAAGACTCTGGTTATCCCGGGCCAAATAAATCTTTACTAGATCTTGCTCTGGCTCAACCAGCACAACCACTCCATGGCTAATTTCTGCAAACATGATGTCTGCGTTAGGCAAGAGATAGTCTTCACTTAAAGTCTGGCCTATCCTCGCCAAGAATGAAGCTTCTTCTATCGTCAGTTCGGTGGGCTTATACAGGCGCCTTAGGGTGGCGTGGTCAGGGACAGCCGAGAGTTTTAGGACAGTCTCAATGTATCGAAGTTGCAACTGTCGTCGAGGGTTTGCCTGACTCACATGCAGCAACGATGAGTGCTCGTGCGCAAACATGTCAATGATTGACTGGTCCGTCCCGGTGTAATACCGAAGATTATGGCCGGCGCAGTGCTCCAGAACTTGACCGAGTTGCACTTGTTTGTCATCGGGCAAAACCTGTATTGCAACGCTTCCGGCCAAGTCCATCCGGTTATTTGACGAGACGTACTGTAAAAACCCAGAATTACGGTCCGCGAATTCTGTAGCTGCAAGCAGAACACTCGCGCCGTATTCAGCCAAGCTAATAAATGCGCTAGCCCTTTCAATGCTCTCTCTGCTGAGAGCTTCCCGCCCAGCGGTCGGCTGTAGCACGGATAGATTTGCATTTCCGCCAAACTGATAGTGAGCCGAAAATGGCACCGGCGCAAGACCGAAGTAGTTCCGAAGCCCCATCAATTGCCCACCATCTTGGATCAACACCATCTCCCCTGCAATCGCCACATCCTTAATTTTGAGGTTCCGGAGGACGACAGCTATTTTGGCATTGCGCTCTACGTGCAATGTCAGATCCGCTGCAACCGTGCTGGTTTTGAACGTTCGCGCCGCCACCTCCTCAAAATGCTTGGCGGTGAGGATCGACATGTAGGACCGCTGGCTAACCGTCCCATCATTTAGCAAAACTCTCACCGGAACATAGGCAATGTATTGCGCCAGGTACTCTTTCACCTTCGACTGCTCTAGAGTCGAATCGTCGTCCAGATCCGCAATGAGCGTGGTGCCTGGACCTCGGCTGTCACGTAGGCGCTCCAAGTCGATGCAATTCTGCGAAATGGACAACTTCGAGCGCTCTGCCGTACTGATCAACGTAACGTCCGAGTCGATGGAACGGGTCTCAACCCGAAGGCGCGAGCAAACACCGAAGTTAGCCATTGCGCCAATTCCGAATGTTCCAATGACCCCGGCCTTTCGGGCCAATTCCGACCTCTTGCCGCTGGACCCAGCGTTCCAAAAATTGTTCCGGAGGGTGGCCTCGTTCATCCCAATACCGTTATCGGTAATTGTCAACCTTCTGGGCTCTACCGTGACCCTGATTAAACCATTGCTGATGTCGAGGTTTTCTGCCGTGAAGCGCATCAAAACGGCGTCATAAGCGTTCTGTAGATTTTCCCTTACCAAGGCCAGGGGTGAGTCGTAGATCTCGCTGGAAAGAATTTTTAGTATTCGCTCCGTTTCAACCTGGAATGCGATCTTGGATGTCTCGTCAGTCATAAGCTCAGCCTTTGGTCAAATTTTCGTCGTGCCTCCTTCAAGGCCGGGTCGGCCGAGTTCGCGACCATGTCACTGTCTAAAAGCAATCTCAACTCGTCCTTCTCCCTTTCCGCCCACATCGCATCCAGGACGTACAAGAGCTTCTTCCGTCGTCGTAGGCGGATTGAATTTATCAATGATTTCTCGACTGCTCTCTAAATTGACATAACACTCCAGCAAGAACCGTCGTGCCAACATGTTCGTTCTCACTGGCAACAGTAAAGGAATGGCCTCTGAGAACCTCTGGTTTCTAATCAATTCTTCGGCTCGCGAAAGGGTTGCTGCGGTACCTGCATGAGTGGAGAAGTGGCGAGGGGGCTGGACCGAAATTCGACGAAACTCTTCATGGACCAAGGGAATTGGCCAGGACCCCAGATCGGAGAAGCAAAACTATCGTTCAGCATTTTGCGCTGATGCAGCTTGCCCTTCAGCTTGTCAACATCGAGTTCAAGGAGGTTGTAACCTCGCGAGTGGCCCGGTGGAATATCATCCGGCCCGGCACAAAGTGAAGCCGCACTTACGACTGTAATTTTGTGGCCCGTGCCGAACCGGTAGCTCTCATCGATAAATTCGGGCCTATGCTGATGACCGTGAAAACCAATGCTGTAACCACGATCGATAAGTATTTGCAAGGTCGCGGGATCCATATAGTCCGTTATTGTTGGATGGCCGAATGTGCTGTGATGCCACACCGCTAGTAGAAGTCGGTTCGGGCGCGCATCGCTCCTGAGTTGGATGGTGGCATTGGCAATGCAGTCTGGGTGGATCAGCTGCCCTGCGATTAAGCGGGTCGTTGTTGTAACAGCTATTGAATGCTGCCACAGCAAGACCAAATGCAGGATAGTCGAAAATGTCAAATTGCTTCTCGGGCTCGATACTATATGTCCGACTTGATCCGTAAAATGTTCGATAGAACGAGCAGAATGCGGCGAAGCGCTTGAGATAGAGGTTGGCGTCGCGAATTTTGTAGAAGGAAAGATCATTCCAGACCCAACGTACGTCGGAGTGGGCCGCGGTAAGCTCTTCCAAATAATCGGTCAAGGGTACGTTGGCCGGGTCGACGGTCAGCTTTTCTAGACTTCGCAAGGTTTGGTAGTAGCTGACGTTCGTGATTCCCTGGGACGATCACTACGCGTCTCAGACGATCGCCCCCGAGGAAAACTTCTGCGAGATTTGCAAGGAGGTGCTCAGCTTGTTCATACTGGGCAGTCAACTTCTCCACCGCATTTGGCGAAGCAGGCGCTACGCCTCGCACCAGATCTCCACTAACGATGATGAGATCAGGAGCGGCCACAATGGGTTGCTCCTGGGAGTAATGCTCTCGGTCTCGGAGCAGGGATTCCAGGAGTGCATCATTCGTGATTTCATCGGCAGGATCCCGGTGGAGGTCTGATATGTGTAGGATGGAAACAGGCATCAGTCGACCTTAAAAAAAGGGGCCACGGCGTGCCGTGACCCCCTCACAGTACGTCCACTTCTTTTTGTTCTAGACCTCAGCGGCTAAAGCCGACGAGGTTCGGTTCACTTTTCGGCATGGCTAAAGCCATGCCCTTCCCAAACCTACGAGCAGCCGCTGGTGCTGCCGCAGCTCATGCATCTGTAGCAGCTGCCATTCCTGGTCATAATGCTGCCGCAGAAGCTGCAGGTTGGGGCGTCGCCCAGATCGACTAGGCCGGCCAAGGCGTCGGCGGCGTGGACGGAACCAGTGGTTGGGCGATGGTCGTTGATCGTTGGCAAAGGCACCAGGACCCGCAAGGCCATGTCGTCCACTGACGGCTGAGACACTGATGACTGACGGCTTCAGTCTCAGATTCTCGAACAGCAACTGCTGCTGTCCGGTCAGAAAGCGCAACTGGAGCCAGCGGAAGATGTAATCCATGATCGACTTGGCGTAGCCGATCTCGGGATTGTTGGTCCAGCCGCTGGGCTCGAAGCGGGTGTGGGCAAATTTTTCGCACAGCAGCTTCAAGGGCACACCGTGCTGGATGGCGATGGAGACGGCCAGCGCGAAGCTATCCATGAGGCCGCTGACGGTCGAGCCTTCTTTGGCCATTTTGATGAAGAGTTCGCCGGGGCTGCCGTCGGGATAGAGGCCTACGGTGATGTAGCCTTCGTGGTCTCCGACTTTGAATTTGTGGGTGATGGAGGCGCGCTCCTCGGGCAGGCGATGGCGCACGGCGCGAGGAGGCGCGTTGGGGTCTTGCTCTTCCGGACAGACGGGGGCCGGCGAGACGCCGGCGCTACTCTGCGCGGTTTTTGTGCCTGCGGCTGAAAGTGGCTGCGATTTCTTGCAGCCATCGCGGTAAACGGCGACCGCCTTCAGGCCCAGCTTCCAGGCCTGAAGGTAGGCTTCCATGATGTCTTCAACCGTCGCCGACTCGGGCAGATTTACGGTTTTCGAAATCGCGCCGGAGATGAAGGGCTGCGTGGCGGCCATCATGTTCAGATGTCCCATGTAATGGATGGAGCGCGTGCCCTTGGCCGGCTTGAAGGAACAATCGAAGACCGGCAGGTGCTCTTCTTTGATCTGCGGCGCGCCTTCGATGGTGCCGGTGGCGTCGATGTAGCTGACGATGGCGTCGGTCTGGTCGTGATCGTATCCCAGCTTGAACAGCGCCGTGGGCACGGTGTTGTTCACGATTTTGATCATGCCGCCGCCGACCAGCTTTTTGTATTTCACCAGCGCCAGGTCGGGCTCGATGCCGGTGGTGTCGCAATCCATAAAGAATCCGATCGTGCCGGTGGGAGCGAGAACTGTGACCTGGGAATTGCGGTAGCCGAACTTCTCGCCGTGGGCTAGAGCTTCGTCCCAGCAGGTTTTGGAGGCGGAGATGAGTTCGTCGAGTTGTGCTGCCGCGCCGCGCTCGGCCGCGCCGGTGGCGGCCGGTCCCAAGTGAGCGCCGATCGCGTTCACCGAGGCGCGGTGCATGCGGATGACGTCGAGGAACGGCTCGCGGTTGATGTACCAGCCGGGGCAGGCGGCGCCGGGCATGACATTCGATCCGAGATTGGTCTCGGCGAGGCCTTTTTTCGTGGCTTCGGTTGCCGGGGCCAGCGGCTGGCAGAGTTCGGCTATGCGCGACGACTGCAGATACGCTTCGCCGCACATGATCGCGGTGACGCAGGCGGCGTAGTCGCGGCCGGCGTCGGAATCGTAGGGCAGGCCGCAAGCCATGAGCAGCGCGCCGAGATTGGCGTAGCCGAGGCCCAGCGGACGATAGTCATGCGAGTTGCGCATGATCATCTCGGTGGGATAGCCCGCGTTGTCGACGATGATTTCCTGCGCCGTTATCAGGACGTCGACCGCGTGGCGATACGCTTCCACGTCAAACGTGCCGTTGGGCGCGAACTTCAGCAGATTCAAGCTGGCCAGGTTGCAGGCTGAGTCATCGAGGAACATGTATTCGCTGCACGGGTTCGACGCGTTGATGCGCGCGGTGTTCTTCGACGTGTGCCAGCGATTGATGGTGGTATCGAACTGCATGCCAGGGTCGCCGCAATGCCAGGTGGCGTCGGAGATCAGGCGCAGCAGTTCTTTTGCCTTGTAGGTCTTCATCGGCCGGCCGTCTTTTACGGCGTGAGTGGTGAAGCCGTTGTCGCGGACCACGTTGTACATAAAGTCGTCGGTCACGCGCACGGAGTTGTTGGCGTTCTGGAAAAAGATGGACGAGTAGGCTTCGGAATCGGGCGACGAACCGTCGTATCCCGCGGCCACCAGCGAATGCGCCTTGGCTTCTTCTTTCTGCTTGCACAGAATGAACTCTTCGATATCGGGATGGTCGGCGTTGAGAATGACCATCTTGGCGGCGCGCCGGGTTTTGCCTCCGGACTTGATGACGCCGGCAAAGGCGTCAAATCCCTTCATAAAGCTGAGCGGGCCGCTCGCCGTGCCGCCACCACTCAGGCCTTCGGTGGAAGAACGCAGAGACGAGAGATTGGTGCCGGTGCCTGATCCCCACTTGAAGAGCATGCCTTCGGTCTTGGCCAGCGTGAGAATGGAATCGAGCGAGTCTTTCACTGAGTTGATGAAGCAGGCGGAGCACTGCGGCTTGGTGTAGCCGACGACTCCAAATTCGACGGTCTGGGTGCGCGGATTCCAGTGCCAGTTCTGGCCGTCCGACTTGGGCTCGATGCGCTCGCAGCCGACATTGAACCAGACCGGCGAATTGAAGGCGGCGTATTGGCGAATCAGAATGTGGACGAGTTCGTCGTGGAAAACGGCTCCATCTTCCGGCGAACGGAAGTAGCCCTGCTCCAGACCCCAGTCGCGAATGGTTTCGGCGACGCGGCTCACCAACTGGCGCACGCCGGTTTCGCGCTCGGCCGTACCCACCGTGCCATGCAGATATTTCGATGCCACGATGTTGGTGGCCGTCATCGACCAGTCTTTGGGAACTTCGACGTCTTTCTGTTCGAAGATAATGCCGCCCTTCGAATCGGTAATCTGGGCGGTGCGGCGCTCCCATTCGACTTCGTCATAGGGCGAAACGCCGGGCTTGGTGAACAAGCGGCGGAAGGTGAGACCGGGGGCTGGCTTGGTGGCTGCAGCCCGGGGAGTGGAATCCGCTGTCGCGGGTGCTGCTGGGGCTCTTTTTTCAGTTACCTCTGCCATTTCTCTCTTCTCTCTCCCTGCGGATTCTGCGATCCGCTGCTTGAATCGGTTTCAATTCCCGGCTTTATCGACACTTCTAGTAGATGTCTGACCTCGGAGGAAAGCACTGGCCCAAGCCTCGCTACGAGGTGTTTTTCCACAGTCTAACTGTCTTGCCTTACTGTCGTTCCCTCGGGGGGAGGCCCGGTGTAACCCGGCCTGGCTGGAACGAGGGAACGGCCACCGCACTACACTTCTCGCCCGGGGTCGGCCGGGCGCTCCACCTTTGGTTGGCGGGGCGGCGCGTGGCATGGAGCCTGCTCCGTCCGCCCTGTTTTAACCTAGCCTTGACCGTTTCCGGCAGGCGCTTGACAACTCCATGGGATCGCAACGGTACATCTGTATGTTGGGCCTGTCAAGGGGGTAGCCCCATATATTGTATCGTAGTCTTAACAAGTGGGATGCCGGTTCGAACGCTGTGATTTCCACAGCGAACCCCGCACACCCAGTTCACACGGAAGTTCACTCGCCGGAGAAGCCTTGGGCCTTAGCTTTGAGGGAGGCCTTTTGCGCGTCCCGAGCAAAGGCCTGTCATCCTCGGCAGGACCCATAGCGACGTAGATATCTTCGAAGATTTCACGCGGTGCGATGCGCCGCGTGCCGTCGGAAGATTCCACCAGGTAGTCGTTCACACCTCCGCGGTGCTCTCGTCCGAGAGCGTCACGGAAGACGAACGGTTCAGTTAGCTGCCTGGCGCGAATCAGAAATCGTGTGCGATAGATTTGCCAATCACTTTCATGCTTGCTCACTACGATCCACCCTTTGGGGGAGGGAGAATCCAAATTGTTGTTTGCCGAGTTGGAAGCCCGAGCTGGAACTTTCTTCAGTGGCTGGATTCTAGTGGCGCGAGGGTGAAAGTGACTTTACGCGGATGAGTGAGTGGGGTCAATTCCTAATTTTTGGTGCAACCGAAAAAATCTCTGCGGTGGATTCTTGCGGACCTTCCTGCTTCAGAAACCACTGCTGGCGCGGGTTGCGTCGATTGTTCCGGGGCGGTCAACGAGCAGACTTGCCGAGGCGGCTCAACTGCGAGCCGCAATTTCCACAAAGCAGCACAGGGAGAGACTGAACGTGCTTCCGGAACAAACCAGTTCTTAGTTTTCAGTTCGCCGTTCTCAATTGGTTTTTGCCTACTGCAGAAAGACGACCAGAATGCGGCCGTCGGAATGATAGCCGCCGCCGGTCGCGTTCCGCGCGTCCTGCACGGGATTGGGCGGCAGGTAGTACGTCATGCTTTTGACTTTGTCCGCCTTCTGTAGCGAAGACCCGATGTTCTCGCGCTCGCCGTCGACCGCGGGATCGATCTTGTGCGTGACTTTGCCGTTGCGCTGATCTTTTTCGAAGCCGATGTCGTGCGTGCCCGCGCCCACCCAGACGGTTTGGCCATTCCATGTAAAGGGCGCTTTCCAGATGCGGAAATGGTGTCGGCTGGCGACCATGGCAATCGGCTCAGCCATTTCGTAGCCGAAGTCCTGATAGCGCCCGAAAAGCATCAGCTTGCTCATGGGCATCTGCAAGTAGTCTTTCTTCTCGTACGTCTGGAGGACCGCTTTCAAGGCAGCTTCTTTTGAGTCGGTATCGGCCACGTGCCAGGTGGCGGCATCGAGCGCGGCTTGGATCTTCTCCTGGCTGCCGATGACCACGAAATTCACCATGTCGCCGAGGTTGTTGTATTCGTCGTTGACGCGGCGGGGCAGGCCGTCGACGTTTTTGCGCAGCCCGGCATCGAGTGGAATCTTGGAGATGTTCAGTGCCGGTGTCGCGGCAGTCGTACCCGAACTCCCCTCAGCCTCGGAAGACGAAGTGGAAGCAGTGCCGGTGCCGAATTGTCCGGCAAGCCAGGTCTGTGCCGCGGCGGCCAGTTTTTTCTTCATGTCGTCGGCCTGGCTGGTGGTTGAGCTGGCAGCCGAGGAACCTGGAGCCGCCGCCTTAGCCGCTGACGTCGAAGCCGATGCCGGTTGCGCCGACGAAACGTGAACTTTGACCGAAAAGCTGCCCTGGCAAGGCGCCGGACCGGAGGTGTTTACGCCGAGAGAAAGATGTCCCGGCTCTTCGATGCGGAGTTCGTGACTCGCGCCGATCAAGATCGGCAAAGCGCCCTGCGAATGCAAGCGGGCGATAAGCGCTCCAGCCGGAGCCGAAGGCAGCGGTGAGTCGGCCTGGGTCGAGCCGCTTACACCTTGCGGACTGCACGGCGTGCCGGTGGCTGAAATCGTCAGGACATCTCCGGCGTGCAGATCCGGCCCGGTATCCGTCCAAGTCTGGGCGGTCGAAACGGTGTAAGTGAAATCCTGTCCGGCACTTTGAGCAAGCGAAAGTGGTACGAGCACCAACATGCTGAAGAGGACGGTGAGGAGAGGCCGGCGGTTCATGATCGTAAACCTCGGGAAGACTTTAAGCCGATGGGACGGCGGACTTCTATTATCCATCATTGGCGAGGTGAAAAAGGGATTTCGCACACCCAAGAGAGAAGGGGGCTGGCCTGGACCAGCCCCGTCCTCATTTCCTTATTCCTTGCCGTCGCAGCCCATCGCCGGGACCTTCGCGTCCAAACCTTCCTACCACTCGCTGTACAAACTGTCAGAAACGATGGTCCGTATTTTGTTTAGACCCTTCAGCCAGTTTTGATAGTCGGGGCTGGCATCGGCCTTGGCCGTGTCGGCGGCAAACGCGGCCATACTAGGATATTCAATGCTCACCACCACGGTTCCAGCTTCCGGCCCGGCGAATCGCGCCTGCCAGACACGTGTCGTGGCCGGAAAGTCCCATGCTCTTCTGAAGTTGCTTACCCTTTTCGATTTCCGCCACATAGGCAGGAACGTTATCCGTCTTGATGGTGACTACGCGCAGGACGGTAGCCTTTTGGGCTAACGCCGCGTTGCATAACCCACAGACAACCAGGAAAATCGCAATGGAGAATACGGTAGCTTTTCTCATAGTCCTCTCTCTTTTTGGAGTTGGTTGACGATACTTGACTGAGCCCGGCACATGTTATGTGCAGGGGGTTAGCAAGTCAATGTAGGCGCGAGCGTCCCCGCTCGTGCCTGTCCGCGCACGCATTCTGGTGGCTAATCGGGTGACAGGCCGGCACGCCGTAGCAGGTTGCGCAGGCCGCGTTCGCCGCTGGCGCCGCGTTGTTCGGCGACGATGTTGCCGTCGCGGTCGACGACGACGTAAATCGGGTAGGAGTTGGCGGCGTACATGGCCGCAAGATTCGTATCTTCGGTGAGCACGATGCGGCAGGAACGCGGATTTTCCGCGAGATACTTCTGCACTTTCTTTTTGCCCTCGCCCACATCGACCGCCAGAACGATCAGCCCTTTGCTGGAGAACTCGCGATCGACGTCATCGATAAGCGACTGCTCCCGGCGGCAGTAGGGACACCAGGTGGTCCAAAACTCGAACAGAACGACTTTGCCCTTGACCGAGTCGTTGTTGAAATTCTCGCCGGTGAGAGTTTTGGCGCGGAAGCGTGGCGCCGGTTCGGGGTCGTCGTCGCCGGCAAAGGCACAAATCGCCGCCAGCAGGAGACTGCAGAGAAGAGCACGCCGGTAAATGCGGTTCGGCGCTACCACGGCGCGAGACTATATCACGAGGCTTAGCCAGCGGCGCGAAAAAATCTTGGCAAGCCTCGGGGCGGACGATTCTTGGCTAACTGCTTCATTCAGAGAGAAATATAAAGTCGGACGGCATGTCCCATTTGCCCCCGCTCGGTTTGCTATTCTAAGAATAGGGGGAAAGAAATCGCGGGGATGGGTTGGCGCGTCGCTTCTGTGCGTGTGGACAATCCCGGCGCGCATGAGATACCTTTTCGTATCACTGAGGAGGCGGCATGCGTATCTGGATCATTCTTATACTGGTTGCATTGGGGATCGCGGGTGTTGGCGTCGCCGCGAAGGTGGTATTTGCAGGATCTCCTCCGGCGGTGGGCAGCGCCGCGCCGGAATTCACTCTGCCATCGCAGGACGGCAATCCGATCAGCCTGAAGGATTTCCGCGGCAAGTGGGTGGTGCTGTATTTCTATCCCAAAGACTTCACCAGCGGATGCACCATCGAGGCGCATAACTTTCAGCGGGATCAGGCGCAATACGCGCAAAAAAATGCCGTAGTGCTGGGCGTGAGCGTGGATAGCGCCGACTCCCACAAGCAGTTTTGCACCAAGGAAGGCCTGAACTTCAAGCTGCTGGCCGATACCGACCATAAAGTTTCGAGCGAGTACGGTTCAGTCATGAACTTTGGCGTGACGCAGATCGCGGCGCGGCACACGTTTGTGATCGATCCCCAGGGCAAGATCGTCCGGGCCTATACCAGCGTCGAACCCAACAAACATAGCGAAGAAGTATTGGCCGCGCTGAGTGAGTTGGAGAAAGGCACTGCCGGAGCGGGTCAGTAGGCAAGCAGACATGTGCTGCAACCTCGCTTTCAAACGGGGACAGCCAAGGCGGCTGTCCCCACGTGAGTTCGCATGATCAGGCGGGATGGCAATTTATCGCCATGCGCACGTTCATGGGAGGGGCTGAAACTCAATCCCCGTATGCCGCACAACCTCTCGGACTAACTCATCCACTCCCACCTGGTATATAGAGACTTTGATCGTGGTACCGCTTCGATCCTTCAACACGAAAACGTCTCGGGACGCGGAAATCGACTCGATTTCGTCCCAACGCACTGACACCGTAGCGTGACACCACGCGAATCGGGAAACTTGCAGCTCATCGATTGAGATCGTTTCGGGCCAACGCCAAATCGTGTAGGCCGGACCAATCGCGAAGATGGCAGCTAACCAGTACATCCCCACACCAAGCGGCGCAAGGAGAAGCAGCATCCAGACGGCCATCAAAGCGCATGCAATCAACTTTGCACCAAGCGGTGCCGGAAAATCCGTCGAAGTGGCACGTCGCTTCGGCCTGCCCAGTTTGGACGTGATGACCACCAACGCGACGAGCGCGCCGAAAAATAGAAGGGAAAGCTCGTGAGCGCCCATGAGTTGCGTCCAACGCGCCACCGGGGGGATACATTATCACGAGAATGACTGACCAAATCAGGCGCTAGCGTTCAAAACCCTTGGGCCGGGGTCAATGAGCGCAATCGCTATTTTTCGCCAACTGACAGGGCGCTCGCGTTTTGCCGAGGGCTGCGGGCCCATCCACGTTGCGATCCACTGCTCTATAGGTTCTCCTGGATGAAGCGGGGACTCAGGTGAACGTCGAGTTGTACCAGCGGTGAATCGCCGACGGCCTTGAAGCTGTGGATCTCGCCGGCCTTGATGACGAAGATGTCTCCGGCGCTGCCCTCGAAGGTCTTGCCGCTTACGGTCCACACACCCCGGCCTTCACGGATGAACTGGATCTCGTCATAAGGATGCCGGTGCGGACCCGGCCCCGAACCGGGTTTGCCATGGAAAAGGAACACCGAAACGCTGGTGTTGCCCTGCTCAGCTCCGATAAACTCATGCGAACTACCGACAAAAGGCAGGTTCTCCTGGCGCACGTGATGCATCTTTTGTCACCTTCCTGCCAGCATTTGATGACTGGGGCCACGGTTCGGCTCCGGGAATCGGTGGGAGCACGATGGGCGAGACTACCATGAAACGGAAACTGCTGGTTGTGCTCCTCCTGTTTGCGGTTGGAAGTGGGGACGCATCGACCAAACTGAAGATGAGCTGGAAGAATCCGGCCTATTCCGGCCAACCCTTCAAGCAGATCCTGGTCATTGGAATGAGTAACCATCTGCAGACTCGCGCCGACTTCGAAGTTGCGCTCGCCAGCAAGATCACCAGTCACGGAATCGCAGCGACCGCTGGAACTGACATCCTGCTCCGCCCGACGGCAGATCCGCTCAATCTGGAATATCTGAGGGAGCAGATCAGGGCGTACAAAATCGATGCCGTAATCGTTTCCCGCTTAGTCAAAGTGGAAACCCATGTTACTTACATACCTGGTCAACCCTATTTCCTTCCCTACTACGGCACTTTTTTCGGGTACTACGGAGCCGTATATCCGGTCGTCTATTCCCCGGACTATCTGGTGAAAGAGAAGACGGTTCGAGTTGAAACCAATGTGTATGCAGTTGCAGCTCCCGACGGCGAACTCATCTGGACTGGAACAAGCGATACTTTCAACCCGAGTTCGGCACATAAGGTGATCAATGGCTTAGTGCGCTTGGTGGTGATGGAATTGGAGAAGGCGGCAATTCTTCCCCCCTCAGGGTCTGTGGCAGATTAGTGGTAAATGAGTGTAATGGCGATTTTTCGCCAGTTGACGTGCTACGCTTCCCCGCATCAACCCAAGGCGGATAGCTATCCTCATTGCTGCGCTGCTTTTCCTTTTGGGTTCCATCGTGCCCAAACCCATCATTGAGAAAGCTACTGGCAAGCCATCTGAGAATCAGTGGTTGGCGCGGGTGTGCCTCGCTGCACTTTAGCGTAGCAATATCTTGGCCTTGCACACCGTGCCTTAGACGCAGAAGAAAGCGTTCTGAGTGTAATGGGGATATTACGCCAGTTGACCAAACGGAAGGTCCAACCCGAGCTTGGAGTTCAGTTTCGACAGATTGAACGTTGCTACTTGATTTCTTCAAAGTGCAGAGAGGCGGGAGTCCAGCGGTAGCGCAGCGTGCCGGAGCGCTGGCTCACGGTGTGAGGGTTAGCCTTCTCGCCTTGGTAGGTGATTTCCTTGACCTCTTCGCGGAAGGTGGCCGCGACTTCCTTGCCCCGGTTCTGCGCGTCGCGATCCAGGGTGATTTGGGCGCGGTAGGTTGTCTCGGAATCGACTTCGGGGTCGTCACTGTGGCTCGAGTCGTCCCGCGCGGTCGTGACCGAAAGCAGTTCCGCAACGCCGTGCGGTAAATCCGCGAAGACCCGCCACGTTTCACCGGAGCGCGATTCAGGCCCATCGCAACAGGGAGTTCCGGCCGGCTCAGTAACTTTGAGGGCCACTCCCTGCGCGCCTTCGAGTGGCAGGAGCTCGGAGAACTCAATGTGATAGAGCGTGGAGTCATTCTCGGCGTCCGACCCGAGTGGCAAAAACTCCAGCTTGCCGGTTGTAAGGCGAAGGAGGGCCGGACGCTCGTCATAGTCCTTCTCATACTCGAGCGCGCGCGATGCACATCGAAAGGCCAGCCACAATTGATCGTCTTGGCGAACCAGGACGCGCACGCGCCACTCGTCCGTTCCCTTGGCGATGTCACCCCAGCTTTCAATCAATGAGGGGCACGCAGCACGGAAATCCTGCGGCAGAGCACGCAAAAGGTCAGCCTGGATTGGCGCGGCGAATGCCACTGGCCCGGCCGAAGATGGTTCCAGGCCGGCTCGAATACTGCCAACTAGATTTCCAGGCAGTGTTGTGACCTGCTTGCTCTGGAGGAGGTTCAGGCGCGCCTCGGCCGGAGCGGCCAGCAAAAGCAACGGGAACAGTCCCACCAAGGTCAAGATGCCTCTATTAACGCAATGCATGATCCAAGAGTAGTACGCCAATTCCGAACCCGAAAGTTACCTCGGAGGGTGGTAGGCGTCTGAACTGTCGAAATTGAAATCAAGCGATTACACTCGTTGCTCGCCCTCGAACGCCCCCACGACGCCGCGGGGAAAGGGGTGTAGCAGTTTTGCCGTTCTCTCCTTCAACCCCCTCAACGCGATGGGGATGAGAACATGACGGGACGGAATATGCACCTCGGACATGTGGTGCCAGCCTAGACCCTGATTACTACAGTCACTTTCCGTTGCGGGAAACCCGCGCAAGAATGTGCTTGGGATCCGGACTGCAGGTGGCGCTATGAAGAGGATTTCAACGCCGTACACGTTTTCTTTCAAACTTCTCCCATTTCTGTTTTTTGGTTTTGTGGGGTTCTTCCTTTTTTTGATCCTGATCAACGGGGTTTACAAAAAAGCTCCGATGTTTCTTGTCGTGCCGTGCGTGATGCTGGTCTTCGGCTACCAATGGTGGAAGACGAGCGTTCGGGATCTTGCCGATGAGGTCGATGACTGCGGTGATTATCTCCTGGTCAAGAAACGCGGCGAGGAGGATACGGTGCTGCTCTCTAACATCATCAACGTCAACTTCTCGACCGCCCGAGATGGCGCGAATGGGCGCATCACTCTAACGCTCGCTTCGCCAGGAAAGTTCGGGACAGAAATCACGTTTGCCCCACCCCCACACATCTATCTCAGTTTTCCCCGCAGGAATGAAGTTGCCGAAAATCTGCTTGCCCGGGCCGATAAGTCCAGATCAGCGAACGCAGTCTAGCTCTGAGCAATGAATTCCGCAATTTCAAGACGGTCTGTGATACGCACGTGGGCACGAGCGTTTGTGAGTGTGGGACTCCTCTGCGCGACTCCCCCGCTTGTGTTCGGACAGACAGAGCCTTCAACAAATCGATCGAAGGCTTTTGGCCCGGACGTTTGCGGTCCGGCGGATCCTGCTTACATTCACGCCGCTAATGAGACGGGCGGGATACCGATGTTTCTGCAACGGTCTGAAGCCGCCAAAACTTTCCACCTCGTGCGCGAATCCACGAGGAACAACGTGTCAACCGTCCTCTGGGCGACGGGCACACTCGACGGAAAACCACAAACCATCACAATTCCAGTGGACTCGGTGACCAAAAGAATCACCTTCACGTTCTCAGTAGATACAAAAGGCAACCAGCTCAAATTGACGCGACCTTCCGGCTGGGCGATTACGGAGGGTTCAGCTGGCGCAGAGGTCACGGAATTGAATTGCGGCCGGATTTTGACAGTGAGTTCGCCCGAAGCAGGGGAGTGGCGCGCGGAGATCACCGGCACAGGCAGATTTTGGATGGAGGCCCAGGCCCAGAGTGATATTTATCTTATCGCTGTCGAGTTTGTAAAGAAAAGCGGCCGTCCCGGTCACGAAGGACTGTTCCGGATAGAGGGGCAGCCACTGGCGGGGAGCCCTGCCATGCTTCAGGCATCTCTCTCCGCCAGCGCAACCAAGACCGCCGAGTTCTATTTGGTTACCGAACAGAGCCACACCATCCAGAAGTTGCAGATGCACGCGGTGAATTCTGATCGAGAGTTCCTGGAATTCGTCGGAAGCGTGGATCTTCCGAGTGCGCCATTCCGTGTTGCGGTAATTGGACGCGACTCAAATGGCAAACAGTACCAAAGGTTTTTCTCGAATTTATTTCACGCGGAAAGCGTGGAGATTTCTCCAAACCTGGACTTTGACGAATTGCCCGCAGGACGCACCAAGCACGTCACGTTCACGGTGCGAAACATTGGCTTCCCGCGCACAATCAAACTGACAGTAGCGGACGCGCATCAATTCGTCAGCAAGGCGGAACCAAAAGAGCTGACGTTGGGCGCCGGGGAGTCTGGAACCGTACGTGTGGATTTAGCCGTTCCCGCCGGAACTGCGCCGGGCGCTGATGACCTTGTGATCGTTGCTCGAAGCACTACGGGGCCGCCCACGTCGAATTCCAGTGTTGTGCACCTCTCGGTTCCCTCCTCTAGCGAGTAAACGCATTTCGAGCAGTTGGAATGACCAAGTCAACTGTTGTAAATATGCGTTTGCACTCAAAACCCCTTCGCAGGGGTCAGTGAGCGTAGCTCATTCAGTGAACGTACTTAGTCGGCGGCCCTAGCGAAGGCGATTAAACCAACTTGAGTTCCCAGGTTTCGGCTACGAGCTTGCGCCCCCAACTCCGGTGGCGCTTCGTTGCAGTTAGGCGAAAGCCGGCTTGCTCGTAGAGGCGGCGGGCGGCGAGCAGTTCGCTCTGCGTCCATAACATCAATTTCTTATAGCCAGCCTGGCGGGCGAAGCGCACACATTCGCTCACCAGGCGAGAACCGATGCCCAAACCACGAGCGGAAGGTTCAACCAGAAGCAGGCGCAATTTGGCGACGCTTCTCGTTTTGCGGACCACGAAAACGGAACCTGCGATCTCGCCGTCCCTCTCGGCAATCCAGCAGCGTTCCCGCCTGGGATCAAAGTGCTCGATAAATTCCGCCACGATTTCGGCGACCAGCGCTTCGAACCGCTCGTCGTAGCCATACTCGTCGGAATAGAGCACGCCGTGGCGATGGACGATCCAGCCCATGTCGCCGGGGTGATCTGCGCGGAGCGTGTACGAGTCCTGATTTGCCGGTTTTGGATTGAGTACATCTTGGATGGTGCGCATGGCTTCGAGCAGCCGCAGTTGGCCGCCCGGAGGAACCTTGGCCAGCATGACGCCGACTTCCCGGCTTTGGCGAGCTTCGAGCGGCGCAAGAACCCTGCGTCCGTGAGGCGTCAGTGCAAGCAGACTCCGGCGGCCATCGCAGGGCGATGGGGTCTTCTGGAGCAGATGCTGTTTTTCAAAGCGGCGCAGGATACGGCTCAAGTAGCCGGCATCGAGGTTGAGATCTTTCCTCAGCTCAGTCGCAGTGGGCCGCTCCCGGTGGGCAATTTCGTACAGCACGCGGACTTCGGTCAAGGAGAAGGCGCTGTCGAGCAAGCCTTCTCGAAGCAACCCAATCTGCCGGGTGTAGAAACGGTTGAAGCGGCGCACTGCCTCAATGTTCTGGACCGGGACGACGGTTGACTGGACAGCCATGATGGGAGCCTGTTCTGCAGAATTCATTGTCTGCCATATAGTTGACTGAGTCAACTAATTTTGACAAACACGAGCTCTTGATTCACCTCGAAGCTGGGACCCCCAAAAAACAGTTCTCAGATCCCGGCTCTCAGTTGCCGGAGACTTGGCGGTAGCGAAAGCAATCTACGGAGTGGTCGTTCACCAGCCCGACGGCCTGCATGAAGGCATAGCAAATGGTTGATCCGACGAAGTTAAAGCCGCGCTGACGGAGGTCTTTGCTCATACGGTCGGATTCGGGTGTCGACGCGGGGACCGGGTTCGATTTACTCCGGGAATTCTGCCGGGGCTTGCCGTCTACAAACTGCCAGATATAGTGATTGAAGGACCCAAACTCGTCCTGGATTTCGAGGAACGCTTTGGCGTTCTGCACTGCCGAAGCAATCTTGAGGCGGTTGCGGACGATGCCGGGATTGCGCAACAGACTCTGCATCTTTCGTCGGTCATAGAGGGCAACTCGATGGGGATCGAAGCGGTCGAAGGCAGCGCGGTAATTCTTGCGTTTCTGCAGAATCGTGTCCCAGCTCAAGCCGGCCTGGGCGCCTTCCAGAATAAGGAATTCAAAGAGAACCCGGTCGCGGTGCTGAGGCACGCCCCATTCCTTGTCGTGATAGCGAATGGCGAGCGGGTTTTGGGCCCAGTGACAACGGATGAGCTGGGGCGAGGAAGTTTTCATCCAGAGTGCTTCCGTGGTGCCAGGAAGGAACATCTTAAACCAGATCGGGATGGGGTTTGAGGCTGCAACTATTGCCCACTACAGGTGTTAAGCTCCATGACCAAACGTGTGCTCCTTTTGTAACTTGGCGCTGGGCAGGGGGTCTCCTAGAGTCAGAGGGTAAAAGCCGCAAGCAGAGAGGCTTTCGGCCCGTCAGTTGCATCCATATCTATGGGAAGCAGCTGGAAGCTGTGGCCGGGCATGCAAATTTGGGGTGGATGGGGAATGAAGTACACAGGGCGGCTGGTTTGTCTCGTAGGGATATGGTTGCTGACAGCGAGCTTTCCGCTGGCCGCCCAATCGAGCTATGTCGCCACTCCCGGGGTAGCGCTCCCCGTTGCTCCCGCTGCGTCGCCGGATGCGGCCGTCGATCCTAATGAGCCGATTCTCACCATCAAGACCCGAGTCGATGAAGTCAACGTGCTGTTCATCGCCATGGACCGACACGGCAAGTTTGTGCGCAATCTGAACCAGGGTGACTTCAATATTCTGGACGACCACAAGCCGCCGCAATCGATCGTAGGCTTCCGGCGGGAAACCGATCTTCCCCTGGAACTGGGGCTGTTAGTGGATACGAGCGGTTCGGTGCGCGGGCGGTTCGACTTTGAGCAAGAAGCAACCGTTGGGTTCCTGCAACACATTTTGCGGCCGAATTTCGACCGCGCTTTTGTGATGGGCTTCAGCAGCCACAGCCAGATGGCGCAGGATTTCACCGACAATGTGCACCTGCTCGAGACCGGAGTGAAAAGCCTGCATGACGGCGGGGGCACGGCGCTCTACGATGCCATTTACAAGGCTTGCCGCGACAAACTGCTCAAGGACAAGCCGGATCATCCCGTGAGACGGGCGTTAGTCATCGTAAGCGACGGCGAGGACAATCAGAGCGAAGTAAGCCGGGCGCAGGCGATTGAGATGGCCCAGCGCGCCGAGGTGCTCATTTATGCAATCTCGACCGACGACAGCGGACTGATTCTGCGGGGAGACAAAGTTTTGCAGCAACTTGCCGACGCCACCGGCGGTCGGGCTTTCTTCCCATTCAAGATGAAAGACATCAAAGGCTCATTTTCGGCGATCGAAGATGAACTGCGCAGCCAGTACGTGATTTCGTATCGTCCGGCAAATTTTGACGCCGATGGCCGCTACCACTCGATCGAAATCACCGCGCTGAAGAAAGATCTGCAAGTGCGCGCCCGCAAAGGCTACTTCGCACCGGTGCGGTAGGGGCACCCTTCCCCCGTAATTCCTGCCACGACTCTCGTAAGTGATTGCATGGACTGGCGAAACATCCTCCCAGCCGGACAAGAAAGCGATGCTACAATGAAGGTGCTTCGATCCGGCATCTAACCTTCCGACAGCCCTGAGGACGTTAGAAACTTGCACCATGTCAGCCCCGCGCATCAACATCGCCGTGCTCGCAGTGGGCCTGCTGCTTAGTGGGTGGGCGTGCTCCATCGCGGGGGCACAGGAGCCACTGCCAGCCACAAAATTGAAGCGGACAGCGGCGAAGCGCGCACCTGCCGGAGCAGCGGAACAGCCTTCCGCGGCGCCACAGGCCCAGCCTCAGCCA
This sequence comes from Terriglobia bacterium, assembly GCA_963765285.1. GTDB lineage: Bacteria > Acidobacteriota > Terriglobia > Terriglobales > Acidobacteriaceae > CAVWZH01. The sequence continues at coordinate 973,211 of CAVXVR010000003.1, forward strand.
GCTGTGCCGTCTGGGCCGTTGCCGCCACTGACTTTGGCGGAGAGTCCGGCTTCACCCCCTAAAGTTTCGTTTGGCAACGGTCTGTTGACGATTGTGGCCCAGAACTCGACGCTGGCGGATGTTTTGCAGGCGGTGCGAACCCAGACCGGTGCGACCATGGATATCCCCCCGAACGCGACGGAGCGCATCGTGGCCCACCTGGGCCCGGGGCCGGCGCACGATGTGCTGGTCGCCCTGCTAAATGGATCGCATTTCAACTACGTGATCATGGGTTCTCCGACCGATCCACAAGCGGTCCAACAGATCATCCTGACCTCCAAATCAGGCGGAGAACAAGCGGCGCCCGTGGCAAACGCTAGAAGACCGGCACCGCCGCCACAAGAGGAAGAAGCGGCCCCGGAAGAGCCGGCCGATGACTCCGCCAATGACGCGGACAACCAGCAGGATCAGAACGCAGCGGAAGAACCGCCCGCGCAACAGCCCAATGCGCCCCCTGTAGTGAAGAGTCCTGAGGAACTGCTGAAGGAACTGCAACTGCAGCAGCAGTTACAACAACAGTTGCAGCAGCAACAACAACAGCAACAGGGCGGAGCGCCGCAAAACCTGCCGCAACCGCCGCCGCAACAGTAGCGGCAACTCAACTCAACTTTTGATATTCAGCCTTGGCTTCCTTGAGCAGCGGGACGTCGGGGTCAGCGTCTTTCCAGGAAGCAAAGAAATCCTGGTAGGCAGCGCGGCTCTTGGCAGTATCGCCGGAGAGAGCATAAGCGCGGGCCAGGCCGAGTTGCGACATCGACATCAGGGGATCGGCGGCAGCGGCGTTGCGCAGCGCCAGGACTTTCTGAAATTCCTGGACTGCATTGGCTGCCTGTTTGGATTTCAAGTAGGCCAGCCCGCGGATGTAGAGCACGCCGGTATTTCCCTTGTCGTAGGGCGAAGCTGAGTTCAGAAGACTAATCGCTTTAGCGGCATCGCCGCCGTTCAGGGCGGCAGTGGCCTGCACCCAGGGCCCAAACGCGGATTGGACGAGGGTATCGTCGGGCCGGTTGTGCATAGCTTCAGAAGTCAGGTCCAAGGCTCGCCGGGCTTCGCCTGCCAGCGCCAAGGTGCCAGCGGCCTGCAGCTTAATGAAGTAAACGGGGGCGACACTCACGGCCGCGTTGGCGGTTTCGATGGCGCGCTTGTTATCTCCTGCGAGAACCAGCACCCAGGCCTGCTCGGCGAGGGCGCCGGCCTCCAATTCCTTGATTTGAACTCTTTGCGCAATTTGCCGGGCCTTGCCGAAGAAGTCCTCAGACTGTTTGATTTGCCCATGAGAAGCGGCAAGGTCGCCGTGACGAAAATCCACGTTGTATTCCAGGTCAGGCTTGCCCATGAGGAACGCTTCCTCTTTTTCCATGGTCGCCTGATCGCCCTGAATGAGCGCAGTGTAGGCCAGAACATCATGCAGGAAGACAAAATCGGGGTTTCTTTGCAACCCGGCTTTGGCGACGGCCTTGGCTTCGTCGGGGCGGCCGAGAGCAGCGTAATCAAAGGCGGCCTGTCCGTAGCCGCGGGATTCGTCGGGATCCACTTGAATAGCCCCCTTGGCATAATCGAGGCTCTTTTGATACTCGCCAAGATTCACATAGGTGACCGACAGGTTGACGTAGGGAGTTACCTCGCGGGGATAAGTCTGCTTGAAGAGTTCGTATTCGGAGATCCCCTTTTCCAGTTGACCGCTGTCGCTGTAGTAATGGGATGTGATGTAGAGACGCTCGCGCTCGCTGGTGCGGTCCTTCAGATCGAATGCTCTCTTGCGGTATTGTTCGGAGAGATCGGTCTGACCATAATTGCCATACACCACCCCCAGGCGGGCAGAGGCCATGGCGAAGTTCGGATCGAGTTCGATGGCGCGTTTGTAGAAGGGGATCGACCCCAGGTCGTCGCCGGAGGAATGTTTGCCGTCGCCCAAGGTGAAGGATTTCAACGCCTCGAGCGAAGAGGTAGTCGCCTCTTCCAGCGGCTTGTCGAACTTTTGAATCGAGGCCAGCGATTCTCCCAGCTTGCCCCGCAGTTCGTTCGTGGCGCTATCGAGCGTCTTGAGGACTTGCTCTTTGTTGTCGGCGCGGCCCTGCACTTCGGCTAAAGTGTCGCCGTTGGCGGCGTTGATGGCGTCGAGCGTCACGATGTATTGGCTTCCCACGTTGGCGATGGATCCCGTGAGCAGTGCTTTCGATGCGTTGCGCTGGGCAATGTCGCGGCCAATCTCGGCCGTGACCCGCTCGTCTGGAGACTTGCCCATCAGGGTGAGCGTCTGGCGCACCTTCTGATCGGAAAGCACATTCAGGAAAGGAGACTGCGCCAGATCGACGGCCAGGGCTTTCTTCAGCGTTCCGTCAAAGACGGGATCGTTGGTGGTGTTTACGAAATCGGCAACCAGGATGGAGTCCTTCTCCGTCAAGGCATGGCTGCGGTAAGACCGGAAGTAGAAGACAGCGCCGACGATGACCGCGATCGCGACTGCGGCGGCAACCGGAAGCACCCAGGCACGGCGGGCGGCCACGGGCACAGCTCCAGAAGCGGGAACTTGGACTGCCGTGGCCGAATCCGGGCGCACCGCAGGCACTGAATGCTTGCTGGAACTGGGCGCACGTTCGATCGCGGCGCTTGAAACCGGCGGAAGTTCCACCGCCCCGCTTTGTGCTGCCGGGCTTTGTGCAGAACTTTGTGCTGCGGAGCGGCCGGAATCCGAATCTCGTTTCAGACGCTGCAAGTCGGTGCGCAGATCGGAGGCGTGCTGATAACGCAGATTGCGGTCTTTCTCCAAAGCTTTGTTGATGATTTCTTCCAGCTTGACCGGCAGATCAGGGTTCAGGCGCACCGGAGCAATGGGTGCGCGATTCATGATGGCGTCAAAAATCACCGCCGAAGTCTCGCCGCGAAAAGGCAGAGTGCCGGTCGCCATCTCGTAAAGCACGGCTCCGAACGAAAAAAGATCGGTGCGGGGATCAAGGTCTTTCCCGCGGGCCTGCTCGGGAGACATGTAGGAAACCGTCCCCAGCGCGGTGCCTGGGCTGGTGAGATTTTCGGCCGCGCTGACGGCAGCGGTGGCCTGCGATGCTCCCACGTCGGCCGGCTTGCTGGGCGCGATGACTTTGGCCAATCCGAAGTCGAGAATCTTGGCATGTCCTCGCTTGGTCACGAAAATATTTGCCGGCTTGATGTCGCGGTGGACGATGCCTTCGGCGTGGGCGGCGTCGAGAGCGTCGGCAATTTCGATCCCCAGAGTGAGGAGCGTTTCCAGTTCCAGCGGGCGGCTGGTGATCATGTGCTTCAGCGTCACTCCGTCAAGGAACTCCATGGCTATAAAGGCCATGCCGCCTTGCTCGCCGATGTCATGAATGGTGCAGATATTGGGGTGATTCAGGGCGGACGCCGCTTGCGCTTCGCGCTCAAAGCGGCTCAACGCCTGAGGATCTTTGGCGACCTCGTCGGGCAGGAACTTGAGGGCTACGAAGCGGTGCAGACGCGTGTCTTCCGCTTTGTAGACCACGCCCATGCCCCCGCCGCCCAGCCTTTCCACGATGCGGTAGTGGGAAATGGTTTGGCCGATGATGGTTTGGCCGCTCGAGGTTTGGTCGGACATAGCTGTAACCGGTCGAAGGGGAAACCTTAACGCGCGGAAATCATATGGTGCGGAAGGGGGCATGTCAACGCGGGCTAGTGCAAAGACTCCCCCAGAGGATCAGCTCTTTCACCCTGTCATCCTGAGCGCAGTGGTTCGTTCACAAAGTGAACGACCACGTAGTCGAAGGACCCCATGGACCGAACTGTGGCACCGGCTTGTCGCGGAGTTTCCGTGGGTAGTTCGAGGGCATCGTGAGAATTCCTTTGCAGGCTTCATGCAACGCCCGCAGGCATGGGGTCCTTCGACTCCGCAACCGCTTCGCTCCGCGAAGTGGTTGCTGCGCTCAGGATGACATTGGTGGGAAGGGCTTCCAGTGAAGGCTTTTCAGTCGCCGCTGGCGTGGCTTTCGCTGGGTACCAGTGCCGGCGAGGCTACGCGACTGCGATGGCGGGAACGGTAGGCGAAGGCGCAGAGGATGCCGGTGACCAGACCGTAGGCGGCGATGACTCCCAGGGCGACAACTGAAATGACGGTAAACGATAAGATGAAGGCGGCAACCAACCCACTCAAGTTCGGCCTCTTTCCAGCGAGTTCACGCTGCGCAACTCGGGATGATTTGCGCAGTTCAAGCCTTTCAACCGCGCCGCGCACTCACTCTAACCGCGTTGACGCTTGCCGGGGTTAGCAACTAAGATACGTGAGTAGAAGTGCGCAACTCCAATCTCCAACATTTCTGATGACCCGTCCACGTTACGGAAGGACAGCAATTACTTCGGATAGTTCATGGCCCTTACCAAGATTTCGGTGCGCGGGGCGCGCCAGCACAATCTCAAGAACATAGACGTCGAGATTCCCCGCAATAGCCTTACCGTGGTCACCGGATTGAGCGGTTCGGGCAAATCGTCGCTGGCGTTCGACACGATATATGCCGAAGGACAAAGGCGTTACGTGGAAACGCTTTCGGCTTATGCGCGCCAGTTTCTGGACCAGATGGAGCGTCCGGATGTGGACGCGATCGACGGGCTGAGCCCTTCCATTTCGATCGAGCAGAAGACCACCAGCCGCAGCCCGCGTTCGACCGTCGGAACGATTACAGAAATCTACGATTATCTTCGCTTGTTATTCGCCTCGATCGGAGTACCGCATTGCCCCAAGTGCGGGCGGGCGATCACGCGGCAGTCGGCGGACCAGATTGTGCAGCGGGTGATGGCGCTGACTCCTGAAGACAGGGTGATGGTGATGGCGCCGATTGTGCGCGGGCGCAAAGGCGAGTTCAAGAAGGAGATGGAGAAGCTGGTGCAGCACGGCTTCACCCGTGCGCGGGTCGACGGCGAACTGGTGAATCTGGAAGATGAAATCCAACTCGACAAGCGGAAAAATCACACGATTGAAGTGGTGATCGACCGGTTGCTAGTGAAGCCGGGGATCGAACGGCGGCTCGAGATGTCGGTTGGGCTGGCCATGAAGCTGGCGGGCGGGCTGGTGCAGGTGGCGGTGGTGGGCGGCGAGGAGAAACTTTATTCGGAGCGGCTGGCCTGCCCAGATTGCGGGATCAACGTGCCGCAACTGGAGCCGCGGTCGTTTTCATTCAACTCCGCCTATGGAGCGTGCCCGGAATGTCACGGACTGGGCAGTAAGTATGATTTCGATCCCGCGAAAGTGATCAACGACTGGTCGAAGCCGTTGCTCGATGGCGGGTTGGGGCCGGGTTCGGCTTCGCAGAATTTGATTCATCAGTTGCAGCTGGTGGCCGCGGCCCATGGTTTTGATCTGGCGACGCCGGTGGAGCAGTTCTCGGAGAAAATTCAGAACCTGTTGTTTTATGGGGAAGCCGGCCGGGGCGGAAAAACAGGCTTTGCGGGAATTTTTGGATATCTGAAGCAGGGACTGGAAGAGTCCTCGTCAGAAACCTATCGCGATTGGCTGATGGACCACATGTCGGCGACTGTGTGCCCGGCGTGTCACGGGAAGAGACTGCGGCCGGAGAGTCTAGCGGTAAAGGTCAACGGCATGTCGATCGGGGACTTCACCGCTCTGCCACTGACGCGCGCGCTGGAGATGGCAAAGAAAATCCAGCTTACCGGTCGCGACGCGCTGATTGCGGGGCGAATCGTGCACGAGATTATTGAGCGGCTGCAATTCCTCACCGCCGTGGGACTCGGTTACATTTCCCTCGATCGCTCGGCGGCGTCGCTCTCGGGCGGCGAGGGCCAACGCATTCGACTGGCAACGCAGATTGGGTCGAAACTGCGGGGCGTGCTTTATGTGCTGGATGAGCCTTCCATTGGATTGCATCATCGCGATAACGGCCGCTTGCTGACTGCGCTCGAAGACTTGCGAGACTTGGGCAACACGGTGCTGGTCGTGGAACATGACGAAGAGACCATCCGGCGGGCGGACTATGTGATCGATCTCGGACCGGGCGCGGGACGGCACGGCGGAGAAATGGTGGCGCACGGCACGCCGGAACAAATTATGGACACGCCGCGGTCGCTGACCGGGGCGTATATCGCCGGCCGGGCGCAGATTGAGATGCGCGCGGAGCGCCGGCAGCCCAACGGGGCGGCCATCACGATTCTTGGAGCGCGGGAAAATAATCTCAAGAACCTCGACGTCACTTTTCCGCTGGGTGTGATGACGGTCGTGACCGGCGTTTCTGGATCAGGCAAGTCCACGCTGGTCAACGACATTCTTTACCGGGCTTTGGCGAAGAAACTCTACCGTTCGCGAGAGGAACCGGGCACACACAAAGCAATTTCGGGCACGGAAAAGGTCGATAAAGTCATCCGCATCGATCAGTCACCAATCGGGCGCACGCCGCGGTCGAATCCGGCAACTTATACCGGCGTGTTTGCGCAGATTCGAGATCTGTATGCCATGCTGCCGGAATCGCGCGAACGGGGATACAAACCCGGACGGTTTTCGTTCAACGTTTCCGGCGGACGGTGCGAGGCTTGCCAGGGCGAGGGCCAGCGGCGCATCGAAATGAATTTTCTGCCCGATGTTTATGTGCTGTGCGAAGTCTGCGGAGGGCATCGTTACAACCAGGAAACTTTGGCGGTGAAGTACAAGGGATATTCGATCGCGGATTTGCTGGAGAGTTCGATTTCCGACGCTCTGCCTATTCTCGAGAACATTCCGCAGGTGAGGCAGAAGCTGCAGACGCTGGTGGACGTGGGATTGGGTTACATTCATCTGGGGCAGTCGGCGGTGACGCTTTCCGGCGGCGAAGCGCAGCGCATCAAGCTGGCGCGGGAGTTGAGCAAGCGACAGACCGGCAAGACGTTATATTTACTCGACGAGCCGACGACCGGGCTGCATTTCGATGACGTCAAGAAACTGCTCGACGTGCTCCATCGCCTGACCGACCTGGGTAACACCATCGTGATCATCGAACACAATCTGGACGTGATCCGCAATGCCGATTGGATCATCGACCTTGGTCCCGAAGGCGGAGACGAAGGTGGCCGCATTGTGGCGCAGGGGACGCCAGAGCAAGTGGCGCGGAATAAGAAGTCGTATACCGGGCAGGCATTGGCCGGGTATTTCGGCAGGGAGAATGGGTTCCGCGGCAAGCGAAAAGATTCGATTGCTTGAGGGAAGTGCAAATGCATGAACCACGAAGGACGCGAAGTTACACGAAGGGAAAAACCTTGGGTTCCCTTTGTGAACCTTCGTGTCCTTCGAGGTTAATTAGAATTGCTCGCGCAGCGAAGATGATCGAGAAAGCTAACTAGTGTCCTCACCCAATCAACTGATTCCCGAATTGCCGGAACTGGCCGCTGTACAGGCCGAGACGCTTCCGCCTGTGGTCATCAACCCAGGCGCAGAAGATCCGCCGTGGAATGGCCCCGATCTGCTGATTATCGGACTGGTTTTCGTGGTCGCGTTGTTTTTCTTCAGCATGGTTTTCCTGGGCGTAGCAGCCGGGAGCAAGCACGGCATTTCCGCTTCCGATCTGGGGAAAAACCAAAGCCCATTGGTGATCGTCCCCACCATGACGCTGGCGTACGTGGCGATGCTCGCCGCGATGTACGTGCTAGTGACGCGCCACCGGAAGCGTCCCTTTTGGCAGACCGTCGGATGGCGCTGGCCGGATCCCACCTTGCAGGTGGGCTGCCTGGCGGCCGGAGGAGTGCTGGCGATTGGGTTGGGGCTGCTTTCGCAGTTGCTGCCGATTCCCAAGTCCATGCCCATGGACCAGTTTTTTCGCGACCCGCAAGGCGCGTATCTGATGGCATTCTTCGGCGTAGCGATTGCGCCACTGGCGGAAGAGATGTTGTTTCGCGGATTTCTCTATCCCGTGCTCGACCGCTGGCTGCAAACGCTGTTCATGGTGAGGCAGCAAGTGCTGCGCGGCGGTTTGTGGCTATTGCTTCTGGCGGCCTGGGGATATGCAGAGCACAGGCTGCCTGTGAAGGGCTCTGTTCTGCTGGCGCTGGTGGCGCTTTTGATTACGGGAGGGATCTTCCTGGCTCGAAGCGTTGCCAGGGGTGGCGTGCCGATGCCGGCTGGGCTTTTCCCCGGGATCGGCTTCTTTGTCTGGGGATTGGCTTCCAGTGCGCTCTCGGGCCGCGCCTCAACTCTTGCAACCGCGGCACTGTTCGCGATCGGCCTGGTTCTGATGCTCTTCGGTCTCGCCACGCAGCTAACTCCCGGCGCCGCGGGTTGGGCGGGAAGATTTCTTGCGGTTTCGATCACCGCCATGGCCTTTGCTCTTGTTCATAGCGAGCAACTGGGACGTGCCTGGGCGCCGCTGCTGGTGCTGTTCGTCGTCGGCCTGGTGTTAACCATCACCCGGGCGGTGACCCGCTCGGTCGCTCCCGGATTTTTGATTCACGTGGGATACAACTTGACGCTTTTCTTATCCCTCTACGTTCTCACCGACCATTTCCGCCATCTGGAACGGATTACGCAGTGAGGCGAAGACTGGTGGGGGCTGCGCCAGATCCCGCAGAGGGCAAAGCCTAACTCGCAGGCTCTGTCATGTTATCGTAGGGTCTTTATGTCCACTGCCCGTCAGGAATTATTGCGGCTGCTGGCCTCCAAGAGCTTCCGCCGGGGAGAGTTTGTGCTCTCTTCCGGCGGGGTGAGCGACTATTACATCGATTGCCGCATCACTACTCTTGACGCCAAGGGCGCGCGCCTGACCGGACAGGTGTTCTTGGATGAAATCAAAGCGCGGGGCTGGAAGCCAAAAGCCATCGGCGGGCTGACCATGGGAGCCGACCCGATTGTGACCGCGGTGGCTGTAACCAGCGGCGAGTTGAACGGCTTTCTTGTCCGCAAAGCCGAGAAAGAACATGGCACGGGCCAGCGGATTGAAGGCTTCCGGGAAAAAGGCGCGAAAGTGGTGATCGTGGATGACGTCTGTACCACCGGCGCCTCCACCCTGCAGGCGATTCAAGCGGCGCGAGAGTTTGGTTTTGAGGTCATCGGCGCGATGTGCCTGGTGGAGCGCCAGGAAGCGAAAGGCCGCGCCAGCGTCGAAGAGGCCGCTGCGCCGGCGCCGTTCGTCTCGATTTTTACTGCCGTTGACATAAGACGCGAGAACGCCATGCAGAACGACGAGACGTCGCCCTCGATCATGGCGGTCGGCGCAGGCTGCGAGATCTGCGGACGTCCGGCCATCGTGAACAAGCCACGAGTACGCTGCCAAGAGCACAAGGTGTAGATTTTGGCCGTTAGCCGTTGGTCGTTAGCAAACCAAACTGCTTAACGTGGCAAGCAACTCGCAGCCCAAGACGAACGGCCCGAGACTAGCGACGAAACGACCAACGACTAAAGACCAACGACCAAAATGATTCAAACCCTCGAATGGACCGATTCCGGTGTGCGCTTCCTCGACCAGACGAAGCTGCCGACCGAGGAAACCTACGTTACCTGCACGACCTATGAGCAGGTCGCCGACGTCATCCGCAATATGGTGGTGCGCGGAGCGCCGGCCATCGGCGTGTCGGCCGCCATGGGCATTGCGCTGGGAATCAAGAATTCAAAAGCGGCCAGCGTGGCCGAACTGAAGCAGGACCTCGACCGCATCTGCGACGCGATAGCAAAAACCCGGCCCACCGCAGTCAACTTATTCTGGGCGATCCGGCGCATGCAGGAAAAGTTCGAACGGGCGCGGGTCAGGCCGGTTCCGCAGATCAAGCAAACGCTGATTGAAGAAGCCCAGCGCATGCACGCCGAGGACATTGCCGCCAATCAGGCGATGGGCCGCCATGGCGCGACATTGATGCCCTCCAGCGGAGGCGTGCTCACCCACTGCAACGCGGGCGCGCTGGCTACGTGCGGTTATGGCACGGCGCTGGGAGTGATCCGCGCGGCCGTGGAAGCAGGCAAAAAGATTCACGTCTATGCCGACGAAACGCGTCCGTTCCTGCAAGGCGCGAGACTAACCGCCTGGGAGCTGATGAAAGACGGCATCCCAACCACGGTGATCTCCGACAACATGGCCGGCGCCATCATGAAGCAAGGGAAAATTGGCGCGATCGTGGTGGGCGCCGACCGCATCGCCGCCAATGGCGACGTGGCCAACAAGATCGGAACATATACCGTGGCCGTTCTTGCGAAGGAGCATGGGATTCCTTTTTACGTCGCCGCGCCGTTCTCGACCATCGACATGGACACGCCCGATGGCAGCAAAATCCCCATCGAGCAGCGCAACGCCCGTGAAGTCACCCACATCGGGGGCCGGCAGATGGTGCCCGATGGCGTCGGTGTGGAGAACCCGGCCTTTGACGTCACCCCAGCGAAATATGTGACGGCGATTGTGACCGAGCGCGGGATCGCAAGAGCGCCGTACGAAGAATCGCTGGCGAAATTTGCAGAGGCTGTTGGCGCTGTTTAAGGCGAAGCTGACCTACGTGGCCCCGGGCGCCCTCAAGCCCTGGGAGCGAGCTTTCGCTCGCCGGAGCGGGCGGCCCGCCCCCACGCGATTTCCTGTAGCTTCTCGCCGTCGTCAAAACTTACCCCGTGACTGACCCCATCCAAAAATCCGAGATCACGTTCCCAAGCGGCGGCAAAGACATTCGCCTTGATCGTTTCCTTCCCGAAGGCCATCGTCGTGAACCGAACCCTCAACTCCCCGCAATCATCGGCCTCTACGGCTCCGGCGGCGATCACGAAGGCATGTCCGAACCGGCCGGCCAACTTGCCGAGAAGGGCTTCGCCGTCTACGTTCTGCACTATTTCGACCGCACCGGTATGGTTGAAATGGAGAAATCCGCGCTGATCCGCAACTTCCCGGTCTGGATGAAAACCTTGTGGGATGCCATCAGCTTCATCGAACAACAGCCACAGGTTGATCCATCCCGCATCGGGCTGCTGGGATTTTCCTTGGGAGCATATCTCGCAGTTTGCGGCGCGGCCATCGATCCTCGCGTAAGAGCCGTGGTCGAATTCTTTGGCGGACTTCCCAAAGAAATGAAATTCTTCATGCGACGCCTATGCCCCATGCTGATTCTTCACGGCGAAGCGGACCCCACCGTTCCCGTATCAGAGGCTTATCACCTGCAAGAGGTTCTTGAACGCAAGCGAATCGCGTACGAAATCCAGATCTACCCCGGAGTGGGCCACGGATTCGAAGGAGCGGTCTGGGACGACGCACGCGCACGAACCCTGGCCTTTCTGCAAAAATATGTCGCCTCCTCCTCGAGCGGCAGCTCCGCCTGATTGAAGGAACATTCGTCCTGCCAGAATCGTATGATCAAGTAGAAGCAGTCAGGAGGTCCGCTATGTTTGCTTTTCTGCTTTGGTGCCTGTTATTCGTACTCTGCTGGCCGATTGCCCTGGTAGCGCTGGTGCTCTATCCCTTCGTCTGGCTGTTGCTCTTGCCCTTCCGGCTGGTCGGCATTGCAGTCCAAGGCGTGCTGGAACTGGTGAAGGCGGCAGTAATGTTGCCGGCGCGGCTGCTTACGGCGCCCTTTCGCATTTGAGCGCGGCCTGAACACGCTCCTTCACTAGCGAGTGGTTAGCTCTCCCTGCTACCATCGCTTGCAATGGCGCCCGGAAAACCCAGCCACAAGTCCCGGCGGTCCAGCCCCAAAAAACCGCGCAAGACTCCTCTCGCGCGTCCTCGTGGCGAACTCGTCATCATTACCGGCATGAGCGGGTCGGGAAAGGCCTCCGTCCTTAAAGCTTTTGAAGACCTCGGGTACTACTGTGTAGACAATCTGCCGGTGGGCTTGATCCCCAGCTTTGCAGAACTCGTTGGGCAGAGTTCCGAGATTGAGCGCACCGCGCTGGTGGTCGACGTGCGCGAAGGCTCGCAACTGGAAGCGCTGCCCGCGATTCTGAAATCGGTCAAGCGCATGCTCCCCACCAAGATGATCTTTCTGGAGGCCGAGGAATCGGTCCTGCTGCGCCGCTTCAGCGAGACCCGCCGCCCACATCCCCTGGGCACCGACGCGCCGGTGAAATCGTCTCTGGCCACCGAACGCCGCCATCTAAAGCCCATTCAGGCCATCGCCGACCTGGTGATCGATACTTCCCGCTTCAACGTGCACGAACTGCGGGCATACATCACGGAACGTTTCCGCAAGCAGGAATCGGGCCGGGACATTCTGATCTCCTGCGTAAGCTTCGGCTTCAAGCACGGCGTGCCCCAGGATGCCGACCTGGTTTTCGACGTGCGCTTTCTGCCCAATCCACACTTTGTGCCCGAATTTCGCCCGCTCACCGGGCGCGATCCCAAGGTCGCAAGATACATTCGCTCTTTTCCGCAGAGCCGTGAATTCATTGCCCGCATTTCCAAGTTGCTGGTGTACCTGCTGCCGCACTACATCCGCGAGGGTAAAAGCTATCTGACGATTTCTTTCGGCTGCACCGGCGGACAGCACCGCTCGGTCATGATCGCCGAAGAAGTCAGCAAGCAGTTGCGCAAGGCAGGATACCGTGTGAAAGTGTTGCATCGCGACTGTCCGACGTAACCAGGCGGCCAACGACGAACCGCTCGTCCCTAAAGTAGAATATGGCCTTGGCACTTATGCCGATCCCCACAGCCGAACCATCCCGCCGGCTGCGCCCTGAGGGTCCCGCATGCGGCAATTAAGCCGTCTGGTCCGTTACGTTGTGCCCTACTGGTGGCAGACCCTGCTGTCAGTCGTACTACTTGCTGCCGTTGGCCTTCTCGATGCTTTCCGTATTCTGCTGGTCGGGCCAATTCTCGACCGGGTGTTGAACCCCTCGTCGGGATCGAACGACATTCAACTGTTCACCATCCCCGGCACCCAGCGAACCATTTACCTGCAAGAGTTTGTTCCTTCTCATTTTCACAATGCCTGGACCATCGTCGCGTTTGCGCTCGTGGGGTCGACAATTCTGAAAGGGATATTCGACTATACCGGGACGTACCTGGTGAACTATGCCGGCTTCGGCATGATCACAGACCTGCGCAACGACCTTTACAATTCCATCCTGCGTCGTTCGGCCGCATTTTTTCAGCGGCACACCACTGGCACTCTGGTCTCGACCATCGTCAATGACATCGAGCGCGTGCAATACGCCATGTCGAACGTGCTGGCTGAGTTTCTCCAGCAGGCCTTCACCTTTCTCTTTACCGCGGCGCTGGCGATCGTGCTGGGCAGAAAACTAGCCTGGCTGCTTCTGCTTTTTGTCCCCTTCATTCTTTATTCCGCCGGCAAAATCGGGCGCAGGGTGCGGCACACCACCCGCCGTGGCCAGGACAAACTGGCCGACATTCAAAACATTTTGCAGGAGACGATCACCGGCAACCGCATCGTAAAAGCCTTCAGCATGGAGTCCTGGGAAATTGCCCGCTTTCACCGCGCGGCCCAGCGTCTCTTGCGGGCGAATCTGCGTTCGGTAGCGGCGGCTGCGATCAGTTCTCCGCTCATGGATATCTTCGGCGCCATTGCCATCGCCCTGCTTCTGCTGGTGGGGCGTGACCAAATCGCGCACAAGATCCTGACTCCCGGAGTCTTCGTCGCTTTCATCGCCGCCGTGTTCAGCCTTTATAATCCGGTCCGCAAGTTTGCCGTGTTCAACAATAACTTCCAGCAGGCCATGGGCGCTTCTTCCGAGCTCTTCAAATACATGGACGCGGAAGACGAAATTCGCGACAAGCCGGGCGCAAAGCCGCTGACCGGTTTTTCCCGTGCCATCGAGTTCGACCACGTTTGTTTTTCCTACGAGGACGAGGGCGAGGGTTCGCGCGAGATTCTGCGCGACGTGATGTTGAAAGTGACGGCGGGCGAGGTTCTTGCCGTGGTCGGATCGAGCGGCGCGGGAAAAAGCACCCTGGTGCACCTGATCCCCCGCTTTTTTGATGTAGTTTCCGGCCGCCTGCTGATCGATGGGCGGGATGTGCGCGATGTGACCCTGGCCTCGCTGCGCGCGCAGATTGGCATCGTCACTCAGGAGACCGTGCTTTTTAACGACACGCTGCATAACAACATCGGCTACGGTCAGCCGGGCGTTTCCCGCAAGCAAGTGGAAGCCGCTGCCCGCGCCGCCCTGGCCCACGACTTCATCATGGAATTGCCGGCAGGGTATGACACGGTGATTGGCGAACGCGGCGTGCGGCTTTCCGGCGGCGAGCGGCAGCGCATCGCGATTGCCCGCGCCTTGCTGAAAAACGCGCCTATCCTGATTCTCGACGAGGCCACTTCGGCGCTGGACAATGAATCCGAATCTCTGGTCCAAGTTGCCTTGCAGAATTTGATGGTCGGCCGCACCGTCTTCGTCATCGCTCACCGCCTTTCCACCGTGCGGCGGGCCGACCGCATTGTTGTCTTAGAAAATGGAACGATCACCGACGTCGGAACGCACGAAGATCTGATGCAAAAGCTGGGGACTTATCGCCGGCTGTATGATCTGCAGTTCGTGGAGATTGATTCGCCTAAGGTGGAAGTAGCGCCTTAGTGGCTTGTGGCTTTTGGGCTTTTGGCTTTTGGCTTTTGGCTCTCAGTTCTACTTTTGGCTTTTGATACAGCTAAAAGCTAAGAGCTGGTTTGAAGTTTTATGCCGATCCGTTCCATGACGGGATTTGCGCAAGCCAAAGGACAGGCGCTTGACCTGCGCAATAAGAACCAACTCGGATTCACTTTGTCGCTGAAGTCGGTTAATCATCGTTTTCTCGACGTACACTTCCGCCTTCCCGCCGAAAGCGATGAACTCGAAATGAAACTGCGCCGCCTGCTCAAAGAAAAACTGGCGCGCGGCCACGTCGAACTTTCGCTCAACCTGGAGCGCACCGGCTGCGAGAGTTTCACGCTGAACCGGCAGATCGTCGGCAGCTATGTTCAGGCCTTCCGCGCCGCGGCCGCCGAATTTGGCATTCCCGCCGAGCCCGACTTGAACACGATCCTGCGTATTCCCGGCGCCATGGAAGCGGGGCCAGTCTCTTCCAACGGCGATCTCGAAGCTTGCGTGCTCGCCAAGTCAGAGGAGTTGCTCGACCGGCTTAACCAGATGCGCGAAGAGGAAGGCCGCGGTATTGAACGCGAATTGCGTCTTCGCATGGCCCAGGTGCAAAAAGCGGGCAAGAATGTGGAGCAGCACCGCCGGGCGGTCCAACAGAGCTATGCCGACAAGCTCAACGGCCGCTTGCGCGAGCTCCTCGGCACACAAATCGAACCCGAGCGCATTCTGCAGGAAGCGGCCCTGCTGGTGGACCGCAGCGACATTCAAGAGGAGCTGGTTCGCCTCGACAACCACGTACAGCATTTTCTCGCGCTGCTCGAAGAAGGCGGCGAAGCCGGCAAGAAGCTCGATTTTCTTCTCCAGGAAATGAATCGCGAGGCCAACACGCTGCTCTCCAAAACTTCCGGGCTCGCGGGCGAGGCGTTAAAAATCACCGAGATGGGGCTCTTGATGAAAACCGAAATCGAAAAAGCCCGCGAACAGGTGCAGAACGTCGAATGACCACCGTCTTTATCATTTCGGCGCCGTCGGGTTCGGGGAAGTCGACCCTGGTCAACAAAATACTCGAGATTGTCCCGCGCCTGGGCTTCTCCATTTCCTACACCACGCGTGCCCCGCGAGGTGACGAGCACAACGGGCGCGAATATTTTTTCGTCACGCGACCGGAGTTCGAGGAGATGGTGCGTAGGAACGAGTTCCTGGAACATGCCAACGTCTTCGGCAACTATTACGGAACGGCGCGGCGCTTCTTACGCGAGGCCGAGGAGTCTGGCAATGATCTGCTGCTCGATATCGACGTGCAAGGCGCGGAGCAGATCAAGAGCAACGTCCCCGGCGCGGTCAGCATCTTCATTCTGCCGCCGAACCGGCACGAGTTGGAGCAGCGCCTGCGTCATCGCAGCCTGGACAGCAACGAAGTAATCGAGCGCCGGCTGCTTACGGCCTCTCGTGAGATTGAGAATTACTCGAAATACGACTATATTTTGGTGAACGACCGCCTGGAGGAGTCCATCGACGCGCTGAAGTCCATTCTGCTCGCGGAACGAATGAAGCGCGCCGGAGCCCACCAGGCGAGGTCCGCGGACGAGACGCGAATGCTGGCTACCGCAGAGCATTTCCGTCTGAGCAACGTGCGCGACCGGCTGCAACCGATTCTCGACTCGTTCCGGCAGGCAGCGGCCCCGGGCGGGCGTTAACAGCAGGGAGAATGCCATGAAGTTGATGGAAGGGTTCGACAGCAACTATCGATATATCCTGGTAGCGGCGCGGCGGGCGCGGCAACTACAGGGCGGCGCCCCTCCCGTGATCGAAACCGTTTCCCGCAAACCCTGCCGCATCGCGCAGGACGAAATCAAGGCCGGCAAAGTGAAGTGGGTCATTCCTGAGATCCCGAAGTCGGCTGCTGAGGTCGCCACCGAAATGCTGGACAAGGCGATCGGCCAGGAATAGCGGTTCGAGTCCGCAATCTTTCCTCGGTCATCGAATGGTCTGAGCCCTTATGAAAGTGGCCCTCGGCGTCAGCGGCGGAATTGCAGCCTACAAAGCGGCGGAAATCGTTCGCCTGTTGCAGGACCGCGGCATTCGCGTACAGGTGGTGATGACGCGAAGCGCGCAGGAATTTGTGCGGCCCCTCACCTTCGCCGCGCTTTCTGGAGAGAAAGTCATCACCGCTATGTTCGGCGGCAATGACGGCGAAAACCACGCCAACATCGAATCAGCCATCGAGCACATTGCCGTGGCCCAGGCGATCGACGCGCTGGTGGTAGCTCCGGCAACGGCAGATGTTCTCGCCAAATTTGCGCAGGGGATTGCCAACGATTTTCTGACTACTCTCTATCTCGCGACGACGGCTCCGGTGGTTGTCGCCCCGGCCATGAACGTCAACATGTGGAACCACCCGGCCACGCAGGCGAATCTCGAAATCCTGCGCAAGCGCGGAGTGCGCGTGGTCGAGCCCGGCGATGGATATCTCGCCTGCGGAATGACCGGCCCGGGCCGGCTTGCGGAGAACGATGCGATTGTCGCGGCAGTGATGCAGGCGCTGGGCGCATCGCAAGAATTGACTGGCGAAACTGTTCTAATCACCGCTGGGCCCACTCGCGAAAAGATTGATCCAGTGCGTTATCTCACCAATCGTTCGAGTGGCCGCATGGGATATGCCTTGGCTGAAGCCGCTCTACGCCGCGGTGCACGTGTTCTTCTGGTGAGCGGTCCCACGGCACTCGCTCCGCCGGGCGGCGCTGACTTAACGCAGGTAGAATCCGCCGAGGAAATGCGCCAGGCCGTGCTCAAGCGGCTGCCCGAGGCGACGGTCGTCATCAAGACTGCCGCGGTCGCCGACTACCGCCCCAAGCAGGCGGCCGAACAGAAAATCAAGCGCAAAGGTGCAATGTCGCTCGAACTCGAACCCACGGGCGACATTCTTTCCGAAATTTCCCGCAAGAAAACATCGCAGATCGTCGTGGGCTTTGCCGCCGAAACAGAGAACGTTCTGGAGAACGCCCGCAAAAAGCTGGCCGCGAAAGCGCTCGACGCGATCGTCGTGAATGACGTTTCCCACGAAGGCGTCGGCTTCGATTCCGATCGCAACGCAGTCACCATCATCACTCACAGCGAAGTGGTCGAGGTCCCTGAGACGACCAAGTGGGAAGTCGCACAGCGCGTCCTCGACCAGGTAGCCCGCTTGCGCAAGACCACCGGCCACGTGGCGACGGGTCTCTGACCCGTCAGCCGAGCGCAGCTGGGAGCAATTCTTTCTCTCATCGCCACGGAATTCCACAGTCTCTGCGTTAGAATCCCGAGAGACATGCCTGCTGCGCTCGATCCCAAACTTCGCTCCGCCCTCGCCGAACGCATTCGTTTCTACAACGAGCTGGGCATCTACGATTTCTACCGCCGCGAGATCGCGACACCTCAATCCGATTCAGGATCCCCGCAGCCAGAACAGCGAGAAGAAATGCCCCAGCGACCTGTCGCCGTCAAAGAAAATCTGTTTGCCCCCAAACTCGAAGCCAGCGCCACCGATCCAGCCGCTGCGCTGCGTTTCATCCGCGAAGACCTGGGCGACTGCACCCGCTGCCGTCTCGCCAAACAAGGACGCAAACAAATCGTCTTCGGCGTGGGCAATCCACGGACAGAATTGATGTTCATCGGCGAGGCTCCAGGCGCGGATGAAGATCAGCAAGGCGAACCATTCGTCGGACGCGCCGGGCAACTGCTCAACAACATGATCAAAGCCATGGGCCTGCGCCGCGAAGACATCTACATCGCGAACATTATCAAGTGCCGCCCGCCGGGCAACCGCACGCCGGAGCGCGACGAGTGCGAAACCTGCTCGCCATTTCTCATGCGGCAGATTGAGGCGATCCATCCCAAGGTACTCGTGGCGCTGGGCGCGGTCGCGGCCAAGACTTTGCTGGCCATCAACGCGCCCATGTCGGAGTTGCGCGGCCACTGGTATGACTTCCGCGGAACCAAGCTTGCCGTCACGTACCATCCCGCGTTCCTACTGCGCGATCCGCGGCAGAAGGGCGAGGCCTGGAAGGACTTGCAGATGGTGATGCGTGAGCTGGGCTTGCGGGCGCCCTCGCCCGCAAAGGACGCTCAACAAGATTCATAAACGTTCCGCCCTTTGCCGATTCGGGGAAAGATCGGCCCCTGCGAATCTAGACAAAATATCAGATTAGATATAATCTAAACATTCCCATGGATTCCAACGCGATTAAACAGTCCCTCGAGTTCAGCGGGTTGCGCTGTACGGCGCAGCGCTACGCGGTGATGGCATGGCTGATGGACCACAAGGGGCATCCCACGGCGGCGGAGATCTTCGAAGCCGTGAATCGCGTAGATCCCCGCTCTTCCCGAGCGACAACCTATAACAATCTGCGGGACCTGGTGAAGGCGGGTCTGGTGCGGGAAGTGGCCGTCGAGGGCCGCGCCGGGAGGTTCGATGTGACCGGCATGCGCCACCACCACTTCATCTGCGACCGCTGCGGCAATGTGGAGGACGTGGATTGGTACGACGTGCCCAAACCTGGCTCACGTTCTCTCGGTAAGAGAATTGTTCGTGAATGCCAGCTTATTTTTCGAGGACTCTGCGCGAAGTGCGCCCGGCGTGCTTCGCGCTAATTGTGCGAACCCTGACGGGTTCGTAGATCATCACAGTTTTGAACTCATTCAAAGGAAAAACATATGGAAAATCCAAAGCACATGGAAAACACGCTGGCCTCTTCCTCAGGGACAGTTTCCCCCGAAGATCAGAGCAAAAACCCGTCAACCGAATCTAAGTGCCCGTTCAACCACGGAGCCTCCGCTCCCACGAACCGCGACTGGTGGCCTAATCAGGTGGACCTCCAGGTCCTGCACCAGCACTCCGACCTGTCTGATCCGATGGGTAAGGAGTTCGACTACGCCAAGGAATTCAAGAGTCTTGATCTGAAAGCCGTGATCAAAGACCTGCATGCGCTCATGACCGACTCGCAGGATTGGTGGCCGGCTGACTTCGGGCACTACGGAGGGCTGTTCATCCGCATGGCCTGGCACAGCGCCGGCACGTACCGTATCGGCGACGGACGTGGCGGCGCCGGAGCCGGGCAGCAGCGCTTCGCACCGCTGAACAGCTGGCCCGACAACGTGAACCTCGACAAGGCGCGCCGGCTGCTGTGGCCGATCAAGCAGAAATATGGCCGCAAAATTTCCTGGGCTGACCTGATGATTCTCGCGGGGAACGTTGCATTGGACTCGATGGGCTTCAAGACGTTCGGTTTCGGCGGCGGGCGCGCAGATGTTTGGGAGCCCGAGGAACTGAACTGGGGTCCTGAAGGCACCTGGCTGGCAGACGAGCGCTACAGCGGCGATCGCGATCTGCAGAATCCCCTCGGCGCGGTGCAGATGGGCCTGATTTACGTGAACCCGGAAGGGCCCAACGGAAGGCCGGATCCCATCGCGGCGGCGCGAGACATTCGCGAAACCTTCCACCGCATGGCCATGAACGACGAAGAAACGGTTGCCCTGATCGCCGGCGGGCATACCTTCGGCAAAACCCACGGCGCTGCCGTTCCTGCCGACTACGTGGGCCCCGAACCAGAAGCTGCCGACATTCAGGACCAAGGCTTGGGGTGGAAGAACAAATTTGGTAAAGGTTTTGGTGCCGACACCATCGGCAGTGGCCTGGAAGTCACTTGGACTACAACGCCTACGAAGTGGAGCAACAACTTCTTCACCAACCTGTTCAGCTACGACTGGGAGCTGACCAAGAGCCCGGCCGGTGCGCAGCAGTGGACGCCGAAAAATGGCGCAGGCAACGGTACGGTGCCTGACGCGCACGATCCTTCAAAGCGTCACGCACCATCCATGCTGACCACGGATCTCTCTCTGCGGTACGACCCTGCGTACGAAAAAATCTCGCGGCGCTTCTACGAGCATCCCGACCAGTTCGCGGACGCGTTTGCCCGGGCGTGGTACAAGCTGACCCACCGCGACATGGGCCCGATCGTACGTTATCTCGGCCCGCTCGTTCCAAAGGAGCAACTGCCGTGGCAAGACCCTATCCCCGCGGTAAATCATCCTCTGGTCAACGAGCAGGACATTACTGCGCTTAAGGCGAAAATCCTTGCCTCTGGCCTGTCGGTTTCCCAGTTGGTTTCGACGGCCTGGGCGTCGGCGTCGACATTCCGCGGCTCCGATAAGCGTGGCGGAGCAAATGGCGCGCGCGTTCGCCTCGCACCGCAAAAGTTCTGGGAGGTTAACCAGCCGACTGAACTCGCGAAGGTGTTGCAAAAACTCGAAGCCATCCAGAACGAGTTCAACGCTTCGGCGGCCGGGGGGAAGAAAGTTTCACTGGCCGATCTGATCGTTCTCGGAGGCGATGCGGCGATCGAGAAAGCAGCGAAAGACGGCGGTGTGGACATGAAGATCCCCTTCAAGCCGGGACGCATGGACGCGTCGCAAGAGCAAACCGACGTCGAATCCTTCGAGCCGCTCGAACCCAAAGCCGACGGCTTCCGCAACTATCTCCGCGGTAAGCAGCGCTTGTCAGCGGAAGAGATGTTGGTGGACAAGGCGCAATTGCTGCGGCTGACCGCTCCGGAAATGACGGTGCTGGTCGGCGGCCTGCGCGTCCTCGGAGCAAACACCGGCAACTCCAAGCACGGCGTCTTCACCAAGAAGCCGGGCACACTGACCAACGATTTCTTCGTGAACCTGCTGGACATGAGTACGCAATGGCAGCCGTCTGCGGAATCCAATGGCTCTGGAGCCGTGTACGAGGGAAGCGACCGAAAGACGAACCAGGTCAAGTGGACCGGCACCCGTGTCGACCTGATCTTCGGTTCGCACTCACAGCTGCGCGCCTTGGCGGAGGTCTATGCATCCTCGGACGCGAAGGAAAAGTTCGTGAAGGACTTCGTGGCGGCATGGACCAAAGTGATGAACGGCGATCGCTTTGAAGGGGCGTGATCCGCGAAAAGATACTCGGGGACAGTTCCCATCTGTCCCCGAACTCCTCTAACTCCTCTGAATTGCTCTCGCGCGTCGAACAGAATCAAAATCCCATGGGTTGAGAGCTGTGGAATCCCACCCCCTTTCCGAACTCCCCTTTAAATTCCTCCCTTTAGAATCCTCTCATAATATGCCTTGACAAGCATATACCATGTGGGGTATATTAAGAACATGGAATCTGTATTCGAAATCATTGCGGAGCCGAACCGCCGTGCGATCCTAAGCCTACTGGTTTCGTCACAACAGTCGGTGGGAGAGATCGAGCGTCAGCTTGGCATGCCGCAGCCAAGCGTGTCCAAGCACCTGCGCGTGCTGCGCGACGCCGGTTTTGTGGAATCCACGGTGGACGCACAGCGCCGTCTCTACCGGCTCAAACCTGAACCACTGCAGGAGCTGGATGCCTGGCTGGCGCAGTTTCGCCGGTTCTGGTCCGCTCACGTGGATGCTCTGGAACGCCACCTCGACCGCATGAATCAGAAAACAACGAAGAGGAAGACCAAGGAGAAGACGACGCGGCCCAAACCGCGAACGTGACAAAGGAGAAAGAAATGAAAATCAAACTGACCAGCCTATATGTGGACGACCAGGACAAAGCCCTGCGGTTTTATACCGAGGTACTGGGCTTTGCCAAGAAGACCGATTTCAGCCAGGGTCCCTATCGCTGGCTGACCGTGGCCTCGCCCGAGGAACCGGATGGCACTGAGCTACAGCTGGCGCGGAACGACAATCCCGCGGCCAAAGCCTACCAGCAGGCCATGTTCCAGCAAAGCCAGCCTGCGGCCATGTTTTTCACCGACGACGTCAAGGGCGACCATGAGCGGATCAAAGGCCGCGGCGCCGAGTTCACGATGCCTCCGACTGACGTGACCGGCTCGACCATTGCTATGCTGAAGGACACCTGCGGCAACCTCATTCAGCTCACCCAGCTGAAGCGCTGGTAGCACGCGCGTCACGCAGGAGAAGAAGATGAACTATCGCGAACAGGACACACCGGGTCCGGCCAGTGCCGTGCAGTTGTGCCGGTTCTGGTCCGCTCACGTGGATGCTCTCGAACGCGACCTCTCGGCCAACATATGGGCGCTGGCGGCCGTCGCTGTGGTGATGATGGCGTATCCGATTGCACGGATTGTGATTCCCGCCATACTCCATCGCATTGTGCCCGATGTGGTCCGGACGGTGCTCAACTTGATGTGAGTTTCGACTTGGGCATCGCAGTGAAAATGGTATGCACGGCGCGGTCGCTCGTGAGGAAAGTCGAGTTGAGCTCCACCTGAGGGCACGCCATTAGGAGCAGGAGAAGAAGATGACCGAACCTCAGCCGTACCAACCGGGTCCCGCCAACTTAGCGCGAGTACAAAAGGACGGAGAGAAATGGACGCTCATCCTCGTCCGAGAACTGCGCCACTCGCCGAAAAAAGTCTGGCAGGCACTGACCGACCCGGCACATCTGCGCGAGTGGGCCCCCTTTGTGACCGATGGGAGCCTGGATGCGGTGGGAACGGTGAATCTCACCTGGGTGGGAAAGCCCACCCCGATCGAAACAAAAGTAACGCGAGCCGAAGCTCCCAAGACGCTTGAGTACGGCGACATGCGTTGGGAACTCGAAGCCTCTGGCGGCGGCACGCGCCTGACGCTGTGGCACAGGATCGATCACCGCTTCATCGCATGGGGCGCTGCGGGCTGGCACGTCAGCTTCGACGTCCTTGAGCGGTTGCTCGCGGGCAATCCGATTGGAGCCATCGCCGGCGCCGACGCGATGAAGCTCGCGGGCTGGCAGCGATTGGTCGCCGAATATTCAAAGCAGTTCGGCGCTGAAGCCCCACCCGGCCGGAGGCGCAATACAGAGGAGCCAAGTTAGGCGTTGGGAACATCATGTCGAAGAACGGTGGCGTCATCGGGGTATCAGATCATGGCGGGTGGGCAGTGCTGGTGACGGTGGCTCGTGATGGGACGCTCCTCGACCGCCGCCGGGTAGAACTGGTGGGCGAGGGCCTGCCGAAGATTCCGCACCACAGCGAAGGCCAGGGACTCCCGCTCGACGAGGCCGTGGAGTTAGTAGAGCGCGTGCGCGTGTCGGCGGAGAGGCACGCGGTGCTTGCCTTGGACGCTGTCACGACAGCGGTGCCGCGTATCCTTGGTATCGCCCTTCGCAAGTGCCCACAGCTTCCACCCACGATTGCCGAGCGAATCAAGGACTACCGTGCGCAGAACAATGCCGACTGGGTGATGTACCGCAAGGCCCTGGCCTCCGCGGCCGAGGCGCGAGGTTGGCCCGTCCACTGGTACGACGCTAAGAGCGTATTGGGAGCGGCGCGCCAGGCGCTGCGTGTAGAGAACCTCGACGCTCACTTCCTCAAGGTGCGGAAGGCCATCGGGCCGCCCTGGAACAATGACCACAAGCTCGCAATGGCAGCCGCCATAGTGGCGGCAAACGCGGTTGCGGAGTAAGCCTCGGGTGGCCCATTCAAGCCCGGTTTTGGCTTGAGTGGGGCAGTTCCCGTTTCTTTCCTTCCGTCATTACTCGTCGCAATATGCGGTTGATTCGCGTCTGGCAGTCCGTCCACCATTCTTCGCTTTGTTTTCTTGGTCTTAACTGTCATGACGTTACTGTATCGCCTCTTATGTGATGACGTCATGTTCCCGCAGGAACACTTTGACGGAGGAGAGCCCCCCTCGATTATGAGATCCCTCGCCTAGAACGCTCGGGATTTCGGCTGCGGGCTCCCGCTGCGCTCACGCCCGCAAACCGCCTCAAGTTGCAGGTCACGCTGCGCGCAGCTAAATTAGGTGCGAGAGCTGGAGCTGTAAATGGAAAGGAGCCTTCCCGTGGAACCTGCCGCTGCATTCATCGACCAGAAGATCAAAGAACTTGGCGACTGGCGGGGGAAGACGCTCGCGAAAGTGCGCGGCATCATACACCGTGCAGACCCTGAGATCGTCGAAGAGTGGAAGTGGGCCAAGGCGACATCGCCGGGCACTCCGGTCTTTTCTCACGCTGGCATTGTCTGTACGGGAGAGACGTACAAGAGCGCCGTCAAACTGACATTTGCCAAGGGAGCTGCGTTGAAGGACCCTTGCCGCCTATTCAACTCCAGCCTCGAGGGGAATGTCAGGCGCGCCATCGACATCCACGAAGGCGACAAGATTGATGAGGCGGCCTTGAAAGATCTCATCCGGGCGGCCGTGGCGCTTAATCTCAAGGGCAAGAACAAGTCAAAGCCCAAACGGTGAGTGAGTTCAAATAGAAATTGAGGATGCGTTCGTGCTCCCCAGCCGTCGAAAACCGCGACGGCTGGGGCAACCTTTCTTGTTGTGGTGCATGGGCGCCACCCCACCCGTCCGCTACTCCACGGCGTTTCTTGCAATTACTTCGCGATACCACGCGGCGCTAAGTTTCGGTGTGCGGGTCTGGGTTTTGAAGTCGACGTAGTGAAGGCCAAAGCGCTTGCTGTAACCGTCGGCCCATTCGAAGTTGTCCAGCAAGCTCCAGAGGAAATAGCCCTTGATGGGATATCCCTCGGAGGCGGCGCGATGCAGGTGGGTGAGGTGATTCCGCAAATACATCACGCGGTCGGTGTCTTCGATGTGGCCGTCGGGCCTGACCACGTCGTCGGCTGAGCATCCGTTTTCGGTGATGTAGAGGGCGCGCGGTTTCCAGATGTCGCTGACGTTGCGGATGGCCCAGTACATCACTTCCGGGCCTACGTAGAGCCAATCGGAAGCCATGTGGGGGAAAGAAGGCTGCTTCTTCTCGATCACATATCCGGCCGGGGTCGGGGCGGCGCTCACATATTCGGGGCGATAGACATTGAGCCCGACGAAATCCAGCGGGCTGCCGATGGCTTTCATGTCTCCGGGCTCGACTTTGGGGGCGTTCGCGCCCTCGCGCTGCAGATAACCTTCGGTGTATTTGCCTTCCAGAACTGCGGTAAGAAATTTAGCGTTTTCCTCTCGCGTGGCACGTTGCGTCGCCTCGATATGTTCCCGGGTTTCGATCACCGGCACGTAGACGATGGCATCTTCGGCTAGGCCGACCTGGGTGCCGCTTTTTGCGCTGGCTCGAATGGCCTGAACGCCGAGTCCGTGGGCCAGCACGCCATGGTGGCGAATCTGATTGACTTGCGTGTCCGGCAACTTCAGGCCGGGAGCAAACTGGCCGGTCTTGTAGCCCAGGTCGGTGAAGCACTCAAATTCGTTGATGGTGAAAAAGTGGCCCACGCGGTCGGAAAGTTTTCCGGAAACATAGGCAGCGTAATCGGCGTAGGCCTTGGAAGTGTCGCGGGACTGCCAGCCTCCCGGCAGAGCCTGCGGCAGGTCCCAGTGGAAGAGTGTGACGTATGGAGCGATATTGTTTTTGAGCAGCTCGTCGACTACGCGCTGGTAATAATCGAGGCCTTTGGGGTTGGGCTGGCCGGTGCCGTCGGGGAAAACGCGGGGCCACGCGATGGAGAAACGGTAGCCGCTCACGCCCAGATTCTTCAGCAGCGCTATGTCTTGCTTATAGAGATGATAGGAATCGTCGGCGACGTCGCCGGTTTCTCCCTGAAACGTTTTTCCCGGGGTGTGGGAAAACGTGTCCCAGACGGAAGGCTTGCGCCCGTCTTCGTTCACGGCGCCTTCGACCTGGTAGGCGGCGGTGGCGCATCCCCAGAGAAAGTTGGGAGGGAATTTCAGCGGGGCTGCACTGGGTGTTTGCGCAAGGGCTAGGCGGGGGAAGGAGGCACTGGCAAACGCCGCGGCGGCGGTGCCCGCCAGAGTCTTGCCGAATCGGCGACGGGTAATTTTTTTCATGGGCGCAAGCAGATTACCACCGCAGTGGACCTAAAAAGAAGGGTCGCGGTCCGGTTTCACTGCCAAGGCTGAACTGGTCGTGGGCAATTCCATAAATAATCGCGCCGGCAACGCACGTGATCTTCAGGCTCTTTTCCCTTGCGCGCCACTCACCCGCATGGGGTGGATTTCGAATCGGTTGAGGCCTGCGCGCACCGAAGGGTCGTTCTCGGCGAACTGTCGGGCTTCGGCCTCGTCCTCGACTTCGAGTATGCCGATGCCAAATGCTCCCTCACTGGACATCACTGGGCCAAACAGAAGTACCCTGCCCGCCGTGAAGTGTTGTTGAAAGTACTGGCCGTGCTCATTCATTAGGCGCCTCTCCTGGTCATTCATATCCTGGGCAAAGGTTGGCCGAGGTGAAATGAGTTTGAAAAAATAGTGCTTCTTCATAATTGAAATTGTAACGGACAGGCTATAGCAGGCGCTTGGCGAGGCGGCAGATTCTGACGGCACGATAGAGCGGGAACAATGGTCCGGGCAAGCGGAATGGCCGACCATTCGCCGACGCCGGGGGTAGAAGCGAGCCGCCACAGGAATCGCAGGCGGTCCTGCCAACGCTCGCGGGCCTGCGTCATGAGGCGAAAGTAGGCAGGGGACTCAGTGTCATATTCGCTCGTGTCGGCGAGGATCGAGAGTGCTTTCTGCGCGACAACTTCTGCGGCGGGGTCATCTTGCGAGATTTGCTGAACCGTTTGCGGCAAGGGCGCGGCCAGCAGTCGATGCGCCAGGAGAAAAGTTACGGCGACAATGCGCTGAATCCTGAGTTGGCTGGCCCGCCGGCCGATCAAAGGCCAATCGAGCGGTTTGATCCGGGCCAATCTGGCGATATCACACAGCCACGAGAGCTGCGTCCAGGCGTGTTTGGCAGCGTGGACGCAGAGAACCAGCATGAGATCCTCCTGGCTTAAGGTCGGGAGGGCTCGGCCGCTGAGGGTTACCAGGGTGGCGCGGTCGAAAAGATCACCCAGATCAAGATTGACGCAGTAGAAGCGCGGCAGAATCTGCCATTTGATCTCGAGCAGATTAGCTCCGCGTGGTCCATCGAAGGCGTATTCGTAGCCTGACTGTAGGTATGCGCGCTCTTCGCGTGGCGTGAGGCTGAGAGCTGGTTTGTACCCCAGTTCTGCGAGGGCCGGTCTAACTCCGGGAAGATCGGCGGAATGGATCAGCAGATCGAGGTCGACAAACTGGCGCATGGCAACGTTTCCGTAAAGCATTGCAGCCAGCACGGGCCCTTTATAAGGAAGCGCTGTTACGCCGCTTTGTCTCAGGCGATCGAGAATGCGAAATAGCTCTGCGGTGAGCCAGAGCGCTTGCCGCACGTTGGCCTCGTAGAGCGCGCGTAAGTCTGCCAGAGAGTTGGTTAACCCCGAATCCATCGCCACTAAGCGTGGATAGACGAGGGGCACGACGCCATGCCGCTGGGTGAGTTGAGTGAAGCGGCCCCAATTGAAATTGTGCGCAAGGTGCGCCTGGCAGCGTTCGTTCACCGATTCGGCGCAGCAATCCAGCAATAACTCGAACTCGGGGCTGAACTCAGAGGAGCGAAGCGGAAGCAGGGCGAGATCAGGCGGGGGCTGGGGCCAGGCGGCCGTCATAGGGCCCGGACCAACGGTTCGAAGAGAAGTTGGCAGTGTCGACTGATGGCCGCGTTCGGTAGCGATGCGCGCATGATCCCCTTCGACTTCGCTCAGGGCAGGCTCTCGCTCCGCCTGAAAAACGGGTGCGCTCGGGATGACGCCGATGCAGGTACACACCGCGAACCGATTCTGCAACGTGCGTGGCCCTCCGGCGACACTATAATACAGACAACTCCAGCCTTGGTTTTCAGTTTGCTGCACCAGCGATTGCGTGTACCAGCAATGGAAAGTGTCCTCCTCGAATCGGTCAGCAAAGTGTTCCGGCATCGCCCTGCGCTTTTCAATTTCATGGGCAGGGAGCGGCGGGGCGAAACTCGCGCGCTGGACGATGTGACCCTGAGAGTTCCCCTGGGCAGCGTGCTCGCACTACTGGGTCCCAATGGCAGCGGCAAGACCACCGCCTTGAAGCTGATTTCTACCATGCTTTTGCCCGATGCCGGAAGCGTAATGGTCGAGGGCGCGGACACCCGCAATCAGGCGGGGTTGGTTCGGCGGTGCGTGGGATTTGCGGTCGCCACGGAACGGTCTTTTTTTCCGCGGCTCACGGCGCGGGAAAACCTCGACTTCTTCGGTGCGCTGGACGACGTGCGGCGGAGGACGAGACCCTATCGGATAGAAAGCATGCTCGAGCTTGCAGGATTGCAAGAACATGGGGATACGCTGGTTATGAAATTCTCCGCGGGAATGTACCAGCGGCTGGGGATCGCCCGGGCGCTGATGAAACGGCCCTCGGTTATTCTGCTCGATGAGCCCACGCGCAGCCTGGACCCGGCGTCAGCCGCTCACTTCTGGAGACTGGTGCGCAGTTTGCCGGGCCACGGCGCCACCGTGGTTCTGGCGACGCATAATTTTCAGGAAGCGATCGCCGCCTGCGATCTGGTTGCGGTGTTGCAGCGGGGAAGATTGGCCGCGTTGCGTACGCTGTCGGACTTCAGCGTGGAACAACTGCGCCACTTCTACTTTCGTACGACTGGCGAACGGGACGACACTCTGGAATTTGCAGCGCAACGGAGCGTGCTCGATGAAGCTGGCTAGCCTGCTGGACAAAATGACCGCCATCGCGCGCCGCGATCTGTTGACCGCCGTGCGCTACCGCAATGGCTTTGTGCTCGCGGCGGGGGGCGCTGCCGCCGAACTGGCGGCCTTCTATTTTCTTTCCCGCGCCATAGGCCCCGGCTTTCGCCCCGAAGGAATGGACTTTTTCCCTTTTGTTCTCGTGGGCACCGGCTTCTACACGTTCTTGATCGCTGGAATCAACGCGTTTTTGCACATTATTCAGGAGGCGCAGCAGACGGGGACGCTGGAAGTTCTTATGACCACGTCCACCCCGCCGCCATTACTGGTGTTTCTAAGCGCGATGTCGGCGTTTGCGGGCAACACTTTGTATTTGCTGTTCTATCTGGCGGCTGGATTTTTGTTGTTTGGCGCTCCCCTGCAGAATATTAATTGGCTGGGATGCGCGCTGGTTCTGGCGCTTTCCCTGTTGATCGCGAGCGCTCTGGGGGTGCTGGCGGCGGCATTGCAACTGGCTATCCAGAAAGGATCTGCGGTGGTATGGCTGTTTGCTTCGGGAACCTGGTTCCTGACCGGCACGTTGTTCCCTGTCGCGGCTCTTCCGCAGCCGCTGCGCGCTGTCGCGGAACTCATTCCTCTCACTCACTCGCTGAATGGCATGCGACTGGCGCTGCTGCAAGGAGCGAGTTGGGCGGCATTGCTTCCTGAGATTTCAATCCTGGCTTTGTTCGCGGTCACGCTCTTGCCGTTGAGCCTGCTCATTTTCTCCTACACGCTGTACCGGGCGCGGCTGCAGGGCACGCTGTCTTTCTATTGACCTCGGAAGCTATTGACCTCGGAACCTTGACCTCCAAACTTCTTAATTGGCAACCGAATCTTTGCCAGACGGTCATCTTCGCAGATAACAAGGCGCAGTATTTGCGTCCCGAGCAGTGAGGGGACTGCGCTATTCTGTCGATACCGCTATTTCTACGCATGAACGCCTTAGTTTTGGAACAGAGTAAGCGCAGCCTCGCGGCCCAGGCGTTGCAATCCTGGGGCAGGTTGAAGCTGCGGGTCAACGGCGCCAGCATGATTCCAACCCTATGGCCGGGAGATCTTGTGACCGTCGAGTCTCAAGGCTTCGATCAAGTTGAGCCCGGACACCTTGTGCTCTATGAACGTGAGGGACGGTTCGTTGTACACCGCGCAGTGAGAAAGGCAGCGACGCCGGAAGGCGCGGTTCTAATTACGCGCGGAGACTGCGTTGCGAAAGAAGATGCGCCCATCCCTGCCGCTGCTCTTCTGGGAAGGGTGACTCAGATAGAGCGGCAAGAGTGGATTCTGCGGCCAGCCATGCCGGCCAGGCCGCTCACCGCCGCGCAACGAATCCTCGGAAGCGTGCTTTGCCGCTGGGATCTTTTAAGAAACGCCGTTCTACGGCTGCGAATGCGCTCTTCGGAAAGTCCCACCAGGGAAGACTTTGCCACGGTGCAGAGCACTCCATGAGTGAAGCGCGCATCTAAGGTTCCAGGACAGGAACGGAACATTGGTTTGAGTCAGAGTCAGACAATCGCGATTGAAATCGGTGGACATCCGATCCTGTTGCGCACGGGCGACGATGCTTTTCGGAAGCTGGTCGCGGAGCGCTATGCCGGCTTTGTGCGATCTTCTTCTTTGTCCAGCGGGAGTTTTGAATTTGAGGTCGATCTGCTTACAACTCCTCCCGAGCCTGCGGATGAAGACGTTCGCGTGGAGCGGAACGGGGCCAGTTGGCGCCTGCGACGGGGAGACTTCGAGGCGGAATGGAATCCCGCACTGCGCCGCGGCCGCATTCGGCAGACCGCAAACCCTTACTCGATCGATTCTGTTCTGCGCATCGTGCACAGCCTCATTCTGGCCCGTGAAGGAGGATTCCTGCTGCACGCCGCCAGCGCGATTCGTGGAGGCCGCGCGTTCTTGTTTTCCGGCGTCTCCGGCGCAGGAAAGACAACCATTTCGCGGCTCGCTCCTCGGGATGCGACGCTGCTGACGGATGAGATTTCCTATGTTCGCCGGGTGGGCGAGGGCTATCACGCCTGCGGCACCCCTTTTTCTGGCGAACTGCAGCAGTCCGGGGAGAATTGCTCGGCTCCCATTCGCGCTTTGTTTTTTCTGAAGCACGGAGCGGAGAACAACATCGAAGCCGTGAGTCAAGCGGACGCCCTTCGCGGCTTGATGCGGAATATTTTGTTCTTTGCCGAAGATCAGGAGTTGGTGGGAAGAATTTTTCAGACGGCTTGCGAGTTTGTGGAACGGGTTCCGGCGCAGCGGTTGACTTTTCAGCCGGATGCGCGGGTTTGGAGCATGATTCAATGAGCGAAAAGTATCTCGCGAGAAGCTCTGCCATTGCTTCCCGCCTGCTGGGCGGCGAAATGATGGTGATGTCGGCGGTGGATTCCACTTTCTTCACCTTGAACGAAGTGGCCACGGTGATCTGGCAGGCGGCCGACGGTCACACTCCGCTGTCTGCGATCGTGAGCAGAATCTGCACCGAGTTCGAGGTCGACCCCGACGTCGCTGAAATGGACGCTGAGCATTTCGCCGAGGAACTCTCCCGGCACGGCATTTTGTTGGTCTCCGATGCGCCGCAAGAGATCCCGTCGTCCCCCACGGAGGCGGCATGACGCTGATGGAACAGGCACAACAGCGTGCCCTGCAATTGGGCGTCCCGTGGGCTGTTCATCTCGATGTCACCTACCGCTGCAATGAGCGCTGCATACATTGTTATCTGGACCACGATGATAGTGGTGAAATGACGACCTCCGAGATCAAGGGCGTACTCGACCAACTGGCGCAGGCTGGAACCTTCTTCCTGACTTTCAGTGGCGGGGAAGTTTTCATGCGGCAGGATTTCCTGGAACTCGTGGCCTATGCGCGGCTTCAGATGTTTAACGTCAAAGTCAAAACCAACGGCGTGATGATCCGCCAGACGCAGGCTGCCCGGCTGCGGCAGTTGGGAGTGGAGCAAATACAGATCAGCGTCTATTCTCACCGGCCCGAGGTTCACGATGCCATCACCAAACTACCCGGGTCGTTGAAGAAGACGATTGAGTCCATTCGGTTTCTGAAGTCACAAGGCCTGAAAGTGGTGGTGGCGAATGTGCTGATGACGCTGAACTCGACGGATCAGGCCGGGGTGCATACCCTGGCGCGCGAACTGGGAGTCGGCTATACGCTCGATCCGACCATCACGCCGAAGATCGACGGCGATACTTCCATTCTTGATTTGCGGATTGCGACTTCCGATCTGAACGCTGTGCTTCACAATCAGGATCTAGTGGGCAATGTGGACGAGTATTGTGCCGCCCCGTCGCCTGTCAACGAAGACGATATGGATGGATACTCGTGCAGCGCAGGTCACACATCTGTTTATATTTCTCCCTACGGAGATGTTTTTCCTTGCGTGCAGTTTCCTTTGCCCAGCGGCAATGTGCGCCGGCAGAAGTTCCTCGACATCTGGAATAACTCGCCGGCTTTAAACGAAGTGCGCTCGATTCATGCACGAGACTTGCCGGTCTGCTCTACTTGCAGCCATATGGCGAGTTGCACGCGCTGCCCCGGATTGGCCTATATGGAAGGGAATATGCGGGGGCCTTCAGTCGCGGATTGCGAGAAGTCTTTCGAGAGAACCGGCATTCCTTCGGCCAACATGCTCCGCAAAGGGTACGGGCAGTCTCTCGTGCCACTGGTACAAATCCAGCCGCTTGGTTTGTGAACTGCAGAACCCTTTTCACCACAAAGGACACTAAGGTACACGAAGGGGGACCCTCGGGTTTTTACCTTCGTGTACCTTCGTGTCCTTCGTGGTTAGAGAATCTGGGTCGCAACCTAGCGATTGAGTAATTTGGAAAAGTAACGATTGTCGTAATACATCGACGTATTGTGGACGTATTCCAGCACGCGATGCATGCGGTCTCTTTCCTCGCGGCCCATTTCGTTGAATTGGACGGCAATCCCCAGGCCGGGATCGATTCGCAGCACGCTGCCATTGGCCTGCAGCTTGCCGTCGTCGATGGAGAAAATCAGCTTTAGCTTGGTAGTCGGAGGCAGCAGAGCGCTTGTTTCGACGTAACAGCCTCCCAGACTGACGTCGATCAGATTTCCCAGGACCGGCGCTTCCCCTTCGTGGGGCTGCAGCTCAATGGTGACCCGGCACTTCATACGAGGAAACAACCTACGGTTCTTGCGCGATGGCTGCTTCTGCTTTTCGAGGTACATGCGGCGGTCGGCCTCGGCCAGAAGCTCCTCAGCGTCCTGTCCATTTTCGGGGTACACGGCTTGGCCGACGCTAAGAGAAAGAATGTCTTCGTTGCAAACCTCGATCCCTGCCTGACGGGCAAGCTCACGCAGGCTCTCAGCTTTCTTGGTGGCCGCGTCGGCCGCCAGACCGGGGGCGACAATCACAAACTCGTCGCCACCCATTCGGGCCACATAGTCATATTCGCGGCAGCTGTCTTTGAGCGCCTGGGCAAACAGGCGCAACACGCGATTGCCTTCCAGGTGGCCGAAGCGGTCGTTGATCTGTTTGAAACCGTCCATGTCACTGACCATCACGACCAGCGACGAGTTGTCACGCTTGCAGCGCGCCAGTTCGCGGTCCAGTTGCAGGAAGAGCGAACGCGCGTTGGGCAGGCCGGTGAGATAGTCGGTGGTCGCGGAATTCTCTGCCTGTTCGTACTTGAGGGCATTCTCAATAGCCAGCGCCATCTTGGAGCTGATGGCCAGCAGGATGCGCAGGTGGTCGGATGTGAAGGCATCTTGTTCCGCGTGATAGACAGCGAGGACTCCTACGACACCCGCGATGCCTTCCAGCGGAATCGCCAAAGCCGAACGCAGAGTGCTGAACTTAGTGGGATCGTTCAGATACCCGGGCTCGACTGAGGGGTTGCCGTTCACGATCGGTTTACGGTTTTGCGCAACCCAGCCGGAGAGCCCCTGCCCCAGCGGAATGCGGAGCGAAGCAAACAGGCGGTGATTGTCGCCACTGACGTGTTGCGGAATCAGCTCCTGCCCACGCTTTACGTAGATCGCGATGGCGTCGTACGGGACGAGCCGCTGCAGTTTTACGCAGAAGACGGAGAGCGTTTCATCCAGGCTAAGCGATGCGCCCAGGTCCTGGCTGAGTTCGAACAAAGTCTGAGCTTCCTGCCGCGCCGCTGCAATAGAGAAGAGAAAGTTGGCTTCCTGGCCAGGTACATCTTTGACCGCGATGTCTTCGAAACCTGCCGCGGGAGCCAGGCCGTGCTCGACCTTGACGTCTTTAGAGAGCGGCGGTGCCTCGCTGTGCCCGAAACTGCCTTCAACCAGCTTTTCCAACTGGCGATAGCGCTTTTGCAGAACGTCCACAACTTTGGGATCAAAAGACTTCCCGGATTCACTTTGCAGCCGTTTGATGACCTCTTCGATGGGTAAAGCCCGCCGGTATTGGCGGTCGGAAGCCATCGCGTCGAGGAAGTCGACGGCTGTCAGAATGCGCGCACCAATCGGAATTTGTTCTCCCTTCAGGCCGAAGGGGTAGCCGGAGCCGTCCCAGCGTTCATGGTGTGCCCGCACAATGGGAACAACCGGATAAGGGAAACGGACTCGTTCCAGGATCTCCGCTCCCACCACGGGGTGGATTTTCATCTTTTCAAATTCTTCCGGCGTCAGCCGGCCCGGCTTCGAGATGATGTGCTCCGGCACAGCGAGTTTGCCGATGTCGTGCAATAACGCCGCCGCGTGAAGGGCCTCCATCTCGGCCCCTTCGACTCCAAGTTCCTTGGCCACTTCGATCGCGTACACCCGCACGCGCTGCAGGTGGTCGTGGGTCGTGTGATCTTTAGCTTCGATGGCCAGCGCCAGCGCTTCGATAGTTCGCAGGTGCAGAGTGGCCATTTCTTCCACATGGCGTTTCTCGTCTTCCAGCTTACCGAGATACAAGCGATAGGAGCGGTAAATCAGATAGATGACAGGGACAATGAGGAGCGAGGTCTCCCACCCGAAGATGCGATTGAACCAGCCGATCATTCCGGCGAAGGCTGCGCCGACAAGGTAGTAGGGGAATGACCAGAAGTAGCACTCGATCCAGATCTTTTTCAGCTTCTTGCCTTCGGTAAGAGCAATCACCAGGGCAATCGAACCGGTATTGGCTACGAAGTATGTGACCGCGGCCACGCCCACCAAAAGAGGGCGGCTGCTGAAAACATGAGTTGTCAGCACGGCATGATAGGCCGCGTAGGCCGCCGCCGTGGCAAACGCGCTGGCGCAGATGTTGAAAGTAACCTGCAGTGCGGTGGGCCGATCACGGTAGAAACACTGCACTAACAATGCCGCCGTGCCCAGGATGAGGGTCTCGGCAAAGCTAAGTTCCAGCATCCCCAGCAGAATGAAGAGAAAGTTCACCGACATGGTGCCGGTGATGCCCGGCAGGTGAACTTTCAACCGGGCCGCCAGAATTGCAATCAGCAGATAACAAAGAAACTGGGCGATATTGCGGCTGGTGGGGTTGGCCGCTCCGTAAATCAGCACACCGGTGCCTGCCAGGATGACCAGGCTGATGAACACCCGGGCCCCGACGCTCATGTGTTGCCACGACTGTGAGCGGCTCGTCACTATTCTCCGAACGCCTCCCCACGATGGCCTTTTGGGAAACGAAAACAGGCTGGGAGTCTTCCTCTAAGTGATAGCAGTCAAAAGACTTCATTACAACAATTCGCCGCTCGTGGAGAAAACTTTCGTAACGGAGAACACGTCTCGGGGGTCACTGTCAGGAAAGGTCAACCGGCAAGGAAGTTAGTCTTAACTGGCTTGTCTGCAAAGTCTTGGGGACAGGCCGAACAACTGGCGATTGGTGTGCTAGATTGAAGCCGGGCGGGCCCTTAGCTCAGCGGTTAGAGCAGTGGACTCATAATCCATTGGTCCCAGGTTCAAATCCTGGAGGGCCCACCAGGTACCCCAGAGCCCACCAGGGGCAATTCTAAAAATGTATTTCTACCCTTTCCGGGCAAAAACGCTGTAGTTCGGAGTGAACTGATCGTTTTCGGTAAGCTTCAACCGTTCCAGACCCAGACCAAGAAGATTCAGGGCGGGACTGATGGTCACGCTGAAGATCCTTCGCGACACATCGAAGTTGGCGAAGGAATTCAGCGCCACATTCAGCGTGCGGCAAACCCCGCCCAGACTGTCGACCTCAGGGACAATCTCTACCTGGGCAAAGGGCGCAAGCAACCGCCGGATTCCGGCCGGCAGGAATCGCCAGTGTTCTTCGTCGGCGAATCTGGGGGCCATCGCGGGGACACTCATCAGCAGCACGCCGCCGGAATTGAGGACGCGATGAATCTCCAGGGCTGCCCGGCACGGGTCCCAGAAGCAGTCAAACACTTGAGTCGCGATGACTAGATCAAAAGTCTCTGCCTCGAACGGCAATGCTTCGCCGCTCGCCACCACATCGACCAGCTCGGTTCGAAGCACATCGACGCTGAAGTACTGTTCGACACGGCCCCCCAGAAGCGGCCGGTAAGGCTGGTAGCGGCCACCCACATCCAGGACGCGAAGTTTGGTATTGGGGAGCCGAGCGATCCATTGGCTGAAGATCAATCGCCTTGCCCGCAGTACCAGGTAATTGGGATCGGTGAGCGACGGATAGAGCCTGCGATGGGCAATGGCGCGGAGTTGATCTGCTGGCTGCACAGGCGTTTTGCATTCTATCGCGCGTGACTCACTGAGACGATGCCGCCGGCCATTCGACAACTCCAACTTTGCCGTCGGGTTGACGCTCCAGAACCGGGGCGTAGAGTCCCAGCAACTGCCGCCGCCACCAGACTCCATTCTCGCGCTTGTCATTCATGGAAGTGCACCAATACTGCCAGAGAACAGCCCGCACTTTCTGTGGCGGTGCCTGGGGGAAAGGGTTTCCGGCAAACAGCGCAAGTACGTCGCGGTCATTTGAGAGCAGCCTGACTTCAGTGTTGGTAACGATGGGATACTCACGCCAGTTGCCCAACGAAGCGAACCACAGATTCCAATCGAAGCGGGGTTGATAGGGCGCGTAAATGCCGGGAGGCTTGTTCAAGTCCTGTGGCTTATAGCGAAATGGATAGGCCACCCAGGTTTGTCCGTCCTGCGATCCCTGGAATTCAATTTCATAACGTCCACGGGTCATCACAGCGAACAGGCCGTAGCGATTCGCGATGCGAAACGGGTCGAGCGCTCCCACCGGAGAAGTTGGCAACGGGAGACGGGGAAACACAATCCACAGCATTTGGGCCGTAGTGGAATAGAAAATCAAGCCAAGCACTGCTGCCGTAAGCGAAACTCGCAGCGCGGTGAACTGGGGAGAGAATTCTCGCCGATTAGTACCATCGATGACGGGCGCTTCGGATCCGCCAGATGGAACAAATGTCTGCCAGCGTTTGGGAAGGAAACGCAGCAGGAATTGGTCATCGAGCAGAAGAAATCCGAGCGCCAGAACAAGGTAGTTCAGGAACGTGTAGTTTGCAGTCAGGATGATGCCGATCTGCCACGGAGTCACGATAAAAAAGCAGGCGATCCGCCAGCGGCGCGGCAGGAACAACATCCAGACCAGGCCCAGCTCGAGTGCAAACGTGCCGTATACCGTCGCGGCGTGAAACCAGTGTGGGAAGTGGTGAACATACCAACCGATCCAGGTGGGTAGCGGCCCGTTCTGGTAATACTCGTCCATGGCGGTGAAGTTGCGCCACTGCGGGTCTCCGCTGGCGAGCTTGACCACGCCGGATTCGAAGTAGATGCGAAACCACTCCCATTGCAAAAGAAAAAGGCTGGCGCGCGAAGGCGGACTGGCCTCGCCCCATCCCGGACGAAATCCTGCAGGAGCGAAGAAGAGCGAGAGGAATCCGGCTTCGAGCAGCATGCCGTCAGATTGATAGCTTGAAAAATCTCCCGCCGCGCTGACGAAGGAAAGAAAGCATACGAAGCAGATGGCGAGCATGCCGCGGGGCCAGATGTTCAGAACCAGCAGCAACGATGCGGCCATGCCGATCCCGCACACAGCGAGCAGAAGCCACGAACTGCTCGAGAACCAGAACAGTGTGGGCGCAAACCAGAAGCGAGCGAGAGAGCCGAAGGACTGGGCGACGGCTTGCAGATAAGTACTGGCCGGGAGAATTCCGTTGGGACCGATCAGGCCGCGGATCTGAAACAACAGAGAGTAAAAGGCGGAGAAGTAAATCAGACCCAGTGCGCGCAGAAAAAACCAGCGCGGAGCGAAACGATCCCTCGGGCCGCGATCCGAATCGAAGAGCCAGCGGGCAGGAGAGGAAAAAGCGGCCATGATCGAGGCCATTATAGGATGCCGGAACGAGCCCATGACACTTCGGCTCTAGCCCGGGCAATGGATCGGAGCGGGACCGAATTGTGTGAGCCTTCTGCCAATGCTGGCTAAGGCGCCGGCATACGTCACGGGGGTGAGCCGCAGCCTAAACTCCCTTCCGGATCGCACAAGCGAAAGCAAGATCGGCTCTGGGGTGCCGGGTGCCAGTGCCTTTCCGAACTGCTGGCCATTGAACTTATCTATTGGCGTTTTCTGGACGTCGACGATCATGTCGCCGGGATACACCCCAGCGCTGAACGCCGGCGACGGGTAGAAGACATTGGCCACGATAGCTTGGTGTCGTTCGTTGTCGTAGACAGCGGCGACGCCGGTCATGCGGTCGCCTGCGAGTCGCGGTGGCTCAGGCACGGGCCTGTCAATTTCCGTTTGCAGCAGCTCAGCGGTCGGCAGGGATTTCATTTTCAAGTCGCGGGTGCCGTCACTGCGCTTAACTTGCAACGTAATTTCACCCGCCTGGGAGAGGGCTCTCCCGAGATCACCCACCGACATGCTTTCCGTCGAATGACCGTTGACGGCGACTATCTCGTCTCCAGCCCACAAACCTGCTTTGTGAGCCGGGGTTCCCGGCAGAATCGAGTGCACAAGCACTCTCGGTGGCTCGTGTACGACGAATGCCGTGAAGCCGGGCGAGTATGCCGCAACACCGGCATTCACAAACCGGACCGTGCTCTGGAACTTTGTAAGCGCGTCCTGTAGCTCCTTTACCTGGCTTTCCGGTGTTGCTGCCGGCACTTCCATCGGTCCAACGCGCTTAAAACCAGTGCTCACCAAGAGGCGGTCTCGGAATCTCATGAGGTTTTGCCAGTTCTCAGCACTCACATCTTTGGCGACCAAGCTGGGATAGCCATCGGGAGGTGCCGTAGCTCGGCTAGCTATGGTGCCGACGAACTTCTGGCCACTCAACGCCGCCAGAGCAGACTCGCGAACGCGAGCTGTCCGCACGTCGAATTCCCCGGATCCCCGGCGTATGCGCAAGACGATAGGGCTGGGCGAGTCGGACACTATGGCCCTCAGGAGATCGGCAAAGTTTGTGCCGGTGGAGCGGCCCCCATTGATGGCGACGATCTTGTCTCCTGGACAAACTCCTGCTTTTTCAGCGGGGCCATTATGCCAGGTTGAAACAACGGAGATGAGGCCCGCGTCGTCGGGCCCAATGAAAACGCCCGGCACGTAGGGATCGCAGATTCCGAAATAACTGGGAGCCGGACATGTCGGAGCTGATCCTAACAATTGGGCTGCTGCAACCCCTGGCAGCGCCAACACCGCGATCGCCGCGACAATCCTCAAGTCAGGTTCCTTCGTTTCGCATCATGATATGCCGCTAGTCGCACTTGGACAAGCCAATCAGCGGACACATTGCGCGCTTCTATGTGAGATAATTTCCCTTCTCAAGAGGAACTCATGGCGGAGCACAAAGTCTTCTGCGTCAAGCTACACAAAGATCTTGCCGGTCTCGACGAGCCTCCTTTCGATACCGAACTGGGGAAGAAAATCTACGATAACGTGTCTCAAGAAGCTTGGCGCGGCTGGACGGA
Source organism: Terriglobia bacterium (assembly GCA_963765285.1). Lineage (GTDB taxonomy): Bacteria > Acidobacteriota > Terriglobia > Terriglobales > Acidobacteriaceae > CAVWZH01. The sequence goes on from CAVXVR010000003.1 coordinate 1,013,096, forward strand.
ATTCTGCAAGATGCTGCTCAACGAGTACCGGCTCAATCCCTCGCGGCGAGAAGATCAGGAAGTCATTGTCAAACAGATGGAGCAATACTTTTTCGGCGAAGGCGTAGCGCCCCCGAAGGAATATGTCCCGCCCGCGGAGAAGTAGCATTGAGTTGCGGCCTTTCAGCCGTGACGACAATGCTTAGAAGAGACTTACGGCACGGCTGAAAGCCATGCCCTTTCAAGACACGGCTATAGTTACCATTTCGTTACTGCCCTATTGCTAGTGCAGTTTTCATCATCCCGTAACATTCCCCGGCTACAAATAAGGTATGGATCCGCCCGTCAATCATGCCGGGTATGACACGCTGATCCTCTCCGATGTGCATCTGGGATCGGAGTGCAGCCGCGCCCGCGATGCTACCCGGGTGCTGAAGGAAAATCGTTTTCAACGGCTCATCCTGCTGGGCGATATTTTCGCCGACCTCAACTTCGGGCGCCTCACCAAAGACCACTGGAAATTCCTCGGCGCCATCCGCAAACTCTCCAATCCCAAACGCAAAGTGGAAGTTGTCTGGGTGGAGGGAAATCACGACCAGGGATTGAGCAATTTGATGTCTCACCTGGTCGGGGTAAAGGTCTACGAGGAGTATGCATGGACTTACGCCGGGCAGCGCCATCTGGCGATTCACGGCCACCAGTTCGACCGTTTCGTGATCAACAATCTTCGCCTGAACTACCTGGGCACGCTACTCTATCTGCAATTGCAAAAGCTTGATCTCAAAGGCAAGCCGGTGGCGCGATTCATCGACCGCCTGAACACGCGCTGGCTGCGGATGACGGAAAAAGTGGCTGCGGGCGCGTTGCGCTATGCGGAACTCCACGGTTTCGACCGCATCTTCTGCGGCCACACTCACGTGGCGATGCACAAAGAGCAAAACGGCATCCAATACTTCAACGCAGGCGGCTGGGTGGACTCCCGCCCGACCTACCTCACCATCGACAAGGAGGGCGTACAAATCCATGAGTACTGCGAGCGACCTGACGATCGTGATTCCGGCCAAGAACGAGGCGGCGCTGATTCCGCGACTGCTGAACAACCTGGCGAACCAGGATTACCCGAAGATGCGGAATACGAAAGTATTGGTAGCTGACGCAGGCTCAACCGATGGCACGCCGGACATTGTGATGAGCTTCAAGGACCGCCTGGACGTAAGCGTGATCCCCGGCGGCTTGCCGTCAGTGGGGCGCAATGCCGGCGCCGCGCTGGCCGATACGCCCTATGTGCTGTTCCTCGATGCGGATATTGAACCCGCCAGCGCATCTCTGATTCGGCGAGCTCTCGAACTCGCTCAACGCAAGCAGCTGCATGTCGTGACCACCAATATCCTTTGTCCCGACGGCAGCTTTTTCGACAAACTGCTCTACACCGGTAACAACATGTTCCAGTATCTCTCCTACTTGCACACTCCCTACAGCACCGGCATGTGCATGCTCTTCGACAGAAAACGATTCGTCGAACTCGGCGGCTTCAACCCCCAGGTGCACTTTGCGGAGGACTACATGCTCAGCAAACAAGTAGCCCGGAGCAGATTTGGCATCGTCTCGGGCGGAGTGAACACCACCAATCGCCGCTTCCAGAAGATGGGCCACTTCCGCATGATGTCCCTGTTTTTCATTACTGCATTCAACTACTGGAACGAAAAATATTTTCTGCGTGACCACAAGTATTGGGCTTAAGAAAAGCCCGGCAAATCTTCTTCAGAAATGGAAGACGATCCCGGTCGACAGCCGGAAACTGTTTTGTGTGGTGCTGAAGAACCGGGTTTGCACGTAGTCGGCTTCCACACGCCATCCAAAGGCATGGAAAAAGCGATAATCGACGCCCCCGCCCAGGGCATCGACGAACGATGTATCAGAGCCCGCGCCGTGGTTGAGGCTTACGTGGCCGGCGCCGACCATGAATTCCGCAAAGGGACGAATCTTTCCCGCCGAAAACGAAGCTCTGGGTCCGAAGAGAAAATTGTATTCGCTGGCGTCAGCGTTAACCGTGGGACAAGGCGGGAGGCCGCAACCCGTGGGAAAATTCTGCGAGCCGTAGTTTCCGCTGAGATCGGCCACGATGCCGAGGAAAGGAAGCACTTTGCCTTCCAGTGACCCGTTCCAGCCGTTCATATTGGCAGTGTCGATGGACGAAAGCGGGGTGTGATAGTAGGAGTAGCCGAAAAAAATATTGCCACTGGTGGGTGCCTGTGCCACCGCCATGACGCCCAATCCCAAAACTGAAATAAAGACCGCAGCGATCTTACGCATAAGAAACTCCTCCTCCAGGTCAAGATGGGACACTAGTATTGGTCTCCGATTGGATGCCACCTTGGTCCAGCAAGTTTTCTGGGAACCTGAGGTGAAAATCCGCGCGGAGATTACTCAAGAATCATGCTGAAAGCGGTAAGGCCCGCCACGCTCGCGAGCGGTCGCCTCGGCCACTTTGAGGAATGCGCGTGCCGCGTGCGACAGGTTCGCCGACTTGCGATAAATCAGCCGCAACTTGCGGTGCACTTTCAATTCGCGGACGGGAATGCGCACTAGTTCGCCACGGGCCAGTTCGTTTTCCACGCTGATCGCCGGCACCAGCGCCACTCCACTCCCCATCGCCACAAATCTCTTGATGGCCTGAAGCGTGGGCAACTCAATATCCATGTGAAGTGGTGTTTTGTGGCGGGCAAAAGTCTGAATCACTTTGTCCCGGTACGGCGACGCCACGATGTGCGCAACAAAGGACTCCGCGCCCAGTTGCCGGATGCTGACCTGATGCTCGCCGGCCAGCGGGTGGCGCGGCGGAACCACGAGAATCAACTCATCCAGGTACACTACGACGGAGCGTAACTGCGCGTCTTGCGGATCGTAACTCAGCACGCCCAATTCACAGTTGTGGCGCAACACATCATCGGGAATATGGCTGCCGAGTGCTCTTTGCACCATGATTTTGATCATGGGGTGCAGCCGGCGGAATTCGGCCAGCACCGGCAACAGATACAGGGCGGTGAACTCGTTGGCCGCAATGGCGAGCTTGCCTTTGTGCAATTCCCGCAGCTCGCCCAGCGCCCCCTGCGCGTCGCTACGCAGGTTTAGCAGGCGTTCGGCGTAGCCTTGCAGAACCTGTCCGGCATCAGTGAGCTGGCCGTCGCGGGAGGAGCGGTCAAACAGGGCCTCGCCGATTTCCTTCTCCAGTTTTCGAATGGACTGGCTAACCGCTGACTGGGTGCGATGCAGCTTTTCCGCCGCCCGCGAAAACCGCCGCTCCTGGGCTACTGCGAGAAAGACCTCGAGTTGGGACAAGTCCATGATTTATTCCCCGGTTAACATACGTAACTACAATACTGAAAGTATAAGCACGCCTTATATACAAAGCGTTTCTAATACTAGCTATAATCATTATAAGATTCTCTTTACTCGTACGTATACGTAAAATCAGCCTTACTTTACAAGGAGGATTCTGGGATGGAACGTGCCCGGGTCACGGTATTTGACACCACGCTGCGGGACGGCGAGCAGTCGCCCGGATGCAGCATGAATGTGCAGGAAAAGCTCCGCCTGGCCCGACAGCTCGACCGTATGGGAGTGGACGTGATCGAAGCCGGTTTCCCCATTGCCTCCGAGGGAGATTTCGAGGCGGTGCAGAGCGTAGCCGCGGCGGTCCAGCGGCCCGTCATCGCCGGCCTGGCCCGAGCGTGCAAACCGGACATTGAGCGGGCCTGGCAGGCGTTAAAAGGCGCGGCCCGGCCTCGGATACATGTGTTCCTCGCCACCTCAGACATTCACCTGCAGTACAAGCTGAAGATTTCACGTCCGCAGGCCCTCGAACAAGCGCGGGATTCCGTCCGTCTGGCCAAGTCATTATGCTCCGACGTCGAATTCTCGCCCGAAGACGCCACGCGGACCGAACCCGAGTTTCTGTTTCAGATTCTGGAAGCGGCCATCGAGGCGGGCGCGACCACGCTGAACATCCCGGACACCGTGGGCTACAGCATGCCGACGGAGTTTGGGGAGCTGATTCAAACCATCCGCCAGCGCGTGCGCGGCGCTGACAGAGTTACCATCTCGGCACATTGTCATAATGATCTTGGGTTGGCCGTGGCCAATGCGCTGGCTGCGATCGCCGCCGGCGCGCGGCAGGTCGAGTGCACTATTAACGGAATTGGCGAGCGGGCGGGAAATGCATCGCTTGAAGAAATAGTCATGGCCATGCGGGTTCGGCCTGACCGTTACGCTTATGAAACCGGAGTAGTCAGCGAGCAACTCTATCCTGCGAGTCAGATGCTGAGCGAGATCACGGGTATTCCGGTCCAGCCTAATAAGGCAATCATCGGGCGCAATGCGTTCGCGCATGAAGCCGGCATTCATCAGGACGGCATGCTCAAGAACCCGCTGACCTACGAGATCATGACCCCGCGGTCAGTCGGCGTGCCGGATTCACGCCTGGTTCTGGGCAAACACTCCGGGCGCCACGCGCTCAGTCTGCGCTGCGAGCAGCTCGGATACCGCTTCGACCGGCGCGTGCTGGATGAGGTTTACCGTCTCTTCGTGATCCTGGCCGACCAGATCAAGCACGTGCAGGACCACCACTTGCTGGAGTTGATCCAGCAGACTAATAGTGGTCCAGGCCGCATTCCTCCGTCTCCGGTTGAGCCCCGTTCCGCCGCAATCGCAGCTTCAGCGGGAACCGGCCCATCCGGAAGGGAGCGCTTCCAACGGCCCTTCCCGATGGCGCTGGCCACTGATCTCGACGGTGCTGCACTACCGTTGAATTCCATAGCTGAGCATCACGCCGAGCAGGAAGATTATTTGTGGGGCGTATAAACTCGCCGCCGAGATGGCGAGTTCTTTGTCGTTGGCGTTTCTCTCCGCGCTTCCGCCTGAAAGAATGCTTCGGTGCGTCCGCCGGTCTAAAATAACAACCTCATGCTGCTAAAGATCACGGTTCTCTCCGGCGACGGCATTGGGCCGGAAGTCACTTCGGAAGCGGTCCGCGTTCTCGAATCGGTGGCCCGCAAGTTTGGCCACCAACTTCAAATAGCAAACAAGAACGTCGGCGGCGCGGCACTTATTGCCAGTAACGACCCTTTGCCGGACGACACCTTGCAGGCCTGCCTTGCCTCGGGTGCAGTGCTCCTGGGTGCCGTCGGCGGCCCGGCGTTCGACAAGTTCCCTTCCCATTTGCGCCCGGAGAGAGGCCTGCTGCGGTTGCGCCGCGAGCTGGGAGTGTTTGCCAATTTGCGGCCTGCGGTTTGCTTCCCCGCACTGGAAGATTGTTCTCCGCTTCGCGCGGAAGTGGTGCGCGGCACAGATGTGCTGATCGTGCGCGAACTGCTGGGCGGCATTTATTTTGGCGAGCCGCGCAAAACGGAAGGCCCGAACGGGCAACGCGTTGCGATCGATACCATGCGCTACGGAGAGGCCGAAATCGAGCGCATCGCGCGCGTGGCCTTTGAACTTGCCCGTCCGCGCCGCCGCAAGGTGGTTTCTGTGGACAAGGCCAACGTCCTCGATTGCTCCCGCCTGTGGCGTGAGGTCGTGAGCCGGATCGCTCAGGATTATCCTGACGTGAAGCTCTCGCACATGTACGTCGACTCGGCAGCAATGGCCCTGGTCGCTCATCCCGCGGAATTCGACGTCGTGCTTACGGAAAACATGTTTGGCGACATTCTTTCCGACCAGGCGGGGGCGGTCGTAGGATCGCTCGGCATGTTGGGCTCCGCCAGCATCGGCGGCTCGGTGGGCCTGTATGAACCTGTACACGGATCGGCGCCGGACATCGCGGGACAGGGCATCGCCAACCCCCTGGGTGCAATCCTTTCGGCTGCCATGATGCTGCGGCACTCGTTCAAACTGCAGGCCGAAGCTTCTGCAATCGAATCAGCGGTTTCTGATGTCCTTGGCTCCGGAGCCCGCACGCAGGATCTCGCCCACGGAGGACGGGCTGCCCTCTGTACCCGGGAAATGGGGCAGCGGGTTATCGATGCCCTCGGAGCCTGATCCTGGCATGTAGAGTGAAACGCTTCCGCAGCGCCTTCCCATCCTGGAAACCGCGCGGGAGTTTTCCACATCTCACTTCTCCGAAATAGCTTGCTTTTCTTCCAGCGGGAGTAAAATAAACACGGTCCACCAAGACTTTTCCGCCCAGGGAAGGCAGAAATGGTTTCCAAGTGCGCCAACCCAGGCTGCCCCGCCTCGTTCCTTTACCTTCATCAGGGAAAACTGTTCCGCGCCGAAGTCGAGCCGAGCGCGAGCGAAGGCTTGAGCCCGGAAGTCAGCCGGGCCCACATTCGCGTTGAGTTTCATTGGCTATGCGACGACTGTGCCGTGACTATGACGCTGGCCTGCAAAAGAGGTTCGGGAGTAACGGTTGTGCCTCTCGCGCGGCCTCCGCGCCCGACCGTAAGCCCAGCCAGTGTGCGCTCGGCGGCCACGGCCACTTGAGGTCACCCCCCGGCGTCATATTTTCCGCTGATCGAGTTCCAGCGGATCCACAGCATTTCGGCGAACATTTTGATGCCGTCCCGCAACGGGCTGATCTGCGTGCCTTCCCGATGTGCCCAAATAACCGGCACTTCGACCACCTTCAAATGGAACTTCTGCGCCAGATACATCAGTTCCGGATCGAAGCCCCAGCGTTCGACCTTCTGCAACGGAAAAATCGTCTGCGCCGCCGGCCGGGTGAAAGCTTTAAAGCCGCACTGCGTGTCCTTCAGCCGCAGACCCAAAGTGACCCGGAGCATCAGATTGAAAATGCGTCCAAAAAGTTGACGGTGCAGCGGCTGCTTTTGCGTCTGCAGTTCGCTGCGCAACCAGCGCGAGCCAATGGCGACGTCTGCCCCATCGTTCAATGCCTCGAACAGCTTGGGCGCTTCCTCAATCGGCGATGACAAGTCAGCATCGCTGAACAGCAAGAGTTGCCCATTAGCGTGCAGCATGCCGTTGCGCACGCTGTACCCTTTGCCCCGGTTCCCAGGGTTTTCCAGCAGCCGCAATCGGGGATGGGTCCGCGCGTGTTGCCGTACGATTTCGGCAGTCGTATCACGCGAGCCATCATTGACCACGATGATTTCCGCATCCCAGTTGTTGGCTTCTGCGTAAGCGAGAACTTTCTGCAGCGTGGCATCAAGGCGTGCGCCCTCGTTGTAGGCCGGAATGACGATGCTGTACGCGCACGCTTTGGCTGCTGCTCGATCGTTAGTCAATGTGACGGTTCCGTTCACCCTGCAGCATAGGATAGCCGGACAAAATTCCCGGTGGAGGTTGTTTAGAATACAGGAACAATCTGGAAGGAAGTCCCAGCGACAAGCAGCGATGACTCATGCCACCTGGCGCTGTTTCTTGAGCAAGGAGAAGAACTCCAATACCAGCTCCTCATCCCAAAGGCCATTGCGTGCTTCGTCGCACATGGTGAGGGCGGTTTGCTCATGACCCAGAGCAATTTTATAGGGACGCGCGGTGCGCAACGCGTCGTAGACATCGACGACCTGCAAAATGCGCGCCAGCAGCGGCGTTTCCTCCCGCCGCAATCCGTCGGGATAACCGCTGCCGTCGACGTGCTCGTGGTGGTTGCGGATAATCGGCAGCACCAGGCGTAGAGACTTCAGCGGACGGCAAATATTCTCGCCGGTGATGGGATGCTGCTTCATCACCTTCCACTCTTCCGGCGTCAGATTGCTTCCCTTCTTCAGGATTTCATCCGGGATCGCAATCTTTCCCAGGTCGTGTAAATACCCGCCGCGCCGCAAAGCCACGATGGAATCTTCGTCCAATCGCAAATGTCGCCCCAGATCGCTGGCATTTTTCGCGAGCCGCTCGCAATGCCCCTCGGTATACGGGTCCCGGCTCTCCACGCTCAGGCCCAGCGTACACAGCACCGACTCGGCCGTTTCCAGTTCGTCGGTAAACTCTTTGAGCTTGAGCAGAGACTTGACCCGGGCGAAGAGTTCTTCCGCAAAAATCGGCTTATGCAAGAAATCGTCAGCTCCGCACTTAATTCCCTGGACCCGGTCTTCTCGTTCACTGAGTCCGGTGATCAGCACAATCGGTATCAGCCGGGTGGCCGGATTCTCCTTCAATTCGCGGCACAATTCATATCCTGACTTGCCGGGCATGATGACGTCCGAAAGAATCAAGTCTGGCGCCTCGCGCGCGATCTCCGCTTCCGCCTGCACGGCGTTTGCCACCGAGACCACGTCGTACCCTCCAGTGGCCAGCAGCTCGCGCATCAGTTCCATGATGTCCGGATTGTCATCGACCACCAGAATGCGCGGGGACCGCCGCCGGCTTAGCACTTCGCCCAAACTTGGTTGAGAAGGGGAACGGGTGGAAACAGCTGAACGCGCCTTCCTCGGGAGTTCCATTGTCAGACAGCTTTCAACACAATTGTAACGGATTTAAGGAGCTATGGCGGGCTTGACGCCTGGTGCTCTCCAGACACGGCCTTCCCTTGCTTTCCCACTTAGGGAACTCGGGTCGAAGCCTGTGTCGTACGTCCTTGTCGTGATCGCTCCAATGTGCATAGCCTAGCGGGATGCATCGACTCTCAGGCTGGATCATTGCGTTTATATTTTCATCCACTGCGGCGATGGCCGCTCCCAAACCACACATCGTCAGCTTCGGAAAATGGACCACTGTGCAATGGTTCGCCGGGGCCGGAGAAACGGAGGGCCTCAACCTCAAAGTACGTGGGCTTTATGTGGATTCGCGCCTGAAGGAGTCGACCATTGGCCTGCCACATGAAATCACTGACCGTTTGTTCGTGGTGCGGCGCGCCTTTCGCGTGAATGATGCCTTGCCGGAAGAATCGAATGCGGCGCCGCGCTGGCGCTGGCAGCGTGGCGGATGGTTGGTGGTGGATCGCATCACTGGGCGGGTCTCGCTCGTCGCCCTGCCCGAATTCGATCCCTATTACTCGGCTGCGAGCTGGTACCGCGACTATGCGTCTTACTGCGGCGTTTCAGATGACGGCAAGAAACTCTACGCTATCGTCTCGCAGTTAGGCCGCCGTAAACCTATTTTGAAGAAGCCGCTCGGGGAATTCACGAATGACGAAGACCCTGACTCCGCCTGCCCTGCGCCTACATGGCAACGCCAACCCGCGCGGGTAACCTTTGAAGTCAGTGAAGGTCAGAAATCGACTTACTCGGTCCGCGGTCACGCCGTTGATGTGATAAATGATGAAGAAGGCGAGGAAGACGCTTCGAAGTGAGCCCAGACCGCCCTCATTGGGCGTGCTTTTTGAGATAAGTGTAGCCGGCCAGCAACAGTAGCCCCATTCCAGCCATGACGTAGTTCCGCCAGCGTTGCCGTTCGTCGGGTTCGTCGGTGAGATGCCCTGCCAACGTTCCTCCCATGGCGAGGCCAGCCAGCAGACCACCGATATGCGCAGAATTGTCGATGCCGGGCGCCAAGCCGAAAAAGAGGTTGTAGGCGGCGAACACGAGCAGGCTTTTCAGGGTCGGACGAATCGCTTGTTTTGAAAACGGGAGTTTCCCTAGATAGAGGGCGGCAATCAACCCTCCGGCCAGTCCGAAGATAGCCCCGGAAGCGCCCGCACCCACAACCATAGGGTGCAGCCACAAGCTCGCCAGGCTTCCTGCTATGCCGCTGAACGTGTAGATCAGAACGTAGGTCCAAGTGTCGAGGATGCGCTCCGCTAGCTTTCCCAGATTGAGCAGGCACCACATGTTAAAAAAGATGTGGAGAATCCCAATGTGCACGTAGTTCGAAGTAAGCACCCGCCAGGGTTCCGAGCCGAGCGAGAGTGGCCCCCAGTTCGCTCCCCACTTCACGAGTTGCGAAATTGTAGGCGCCAATGGCGAGACGCCCGTAACCGACATTAAGACAAAGACCGCAACATTGATGCCCACCAGGACAATCGTGGGGGACAAGCGCGATTGCGCTCGCCCGTCCAACTGAGGACTGATGGCTGATGGCTGAGTGCTCACGGCTGCTTCAATCTCCTCCAGCCTCCACCGGCGCCAGATCCTTGGCTGCGTTTTTTGTTCGCACTTCAGCACTCGTGACCAGAGCGACGGAGGCTACGACAATCGCGCTGCCCGCAAGAATGTATCCCGTTACCGGTTCGCGCAGAACCAACCAGCCCAGAAACACCGCGACCACCGGATTCACATAGGCGTAGGTTGAGACCTTGGACGTAGGCACGTGACCGAGCAACCATATGTAGGCCGTATACCCGATCCACGATCCGCAGATCACTAGATAAGCGATGGCGGACACGCCTCGCGCTGTCCAAACCACCCGCGAAGCATCGCGGTTGACCGCAGCAAAAATCAGATTGGCCACTCCCGCAGCCACCATTTGCCAGGCGGTTGCTGAAAATGGGTCCACTTCTGACGATTTCCATTTCTTCGCCAGTACAGAACCCAGTGCCCAACTGAACGAACAAAAAATCAAGCTCACCGAGGCCAGCAACTGTGTCCGCCCGAATGATGTGGCGGTCATGAGGTCAGGCCAGATCAGGACCACCAGACCCACGACTCCAAGTCCCAGCCCGATCTTCCCGCGTCCGGCAATGTGATGGTCCCCAAGCAAGAGCGAGTCAAGCACCAGGAACCACAGCGGAGTAGAAGCTACCAGCAGCGCGGCCAGACCCGAGGCGATATGTTCCTCCGCATACGAGAGTGTAAGGTTGCCGCCCATCAACAACAGAAGGCCCACCGCGGCCATCTGCGCCAGTTGCCGTCCGCTATAGCGGATCCTCCTGCCTGTCAGTCCGCAGAAAGCCAGCATGAAAACGCCCGCGATCAGGAAGCGCGTCCCGCACATCAAGGCCGGTGGAATCTTCTCCACGGCGATGTCGATGGCAAGATAGGTCGATCCCCAGAATAGATACACCAGTCCGAAGGCGACAATAACAGCCAGCCGTTGTTGCCGTTGGGATTCAGTCATGGCCAGGGTGGAAGGCTCAAACATATCAGACGAGAGCCGAGTCTCCGCCGATGCAGAACTTAGACCGTAGACAGATCGAAGAACTAACGACCCACGGCGAACGCCTGCCGCCTAATGACTAATGACCAACGACCAATGACCGATGACCGCTTTTTGGGGGTTCCGCCCCGCGCAACTTGCAGCTATACTTAAGGAAGGTCTTTAGTCTATGCGTTTTCAGAGTTCCAACTCGCACTTGCCCGCCTGCTGGCTGCAATCTCTGGTGTGCCCGCGCCGCTACCGCGCCGTGCTGCCTTCCCGCTCGCGCCCCAGCCTTTTCGGCAGCGACTAACTTCCCATCCTCCCAGCTTTTGTTTGGCTCGAGCCTTCCCCTTTTCCAAGGTGCGGAATGCTACGGGCCCAACGATCGACGACCAACGACGAACGACCCACGACTCTTTTGGGAGGAACCAATGACCACGATCACGAAAACCCTCGCCGGCCCCAGAATCACGACCGCGCTGCCTGGCCCCAATGCCCAGCGCATTCTGGCCGGGGACGAAAAATACATTTCTCCGTCCTATACCCGCTCTTATCCGCTGGTCGCCCAAAGTGGCCGGGGCATTGTGATCACCGATGTCGACGGCAACGAGTTCTTCGATTTTTCTGCCGGCATCGCAGTAACTTCCACGGGCCATTGCCACCCCCACGTGGTCGCGGCGATCCAGAAACAGGCCGCGCAGTTGATCCACATGTCGGGCACTGATTTTTACTACGAGAGCATGACCACCCTGGCCGAGCGGCTCTCGAAGATCGCTCCCATGCCCGGTCCCCACCGGATTTACTACGGGAACTCGGGCGCAGAGGCGATCGAAGCTGCTCTCAAGCTGGCCCGTTATCACACCAAGCGGCAGAACGTAATTGCGTTCTTCGGCGCCTTTCACGGGCGCACCATGGGCGCACTTTCGCTCACCGCCTCGAAGCCGCAGCAGAAGCGGCGCTTTGCGCCTCTGGTCCCTGGAGTAACCCACGTTCGCTATCCCGATGTTTACCGGGGTTGTGAAGGTGGAGCACAGGACGCTGAGAAATTCGCCCTCGGCTGCGCTCGCTTCATTGAAGACAAATTATTCAAAACCATTCTCGCCCCTGAGGAAGTTGCCGCTATTTTTGTCGAGCCGATCCAGGGCGAAGGCGGATACGTCGTCGCCCCTACAGTTTTCATGCAGGAGCTTCGCCGTATTTGCGACAAGCACGGCATCCTGCTGGTGGCTGACGAAGTGCAGAGCGGCATCGGCCGCACCGGCAAATGGTGGGCCATCGAACACACCGGGGTTCAGCCCGATATCGTTTGCATGGCGAAGGGCATCGCCTCCGGCATGCCGCTCGGCGTTACCATGACCCGCGCCGACATTATGGACTGGGTGCCCGGCTCGCACGCTTCCACGTTCGGAGGCAATCCCATTTGCATCGCCGCCGCCCTGGCAACGCTCGATGTGATCGAGCGTGAAAGCCTCATGCAAAATTCTGCGGAAGTCGGCAACCATATTCTTAAGCGCGCTGCTGATTGGCCGAAGAAACACAAACTGGTAGGCGACGTGCGGGGCCGCGGCTTGATGATCGGCATCGAGATCGTCAAAGACAAACAGACCAAAGAGTACGGCGCGGCCGAGCGGGACCGCATCGTCGAACTGGCTTTCGAGAAGGGTGTCCTGTTTCTGGGTTGCGGTCCGAGCACCATCCGCATCGCGCCGCCGCTGGTCGTAACCAAGGACGAAGCGGACCTGGCCATGGATGTTCTCGAACAATGCATCAATGTCGTAGGTAAAAGTTCTTAGGCTAAACTGCTTTTGTGTGGAGGCGGGCGACTCGCCCGCCTTTCCGCGAATTCCGACCGGGGTCAATCATCATGTGGGAAGGAATCATCGAATCGATTCACATCGCCAGCAACGCGAAAGACCCCATGCAAGCGGTCCCGAGCGTCTTGGCGGTTGTTGGCGTCGGCCTTGAGGGCGACCGCTATGCCCTCCGTCAAGGAACCTTCTTCAAGCCGGAGCCGGACTACGAATTGACGCTGATCGAGGCTGAAGCCATCGAGGCCCTCCAGCGGGATTACAACATCGAGCTTCCTCCGGGCGAAGCCCGCCGCAATCTGGTGACCCGCGGCGTACCGCTGAATCATCTGGTGGGGTCTGAGTTCCAGATCGGCGAGGCAAGAATCCGGGGCATCCGCCTGTGTGAGCCCTGTAGTCATCTGGAGGCCGTAACCGGCCGCCGACTCATCAAGGGACTTCTCCACCGCGGCGGCCTCCGCGCACAGGTTCTCTCCGGAGGCACAATCCACGTGGGCGACCCGGTTCGCGGAGTCCACGCCAGTTCCCTTGTCGGGCGCCTCTAATCCCTCGGTTAGTACGGCGTTGGTTAGACCTGTGACTAACCCAAACAGCTTACGCTGATAGTTGCCGCCTAATAACTAATCCAACCGGGCGATTGCAAATATATAGAGGCCATATAGATTGTCTTCGCGCCGCCCGAGCCGCTTTACCCTCCCCAGGCACCCGGTAGCGCCTAAAACTAGGAGGATGGTCCATGAGCAAATCAAGAGCTATGCTTCTTGTGCTGGCCATTGCGACGGTAACCCTGCTTGCTTTTTCTGGCGTTGCCGCGGCACAAGATGTTTTCAAAATTAACTATTTGTCGAACAACGTATGGGGCGCTCCCGATGGAACAGTCCGGATCGACAATCCGGGCGTCACTGGGGGCAATCTGTGCGCCATGATTTATGTGTTCGACAACGACCAGCAGCTTTCTGAGTGCTGCGGTTGCCTGGAGACGCCAAACGGACTGAGAACCCTGTCCATCGCCAGAGACCTGACCAGCAATCCGCTGACTGGGTATGTGGTGCAGAACGGCGTAACCAAGGTCGTTTCGGCGGCAGTGAATAACTCCCCGTGCGATCCAACCTCCAACGTGACTCCAACCCCAACTCTGCGGGTGTGGTCGACGCATATCCAGAACCCGGTGTATGCGACGCCCGCGGCAGCCACCAAGGCCAAGACCGTAGCGAACCCCTCTGCCTATCCCATCACGGAGACGGAATCTTCCGACGCCACGCTGGGTGCGACCGAGCTTGCCAACATCCAGGCAGAATGCGCTTTCATCGGCATTCTGGGCAGCGGACACGGCATCTGCTCTTGCGGCTGGGGCGACTAATAGTGCTCGTTTAGCTTTACGAGGAACCTGCGCCAGGCGCAAAGCATTGCACCTGGCGCATTCTTTTGCGCACTCAAACCTGCCTTCTCGCCCGGAAGTTTGCATACTCTCAGTTGGAATTCGCTGCTGCAAACCCGGTTCTAACCCAAACGGCGTAGCTGTTTGGCTCACGCCTTTCGGCTAATTCACGTGGTCAATTGTAAAGATCTATGCAGCATGTAGATTGCTAATGCGCCGCCGAAGCCGTTCTCCCTCCCCACGCTCAGGTAGCGCCCAATCAATCTAGGAGGACGACAATCCATGACAGCTTCAAAAAGGACGCTGCTTGTCCTGGCTACGGTAGCACTGGGTCTTATCGCTTTTGCCAGCGTTGCCTCGGCACAGACGACCGATGTGTTCCGCATCAATTACATCAGCAATAACGTGTGGGGAGCTCCCGACGCAACCGTCAGAATCGACAATCCTGGCGTTACCGGCGGCAACCTCTGCGCGATGATTTACGTGTTCGACAACGACCAGCAGCTTTCTGAGTGCTGCGGTTGCCTCGAGACCCCGAACGGCCTGAGAACTCTCTCGGTCGCCAAGGACCTCACCAGCAACCCGTTGACCGGCTATGTGGTGCAGAACGGCGTGCTCAAGGTCGTTTCGTCAGCGGTGAACAATTCGCCCTGCGATCCGTCCGCGAACGTAGCTCCGACCGCGACTTTGCGCGTTTGGGCCACCCATATCCAGAACCCCGTTTACGCGACTGCGGCTCTTGCCACCAAGGCGAAGACCGTGGCCAATCCTTCGGCCTATCCCATCACCGAGACGGAATCCTCCAACTCCACGCTGGGTGCGACCGAGCTTGCCAACATCCAGGCAGAATGCGCTTTCATCGGTATTCTGGGCAGCGGACACGGCATCTGCTCTTGCGGCTGGGGCGACTAATTTAGACGCTTCACCTTTTCCCGTGCTGTCTATGCGGGGTCTGCGCCAGATGCAAGTGATTGCATCTGGCGCATTTTTCTGTTCCCTCATCTCATGGATCTCACCTCACCCAGGTCAGCCAGGCCCACCCCACGAGCAACGTGGCTACGGTGATGGGCGCTCCGACACGGAAATAGTCGCGGAAGCCGATCTGCACCTCTGGGCTCGCGGTTTCGACAACAATGATATTGGCCACGCTTCCGGTGATCGTCAGGTTTCCTGCCAGCGTGGAAGCCATCGCTAGAGTCAGCCACGCGGTATGGGGGTCGGCAAAGCTCGGCACCACCGACTTCAGAAGCATCACCGCAGGCACATTGCTGACCAGGTTGCTGAGCAATGCGACGACTCCGGTAAACACCGCCAGATGTTGCAGGTTCCAATGCTCGGCAAACTGCAGGAGCCGTCCCACCAAGCCGGCTTTCTCCGCGCCTCCGACTATCAGAAATAGTCCCACAAAAAACACCAGAAGGCCCCAGTCCACTTCCTGATAGAGTTTGCGCGGTTCGGTCGTGCGCGTCACCAGCATCATGGCAGCGCCCAGCGCGGCCATCATGGCCGGAGGAACGCCCAGAAAGAATCCCCCCACCACTGCGGTGACCACAATCGCCGGCTTCGTCAATCGGGAAAGCTCCAACTGGGGAAGCGGAATCTCTCGCGCTGGTTCGGCCACCGGTACTACAGTCCGCATGTGGATCCAATGCAGCACCGCCCAATCGAGGAATAATCCGATTAGCGCCACCGGAGCCAAATGTCCCAGAAAATCCCGGTAGCGGATTCCGGAGAACGATCCGATCAGCATGTTTTGCGGATTGCCCGTGATGGTCGCCACGCTCCCGATGTTAGCCGCAGTCGCCACCGCCAGCACATAAGGCAGCGGATTGAGCTTGATTCGCCGGGTAACGCTCAGTACGAACGGCACCATCACAAGGCACACAATGTCGTTCACAAAAAATGCGGAAAGAAAACCGCAGGTGAAAATCACCGCCGGCAGTAGTCGCGCCGGCTTCAGCCGTCGCAGCACAATCTCTGCGTTCCATTCGAAGAACCCCACCAGGTGCAGACTGCCCACGATCAACATCATCGAGAACAGCAAAACGATGGTGGAAAAATCGATGAACCGCAATCCTTCATCCGGTCGCACGATGCGGGCGGCAAACATCAGCACCGCCCCGATCACCGCCGCCCCGGGACGGTCAATTTTCAGCCCGGGAAATTTTCCCAGCGCGAAAACCAGGTAACTGGCAAGAAAGATCGCATATCCCGCAATGACCTGAACCTCGGAGAGGCCGATGGTCGAGACTTGAGTCATCATTTTTCCATGACGTCACCTGCAGTCTAAAGCAACGACGCGATGCTCACCTCGTTCACCTGTAGACCTTCGGGCACCCTTTCCCCTTGACACGCTATCCAGCGGCGAGCGAAACTCCGGCCAGAACACTCTGCAAACTTTTGCATGGACCATTATTCCATCCTGGACAAAGGTCTTTCCCCGCAGCAGCCCGAAACCAAGCCTTCGGGTCGAGAAGCCGCCAGGCCCGCCTTGCCTGAAGTCGTGATCGCACCCCAACCGTTTCAGTTTCCCGCAGAAGATGGCGGCAGGTCGCTGACGGCCATGGCCGAGCGCGATCTGAATGCCGCCCTGCAACTGCTCGCCGAACGCGCGCAATACATCACTGGCGCCTCCGGCGCTGCCATCGCCCTGCGCGCCGGCGCACAGATGATCTGCCGGGCCAGCGCCGGCCCTTCAGCGCCGGGACTGGGGACTGCTCTGCAAATCAACTCGGGCCTCTCCGGCGAAAGCGTCCGCACTCGTCACCTGCTGCGTTGCGACGACGCGGAAAACGATCCGCGGGTGAATCGCGAAAGCTGCCGCGCCCTGGGCATCGCCTCCGTGGTCGTTATGCCCCTGGTGCGCGACGGTGAGGTCAACGGAGTCTTCGAACTGCTATCGGAGCGGGCCTACGCCTTTGAGGATCGCGACATCGCTGCCCTTGAGCGCCTGGCCGAGATGATCCAGACCGCCATAGACCATGCCGAAGCGGCCCGGCGTGCCGAAAGGCTCGCCGCCGTCGACGGAAAGAACGATACAAAGCCGTTCGGCTCCGCAGTTCCCGACTCTCAGGTGGCTTCCGAGTTTCGCGTCGACGACGAGCCTATCCTCTTGGAAATGTCTTTGCGAGCAGCCGGGGCGCTCCCTGCACCCACGCTCCTGCCACTCACTCCTGAGTCCAGGCGGCAGGACCAGGCATATATCGAAGCCCTTCCGCTCAATGACCACGGCAACGTTCGCAGGTGCCAGGCCTGTGGATTCCCTGTTTCAGAAGGCCGCAAGCTCTGCCTCGACTGTGAGGCAAGGGGAATCCCCACCGCGGCACCTCAGTTTCTCTCCCATCTCTCAGCTCCAAGGCAGAGCTGGCTTCGCTCTCATCTGTATCTTGTGGGGGCATTAGTGGTCGCCGCCGCAACGGTAGCCCTGTTAGTCTGGTTTCGATAACAACCTCAGCCTGTTTTGTCGCGCGTACAATCAGGGAACTCCCGTGCCGCCAAGTACGTATCCACTACTGAGGAGTCATCCCGAAGCCCAGTGTTTTCTCCAGCGGGGCGAGGGATCTCGCGCGGACGATCACCGCCGTCAGGAATCAAATTGCACCACGCTTGACTCCCCTGGCTTCATTGACTTGGCCAGGGGCGGAGCCTACCATCGGAAGTTCCGGAGCCCAAGTTTCGATGATTAGCGAGACTATCTCCCACTACCGCATCGTGCGCCAGCTCGGCGGCGGTGGTATGGGTGTTGTGTATCAGGCGGAAGACCTCAGCCTGGGTCGCCATGTGGCTTTAAAATTCCTTCCCGAGGAACTGGAAAAAGACCCAGCCGCGCTCGAACGCTTCCAGCGCGAGGCCCGCGCTGCCTCAGCCTTGAATCATCCCAACATCTGCACCATCTATGAAATTGGCCAGTCCGAAGGGCGTTACTTCATCGCCCTCGAACTGCTTGAGGGCCAGACTCTTAAGCAGCTCATAGGCAACCGCCCAGTTGAGATGGAACTGCTCCTTGATCTCGCCATTCAAGTATCAGATGCCCTCGAGGCCGCGCATGCCAAGGGCATCATTCACCGCGACATCAAGCCCGCCAATATCTTTGTGACTCAGCGTAACCAGGCCAAGATTTTGGACTTTGGCCTGGCCAAGACCATAAAACAGGATGCCCTGTTAGGCGGTGCGACCGTCGGGTCTGCGCCCACTATCGACAGCAACCAGCTCACTAGTCCTGGCTCAACTGTGGGCACGGTCGCCTACATGTCGCCCGAGCAAGCTCGCGGCAAGGACCTCGACACGCGCACCGACCTGTTTTCCTTCGGTGCCGTCCTTTACGAAATGTCGACCGGCACGTTGCCCTTCCGCGGCGACACCTCCGCCACCATCTTCGAAGGCATTCTCAACAAGCCTCCCGTGCCGCCGGTGCGGCTTAATCCCGATCTTCCTCCGCGCCTGGAGGAAATCATTCTCAAACTGCTCGAGAAGAACCGCGAGCTTCGTTATCAGGGCGCAGCGGAAGTCCGCGCCGACCTGAAGCGCCTGAAGCGCGATACGGAGTCGGGCACGGCCTCGGCAGCCGGCAGTTCTGCGTCAGTGCGGGCTCCATCGCCTGCTCCCCGTCGGCTGTGGAATTACGTGGTGATGGCTCTGGTCGCCGTGGCTGTGATTGGTCTGGCGATGACTTTCTTCGCCCGCCGCAGCAGAGCCGTGATGACGGAGAAAGATGCTATTCTCCTCACCGATTTCGTCAACACCACCGCCGACCCAGTCTTCGACGGAACCCTGAAGAAAGCGCTCGCCGTCGACCTCGAACAATCGCCGTACCTCAACGTCTTTCCCGAACAGAAAGTCCGGCAGACGCTCCAGTTCATGGGCCGTTCTCCCGATGAACGCATCACTAGCGACGTAGGCCGCGAAGTCTGCCAGCGCGATGGCATCAAGGCCATGCTCAACGGCCAGATCGCCAGTCTTGGCAGCCAGTATGTGCTCACTCTCGACGCGGTAAACGCCTCGACCGGAGAATCCCTGGCGCGGGAAGAAGTGCGCGCCGGCAAAAAAGAAGAAGTGCTGAACGCCCTCGACAAAGCGGGTTCCAGTTTGCGCAAAAAACTGGGCGAATCCCTTGCGTCCGTTCAAAAGTATGACAAGCCGCTTTCCGAAGCCACCACTTCCTCGCTCGAAGCGCTCAAGGCCTTCAGCCTGGGCGACGTCAAGCACGAAGCTGGCGACGAACTTGCTGCCCTGCCGCTCTATCAGCGGGCCGCGGAACTTGACCCGAATTTCGCCATGGCTTACGCGCGGCTGGGCGCCGCCTACGGGAACCTGGGGCAAAACGAACTCTCTGAACAGAACCGGCAAAAAGCTTTCGAACTTCGCGATCGCGCGAGCGAACATGAAAAGCTCTACATCATGTCGCACTATTACGCCGATTCGGGGCAGCTCGACAAAGGCATCACTGCTTACGAACTCTACAAGCAAACTTATCCCCGCGATTCCATCCCCTACAACAACCTGGCCGGCATCTACAACAACCTGGGACAATTTGAGAACGCCCTCGACAACGCTCGCTTGTCCATCGCAGCTGATCCCGATAGCGCCAGCGGCTATACAAATCTGGCGGTCGCCTACACCGGATTGAATCGGCTCGACGAAGCCAAGGCCACCTTAAACGCAGGACTGCAGCGGAAACTCAATCCGCTCGGAACCCATATTCAGCTGGCCAACCTCGCTTGGGCGGAGAACGATCCCGCCGGGGTCGACCGGGAGTTAGCCCTTGTCGAAAAGTATCCCGGCGGAGAAATGGCTGCGCTCGCAACCCGCTCCGCCATTGCCGCCTGCCGCGGACAGATCAAGGCCGCGCGTGATTATGGCGCCAAGGCCAGGGAAGCCGCCGAGCGGCTTGGCCTGAAGGAAATCGTGGCCAACCAATACGTGCAGGAAGCCATATTCGAAGCCACCGTGCTCAACAAGGCGCGCGCTTCCGATGACTTGGCTGAGGTTTCCGCGAGCGCACTGTCCCCAGCGAACGTGGCGACCTCGGCAGTGACCTGGGCTATCCTCGGGGATGACAAGAAGGCTGAGAAGCAGGTAGCCGATCTCGCGCAAAAACGCCCCTACGACACCTTTGTTCAGTCAATCGCGGTACCTGTGGTGAAAGCTCAAATTGAACTAAACCACGGCAATTCGGCCAAGGCCATCGACCTCCTGGACAGCGCCCTGGTCTATGCCCGGGCGAATACTGGCGTCCTCTACATTCGCGGCTGCGCATATCTGAAGGCGGGACGCGGCGCCGACGCCGTCCAAGCCTATCAGCGCCTGCTCGATCTGAAAGCTTTCGGCGGCGTTGATCCTGTGCTCATCCTGACCCACCTCGGAATGGCGCGCGCCTACGCTCTGCAGGGCGACAAAGCCCGCAGCCGCGTGGCCTACCAGGATTTCTTTTCCTACTGGAAAGACGCCGACCCCGACGTCCCCCTGCTCCACGAAGCCAAAGCCGAATACGCCAAAGTGCAGTAGAAGTGTGGTGCGGAGTCTCAAACCCAAGGGTGCCCCGTTCTCGCGTTTTTTGCGAGGGCGGGGCTTTTGCCTTTGCGCTACGCACTGTGATGGATAACCCCCCAAACGCCTCCCCGCCTAACTCCAATCGACAGACCAGCTTCCGCATATCTACGTGTATTAATGTACGTACAATAACCTATTTACAACGTTCCGGCCGGAACACTTGTGCAAATCTTCATAGTGTTCCACGCGGAACACTTCTCCATTCCGCGAGCCCTTACCTGGTATCGATCTTGAGGTTGATGTTGACCGTGGGGCGGGTGTCGAACTGGCTCACCGTCTTGGTGTCGCTCTTGCGGCCTTTGTATTGCGCGTAGACTTCGTAGTCGATGTTGGGCGAGAGCGCCGGAAAGCGGTACACGCCGTCGGCGCCCACGATGAAGCTCTTGGTGGCGCGGGTGCGTGTATTGGAAAGATATACAACGGACTCGGGCAGTGGCTGGTCCTGCCGGTCCGTCACGCGCCCAGTGAGCAGCCGCCCCGCGTCTTCGTTCTTGTCTTTGGCGTACAACGCCGGAAGAGCCCACAGACACATGGTCACCAGCAATAAAGCCGCGATGCCGGACCTCTTCATACGGCTTCCTCCCCACGCCCCAAAGCCTGCTGCCTTATTTTAGATGCAATCCTATGTCAGCCCGCTCATCGTTTTCAATGTGGACGTTCACTTCCTGGCCAGCTTGCAGGGGCTTGCCAGCGGCAGGCTTGTAGTCCTTCAGGTCGGCCCAGACCACATAATCGGCCTTGCCCGCGGGGACGCGCTGGGCGAACTCTCCATGATGGTCAGAATAGAGCTCCCACGCCGGCTTCTTCTTGTCGGCGCGGCGGATCTTGACCTTCACGCCATAGACCGGGTAGTCGTCCGGCCCCCACACCGTGCCGAAGATGAGCGCGTAAGGCTTGGGCTCTTTGGCGCTTGGCTCCGCGGCTGCGGGCGAAGCAGACGAAAGCACACACAGGCAGAGGGCAGCGAGCAGAAGTACTGCGGAAACTCCACGGCCGGGCGGGCGGAAGGTCGCAGCAGGAAAAGACACCCGCTGCCTAGGAGTTGTCACCGTCTTCAACTTCCTCTTCGGCTTCTTCTTCGACGTATCCCTCTTCCACCGCTTTCAGTTCGAGGGGATTGGAGGTCACCACTTCAAAGTCGGTCCCACACTCCGGGCAGGATACGATTTCGCCTTCGTCGACCTCGTCCTCCTCGATATCGAGGTTCGTCTCACATTCCGGACAATAAACCATGACTCCCTCCGTAACGCTGGCCCCCTGTTATATTTAGTTTTTCCCGGGCGTTAGGTCAAGTGGCTCACGCCGGGAAAATGGGTTGATAAGGACCAACGCGTGCAAACTATTATGAGTACCCGCAAAGCCCCTGTATTGTGCCTGCTGGGGCTGGTTTTGCTCAATGGAAATCTCCAGGGGCAGGCTCAGGCAAGCCGCGACACCTTCTCGCCTGACCCGCACATCGCGGAAGCCCTCAAACAAATTTCGCCGCAGCGCATCCAGGCGACGATTGAAAAGCTGGTGAGCTTCCAGACCCGGGTGACGCTCTCGGCCCAGGACCCCGAGTCGGTCGCGGCAGGGCACGGTATCGGCGCGGCGCGGGAATGGATCAAGAGCGAATTTGAGCGCTACTCTCATGATTGCGGCGGCTGCCTGGAAGTAAAGACGGATGCGTTCCTGGAGCCTGCGGGCGATCGCATTCCCAAGCCCACGGAAATCACCAATGTCTATGCCGTTCTGAAAGGCACTGACCCGGAGAACGCCAAGCGCATTGTTCTGGTCACCGGACATTATGACTCCCGGAACTCCGACACCTTGGATGCATCCGGGCATCGCTCCCGGTGCAAACGATGATGCCAGTGGCACGGCAGTGAGCCTGGAGTGCGCCCGGGTGCTGAGCAAGATGAAGTTTCCCGCGACCATCATTTTTCTCACGGTGGCGGGCGAGGAGCAGGGGCTGAACGGCAGCCGGCATTTCGCCAGGATGGCGAAGGAGCAGGGCTGGGACATTGAGGCAGTCCTGAATAATGACATTGTCGGCGGGGATAAGAGTCCGCAGCAGGATCCCAGCGTCGTGCGGGTTTTTTCGGAAGGCGTTCCGGGCGCGGCGAGCGAGGCGGATCTGCGGCTGATTCGCAACCTGGGCGGTGAGAGCGATTCTCCATCGCGTGAACTGGCGCGCTATGTCGCCGAAGTGGGACGAGCTTACGATGGTGACGTCAAGCCGGTACTGATATTTCGGCTCGACCGCTACCTGCGCGGAGGCGATCATTACTCATTCAACCAGCAAGGTTACGCCGCGGTGCGGTTCACCGAATTCCGCGAGGACTACCATCATCAGCACCAGAATGTTCGTACGGAAAATGGCATCGAGTATGGCGACACCCTTAAGTTCGTAAATTTTGACTACGTGGCTTCCGTGGCGCGTTTGAATGCTGCGACGCTGGCTTCCCTGGCTTCTGCCCCCGCTCCACCGGCCAAGGTTCATTTGCTGACCAAAGAGTTGGAAAATGACTCCACGCTTACCTGGGAGGCTTCGCCGGGCGGACGAGCGGCGGATACGAGGTGCTGTGGAGAGCCACATCCAGCCCGGAATGGGAACAGGTTCAGCCGGTGGGCGACGTTACACGCGTGACGATTCCGCAATCGAAGGATAATGTGATCTTTGCGGTGCGCTCCGTGGATCGCGAGGGTCACCGCAGCTTGCCGAGTCGTGCCGGTACCGGAACGGTGATGCCACAGACATGCACGGAGACATGCGACAATAATGCGGAGTTGAGGAAGAGTCTGTGAGACGAAGTGGACAAACCATGTCGCTGAGCCTGCCGCCTTTCACTAAGGCGGTAACCTGGCTACTCGCGATCAACACGGCCGTCTACCTGCTGTTGGAACTGATCGCGAGGGCAATGCCGGACGTGGTGACCTGGGTATTGGGGAATCCCTTCAGCTCCGCCCCGTCCCATCTCGGGCTGCAACCTGCTCAAGTAGTTTTGCACGGCTGGATATGGCAACTCGTCACTTACAGTTTTATCCACATGGGCTTCTGGCATTGGTTCGGCAACATGATCGGAATTTGGATGTTCGGCTCGAGCTTCGAGGGCTCGTGGGGTACGCGGCGCTTTCTGGAACTTTATGGGTTCGGCGTTATAGGAGCGGCGCTGACCACGATTGCGCTTTCTTTCACGCACGCCCTTGGCAGTCCAGAGTCGGTGACGGTCGGCGCTTCGGGCGGCGTGTTCGCTATCCTGATCGCATTTGGCATGGTTTTTGGGGAAAACGAAATCATGATGATTCCGTTTCCCTTCACGCTCAAGGCCAAGTACTTCGTCGCGATTCTGATCGTGGTGACGTTGGCGTTTGCCATCAGCGGCGGGGGCAACGTCGCCTATGTGGCGCACTTGGGTGGATTGTTCTTCGGTTACATTTATGTGAAGTTCGTGCCGCGCAGCGGCTTGATGAAGATGGGATTGTCGGAACAGTACTTCAGCCTGCGCAATGGTTACTATCGCTGGAAACGACGCCGCGCAGCGCGGAAATTTGAAGTCTACATGCGCCAGCATAATCGCACGGTCAGCTTTGACGAGCACGGCAATTATGTTCCGCCGGACGACAACGAAAAGAAGAATGGCGGGTCGAAGTCGGGCTGGGTGAATTAGTTGTTCGTGGGCAAAATTCGTTTAACCATAGAGAACACAGAGGGAATGCATTGGTTCTTCGCTTCGCTCAGAATGACAAATTGTCGATGCAGGCTCACTTCAGAAAATCGCGAAACGCATTCAGCACTGCTGCGGGCAACGCGTCGTTTCTCGATTTCCCTCTAAAACCCAAGTCGTGACCTGCACCGTCCACCCTCAACAACTTTGTCTTTGCCGGAATCAGCTTGAGGGCTGTTGCCATTTCGTCGATCGTGCCGAAGGCATCGCGTGTGCCGTGGACAAATAAAGCCTGAGTGCGCAGACTGGGGAGATGCTGGGTGCGAAGTTGGTCGGGCCTGCCGGGTGCGTGGAGTGGATAAGAAAGCAGCAGCAGGCCATCGGCGAGGTCCGGTTCGTCAGCGCACAGCATAGTCGCCTGCCGACCGCCGTAGGAATGTCCGGCTAAGAACACGCTGCCGGATGCGAGATTCCGCATTACGGTAACCGCATTCTTCAGCCCGGCGCGATCGCGGGCGGCATCGCCGGGACGCGGCGGGCCGAAGGAGCGATTCTGGCGAAAGGGGAGATTGCAGCGGAGGACAGTGAAGCCGGCGTTTGAAAATGTCTCGGCCATGGCGATCAAGAATGGGGAGCCGGCGTTTCCGCCCGCACCGTGGGCGAGGACCAGAGCGTTCGTGTTCGATGTTTCGGGGCGGTGGAGGAATCCGCGGACTGGCGGATCGAGATCAAGGTTGGCGAAGGTTTCGGGCATGGGTCAAAACGTAGCTCCGGATCGCGCACGGGCAGACATCCCCAATGGGGTGCCGTCCCCACGGGACTCGGGTTTCTCTGCTTTGCTTTCCCGGCACTTCCGTGCCGGGCTTTCACATACCGCCGCTCCGCGGCTGGGTTCTATTTGTTCCGCCAAGTTCGTGGCGACGGATTCCTTCCACCACCCCGGCGAGCTAAAGCTCGCAGCCCAGGCGAGGGCGCCCGGGGCTACGTATTCAGATGAGAAGCAAAAACCGCCGGTGTGTTCCCCGGCGGCCCTAAATCCCAGAGGCGTGTCTGCCTATCTTGGCGCTTCCTCCAAAATGCCCTGCTCCAGCTTCTCCTGGCATTCGATGCAATGCCTGGTCCAAGGGACGGCCTCCAAACGCTTGGCGTTGATCTCTTTGCCGCAGGCTATGCATTCCCCGAAGCTGCCTTCACGGATACGCAACAGCGCAGTCTCCACCATGTGAAGCAACTGGCGGTCATTGTTGCTTTGGTGAAACAGAAATTCTTTGTTGTAGGAACTGGCGGCGCGGTCAGCAATATCCTGCGCCGAATCTTCGTCCACGGTTCGGCCGTCCTGCTCGGTCCGCGAGACCATGCGGCGCAAGTCCTGCTGCCGGGTCTCCAACCTCTTCTTAAAATAATCGAGCTTCTTTTTATCCATTCTGATAACTGGCGGCATTTGAACCGCCCCCTGTCTTCCCCAGCCACTATGGCCAAACGGAAATGATATGCGCCTGAATTAAGATGCGTCAACTGGCCGCCGGGTCGCGAAAAGACTTCCACAGCTCAAAAGGGATTTTCCCGCTATCGTGGAAGAGGTTCAGGCATCTCAGCCAGCGCATATCCCATCACTGCCATGGCCGCGGCATTTTCGCGGAGGTACTGGGGATTGATCTTGTCCAGAGTGTCGGCCGCGGTGTGGTGATAGTTGAAGTAAACCCTGCCGTCCTGGAGCAGGCCAAAGGTCGGCACCCCTGCCTTGGCCATGGGCGCGATGTCGGCTCCCGGACTCTGCGTGATCAACTTGATCAAGTTCGCTCCGAAGGGTTGCAGGACTTCCTGGATGGGTTTTAGCAGCGGCAAGCCCTGGTCATTCATTCTGGCATCGAATCCCAGAGGATGGGCGGCACCGAAGTCGCTCTCCACAGCGGCGACATGATTCTCCATCTCTGAGGCATGCGCTTTGGCGTATGCGACGTTCCCGCGTCCATGGTTCTCTTCGTCGGTCCAGGCGATGACCCGCAAGGTGCGTCGCGGATGCAGATGGAGTTGCTGAATCAGTTGTGCCGTTTCCATGGCGACCGCAACCCCGGCGCCGTCATCGGTCGCACCCGTTCCCAGGTCCCAGGAATCGAGATGCCCGGAGACCACAACGATCTGTTCGGGATGCTCGGATCCTTTCAGGTCGGCTACGACGTTATGCGCGACCACGTCTTCTCCAGATTGCGAAGTCAGAGTGAGATGCATGCGCACTGTGCCCTGGGCCGCGAGGTAGGCGATCAAGTCGGCATCTTCGCTGGTCACGGCGCCTGCCGGAATGCCCGCTGCCGTGCTGCCTCCGGTGTGCGGCAAACGATAGTCAGCCCCGCCGACCGAGCGCACTAGCGAAGCCACGGCGCCCAGCTCCACCGCTTTGACAGCGCCGTCACCTCGGTACGCAACCGCTTCGCTGTATGCTTCGCCGGCGAAACCGCTTGCAGCTTTTTCCCGATCGAACGCCACGTTGAACAGGACGATCTTGCCCGCTACGCGATCGTGTCCTAGAGCTTTGAGTTCGTCGAAACTGTTCACGACAATGACTTCTGCGGTGAGGCCGGAGGGTACAGTCGGCCGATTGCCGCCCAGGGCGGTGAGAACGATTTTCTGGGTGGCTCCGGACGCCATTCCGGGGTAGTCGACCAGCTCGGCTGAGTCCACTCCGCGAATCCAGCGCGGGGCTTTGACTTCTTCCAGATGAACGTCCATGCCGAGTTTGCGCAGTTCGTCGGCGACGTACTGCTCTGCCGCTGCCGTCTGCGGCCAGCCTACTGGGCGGGGACCGATGTTATCTGCCAAGTGAGCCAGGCGCCTGTAGGCGTAGTCGTCCACGAGGGCGGCGTCGCGAAGGGAGACGAGTTGTGTGATCAGCTCGGGAGAAACCCCTGCCGATTTCGTGGCTGAATCGGCCGGACTCGTTTCTTTTTGGGGGAAAGCAGATTCGGACGAGACCAGTAGGAAAAGAACCCCGAGGGCCAGAACACTAGCAGGCATAAAGCTGAAATATGACCGCATCAATTTCACCTTGGGCCGGGTCGAGTTGAACATAACGGAACGCGTTAGTGTATCCGACGGGCAGCGCCTGTAACAAAAATGAAATGCGTGTTACCGCGGAGAACGCTGAGGACGCAAAGTCGACCTGCGAGAGTTTCCGGACAAAAAAGTGGCCCCATTTCTGGGGCCACTAGTTCAAAGAGGCAAAAGGGTTGGAAAGTAAGGTCAGGAAAAGTGATGCGAGACGCAGTTTCGCCAGCCGAAATGGCCCGTTACGAAATTACGAGGATCGTGGAAGGGAGTGAAGGTCATTGCTTGTGCGGCCTCTTTTCTTGAGAGGGCAAAGTGCACTTCCCCCGCCAAATGGGGCTGGTCCCATTCCAGATACCGGCGTCAATGTAAGCATATGATTGTTAACATGTTATTGGATTTCAAACATTCCCGAAAAGGGACAAAGACGGGGGTTCTGGAGGACGAAGAGTGCAGAATCCTGCACATACAATGCAGCCGGCTACTTCAAGAGGGGCAAGAACTCTAGCTGTTACCTGCTACCGTGCGTAGTTTCCCGGGCAGGAAGTGGTACGGCGGCCAGGGCCCACTGATCGCCAACTCGCAGTTTTTCAACTGCTTGGCGGCACTCGAATAGCGGTTCTGGTACTTTTCTACGGACTTCGAGTCAATCAGATGCGCGATGTCGATCAGCATGCCGTTGGAATCAACCCGTTTGCAACTGATCTCTTCCTCGAGGGGATTGAAGAGCTTGTGGACCTGAACGGAAAGGGCGCGGGCTTTGGTGCGGCGCTCGCGATCCTTGGACGCCTTCTCGCGCAGCTTGGTAAGGTATTCGCCGCCAACTGTATCGGGCAGCTCGACTTCGGCGAGCGCCTCGCGGAGCGAGCCGTCACGCACGACCAGCTTGAGGTGCATCTCGGCTTTGCCGCGCAAGCGGGCGACGCTCTGGCCAAAGGCGCGCCGGTTGGCGCGTACGGCCTGGCGTAGAGCTTCTTCTGTATCGAAGATTGTGCCGAAGCGGAAAGGCAAGACTGTCCCGGTGCGGAAGCACACGCTGACGACGCGAGCGTGCTCCAGGACGTGCTTTTCTTCGAGCGCTATGCCGTTGCGCTCATACTCGCTGACCACCACGCTGAATTCTCCGCTGGGATAACCGAGGACGGCGGCTCCGTTCACTCCCTGGACACCTTCCAAGAGGAAAGGGCGACGAGTGCGGGTGCCGTTGGCTAGCGACTGTTGCTCAGTGATGCAGTAAGCGTACCACGCCATAGAGTTCTCTCCGAACCGGTTGCGAGGCGAGACTGGTTCACCCCAAGCATTGGTGTTGGTTACTCTTTTGAACCTTGGAAGAAAGGGCGGTACTGCGACGAGATTGGACGTTTTACTGTCGCGTCCAAGGTGCATGTTAAACCCAGATGAATGAAAAATGCAACCATTTCGTAGCACATCGCATCGGAAATTTGCGATTCAGGTTGCGCTTCGTGTCAGGATCGATTGCGGACTAATCCTTTGGTATAGTCGCGCGCATTTTGTGCGGAATTTTTCTGCCTCGTTTTGAGACGCGACCTCGCGAGGGAAGAAAAAATGCTATGACGCCGCGCCGACTAAGCGATGGGCCTACGGTAAATTAACGTAGTCGCCTTCCCGCCAAACGCGACTCCGCCGATGTCCCCCATTGGCCCAGGTCATGGAGAGTTGTTTGGTTTGGCCTTCCGCCGGATCGCCGCCCAGGTTGGTATTGTTGACCTTGAAGGAGAGACGGCCGCCGCTGAGCATGCTGTTCACCCGGTCGGTCACATTCCAATTCCGGGATCCTGATCCCCAGGTAGCGTTGAGCACGCGCAGTCCGCGATAGTAATCGTTGCCGACCACGCGCATGTTGACGTAGTCGCCTTCGCGGAAATGATAGGTGGCGTTGTGTCCGCGCCAGTCCTGACAAGAGAGCGTGAGGGTCTTGACCGATCCGGGAGCTGGATCAACGCCCAGATTCGTGTTGTTCACTTTGAAGCTGAGTTGACCACCCCGGGCCATCGACTGCACTTGTTGAGTTACATCGGCACGGCGGTGTCCGGCGCCCCACTGCGCGCGGGCTAACTGGCAGACGTTGACATAAGGCGGCGGCCCGCCCGGGTATTGCTGAGCGCCGGGTTGCTGCGCGGCCGCCAATGTCTGAAGCAAGAACAGAAACGCCAAGCTGCCCGTCACGCCGATCAGAGTGAGTCTCATGGGTAACCTCACGGAAAGGAATGGCACGAAGGGCGGCAGCATAACACAGCTCCGCTTTCGATGACGAGGGGAAAGGGCAGACCACGGCGGTCGATGGCAGGGATTTGGGGTGGGAGACGGGAATCGAACCCGCAACGTCCGGAGCCACAGTCCGGTGCTCTGCCGGTTGAGCTACTCCCACCGTTGAAGGTTGATTATAACAACTCGCGGGGGAGACGGCGGGATGTTGCAGGAGACCTCGACGGTTTCAAGAAAATGTGTCGATGCGGATCAGGCGCGGCCCACGCCTACGTATTCGAAACCGAGAGCACGCAGACGGGTGGAATCGAGGAGGTTTTTGGTGTCCACGATCACTGGATGTTTGAGCAGATGTTTGATGCGGTCAAAATCGAGGGCGCGAAATTCGGGCCAACCGGTGCCGACGACCAATGCGTCGACGCCCTCAGCCGCGGCGTACGCCGTATCGCAGTAATGGATCGTTCCATTCATTTCAAGGCGGGCGTCAGGAATGGCCACGGGGTCGTAGGCTCTCACTCGTGCTCCGCGCGCGATCAAACCTTGCGCCAACCGCATCGACGAAGAACCTGCCACGGAATTTGTGTTCGGTTTGAAGGCCAATCCAAGAATCCCCAGGTCTTTGTTCTGGACCGAGTGCACTGCTGCCGCGATCTTTTCAACCATTCTGTCGGCCAGGCTGTGGTTCACGTCGCGGGCTGCGTTCAGCACTTTAAGCGAAACCCCATTGCTTTGGGCCAGGGCGGCGAGTGATTCCATGTCGGTCTCGGCAAACAAGCCGCCCATGCCGGCCCCGGGTTGCAGGCAGCGAGGTGCGATCCGTTTGTCCAGGCCCAGGGCCAGCGACAAGCTGACGGCATCCGCCTTCACTTTTTCGCACAAGCTGGAAAGCTCATTGATGAAGGAAATCTTGGTGGCAACAAATGCCGTGGCCGACTCGCGCACCAGTTCCGCCGTCTCGTGATTGGTGACGATCACCGGAACCCCACGCATCACCAGCGGATGAAAGATCTGTTTGATGGCCAGGACAGCATCGTTGGCGCCTGTGCCCAGAATGATCCGGTCAGGCCAGTTGAAATCCTCCACCGCGCACCCTGGAGTAAAGAACATGGGCTGGGAGACGATCGTAGCTTTGGCGCCAGCCTGTTTTACGCTTTTCTCGAGGCCCGTTGCCGTGCCCACCGGCACCGGCGTAACCAGCACCAGAATGGGAGGCTTGGTGGCCAGCCCGGCGATGCGCGTCACCAAGTCCGCCAGGTGATCGGGACTGTCTTCGGCCAGGAAGATGACTCGCGCTTTGCGGGCAAACGACTCCAGGTCGGTTGAATACGCCAGGCGGCCAGAGCGCACGTTACGCTTGATTACTTCGGTCAGGTTTTTCTCGTGGAAGGGAATGTTCCCCTGGGCCATTTCAACCATGCGGGAACTATCGGGGTGGCAGCAGGTTACAGGAGTTCCAAAGTCTGCCAGACAGGCCGAAACCACCGTGCCCAGGTACCCTGATCCATAAACGCCAATTTGCATGCTTGTCGCCTCATTCCCACGACCCCAAAACCCGCCTGGGACGCGGGATTTACGCAGCACACCAGCTTCTTATCTACGCTGGCGCGGTAACCTTGGCAACACCCGATGGGGACATGTACTTCCGGGATATGGAATCGGAAAACGGGCGGGAAAAGAGAGGCAGATTTAGCGATGGTGCGGCGACACCAGCGAGCGCCCAAGCGGGACGCCGGCCAGGTCGACCCAACAGTTCTGATCGTTCTCGCGGACAAAGGT
The DNA here is from genome assembly GCA_963765285.1 of Terriglobia bacterium. Lineage (GTDB taxonomy): Bacteria > Acidobacteriota > Terriglobia > Terriglobales > Acidobacteriaceae > CAVWZH01. Next base: position 1,044,472 of record CAVXVR010000003.1, read on the forward strand.
CAGTTCTTCGACTTCAACGCTGCGGTTGCCGGCAAACTGGGCCCAGCGTTCGCTAGCCACTTTGTGAGCCTCGCGGGCTTCGGCCTCAGTGGTCACTTTCACGATGGTCAGGTGGGGCATGTAAGGCCACTCTTCCTGGAAAGCTAGTGTTTTGGTGTTCAAGCGATCGTGCAGGTCCGTCATGCGATGGGCGTCTTTTTGCACGCGGATGAAAACGGTCGGAGTCTTGGGCACGAACGTTTCCACCGGACCGAGGCTGACCCGGAAAGGCTCGACCTGGCTGCAGACATCTTCCAGCATTTCGCGCGCGGAGAGTTCGCTGCCCTGCAGACAACGCGGCGGAAGTACCGTGAGGTGGGCAGCGAGGTGAGGCAGATTGGGATGCAGCTCCCGGCGGAGACTTTCGACAAACTCTCCCACCGGATTCTTCAGGTAAGCCACCAAGGCGTAGCGCGAAACGGTCATGACCTGACAACATTATACCGTGAGGTTTGGGGGCGGCGCTGGGGCACCGAAGTGCCATCGAAGGCACACTGGCGCTATTTGCGAAGTGGTTGAAAAGTTTGATTTTTGGGAAGGTTATCGCGGACTCAGATCGCCGTAGTGGCTGAAGTTCGAAAGCGCCACCTGGTCATTGCCGGGAATGTAGAAACCAAATTTGCCGATGGCCGGGTTATTGCCCGGAGCGTTCCATTTGTCCAGCACTACCCAGTCATCGTTCTCCCGCGCCTGGTGAACGATCTCCGTGGGCGTGACCAGGATTTGTATGGTGTGAAAGGCCTTTTTCTCGCTCTTGTGGGGAACTTTAAATTCTTCGCCCTTCTGTCCGCTACGGACCAGAACGCGGTAAAAATTGTTTTCGTCCATTTGAAACAGGTCGTAATCGCCCGGGCCGAGGTAGTTCAACACCCATTGCAGGCGGCGGCCCTTGAGCAGCACCGCCGAGAAAGTGAACGTGCCCGTGGTGGGAGTAGTGCTGTACAGCACGAAGTCTCCGCCTTTGCGAATGAACACGTTCTTCTCCTGCTTCCAGCCCGCGGGGTCGTCCCAGTTGGACATTCCGCTCGGAGCTAGTGGCAGGTCCAGCGTCTTGGATTGGCCGGCGACCACTTCCACGGTGGTAGTGCGGCTGAGATTCTCGCTGGTTCTGGCGTTTACCGTGTACGTTCCCGGCGGCAAGTTCATCGTGTTGCCGCTGCTCACCTTTATCGGAGCCTCGCCTGGTTTAGTCAGCGTCACCGTGGCGTCGGGGGGAGTAAACGTGACGTGAAGTTCCCCCGTGGCCGCTTCTAAAAGCGCGTCCGCCGCAGCGAGCGGAACATTCGCGCCCGCAACAAAGTGCTTCTTGTATTGCCGGGACTTGAAGCGGTCTTTTCGCAATTCGACGGTGTGGTCGCCGGGATTGATGGTGGCGACCGTTACACTTCCGTCGTTCTGCACAGTCCCCACCTGCGCCTGATCGACCAGGACCGCGGTGCCCGGAGTGCCGCCCTGAATGGAGAGCGTGGCAAAGTGGGGAATGGGCTCGAGGTCAAACGTGAGTTTTGCCTGCTCGCCCTTGCGGACACGAATCTTCTGATCGGGAACATCCTGAAAGCCGTTCTTGGAAACGTGAACGACATACTCTTTGGGCTCAAGATTTGGAATCCGCAGCACGCCACCGGACGGGGTGGCTCCCTGGAGTTTGCCGTTGAGAAGAACTTTCGCCTTGTCCTGCCCGGTCACAATCACCAACGTGCCGATGTTCTGGCCAGACTCGAGGAACGCGGTAAGAGTCGGCATCGGGCCGGCGTCAACATCCATCTTGTATTCGTCATTGTGCGAAGTCAGCGACAGTTGATGGCTCCCCGGCGCGACCTGGGGAATCTCGGCGCCGTCGTTGCTCACGTCCGCGGGGGGTTGCCCGTCGAGGCTGACCTTGGCGGCAGGATCGCTGGCGTAAATATGGAGTTTGCCGCCAAGGTTGCCGACCACCACGGCCAGCACACCTTTGGCCTCGATTGGGCCTTTGATGACAGGCATGGCGGCCGCATCGGCAGAAAAACTGAACGACGCCGAGCCTTGCGGGCCGGCAAATTTCAGTTTGTGCTCGCCGGCAGCGAGTTTGTCGGCCGTCCACTGTGCCCCAGCCAGATCAGCGCCGGGTTGGTCGTCGAAAGAAACTTTCCCCGTACCGGTGTCGGAGGAAAGTCGGATGGCAGGCAGCGCCGGCCGCAACGCCAAGTCGACGCTGTTTGCAGAACCCGACTTAACGTCGAGCATCTGTGAGGCAGGTTCGAAACCGTCCAATTGGACTGCGATTTGATAGCTGCCCTCCGGCAGGTTGACTTGCAGGTCTGAAACGCCACGCGCTTCGTTATTGATTCGGATGGCTGCGCCGGAAGGACTCGTGCGAATCTGGACTATGGGCGAGGACACGGCTGCCGGCGCGGGCGTGATTGGGGCAGGATGCCGGCGCAGCGCAACCGCCAGAATGAGCACCAACAAGATGGCTGCGCCCGCGACCGCCATCGTTTTCCGGTTCAGCGACCGAGCTGCAATCTTCAGCTGTGCGACGTCGGGGAGCTTCTGAATCGAGTTTTGCAGGGAAGCGATTAGTCCAGACGCCCAAGGAGGCAACTTGAACGGGGGACTGGGCGGTCGAGCGGACGCAGGCGCTGGCGGAGCCGAACTCGCTTCCCGCCTGGCTGGGCCCGCAAAAGTCGCAGTCTGCTGTGGATACAAGGATAGTGTGGCATCGGCGCCCTCCGCAGGGGAACCGGATCCGCCTGCTTTTTTCCCGGCCGCGCTTTGTAAGCCTTCGACCCGAACCCCGGCGTCTTTGAGCCGATGCAGAAGGTCGTGAGTCGCTGACAAAAACTCTTCATCGTCCCCGTACTTTGAGGCCAACTCCTGAGCACGGTCCGCCACGGCCTGCTTTGCACTCAGATCAGGAGTTGCTTCGGCTTCGCGCTCCATCCGCCGCAGGTCCTCCAGATCACGGCGGCGAACCTGGCGACGCTGAGCTTGCAGGTCCCGTTGCAATGTCTCGTGAATTTGAGTCAGGCGCGGCTCGCGGGGAGTGGTAGCAAGCCCGGCTTCAACCAGGGCCACAGCAGTCGCCAGGTCCCCAGCAGCTTGCAGCTTTCGCGCCTGCGACAGACATTCGTTGACCGTGGTCTCCCGCTTTTGATCTTGAATCAAATTGCGGATGGTCTTGGCCATGGGATGGCCGGGATTGAGATCGAGCGCCTCACGCGCCAGATCTTCCGCCTCGTGCCAGTTGCTCTCCACTACGAGGTGAGCTTGTTCGACCAGAGCGTTCGACAACACGGCCCGCGTGAGCGGATTGTTTTCTTCCAGCTCATAAGCCTGGCGCAGAAGGTTGACGCCCTCGGCGAATTGATGCTGGCCACAGAGGTCCTGACCGTCGGTCATTAACTGCTGCGCTTTCTCTTTGCGCTGCACTCCTTCATGCGCCAGCTTTTCCAGCTCACGCAGTTCTGCATCGTTGGGGAATTCGGCGGCTGCCTTTGCCAGCAGCTCAAGGGCGCGAGCGAAGTCACCTGAATGCCGGCAGGAATCGATCTGCTCGACCAACTGCGTTTTCGCTTCGATGCGGGCCTGCTGTTCGCGCCGCTTCTGCAACCGGTCGATTTCAAATTTCAATCCGGGATATTGGCTGTAGATCGTCCGAAGAATTTCCCAGTCGTTCAGCGCATCGCTGAATGCTGCTTGCTCCTCGTGCAGGTGGGCGCGGGCAACGATCGAGTTGACCAGGTCGCGCTTGTCCTGAACCAGCCGCAGGGCGCGCTCGAAATGCGTTTCTCCGGGATAGAGACCAAGAGCTTCCCGCAGAATGCTGACGCGTTTGTCCAAATCCGGCTCGGCTTCGACCTTCCGGTCAACGGAGGCGACATAAGAGGAAAGCTCCTGTCGTTGTTGCTCCTCGACGTCGTACTTGAGCGCCTGAAACAAGGCGTTGTTGGGATACTTCGCCAGGTAGGTATCGCAAAGCGTTTGCGCCTTGCCGAAGTTGTGCTCCGCCAGTTGCTTCCGGGCCTCCGCGTACGCGGTGTTCATGGCGTCGTGTTCAGAACGGACTTCGTTATAGAGATTCTGATAAGTAGCGCCCACTTCGGCATTGGAAACGTCCGGAGCCTTGCGGTCCAGTTCCAACACCACCGCCAATTTTGTGAGCGCGCTGCTGACGTCGCCCTTTCGCCAGGCATCCATGGCAGCGCGATGAAGCTGCGCTTTTTCCTGACGGAGCTTGTTGTACTCCTGCTCCTGCCGATCGATATCCCCGATCAATTGCAGAGCGCGGGTTTCTTTCGGCCTAAGCTGCAAAACGTTTTGCAGCGCCTCGCGGGCGTGAGGGTAGGCGTGATTATCGACGTGCTGCCGTGCCAGGCGGTACCAGTTGTCGATCTGCCGCTCGCTGCGCCGGTTTTCGATCTTTTCTTTAAGGGACAGAGCGGTGGCGTTGTCCGGCTCCATCTGCAGGACGTCTTGCAGCTTCTGCAGGGCCAGCGGATCTTCTTCTTCTTCGAACCGCGCTCTGGCGGCATCGAGCAACTGCGTGACTGTCTTGCGGCGGATGGAGGTGTCCAGTTGCTGGCGGAGCGAACCGATCGCCGCATCGATGTGCCCTTCGGCTTCCAGCTCTCCGAGGATTTCTCCGGCAAACTGATGGTCGCCGCTTTCGAGCGCTTTGGCGGCGCGTTCGAGCCGAGGCCGTGTCCGCGAGGGATCGAAAATCTCGATCGGCTCGTTGCGCAGTGCCTTGTTGAGCGTGTCACCGAAATCCTTCGCGCTGGAGAAACGATGCCACGGCTGCTTGGCCATGCCTTTATGCACGACCCGGCTGATCGCCTGGCTGACGCCGGGATTGACTTCCGAAGCCGGCGGCGGAATCTGCCGCAGGATCGCCTCCACCACCTCATCCGCGCGGGCGCGCTGGAAGGGATGCCGGCCGGTCAGCGCCTCGTAACAGACGACACTCAGCGAGAAAACGTCCGACACCGCGGTCAGCGGCTTCATCTCGATTTGCTCCGGAGACATGTAGAACAGCGTCCCCTTCTGGCCACGCGTGGTGTGGGAGTCAGTCATGTGAGCCACGCCGAAATCGATAATCTTTACCGCGTCATCTTCCATCACGAAGATGTTGCTCGGCTTGAGGTCGCGGTGCACCAGCCCACGCTCATGCGCCGCCTGCAATCCGCGGCAGGTCTGCGACATGATTTCGACGATGCGCTCCACCGTCAGCCGGTGCCCTGCCTTGCGGATAAAGGCATCGAGCGTTGTGCCGGGCAGCAGCGGCATGACGAAATAAGGCTTCTTCTTGCCTTCTTCCTCAAACTCGCCAATATCGAAAATCTCGACGATGTTGGGATGGCTCATCGAGGCAAGCACATCGCATTCCTTGTAGAACAATTGCAGAGAGCCGGGATCAGGGATGTCGAGGATGGTCTTGACCGCAACCTCGCGGCGGATGACTGTATCGTAAGCGCGGTAGACCAGGCCCATTCCGCCCTGGCCCAGGACTTCCCGCACCTCATACCGGTCCGCAAACTTCCGGGGTGGCACAGCCGCCATGCAAGCTCCCGCCTCGGGGAGAGCTAGCATATTAACTGATCTGTAAGGGGCAAAAACAGGGCGGGGCCACTCCACACAATGTCATCCTGAGCGGAGTAGCGGCTGGGCTTTGCCAAGCCGCTACGCAGTCGAAGGACCCCTTGTGCGCATGTGCTGTCACGAACCTCGCAAGGAATTTCCGGGACGGATGCTTCTGACACGGTTGCTGGAGAGAATTCCTATACGAGTACGTGGCACTACAAGCAGATATGGGGTCCTTCGACTCCGGAAAAGTGCGCTTCGCGCACTGCTCCTCCGCTCAGGATGACAGGTTGAGTCCTTCCGTTCCAACTGGTCAATTTTGACCAGTCTGTATCGCCCGACCAGCGAATACTAGATAGAAGGAGAACTGCCCCCTTGAAGGAATCCCCCCGGAAGGCCAAAAATCTCAATCGCCCTGTTACCGCTTCAACTCTGAGAAGCAGGCGTGCGCCGGAAATCAACCTTCTTCACCCGCCGAGCTGTGGATATTGATGTCCGTGATAGAAACAGTCCCGTCGGCTGGAACGCTCGAACTGGTTAACCGCCGGCCCGTGGCCAGGCACGCGACCACCGCGCCCATTCGCCTGCAATCGAGCGCGGGACTCCCGAGCCGAATCGCCGTCGTGGGCAACTATCTTCCGCGGCAGTGTGGCATTGCCACCTTTACCACCGATTTGTGCGATGCGATTTGCGCTGAGTTTGGCGCGGCACGGTTGTTCGCAGTCCCGGTGAATGACACGGAATCGGGGTATGCGTACCCGGAGCGAGTCAGGCTCGCGCTTGCGCAGGATGATTTATCGTCTTACGAGCAAGCCGCTGACTTCCTCAATTTCACGAATTTTGATCTGGTGTGCTTGCAGCACGAGTACGGAATTTTTGGCGGTCCGGCGGGCAGTCACATTTTGACTCTTCTTCGCCGCCTCAAGATGCCGGTCATAACGACCCTGCATACGGTTCTTCGCGAACCGAGTCCTGACCAGCGACGGGTGATGGAAGAGATCGCAGACCTCTCGGACCGGCTGATCGTCATGAGCCAGCTCTCTTCCCAGTTCCTGCAAGAAATTTTCAAAGTTCCTGGCAGCAAGATCGATATGGTCCCGCATGGAGTTCCGGACCTGCCGTTCCTTGATCCCAATTTCTATAAGGACCGCTTCAACGTCGAAGGGAAGGCGGTTCTGGTTACGTTCGGCCTACTCTCCCCAAATAAGGGAATTGAAAACGTCATTCAAGCGCTGCCGCAGATTCTGTCGAAGCACAAGAATGTTGCCTACATCGTTGCCGGCGCGACCCACCCTCACATTCTTCGACGCGAAGGCGAGCGGTATCGAGAGTATTTGCAAGCTTTGGCCAGGGAAGTGGGAGTGGAATCGCAGGTGAGCTTCCACAACCGCTTTGTTAGCCCAGAGGAGATGGTTCAGTTCATTGGCGCCGCGGACATTTACATCACTCCTTATCGCCATGAGGAACAGGTGGTTTCGGGGACACTGGCGTATGCGCTGGGTGCGGGGAAAGCGATCATCTCGACTCCGTACTGGCACGCCATCGAATTGTTGGACGACCGTCGCGGCGCGCTGGTCCCTTTTCAGGATCCGGACGCGATCGCGCGAAAGACCATCGAACTGCTCGACACGCCTGCGACACGTCACGCCATGCGTAAACGTGCCTACCTGTACGCGCGGGACATGATCTGGAAGAAAGCAGCGCAAGGTTACATGGCGAGTTTCGGACAGGCCCGCAGCGACCGCATGCATGAGCCGCGGGTGATGTTCGCAGATGCAATTTTGGCAAAATCTTTCGACAAGCTGCCCGCGCTAAAATTGGATCACTTGCACCGGTTGACTGATGACACCGGAATGCTCCAGCACGCGACCTTCGCAGTTCCCAACTATGCCGAGGGATACACGACCGACGACAACGCACGGGCCCTGGTTCTAACCACTCTGCTCGAGCAACTTGGAGAAACCGAGTTGTCGGCGCCCGACAACAACCTTGCCTCACGATACTTAGCCTTTCTCGGACATGCCTTTAATGCGACAAACGGAAGGTTCAGAAACTTCCTGAGCTATGCGCGCGCGTGGAGCGAAGCGCAGGGATCCGAAGATTCTCATGGGCGTGCATTGTGGGCACTCGGGACGGTTCTGGGGCGCTCCAAAGATCAAGCGCTTCGAGGAGCTTCGGGCCATCTTTTCGAGATCGCCGTCCCGGCGGTGCTTGCCTTTACCAGTCCGCGGGCTTGGGCCTTCGCCTTGCTCGGCATCGAAGAGTACCTCAACAGCTTTCCGGGAGACCGGGAGGCACAAAGAATAAGCTCACAGCTGGCTGCTCGGCTGATCAGAATCCAGGCTGCAAACCAGTCGCCCGGCTGGGCCTGGTTTGAAGACGTTGCGGCTTACTCAAACGCCAGATTGGCGCAAGCAGTTTTGATTGCCGGCCGCCGCAAATCTGATCACCAGATGATATCGGTCGGTCTTACAGCACTGGACTGGCTGTGCGAAACACAGCATTGCGCAGGGAAAGGTCATTTCGTGCCCATCGGTTCGCAAGGGTTTTACCGCAAAGGTGGCGAGAGGGCACGCTTTGATCAACAACCCATAGAGGCGGGCGGCGCCGTTTCGGCGTGCCTCGAAGCGCTTTCGCATCACGGGAGACGATCGTTGGCGAAAGGAGGCCTGGTCAGCCTTCAACTGGTTCCTGGGAGATAACGACTTGCAAATTGCGCTGTACGATCCGACCACCGGGGGTTGCCGTGATGGCCTGCACCCGGAGCGCGTGAATGAAAACCAGGGAGCAGAGTCGACCCTGGCATTCCTGATGGCTCACGTGGAAATGCGCTTGCAGGGAGAATTCGACAGTTCACGAGTAAGCAATGACTTGGCAAGCGCGTCCGCCAACCAGGATGGGGTAGCTACACCTGTACTTTGAACCTGTTCTCATTAAATTCTTATGAGCATCGCCACGACAACTCGCTTCGAGCCTCTACTTCTTCGCCATCCTGCTAACCCAATCTTAACCGGCAAAGACTGGCCATACCCCATCAACAGTGTCTTCAATGCCGGGGCAACGTTGCTGGCGGACGGCTCGACTCTGTTGTTCTGCCGGGTGGAAGACCGGCGTGGCCTATCGCATCTTTGTGCCGCCCGCTCGCGAAACGGCGTGGACGGCTGGGAAATTGACAGCGAACCCACGCTGATGCCGAGCCCGAAAGAGTATCCCGAAGAAATCTGGGGCATCGAAGACCCTCGCATCACGTTCGTGCCGGAACTGCAACAATACGTGGTCACATACACGTCCTACTCGCGCGGTGGCCCAGGCGTATCTCTGGCTCTGACCAAGGATTTTCGCAGCTTCGAGCGCTACGGCGTCATTATGCCGCCCGATGACAAAGACTCCGCGCTGCTTCCTCGCAGAATTGACGGTTATTGGGCGCTGATTCATCGGCCGGCCACAAACCTGGGTGCCCACATATGGATTTCCTACTCTCCCGATCTGCGCCACTGGGGAAGGCACCGTCTTATGCTGGAAGCACGCCGCGGCGCCTGGTGGGACGCGAACAAGATTGGTTTATCCCCGCCGCCCATTGAGACAGCCAGGGGCTGGCTGGTCATTTACCACGGAGTGCGTCACACGCCTTCGGGCTGCCTGTATCGATTGGGCCTGGCTCTGTTCGACCTGGAGAAACCAGAAAGATGCTTGCTGCGAGGGGACTCCTGGATTTTTGGGCCGGAGGCCGAGTACGAGCTCCACGGCGACGTGGATGATGTTGTCTTCCCCTGCGGATACACAATGGATGCTGATGGCGACACGATCAATCTTTACTACGGAGCTGCGGATTGCTCCATCGCCCTGGCACGGGGCAGCGTTCGTTCTCTGCTGGCTTGGCTGGACGCCAATGGAAGTTGTTGCGAACGGCGGCGAGATCACGACCGATGAACCCGCTGGCGTGGACTTTCCAATTTGTTTTTGGCTGCCGGCACCGTCACCAAAGCCGCGTGTTTACCATCAAACACCGCAGTTACCGGGTCTGCTTCGATTGTGGACGGGAATTCGATCTACCGGACGTTCACGCAGCCAGTACGGCCAGCGTTGTCGATAATGCCCGTTTAGGAGTGGACGCCCGTCACTCCCGATGAAGCTTGTCCACTGCTTGGGTTCGCATCCTCTTGCTTTAACGCGGGATGCAGTCCGTTACGGCGAGGGCTTTCCAGAGGCCTTCACCGCTATGACCTCAATCTCCACCAGCGCCCAGGGCGCGGCCAGCGCTGAAACTTGCACGGTGCTGCGGGCGGGTTTGTTGGGCTGCTCTTTGGTCCCGAAGAAGCGCGTATAGGCGGCCATCAAGCCGGCGAAATCCATCTTGCCGCCCTTGGCTGGATCGCCAACCAGATAGACGTGCATCATCACCACGTCGCCCATGGTAAGACCCTCGGACTTTAGCGTCTCCTGTATTTTGGTCAGCGTGCTCATGCTCTGCGCTTCGGTGTCGCCGTAGACAGCGGCCGTTCCCTTGGCTGTGTCCGCCGGAGTTACCGGCGAGGCCAACTGGCCACTCAGGTACAAAGAGTCTCCTGCCCAGACTCCGGTGGCGATGGGACGCTCCGCGTCCTGAATGTGGCGGACGGAGGTCTGGGCCTGCACGGCACCGACGACGCACAAGAAGGTGATGCGTAAGGCCCAAGCACATCGAGATTTTTCGCATTGATATCTCCACTCTGAGTTCGATCAGGATTGGTTGACGCGGGTCACGATCATCGTGATCGTCCGCTGCGCCGCGAGCGCAGCTCCTTCCTGCCAGCCGATGATATGGCTGCAGTGGTCTCCGGCAAAGTAGATGCGATCGTCGGGAACGAGGAATTCTTTATAAGGTCCGTCGAAGTACGGTGAACGCTTGGGCGGCGGATATCCCGGCCCACGGCTTACCCACGACCCCAGGCTGTAGGGCACCTTGCCCCAGCACATGTACATCGGCTTCTCCAGTTCTGTGCTCTTGCCGGGATGAAGTTTCTCGACTGCCTCCCGGGACGCCGCGATCTTCGCTTCGGTCGAAGGCAGCTTGCCGAAGTCGCCAAAGTTTTCCATCGCGTAGCCGGAGATAAGCACACCGCGTTTTGACATCAATTTCGCGCTGGGATACCAGACTACCGAAATCGGACCGGTCGTCAGCCATGATAGGCCGCCGTAGATCTCGTCACCGTCCTGCTCCCAGAAGCGCCGCGACTCCCAGGCGACTTTGTAGGCAGAGTCGTATTCGACACGTTCGATTGCAGATTTTACCCGCGGAGCAAAGTCATTCGGCACTGTTCGAAGAACGGGAAGTGGCAAAGTGCAAATGCAATAGGGAGCTTCGATGGAACGGATCGGGCCGGACTCTCCCTGGCGATACGAAACCCGGACGCCGTTGGTCGTCTTCCTGATTTCCGTAATCGGGCAGTTGTAGCGGACCATCTTGCCCAGCGCGTGGGCAAATGCGTAAGGAATTCGATCCATGCCACCGACCGGCTGGAACATGGGGGCCTGCATATCAAGTATTTCCTCAAACAGCATGGGCCCGCAGAAGTCTGATTTAAGAAGGTCGGAAAATGGAAGTGGAGCGCGGGGAATTTCCACCCGATCGCCAGCACCGGCCTCCTGCTGATCTCCGGAGCGCGGGGAACCGGTGTATTTGAAGTCAGGCTGCAGATCTCCGTACGACTTGAGGAAATCCATCACCACCGCGTGGTCATTCTGGGTGAAGGCTTGATCGAGCGCGCCCTGTTGCACACATTTGGCCAGCAGTTCGGCAACGTGGCCGCGCGTGTCATTGATGGCCTGTCCCTGCCGGATCGGCTTGCCGTCGAAGACCTTATCGTTCTGGAGCAGAGCGGTGCGCGAGCTGTTCACTTCGACTTCGAGCTCGACTCCCAACTCGTTGCAGTAGCCGAGGATGGTTTTGTGGACAGAAGGAATACGCGCGGGACCGCAATTGAAGTAGTTGCCTTCGTCGAAGGTGCAAACCTGCGTTGTTCCATCGTTAAGGACCAACTTCGATCCTCGACGCAGAGTCCAGTTACGTCCGCCGGGACGCTCGCGCGCTTCGAGTACGGTGCAGTCGAAGTCCGCCCGGCGCATTTCGTAAGCGGCGACTAGCCCGGCAATTCCAGCACCAAGAATGATCACTTTCGTCCCGCGGCCGGCCAATGGAGGCAGGGGAAAATCCTTCCGCTGCTCGCTTTCCACCATGCCCAGAAGGCCGAGCGAATGCATCGTCATGAAGGCGGCGCCATATCCGCCTGTATGGGCAACTCTGGCGATGAACTCGCGTCTGCTTATGGTCATCTTTTCTTGTCTCTGCCGTGCATCCCATCAAAGGTTGGCAAATCTGTGAGAGGAACAATTGGTCGGGGCGCGCGGATTTGAACCGCGGACCCCCTGCGCCCAAGGCAGGTGCGCTACCAGGCTGCGCTACGCCCCGACTTTAACTGCTCCACTGATTCTAAACCACTTCCACGAACTCTGCCCGCCACCGACCGCATCCTCCGCCACCATGCGGTCAGGGTCGAGTCAGACCGCCTTCAGCATTCCCCCATCAACGAAATAGGTGGAACCCACCGCATAGCTGGCCCTCTCTGAGCACAGAAATACGAAGAAATTGGCGAGTTCGGCGGTATTGGCGAAGCGCTTGATAGGAGCGTGTTCATCTGCCACCGACTGCAGGTAGCCCTCCCAGTCACCACCTTTCTCCGCCGTGAGTTCCTTCGCTGTTTTAATCCAGTCGCCGGTCAGGACCAATCCCGGATTGACGCAGTTCACGCGAATATTGTGCTTGATGTATTCCGTGGAGAGACATTTTGAGAACATCATCAATGCAGCTTTGGTCGTGTTGTAAATCGGCTCATACCAAAGGGGCTGAGCGGCACAAATCGAGGCGTTGTGCAGGATCACCCCGCCACCTTTTGCCTTCATCCCTGGCGCAAGCCCACGCGCCAGCCGCACCGCCGCCATCACATGCAGGTCCCAGTAGTATTGCCATTTTTCGTCCGGAGCTTCCATGACCGTCTCATTCGATCCCGTGCCAGCGTTATTAATAAGAATGTCGGCGCTGCCGAACTTCGCGACCGTCTCGAGCAATGCGTTGGCGCCTTCTGCTGTGGCAACATCGCAAGGGACGGGCTGCACTCTCACGTCGAAGCTCCCGGCAATTCGCGACGCCTCTACGGTGAGATGTTCGCGGTTGCGCGCAGCTAACACCAGATGAACCCCTTCTGCCGCTAACCCCTCCGCGATCGCGAGACCAATACCAGCACTGCCGCCTGTGATGACCGCGATCTTCCCCTTCAACCCAAGATCCATGACTTTCTCCTGTTTTTGTGCGCGTCGGCCCAAATCGCCAATTATGGAGCTGTCTGTGTTGCTTCGTGCGGAATCGAGATCGGCGTTCCGGGGCAGAAAGCACAACAGTCTACTCCACTACCCATCTCATGGGTCGAATCGATGCTGGAAAAAGGGCTACGCGAAGGTGCGGAGATTCCCCAGTGACCGCCACCGATAAAGCACGATTCCCTGCGGCGGTTTCTGATTACCAGGCAGTGATTACTACGCAGGTCTTTAATGCATGAAGCGAGAACAAGGCCTTATCCAGAGCTTGCCTTTCCTCGACATCGCCAGCGGGGAGGTTGAGCAGCTGAGACCTGCGCATGGCAATGACGCGTTGCGCTTCGGCAATCCTCTGAGGAATATGTGTCTTGTCGCTCTCGAACAATGCGGCGAGATATAAATCTCTCCAGGGGTGCTGGTGAGATGGTTGGGCATTCGGGAACACTACTTGCTCCAGCTGCTTGGCAGCATAATTCACGCCACAGAATGGCTTGGGCGTCATGATCCAGATCTGTCGTGGACTTGCCTATCATCACCACCGCGCCATTGAATGGCAATCGGGTAAATACCGGATGTCGATCTGGTAATTCAGAAAATGCTGGCACTCGGGCACAGCAAAAAGGGTCCTTTCGAGGCCCATCCAACCCGGGCGCAACTTCGTGCAACCAAAGTGCTGGCGCAAGACATAGCGCGAAACCGGTTTACAAAAGGGGAGTTACTCCATGACAGACGATTACGGAAAGAAACAGAACCCACAATCTGGGCAGTCCGGAACTTCACACGAAGGTCAATCCGGGCAGCAGCCGGGCCAGCAATGGGACAAGGACAAAGATAAGAAGCAGCCCTCTCAGAGCGGTCAGGAAGGACAGCGGGACCCGGAAAAGGATGAGAGCGGCCAGCGGCGCGCGTCTTAATTAACCAATCCTCAAGCAGGTCCCGGCGCCACTCGGCTGGGACCTTTTTTTGCCAGTGCCTATCAGGTCATCACAATATTTCCAGGAGGAAAAATGCCGAACGAAGGATTGCGAGAACTGTACATGGACGAACTGCGTGATCTCTACAACGCCGAGAATCAATTGATCAAGGCGCTGCCGAAGATGGCGAAAGCCTCTTTCTCCGAGGAACTGCAACAGGGCTTCGAGGAGCATCTGGAGCAGACCAAAGGCCACGTTAAGCGTCTGGAGAAAATATTCAAGTCTTTGGACGAGAGCCCAAAGGGTAAGAAATGTATGGGCATGGAAGGCCTGGTCAAGGAGGGCGGCGAGGTCATGCAGGAGGATTTCGAAGGAGCTGTGATGGATGCAGCCTTGATTGGCGCAGCCCAGCGCGTGGAGCACTACGAAATTGCCGCCTACGGCACGGTCTGCGAATTCGCGCAAATTCTGGGGGAATCCGAGCAGGCTTCCCTATTGAAGCAGACACTGCAAGAGGAAAAGGAAACCGACCAAAAGCTGACGCGGCTGGCAGAACAAATCAATCCCCAGGCGAATGAGGAGGCGGATCGAGAAACTGCAAGGAAAGACTCCAAAAACAGCCGGAAAGCTCCGCAGCGCGTGGCGTGACAAAAATCCAAACCGAAGGGAGAATGCAGATGGCGCCAAAGAAGAGTTCCAGGTCAGGCGGTAGAAAGTACGGCCGGGCCGCGGCAAAGACGGTCGAGAGTGCGATGCGGCGGCGGAAACGAGGCTCACTTCGATCGGGCACGGGCGGAAAGGTGACAAGCAGGAAGCAGGCCATTGCTATCGGCCTGTCGGAAGCGCGCAAGAAGGGCGCAAAGGTTCCAAAAAGGAAATCCGCTGCTTGATTACGATTCTGCTTGTTGAACTCATGCAAAAAGAGCCGGCCGGGCATCAGCCCGCCGGCTCAAGTTTTTGACCGAAAAAACTAGCGCTTCACATCCAATTGGTTCAGGACTTGCTGAACGTTGGGGACGGTTTCCGCCAGCTGCTCAGCCTCCTTGCGTTTGGGAGCCGACTTCACACTACCTTTTAGAATAAGAACTCCATTCTTGGCGTCGAAGCGGATGTGCTCCTTGTTCAAGCCATTGGCGATCAGAACGGCCTTGTAGTTGTCCTCAATCGCGTTGTCCACGTTGGAAGCGATGCTTTTGGCCTCCGACTCTACTCCTACCGGCTGAACACTGATCTCATTGGCGACGACGCGTGTGCCGGCAACCGCGCGGGCAATATTGCCGGCGTTGTCGCGGGCGTTCTCGGAATGAACGGTTCCCGCCAGCGTGATGGTGTTCTTGTTTTCATCTTCGCTGACCGTGACATCCTTCAGGTCAGCCTGCTCAAGCGCCTGTTGGACTTGAGTTTTGTAGGTCACATCATTGGTAGTTTTCTGCCTGTTACAGGCCAGGCAAAGCAGAAGCACCGGCAGTGCCGACGCCAGCAGCAAATTCCTCACTCTCACCACTCTCATTTGTGTTCCTCCCAAAAGTAAACAACGAAGCCTTGAAGCAACCTTGTGCCCGGTGACTTTCAAACAGCACTGGTACGACCCGACAGCACGTTGACCAACAGGATGATGAGGGCAAAGACCAGCAACAGGTGAACCAGCCCCCCAAAGGTTACGGACGTGACCAGCCCCAATAACCAGAGAATTAGCAAAATCACAAAAATGGTCCAAAGCATATTGAGCCTCCGTGGCCGCCTAGCAGGTCAATCCTCTGCCGCCGACTGAGACTACCCACATCGGCGGCGGGGCGCGATCAGCTACTCGCTGTACTTCAGAATTCGAAAGTATGTAAAGAAGCGATCCGCAACGAATGAGCGGAAATAAACTACAGGCGCACCTCTCGCCCGGAGGGACCAAATGGGAATCCGATTTTCTAAGGAGTTCGCTTCAGTGGACATCGGGTATCGACGGTATTGCGATTGCCCACGAATTGCGCAGAATGGGGCGAGGTTTGGCGGGCGTCTTGCCGACCAATAATTACACCCCATAACTTTAACGATCTGACAGCGCGGAAGCCTACCCCCCGCGATGCCCCCAAGCTCTCGGTGCGGCCGGAAAGGAAAAGTTGAAATGTCGAATACAGGATTCAAGAGCTTTAGTGAACTATATCGAGCGGCATTTGCGGAACCTGACCCAGAGAAACAACTGGCGCTTCTGTCGGAAGTGAAGAAGGCCCTGGACGACTGGGAACAGATGCTGCAGAACTGGGCGGCGCCAGTGGCGGCCAGTACTCACGCGGAAACTGAGAGCGGAGCTGCGCACTCCCTAGCGGCCTGAGGAGAACGCTCAGGGTTCGTCTTGAGAATAATCCCCGGAACCCATATCGAAGAATGTCTCGCCGGCCAAAAGACGATCTACGGCTCGAACCAGGTCTCGTGCCGCCTGGGACTTGAGCACAAAGCCCTGAGCGCCGGATTGACGGACTTCAATCGGCAGTCTTTTCGAGTCATGCATGGTGAACACCAGGATTCTGCAGGCCAGGCCTAGTTTGGCAATCTCCGCTGCGGCCTTGAGTCCGCTCATTTTCGGCATGGTGATGTCAAGGATGGCGACATCGGGCTTCAACGTCCGAACGGCTTCAATTGCGAGTTCTCCATTATTGGCTTCGCCGCAAATCTCCCACTCGGGCCGCGACCTGGTGATAAGGGTCCGAATGCCCTCCCGCACGATCTCGTGATCATCCACAATCAAAATTCTCGCAGGCATCCACGAACTCCAGGCGTTGAGCAGGTTCTAAGAACGGACGGGGGCTTTTCAATAACGGGGTTCACCCCAGACTAAGCCGACGCGGCGGACTGGGACTCAGGCATCGGTAACGACGCCCGTACTCTTGTACCGGACTCCTTGGAGAATACCTCAAGTTTGCCGCCCAACTGGCGCATGCGCTCGTTCATGCCGCGCAAACCAACTCCCAGCGCGCCCATCCAATCCTGCCCGGACTGCTCCAGCAGGTGGGGAGAAATACCTTTTCCTTTGTCCTCGATTTCCAGGCAGGCCATATCCTCCTGGGCGAACAATCGAATGTGCGCGGTGGGACTTCCGGAGTGACGGTGAACGTTGGTGAGACTTTCCTGAAGAACCCGGAACAAAGCCAATTCTGAGTCGCGCGGCATGCGGCCGAAGTCGGGATGGGCCTCGAAAGAGGTTTCAATACCGCTGCGCGCGCCAAATCCTTCCAGGTACCAGGGTATGGCCGATTTCAGACCCATTTCCTCCAACAAGGGGGGATAGAGAAGATAGGATACGGTCCGCACTTCCTTGATACAGTCGTCCGTCAAACGAAGGCATTGGGCCAGATCCTCCGCGGCCGTCGTGCCGTCCTGTCCGACAGTGTGGTTGAGCGAGGCCAATTTCAGTTTCAACACCGTGAGATATTGCCCCAGGCTATCGTGAAGGTCCGCTCCAATACGCCTGCGCTCTTCGTCTTGCGTGCGGAGAAGATGCAGTGACAACTGGCGCAATGACTCCTCCGAACTGTGCAGCTGCCGCTGCGCGTCGCGCCGTTCCATGACCTCTTTTTGTAGGGCCTGCTGCGCCTGCATTTGCTCCGTAACGTCCCGGGTAACCTTGGCGAAACCGAGCAATGCGCCCTGGTCATCTCTGATGGCGGTGATAATGACGTTGGCCCAGAACCTCGATCCGTCCTTCCGAATTCGCCAGCCCTCGTCTTGCAGCCGTCCCTCTCGTGCTGCCACAACCAACTCCCACGCCGGCTTGCCGCTCCGCACGTCTTCTTCTGGGTAGAAGCAGGAAAAGTGCCGGCCGATGATCTCCCGGGCCTGATATCCCTTGATGCGTTCGGCACCGATGTTCCAAGTGCTGATTATGCCCTGCGGGTCCAGCATGAAAATCGCATAGTCCCGTACGACCTCCACCAGCAAGCGGAATTGATTTTCGCTTTGCCGCGCTGCCAGCCGCTTCTCTAGCACCAGGGCCTTCTGTTGCAGTTGCGCAATGGTGCGAAAGCGTTCCTCTTCGCTGCCCAGGCCCAAATAGCTTTCGCTGGGAACAACCCCTGAGTGGTGGCCGCAGATCTTTAAAAATGGCTCGACATGGGTTTCGTTGTTGAACCCGACGATCGGGTACGCGCAAAGCAGAGAGAAAGAATGGGTTTGGGCCAGCTCATTCCAGAGTTGCTCAACCCGAATCGCGTCCTGCTGCCTTCCCCGTGCCCACAACAGCGCCACCAACTCTCCGAATACGGCAATCCGGCGCTCCTTCCCAGCGGTAGCAGTTTCGGCTTGTTTGAGAACTCTGCCGACAATTTCGTTAAAGCGGGTTTCGGAAAGCGAGCCATTTACCGTGATGCGCTCGAGCAATTCGCCTGCATCCAGGACAAGGTACCGCGCCTGTAGCTTCGCCTTAGCGGTGTCCAGGCCGCGGGCAGAGAGCCTTCTCTCCAGTTCTGCTTGATGGGCAGCGGTCGCGATCACCAGGGCAGCCTCGCCAGTGGCCAGAGCACCGCCCACAAAGCGACTCAACACGTCGAGGAAAAAATTGTCGTCCGCGTAAAACTGCACAACGTGCTCACAGTGGGCGTAGCTTTCAGCCTCGATGGGAGCCGTTTGAACCGTCGGATCAGACATGGCGCGCGTTTACTCTTTCCTAAGCACGGCGGTGTTCGACGCTAGTAGCATAGTCATCAGAAAAAATCGAGTCGATAGGGTAAACCCTGTAGCGTTCAAGTGACTAGGGGCCACATTCCTCGCCAAATGCATCTTACGGATCGGACAAACTCTATGGCAGCGCGAACCAACAAGTGGGTGGCAAAGGTGAAGACAGATTCCACGCGTCCCCCGGCAGGACTATTTACCGAGGATGCCCGAACCATCGCCAAAACACTAGCGTCAAAAAAAGTGTCACCCAAGGGACCTGGTTCAGGTATGCGAATGCTCACGTACTTCATCAACCGCGCCGGCAGTGGCCTGAGCGCGGCGCGGCGCGCAGAACTCGCCAGAGCAAAACGCTTGCTCTCAAGATCCATCAAACATCAGGCCAAAGTCCGCCGAACCAGAGCCGCCTAGCCGATAACTAAGCCAAAAGCAAATATAAGAACTGGATGGGAATGGTGCAGGTGGGAGAGCTGAATTTTCTCCCACCCTGGTTCCGAGGGCGGAGCCTCGGGATTTGCCGGAAGGCAAATAACCCGGCTCAGAAAAGGGAGCAAGGCCGCTGGCTCATCCCTTTTCTTCGTCGTCTTCTTGTTCGTCACTCTCCAGCGAGTCACCGCCCTGACGGCTCGCTTTCTGGGTTGTGGCCTTGTCCGCCGCATTTTTGCCGGCGTCCTTCACTTTGCCCCAGGCGTTTTGTACCTTGCCCTCCACCTGTTTTATCGTCCCATGCGCCTGTTTTTCTGGGTCTCCGGTCCACTCACCGGCTTGGCGCTCGATGCGTCCGCCAACATCTTTCAGTTTGCCTGCAACACGATCTTTGTTCATTACGGTCTCCTCCTGGATTGGTGCGTGTTTGTGAATGAGTTTGGCTACGCGATCTTTTCCTGTTCCCGGTCCACGTAATTGGGATCGATTCGATCCGGACCTTGGTTCGGGCGAGGATCGGATCTATGGTCGTTGCTCTCCTGCCGGGCATGCGCCGTTTCCTCATGCTGTTGAAGTTCAAGATCTGAGTTGAATGTCTGATTGCAAACGCTGCAGGTAGATTGATCCCTATAACTCTGCGTCATGAACATCTCCTCGATTTGTCTGTTTTTGAATGCTGGCTGCATTCACGTTGTTGGACGCAGCGGCCAGCACTCATGCGAGAGAGTAATGCATGCTCGCTACACGCAACATCCCAGAGGAGCTGTAAATTCTGGCCAATCTTGCCGTATGCAGCGGCGGTCCCTAAAAGGCAATGGATGTCCTAAACGCTGCTGCCTCGCCGGGTCAGGTGGCCGGCCAGTGAAACCACAAACAGTACGAGAAAAATCACAAACAAGAGCTTTGCAATTCCGCTGGCGGCCACCGCTACGCCGGTAAAGCCAAAGATCGCAGCTATTAATGCCACTACGAAGAACATGATCGCCCAGTAAAGCATGATGTTCCCTCCAATCTAGATTCTGCAATCTCTAACAATAAAGATGGATTGCGCCGAAACGAATCGGGGGCAATCTGTAATTCGAAATACCACCTCCTGTAGGCTGCCCCTACGGAGCGATTGGCTTGGATTGGTTCTTGACGGGTGATTGCTGGGAGTCTGGGTCGCTCTTTGGTGTCGTCGCCTCGGGATCCGCTTCTACCGTGACCTCAATCTGGGCGCCCCGTTTGAGTCGCACTTCGTCACCGTTCTCCTTAACCAAAGTGTTGTCGATGCGGATCTCCCGATACAGATCGTCAGCTCCTTCGACCGCAATCTGGGCCTTCTCGGGTTCACTCGGATCCGGAGACTGGATAATCTTTTCCACCGTAGCAGGCAAGGTAGCACTAGCTTTTTCGTTCATGGATGACTCCTTTATCCCGGCAATCGAACCAGGTCAGGGCACGGATTTCAATCCACTATGATGCGGTTTACTACATCATTGGAAGTACGTCATTGAAACGTGGATGCCGAGGTTGCGCACACCCAGCCAACCACGTTTCATGACGAAAAGACAAAGTTGGGCCAAACTATTTTGGAGGCCGGCCGCGGTTTACCGGCTGTTGCCGGGTCTGCAATTTCTGCTGCTGCGCGGCATGCCTTTGTTCCAATTGCTGGGTCTGTTGCTGGTGTTTCTGCTCCACCTGCTGCTGTCTTGCCTCGTTAGCTTTCTGCTGCGCCAGCCGCTGGTGGTCCTGGTCCTGTTTCTGCTGGAGTTTCTGCCGCTCCTGGTCCTGCTTCGCAAACAGTTTGTCTTGCTGTTTCTGATATTTCTGGTCAACCTTCGGATTTCCAGTATTCGGAGCGGAAGGCCGTGTCGCTGGCGGAAGATCTCTGGCGTGAACCGCATTGGGCGGCCGCGGAACATTGTTGTTATTAGTCTCCGGATGAGCCGCCGCAGCTGTATTGTTCGGCGCGGGTGCAGACCCCGGGCGATTGGCTGGAGGCCGGTACGGTGCCCCAGCTTCTTTAGCTTTCACTACACCGTGGCCGCTGAAGGCTCCCGGTCGGGGCGTCGCGGCGACCGGTGGCTTGCCATGGTTTACCGAAGCCCGCAGCTTTGGATTGTTGCGAGCCGCTTGCATGTGTTGCGTCTGGGCAGGAACGGGCGGGACATGTCTCTCGCGAGCCGCTGCTTCCTCTTGCGGGGTCGGACGGCGGTCGATTCCACCATTGCCGCCGTTATAACTGACCCGATTCACCGTGGTGTTGTTGATGACGGTGGTGTTGTACACATTGTGGATCCGAGTGACATTGACGTTGGTTACCGAGCGGTTATAAAAGAAATGTCCGTTGTCCCAGCGTCCTCCGGCGTAACCCTCGCCGAAATAACCGAAGCCGTAATTAATTCCACCGTAAAAACCGACCTGCGGGCCCCAATAGCCTTCATGGAAAATAAATCTGTCGCTTTCCCAACCCCAATAGCCGGGCGTCCAGAGGAAACCAACTTCCGGAGCCAAAATCCAGGTGCCCGGCACCCAGTAGTAGTCGTTGTTGTCATAGTCGTAAGCCCAGTAGCCAGGGGTCCAGAGGTAGCCGTCCCCGGGACAGACTGGCTGCACATACACGGGAAGTGCCGGAGGGGCGATGGTGATCGCAATGCCAACTTGGGCGAATGCGGCATGCCCTGCAGCCAACAACACGAGAGTACACAACACCCGGCGAATCGACAGCAGGTTAGGTAGGGTCATTCTGCCTCTGCCTCAGGCTCCTTCGCTTCCCCGGTACTGCTAAGCCTCTGCGGGTTACGTGGAGCCTGTGGCGCTTGATTCCTGTGTCCTCGGTATCATGCTGAGCCCCCGCTCTCACGACAGAGCATTGTTATTTCTGCGCGAGAGCTGAGACTCAGATTGCTTCAGAATTACGCTTAGGCAACATGGCGCGGCGATGGTCGATCAGCCTTGCCTTGATCCGAGCTGGCTTCCGCTGTGGAAGAAATATCCTGGGCACCCGTGCGCTGCAGGATTTCCTTAGCGCTCCTGGTTAAGTCCGGGGTCTCGGTGTGAACCGAGAGCAGAATGCCGCCATTCTTCACCTGACCCTCATAGCGCCTGGCTTCATACTCGGGAATCCCCATTCCTATAAGGGCTCCTGCGATTCCGCCGACCGCTCCGCCCACACCTACGCCGGCAAGAGCCGCCATAATGGGGCCGGCTGCGATGAAAGGGCCGACGCCCGGAATCGCCAGGGCACCGATACCGACCAGCCATCCCAGCGCCCCGCCCACCACCGCGCCAGTGCCGGCGCCCGCGGTCGCGCCTTCCGGCGCTTTGGTACCTTTTTCGTGGGCAAAATCTCGCGATCCGGCGCTTTGCGGGAAAAGCACGGAAATCTCTTTATTGCTAAAGTCCGCTGCTCTCAACTCATCCACGCCTATTTCGACCGCCGTATAGCTCGGATAAATGCCGAAAACTGCCGTGTCAGACATTGCGAATTCTCCTTAAGGTTGCTTCTGGTTTGTGCTTAGTTCGTTGGTTTGATGTCCAGTTCGCTGGTCACCTTGTTTTCGCCCGCGATTTCAGCGGCCTTCGCCTCTACTGCGCGCTTTTCGTCCTCTGAACGGACCGGGCCCTTCAACGTGACCTGACCGTTCTGGGTAATGATCTTCACGTTATGGGCGTAGGTGGAGAGCGACTTGTCTTTCACGATGGCCCGCCGAATCTGCTGAGTGAGGTCACGGTCTGAACGATTGTTCTTCTGCTGATCAGCTGTGGGTTGGTTGGCACTGCGGTCCCGCTGATTTACGCTGCTGTTGTCGGGGGCGTCCTGGCCGGCCGCCTGTTGAGCGGTTAGCAGCATTCCTGGCAGCAACAACCCGCCAAGCAGTGCGACACTTCTTAGACTTCTTCGAAGATTCATCGGGAAAGCTCCTCGCAACTTCATGTTCCTTGCAAACCTTAACGTCATTGCAAATCCTTTGCCCATCCGGTTTGCGCCTTAGATCAGTTACGCAATGCCTGTACGCACGACCATTGGAAAGCGCGACCATCGCTCTCGAGCGCGCCGTCCGTTATTGCATTGCCCCGGTTTGCATGATCGTCATCACGATGGTAATCACTAGGGCGGCAACGATCACGGCACCGCTGCCCAGTAACAGAATCTCGCTCAGCAGGTCCGATTTCATTAGGTCCTCTCTGCGCATGTTTCCTCCTTGCACCCCAGTGCGGTATTGCCGCTGCTTAGAGGCGGAAAGCTTACGGAAGGAAACCCGAATACGAATTGCGGGATGCAGGGATACGGAATTTATCGTAGTCCGGCCCCGTGGTGAACGTGTCCGCCGTAAAGATCGAGGTTCGGCGATGGCGGGAACTCGTGGGTGGATTGTTGTCCGCTGGCGCGGGCCAGCAAAGCCATCATTTGGTCGAGCGTAAGAATGTCGGACTCGCGAATCGAACTGAATTCATTCAGCCTCTCTCGAACAGAAGAACGAGGATTGAACAGCTTGAATTGAATATCGTGATCGTGGGCCCATCGCTGCAAGAACACCAGCATTCCCAGGCCGCCGCCCTCAATAACGGAGACTTCCGAGAGATCAAGCACGATCGTTCGGGCTTGGCTTTGCGAGTTGACTGCGTCGCGTAATTTGAATGCGGCCTCGCTGCGCACGATGCGCCCGTCACACTCGATGACTGCCAGCTCCCCGATATTCTCAATATGCAGCGTGAGCATCTTGTCCTCCAAGCCCTAAGACTTCCGAAAGCACGAACCGTGCCATTGCTGTCAGGCGTGCATTATGTTCGCGATAGGCATTTGCACTGCCGGGGCATTGAGACTTTCCGGCGAGTGTCGGGAAAATTCGGGATAGAGCGAATCCTGTATCGCCCAACTTAGCCGCGCTTGAAATACTGAATGGCCCGTTCATGGCTCTCCGCGGCTTTCCTGGTGGCGAATGTCCCCAGATTGCGGCGCCGGCCGGTCTTGGGATTCTTGCTCCGGGAATAGATGCGATATTGACCGGATTTCAACTTGCGAATCATGGCGCCTCAACTTTGGTTTACTGCTGCAAAATCCAGCTGTACCGTAACGCAGCGCCGGCGGACTGGTCCATCGGCGCAAACCATTAGCCTTGCGGTTCTCGCCGTGTACTTCGTCTACTGGAACGAGCAACCAAAGGCTAAGGCCCAAGTTCGATTTACGTATGCCTTGTGAGCACCTATCCAGATGAGCCGGATCTCGTCCCCCTTCATATTTGAGCTTTCCGCACAGTGGGACCCCAAAGCGGTTCCACAGTTCCCACAGCATTCGCACACTTTTATGGCTCAGCCCTACAGCGAAGACCTGATAGACAGGGGTCCGCGGTTAGAGGCAAAACTATGCAGGATTGCGAAACCGATTGAAACTGGCAGGCGCGGATCGATACCCAAAGAAATAGCTTATGCCCACGCTAAATGGTTTCGGCACCAGTATCTTAGAGAGGCGAAATACAGCAAACCCTGTATGTGGCACTAGTCGCCTGTGGTCTAGAATGTGAGCACGACGTTCGCGGAATTTGTCGATCCCGTTTCTTTTTGCTTTTCAGAGTGTTATGACGGTTCGCATTTTGGTGGTGGACGATCATCCCGTGGTGAGGCATGGGCTAAAAACTCTCCTTAAGGAACAGGAAGGTTGGGAGGTGATCGCAGAAGCTGCGGACGGCATAGAGGCAGTGGAGATGGCCGACCGGTTGAACCCGGACGTAGTGGTGCTCGACGTCAGCATGCCGAGAATGCACGGGCTGGATGCATGCCGTCTGATTCGCCAGAATGTCCCGAGCTGCGAAATACTCATCATGACGCAGCACGATTCACCGCAGATGATGCGAGAGGCGCTGCGCTGTGGCGCCAAAGGGTATGTGGTCAAGTCGAATGCGCCGCGAGATTTATTGGCCGCGGTGGACGCGGTGAGTCAGCACAGAAATTTTGTCACGCAAAACGTGGACGGTCCGGACGTCAGCTGAGACCGCCACTTCGACCAGGTTTCGAATCCAGATTCTGAATGGAGGCACGCGAATGAAGCTCCGAATTCTGATCGCTGACGACCACGAGGTTGTGCGCCGCGGATTGGTTACGCTGCTGCAGTCCCATGAAGGCTGGGAGATTTGTGGAGAGGCAACGGATGGACGAGCTGCAGTGGAAAAGGCGAGGGAGTTGAAACCCGACGTGGTCATCCTGGATATCGGCATGCCCAGTCTCAACGGCCTCGCCGCGGCCCGCCAGCTAGTGCAACAGGACCCACGTTGCAAGATCATCGTTCTTACCATTACCGACTCCGACCAGGTAATTCGAGAAGCGCTGGACGCCGGCGCCCGGGGATTTGTACTGAAATCGGACGCGGCCCGGGATCTGGTGACCGCCGTGGAAGCGCTGCAGCGAAACCGGATGTTTTTCACCCCACGAGTGAATGACATGGTGCTGGCCGGGTTTCTGGGACGTCACAACGGATCGAGCGACGGGCCGCCGCAGCTACCGCAATTAACTCCCCGAGAACGCGAAGTGATTCAACTTCTGGCCGAAGGCAAGAGTTCGAAAGAAGTGGCTTGTCTGCTCAACTTGAGCACCAAAACCGCGGAGACCCATCGCAGCAACATCATGCGGAAACTGGGCTTTCATTCGATCCGCGACATTGTCGTGTACGCGGTGAAGAACAACATCATTCAGGTACAGATGCCATCGCCGACTGCGGCCCCAGGAGGGGAGCCCGCGGCGTAACAGATAGACCGTTCCCCACGCGGTCTACCCTATGCGCGCCGCGCGACGCTTGTCGCCGCGCAGCGCGCATAGAGCTAACCAGGGTTAACGACCGAGTGCTAGTGGGACTGTGGTGCGCTGGCCCCACCGCCACAGGTCTTCGCCACCATTTTCACGTCAGTCACCTGAAGGGCAGCTGGTGCAGGACTGCTTGCGGAGGTATCTCACTGGTCTGAGGAGGTGGACCCAGAGGATCCAGCGGCACCGCTTACCTCACCCGTGACGGCCACTTCATGGCCCACATGTTTTTTCAACTGGGTTTCCTTGCCCACCAGTTTGTAGGTCGCGCTATTGCCGTCCTGGGTCAACATGTAATTACCGTCCACCACACTGAGGCAACCCTGGACCGAACTAGTGCTGCCTGAGTTGTTGGAGTTGGGAGCGGGCGCATCCTGAGCGAGGGCCAAGGGAGCCCACAGGCCTGCTAGCGATAACAGTAGAAACATCTTTTTCATTTACTTTCCTCCGATCGTAGACTTTTTGACGTCAAAGCGAGAACGGCAAAGATGTGTGTTCTCGACCCGGGCGTACCACATTCGATTGTCCCCACACTAACCGCCCAGGGGAGAAGCAGGAATCCCTATGGAACCCTAAGTCTTGGAAGAAAACGCCGTACCAGCACAACTTGTCTCTGTTGAAGAAACCTTGGCTGAAGAAATCTCGGCGGCAGTCTTCTTCAAACTCAGAAGCGAAAGGTCGGCCCGAAGGTGACCTTCAAGTTATTCTTCGCTCCATTGTCCAGGTAAATCTCGTCCCCCGCTTCCAGGCGGAGGCCGAACGGCCCCCAAAATCCTTCGATGCCGCCTCCGGGATAAGCCGCAAAGCGCGTGTCACCTGTGGTGATCGCTCCCAACGAACTTTTGAACCCCGAGGGCAGATTCTGGTTCGACACATTAAAGTTCACCAGCCCGACCTTACCGGTAATAAAAGCCCTCACCGGACCGGAGGTGCCGACTTGGAATTTGGGCCCGAAGAGCGCTGTCAAAGGCCGCAGGTCGGTACTTACGAACTGCGTGCTGACGCCATTGGAGAAAACGGAGGTGAAATTCCGCTTGAAATCGTAGGACATTTCCGCTTCAAGCTGGATGTTCGGGTGCACGTTAACTCCCACGCGTCCACCGACGCCCACAAAGTTGATGGCAGGGTTGGCTGTGCCGAGGCGGAAATAATCAGCGAAAGCGCCAACCTCAACATGGTTCAACGAATGAGGAGAGTCCTGGGCCCTGGAGCCCAAGGGAGTGCCGATGATAGAAGATGCTAGAACCGTTAGCCACAGAATGCGTTTCATGAGCGTGCCGATCTCCTAACACTTTTTCTCTTCTTGATCGCCCAGAACTCGGAGAAGCAGGGTGATCAAGAACGAGTCTTTGATGCGCGGGGTCGACGCGGGTTGGCCTTCTATCCTGGGTCTGAAAAATAGACGAGAATCTGCGGTCGTAGTGTTGCGAGAGTCAGGAAGCTAGCTGGAACGGTTACACGGAACTCCGCGAGGAATTAGGGCGTTGACTCGATAATCGGGATCAGCCGGCGTCTCATCTGCTGGTCCGTCAGACCGTAACTCGAATCTCCTGCGGTACTGCAGCGTCGCAGGGGATCACGATTTCGACCAGCGTGCCGGGGTGGGCAGGCGCCAATCGCAATTCTCCGCCAAACTCTTTGGCTCGCTGGCTCATTCCGCCGATGCCAATGCCAATGCTGCCGGGCTGCTGCGCAGCCACCGGCCCATCAATGCCACGGCCGTCATCCCTAACGGTGGCCATTACCTGTCCACGTTGCAACCGCAGGGTCACCCAGGCTCTACGGGCTTGCGAGTGCCGGAATACGTTGCTCAGAGATTCCTGCACGATGCGAAAGATGGCGGTCTCTAATTCTGAGCTTAGGCGGGGGAACTCGAGAGGCTCAACCTCGATCGAAGTCTCAATCCCGCTGCGCCCGGCGAAACCCTCGAGGTACCAGCGCAGCGCCGAGAGCAAACCAACTTCATCGAGTAACGGGGGATGCAGAAGATGAGACATGCTGCGGACCTGCTGGATACCGCGATCGATGATATTCACAGCGTCGCTCGCTGCCTCTCTTCTGACTTCCTCGGAATTCTGTTGCAGCACGCGATGAAGCAGTATTTTTGCCGCCACCAGTTCCTGGCCCAGGCCGTCGTGTAGTTCGCGCGCGATGCGGCGCCTCTCCTCATCCTGCATCACAATCAGACGGCCGGAAAGACGGCGCAGCTCGCCATTCAGCATCTCCAATTGGCCGGCCTTCCGGTGCAACTCGGCGAACACACTGACCTTGGCTCGAAGCAACTCAGGAATGACCGGAACAGAAATATAATCGACCGCTCCACGCTGGTAGCCTTTTAGCCGGTCCAGGTCCGTTAAATGGACCGCAGAGATAAAAATGATCGCTGTCTTTTGAAATCGAGGATGCTGCCGGATCATCTCCGCCAACTCGAACCCGTCGAGTTCCGGCATACTGACATCCATGAGCACGACCGCAATATCATTCTTCAGCAGGTGCTCAAGAGCTTCCCGTCCCGACGTTGCCTTGATCAGGTTCTCACCCAGCTCGCCGAGGATCACCTCGTAACTGAGCAACTTGGCGGGTTGATCATCCACCATGAGGATGTTTACTTTCTGATGTAAGTTCACCATTCTCTATTCCTCAG
Source organism: Terriglobia bacterium (assembly GCA_963765285.1). Classification (GTDB taxonomy): domain Bacteria; phylum Acidobacteriota; class Terriglobia; order Terriglobales; family Acidobacteriaceae; genus CAVWZH01. The sequence continues at coordinate 1,072,843 of CAVXVR010000003.1, forward strand.
TGTGAGCCCGGAAGCAAAGCGTTTCTCCTATCGGTGAAGCCACATGCGGAGCGTCGACAAAAGCTGTTCCGTGTTCACCGGTTTAGCCAAATACTCGGAGGCTCCGGCTTCCAGGCACTTGTCGCGGTCGCCTTTCATGGCTTTGGCGGTCAGCGCGATGATCGGCAAGCGCCGGAATGAGGAATTCTGACGGATGGCTTGTGTGGTTTCGTATCCGTCCATCTCCGGCATCATGATGTCCATCAGCACGATGGCCACATCCGGGAGTTGCTTCCAGGGTCGCGATCGCTTCCCGGCCCGTGCCTGCGGTCAGGACCGTCATTCCCCGACGTTCCAACACACTGCTGAGCGCGAAGATATTGCGCACGTCGTCGTCCACGATGAGAACTTTCCGTCCCTGGAGAGCGTCGTCAGAATGGTGCAATCGGGCCAGCATTTTTTGCTTTTCGGCGGGAAGATCACCGACCAGCCGGTGAAGGAACAGCGCCGTTTCGTCGAGCAGGCGCTCCGGCGATTCCACACCCTTGACTACTACACTTCGCGCCAACGTGTGCAGCCGTGCGTCTTCCTCTGGAGTTAACTCCTTGCCGGTGAAGACCACGACCGGCAGATCGCGCAACGAGGGCGTGTCGCGGAAACGTTCCAGGATTTCAAATCCGGACATATCCGGAAGGCGCAGATCGAGCACCACGCAATCGAACGGCTGCCGTTCCAGAGTTGCGAGGGCCTCGTTGCCGGTGGCGACAACTGTAATGGCTATATCTTCGTAGCCCAGCAACTCCTTAATGCTTAATTGCTCCGCAGGATTGTCTTCCACCACCAGCAACTGCTTGCGGCGGGGAGTGGTGAATTCTTTGATCCGAGCCAACGCAGTTTCCAGTCCTTTAGCGTTAGCGGGTTTGGTCACAAACGCGAACGCGCCACGCGCCAGCCCGTGCTGGCGGTCTTCGTCGAGAGTGAGCATTTGTACCGGAATATGGCGCGTCGCCGGATCATGTTTCAAATGGTTGAGCACGGTCCAGCCCAGCATGTCCGGCAGGAAAACGTCGAGGGATACAGCAATCGGATGATATTCACGGGCCAGACTTAGCGCCTCAGATCCGCGCATCGCGATGAGCACTTTGAACCCCTCGTCACGAGCCAGGTCCGCCAGAACCCGCGCGTAGTGCGGGTCGTCTTCCACAATCAACAATACTGCGTCGTCCGGTTTGCAGGTTCTCGCGGTCGTCTTCGATCTTCGTAACCGGAGTCTCGGCAACCGGGCTCGATAACTGAAGGGTCGAAACGGCTGGTGAAGCGTTGTTGTCGGTCCAGCTCGCTCCGGCTGTGGACGGCCCCACGTAAGTCTGTGGCAGGTAGAGTGTGAACGTGCTTCCTTTGCCGGGAGCGCTGTGCAATTGAATTTCGCCGCCCAGTAGATTCGCCAGCTCACGGCTGATGGCCAATCCCAGGCCGGTTCCGCCGTACTTGCGGCTGGTGCCGGCATCTGCCTGCTGGAAAGCCTCAAAGATGATGCGCTGCTTGTCGGATGGAATGCCGATGCCGGTGTCGGCCACTTCGAAAGCTACGACGGTTGCGGCCTTACTGAGGATCGGATGATCTTCGCTCCAACCGCCCGTGGCGGCTGAAACCGCGAGCCGCACTGAACCCTGCTCAGTAAACTTGAATGCGTTCGATAGCAGGTTCTTGAGCACCTGCTGCAGACGTTTGGAATCCGTAACCAGGCTGCGGCTGAGCAACGGATCCATTTGCACTTCAAACGCCAGCCGCCGGTTGTCCGCTTCGTGACGGAACGGACGGGCCACGGTCTCGAGCAGGCTGGCAAAGACCACCTCCTTCGCCTCGACCGACACCGTGCCGGACTCGATCTTCGACAAGTCGAGAATGTCGCTGATCAGATTCAGCAAATCGGTGCCTGCTCCGTGAATCGTGCGGGCAAACTCAACTTCTTTCGGTGTCAGGTTGCCACTGGGATTGTCTGCGAGCTGCTGGCCAAGCACCAGAATGCTGTTGAGCGGTGTGCGCAGCTCGTGGGACATGTTCGCCAGGAATTCCGACTTATATTTCGAAGTTAAGGCGAGCTCTTTGGCTTTTTCTTCCAGAGCCCGGCGGGCTTGTTCAATTTCCTGGTTCTTGCGTTCGACCTCCACGTTCTGTTCGGCCAGCTGCTGGGCCTTTTGTGCAAGCTGCTCGTTGGTCTGCTGCAACTCTTTCTGCTGGGTCTGAAGTTCGGCAGCCAGTTGCTGGGATTGCTTGAGCAATCCCTCGGTCTGCATCGTCGCCTCAATACTGTTGAGCACGATGCCAATGCTGGCCGTGAGTTGTTCGAGGAACGCCAGGTGTGACGCGGCAAACGAACTCATCGAAGCAAGCTCGATGACTGCTTTCACGCGGTCTTCGAACAGGACCGGAAGAACGATCACACTGCGCGGTGTGGCTTCGAACAACCCCGAACGCACTGTTATGCCGTTAGGCGGGAGATCGTTGATCAGCATCCTTCGCTTCTCGGCCGCACATTGTCCGATCAAGCCTTCTCCCAACTTGAGCTGGCGCAGATGTCCGTCTCCGCCGTCGCCCGCAAAAGCTGAGAGCAGGACCATCTGCTTCGACTCTTCGGTCTCCATCTGATAAATCACGCCTTGCTGGGCGTTGACGAGCGGCGCAAGCTCCGAAAGCAACAACCGGCCCACGGTGGCCAGATCGCGCTGCCCCTGCAACATACCGGTGAAGCGCGCCAGATTGGTCTTGAGCCAGTCCTGCTCGGTGTTGCGCTCGGTGGTGAGCCGCAGGTTGTTGATCATGGTGTTGATGTTGTCTTTCAGTTCTGCGACTTCGCCTCTGGCTTCCACCTGAATGGAGCGGGTCAGGTCGCCCTTGGTGACTGCGGTCGCAACCTCGGCGATGGCGCGTACCTGGTTGGTCAGGTTGTCGGCCAACAGGTTCACGTTGCCGGTAAGGTCCTTCCACGTGCCTGCTGCGCCGGGCACGTTGGCCTGGCCGCCAAGACGGCCTTCGACGCCGACTTCACGGGCGACCGTCGTCACCTGGTCGGCAAAAGTGGCCAGAGTGTCGGTCATGTTGTTGATGGTTTCAGCCAGAGCAGCCACTTCGCCCTTGGCGTTGACCGTCAACTTCTGGGTGAGAACTCCGTTGGCCACGGCAGTCACGACTTTGACGATGCCGCGTACCTGCTCGGTCAGGTTGGCGGCCATCACGTTGACGTTGTCGGTAAGGTCCTTCCACGTTCCGGCCACGCCCGGGACCTGCGCTTGTCCGCCCAGTTTGCCTTCGGTGCCCACTTCGCGAGCCACGCGAGTGACTTCAGCGGCGAACGCGTTGAGCTGATCCACCATCGTGTTGATGGTGTTTTTCAGCTCGAGAATTTCACCCTTCACATCGACCGTGATCTTGCGGGACAAGTCGCCACGGGCCACTGCCGTTGTGACTTCTGCGATGTTGCGCACCTGCGCGGTCAGGTTTCCGGCCATGGCGTTGACGGAGTCCGTCAAGTCTTTCCACGTGCCCGCTACTCCAGGGACGTTAGCCTGGCCGCCCAGGCGGCCCTCGCTGCCGACTTCGCGCGCCACACGCGTAACTTCAGCAGCAAAAGATCGAAGTTGTTCGACCATGGTGTTGAGCGTTTCTTTCAGCTGCAGGATTTCGCCGCGCACGTCCACGGTGATTTTCTTGGAGAGATCACCGTTGGCGATGGCCGTGGCCACCTCGGCGATGTTGCGCACCTGACCAGTCAGGTTGCTGGCCATGAAGTTCACGTTATCGGTGAGATCTTTCCAGGTGCCGGCGACTCCCGGCACCTGCGCTTGGCCACCCAGTTTTCCGTCGGTGCCGACTTCGCGGGCGACGCGCGTTACTTCTCCCGCGAAAGCGTTGAGTTGGTCCACCATCGTGTTGATGGTGTTCTTAAGTTCGAGAATCTCGCCTTTCACATCGACGGTGATTTTGCGTGACAAGTCGCCGCTAGCGACGGCAGTGGTGACTTCTGCGATGTTGCGGACTTGCGCCGTAAGGTTTCCGGCCATCGAGTTGACCGAATCTGTGAGGTCCTTCCACGTGCCGGCAACGCCGGGGACGTTGGCTTGCCCTCCCAGCCGTCCTTCCGTTCCCACCTCGCGAGCCACACGCGTCACCTCGCCGGCGAATGCGTTGAGCTGGTCCACCATCGTGTTGATGGTTTCTTTCAGCAACAGAATTTCACCGCTCACGTTCACCGTGATCTTCTTCGACAAGTCGCCGTTAGCGATGGCAGTAGAGACCTCGGCAATGTTGCGGACCTGTCCGGTGAGATTGCTGGCCATCGAGTTGACGGAATCCGTAAGGTCTTTCCAGGTTCCACCTACGCCTGGAACCTGCGCCTGGCCCCCAAGTTTGCCGTCAGTGCCGACCTCGCGAGCCACGCGCGTCACTTCCGACGCAAACGAACGCAACTGGTCCACCATCGTGTTGATGGTGTTTTTGAGTTCGAGAATCTCGCCCTTCACGTCGACAGTGATTTTGCGCGACAAGTCGCCACGCGCCACAGCCGTAGCCACCTCGGCGATGTTGCGCACTTGCGAAGTGAGGTTGCCGGCCATGAAGTTGACGTTATCGGTGAGATCTTTCCAGGTACCAGCCACCCCGGGTACCTGAGCCTGACCACCCAGCTTGCCTTCGGTGCCGACCTCGCGGGCGACACGCGTAACTTCGCCTGCAAACGCGTTCAACTGGTCGACCATCGTGTTGATGGTGTTCTTGAGTTCGAGAATTTCGCCTTTCACATCGACTGTGATTTTGCGCGACAAGTCGCCGCGCGCCACAGCGGTCGTCACTTCTGCAATGTTGCGGACCTGCGCCGTCAGGTTGCCGGCCATGGAATTGACGGAGTCCGTGAGATCCTTCCAGGTACCGGCCACGCCGGGCACGTTGGCTTGTCCTCCTAATCGGCCTTCGGTTCCGACCTCGCGCGCGACGCGGGTTACTTCACCGGCAAAGCGATTGAGCTGATCGACCATGGTATTGAGCGTTTCCTTAAGCTGTAGGATTTCGCCCCGCACATCCACCGTGATTTTCTTCGAAAGATCGCCGTTGGCAATGGCGGTCGCCACTTCAGCGATGTTCCGCACCTGGCCGGTCAAGTTGCTGGCCATGAAGTTGACGTTGTCGGTGAGATCTTTCCAGGTGCCGCCTACGCCGGGAACCTGCGCCTGTCCGCCCAGCTTGCCTTCGGTGCCGACTTCGCGGGCCACGCGAGCGACTTCGCCGGCGAACGCATTCAGTTGGTCCACCATCGTGTTGATGGTGTCCTTGAGTTCCAGAATTTCGCCCTTCACATCTACAGTGATCTTTCGTGACAAGTCGCCGCGAGCCACAGCGGTGGTGACCTCAGCAATGTTTCGCACTTGCGCGGTGAGATTGCCGGCCATGGCATTGACCGAGTCGGTGAGATCTTTCCAGGTGCCGGCCACGCCCGGCACCACAGCCTGACCGCCCAGCTTGCCGTCGGTGCCGACCTCGCGAGCTACGCGCGTGACTTCGGACGCGAACGACCGAAGTTGGTCCACCATGGTGTTGATGGCTTCCTTCAACTGTAAAATCTCGCCGCGGACATCGACCGTGATCTTGCGCGACAAGTCGCCGCTGGCCACGGCGGTCGCGACTTCCGCAATGTTGCGTACCTGACCGGTCAGGTTGCTGGCCATCAGGTTGACTGAGTCAGTCAAGTCTTTCCAGGTTCCGGCGACACCCGGCACCTGGGCCTGACCTCCAAGCTTTCCGTCCGTACCCACCTCGCGGGCCACGCGCGTCACTTCTGCGGTGAAGACGCTGAGCTGCTGAATCATCGTGTTGACGATTTTGGCGGAGCGCAGGAACTCGCCTTCGAGCGGACGGCCATCCACGTCGAGGCGCACCGTTTGAGTCAAATTCCCCTGGGCCACAGCAGCAATGGCGCCCGTCACTTCGGCAGTGGGGCGGAGGAGGTCTTCCACCAGCGTATTGACTGACACCTCCATCTCGCCCCAGGCCCCTCGGGACTCATGAAAGCGAGCCCGTTCCCGGGTTCTGCCTTCTTTGCCGATCACCTGACCGATACGCTTCAGTTCCTGCGCCATCTGTTGGTTGGCGGCCACAATTTCGTTAAACGTGTCCGCAATTTTCCCCGCGAGCCCAATCCAAGTGCCGGGCAGACGCACGGAGAAATCGCCGTCGCGTACGGTCTGCAGGCTTTCCAGGATTACATTCAGTTCCGCAGAGACAGGTACGAGTTCGGCGACCGCAGTTTGATCGGTCGTGTTGAGGCCGTTTCCGGCTTCCACCGGAGCTTCGCGTAGGGCATTTCGCTTCATGACTTGTTTCCCATCAGGTCAGGCACACCCCGTACAACTCGTGCGACCGGTTACGGTGTCAGATGATGAAAGGGGATAAACAAAAGAACAACGGCGATGCTAGACCGTTGCACGGTCAGGCAAAATACAGCAAATGCTGTAGACCTATATCAGGAAACTTCCCTAGTTCCCGCACGGGGAGTCCACTAACCCGTTCCGGCACTCTCGCGCCGCTGGAACGCTAGAGGGCGGGCAACCCGATGCGACCTGAGCGATACAGGCCGCCGGCTAACCTTGGGCAACAGGGACTCCTGCGCCAGTGGCAATTCTTCAAGGCAACGCGTCTCGACCGCGCCGCTTTGACGAAGGATTTCTCGAGCCCACTGCGACTGTGCGAATTGTTCACACTTCACATAGACCAGCGCCCCCGAATCGCTGATGAGTTCTTCGAGGTGCACCACTTCGGTTTCCGGGATGCACAGGTTCAGCAAGGTGGCTGCAATTCCCTGGCAAGAGGATGTCTTTGGCTCAACCATCAGGCAGTGCAAGAAATGGCGTGAGCGGATGAAGAAGCCGTCCCGCGGAATCACCACCGCGCCGAGCCGTAGGAGCCACTGCATTAATCCGGATGACGCATGATCTGCCTCGGAGGACAAAAGTCTTAGGTCACGCATCAGCCTGGCGAGCGGATGACCTGCGGCGAGCAACAGACAGATACTCTCGTTGGCAAAACCAGCCTGGTTCAAGGTCTGGACAACGTACTCCAAGTCGACGTCAGGTGGGCACATACCATGCGTCGCGACACAGGTGGTATCGGCACTCGCGTTTACCAAGAACCGCCCCCTTCCTTTGCTCCACCGGAACGGACAAGAACACGGTGAGTAGCAAAATTGTAGAGGCGGACCAACTCTCATGGCGATACGGTATGCACTGTAGAAAGACTCAGGAAAGGGACGAGAAAGCAGTCCCGCGACCCGCCTCATCACCAGGAGCGGCAGGTTGCACGCGAACGCAGCTCCCCAAGGACGGCCCTTTCGATTAAGGCTGCCCTCCATTGATTTCTTCACCCAATTCTCCGCCTTACTACGAATGATTTCGACTTAGTGGAAAACTTGGCGAGAAGCAGGAGCCGGCAATTTTTTCAACCGCCGGCCCCTGCTCGTGGGGTGGGCAAAACAGCAGAACAATCTTGTAATGACGTGCAGCATAGGCGCCCACTCAGTCATCAGCAATCGGAGAGCGGCTGTAGGCGTGCTTGGGGTTTTGCGGTATCCGGAAGACTGGTTTGTCCTCCTGAAGTCCTTAGTAGGAAAGCAGTTCTCAGTGTGGCAGCGGATTTGGTACAGCAATAAACGAAACCCAGTAGGGGTTGCACCGGATAGAAGGTTTTTGACGCCGTCACTACCCTCCAGTGTGTGAAAGCGGTTTGGGACTCATGGATTGCGACTCGCTGAAATGAGGCCAACGTTTTCTTGAACCCTAGCCAGGAGGCGCATGTGAACAGCGATTCTTCCGCTATCAAGGCCCAATTCGATTCTGAGCTCGTTGGCAGAGCTCAGCGTGGCGATGCCGATGCATTCGCAACTCTTTTTCACGCGCATAAAACACGTGTCTATTCTCTGTGCTTGCGCATGACCAATAACACCGCGGAAGCGGAGGATCTGACACAAGACGCCTTTCTGCAGGTATTTCGGAAGCTGGCTACTTTCCGCGGCGATTCCGCCCTTTCCACCTGGCTTTACCGGGTTGCTGTCAACACCGTACTCATGCGCTTCCGCAAACGGTCGATCTCGCAATTGTCACTGGATGAACCGCGGAGCAAAAACCCCGACGCCAAGCCCTCGCCGCGCGAGTATGGCGCTAGAGACCGCCGGCTGGCCGGTTGCGTGGATCGTATCGCTTTGATCCAGGCGCTCCAGGAGCTACCCGAGGGTTACCGCACAGTCTTTTTGTTGCACGAAGTGGAAGGCTACGAGCACAGCGAGATCGCGTCTTTTCTGGGTTGTTCCACGGGAAATTCGAAATCTCAACTGCACAAGGCCAAAATGCGCATTCGCGAGCTGCTCACGAATCCCGGAGAAGCCCGGAATCAAGCCGCCCACGGTAAGCCGGGCCGGCGCCCATCCAAGCCTTTCATCGAACAATGGGAGTCGTTACTGGCCTCACAACCGCACACTACCGCCCCTGCAATGTAACGCGCAGGAATCAAACTGACGGCATTGCCGGTAAGGGGTCTTTGAACCACATTTACAGCACCGACTGGATGGAAGGTCAGCCAAGTGCGCTGCTACAGTCGGTGCCGAACAGACATCGAGTAGCAATTTGGCCGAGGAGGTTTTTTGAAATGGTTCTACTATTGCGCAGACATGCCAGGCAGTATCTTTTGGCCCTGCTGGCGGTCGCCCTGGTTCTGGGGACGACGAGTTGGGCCGCTGACGACAACGACAAGGACAACGATAAAGACCGCTCCGACATCGCGAAGCGCATTCAGGCATCCGCCAACGTGTTGGATGAAATCATGGGAACTCCTGACAAGGCGATTCCCGACAAGATCATGAGCGATTCCAAGTGCATCGCCGTCATTCCTTCCATGATCAAGATCGCTGTGGGTTTTGGAGGCAACCATGGAAAAGGCGTGGCGACGTGCAAGACGGATCATGGCTGGAGCGCGCCAGCGCCCATTACCATTACCGGCGGAAGCTGGGGACTGCAATTAGGCGGGCAGGCTGTCGATATTGTGATGGTCATCACCAATGACAAGGGGATGCAGCACTTGCTTTCCAGCAAATTCAAACTGGGCGCAGACGCTTCCGCCGCTGCCGGGCCGGTGGGGCGGGAAGCTGACGCTGGTACCGACTGGAAGATGAAAGCGGAAGTGTTGACGTATTCCCGCGCTCGTGGCATTTTCGCCGGCATCGACTTGAACGGATCGGCCATTACGCAGGACAAGGACGAGACCCGCATTCTTTATGGAAAGATGATCGACTTCGCCGACATCCTTAACGGCAAAGTTCCTCCCCCGCGGGAAAGCGAGCCTTTCCTGGCCGCGGTAAGAAAGTACTCGACGCAGGCACGGGAGCAAGGACAAGTGGAGCACCCGAATCCTCCTGGACCTCCGCCCACCAACTAAGAACCGTTCAGGAGTTTGTTGCGCGTGCGGCCGGGCCACAATTCAAGTCCCGGCCGCAGCTGTTTTCCACCGCCCGACCGTCCGTCCAGCTTTTCAAACCCGCAAGCGGGAAGAAATTACGCGGGTCTGGGTTGGCCAAATGAACCGGACACAGCAAGTCGGTGAATCGTGGACGGTTAGGTTTGGCACACATTGTGCATATCAAGATTCAGTTTCGTGAGCCCAAGAGGGCTACTTACTCTGCCAGGGAGTAGCCCGAGGGATTCGTCCGTCCCGGGCGCCGCTTGGAGCAAAGGCATGAACCCATTCCGCATTCTCATCGCCGAGGACCATGAGATTGTGCGACGCGGGATTCGTGCCTTGCTCGAGCAGCATCCGGGTTGGGAGGTCTGTGGGGAAGCCGAGGACGGCCGGGAAGCAGTGGAGCGCAATCAGACTTTAAGACCAGATCTCGTCGTGCTGGATGTCGGCATGCCCAATCTCAACGGTCTCGACGCCGCAAAGCAAATTGCTTTACACACCCCGCTCACTCGCGTCCTCATACTCACCATGCATGATTCTGAACAGGTCGTGCGCGACGCATTGGCCGCCGGCGCCCGGGGATTCTTGTTGAAGTCAGATGCCGGCCGTGATCTGGTATCCGCCGTCGAGGCACTGGAACGCCACGGAACATTTTTCACGTCAAAAGTCTCCGAGCTCGTGCTGGAAGGGTATCTGAATCCGCACCAGGCTCTGACAGCGGAGCCGGCCCCCAGAAATCGGCTCACCCCACGCGAACGCGAGGTTGTGCAGCTTCTGGCGGAGGGGAAGACCAGCAAGGAAGTGGCGGTCGCTCTGAATCTGAGCGTAAAGACGACAGAAACTCACCGCACCAACATTATGCGAAAACTTGACCTCCACTCCGTCGCCGACCTTACTCTTTACGCAGTGCGCAACGGTATCGTCCAGGTGTTCTAGGAAGTGACAGACATCTGAAATCCGCTCCGGCGACTATAAGGCGAGTTCTCAAACCCTCTACGTGCTTTACCGGATTTCGCTTCTTCCCCCTTGAGCCATATGCTGAATTCCAAGGATTCGATTTTCTTCTCGTGGTTCGAGTCCGCGCAGTCAGGCTGGAGAACTCGCATTGCCTGACTCGGAATTCGCTCTGGTGCAAAGGAACCATGCGTGGAGGATTCTACGGCAAGCGCACGACGAGTCCTGGTGCTGTGTCGAGACGCCGCAAATGTCCGGGCGATAGAAGAAGCGGTTGAGCCCTGGATGTTTCGCACCGCAGTGTGCGCCTCGCTGCAGGAGTGGCGAGACTTGGCGGACGGAAAAGACTTCGCAGTCGCCTTTTGCGATGACTGTTTTGAGGGTGGAACCTATCGGGATTTTCTGGCAATGATGCCTCGTCCTCGCAAATTACCCGTGGTCGTCCTGATTTCTGAATCGAACCAGTACGAGGCCTCCCGCGACGCGGTGGCGTTGGGCGCATTCGACGTGATTCCCAATCCGTGCTCCAAACAGGACGTGCAATGGGTCGTCATACGCGCACTGAAGCAGGGGCCGGCCCCTCAGATTCGGGCGATCCCTCTCCACTCCCGCCCTTAATCTGACACTCACTTCCCAAAAGGAAACGGCGATGCGTGACTCGTCTTGACGCCGTTCTACTTCAGACGAGTCCAAACAGGGAAACGACAAAAACCTGCGCCGCAACGGCGTTGCCACGTGGATTACTGTTTAAGGCTACCCTGAGACGCGTGCCGGGTGTATCGGGTCTTTCGCATAGATGCGCAGTCCCGAAAGCTGTAGAAGAAAGAAAGATCTCTCACGCCTGAGTGCATGACGACCTCGAGTTGGTCTTGAGGCCTTCTATCTGTTCCTGATGATCGAATGCCACAAGAATCTGACGGATAAGAGAAGACAATTTCTCGGGATCGGGCTCCGTCGCTGCCGCCGCGCACAGTTCTCGCCAGTCCTTTTTACCACCTTGCTCCCTGGTCATCATTCATCACGCTCCTGTCTATACCCGACTGCAAGGAGCAACTTCCGTGCCACCCGGCTAAGTTGCTGATTGCTAACAGAGGGAGGCTGAGTTCATGTGTAATTTCGCCATCCCGTTTGGAACAAAGTATGGCCTTGAGACCCAAAAAAGCACTTGGCCGCTATGGCTGGTATCACTTCGTTTCATTGCGCGTGCCGGGTTGTCTCAGTCAGGCCTTCCATGTATTGCCGGATAACCAGGCGGCGCGTATGTTTGCCTTGATGAGGAATTTTCTTGAATCCCTTTTCGCTGGGTGAAGAGCGGGCGATTCGCATCCTGGTAGTGGATGACAATTCGGTGGTGCGAAGCTCTCTTCGGGCAGTTCTGGAGCAGCAAGCCGGGTGGCGAGTGTGTGATGAAGCTTGCAGCGGCCAGGAAGCCGTGGACCGGTTTCGAGAAATTCAGCCCGATGTCGTTGTGCTTGATTTCCAGATGCCGGAGATGAACGGGCTCGATGCCGCCCGCGTGCTGACTCAGCTTTCTCCGAAGACTCCGATTCTCATGGTGACGCTATACCTGTCTAAGCAGTTGTCTGAAGCAGCCCGCAGAGTGGGAATTCGCGGCGCCTGCTCGAAGACGGATATCGGCTCCGTAATAAATGGAGTGGGAGCGTTGTTGCGGGAGGAAACCTACTTTCCGAGTTAACCCTTAGTCTGCAGCTGACGCGTTCGGCGCTTGGGTCTCATTGGCGAGTGGCAAGGTTATAGAGATCAGCGTTCCAGGTTCGCCAGGTCGGATGTTAAGCTGTCCCCCAAGTTCGCGGGCCCGCTCTTGCATTCCTGCCAGTCCGACCCCGGAGTTCCTTCCATGGGAGAAATTCTTTAGGAAATCTGCCGGGATGCCTTTCCCGTAGTCCCTTACTGTGAGAGAGACCCGGCCGGGCAAAACGGTCAGGACAATGTCGGCCTTCGAACTGCCGGAGTGGCGGTGAATGTTTGTGAGACTCTCCTGCAAAATACGGAAAAGGCCGAGCGCCACGGGCTTGGGCAGTTGATCCACACTGTCGGGGAGTTCGATTTTGACTTCGATCCCACTGCGCTGTCCAAATCCTTCCAGGTACCACTTGGCAGCGGAGGAAAAGCCTGCTTCATCCAAAAGCGGAGGATGCAGCAGATGAGAGATCGTCCGCGTTTCGGCCATGGCTTGGTCCAGAAGCTGAATCGCTTCCACGAAAAGACGTTCCTGGCGGTGCGTGGAAAACATTTCCAGGTTCATCTTCACGCCGGCAAGGAATTGCCCGAGACTGTCGTGGAGTTCACGGGAAAATTTCCTGCGTTCTGCGTCCTGCACTTGCAACAATCGGCCCGTGAGCCGGCGGAGCGACTCTTCCCCGGCCCGCGCGATCCGCTCGGCCTGTTCTCGCGACGCGAGCTCGGCGGAAAGAAGCCGGTAATGCAGCACAAGCAAACCCAGGGCGAGGAAGAAGGTGACCAACAAGCTGGTGGCCGCGAGAACCAACAGGCGGTGCGAGGTCTGCTCCCGGATTTCGAGCAGACGTTGTTCTTCTTCGCGCATACGCTGCACGATCAAGCTGATTTCAGAAGCGAGGGGAAGGCTCAGATTCTGTAACTCGGCTTGCCGCTGCTCATCCTGAGGTGATTTCTGTTTCAATTGGACAGATTCCTGAAGAAGAGCAACCCGGCGAGCCGTCAACTCTTCCAGGCGGGCGCACAACTCCTGCTGTCTCGGATTGTCCTGGGTGAGCTCTCGCAAATGCAAGAGCTGGCCCGGGATATTGCGGGTCGCGGCCTCAAACTGACTTAAATACTCGTTGGTTTCGGAGATCAGGTAGTTGCTTCGCGCTCGTCCGGCCCAAACCACTGTGGAATCGATATCTCCCAGGGCGGCCCGGACCTGATACGTATGAAAGACCCATTTTTCACTTTCCAGGAGGCGCGTGATGGTGACGTAACCGGCCAGTGCGCTCAAGCACAATAGGGCGACCGCCGATGCGAACGCCGCTTGAGCTTTCCTGCGTGGCGACATGGTTTGAAATATGCGATCTGTCTCGAAAGGCTACAAGTCCTAGTTCCCGTTCCGACTGCTCGCGGCGTCCGCCGGCCGCTTGCGCTTTTCGAGTTCTGTTGTGAGCCGCAAGAGCTTTTCCGGATCTTTTTCGATGCTCGCATGCCGGCGGATTCCCTGCCACTGACGCTCCAGTTGTTCCGCCCACGCCTCTGCTTTTACCCCGGACCGTGTGCAGGAGTTGCGGCAATTTCTAGTCCCGGAGGAGACCCGGCAAGAGAACGGGCGGTTCATGACGCCGCCCCAATTTCGCCCGGGCCGGAATGCGGCGATTCGGGTTTACATTCAGTTTTCACGATGACGCGCAATCCTCGCAGCGCATCTTGGAGGGCCCGCCGCTCCTCCTCGGAACTGCAATCGTCCTGCCTCAGATCTGCAATTCTTTGCTGGATCGCCCGCGCCGCCTCGTCGATTCGGTGTCGCAAAAGTTCGGGGCACGCCTCCACCAGAGCGGCCCGGTATAAATCTTCCCACGCGGCATTTGTGCTCACGGTCTTACCTGGGTCTTCCACTTTCCAAGGGTACATTTCCCACTAAGAAAAGGGTGGGAATATTAGTTGGCAAGAACTAAAGAAACCGGACGAAAACAACCCACTCTGCCCCAGTGCGCTTACGGATATATAAAGTATTATAAAAATACCACAAACGTAGATAATAAAATGGAGGCTTGACAATACGAAACAGGATAATATACATACACTCTAACGTTCATCTTAGTACGAGGTGCGTATGCCTAAAGAAATCTCGAAGACGCAGAAGACCCCTGCGAAATACCAACGCGTCTCTTTGGCCGATATCCGGAGGAGCCGGCGCGGGAAGCATCACGATCTGGTTGGAGGGATTTTCCAGGACCTGGAAACGTTGCCCGTAGGGTCCGCGATCAAGATTCCGCTGGCGGAGGTGGATGGTATTACGCTGGCCAACCTTCGATCGGCCGTTCATCGCGCGTCCGCCTCGCGAAACCTGGGAATCGAGACTCTGTCAGACGAGGAAAGTTTCTACATCTGGAAGGCATCGAAATAGTAAGGTGTCGACGCTGGATGTCATTGGTACTCAGAGTCCGGTAAGAGCCTACAGAGGGCGACCAGAAATCCGGCCCGTCGCAGCTCATGTCGACCATCCGGCGCCGATTACCGGCGGTTCAATCATCGCCTTGTGCCACGCTGCCCCGAAGTACCCGGAGTCCTCATTGCGTAGTTAGCCCATTCCCATTCCGCAAGCCAGTGTCTACGGCACCTGCCGCCGCATTGGAATTCCATCATGCTTCCGCCGCACTGTGGGCAGACCAGATTGATGATCGAGGAAATGATGCTTGAGTTGAGTTCCCCCGGTAGCGCGTCGATTATCCGCATGTTCGCCTCCTGTCTTGAGGGGCATGCACGCGCAGTGCCAAGCGCAGTGCCAAGCGCGAAACGCAGACGACAAAACTGCTGACCAGGCAACGGGTCAATGCACCCGTCCGCTCCGATACGACCTTTGGCAAGCATTTAGCAAGTGACAGGCATAGTCCCTGCGCGCCGTGCCGGGATCTGCTGCCCTCTCAGGGCTAATCGACCGTAACCCATTGAAAAAGTCTGTCTGGTACTTCCTTCTGCCTTGCGTCTCGCATTTGGCAATGCGCTTGCGCGTGGTGTCTGGGTGGGCTGGCTTCATGGATGCTATTTGGTTTCACTAAGGGCAGGCCGACGAGGAAAAATCATGAGGAGGACACGTGCTTAGACTGTGTGCGATCTGTATCTGTTTGCTGACGGTCCCCGCTTTTTGCCAGTCTGGAACGAAATATCAGGTGGGCACAATTATGGACGTCAAGACTCATCAAGCTGCTGCTGGTGCCGGCTCTGACGTCGTCAGCTACGACGTTTCCATCAAGGTAGGTGACACCGTTTACCTTGTCTTGTACACACCTCCGCTAGGCATGAGCACGGTGAAGTATGCCGCAGGACGTGAACTGCTGGTGCTGGTCGGGGAGAAAACCATTCGATACAACGACATATTGGGTCAATCGTTGGATGTGCCGATCGTCAGCCGAAAACGGGCCACCGATGACAAACGGCCGAACTAAGTATCAGAGTTGTTTGGGCGGACTCGTCGGAGGATCAACTTTTCCGCGCGGGCGGCTATGCGGGTGCGTCAGTGACAGGGCCGTGACTCGCTGGGGACCTGTCACTTGCCAAATGCTTGCCCATCACTCCCCTCGCGAGTCTGGGGAAACGGATGGCCTTCGGTGACGGCTTGCGCCAGGTGGCTCAATCTGGACTGCGGCTACAGTTCATAAGCCCACCCTGCCGGAATGGAACACAGAGTGCTTGGAGGATTGGGTTAGCAGTTTTGGTGGAACC
This sequence comes from Terriglobia bacterium, assembly GCA_963765285.1. Taxonomy (GTDB): domain Bacteria; phylum Acidobacteriota; class Terriglobia; order Terriglobales; family Acidobacteriaceae; genus CAVWZH01. The sequence goes on from CAVXVR010000003.1 coordinate 1,088,683, forward strand.
TGCCGGCGATAAGGGTGCTGGACAGGTCAGATATGGAGAGAACATGACTTGCGACCGTTGTTGCCCGGAAGCAAAGATCTCTTTCGACATTGGGATTGCTTGCCCTGTTGATTTGGTGCAGCGCCACGGCGCTTGCACAGGATGCTGCACAACCGATGAATTCGCCGTTGACCATTGCCGCGATCCACCTCCTCGGCTTCGAAGGCGCCAAGAGCGGCGCCAAGGGGACTCTGACGATTCAAGACAGTGCTGTGCAGTTTCAGAAAAATGGGACCACCGCCGGGCAGGTGGAAATAGCCTCACTCCGGCATATTTATCTGGGAGGGCAAAGCAAACAGGTTGGCGGCGTGCCGATGACTTTAGGTAAGGCTGCGACTCCGTTCGGCGGCGGCAGAGTCGTCAGCCTGTTCGCTCACAAGAAGTACGACACTTTCGCCGTGGAATATATCGACGCCAACCAGGGGGTTCATGGCGCCATCTTCCAGTTAAGCAAAGGACAAGGGGCGATTCTGCGGAATGAATTGGTCGCTAGAGGCGCGCATGTCAGCGATGGCGAAGAACAACCCGCGCAGCAAACCAATGTGGAGGTGTCCAGTGAAAGCAAATAAGCCGCTCGCAATGCTAGTGTTGGCGGGGTTAACTTTGACAGCCGGCGTCGCACTTCCGCCTCGGCTGGGCGCGCAAATCGGGGCCGCCAAACCTTCTCCCGAAAGCCGCAGTTCCAATGCCCAGCGATGGAGTGTGCAGGTGGAAAAAGTTGACCCGGGCGACGTACATCTCGAGCCTTCCTTCCAGATTGCAATTTACGAGGGCCTTTTGGACGAGTTGAGCAAAACGAAACGATTTAAGCAGGTCTTTCGCGACGGCGATCGTAATGCCAGCGAACTCCCAGACTTGCTGATTCTACGAACCACCGTGGAAAAGTACACGCCGGGGAGCGAGACTCGACGCGCGGTGACCACGGTAAGCGGGGCAACCAAGCTAACTGTCCGCAGCCAACTGTACGCACCTGACGGCCATATGATTCTGGAACGTACGGTAAACGGCGATGTCCGTTTTTTTGGAAGCAACTTGAGAGCAACCCACAACCTGGCCCGGAATGTCGCCAAAACCATTAAACAATCGTCACTGCCGGAGCCCGGGGTTCCGCTTCCGGCAGAGAGCGGGCAACTGTAAACACAATTGGAGAATGCCGAGACCACGGCGTGTGCGAGTTTGACAATTAAAGAAGGAGACGCAGGTATGCGGAGAAACAACCCGGCAACACCGACTATCAAACTCACGCTCTCTCTTGTAGCCGCTGCGCTCATGGCATCAACATGGATGGCGAGGGAGGCGCATGCGCAATCCAGTCAGGAGAACTCATTGGAACTTAGCGCTCCCCTGGAGCCCTTGCGTCCGGGTATCGCTGGCAATCAACTTTTCGCGGAATTAGAAGCTCACAATGAGATTCGGAGGTCGGCGCTGCATGACTACACCGTCCTTCGAACCTACCAGGTGCTTGATCAAAAGGGGAAGGTGCATGCAGAGGAGGCCGGACGGATGGAGTTTCGTGCGCCGGATAAAAAAACATTTATGGTTACCTCTGAAATGGGATCAGGACTCATTCGCCGGATGGCGCTGAATCCGCTGATCTCGAGCGAGATCGAAGCGGCGGCCGGCAAAGAGCACCACGACAGCACGATCTCGCCCGAGAACTACTCCCTGGTCTTGCTCGGTGAACAGCAGGTTGGTCCCTATCGTTGTTTCGTTGCCCAGGCCACCCCCAAGCGGAAGGAGAAATATTTGTTTGAGGGCAAGCTGTGGGTTGATGTTGACGACTACGCCGTGGTCCGGATCGAAGGGCGGCCCGCCAAGAAACTGTCTTTCTGGATCGAACGAGCCGACTTCGCGCGGCAGTACCAGAAGATCGACGGGTTTTGGCTTCCTCAAAAAGATCAGACTTTCGTGCAGGTCCGGCTCTATGGCAGGAAGATCCTGACTATCGACCACCAGCACTATGTCGTGAATGCGGCCCAGAACCAGGAGGGACGACCGCCCGTTCAGGAGGCCAATGCACGAGGCGTCGTTGAGACCCACTGACGCCTGGCGGAAAAGCGTGCGGCCGTTCAGCAAATCTAACCGGCTCACATAAGCGGCGAACGAAACTCGTCGCTGACCCATCTTCTACAACGCCCGCAGGAATGACTCCGCTTCCAGGGTGTTCATGTACGCCATGATCAGGACTTGCTGAAGTGTCAGCTCGTTGTACGTGATTTGCCACATAAGTTGACGGCATCATCATGGACCGGACGCGATTTGCGCGACAACCCTAAATGGAGTTCTTTTTCGCTGCCATCATGAAGTGACAAGGCGCTACCCCTTTTGAGGAAGTGCGCCATAACGCTGTCAAGAGTTCGACACGTGCCAAGTCCGGCACGCCCTAATCATCCTAATTCGGATCGCCGCAGTCTCCGCGCCTCCGTTCCAAAGCATGCTTGCTCAATAGTTTGAGTCCGGTCGTGTCCGTTGCCTGATCGTTTGGGCATCCCCTTGCATTCACGCCAATGCGCGAGGAGCGCTTGATGCGGAGAATCTTAAATATCGTTTTCTCGACTCTGGTGCTCCTCATTCCCTGCTCTGCCCAAGACGGCCCCGCGATACCGGGATCCATTCATGGAGTCGCAGTTACCAGAAACCAAAACGGAGAACCTGCCGTTTTGCCGGCCGCACGCATCGTCCTTCACGGCCCTGTAAACAAGGAGGCCCAGTCGGACGCACAAGGAGCATTCGCCATCGATGGCCTTCCCCCGGGCATTTACCACATCGAGGCGAGTGCTCCCGGTTTAAAGGCTGAGCTGACGGTTGAAGTAAGCCCAGGGATGGTCTCTGCCATCAAGGTCGAGCTAAGCGTCGCCGCTGTTACGAACGCGGTCACGGTGACCGCAAGCGATGCTCCTCTAATCGAAGAATCCGCGCTGAAGAACACGATCAGTCAGACGACCGTGGAAAATGCGCCCAATCAAGACGAAAAAATCGATAGCCTGCTTCCCCTGGTACCGGGAGTAGTGCGCGGACCGGACGGGCGAATCAATATGAAAGGCGCCCAAGCCACCCAGGCCGGCTGGCTGGTGAATTCAGCCAATGTGACCGACCCGGCCACGGGCGGCCAAGCAGTCAATCTGCCGATCGACGTGGTCTCTTCCGTACAGGTCATTGCCAATCCTTATGACCCCGAATACGGCAAATTCACCGGCGCAGTTTCGAGCGTGGAGACCCGTACGGGCAATCTCGATAAGTTTCACCTCTCGGCGCAAAACCTCGTCCCGCGCGCAAGGGACCGAGATGGTCACATCGTTGGAATCGGAGCGTTCACTCCGCGGGTTACGGTTACCGGGCCGCTTTTGAAGGACAGGCTCGCGTTTACTCAGTCTCTTGAATATCGCTTCGTTCAGACACCGGTCGAGAGTCTTCCCCCCCTTCAGCGCGACATGAAGCTCGAGAGCTTCGACTCCTTCAGCCAATTTGATCTCAAAATAGACGAGAAGCAGACGGCCACTCTGTCTGTCGCAGTTTTCCCCGAAAAACTCGATTACCTCGGACTGAATACTTTTACCCCGCAGCCGGCTACGCCGGATCTGCACCAGCGCGGCTTCCAGATCTCTGGGCAACACCGGTACGTCTCAGAGTCAGGAGGGCTGCTGACTTCACAGCTGGCCTTCGAGAGCTTCGACGCGGACTTGACCCCGAACAGCGACGATCCTTACCGCCTGCTCGTGGAAACGACCGAAGGCGGATTCTTCAACCGGCAAAACCGGGACACCGACCGCGTGCAATGGCAGGAAATCTATCAATCGAGTGCAAAACAATTCCACGGAGAGCATCAACTGAAGGTCGGTTTCGATTTCTCTCATAGCTCTTACGATGGACGTCAACAGTTCTCGCCGGTGGACATTGTGGGTGGAACGGGCTCGACACTGGAAAGAATCGAATTTGGCTCTCCCACAGCTTTCACTATCAACCAGAACGAGTTTGCGTGGTTTGTTGGCGATCAGTGGAGAGTCTGGCCTCGCCTGACGCTGGACCTTGGCTTGCGGTTCGACACTGACACGGTCACCGGATCCACTCATGCCGCCCCTCGTGGCGGACTCACTTTAGCCTTGACCCGCGATCGCAAAACATTGTTCAAGGCTGGCGGCGGCTTGTTTTACGACCGCGTGCCTTTAAACATTCCGGCTTTCCCCAGCTTTCCCGACCGGACGGTGGTGACTTTCGATCCTGCAGGCCAGGTGGTTTCGTCGATTCCCTATTCGAATGTCATCACCGGGGGGCTGAAGAATCCGCGGAGCGGTACCTGGAATGCCGAACTTGACCGCCAGGTTACAGATCACCTGCTGGTCCGCGCTGCCTACCAGCAGCGGAACACCGTCGATGACCTGATTCTCTCGCCGGTAACGTCCGACAAAGGGAACTTCTTGTCTCTGGCCAACCAAGGAAGAGACTTTTACCGCGAGTTCCAACTAACCGGCCGCTATGAGATAGGCCACAACACGGTGAACGCTTCCTATGTTCGCTCCAAGGCGACAGGTGATCTGAATGACTTCAACCAGTTCTTCGGGAACGATCCGCAGCCGGTGATCCAGCCGGATGCTCGCGCTCCCTTGGCCTTCGATGCGCCCAATCGCTTTCTGGCGTGGGGGCAGTTTCTCGCGCCGTGGAAGATGACGGTGATGCCAGTTTTCGACATTCACACCGGATTTCCCTACTCGGTGGTGAACGAAGATCGGGATTTTGTCGGCCCCAGGAACGAGCAGCGCTTCCGGCGCTTCGAGTCGCTCGATGTTCAGGTATTCAAGGAGTTTGCAGTGCCCTTCCGGGGGAAGGAGCACAAGGTGAAATTGGGATTCGGAGTGTTCAACCTGTTCAACTATTTCAACCCGCGAGACGTACAGAACGACCTGGACAGCCCCCGCTTCGGACAGTTCTTCAACGGACCAAACCGCACTTTCAGAGGAAAGCTGGCCTTTGGGTTCTAACGATGACGGCATCCGAGTCAAAGTCGAAATCCGGCGGAGCGCGCGGAAAAGATCGAAACCGCCGCGTATCGAGAGGCAATTTAGTGCTGGCCTGTGCCGGCGTAGCGCTTTTTGCCTGGGTCATCGTGCATGCCGGTCCGTCGGTGATCGTGCACCAACTCAAAGCACTCCGGATCGCGCTGCCCATTGTGGTCGTGCTCAGCCTGACTCGGCTTCTTTTGCAAACCCTCGCCTGGTCCGCAGCCCTGAAGAACGAAGGCCTTAATGTCGGAATCCCCCGGTTGGTTGGGATTCGGCTGGCTTCGCAGGGCATGGGTTATCTCACGGTGTTCGGTCCGGTTCTTTCCGAACCGATGAAGATCAATTTATTGCAGACGCCGGTCGCCGCGACCGCCACCGCGACGTTTCTCGATAACGGCGTGTACTGGTTCACCTCAGCCCTCATCGCCATTGCGGGTTGCGTGTGCGTCAGCCTGATGAGAGCGCGGGGTGCAACTTCGTCCCTGGCGTTCTCCCTGGTGTTCGTACTGGTCATGATTTTCATCGCGAGGCGCAAACCGGTTCTTGCGGATATCGCCGTGGCCCTCGGGAAGCGCTCTCCCTCCTGGCTCAACAAAGGCGCAACCATCGAATCCGCCATACGGGGACTGCGCACGCAGAGGCCGGAGCTCGTGGGCCGGATGTTTTGGCTCGATTTTACCTGCCAGGCGCTCATGGTCTCGGAAGTGGCCGTGGTGTTGTGGTCGCTGCATCTTGCGTTTCATCCGATCACGGTCATGGCCATCGAGGGACTGACTCGCGGGGTCAAGATGATGACGGGATTCGTTCCCGCACGGCTGGGAGCAGACGAAGGTGGAGCAATGTCTGCCTTCGCGGCTTCTGGGCTATCTCCGGCGTTCGGCTTGACCCTCGCCCTGACGCGACGCGCCCGGGATCTTTCCTGGGCTCTGGTAGGTCTGGCCTGGCTCGCCTGGAGATCACGGGGGCCGAAGGCGAACCAGAACGAGGGTGAAGCCACGTTCAAAGAAGGGGCACTGGCATGCAAGTCATTGTCGTAGTTCCGGAAGCAACTCCGGCTGGAATACTCAAGCGGCCCATTTGTGGAGTCGGCTTGCTGGAAAGAACTCTAGCGACCGCGCAACGGGCTGGGGCCGAGGAAATCCTTCTGGTTTGGCCTCGGAGCATGCCGGTGGAGCTAGCGAGGATATTCCTGCGATCCGCCATACTGCAAAACAAAGGCAACATCAGACTGGTGCAGGTGAAGAGCTTTGATCCCGAGGTGCGTTCAAGCTGGGCAAATCTGCACGAATACCTCGACGATCGATTCCTCTGGTTGCCCTGGAACTGGGTCACTTATGCACGCGGTCTCGCCAACCTTCCCAATGTGGAGTCCGCGCCCGTCAACTGGTCCGCCCCAGCATGGACTTCGAAGATTGAGGTTGTATGCGGAGTGAACTGTTACGCCCTTAAAGGACCTTCTCCCGAGGGCATCGCAGTGACCTCCGACCACACCGCCGTGGCGGCAGAGCGTTTCCTGGTCGCGAGCTCCGGCAAGGTTTCGGACGGTATTCATACTTCATTCAACCGTCGTCTTTGTCGTCCGGCGGTGCGGTGGCTCTCGCACACCTGGGTAACGCCAAACGCGGTTACATTCGGCGGCGTGCTGGTGGCTATCTTGTCTGGTCTGGCCTTCGCGCGCGGCAACTATTGGTCTTATGTGGTTGGGGCTCTGCTGTTCTTCATTGCCGGCCTGTTCGATGAGATGGACGGAATGCTGGCCCGCATCAAGTTTGCCGACTCGCCCCTCGGAACCTATATCGAGAGCCTTGCGGATTCCCTCAGCTACCTGCTTCTGTTCGGTGGCATCACCGTTGGACTCTACCGGCAGCATGGCAGCAGAGAACTCTGGGTTGGCGCGGCGTTATTGGTGGGAGCAGCTCTAGCCCTCGTCGTCACCACACTGCAGCGCAAGCGGGCTACGACAGGCGGGCGTCCCACGGAATATCTGAGCAATTTCTACCGCAAGCTGGACGAAGATTCGTCCAATTGGACGTCACGCGCGGTGCGCCAGGCACAGGGCTTTCAGCGGCGGGGCATCATGATCCACTACGTGGTCATTTTCACTGTCCTGGGAGGCTTGCCGGTTATTTTTTATCTCGCCACGCTTGGCGCCCATCTCACCTGGACACTGGCGCTCTACTACAACCACAGGTTCTTCAAGCAGGCAGCACCACGCGTTCTTGCTGAGATCCAGCGACCACAGGAGGCTTCATGAAAGCGGTGATTCTAGCGGCCGGGCAAGGCACACGAATTCGCGCCGTACATGGCGAACGCCCCAAGTGTCTGATCGAGGTTGAGGACAGGACGATTCTGGACCATCAGCTGGAAGGCTTGCTTGGAGCAGGAGTGAACGAAATCGCGATCGTCGTGGGATATGAGAAGCAGCAAATCATCCGCCACGTGCACCGGCGATTTGGGCGCTGTGGGCCGAAGATTGATTTCATCGAAAATCCGGCTTTCGCCATCACCAATAATATTTATTCTCTCTGGCTGGCTCGTGACTGGGTGGGCCAGGATGGATTTGTTTGCCTGAACGCTGACGTCATATGTGGGCATCAAATTCTCGGAGCTGCCCTTAAGAACGACTCTCTCGTCTCCATGATTGTCGACCGGGAGTGGAGGGACGAAACCATGAAGGTAATCATCGCAGATGGACGGGTGGTCCGAATGAGCAAGAAGATATCGAAACAAGAGTTTAGCGGGACGTATATCGGTATCACCGTGTTCGCGCCAGCGGTCTGCGCCCGCTTCTTTGCTAAGATGCAGGAACTGGTAGAGACCGGGCGCGTGAATGAGTTCTTCAATGTTGCCGTGCAGGAAATGGCCGATGAAGGTCTTCGCGTCGGCTTCACCATTACGGCCGGAGGCCCCTGGGCTGAAATCGACGATCCCGTCGACTTGAGCTTCGCCCAGCAGAATGTCTTCCCCCAGCTCGCTTTGGCGGCTACGGTGTGACAGTGGTCATGCAGGAAATCGTTGCGGGCAATTTCGCGCCGTTTCGGTTGGTACTTTGGCCTCCAGCTTTACTGCGCATTGTAGATTGGAACATTGACCGCGGCCTCCAGCTGCAAGGGATCCTGGATTTCCTCGCGGAAACGAACGCCGACATTCTCATCCTGCAGGAAGTGGATCTGAATGCGCGCCGCACCCACCGCCTGAACATCGGCGAAGAAATCGCGCGGAAACTAAACATGAACTATGTGTTCGGGCGCGAGTTTGAGGAACTTGTCCAGGGGTCCAAAGCGTCTCCCGCATACCACGGACAGGCTATTCTCGCCAGATGGCCGATTTCAAATCCGCGCCTGATCCGATTTTCCCGCCAGTCGAACTTCTGGCAGCCCCACTGGTTTTTGCCGCGGATTGAGCCCTTCCAGGAAAGACTTGGAGGAAGAATCGCGTTGGTGGCCGATATCAATGTGGCCGGATGCAAACTTGTGACCTACAATCTTCATCTCGAAAGCCGTGGAGATGATGAATTACGCTTTTCCCAGGTGGAGCAAGTCGTGTCCGATGCCGCGAACCAGGATCCCCGGTGCCCCGTGGTGGTTGCGGGCGACTTTAACCTGGACGCTGCGAAGAATCCTGCTGCCGCGGCGTTCGCCACCGCAGGGTTTCAGGACGCAATAGCCGCTCACCGCATCCCTACCACCCCCTCGCGTGGCTTATTTGAACCCGGACGCCGGATTGATTGGGCATTCGTTCGCGGGCCGGTACGAGCCGGCGCCGGCCAGGTACACAGCCATGTAAAGGCATCGGACCACTACCCAATATCATTCACCCTGACTGCCGCAAGCAATTGATTGCGCTGAGCTATTTCTGGCACGCCGGGGCTTGCGATGGTGGCAATCCCTACAGATTGTGGGGTTGCGGCGGATCACGCGGCGACCACGTCTGTGGATCTCTCCTCGCGCTCTACCAGCCTAGTCGCAATAGCAAAAAGGGCGCTTACGGACATGCCACACATCAGGACGCCGATGACGCTCTCCACCGGGCCCAGAGCGCGCCAAACTCGCGGGAGAACGATGTCGCCGTAGCCAACGGTCGAATAGCTGGTGGCGGAGAAATAAAAGCAAGATTCCCACGACGGTAGACATTGCCAGCGATAAAACCCTGCCCAGAGCAGGATCTGTAGAATGTGCAGGATAATCATCACCGTGGTGAACCGAATCATGAGCACGGCCGAACGCCACGGGCTTAGCCCCCGTATGCCACGCTCAATACAGGCCCTGGCCCAATGAATGAGAACGGCCATTCCGGCGCATTGCAAGCACAGCGTCGCAGTTACAAGAAAGACTGCGGCACCGGTTTGGCGGGCAAGGCCCATGGACTCCTCTCGTTGCTTCCGGACCGGTAGGCTAGGACCGTCGTTCTACGCTGCATGCGATGACTTTTTGCAGTTCACCCAAAGTTCGAACCTGGTTCCAAGGATGCCCAATCCCCGCGAGCTTCGGTAGAATCGCTGCACTCTGCCCGGCAGCTCCAGGCTTCCGGTACTTATGATGGACACTGGTGGCTTGGCCACCGTTTTTTGATTCCTCCAAATAATCTTCATACGCTTCTCTTCTCTATACCAGATGTTCGAGAAGCATTCCCAGTTCCAAACACCGATCGGGGAACAACGCTGAGTTTGCCTTGCTGGAGAGATACGCGGCCGTGCCGCAACAACGCCGGACTGTCACCTGCCAGACTGTTGTCACCGCTGATGACCGCTGTTCCCCAGCCGAATGACGCCAGCACGAGACCGAGTCCTAACTGCCTGTTCCAGCGTGGTTTGTTGCAGTCGCAGCGCCGTCCCGACTGGAATCCCACGTGCTCTGAGTGACGGTGAAGGATTCCGAAACGGCTCAACACAGGGGCTGAGCCTCCAGTACCTCATCCATCCAGGAGGGTGAATGAAAAGGAAATTTGCTGCATTCTTCTTTGCCTCAGGGGCTCTCGCTCTGGTGCTTGCGACAATCGATCGCTCGGCTGCCCAGGAATCAACCCCACAACCGGTTCAACAGTTGAAGCCGTCGGGCCCTGCGGTGATCTACGAAGACGTTCAACCAGGGGCGAACCAGGAAGTTGAATTACTGAGAAAAGACTTCAGATCGCAAAAAAAGCAGATGGTCGCGGCCAATATGAACCTCACAGATGCGGAGGCCGAAAAGTTCTGGCCCGTCTACGACCGCTACGCGAACGACTTGGCGAAAATTTACGACACTAAAATATCGCTCATCGAAAACTATCTCGATAATTACAAGACGATGAATGGGGAGGAAGCGGAGAAATACATCCGGCAGCGCGCCGGCGTGGAACAGGAGGTGATGCAACTGCGACTGGACTACGTGCCGGAATTTCGCAAAGTAATCTCAGGCCGGCAAACCGCACTGTTTTTTCAGATCGAATGGCGGCTCGATCTTATGATTAACTTGCAGTTGGCGCAGGCCCCGTTGATTGATCCGTAGAGCGCAATCCAGACCGCCGACTCGAAGCCAAACGGGCTAGTAGCGTATGCAGGCATACCTCGAAAGAGTGACCGGAAATTCAGTCAATTTCGTGATGTATTCCACGGTTTAATTGGGCATAGTACAGGCCTCCTCGACATTGGTGTGCTCGACAGCCGCGTCACAGAGGTGTAAAGAACTACAGCAGACCAGGACCCGGAGCCCAGCAAGCGATTAACAACCATGCGCGGAAAAGACAAATCGAGCAGAGCGAGAACGCTTCAGGTAGTCACGTTCCTGTCCTGCTGCGCAGTCAGGGCCGCGGCCGTGCCGGCGTTTTCTTCGGCGGGGCACTCGAGTATCTTCGCGCCGGAGTCGACCCCCGCTAAGTCGATCTTCGATTTGTCGATCTTTGTCCTGGGCATTACGGGAACCATATTCGTTGTGGTCTTTAGTCTGCTGGTCTATTCCGTCGTGAAGTTCCGTGGCTCTGCGGGGAATCCAGAGCGCGAGCCGGCCCAGGTCTATGGCAGCACGCAAATTGAGCTGGCCTGGACGATCATTCCGATTCTGATCGTGGTGGTGTTGTTTATGGCCACGGCCCGGGTCATCCACGCGGTACAGGACGCCCCCATGCCGCCCACCGCGGTAGAGGTCATTGCCGTTGGGCACCAGTTCTGGTGGGAGTTTCGCTATCCGAAGCTCGGCATCGTTACGGCGAACGAGCTGCACATTCCGGTGAGCGACCCGGCACGTCCCACACCAACATTCCTGAAGCTGCTTTCCGCTGATACCGATCATAGTTTCTGGATCCCACAACTGGCCGGCAAGACCGACCTGATCCCGAACCACCCGAACAGTATGTGGATGGATCCGCACCGAACCGGCGTGTTTCTCGGGCAGTGCGCGCAGTATTGCGGGACGCAGCACGCCAAGATGCTGTTGCGGGTTTCGGTGGACAGCCCTGAGGATTTTGCGGCATGGGTGCGCAGCCAGCAGCAGCCGGCGATTCAAGACGAAAAAGTTATCGCCGGCAAACGCATTTTCGAAACGACTGCGTGCATCAACTGTCATGCGATCAGCGGCACGGTCGCTGACGGACGCTTCGGTCCGGATCTGACGCACTTGATGAGCCGTCAGACCATCGCCTCGGGAGCGGCTCAGAATACAACGGAGAAACTGCGCCTGTGGATCCAGAAGCCAGACGCTATCAAACCCGGGTCTCTTATGCCGGCCATGCAACTGAGCGACAGCGATCTCGACGCACTCGTGCGTTATATGGAGACGCTTCGGTAGTGTCTTAAATAGCAGTGTTTAAGACACTACCAGACGCTTCGCTAGACGAAGATTTGGAGAGAACCATGTCATCAAACGCGATGGCCGTCCCGAACGTGCAGGTCGACAGCCAACCCTGGCTGGAGACGCTGCACGAGTGGGTGACCACGGTTGATCACAAGCGGTTGGGTATTCTCTACGTCCTCTACGCTCTTTTTTTTCTGGTCGTCGGTGGAGTCGAAGCTATCATCATACGCATCCAGCTGATGTATCCCCACAACCACTTTGTTTCGCCGCAGGTTTTCAACCGCCTGTTCACAATGCATGGCACGACCATGATTTTCTTCGTGGCCATGCCCGTCCTGTTCGGATTTGCGAACTACCTGGTTCCGTTAATGATTGGCGCGCGGGACATGGCGTTTCCGCGGCTGAACGCCTTTAGTTTTTGGCTGACGGCGCTGGGTGGAACTCTTCTGTATTTCAGTTTTCTGGGAGGAAGTGGACTTTACGGCGCCGGCAACGCTCCGGACGTTGGCTGGTGGGCGTATGCTCCGCTGGCTGCGAAGGCGTTTTCCCCCGGCCACAGCTCGGACTACTGGACGATTGCGCTGCTCGTCTCGGGATTTGGCAGCATCGGCACGGCCATCAATATCATCGCCACCGTTCTCTGCATGCGATGCCCGGGGATGAAGCTCAGCCGCATGCCCCTGCTGGCGTGGCTCAACCTGACAATGTCCGGGATGGTTCTGATCGCCATCACGCCGCTGTCCGCGGCTCAAATCATGTTGCTGGTGGATCGATACCTGGGCGGACACTTCTTCGATACTCAGGCCGGTGGCTCCGCCGTGCTCTGGATGCACTTCTTCTGGATATTCGGCCATCCTGAGGTGTACATCCTGATCATTCCCTGCTTTGCCTTCATGTCGGAAATTGTGCCGGTATTTTCGCGGAAGCCGATTTTTGGCTACCCGGTGATGGTCGGGGCCACCGTGTGTATCGCTTTTGTCAGCTTGAGCGTGTGGGCGCACCACATGTTTACCGTTGGGATGAACTCCTACGCCAACAGCTTTTTCGCCATCACATCAATGATCGTGGGTATTCCGACAGGAATCAAAATCTTCAACTGGCTGGGCACCATGTGGGGCGGGCGGATCCAGTTCAAGACCCCGATGCTGTTCTGCATCGGATTTCTTTTCCAGTTCTTGATCGCCGGACTCACCGGCATCATGCTCGCTGCGGCGCCCTTCGATTGGCAGCTAAGCTTGTCGTACTTTGTGGTGGCGCACTTTCACTATGTGATCGTGGGCGGAATCCTGTTCGCGCTCTTCGCCGCATTTTATTACTGGTACCCGAAAGTCACAGGAAGAATGCTGAGCGAAACGCTGGGTAAATGGCACTTCTGGCTCTTCCTGATCGGCTTTCACATGACTTTTGATGTGATGCACTTCCCCGGCTTGCTCGGTATGCCGCGCCGTATCTACACCTATGAACCCGGCCGCGGCTGGGACACCATGAACTTCATTGTCACCATCGGCGCATTCATTCAGGGGATTGCGATCCTGATTTTCGTTTGGAACCTCATCATTTCTTACTGGAAAGGCGACAAAGCCGGGAATGATCCCTGGGACGCATGGACCCTGGAATGGTCCACAAGCTCTCCGCCCCCAGCCTATAACTTCGCGTCCATTCCGGTGGTCGCGAGCCGCCGTCCGTTGTGGGACCTGAAGCATCCTGAAGATCCGGATAGCCGCTATGAGTAAAGAGAGAGAGCAATGAGCGCAAGCACAACACCGTTCCCTGGAACAGCCGGAGGCCTGGAGCCTTCCGTATCGCGGCAAGGTGGCCATGGCTGCTCTGATCATCGCCGAGTCGGCGATTTTCACGATTTTCGTTGTGGCTTACCTGTTCTACGTGGGAAAGAGCCTTAGCGGACCGACTCCACGCGAAGTTCTCGAGACACCGATCTTTTTCACCATCTGCCTGTTGTCCAGCAGCCTCACGATTCACTTCGCGGGCAAGTTCCTCGAGCACGGAAAGCAAGGCGCATTCCTGACCTTGTGGCTGCTCACCATCATTCTGGGCGGCCTCTTCATGTTTGGCACCGGGCGGGAATGGCACCGGCTGATCTACGAACACGGGTTTACCATCTCCACCAATCTTTTCGGAACAACCTATTACTCGCTGGTGGGGCTGCACGCCTTTCACGTCACCGTAGGACTGATCATGTTGTGCATGGTGGCTATTTTCGGTCTGGCTGGCCGCGTCGGTGTCGATCAATCCCGCCGCGTCGAGGTGCTTTCGATGTACTGGCATTTTGTGGATGCCGTGTGGGTCGTGGTTTTCACCGTGGTTTATGTTCTCGGGCGTTGAGGAGAGGAAATAGCAGCAATGCAATCCGCAGAACAAGTGGAACAAAGCCGGCTCCCTGTCGAGATCGAAGTGCCCGCGCCGACCGCATGGCCTTTTGTCCTGGCCTTTGGATCTACCTTACTGTTCGCGGGCCTGGTGACGAACACGTCGGTTAGCGTCCTCGGCGCTGTTCTGGCTGTGGCAGGTTGCGTCGGCTGGTTCCGGGAAGTTTTCCGCATGAGCATGAAGTGACCGTACCGGTGGTTCCAGATGAGATTCGCGTATCGACCGAACGCCGCGTGGTCGAGCGGCTCCCGGTGGCCGCAGATCAGTTGCGCGCCTGGCTACCTGTCCATACCTATCCGATATCGGCAGGTGTGAAAGGCGGATTGGCCGGGAGCGTAGCCATGGCTGTGCTGGCTTGCGCTTACGGAGTTTTAAAGGTCGGCAGCATCTGGTATCCCATCAATCTGCTGGCGGCGGTCGTATATGCGCAGTCGTTGAAGCTCGGCCCGGCGCAGCTGAATTCGTTTCACGCGGACAGCTTCGTGATTGCCTTGGGTCTGCACGCGCTTGTCTCCACTCTGGTGGGCGTGCTCTATGGCGCAATGCTTCCCATGTTCCCGCGCAGGCCCATCGTGCTCGGAGGGGTGATCGCCCCGGTGCTGTGGTCGGGGCTGCTGTACACGATGCTCGGCCTGCTGAATCCTTTGCTGGCGAGCCACATCGACTGGTCCTGGTTTTTCGCTTCTCAGTCGGCCTTCGGCATTGTCGCAGGGTTCGTGGTCGTACGGCAGTCGCGCATGCCAACCCGCGAGAATCTGACGTTCGCGATGCGCGCGGGTGTAGAGGCCCCCGGAATCATTTCGCCTCGAGGAGAAAAGGACGCCCGTGAAGCGTTTTCGATATCTATGGACGTCCGCAGTACTGAGCATCTCGTTGCTCTCGGGTTGCGGGACTCCGCCTGGTCAGCCAAAGAAAGGTTCGGAGATGCTGGCGCCGACTGAGATTCTGGAGTTTGGCACCCTGTACGCGGAAAACTGCTCGGGTTGCCACGGCGCGGAAGGACGGGGAGGAGCGGCGATTGCTCTTGCCGATCCGGTTTATCTAGCCATCGCGGATGAAACCACGATGCGTAAGGTCATCGCCGGCGGTGTGCGCGGCACTTCGATGCCGGCCTTTGCTCAAAGCGCGGGCGGAATGCTAACGGACAAGCAGGTCGATGTCATCACCAGCGGGATCCGCTCGCGCTGGAGCCGGCCGGGAATTCTTGACGGAGCCAATCCGCCGTCCTATGCAGCGAAATCCGCAGGCGATCCTCGGCAAGGCGAAGTGGTTTACGGAACCTACTGCGCATCTTGCCACGGCCCGGGCGGCCAGGGCGGTCCCAAGGGCAGTGCCATCACCAATGATTCCTTTCTGGCGCTGGTCAGCGATCAAGGCCTGCGCACGATTGTGATCACCGGCCGCCCCGAACTCGGCGCGCCCGACTGGCGAGGAAATGTGCCCGGCAAACCGATGTCGGACCAGGAGATCACCGACGTAGTGGCCTGGCTCGCCTCGCGCCGGGTCCAAGACCCCGGGCAGCCTTATTCCGTTTCGAATTATGCGCAGCACTAGGAGTTTGACCATGTCCAATGAAACTGCGCTTACGCGCCGCGGGTTCTTTACGAAGATGGGAATTCTGTTCAACGGATTGGTGGCGACCGCATTGGCAGTGCCGATCGTGGGGTTCCTTCTCTCATCGATCACCCGCGGGCGCGCGAACGGCTATCTGTCCTGGGTGCCCCTTGGGCAGGTGAGCGAATTCCCGGAAGGCGAGACCCGGCTGGCCACGTTCCGGAATCCCTATGTGATGCCGACGGACGGCAAGACAGTGGACACGGCTTGCTGGGTGCGGCGCGTCGCAGGCGATGAATTCCAGGTCTTTGCAGTCAACTGCGCGCACCTGGGTTGTCCGGTTCGCTGGTTTCCGCAATCTGGCCTTTTCATGTGCCCGTGCCACGGCGGAGCGTATTACCGCGACGGCTCGCGCGCCTCAGGGCCGCCCGAGCGCGGACTTTTCGAATATCCCTACAAAGTTGAGAACGGCCTGGTCACTATTCAGGCGGGTGAGCTACCTACGCCCGGAGAACCGATCGCGGCGCTCACCGGAGAGAAACCGCCATGCGCAGGATGATCGGCAGAATTGGAGAATGGTTCGACCGCCGCTTGCAATTGGCGGCTCCCATTCGCGAAGCTGTCGAGCACCCCGTGCCCCGCAGGACGGCGAGCTGGTGGTACGTGTTTGGCAGCGCCGCGCTCACCGTTTTCCTTCTGCAACTCGTTACCGGAATTCTCCTCGCCCTGATCTACGTACCGTCGGCGGGCGAGGCCTGGAGCAGCCTGCAAGCCCTGAATCATGACGTGACTCTTGGCTGGTTCATCCGCGCCATGCATGGATGGGGCTCGAACTTCATGGTGGCGATTGTCCTCATCCACATGATGCAGGTATTCCTTTTCGGAGCTTACAAGTTTCCCCGGGAACTCACCTGGATCATTGGCGTTTTTCTGTTGCTGATGACTCTGGGGATGGCCTTCAGCGGACAAGTGTTGCGCTTCGATCAGGATGCCTATTGGGGATTGGGAATCGGCGCGTCAATCGCCAGCCGCGTTCCCATTCTCGGGCCCGCGATCGTGAAATTAATGCTGGGCGGGCCAATTATTGCGGGCGCGACTCTTTCGCGATTCTTCACTCTGCATGTCTTCGTGATTCCGGGATTGCTCATTGGTTTCGTCGCCCTTCACGTTTTGATGGTGCTCAAGCTGGGAATCAACGAATGGCCTATGCCCGGTCGGATCGTGAGACGAGCCACCTATGAAACGGAATACCATGAATTGACCAAAGAAAGATGGCGCGCCGTTCTTTCCCTATGCGGTCTGGAAAGACCTGTTCTTCGCGGCATTTGTAATCCTGGCAGTCGCTGCATGTGCGTTGTACTTCGGGCCCTTCGGGCCGACCGGCCAGCCCGATCCGACGATCATTCAGACTGCGCCGAAGCCGGATTACTTCTTCCTGTGGCTCTATGCCTTGCTCTCGCTGCTTCCGCCGTCGCTCGAGACACCGGCACTTCTCATCGGCCCGGTGGTTGTGATTGTTGGGTTACTGCTTCTTCCCTTTCTATCCGGCGAAGGAGAAAAGAGCTGGCGGCGACGGCCGATTGCGGTTTTGACCGTGATGTTGATCGCGATCACGCTAGGAACCTTCACTCATCTCGCAGAGTTCGCACCCTGGAGTCCGCACATGAACGCCTGGAGCGGCGATCCCGTTCCGCAGCAATTCCTGCAACGCACAACCGCGCTGGAGCGGCAAGGCGCTTTGGTCTTTCAGGTTAAACAATGCCGCAACTGTCATGCCTTGGGAGACAGCGGCGGGCAGAGAGGTCCCGCCTTGGACAGCGTTGCTGTGCGGCTCACGCAAGACCAACTGATCCGCCAGGTGATCCAGGGAGGCGGGAACATGCCCGCTTACGGAAAGAACCTGAGCCCGGCGGAAACCACCGCGCTTGTAGCATTTCTGCGGACTCTGCATCCCGCAGGGCAAGCTCCGGCCCACGATGCTTCGCGGGAAGTCATTCTAGGAGATGTCCCAGAGAAAACCGGCGGCACGCAGCCTTAGGTGGAACGCTTGATGTCACATCTCCATCACGGTGCGTTGGGATCGTCCGGGCCAGTCTTTCTTACACTGGCCATCGTTCTCACGGCATTGGTCTATCTGCGGGGGTGGTTTGAACTTCGTTCGCTTTCCGTGAGCACGAGGTCAGCCTTGCGGGTTGTCAGTTTTCTCTTAGGACTGTTCTTGATCTGGATCGCGGTAGCTTCCCCCCTCGCCGCGCTCGATGAGCAACTCTTGACCGCTCATATGGCGCAACATCTCTTGCTCATGACGCTCGCTCCGCCGCTGATCTGGCTGGGAGAGCCAGTCATGGCGTTCTCGCGGGCCTTGCCACGGCGGTTCGTCGATGATGTGGTTAGACCATCACTCCGTTGGCCACCAGCAGAGTGGTTCGGGAAAGCGCTGACGCGGCCTGCGTTTTGCTGGCTCGCCGCCACTGCGGCCTTGGTGGGATGGCACATTCCGGGGGCATTTACGCTCGGAATGCAATCAGGCAGCTGGCACATGCTTCAACAGGCATCCTTTTTGGCGACCGGCCTTCTCTTCTGGTGGCCCGTCGTTCGGCCATGGCCGAGCGTAGCGAAGCCTGATTTCTCGATCATCCTCTACCTATTTCTCGCGACATTGCCATGCGACATCCTTTCCGGATTTCTGGTTTTTTGTGACCGCGTGGTTTATCCGGTTTACTTATCTTCGCCAGGGCCATTCGGCTTTTCCGCGCTTGGAGATCAGGAGTGCGCCGGCGCCCTTATGTGGACCTGCGTCACAGTTGTTTACTTGGTGGCAGGAGCGATTCTCACTACCCAGTTACTTTCTGCGGAAAGTTTCCGTGGGAAAGAGTTGGTGGAGCAGAAGTTGCACGGCGGTGCGGCACCGCAAAGAGTTCCACCGAGAGTGGAGGCGGTCTAAGGATGGCCACGGAGCCGATTCTCGCCTCGCTGGCTGTGGCGCCCGTCGTGCAGGGCCATCGCCGCGCGCGCTTGCCAGTTTTTTCCGACTATTGGGCTTTAACCAAACCGGAAGTCAACTTCCTGATCGTGTTGACAACCTTCGCCGGCTTCTGCCTGGGCCGTGCTAGCGGATCTCCGGATTTTCCGGTCCTTCTGGCGGTCAAGGCTGTCTTGGGTACGTTGCTGGTCGCCAGCGGCACGGGCACTCTGAATCAATACATCGAGCGTCGCTTCGACGCCCAAATGCGCAGGACTGCGCGTCGACCGCTCGCTGCCGGCCGTCTCAATTCCTCCGCAGTTTTATGGTTCGGCATTGCATTGTCGGCGGCCGGGAGTATTTATCTTGCGGAAGCAGTGAACCCTCTCGCCAGCCTGTTGGCGGTTGCGACGTTGTTGTCTTACCTGTTCCTCTACACTCCGCTCAAGCGACAAACCCCCTGGTGTGTGCTGGTCGGGGCGTTTCCAGGTGCCATGCCTCCACTGATCGGCTGGGCCGCCGCGTCTGGGAAGCTCACCTTGGAGGCATGGGGACTGTACGCGGTGCTTTTCCTTTGGCAATTCCCGCACTTCATGGCTATCGCCTGGATGTACCGGGACGATTACGATCGCGCCGGTTACAAGGTGCTGCCTTCTGATGAGCGCGCCCGAGCCCGTTTTGTCACCTGGCAAACTCTATTGCCACTCGCGGCTTTGCTGCCGGCGAGCCTGCTTCCAAGCCTCGCAAGCCATCTAAGCGTGTTCTACCGGATTGGGGCCGTGCTCCTCGGCATTGGCTTTTTCTACTATGGAGCACGGTTCGTGGTTCATGGATCCACCTCGACGGCACGCCGTCTGCTTGCGGCATCGATTCTTTATCTTCCATTACTGTTTGCGTTGATGGTCCTTCCCCGAGGCTAGCACTTCCTCAGAGCCTGGATGCATCACTCCCAAGCTTCTACGAAGGTTCAAGCAAGGGAGGGGGGACAGGGCTGAACAAACGCCAAGAAAGCTTGCGGACATTGCGTGAGCGGAACCTGGGTTCACCGTCTAGACTTCATTTCTCCGATGAGGTGCCCTTTGTGACCTGCTCATACCAGAGGCGGTGATGGGTCCTCGCCCAAGCCGTGGAAACTTCGCCTCGAATGATGGAAGTGAAGCCGCCGCGGACCATGGCGGTCCCCATATAGACGTGAATGATAAATCCGCCGATGGTGGCCAGCGCGGCAACCACGTGTACCGTAACGGCCAAGTAGCGCAGCCAGCGCAGGCTCCACGGAATGAATTCTACGAACCAGAGCCCGACGCCCGAGATCACCAACAGGATCACGCCATAAAACATCAGCCAGAAGAATAATTTCTGGCCGTAGTTAAAGCGGCCCTCGGGCGGCAGGTGCTGGTCGTCGTTCTCGACGTAGTACTTCATTGCTTTCGCCCAGCGCCGGTCGGGTTCGGTGATCTGCATGTCGCGATCCCACATCCTGTGCATCCAGAACATCGACGCCGTAAACGCCAAACCCAACCAGGGATGCCAGAAGCGCGCAGTGGGCCCTCCACCCACAATCGCAGCCAGCCAGTACAGGTAAGGTGACCAGAAAGCCAAGCCCGTAAGCAGGCAGTAGGAGTAGGTCAAAGCGCCGAACCAGTGATTAACGCGCTCGACCAGCGTGTAGCGGAGGATGCGTTCTCCGGGCTCGCCTGTGGTGCGTGAGGAAGAGACGACGTGCGAACTCACGACCGCCCTCCGTTCTCAGACTTCTCTGCATGAACTTCCTTCGGACCGTAGCGGAAATAGTGGAGCGTTACGCCGAGGATTCCGCCCAGCATCGCGAGATTCCCAATCCACTTTGCCGGCCCCTTCCAGAAGCGCACCACCCAGGGAACGTGAGGATCTTTGGGCAACCCGCCATAAGCCTCGGGATTGGTAGCATCGTGGAGCACATAGATGACGCCCGTCCCGCCCACGCCCGCGGGATCGTAAACGCCGGCCTTCTGGAAGCCGAAGTTTTCGCGGAGCTGGGTGGCGCGAGTCTCCGCCAGGTATGTCATATCTTCCTTGCTGCCAAAGTGAAGACAACCGGTGGGACACGATTTGATGCATGCCGGTTCCAGGCCCTCGCTGACCCGGTCGACGCAAAGCGTGCACTTGAACATCTTTTTGGTCGCGGGATTGAACTTGGGAATATCGAACGGGCAGCCGCTGACGCAATAGCCGCAACCAATACAATTCTGCTGCTGAAAATCGACGATGCCGTTGGTGTATTGCACGATGGCGCCATCCGCCGGGCAGGCCGCCAGACAACCGGGATCGGCGCAGTGCATGCACTGATCTTTGCGCATCAGCAGACTAATGGTGCCGTCGGAGTTTTCGTGCTCGTTGAACTTGATCAGGTTCCAGTATTTCCATGTCGTCTCCGGCATGGTCTGGTAGCTGTTGTCGAACACAGTCTCGGTGAATTCGTATCCGTTCCACTCGAGACAGGCAACTTCGCAGGCTTTGCAGCCGATGCAAGTCGTGGTATCGACCAGTTTGCAGACTTGATAGTCGCGCTCCACTCCTTCTCCGGGAGCGGGTCCGGGATGTCCGGAAATTCGGCGAATTGCCAGCGTTGCTTGGCTCATGCGTTATGCCTTTTCCAGCTTAACCAGAAAGCCCTTGAATTCCGGGGTGTACGCATTGGGATCAACCACCGTCGGGGTGAGCCGGTTGAGAATGGTCCTTGCGTCTCTTCCCGCGTCTTCCTGAATGCCGCGATAACCCTGGTGGATGGGAATGCCAATCTGATAGACCTTCTTACCGTCAATCGTCATCGGCTTGATGCGTTTGGTCACAAAAGCCTTGGCGATGTAGTAGCTTCGCGCGCTGGTTACCTTCACTTTGTCGTTTCCCTTAATGCCAAGCTCTGTCGCCAGTTCGACTGGAATCTCGATAAACGGCTCGGGAATGAGCTGCACGTTCATCTCATTGTTCTTGGTCCAGTAGTGGTAGTGCTCCGTGAGCCGGTAGGTAGTGCAGACAATGTTGAAGCCGTCGCCAGGCGTGGCATATTTGTCGGCTGGCGTCTTGAGCTTTTTTACCACGGGATTGTTCGATTGATTGGGATGCAGCACATTTTGCACCGGACTCTCAATCGGCTCATAGTGCTCGGGAAAGGGCCCGTCGGCGAAGGCGCCCAACGGCGCAAATACCCGGCCGACTCCTTCGGGGATCATGATGAATGGTCCCATATGGTCCTTAGGATTGGAGTCCGCCTTAAAGTCGGGCACATCGTTCCCCACCCACAGTTGCGTGGACTCATTCCACCAGACCTGCTTGCGCGAGGGATCGTAGGGCTTTCCTGAGGGATCGCAGGAGGCGCGATTGTAGAGGACGCGACGATTGGCCGGCCACGACCACGCCCAGTTCTGGTAGATGCCCTGGCCCGAAGGATCTTCAGTACCGCGGCGCACGAGCTGGTTTCCGGCCTCGGTCCAACACCCGGCGTAAATCCAGATCCCACAGGCGGTTGTTCCGTCATCTTTGAGCCAGGCGAATCCCGGTAATTGCTGACCCTTCTTGATGGTGACCTGAGTCTTGGGGTCAGCGAGATCGGCCAAAGCCTTGCCGTTCATCTCTTTCGCCAAATCTCCGAGTGCGGGATGCTGCGCATTCACGTAGGGCCAGGTCAACTTCACGATCGGGTCGGGGAACTTGCCACCTTCCTTCTGGTAGAGCTCGCGCACCTTGAGAAAAATTTGCGCCACAATGTCCTGGTCGAGGCGCGCCTGGCCCGGAGGCGGCACCGCGGCGTACTTCCACTGCAGCCAGCGAGCCGAGTTGGTCATCGATCCGTCTTTCTCGGCGAAACCCGCACAGGGCAGGCGATAGACAGTCGTATTAATGGTCTTCATTTCCTCGGGCGTAATCCCTGGGGACTTCCAGAATTCGCTGGTTTCATCGGGATAAATTTCCCCCACCACCAGCCAATCTGCCTTCTTGAGCGCATCGATGTTTTTCTGCGAGTCGGGCCCGATGGCCACCCCGTTCATGCCAAACGCGAACATCCCCTTCACCGAGCCGCGATACATGTTGTCCCAGATCTGGGTCCAGGAATAGTTACGATCAACCTTGGGCATGTATTCAAAGGCAAAGTCGTTTTCCTTCGTCGCCGCGTCCCCAAAGAGGGTCTTCAAGTAAGAGACGGCGAACTTCGGCGTGTTCGACCAGTAGTTAAACGAGTCCCACGAGGCGGGCTTGGATGCGGTTGGCGTGATCCGCTTCAGCCAGGCCGCCAGGTTAACATCGGCTGGATTCGGCACCTTCAGATAACCGGGCAGGCTATCGAATATTCCGCCCATGTCGGTGGCGCCCTGAATGTTGGAGTGCCCGCGCAGAGCGTTGACCCCGCCGCCCGCCCGTCCCACGTTACCGAGCAACAACTGCAGCATGGCCGCTGTGCGGATGATCTGTGTGCCGAAAGTATGTTGGGTCCATCCAACGGCATACAAAATGGTGGCCACCTTGGTCATGTCGCCGTCTTTGCGGACTGAAGTGTAAAGATCAGCAGCCTTCAAAAACTGGTCTTTCGGGATGCCGGTGATTCGCTCGACCATTTCAGGCGTGTAGCGCGAATACTGCTGCTTCAGCAACTGGAATACACATCGCGGATGCTGCAAGGTCAAGTCGTAGGCTACCTTCGCCGGCATTCCCGGCAATGGCGGTGGCATTCCCGGAGTGGTTGCCGCCTTTGCGGCAGCGTGCGAAGGTGTGGCGCCGCCGGCCTCGTTGCCTTCCTCGTAATTCCAGGAAGACCGGTCGTAAGTTTGCGAGGCAGCGTCGAAACCCGAGTACAACCCGTCTTCAGGCAACTTGAATCCCTCTCTTACAATGAAGGCGGCGTTGGTGTAGTTGACGAGATACTCTTTGGCGACGCGGTTGTTTTCGATCGCGTAGCGAAGAACTCCGCCCAAGAAGGCGATGTCTGACCCCGCCCGGATCTGACAGAACACGTCGGAGGTGGAAGCGGTGCGGGTGTAGCGCGGATCTACCACGATCATCTTTGCATTGCGGTTTCGTTTTGCTTCAATGGCCCACTTGAAGCCACAGGGGTGGTTCTCAGCAGGATTCCCGCCCATGATCAACATCATGTCTGTGTTCTTGATGTCGATCCAGCCATTGGTCATGGCCCCTCTTCCGAAAGTTGGTCCCAAACTTGAGACCGTGGGGCCGTGTCAAACCCTGGCCTGGTTTTCTATATAGGTGAGGCCCAAGCCGCGCATGGTCTTGACGACCAGGAAGTTGAATTCGTTGGTGTCGGTGCAGCCCCCAATCCAGGCCATGCCTTCGCAGCGGTTCACGGTGCGTCCTTGTGCATCTTTCTCGATGAAGGTGTCGTCCCGCGTCTTTTTTACCTTGTGCGCGATCTCGTCGAGGGCTTGCGGCCAGGCAATGTCTTCCCAGTGATCGGAGCCTGGTCGCCGCACTTGCGGCTTCAGCAACCGCCGCGGATTAAGAATATCCTGCTCGAGCGACGCTCCTTTCGGACAAAGCGTGCCGCGATTGATGGGATGGTCCGGATCACCCTCGACGTGGATGACCTGCGGCGTCACGTTCTTTGCTTTGTCGCCAATTGTGTAAATCAGAACGCCACAGCTCACGGAACAGTACGGACAGGTGGACCGCGTCTCGGTGGCACGGGCGATCTTGAGTTCTTTGAGCTGTGCGACTGCGGGAGTCAGATCGAAACCAAGGAGAGAGAAGGCTGCTCCACCCACGATGGAGCTTTTGAGGAAGGTTCTGCGGGAGAGTTCCATAGTGTCCTCCAACAGCTTCAATCGCAAAGCCCCGCCGCAAACACATGCGACCGAGCTGCACCCCAATTTTGCAGCAAACTATATCCCCCTCCGCCGTCCCGAGTCAATCCCAGGAACCTCGTACGCCCCCATAAGACCCCAGACCCATAGTTGCCGGGGGCGAGTCGAAGCCCCATAATCGCCCGGTGTCCAAAACTCCCTGGCAGACTCGGATTCGGCGAGCCGAACAACTCGTTGCTGAGCATGCCTTCGCGGCTGAAATATTGGGCTTCTATATCCATTTGGCCCGTTTCCAGGAAGACCTCTACCAGCGCGTCGGGCGCGCCCCAGGCAGGATTCCAGGCTCGCCGTCCGACTTGGATTTGCCTGAGTTGCTCGCCAGCTTTCCGCAGTTTCTCTCTCTCATCGAGAGCCGGGCTCCGGCGCGTTTTGCGCAAACCGCCAGTGAAGCGCGCGGCCTGCCGTCGAACTCCTGGAAGGAACTGTTGACCCGATGCTGGTCCAATATTGAACCACCCTCCGCCCCCGCGGAATTCCTCGCCTTGGCGTTTCTTCAGCCATACGCCGAATTCGTCCGCTCGCGCACGCCGCTGCAGCTCGACGGCTACACCCACTCACTGTGCCCGTTCTGCAATCGCAGGCCCGGCGTGGCAGTCCTGCGCCCACAAGGAGACGGCGGCCGCCGCAGTCTGGTCTGTGGCTTCTGTTTGTGCGAATGGGAATTCCGGCGCATAGTCTGCGCCGCATGCGGCCAGGAAGACCAAGCCAGACTCCCGGTCTACACCGCCGACAAGTTTCCTTACATGCGTGTCGAGTGCTGCGACGTCTGCCACACTTACATCAAGTCGGTTGATCTGACGAAAAACGGATTGGCCGACTCTTTGGTCGATGAGCTTGCTTCAGTTCCCCTCGATTTATGGGCGCAAGAGCACGGGTACGCAAAGCTCCATCCCAACTTGCTCGGAATGTGAGCCGGCCCCACAACAGATTTCCAGAACCGGAACTCTGGTAGGGGGGCCTGTTTTTTAGGGGCGCGCCAGGGGATTAGGAAAAGCGTCCGACTCTTCGTTCCGCCCATCCTGATTGCGATGGAGGCATTGAAAATCCTTTTCAATCAGGAGGGAAGGGCCGCCGCCGTCGGCGCGATTGAGGGATAGCGAGACCTGGTCGGAAGCAGCCCACTCCCGGGCCATTTCAGGCGGCAGCAGAACCCGAATACCCTCGGGGCTGTATTCGGCCTCGATTCCTCTCAGTCGGGAAGACGTTTCCAGGGTATAGGTGAGCTGCGCACCCGAGCCAAATCGCAGCGATTCGGTGCACAAACCCGTCTCCCGGAACTGCTCGACGTCAGTGCGGTTCAGTCGCAAGCGCAGAGAGCCCTTATCGATGCGAAGTTTCATGCAATACTCCCAATCCCCCGATGCAATGTTGAAATGCTGTCTGGAAACGACCCCTGCCGGTCTAGCCCATCCGGCTTTGTCTACAACATCTTCATCCCGGTGCGGCAAATCTGGCAAGCAGACCGAGCCAAGAATTACGCAACCGAATACAATTTCCTGTATCTAACCAAAGCGAACAGGCACTGCCAGTCCGCAGTGTTTTTTCTTTACCACAAGACCGGGATCAAGCATGGCTAAACCAATTTTGCTGAGCGTGGATGACGACGCTGATGTTTTGCGGGCGATCGAGCGCGATCTTCGGTCGCAGTACGGCGCAACCTACCGGGTGATAGGAAGCGATTCTCCCGCGGGCGCGCTTGATCTTTTAAAGCAGTTGAAAGTGCGCAACGACAGCGTGGCGCTGCTGCTTGCCGACCAGCGCATGCCGCGCATGGATGGCGTGGAGTTTCTACAAGAAGCCATGGCGATCTTTCCTGAGGCCAAGCGGGCGTTGCTCACTGCGTATGCCGACACGAATGCCGCCATCACCGCCATCAATCACGCCAGTATCAACTACTTTTTCCTGAAGCCCTGGGACCCTCCCACCGAACATTTGTATCCACAGTTGGATGATTTACTCGACGACTGGCAAGCCTCGTTCCACCCGCCATTCCAGGGCATTCGGGTGCTGGGCACGCGCTGGTCGCCGCGATCGTATGAGCTGCGGGACTTCCTGGCCCGCAACCATGTGCCCTATCAGTGGATCGACGTCGAACTTTCGGCCAATGATCCGGAAACCAAACGGCTTCTGGAGGCCCTGGGCCCGGAGACTGCCAATCTTCCTGTGGTGCTCTTTCCCGACGGGACGAAGCTTCTCGAAGGTGTGCCCGCCGACGTAGCGCAAAAAGTGGGATTGCGGACGCGCGCGCAAACCAGCTTTTACGACCTTGCCATCGTGGGCGGCGGACCGGCCGGTTTGGCCGCCGCCGTTTATGGCGCCTCGGAAGGCCTGCACACCGTGATCGTGGAGCGCGAAGCGCCCGGCGGGCAAGCCGGAATGAGTTCCCGCATCGAGAACTATCTTGGATTTCCCACTGGACTCAGTGGCGGCGACCTGGCCCGGCGCGCCGTGGTGCAGGCCCAGCGCTTCGGAGTGGAAATCCTGGCCCCGCAAGAGGCTGTCTCCGTCCGAACCGAGGGGTCTTATCGCATCATGAAGCTGGCGGATGGCAACGAGATCTCCTGCCATGCGCTGATGATTGCGACCGGCGTGCAGTGGCGTCGGCTGGAAGCTCCGGGGATCGACCGGTTGCAGGGGGCGGGGATTTACTATGGCGGCGGCGCTACGGAAGCTTTCTCCTGCCAGGGCGAAATCGTTTATGTTGTGGGCGGCGCGAACTCGGCGGGGCAAGCGGCGATGAACTTTGCCAAATACGCCGAACGTGTGGTGATTCTGGTGCGCGGCGATTCGCTTTCCGCCACCATGTCCCAATACCTGATCGACCAGGTCAAAGAAACGCCCAAGATTCAGCTATGGACTCACGCCAGCGTGACCGAGGCCCATGGCGGAACTCATCTGGAAGAAATTTCGGTGCTTTGTTCCGACACCAATAGAATTGAGCGCGTGCCGGCGAACGCCATGTTCATCTTTATCGGGGCTTTGCCCAGGACGGATTGGCTGGCGGGTATCGTGGAGCGGGACGAGCGCGGTTTCCTGCTTACGGGCCCCGATCTCATACGGGATGGTCAGCGCCCAAAGGGATGGGCGCTCGATCGAGATCCGTTCTTGCTTGAGACCAACGTCCCGGGTATTTTTGCGGTTGGCGATGTGCGCCACGGTTCCATCAAGCGAGTAGCTTCAGGAGTGGGTGAAGGATCGGTGGCAGTACAGTTCATTCATCAGTATCTGAGCAAAGTGTAATGGCCGATAAATCGGAGCTACTTCGCGTGCCGGCGTTCGCCGGCCTCCCTGACGATCAGATCGCATGGTTCCTCGGGAATTCGCAGGAAATACACCTGGCGGCCGGCGAAACCTACGTGCGTCAGGGTGAACCCGCCGACTGGATGTTTGTGATTCTCCAAGGCCAATACCAGTGGCGCGGCGAATTAGGCGGCGATACCGTCATGTTTTCGGCGAAAGCGGGCGACGTCACCGGAATGCTGCCCTTCTCCCGGATGAAACAGTTCACCGTAACCGGCCGGGCGCTCACCGAAGGCCGCATTCTCAAATTCCCCGCGGCATTGTTTCCCGAACTTGTGCAGAAGATGCCGGAGTTGACAACGCGTCTGGTGGGTTTGATGTCGGACCGGGTCCGCGAAACCACTCGCGTCGAGCAACAGCGGGACCGGTTGGCTTCTCTGGGAAAATTGTCGGCAGGCCTGGCGCATGAACTCAACAATCCAGCTTCCGCCGCCAGACGCGCGGCCAGTCAATTGCGCGACGCGCTAAAGAAGATCAAGGAAGCAAGTGTCGAGCTGGGGAGGCGCGACCTTACCCCTGCCCAGAGGGCAGAAATCGAGAAGATGGAAATTTCCTTTACCCAACCGGACGTGGTCCCTCCCGACCCGCTCACCACCAGCGATCTGGAAGATCAGATCGATTCCCTGTTGCGTAGCCACGGACAGAATGATTTATGGCAACTTGCGGCCGACTTGGCGCGACGGAACATCAGACCTGAGGCGCTGGAGTCGCTGTTCGCCACTCTCGATGCGGTAACCGCGCGCGCGGCCCTGGTCAGGATCGCTGCTTCGGTGGAAATTGCGAGTCTTCTGCACGAAATCGAGAGCAGTACGTCGCGGATATCCGATCTCGTCGGCGCGATCAAGGAATACACTCACATGGATCAGGCCCCGCTGCAGAACGTGGACATCGTGAAAAGCCTGGAAACCACGCTCACCATCTTGAATCACAAGTTGAAACAAGGAGTGGCGGTGCAGCGCGACTACCAGCGCGTTCCCCTGCTGGTGAATTCATTTGGCAGCGAACTCAACCAGGTCTGGACCAACCTCATTGATAATGCGATTGACGCGATGCATGGAAAAGGCGAGCTTCGAGTCCGGACTTACCGCGATGATGGCTGCGTCGTGGTTGAGATCGGCGATAACGGTCCGGGAATTCCTGAAGACGTGAAGCCGCACATGTTCGAGCCTTTTTTCACTACCAAAGGAGTCGGAGAGGGCACGGGCCTCGGCCTGGACACCGTGCAGCGAATCGTGAGGAAGCATCAGGGCAGCATCCAGGTCACTTCTAAGCCCGGGGATACCCGTTTTCAAATTTGGCTTCCGGTTGCGAAAGCATCGACCTAGATCTGGCCGACGGTGACAGAAAATATTTTCTTGCCGGTTCAGACTGACCTCAATCGTCTGCGGGTTGTCCTGGTGCGGACGCGCAACCCACTCAACATGGGCGCGGCCGCTCGCGCTATGAGCAACTTTGGGTTTTCCCGTCTGCGGGTGGTGAAGCCCTACGAAGTGGCGTTTCGCAAAGCCCGTTCGGCGGTTGGAGCCTCGGCACTGCTCGCGGGTGCTGAAGAGTACAAGAACGTCGCCGAAGCCGTGGCCGACTGCACGCTGGTCGTGGGAACCACGGCGGTTCGCCAGCGGGAACTGCAACATCCAGTCAGGCGGTTGGAATATGGGGCCAAGCTCATTCGGAAACGCCTGGCCTCCGGTTCCGTTGCCCTATTGTTCGGGTCAGAGAAAGTCGGCCTGTCGAATGCGGACCTCAGCCACTGCCACTGGTTGATGCGCATTCCGACGTCCCAGCAAAATATCTCGATGAACCTGGGACAGGCGGTAGCTGTCTGTCTGTATGAACTGGTCCGTGAGGGCACCCTGCCGCATCAAGCCGTGAAGCAGGAACTTGCAACTGCGGGCGAGGTTGAGCGAATCACCGGTGTGTTGCTCGAGGCTCTGCGCCTTAGCGGCTATCTGAACCCAGGGTCCGCCGTTTCGGCTGAGGAAAAGGTGCGCCGCCTCGTCCGGCGGCTCAACCTCCCAGCTCGCGATTCTGAGCTGTGGCTCGGCATTCTGCGGCAGATTCTATGGAAGTGCAGTCAGTGAGACATTACTTTGGGGCGTCGGAACTGGCTGAGCGCGCAGTCCCATATGTTACTCTAGACGTACCAGCTGCGTTCCCGCCCCTTAGGGCAATTCCCCGCAGTTTTCCTGGAAACCATGATTTCAGTTAGCAACGTGTCGATGCGCTACGGCGCCAAAGTCTTGTTCGACGAAGTATCCACCAGCTTCACCCCCGGGAAGCGTTACGCCATTACCGGGCCGAACGGCGCGGGCAAATCGACGTTCATGAAGCTGCTGACCGGCGAACTCACCCCGCAAAAGGGGACGGTCGTGCACCCCAAGAAGTTCGGCGTGCTGAGCCAGGACCAGTTTGCCTTCGACGACTTTCGCGTGATCGACACCGTGATCATGGGCAACAAACGGCTATGGGCGGCGCTGGAGGAGCGCGACGCGATCTATGCCAAGCCTGAGATGACGGATGCCGATGGCATGAAAGTCGCGGAGTTGGAAGGCATCGTAGGCGAAGAAGACGGCTACACCGCCGAAAGCGATGCGGCGATCCTGTTGCAAGGCCTGGATATTCCAGACGAACTCCATCACCGGAAAATGCGTGAGTTGCCCGGCGGGCAAAAGGTCCGCGTCCTGCTGGCTCAAGCACTCTTCGGGCATCCCCAGGCCCTGTTGCTCGACGAGCCTACGAACAACCTTGATCTCGATTCCATCCACTGGCTGCAGTCGTTCCTGAATCAGTATGAAGGAGTGTTGCTGGTGATTTCGCACGATCGGCATTTTCTGAACCGGGTCTGCACCCACGTCGCCGATATCGATTACGAGACCATCATCACTTATACCGGCACCTACGACGATATGGTGGTAGCCAAGACGCAGATCCGTTCGCAAATTGAGGCGCAGAATTCGCAGCGGGAAAAGAAAATCGCGCAGCTCAACGAGTTTATCGCACGATTCTCTGCCGGCACACGATCAAGCCAGGTGCAATCGCGGCGCAAGGAAGTCGAGCGCTTGCAGGTAACGGAACTGGCGAGATCAAACATTCAACGCCCTTTCCTGAAGTTTGAGCAAAAGCGGCCTTCAGGAAAGCACATTCTGGAATTGGAAAGTGTAAGCAAGTCGTACGGCAACGCCGAAGTAATCCGCAAGTTTACGGCAAGCGTGATTCGCGGGGAGAAGATTGCGCTGATGGGAAGGAACGGCGCCGGCAAAACGACATTGCTGAACGCTCTGCTGGAAAATTCCCCCACGGTGCCTGAGGCGGAGCTGCGCAAAACCAGCGGCTACGACGGCCCGTTCCGGACCGCCGGGAAGGTCATATGGGGACACGAAGCCCAGGTTGGATATTTTGCGCAAGATCACCGGGCGTTGATCGAGCCGGGCACGACCGTCTTCGAATGGCTCCATCAGTGGGACATGTCGGCAGCGCATGAAGAGATCCGCGGATTGCTCGGTCAAATGCTGTTCCCTCGCGACGATGGCGACAAGCCCACCGATATTCTTTCCGGGGGCGAAGCGGCGCGGCTGCTCTTCTGCAAGTTGATGCTGCAAAAGCCGAACGTTCTGGTGCTGGATGAGCCCACCAATCACCTCGATCTCGAATCGATCAATGCGCTCAACATCGCTCTGCAGCGCTATCAGGGAACGCTGCTGCTGGTGTCCCACGACGAAGACCTGGTCGACGAAGTGGCCACCAGAATTTGGCACTTCGAGGGGAACCACGTAATCACGGACTTCAAGGGCGTCTACGAGGAGTACCAGGCCGTTCTCGCCTGATCGAGGGCGGCGCTCCAGCCGCCTGCCCTATACTCTGCCCATGTTCAGAACGCGGTTTAAGGGAGAGATCGTCGCCGAGTTTCTGCCTCCGGCGCGCTCGCGAAGGAAGCAGCGAGTCATTCTCCTCTGCGACGGCATGCCCTCGGTTCCCCGCAAACAGCCACTAGCGGAATTCCTGTCGAAGAAGGGGTTTTGGATTTTCTATCCTCGCTGGCGAGGGGCGTGGGAAAGCGGTGGTCAATTCCTGGAGCAGCCCCCACAGCAGGATCTCAGCGACATTATCGACGAACTACCCAAAGGCGTGCGCGAAATTGCCTTTGGGAAGAAGTTCGAAGTGTCTCCCGATGAGATCTTTGTCATCGGAGGAAGTTTCGGCGGCACGGCCGCGATTCTTGCTTCTCTCGATCCGAGAGTGAAGAAAGTCATCGCCAATTGCCCGGTGGTGGACTGGCGTATTCTGCCGGAGGAGCAAAAGAAGGAAACCTGCAACAAAAGTTATCCTGCTTACATCCGCGAGGCTTTCGGCAACGGCTACCGGCTCTCCGCAAAGAACTGGAACAAGCTGCACTCCGGCGTCTTCTACAACCCGGTTCACCACGTGAAAGAACTAAACCCCGCCAAGATCATGATGTTCCATGCCAAGGACGATCCCTACATTCCGTGGAGATCCGTAAGTGGTTTCGCAGCTGCGGCAGGAATCAAGTTTCATCTTCTTGCGCGCGGCGGACACTTGAGAACCGAGCGCATCATCCAGAAATACTGGCCTCAGATCAAACGTTTCTTCGCGTCGTGAATTCAGACTGTCCCTTGAGATCGGGTCTCCCGCATTGACTCATTTGCGATTCCAGCGCAGAATGTTTCGCCGCTGCCCAGACTTTCAAGGAGACTGCTCATGCCACTTAGATCGCTGGTTTTTCGCCACTTTCATCGGCCGCGCCTTCTGCCCGCCACTCTCTGCCAGCTAGGCTGCGTGTTGGCTTTAATGACGCTGAATGCACAGGCGGCAGGACCGCTTTCGGCGCACGTGGAAATTACCCCCATGCAGAGCTACAGCGGAGGCAAGCCACTGCCCAAACCCAGCAAAATTCTGGTCTATGAGTTTGAAGTGAATCCGGAAGATGTCCAGGTCGACAAGTCCCAGGAGATCCGGCTCCGCCATCTGATCAAAGGCGATGAAAAGCCCGCCAAGGTGGGAGAGAACGCCGCCGAAGAACTCTCGAAGGAACTGGTCAAAGTCTTGAAGAAAACCGGAATACCCGTCGAGCGCGCAGCCGCCGGCATGACGGTTCCTCCCGACGCTTTCGCTATCCAGGGGGCATTCCTTTCGATCAAGCAGGGCGACAAGACCGAGCGAGTCGCGGTCGGCATGGGCCTGGGATCGGCAGAAGTCAAGACCCAAGTGCGGGCACGCCTCCAGACTCCGGGAGAAGCGGTTCTGGTCTCTGAGTTCGAGACCAACACGACGCTGGGGGAAAACATCGGGGCGGCCGCTCCGGCCGCCGCTGGCATGAACCCAGCCGCGGCTGCGGGGCGCGCAACCATCACGGACCGCAAGAAGAACGTTAGCGCCTATGCGTCGAAAACCGCCGACGCGGCCGCCAAGCAGATCGAATCGGTCATGGCGGGGCTGGGCTGGATCAAGCTGGATGACAAGGGGAAAGTTACACAGTAGTGGCGATTCGGCCTGAGCAAGGCTGCTTCTGTGGGATTGGTCGGGCTTGCGCCGCGCGGTATTGACGGCTTGCAGTTTGCGGAATAGAGTGTCACGCAACCAGCCGGTGCCATGCGATCGTATCGCCTGTGCAAACCTCTCCTGGATGGGAGCCCGACCCGACCGTATAGATAGATTCGTCTCAGAAATGGCGCAGGATTGCGCCACGGAGCGGCGAATCTTGACCTTTTTTCTCGATAGTTGTGGCTCGAACGACAGGCGTCTCCCGGCGTGCGACATGGCTTTCAGAACGCTTTGACGAGCCCCGAGCAACGGAAGGTATCGACCGCGAATTGGAGGTTTCAAAAGTGAAAGGCATCTGGATAGTTGTGCTGGTGCTGTTGTCTCTGGCGCCCATGAAGGCCCTCGCGCAAAAGACCAATGTTGATTGGGACCACACCGTCACGGACTTCTCGAAATACAAAACGTACCAGTGGGTCAAGCCTCTGAGGCCCACCCAGAATCCGCTCATGGACGAGCGCATAGTGGCCGCGGTGGATGCCCAGCTTGCGGACAAAGGGTTAAGGAAAGTAGAGAGTGGTGGCGACCTGTTGGTTACTTACAACGCCGGAATGAAGCAAGAGAGGTCGGCGATGACCAGCGGAATGGGAGGCTGGAGAATGGGCGGCGGTATGGGGCGAATTGACCCGGTCATCGAGAACATCGGCACTCTGGTGCTTGATTTATCCGACGGACAACAGAAGAAACTGATCTGGCGGGGAGTGGCCAGTGACACTTTGTCCGACAAGTCGGAGAAGAACACGAAAACATTGAACAAGGCGATCGAGAAACTGTTTAAACAGTATCCGCCCAAACGCAAATAAGGAGTAGATTCGCCGCGAAACGGGACCTTCGTCGAAACAGCGTATGCGTGGAGGGACAACAACAATTGGACCAGCATTGCGCGCTTTCCTCATCACGGGAGTGATGGCCGTCGGTTGCGCGGCAGCCTCTCTGGCCAGTGACTCCGTCCCGGTGCTCACCCTGGATCAGGCGATCCAAATCGCGATCGCGAACAACCGGCCATTGAACATCGCCGGCCTGGACATCGAAAAATCGAAATGGCAGGTCGCGGCGATAAAAACTAACCGCCTGCCCGTATTCAACACGGCTATGTTTGCCTCCGGCAATCTTACCTCTCCCACCTTCGTCTTTAAAGAGGGGCAGTTCGGAACCTCGAAGGATGGTGAGCCGATTCCCTCGAAAGATACCCCTATTCCTCTTTCCCACGGAGTTACGGGATATGCTCTGGCCCAGGTGGCGCAACCTATCTCGCAACTTTACAAAATTCATCTGGGGATTCGGGAGCAGGAACTCGGGGTGGACCTCTCCAATCAGCAATATCGCGCTAAACGTGAGTCCCTGGTCTCGGATGTGAAACAGGCGTACTACGCGGTCTTGCAAACCGAAAGCGCCCTGGATGCGGCCGATGCAGCGGTCAAGCAATACCAGGAGACCGACCGGGTCTCGCTGCAATACATCTCCCAGGAAGTCGTGCTGAAGTCCGAGAATCTGGAAGTAAAAGCCAAGCTGGCGCAGGCGCAATACCAGGTCGTGCAACTACAAGACACCCTGCAGACGCAGAAAGAACAACTCAATAATCTGCTCGGCCGCGATCTGGAAACTGAATTTCGCACCGAACCGGTGCCCACAATCTCTCTTCAGGAACTGGACCTCAAGCTGGCGCAGCAGACGGCGCTGGCCCAGCGACCGGAGATTCGGGAAGCCGAAATCAACGTAAAGAAGGCCGACTACGACCGAAGATTAGCCAAGGCCGATTACATTCCGAACATCAGCGCAGCCTTTCATTACTTCACTCCGCTCAATACCGAACTTCTTCCGCAGAACATCGCTTCTGCCGGCCTCGATATGACATGGGAACCCTTCGAATGGGGGCGGCGGAGGGATCAGGTGAAGCAAAAAGTGATCAGCCTCGATCAGGCGCAGATTCAACTCAAGGAAGCAAAATCGCAGGTTGTCCTCGATGTGAACAACCGCTACCGCAAGCTTTCGGAAAGCCGCGCGCTGCTGGCGGTAGCACAGGCCGCGCGGGATGCAGCAACCGAGAAATTGCGGGAAGTTCAGGACAAATTCGGCCAGCAGGCGGTCCTGCTGAGGGACGTTCTACAACAACAATCCGCGGTTGCGAGCGCGAATAACGAGTACGAAGAAGCCCTGCTGGCATTCTGGTCGGCGAAAGCGAATTTCGAAAAGGCCTTAGGAGGGGAGTGATCCCTGTGAAGTGGAATCAGATACTTCTCGGAGTGTTCGGGCTCAGCGCAGCTTGTTCATTCACTGCGTGCAGTGAGGTGAAATCCGAGCCGTCGCTCCCGACCCCGGTGCGAACCGCGGTGGTTCAGCCGCTGCAGGTGGGCAATCCGGCAAAATACTCGGCCAGCATCGTGCCCTATGCCCAAGTCGATCTCGCCTTCAAATCCAGTGGTTATGTGGAGCGCATTTTGCAAGTCAAGAGCGCCGACGGCGGCATGCGTAATGTGGATGCGGGCGACTGGGTCACGAGAGGAACGATCCTTGCTTTGGTTCAACAACAGGACTATCTGGATAAGCTCCAGCAGGCCAAGGCGCAACTGAGCGCTGCGCAAGCGGAATACCAGAAGGCCAAGCTGGGCTTCGCACGCACTTCCGCCCTGTATGCCGCGCAAAGCGCGACCAAACCGGAATTCGACAACTCCCAGGCCCAACTGGATAGCACCACCGCTTCCGTAAGCAACGCCCAGGCCCAGATCAGCCAGGCACAAGTGGCGCTCGATTATTGTTCTCTGCGCGCTCCGTTTGATGGCTGGGTACTGAAACGCAGCGTCGATATGGGCAGCCTCGTCGGCCCGGCCACCAATGGATTTACGGTAGCCGACACGCACAGCGTGCGAGCGGTATTCGGCATACCGGATGTTTCGATCGGGACAGTGAAGCGCGGTCAGGTCATGACGATCACAACCGATGCCCTGCCCGGCACTTTCAAGGGCCGAGTGACGACGATCTCGGCTTCCGCCGATCCCAAGAGCCGGGTATATGCGGTCGAAGTGACGATCCAAAACCCTCACGATCTTTTGAAGTCAGGGATGATCGCGACCCTGCTGGTCGGCGGCGAAGAGTTAGCCCATTCCGTCCTGGCGGTCCCGCTGGAAGCGGTGATTCGTGATCCACGCCAGATGGGTTCGTTCGCGGTCCTGGTTGCCGATGCCCGGGGAGACGCTGCCACCGTGCATTTGCGCCCCGTGGAAATTGGAAATGCCTACGGGAACCTGATCGCAATTACTCGCGGGCTGGAGGCGAACGAGCGAGTGGTCACGACCGGAGCCAGCCTGGTCAAGGACGGGGATTCAGTGCGGCTCTTGCCGTGACCGCCACAAGTACAAGACATATCTCATGACGCATCGCACTGAACGCGACCTCATCGAGCACACCCATAATGTCGCACGCTTCTTTACGGAGCACCGGCAGGTAGCCCTTATCTTGCTGATCTCCGTGTTCTTGTGGGGCTGGTACGGCTACCAGCAGATGCCCAAGCGTAAGGACCCCAGCATCCCGGTGCGGGTAGCAGTGGCGTCTACGAACTGGCCGGGTGCAACCGCCGAGCAAGTGGAACAACTGGTGACTCGTCCCATCGAGCAAACGATGGCGCAGAATGCGTACGTCAAGCCGCCCATACCTTCGGATTTCGGCATCCGCTCCATCAGCTTCCCCGGCCTTTCCCTGGTGTACGTCCAGCTGGACGACAACGTAAAGGACACCAGGAAGCAATTCAGCGATATCAACCTCAAGCTGAATGCGCTGAACAACAAGCTCCCGCAAGGAGCCGGACCGATCCAGTTCAACAGCGACTTCGGCGATACCGCGACTCTAATGCTGACGGTCGCGAGCCCACCCGCCAGCGCGGTCGAGGTGGCGGTTCGATCCCGAACCATCCAAAAAGCGATTGAGCAGACGCGCGCGACAGAGCCCAAGTCATCACTGCAGCCGCGAATCAGCATCATCTACGCGTTCCCTGCATCCGTCGCCCCCCAACTGGTGCGTGAACCGTTTGAAGCCATCATTAACGCCGGAGTCCAGGTCAAGGCACTTGCGGATCCACATGTTTTCTCGGGGAGCGGCTTCGTCGGAGCCGATTGCGTCTCGTTTCTCAATGAAACCGAGTTGCGTGCGCTGGGGCAGCGACTTATACGGGAAAATCTGCACCAGTCGGAGGTTCATCCCGATGCCTGGCCGGCTGCGTTTATTCGCGATCCTTCGGAAACAGAAGCCAAGCTGCAGGCGGTTGCGGGTGATCGCTACTCGTATCGCGAACTCGACGACTTCACCGATCTCATCGGCCGCACCCTCCAAGGGGCTCCTGAAGTCGCCAAAATTGATCGCAAGGGAGTGTTGCCGGAGGCCATCTACCTCGATTATTCCCAGGAGCGGCTGGCGTCGTATGGAGTCAAGCCTACAGACCTGAAGGACATCCTCGGCGCTCGCAACATCACTTTGCCAGGTGGACAACTTGAGGTTGGCCGGCAGGCAATTCCCATCAACCCGTCCGGTCTGTTTGAGACTCCCCAACAGATTGGGGACGTGATCATCGGCAAGGCCAACAATGCGGCGCAGAGTCCTGTCTATCTTCGTGACCTGGTCGCGATTTCCCGCGGATATCAAAGTCCGGCGAAATATCTGAACTACCTTACCTGGAGCGATCCGAATGGCGCATGGCACCGGAGCCGGGCCGTAACCATCGCCGTACAGATGAAAGACGGCCAGCAGGTGGGTGCATTCGGCGCCAGCGTCGATCAAAAGCTGGCCGCCGTGCGCGGGTATCTTCCCGATGATCTAGTAATCGCGCGGACTTCCGATCAACCCCTGCAAGTCAAAGAAAACATCAGCCTGTTCATGGACGCGCTTTATGAGGCCATCATTCTGGTGGTACTGGTCTCGCTGGTCGGTTTCTGGGAGTGGCGCTCCGCGCTACTGATGGCGATTTCCATACCCATCACGCTCGCCATGACTTTCGGCATGATGTATGTGCTGGGCATCGACATCCAGCAGGTAAGCGTGGCTACCCTGATTATTGCGCTGGGCCTGCTGGTGGATGATCCCGTGGTGGCAGGCGATTCCATCAAGCGGATGCTGGCTGAAGGTCACCCAAGGATCATCGCCGCCTGGCTGGGGCCTACCAAGCTGGCCACCGCCATTCTCTATGCCACCATCACCAACATCGTCGCCTACATTCCGTTTCTGCTACTCACCGGGAGCACCGGCGAATTCCTCTACAGTTTGCCCATCGTGATGACCTGTTCCTTGGTCGCGTCACGCCTGATTTCCATGAGCTTCATTCCGTACCTGGGCTACTACCTGCTCCGGCCGAAAAAAGAGAAGTCTCTGGAGGAGCTAAAAAGCCAGGGACTTATGGGGTACTACGCGCGCGCGGCCCGATTTTCCATCGATCATCGCTGGAAGTTTTTTGTCGCCTCGCTGGTCTTCCTCGCGGTGGGCGTTTTCATCTTCGCCCAGCTCAAGACAGCATTCTTTCCCCAAGATGTGCAGTACTGGTCGTACATCGATGTCTGGCTGCCCAATGACGCTAATCTAGGGGCCACCAACGAGACCACCCTGAGGGTGGAACAGATCGTCCGCGAACAGGCCGCAAAATATGGGCGAGACCATCCGGATTCGAATGGCAAGCCGCGGACAGTGTTGCGCTATCTGACCAGTTTCGTAGGCGGCGGAGGTCCCCGTTTCTGGTTCTCCGCGTCGCCGCAATTACAGCAGTTGAACTATGCGCAGGTCATCATCGAGGTCACCGACAAAGACATCACGCCCGAGTTTATCCCGCAATTGCAGCCGATTCTGACGGCGTCGGTGCCGGGGGCGCGGATGGACGCGCGCCAACTTCTGACCAGTCCGCTGGATTATCCGATCGAGATTCGCGTATCCAGCAACGCGGACGTGAGCGCCCAGCAGGAAGCGCAAGACAACTTTACCCTGCGCCGCATCGCCGGCCAAGTGGAGGACATCCTTCGCTCCATTCCTCTGGCCGAGCGCACCCGGAATGAGTGGGGAGATCCCAACCCGCAGCTTTCGCTGGTCGTGGATCCCGACCGGGCCAATCTGGCCGGCATTACCAACATGGATGTCGCCAACTCTTCCACTGCCGGCATTAGCGGGGCCACCGTAGCCGCATTTCAGGATGGGCACAAACAGATCCCGGTGGTGGCCCGCCTGCGGATGAACGAGCGCGCCCGTCTCTCGGACATTCAGAACCTTTATGTCTATGCGTCCCAGGACAATTCGAAGATTCCACTGGTGCAGGTTTCGGATATCGCGCACGACCTGGTCAACGGCCGAATCGTTCGCCTGGAACAGTTCCGCACCATAAACGTGCGCAGTTTCCCCAAAGCCGGCCACTTGAGCTCGGAGGTCATCAAGCTGGCGATGCCCAGGTTGCAGGAATTGCAGCGATCGCTGCCTCCAGGCTTCAGCGTGGTAATCGGCGGAGAAACGGACAAGACTAAGACCGGATTCCGCAATCTGGCCGCGGTCATGGCCATCTCCATCTTTGCTGTTTTTCTGGCATTGCTGTTTCAGTTCAACAACGCGATCAAGCCGCTTCTCGTGTTGGCGGCTGCGCCTTACGGAATGGTGGGAGCCTTCGCTGGGCTGTGGATCATGGGCGAGCCGTTTGGCTTTATGGCCTTCCTGGGCGTGGCCAGCCTGGTCGGCGTAATCGTGAGCCACTCCATTGTGTTGTTCGATTTCATTGAAGAACGGCACATTGCCGGCGATGACTTCGAGAATGCGTTGATCGATGCCGGAATCATCCGCCTTCGTCCGGTTCTTATCACGGTGGGCGCCACTGTTCTGGCTTTGTTCCCACTTGCGTTGCATGGGGGGCCGCTGTGGAAGCCGCTGTGTTACGCGCAAATCGGCGGCCTGCTGCTTGCCACCCTTGTCACCAAACTGCAAGTCCCGGTGATGTATGCGATTTTTGTGCTCGATCTCAAAATCCTGAAGTGGGAGACCAAGAGCGAAGCAGCCGAGGCTGAGCTGGAAGATCCGGCTCTGCG
The DNA here is from genome assembly GCA_963765285.1 of Terriglobia bacterium. Taxonomy (GTDB): domain Bacteria; phylum Acidobacteriota; class Terriglobia; order Terriglobales; family Acidobacteriaceae; genus CAVWZH01. The sequence goes on from CAVXVR010000003.1 coordinate 1,129,135, forward strand.
TTCCGTGCCTGCATCTGAAATAGCAACTCAAAAGGGATAGACCACTACGGTTACTAAGAAAAGGCCTTCGGGCTTGGGAGAGGACTTTCAAAATGACGGTTCGAAATGGAACGCGTTCCATATTGCTAGCTTTCATACTCGCCAGTTCGGCCAGCACTCTTCTCCCCGCTCAGATGGGGATGATGGACAAGGGTGAGTTCACCGAGAAGATGTCCGAGAACAGCAAGAAGCTCAAGCAATACACTTATCTGCAGAAGACCCAGATTTTTCTCAAGGGCGAACTGAAGGGAACCAAGCTGGCGCGCGTACACTACGATCCCGCGACCGGCGAAAAAGTTTCCGAGCCCCTGAACGATGCCCCACCCCAGGAACAAGGTGGACGGCGCCGCCTGATGGGGCGCATGAAAGAGAAGAAGATTGAAGAGAAGAAAGATGAGATGAAGGAATATGTGGAGCGCCTCATGGGCCTGATGGGCCAGTATCTGCCTCCGAACCCTGACCGCATGAAAGCGGCCATGCCGAACGCGCTGATTGCCCCGCCGGCTTCGGGTCAAGCCAAGCTCATTCTGAACGGCTACCTGAAGCCCGGCGACAAAATGACCTTCGTCGCCGATCCCTCAACCAAGAGTCTCAGCGAGATCACGATCGATTCCAGTCTGGACGATAAACCCGTCTCATTTCAGGTCGCATTCAGCAAGCTTCCGGACGGTCCGAACTATCCCTCGCTTACCAACATCAATGCGCCGGCGAAAGAGCTTCGCATCGCTGTCGCGACGTCCGATTACCACAAGTAAGTTGTCCCGATAAAAATTTAGATCTTACATTTCCGGAAAGGCCGCTTTATGCAGAAGACTAGATCCACGGTTCTGGTTTTATTGGGAACTCTCATGCTGGTCGGCTCGGCGTGGACACAGACGCCGTCCGCCCCGGCCAACAAGCCTCCAATGCCCTCCTCAGGCGGTCCGAACATACTCGAGCAGTATGACCAGGCTCTTGACCGGGTAGCGGAGCGAGCCATGCTCTCGGTAGTGGAAATCGACGTCAGCGGCTACGGTCCCCCGGAAAAGGCTTCGGACTCCCAGATCATCGAGCGCCAAAGGAGCCTGGGGTCAGGAGTGATTGTCGACCCGTCAGGCTACATCATGACGAATAACCACGTGGTCGCCGGGGCACAGCGGATTCGCGTTGTGCTTTCACCGGCTACGGTAGAAATGAAAATGGGAGATACCAGCCTTATGCGGCGCCAGCGGACCTACCCAGCTAAGCTGATCGGGACCTCCCGTCTGGCTGATCTGGCGTTGATCAAGATCGAAGCCCAGGATCTTCCGACTATTCCTTTGCCCTTCGATTTTCGCGTGCGTCTTGGCCAGGTGGTCTTGGCCATTGGCACGCCGGAAGGCCTCGACCACACTGTCACCAAGGGCATCGTCAGCGCGATTGGCCGCCAGCCCGACGCAACCAAAGCGATGGTTTACATCCAGACCGACGCGCCCATCAACCCGGGAAACAGCGGTGGGCCGCTGATTGATCGCGACGGCAATCTGATTGGCATCAACACCTTTATCTACACCCAGGGAGGCGGAAGCGAGGGACTGGGCTTCGCCATCCCTCAGCCCATCGTGCGATTTGTTTACGAAGAGTTGCGGGCACATGGACGAGTACGACGGATTGAGATCGGCGCGAATGCGCAAAGCATCACACCGAACTTGGCGGCCGGCCTGAAATTGCCGCAGGATTGGGGTGTCATTCTTTCCGACATCGCGCCCGGCGGACCGGCGGACCACGCCGGCCTGCGGCGGAAGGATATTGTCACGGCCATCGATGGGCGGCCCATCGATTCTCTTCCCAAATTCGCAGCGTTGCTCTATCTTCACCGGCGCGAGCAGCCCGTGCAGATAGACATCCTGCGCGGGGAGCAGACATTAAAGATGAGCGTCACGCCGGCGGACGTTCATGGTGGCGTGGACAGCCTGGCCGACCTGATCCGCCCCGACGAAGGTCTCATCGCGCCTCTCGGCCTGTTCGTTGTCGAACTAAGCGTCGATGTTCTCGACTTGCTCCCGAATGTGCGGTCACAGACCGGTGTTGTGGTGGCGGGCACGCTCGAGAGTGAACCGCCGGTCTCGACGGATTTGGCATTGGGCGACGTGATCCGTTCGTTCAACGAGGCACCGGTACGAAAGCCTTCCGATCTGCGCGCGGACCTGGCGACCCTCAAGCCCGGCGACGCTGCGGTGCTCGAAGTGGAGCGCGAGGGAATGCTGCGCTACGTAGCGTTTGAGATGGAGTAATTGAGGCTCTTTACGCGGCGGCGGTTCGGGCCAGGACATCCGCACGCCGCACGTGGGCAACGGGCTTTTCGTGCAGCAACAGTTCGGTGGCCTGGACACGCCGCTCAGCATGGAACCAGCGTTGCACCACCCCATCCTGCAGGAAGTTCGCAATCGAGAGCAGGCTCATGCCCTGGTGATGCGCCATCCAGCACGGGACCAACTGGTAGCGCGGCTGGCCTTGCCAGAAACGCCGGGCAGAGCCGGTATAGTCTGCGGCTTCGTAAAATCCGTAGGATCCAAACCAACCCATACCAGCCATGCGGTGCAGGTTACGGAGGGCCGCCGATGCATCGACGCTGAGCGACAGAAATGTCGAATAAGGCGAAATGACCAGCGGATTCATCTCGCTTTTCTGCATCGCAAGATGGGGCAAGCCGAAGGCGTGGTACTGATAGTTTCCGGCTTCGTCGAGTTTGAAATAGGCCGATTCGGAAATCCCCCAGGGGACGCCTTTGCGCCGGGCATAGGCCTGCTGGCAGCGCACCGCAGCCGCACGCGATCGCTCCAGAAGAGTGTTCGAGAAAGACCGCATCCAGATCGCGGGCATTAAATACTCGAACAAAGTTCCGGTCCACGAAACCAGCACGGGGCGTCCTTCCGCCAGCGTGTGGGCGCGGCCGACCAGGAACCAGCTTTCCTGCGGAATATCGTCTTTGGCGATAGCGGCAAACAGCGCGGTCCGCGATTCCGTGGCCAGCAGATCGTAGCAAGCAGGATGCAATTGTCCAGACTCGACGTCGAAGCCCACCGACATCAGCTTGCGGTGGCGGTTTAGAAGGAACCCGAAGTCCATGTCATCCGCGAGCTTTCCCGCCTGGGTGGAAATAGTTCGCATATCATCGACCAGCCGCGACGCATTCATTCGCGCCTGGGGCAACATCGCGCGAAGGCGCTCATGAAGAGATGCCTGCTCAGGCGCCGATGCTGAAGGCGCCAGGGACTGCAGCCGCTTTTGCAGTTTATCGATGAGACTTGGCAGTTGCTCGAGCGGCACGTTGCCGGTTGAGGCCAGACCCAACGCTGGATCGGTGCTGCGGAGGGCCGCGAACTCGGGCAGGAGCCATGGAGTGTAATCACCGACAACTTGTTGGGCGGCTCGCGCCCTTGCCCACGCCTGAGCTTGAAACCACTTTGCATCCGCGGTTCGCTGCGGTGTGGGTACGCTCGGAGTTTCTGAGAAAAAGGCCTCGTCCAGGTTGAGCATGCAGGGCAGCCACTCGGACGTCTTGAGTTGGCGCTCGAGATGCGAGAGCCGCTTCTGGGAGAACACTCTCAGTTCCGCCAAGGCCCGAAGATAATCCAACAAGCCTTCCGCCAAACCGGCTTGCAAAATCGGCTGACGCAGCCGTTCCAGACTTCCCTGCTGCAATGTCCATAGAGACGCCAGAAGATTGCCGCTGTCGACTGACGAAACGAACAGCGGAGTAAGAGGCTGAAGCGTGCGCGTGTCGTACCAGTTCAACAGATGACCGTGATACTTCCGCATGCCAGCTACTGTGGCCAGGGTCCGCGAGGTCAGCGCGGCGAGTTCCGGAACGGTCAGATATCCCAGTTCGCAGGCAACCTGCCGCCCATTCAGCAGCAGACCAAGATTGGTCGGCGAGATGCGGGCCGCGACCGCTGGTGGCGTCTCCTGGACATTGTCCGGTATCAGCCAGTTGTGCTCTTCTGTGCTGAATTCGGCAAAATACCGCCAGGTATGGAGAGCGGAGCTGCGCAGCAACAGCAAATCCTTGCGGGAAGCTTCATTGCGTTGCCCCGGGGAAGGCTGGTTCAGCCAGTTGGTGACCAGCTTGCCGCTACCCCAAAGGAGCAGGATGGGCAGGGCCGCAGGCAGAGACTGCGGCCGCAGCAGTAGCAACAGAATCGCGAGCCCCAGCGCCAACACAGGCATCCAGTCCAGGTAAGTATCAATGGCTGCGCGCCGGGTATCGAGTTCGGCTTCCGCCGCGGTTTCCCACTCCAAGAGCCGCTCGCGGGTCAGCACGCGGCGGACCAGCGCCCGCGCAACGGCGTCCAGGGAAAGCAAGGTCTGATGGGGCAGAAAAATCAATGCCAGGAAAGTTCTGATGTTGGCCGCGTAAAGCGTAGTCACAGCATCGCGAACCGTCGTCCAACTCGAGAGGAATGCGGCCCGCAGCAAGCTGAACCCGAACTGAAAGAAGGATGGCAGAAATAGAATACCCAGCGCGGCCAGCGTCCAGTACCCCGGAGATCCGCCCAGGCCCAGCCATCCGAAGATGAATAACAGGAACGTCGCCGGTTCAACCAGACTGCGCCGCAGATTGTCGAGAATCTTCCACCGCGAAATCAGCGAGATCGGATTGGGGACGCGGTCTCCCGATTCATCCGGCACCTGCTTGAACAGCCAGCCCGCGATTTGCCAGTCGCCGCGCAGCCAGCGGTGTTTGCGCCGGTTGTAAGCGCTGTAATGCGAGGGATAGTCTTCAATCACCTCAATGTCGCTTACCAGGCCGACGCGGGCGTACGCGCCCTCGATCAGGTCATGACTGAGCAAGGCGTTTCGCGGAAACCGGCCGTCGAGAACCTGGAGGATCGTATCCACTTCATAAATTCCCTTGCCCGTGAAGATGCCCTCTCCGTAAAGGTCCTGATACGCGTCAGACACGGCTCGAGTGTAAATATCGAATCCGGTCTCGCCCGCGTAGACGGCGGCGAGCCGCGAGCGCGCGCTGCTTTGCACGCTCAGTCCCACGCGCGGCTGCAGGATGCCGTAGCCGGCCACGACGATATTCTGTTGAGGATCGATAATCGCCTGATTCAAGGGATGAGCCAGCGCCCCGATCATGCGCCGTGCCGATCCGCGGGGCAGTTCGGTGTCGGAATCCAGCGTAATCACGTAGCGAACCGTCGGCAACACCGAAAGGTCCCCAACTTTTACCGGAAAGCTGTCGTGACGCCCGCGCAGCAATCGGTTCAGGTCGAGCAGCTTCCCACGCTTGCGTTCCCATCCCATCCACGCTTTTTCGCGCGGATTATAGAGACGGTGGCGATGGAAGAGGAAAAACTTCCCCACCGACTGGCTGGCGTACTTTTCGTTCAGTTTGCCGATCAGTTCAGAGCAGAGATCGACCAGCGGGCTGTCTTCCCGCGCCGGCTCACGCGAATCCGGTAGGTCGGTGAGCAGCGCAAAATGGATGTTGCGATCGTGGTTCCCGAGGAAACGCACTTCCAGGTCTTCCACCAGCGCGTGGACTTGTTTTTCGTTCAGCAGCAGGCTGGGCACAGCCACCATGGTCACCGCGTCTGCTGGAATTCCCTCGGAGAAATCCAGTTTGGGCAGAATCTCCGGCGAGAATATCGACGTAACCAGATAATTCATCATCTGGACGGCGCTCTGTGAACTGGGCAGCAGCAATACCAGCATCGAAAGCAGTATGAATTCCAGCGCACTCTTTGGCTCGGTCAGATAGAGGACGATAACCGACATGATGGCGAAAGTCAGAACCTCGATCCCCGCCAAAAAGAATTCGTCGGGATGGCGGCGCATCCACGTCTGCAGCCGTTCGCCCAGGGGTTGGCGGAATCCGACCTTCTGATGAAGTTGAGGCACGCCCGGGCCGACCAGATAGTAGCCAACGTGCGACTCTCGCTGGGTCAGGCGGGAATCGGCATGCGGTAGCCGGCTCGCGGCCTCAGCCAGGCCAAGTGCGGCACGCGCCACCTCGATTTCGCTCAAGTCGGATCGCCGGGCAATTTTCTTCAGTTTGTTGCGGTACAGGTCGCGACTGTCAAAGTCCATTTCCCCATAACAGGCGGCCGGATCCTCCCGCAGCAGGCGATCGACCAAGAATGAGCGGCTCGAGCACTTCTTTCCAGGGAGTTTGTCCGGCATCCCGCAGGCTGCGGATACAGATATCGAGGCCGAACGTGCCGTTGCCCGGATCATTGATGACGTGAGGAGCGCGCACCGCGATCTGTTCCAGCAGCACCAGCCGCAGTGAGGGAACGAGCGCCCAGACTTCCTGCATATCGAGAGGCATCACTTGCTCGAAGCCCTGGCAGAACGAGAGCAGCCCCTGCTCGCTGAAGTGATAAGCCGTAGCGTTGAGAAACCCTTCCGCAACCGTCATCACGCGCGGAATAATCTCGCCGCTCTGGGTGCGGACATGAGGAGTCTGCTGGAGTTTCTTGAAGGCTTCGGCGGCATTCCGGGGTTCGGTGTACAACAGGCGCACGTTGTCATTGAGCCAGCGAAAATCATCTGAAACCGGCTGCGCCGCCAGCGGGTGTTTCAGCGTCTCGAACACCGGCGCCAACGCATCCTTTACGGCAGAACATCGTTCAAGAAGCGTGTGGGTGGAAGGCCCGTTCGGCAGCCAAACCAGGCCGCGCGCCAACTCGCCGCCCTGGCCGCGCAGCACCTGTAGATTGGCGACCTCAGCGGGTTCCCGCAGGTCTTCCGCTTCCACGCCCACAATCTCGAGATGTGTATTTCTTGGCATCTGCATGTGTTCTTTGCTTACCGATAACTCGCAGCCTGCATTTCAAACATCTCCGCATAGCGGCCGCCGGAGCGAGCCAACTCGGCGTGCGTTCCATCTTCTGCGATTCTGCCGTCCTCCAGCACTACGATACGGTCCGCCATGCGCACGGTCGAGAACCTGTGGGAAATGAACAAGGCAGTCTTGCCCGCAGTCAGTTCGGCGAAGCGCTGAAACACTTCATATTCGCTCCGCGCGTCGAGCGCCGCGGTAGGTTCGTCGAGGATGAGCACTTGCGCGTCGCGGAGATAAGCACGCGCCAGGGCCACCTTTTGCCACTCCCCACCGGAAAGATCGACGCCGCCGTCGAAGCGGCGGCCCAGCATCTGTTCGAGGCCGCCGGCCAATCTGCCGATCACCGGCTCCGCCAGACTCTTGCGCGCTGCCATCTCCAGAAGATTCGGTGTTCTTGAGTTGATCAATCCGCCCGACCGCGATGTTTTCCCGCGCCGTCATCTCGTAGTGCATGAAGTCCTGGAAGATCACGCCAATCTCGCGATACAGGTCGTCGAGATCATATTCGCGGAGGTCCACGCCATCCAGCAGAATTTGGCCTTCCGTGGGGTCATAAAGGCGCGCCAGCAGCTTCACGATGGTGGTTTTGCCTTGGCCGTTCTCGCCGACCAGAGCGATCCGCTCACCGACTGCGGATGGTCAGATTTAAACGATCGAGGACCAGCCGCGAGCTTCCCGGATAACGGAAGGAAACATCGCGGAATTCGAAGCCGACTGTAATCGGGCGGGGCGCGGGCAAAGCATTCGGCTTGGAGCGCACACTCGGCTTCATCTCGAAGAAGGCCAGCAGATCGGTGAGGAATAGCGCCTGGTCAGCAATGCTCGAAACCGTCGAGAAAATCTGCTGAATGTTGTCGCTGGCCTGCTGCAGCGCGCGGGTCAGGAAAGTCATCATGCCGATGGTCAGCAGGCCAGCTGATGGTTTGCCAGATTACAATGACATAGGCCGAATAGAAGCCGGCGGTGGCGATGATCGAGAGAGCGGCGCCGGCAATCAGCTTGCGGCGCGAGAGCGCGACATTCTCAACGTAAATGCCGTCCCACAGCCGGGTAAATCGCGCGGTCAGGAAATCTTTCAAGCCCGAACAGCTTGAGTTCTTTGGCGGCTTCCCTGCTGCCGCCCAGGACACGTAGGTAGTCGAGTTCACGGCGGGCTGGGGTTTGCCGGAAATTCTTGGCGTATCCCAAAAACGCGAAGTGACTTTCCCCCAGAAACGCAGGGACAACACCTGCGATCAATAACAAGAGGAGCCAGGGGGAAAACACCACGATAGAGATCGACAGCGAAACCGCCGTAATGACCTGTTGCACCAGTCGGCCCATGGACTGAATCATGCCCAGGCGGTCGGTTGCCTGGACCCGGGCTCGCTCCAGCCGGTCATAGAAAACAGGATCTTCATAGGCCGCCAAGTCGAGGCTGGCAGCGTGCTTCATGACTGCGATGCTGACGTGGCGAGTGTACTTATCGGCGAACAGGGAATCCGAATAGTCGATGGCCCGGCTGAGTAGGCCGCCGCAGACAGCCAGACCGAATTCCCCAGCCACCAGCCACCAGAAATGCCGCGGCGCGCCCTGATGCGTGGTGACGACCTGGACAATGCCGTCAATGATCAGTTTGCCGATCCAGAGCAGGGCGACCGGGAGCACGGAAACCAGTAAGCGAAAGAACAGCCCCAGGAGAATGACCGTAGGCCCCGACTCCCAAACAATACGGAGCACCGGGGGGATGTTGCGAAGGGCAGAAAGCCGCTCCTTCCATCCGCTCCACAGATTTTCCTGCGTGGCCATTCTCGATTTCCTGTTGTTCACTTGTGCTGGTCCGCTTGCCGGTTGCGAGCGCGCAGATCAGATGCGAAAACGCAGTCGCGAGTTCACTGCACTATCGCGGGCTTAAGGCTGGGAGAGCATGCCCGGCAATGGATCGACTCGCGCCGCTAAAACCTGCTTCACGTTGACTTCCATTTGTGGGCCGCCCCGCCGCTTGACTTCAATTCTAACAAGGACTTAGGAGCAAACTGTCTAATTCTGTACATTAGCCCTTTGTAGTGTTCATTTTATTGCGGGAGCGGGCTAGCCGGAATGTGGGGTTGTAACTTGCCGTTCCGCGCCGAGCCTAACAAGGAGTGTCAGGCGCCAGCACCGGCGGCGCGAAAAATTTCCACGGTTGCAGCGAAAAAAGCCCCACTGGCGCCAAGGCTAATACGGCTTAAAGCCGGCCCGGTCCATGCCGCGGCGGGCTTCCGGGGTCTTCATAAAAGTGTTCCAAACAAACGCCGAGCGCAGGTTTTCCGCCATCAGCATGGTGATCCCTGTGTCGATTCCCACGACATAGCTGTCGTACCAGTTCTTAAGGGGGTTAAATGCGTTCACAAACCCGTAACTGCTCCAGGCCTTCCCGTATTTCTCCCGGATAGTGCGCAGTACCCGCAGAGTGGGCTGAGGGAGGAAGGGCAACGACCCTCCGGCCGCGCTGGGCACAACCGTGCCGTCGATCGGCCCGGTCGCGGGAGGCCCTCCCCAAATGACGTAGCCTTCTTCCGAGTCGGACGCCGTGATTCCCCATAAGTCCTCGCTGTAATCGGGGAACTGTGCTGCCAATTCTAGGCAGAACTTGCGATGGACTTCGGTGGCGATCACCGAGTTCTGGAAATAATCGGCGTACTGGTCGCGCTTGCCGCGAAAATCAAACCAGGCCTGAGAATACTGATGGATAAACAGCGGCGCGAATGAGCCGATGTAACGCTGGCCGTCGTATTCGAAGGTCAGGCGCTTCCAGGCGTGCCAGGCTTCGTCGCGCAATGGGTGGGAGGAAGAACCCAGCCCCAGCAGGTACATCATCATCAGTTCGCTGTAGTAGTCCCAGCGATAGGGCAGAAAGCCGACTTCGGGCGTCCAGCCATGAGGCAAGAGAGAAGTATCTTCTGAGAGCCAGGTCCAATCGACCCGGTCAAAGATGTCGGACGCGAGTTGGGTGATCTCAGCGTACCGGAAATGCTGGCGGCACATAAGGATACCGCAGAGCAAGATCGCCGTGTCCACCGAAGAGACTTCTGAATCCCACACCCTTTCGCCGGTATTTATGTTGGCCCAGTGGTAGAAGAATCCGCGATGATTCGGCAGCTTTTTCCACAAAAAGCGCAAGGTCGCGAGCACCCGCTCGCGCGCCTCAAGTGAAGAAACGAACTTACGCTGTTCTCCTATGCAGAGCGCCGTCAGCCCGAATCCGGTTGCCGCCAGGCTGGCCACCACTCCGTTATCCGTGACCTGCACATTGCACCGGTCCTTCACCATGCCAGTCTTTGGATTTGTCTGCTCCCAAAAGAAGCGGAAATTAGCATTCTCCAGTTCGTTGAGAAACTGGTCTTCTTCGGGAGAAAGAGGTGCGATGCTCTTGGAAACTGCCGTGTTGGGTGGCTGTTGCGCGGGGGCTGACAGGGAAGCAAGGAGCCCTGCGAACGGAATGGACATGCCCATCCCCAGAAATTGCCTTAAGGCTTGCCGGCGGGAGAGTCCCTTGGATGTGACATCCTTCATCCGGTTTAATGAGGTCAATCTTAAATGATCTGTGCCGGGTTAGAACCACTCAGAGAGGCCGCAAGTGGATTAACTTGGTACCGCCGAGGCAGATAGCCTGCCGCGCAACTCATGCGGCTGCGGATCGTCGTAAGATGTCGGGTATGCCGTTCCGGTTCCGAGCGCATCTGCGAATCCTGGTACCGATTGCGCTGGCCGTGATCTGCTCCATAACCGCTACGATCATTCTTCTCCGGATTTATGGCCGCAGACCAATCTCGCTCAAGGGCGCGGTCATGCGCCAGGACAGCGACCCCCGAAAAGAATTGCCCATCTCGAACGTCGCCATCATTGCGGCGAACCGGTTCGGAACCGTGACTGCCACGTCCGACGCCTCGGGGCTGTTCGTCATCGCCCTGCCCAGGCTGGTCCTGCGCGGCCAGGCCATCACTCTGCACTTTGAACACCGCGACTATCATGATCTGGAGCTGAAAGATTTTGTCGGAGACAAACTGTACATCGCGCGCCTGACGCCGATTGCGCGCAATGCGGCGCCCGCCCCGGCGGGCCAGCCCCAAAGATCCGTCGCCAACGTGCGGGTGAGATACTCGGTGAAGGCCATGACCGACGTGAATGTAGGTAGCGCTGTAAAGACATTCCAGGTTGAGAACAAGGGCAACGTGCCCTGCAAAGGCCAGCATCCCTGTTCTCCCGACGGAAAATGGAAAGCGGCGCGGGGCGGGGCCACGCTCGACGCCGGCCCGGGCAACGAGTTCCGGAATGTCCGGGCGTCTTGTATCGCCGGCCCGTGTCCCTTTACCAGCATTGAAGCCGACGGTTCCTCCCAGGGTGGATCGGCGATCACGGTCTCGGCGGTTGACTGGTCGGATACCGCCACGTTTCTGCTGGAGGCTGAAGTCTTTCACCCCATGGTCAGCCCGATCATTCACGAGTCCTACCCGGTCGTGTTCGGTCAGGCGCTAAACTTCACCCTGCCGACTTCTGCCGAGGGCGTAAGCATGTCAGTCGAGATTGACGGGCAGACCATTATCTTTCCGTTGGGCCCGGCACTCTTGTTGAGTTGGGCCAATTGCAACGCCCGCGTCAATCCCGATCAAACCCGGGTTTACCGGTGTGAACTCAAACCGGGATATAAGTTCCAGTAATTCTTCCTGCCGGCCGCTGGGCGGGCTCGCAACGGCAGCTTTGAAGTGGAGGCATGGCATGTTTCATCTGCGCCGCAGCATGTGGCTCGTGCTCATTCCCTTATGTCTTTGTTCATCTGCGCTCGCGCAGCAGCCGGCCAACGGTGACATCGAGCGTCGCATTGACGGTCTTCTCCAGCAAATGACCGTGGAGGAAAAAGCCGGACAACTCGTTCAGTTCACCGGCGTCAAACCGCCCGTTCTCGATCAGGTAAAAGCCGGCCAGGTTGGTTCGTTGTTGAACGTCTACGGCGCAGACGAGACCAACGCCGCGCAGCGCGTTGCTGTCGAACAGTCGCGGCTGAAGATTCCTTTAATTCTTGGCTATGACGTAATCCACGGCTACCGCACCATTTTCCCTATTCCTCTGGCCAGCGCTTGCAGTTTTGATCCGGCTTTGATCGAACAATCGGAGCGCGTGGCTGCGAAGGAAGCTACAGCTGCAGGAGTCAAGTGGGTCTTCGCTCCCATGGTGGACATTGCCCGCGACCTCCGCTGGGGACGCATTGTCGAGGGGCCGGGAGAAGATCCTTACTTGGCCTCAGTCATTGCAGCCGCCCGCGTGCGCGGATTTCAGGGCACGAACATAGCCGATCCGCAGAGTGCGGTCGCGTCCACCAAGCACTACGTTGCCTACGGAGCGGCGGAAGGTGGCCGCGACTACAACACGGTGGACATCTCGGAACAACTATTGCGCGAAGTGTATCTGCCGCCATTTCGCGCGGCGGTCAAGGCGGGCTCTGGAACACTGATGTCGGCGTTTAACGATTTGAATGGCGTTCCGGCAACCGCCAACCATTTCACGCTTACCGACATTCTTCGCGGCGAATGGAAATTCGATGGCTTCGTAGTCGCCGACTACAACGCAGTACAGGAACTCATAGCGCATGGCGTGGCCGCAGACCCCGGCGAGGCCGCATTAAAAGCCGTCACTGCGGGCGTCGACATGGACATGGCCGATGGCGCGTACCTGACTCTTCCGCAGTTGGTTCACTCCGGCAAGCTCCCGATGAGTGTGCTGGATGAAGCCGTACGGCGCGTCCTGCGAATCAAGTTCAGGGCGGGACTTTTCGAGCATCCCTATACCGACCCGGCGCGAGAAAAGACCGACATTCTGACGGCCGAGAACCTCGAAACTTCGCGGCGGATGGCGCAGGAGTCGGCAGTATTGCTGAAGAACCAGAACGACGTCCTGCCTCTGGACAAAAATATCAAGACGCTGGCCATCATCGGACCGATGGCTGACGACAAATCCACTCAGCTGGGCTCCTGGGCTGGCCAAGGGCAATCGAAAGACGCCATCACGCCCCTCGAGGGCATTCGCAACAAAGCGGTCAGTGCGCAGATCTTTTTCTCTGAGGGCGTGACTCTGGCATCTTTGACTCCCCGAGTCGACACCGTCAGCATTACGGCCGCGCCCGCACCCTCGAGCGCCACCGGCGCCCCGGGCGTTAGCGTGACACGCGGCCCCACCAGTATTGAAGACGCAGTGAACGCCGCCAAAAAAGCCGATGCCGTGATTTTGTTTCTAGGAGAGCCGGCGGGCATGACCGGCGAGGCCAGTTCGCGCGCTACCCTCGATTTCCCCGGTAAGCAGCAGGACTTGCTCGAAGCCGTTGCCGCCGTCGGCAAACCATTGGTCCTCGTGCTCGAAAGTGGACGCCCACTCGATATCCGCCGGGCCAACAATAGCGATCATGTTCCCGCGATCCTGCAAGCCTGGTACTTAGGCACGGAATCCGGAAATGCGCTGGCCGATATCTTGTTCGGAGACGTTTCTCCCAGCGGGCGTTTGCCCCTGAGCTGGCCGCGATTCATCGGACAAATTCCCGTCTATTACAACCATAAGAGCACTGGCAGGCCAACCAGTCCCGACCGTTGGCACACGGGCTACCAGTATGAGAGCAAGGAGCCGCTGTTTCCTTTCGGCTATGGTCTGACCTACACGACGTTCAAATACAGCAACCTGCGCGTGCTGACGCCGACTGTTTCTCCCGCAGGCACAGTTCGCGTTACTGCTGATGTACAGAACACGGGTAGCCGGTCGGCAACGGAAGTCGTGCAATTTTACGTTCACGACCGGGTTGCGCCGACCTCTCGTCCCGTCCGGGAGTTGAAAGGATTCTCGCGGATCACGCTTGCCCCCGGGGAGTCGAAGACGGTGGAATTTTCCGTCAACGCCAATGACCTTGGCTCCTATGATCCTCAAATGAAGTGGGTTGTCCCGGCGGGAACCTATGACCTTTGGGTCGCTGCGAACGCGACGGAAGGCGTGCAGGGTACTTTCGAAATGGGAGCAAGGTAGAGCTTGCAGAGCAAACCATTCTTTATCAATCAGTTAGCCAAGTGACCAACGTGCCACCGCGTGGCACGCCAAGGCCATTTTCATATACATAGCCGGGCTGCATAATTTGCCAGTAGAGAGACGCCATGCTCATGAACTGCACCGAAATCAGCCGCGAAGAACTCCTTCTCACGTTGGCCGAAGGCTACGAATACGATCCTGGCCAGTTCGTAACCCTGTCCAAGCAAACGGTAGATTCCTGCTTTGTGCGGGAGATGGTCGCCGAGCTTCGCAATGAAGGCTACGTTGAAGAGCAAGTTCGCGGAGTGATCCGGTTAACGCCACGCGGCTACAGTTCGTACAAAAAGCAGTACCGTCAACTCGCCTACGGCACCTGCTGAACCTCAACAAATTCCTGGAACCGTCATCCGAGCACAACCCTAATCCTCATCGATCAGGATATTACTGGCGCCCTCTTCAGGCGTTATTTCCAATCGAACTTCCGGCAGGCTCGCTCCGTGGAGCTGGCGGTTCAATGCGGAAATATCACTGGCGACAATCTTCTGCCACTTCGCAGTTGCAGCCTGAAGCGCCTGTTCCGTCTTATTCGTAGCGTCCACGATCGCACTGGATGGAGCTGCATCAGCGCTGTCCGAGGCGGCGTAGAGAGCGGTTACATCGCTGTTTAAGTGAAGCAAGGTTGACTCCGCCGGAGAATCGGCCGTGCCCAGCGCGGCCGAAACTTTTTTCGCGAGAGCCTTGATCGATACCCCGGCCGAGCCACTTGCGCCTTCAGTCAACTTCTTCAGTTGGTCACTGACTGACTGCGCCTGGAGGACAGCCTGGGAACTGCTGGTCATCATCGAGGCGAGGCGTACTTGAAGGCCAAATTGCTGCTCCAGTTTCGCCAACGGTGTGGTCACACGGGGGTCCATCTTGACGGTGAGCGGCACGGTATAACTGTGACCGTTGACGGTGAGCCGAATGGTGTACTGTCCCGGCAAGGCGCGCGGACCCAGCGGATGCCGCGGCGTGTCATGCGGAACGGCAGAGATGGGATAGTCGTACTTCACCGCCAGCGGCGTGGCATAGTGCAAGTCCCAAATCCAGCGGTGCATCCCGGGACCTGAGGGCAAGATCGTCGGCATGCGCAGCCAATACAAAGGAATCAGTTGCTTCTTCATTTGCTCGAGGGTCGGCTCGGGCTGATCGGTGGTCGCATAGCGGCGAACGAGCTGTCCTTTACCGTCCAGAATGTCTAGCGTTACCGGGCTCGAAGCAGGCTGACTCAAAAAGAAATCAATGATCGCGCCATTCGGAGGGTTCTTGCCCGCCGGTTCGTCGGGAGGAATCGGCGTATCCGAATAGGTGCTCCTGCGCACCCGCAACGCGGTCTCCGGTTCAAAGAGATATGCGTCCGAACTTGCGACCGCCGCGCTGATTTGCCGCAGGGGCGTGATGTCATCCAGAATCCAAAACGACCGCCCGTGTGTGGCCACGATCAAGTCAGCGTCGTGAATCCACAGATCGCGCATCGAAGTGTGCGGCAGATTCAGTTGCAGTGATTGCCAGTGGTCTCCGTCGTCAAAGGAAACCCAGACAGCATTCTCGGTGCCGGCGAATAACAAACCCTTGCGCACGGGATCCTCGCGCACCGTATCGACTGGAGCATTATCGGGAAGTCCCTGGACAATCAGTCGCCAACTCTTCCCGCCATCGTGCGTGCGGTAGATATAGGGGCGAAGGTCATCAATGCGAAAGCGGCTCACGGAGGCGTAAGCAGAGTCCTCATCGAAATGGGAAGCCGCAAGCTGGGTCACTTTACTCCACGGGATAAGGTCCGGCGGAGTGATGTTGTTCCAGTTCTTGCCGCCATTGCGCGTGTTCCAGATCAGACCATCGTCGGTTCCGGCCCACAGCGTGTCGACATTCTTGAACGACGCCGCAAGCGAATAGATCACTCCGCGTTGTTGTGAAGCTGCCGGGTCCAGCGCGGCCAGAGTTCCCAGACTCGCCGGTATTCCCGGGCTGGGCCGCGCGAGGTCAGGGCTGATGATCTGCCACGAACTTCCCGCGTCAGTCGTCTTGAACAGCACATTCGCGGTGTAATACATGACCCGCGGATCGACTGGCGAAAACATAATGGGCTGAGTGCGATCGACCCGATAATCACCGCGCAGGGGAATGGGAGTGATGTCGTCCACTTGACCCGTGTCCCAATGGAACCTGGTAACCACGTTGCGGCCGGCGCCGTACACGATGTCGGCGTTCAGCGGATCAGGTGTGACATAGCCGTATTCAATCGCCGCCACGGGATGCCAGTCTCGAAGAGTGATCTCGCCGTCGTTTCCCCGGCTTGAAATACAAACCGAGCCGCTTTCCTGTTGGCCCGCACAAACCCGGTAGGGAAAGGAATTGCTGACGCCGACGTGATAAAGCTGAGCGGTCGGTTGGTTGTACCAGGAACTCCAGGATTCCCCGCCGTTGACGGTCACAATCGCGCCCTGATCGCTGACCAGCAGAATGATCTTCGCGTTGTTGGGATTGATCCAGATATTTTGATAATCGTCCCCGCCCGGCGCTCCGCGAAAACTCACCCATGTCTTGCCGCCATCGGTGGATTTCATGGTGACAATGCTGGTGCTGTAAACCACATCTGGATTGAGCGGATCGACGGCCGGAACCGGCAAGTCTCCGCCGCCGATACGCATGGCGGGACGGGGATCCGTGGTAATGCGATACCAATTTTCTCCAGCGTCGTCAGAGCGGTAAACGCCCAGACCATCCTGACCGCGCTCGGATGTCGCCACCGTCGCGTAGATCCGGCCCGGCTGACTGGGCGCGATTGCCACGTTGATTTGCAACAGCCCCTGCGGCAGCCCCTTGGTTAGCGGACGCCAGGTGGTGCCGCCATCCACAGACTTAAAGAGACCTCCTCCCGGCCCGCCGTAAGAATTGTTATCTTCCCAGGGCCCCAGACGCGCCTGCCACAATGCCGCATAGGCCACCTCAGGATTTGACGGATCAAGCGCCACGTCAGAGCCGCCCGTGTTCTCATCTTTGTACAGAACTTTTTGCCAAGTCTGGCCGCCATCTAGCGAACGGAAGATGCCACGTTCCTGGTTGGGGCCGTACGGATGGCCCAGCACAGCCGCAAATACTCGATCAGGATTGTGTGGGTTGACGACCAGCGCAGGAATTTGCTGTCCGTCCCTGAGCCCGAGGTGGGTCCACGTCTTTCCGCCATCGGTGGATTTGTAAATTCCGTCGCCGACTGAAAGATCCGGCCGGTGCAGCCCTTCCCCGCTGGCCACGTAAATGACGTCGGGATCAGATGAAGCCACGGCGATGGCTCCGACGGATTGCGAGGCTTCATGATCGAAGATGGGATTCCAGGTGCGCCCGTAATCGTCCGATTTCCAGACACCGCCATTCACCTGACCAACGTAGAAGACGTTAGGCTGGGTGGGAACACCAGCGGCGGCTCGCGTGCGCCCGCCGCGAAATGGCCCGATCATCCGCCAGCGCATTTCCTGGTATGTGTTTTCAGGAAATTGCTGCCCAGCGCTCACCCCCATAGAAGAAAGCGCAACCACACCCGCCATCATCACCAGCGCAAGACGACCTGCTCGATCCACTCGCACCTCCGGCAAAACAGTCACGGAGGCACATCATAAAGTAAGCGAGGCCCCTCGTGGGCTTCCTCCGGCTGGGTAGAGGCAGGTCTTGGACCTGGCTCCGGCCGGGTCCAAGACCCGGCCCTACACAATCTCCCCTCCCACCCTCAGCGTGGCCCACCCCTAAAGTGGGAACTTAGTCCTGCCGATGCCCCTAGTTGAGGGCAAGAATTCGCCTCCGCACAGGCCTGCGCCTATGGACGAAAAAATTCTTCTGGTCGACGACGAAGTATCCGTGCTCGAAGGCTACCAACGGCTGTTCCACGACGACTTCAAGATCGACACCGCGAACGGAGGCAACGAGGCGCTGGCTGGCATCGCAGCCAACGGCCCCTATGCGGTTGTCGTCTCAGACATGAGAATGCCCGGCATGGATGGCATTCAGCTTCTCTCGAAAGTGAAGACCGTTTCCCCTGAGACCATCCGTGTCATGCTCACCGGGCAGGCCGGTCTGGAGGCCGCCATAAATGCTGTAAATGAGGGCAATATCTTCCGCTTTCTCACCAAGCCCTGCAGTAAGGAAATTCTGGGCAAGACCCTCACCGCCGCGCTGGTTCAGTATCGCCTGGTGGTCGCGGAACGCGAGCTCTTGGAAAAAACCCTGAGAGCGAGCATCCATGTTTTAACCGAGGTGTTGAGTCTGGTGAATCCTGCCGCCTTCAGCCGCGCCACTCGTCTGCGGCGCTACATGAGCCACATCGTCAAGACACTTGGACTCGGCAACCCCTGGCGATTCGAAGTGGCCGCCATGATGTCCCAACTGGGCTGTGTGATTGTGGACTCAGAAACCATCGATGCCGTGTTTGCCGGCCGGACCTTGACCCCGGAGCAGCAGGCCCGTTATGACGCTCATCCCCTGGTGGCGCGCGATTTGTTGGCTAGCATTCCCCGCATGGAACCCATTGCCTGGATGATCGCGCACCAGAATCAAACCGCGTCTGTGGAAAGCGACCTCGCCGACCGCGAAATGGCGGACATGCGCTTGGGCGCGGAAATCCTGCGCGTCACCCTGGCCTTCGACGAACTTCTGCGCAAGGGCGTCACCCGTACCGAAGCCGGGACGCGGCTGGGGCGTCAATTTCGAGGGCTGGATCCCAGGGTTTTCTATGCCCTGGTGGAACTGGATCCTGAGGTCAGTGACGCCATCGTGCGCACCTGCACCATGGACGAACTGGTTGCCGGAATGATCGTCGATGAAGACATCTTCGCCAAGAATGGTTCATTGATTGTCGCCAAAGGCCAGGAAGTCACAATTCCTCTCACCTTGAAATTGAAGACCTTCAGTGAAAAGCAGGTGATACGAAGTACGGTGCGCGTCACGCTGCCCAGGCATTTCCAGGCGCCTGGTTCCACAGCAACCGCGGCCAAAGCCTGAGGATGAAGCCCCATCCAGCTTGGTATGAAAACGCAAGCGATCACCGTTTTGATGGTGGATGCAGACGCGGCAGCAGCCGAGCGGCTTCGCCTGATGCTTTGTGATTCCGAAACTCTGTTCTTTACCGTGCACCGCGCCGACGGCCTCTCCGAAGCCGTGGCCCTGCTCGAATCCCGAAGATTCGACGCTGTGCTCGCCGACGTGGGCGGCCGAGGCGACACCGAAACCGCTCATCTTTCCCAACTGCTGGCCAAAGCCGGCGAGACACCGGTCATCCTGACCACCAATATCTATGAAAAAGCACGCGCGCTGGAGGCCGTGCGAGCGGGCGCACAGGACTATGTCCAAAAAAGCCAACTGAATCCCAACGCGCTCGAGCGGATCCTGCTCAACGCCATTGAACGCCACCGGGCGCGCACCCGGGCGGAAGTGCAATATGCCGTTTCCAAAGTATTAACGGAGTCAGAAACAATCCCGGAGGCACGCGTTCGCATCCTGCAGTTGCTCTGCGATTTCCTGGAATGCGGCGTGGGGCAAATCTGGGATCTCGACAAACACACCGGAAATCTGAGTCGCTCCGAATCCTGGCATGTGCCCTCGCATGACTACTCTCATCTCTTAGCCGTGAGCCAGGGAATGTGCTTGAAGAAGGGGACCGACCTGCCCGGTTTGGCCCTGTCAAACGGAGAGCCTGCGTGGCTTTCCGACCTGGGCCCGTATTCGCATCTCCCTCACGTCGCGGCGGCATTCCACGAGGGCCTGCGCAGCGCGCTGGCCTTTCCCATTACGCTGGGCACGGAGATCTTCGGCGTTATGGAATTCTTCAGTTCGGAGCGCCGTGGGCCCGACGAAGAACTGCTCAAAGTCTTCACCAATATCGGCAATCAAGTGGGCCAGTTCATGGCGCGGGAGCTGGCGGAAGAAGAAAAAGAACGCCTGACCAAAGAACATCTGCTGATTCTCGAGTCCACTTCGCAAGGCATCTACGGCGTCGATTTGAGTGGGCACGTGACCTTCATCAATCGAGCGGCAGCCGCCATGCTCGGTTATGCCCCGGAAGACGTCTTGGGCAAGGATGCTCATGCCCTTTTTCATCACAGCCACCCCGACGGTTCTCCCTCTGCAGCGCAAAGTTGCGCCATGCTGCGTGTCCGCCACACCGGCCGCAGCTGCCGCCTCGACAACGAATACCTTTGGACCGCGGATGGGACGGGATTTGCCGTCGAATACTCAGCTTTTCCCATCGTAAAAGACCAAAAAATTACGGGCGCGGTGATCTGTTTTAACGACATCCGGGAGCGCAAGAAACTGGAAGTCGAGCTCAGGGCAGCGCAGAAACTTGAGGCCGTGGGAAGGCTGGCGGCAGGAATCGCTCACGAAATCAACACTCCAATCCAGTTCGTCGGCGACAACGCGCGTTTCCTGCAGGACGCCTTTCGGGATGCCATGAAGCTGGAGGGAAAGTATGCCCAGCTCTGCCTGGAATCCGAACACGGCCTGGTATCCGAGCGAACTCGGAGCGAAGTAAAAGCCGTGATGGCGGAAATCGACTGGACCTACCTGCAAGCGGAAGTCCCAAAAGCCGTCGCGCAGGTGCTGGACGGCGTCGACCGCGTGGCCACGATTGTGCGTGCCATGAAGGAGTTCTCGCACGTTGACCAGAGCGCGGATATGATCCCGGCCGACCTGAACAAAGCCGTAGAGAGCACGCTCATAGTGGCGCGCAACGAACTGAAATATGTGGCGGACGTGGAAACCGATTTTGGCCCTCTGTCTCCCGTGGTCTGCCGCCTGGGCGACCTGAACCAGGTTTTCCTGAACCTTCTCATCAATGCGGCGCACGCCATCGGAAACGTCGTGGAAGCGAGCGGTTCCAAAGGTCAGATTCGGATTCGGACCCGGCAAGATGAGGACTGGGTACAAATCGATATCCAGGATACCGGCACCGGAATTCCCGAAGAAATCCGGGACCGGATTTTTGACCCTTTCTTCACCACCAAACGGGTAGGCGAAGGCACCGGTCAGGGCCTCGCCCTGGCTCGCGCGATCGTGGTGGAGAAGCATGGAGGCACCATCACTTTCGACACGGTCATGGGAAAAGGGACGACTTTCCACGTGCGGCTCCCGGCCAACGGCCAGCCTGCCGCCAAAGTTGCAGCCGCGTCATGATCAAGATCCTCTTTGTGGACGACGAAGTCAGGATTCTCGACGGTCTGCAGCGCATGCTCCGGCCGCAGCGCGACAAGTGGGAAATGGTGTTTGCTCCCGGCGGGGTCGCCGCTCTCGCCTTGCTGGAAAAAAGCCTGTTCGACGTAGTCGTCTCTGACATGCGGATGCCGGGCATTGACGGCGTGGCTTTACTGGAGGTCGTGAAGAAGAAATATCCCAGCGCCCTGCGCATCATTCTCTCCGGCTACACCCAGATGGAAGCCTCTTACCGTGTGGTGCCCGTGGCCCACCAGTTTCTGTTGAAGCCTTGCGACGGCCCGACCCTGCGCAACGCCATTGACCGAGCCACTTGCCTGCGGGAGGTGCTGAATGACAAGCGGCTTACCAGCCTGGTGGGTTCGTTGCAGGAACTGCCTTCCACTCCGCAAACCTATGCGGCCCTGCGTGGGGCCATTGCCGACCCGGAGGCTTCGATTGAGCGGATCACCAAGATCATCGAAGAAGATGTGGCGCTTTGCGCCAAAGTTCTGCAGATGGTCAACTCCGCTTTTTTTGGAGCGATGCGCAATATCTCAGAAATCAAAACGGCGGTGACCTGCCTGGGCATGAACATCCTGCAGAATCTTGTCTTATCCGTCGAAGTTACGCGGACCTTCCATTCCACACGCCCGATTCCGGGTTTCTCCATGGAGGCACTCCATCTGCATTGCCATTCCGCAGCAAGAATTGCCGCACAGTGCACGGGACAAGGCAGCGCCTCACGCACGGCCGTGGTCGCCGCCTTTCTTCACGATGTGGGGAAACTGGTGTTGGCGGAAAAGGCACCAGAACAATTGGACAAGGCTCTGGCACGCGCCAGCGCGGAAAAACGCCCCTTGTTCGAAGTGGAAGAGGAAGTCATGGGGGTCTCGCACGCGGAAGTGGGTGCGTATCTGCTTAGCCTGTGGGGTGTTCCGTATCCGATTGTCGAGGCCGTGGCCTATCATCACCACCCGGATCGCCTGCCCCGCGAAACCCTGGACTTGACGACAGTTACCTATGTGGCGAATCTCCTGGCCCATCAATACAGCAAGGAAGTTCCCGGCGCACCCGCTGCGGTTTATCGGCAGATTGATGAAGGTTTGCTGGCTGCGATTGGAGAGGCCGCCCATCTTCCCGAGTGGAGAAAAATGGCTGAGTCCGCGGCCGGCGGGGCAGGCTAGGCAAGAACCACGGCGGGCAGTTTACGCGAAGTGCGGCTGACCCAACGGCGTTTCTCCCATTGGGCTCGATGAATCCAACACGCCTTCGGTCCTGATGCGGATGGCTTTGCAGATCTCGGTCGCGACCTTCATCACTGCCTCTTCCGCGCGGGCAGGACCGTCGGCTGCCATGACGGAACTAGCCGCGAGGGTAAACGTCAAGGCATCCTCCTGCTTGTCGAAGTAAAGAACCACCTGACTTGCCGCCATATGAAAACCTCCCCGGTTTGGCCTATCAAAATCATAGGCCGATTTCCGGCAAGTCCCAGGGTACTTTCTTGGTGCCGGGGCACTCCAAAGTACTCTCAATTCCACAACCTCCATAAATCCAGCAACTTGGCCGAGGTTCGCCCAGACCGCTTCAGTTCCTGCCGGCTTGCCCAAGCCCGAAAATGCTACATTGAACTGGCCTATGTCGGCTCCCGATTCGCGCTTCGTTAAGGCATGCAAGGCGCAGGCGGTTGACCGCACACCGGTCTGGTTCATGCGTCAGGCCGGGCGCTATATGCCTGAATATCGCGCGGTCAGGAAGCAGTATTCCCTGCTCGAAATCTGCAAGAAACCCGAAGTCGCGGCAGAAGTGACCGTCACCGCCGCGGAGGCCCTGGGCGTGGACGCCGCCATCATCTTCGCCGACCTGCTCTTGCCCTTGGAAGTCATGGGTTTGCCCTTCCGCTTTTCGAGCGGTGAGGGGCCAGTGATCGACAAGCCGGTCCGGACTGCGGAAGACATATCCGGCCTACGAACCGACCGCGTTGCGGATCTCGGCTATGTTTCTGAAGCAATCCGGCTCGTGGCCCACCATTTCGGAACCAAACTGCCGATCATCGGTTTCTGCGGAGCGCCTTTCACTCTCGCCAGCTACATGATCGAAGGCGGCGGCTCGCGCAATTACGTCAACACTAAGAGGCTGATGTACTCCGCCCCCGCCGCCTGGGACGAATTGATGGGCAAGCTAGTCACTGTGCTGGGACAGTATGCTGCCGAGCAAGTTACGGCCGGCGCCGACGTGGTTCAGATCTTTGACAGTTGGGTCGGCTGCCTCAGCGTAGAAGATTATCGCCGCTACGTTTTGCCGCACGCGAAGGCGCTGGTGAAAGCCTTGCAGCAGACCGGCGCGCCCATCATCTATTTCGGCACCGACACAGCTACGCTTCTGCCCTCGATGAAGGAAACCAGTGCGGAGGTGGTCGGCCTGGATTGGCGCATCCCGCTGGATGAAGGCTGGCGCAGCGTCGGCTCGGGAGCGGTGCAGGGCAATCTCGATCCGGTGCTGCTGTTTGCCGAGTGGAAAGAGCTGAAATCACGCGCCGCTGAAATCTTGCGGCTGGCGGCGGGGCGCCCGGGCCACATTTTCAATCTCGGCCACGGCATCCTGCCAGAGACGCCGGTTGAGAATGTAAAGGCCCTGGCAAAGTTTGTGCAGGAACATTCGGCGAAAGGAAAAGCCTGAACGCGGAGCATGTAAGTTCTGATGTTTTACCTTCCCGATCGGCGTCATCCGAAGCCCCGCGTTTTTGTCAGCGGGGCGAGGGATCTCGCGCGAATCGTCACAGGTTCGTAAGTGCTTAAACGAAGCGAACGCCTTTCCCACAGTCGAAGCGAACCAAATGAGTAGCTCCGGCAAAACCGCCGTCCTTCTTCTCGCCCACGGCACTCCCGGCTCCGTAGACGAAATCCCCGAATACCTCCGCCTGGTCATGCGCGGCCGTCCCGCGTCACCCAAAGTGATCGAAGAGGTCAGACGCCGCTACGAATTGATCGGCCGTTCTCCGCTCACGTCGATCACGGTCCAGCAAGGAGCCTTGCTTTCACGCGAACTCGGCCTCCCCGTCTATGTCGGCATGCGCAACTGGAAGCCGTTCATCGCAGACACGGTCCGCGAGATGCAAGCCGCCGGCATCGAGCGTGCAGTTGTAATTTGCCTCGCTCCCCAAAATTCCCGCACCAGCGTTGGACTCTACCGGGCGGCGCTCAATGGTGACCGGCCACCATCTTTCGCCGTCGATTTCATCGAATCCTGGCACGATCATCCGCTCCTGATTCAGGCCTTCGCCGAAAAGCTTCGGGCAGGATGGATGCGTCCCTGCGGCGAGATGGGTGCGAAAGTCCCCGTCATCTTCACCGCGCACAGCGTGCCGCAGCGCACCATCACCGAAGGCGATCCCTACGAAGCCCAGTCTAAAGTTACTGCCGCTCTCGTGGCACGCGAAGCCGGGCTTGCCCCCGAAGATTGGCGGTTCGCCTTTCAGAGCCAGGGCATGTCAGGCGAAGCCTGGCTCGGCCCGACAGTCGAAGAAACGATCACCGATTTGCAGAAACGGGGCCATCGCGGCGTGTTCGTGCAGGCCATCGGCTTTCTTTGCGATCATGTGGAAGTGCTCTACGACATCGATATCGGCTTCAAACAATTCGCCGCGCAACAGGGCATGCGGTTGTGGAGGGCCGAGTCGCTGAACGACTCTCCGCTTCTGACCGCAGCCCTGGCGGAGATTGTGCGCTCGCGGCTGTCGTAATCTGAACATCGAATGCCTTGAACGTAGAGCGACCCCAGCATGAAACGCATTGCCATTATCGGCGGTGGAATCTCCGGGCTTTCAGCGGCTTTCGCCCTGGAGCAGCGCCGCGCTGCCGGCGCATCGCTGGAATATACGTTGTACGAGTCTTCTCGGCGCTTCGGAGGTGTGCTGCGGACCGAGCTAGTGGATGGCTGCGTAGTCGAAGCCGGCCCTGACTCGTTTCTCAGCGAAAAACCCTGGGCATCGGACCTCTGCCGCCAACTCGGTCTTGCCGACCAACTGATCGGCTCGAACGACGCGCAACGCAAGACTTACATTCTGCTCAAAGGCCGCCTCATCCCGATTCCCGACGGCCTGATGTTCATGGTGCCGACAAAAATCCTCCCTGTCATCTTCTCCCCATTGTTTTCGCGAGCCACCAAGCTGCGCGTTTCCCGCGAATGGTTCCAGCCGCCGCACAAAGCCGACGCCGACGAAAGCGTCGCCTCGTTCGTCGACCGCCACTACGGCCAGGAAATGGTCGACCACCTGGTCGACCCGCTTCTGGCGGGAGTCTACGGCGGAGAAGCTTCCCAACTTAGCGTGCGCGCCGTCCTGCCCCGGTTTGCTGAAATGGAAGCAAAGTACGGCAGCCTGAGCCGCGCCATGTTCGAAGCCGGCAAAAAAGTGTCCCTAGGTGCCGAGAAACCTGCACGGCCGCTCTTCACTTCTTTGGAAGCCGGCATGCAGAGCCTGGGCGAGATGGTCCTTCAACGTCTACCCTCTTCCTCACTGCGTCCGAAGACATCTGCACAAGCGCTGGAGCCTCAGGACGGAGGCTGGCTGGTCTCGGCCGGCTACGGGACTGACTTTTTCGACGGCGTGATTATCGCCACTCCTGCTCCCGCCGCCGCGTCCCTGCTGCATTTCTCCCGGCCGGAACTGGCGTCTGAACTGGCTTCCATCGCGTACAGTTCCTCGGTCACCGTTGCGCTGGGCTTCGACCAGAAAGTGCGCGCCGCTCTGCCCCCTGGCTTCGGGTTTCTCGTTCCCCGCAGCGAAAATAAGCGCATGTTGGCCGCCACTTTTGTGCATAACAAGTTTCCCCATCGTGCCCCGCCCGACCGCGCCCTGATGCGCTGCTTCCTCGGAGGCAGTCGCAATGGACGAGTCCTCGAACTCCCGGACGAAGAAATTCTCAGCATCGTAAGAGAAGAACTGCGCCAGATTCTCGGCCTCAGCGCTGAACCGCTTTTCACTCGCGTCTATAAATGGAAAGCCTCGATGGCGCAGTACACGGTCGGCCATCTGGAGCGTCTGGAGCGTATTGAGCGCCTCCGGCAACAGGCCTCCGGACTCGGCCTCGCCGGCAACGGCTATCGCGGGATCGGCGTTCCCGATTGCGTGCGCTCCGGGCAGGAAGCCGCCGAACAGGTCCTAGCAGGATTACTCCCGTAATCGCAGGTAATCACTCGTAGTTGCAGAAACAAACCGGCTGGTTCAGGGTTAGTACAATGCGGGGAAAACGTGCATGAAAAACCGTCTGCTATTTGTAGTAGCGCTCTCAGTCCTATTGGCTTCGCCGCTTTTGGCGCAGGAACCGAAATCTCAGCCCGACATGCCGGGGATGGACATGTCCGGGCAAAAAACACCCGCTGAGCGCCCAGCCGGCGAAGCACCCGCCCCCGACGCCTCCGACATGCGCGACATGCCCGGCATGGGCAGCGAAGGCAGCGCCATGCAATCCATGGAAGGCCACCACATGGATATGGGTCCGCACATGAAGATGACCACGCTGCGCGACCCCAAACCCGGCGACCAGGAAAAAGCCAGCCAGGTGGCGGAAGCCGCCCTAAAAGCTGCCAAAGAATACACCGACTACAAAGTCGCGCTGGCTGATGGCTTCAAGATCTTCCATCCTGAACTGCCGCAAAAGCAGTATCACTTCACCAACTATCGTTACGCGTTCGAGGCTGCCCTGCACTTCAACCCGGATCATCCCACTTCGCTGCTCTACGAAAAGCATGGAGACGATTACAAGCTGGTCGGAGTTATGTATACCGCGCCCAAAAACGCCAGCGAAGATCAGCTCGACCAGCGCATTCCGCTCAGCATCGCGCAATGGCACGCCCACGTGAACCTATGCTTGCCTCCAGCGGATAAGAGGGGCGAAGCCTGGGGACCGAATGCGAAGTTCGGATTGCGTGGTTCCATCGCAACCAAGGCAGAGTGCGACGCCGCGGGCGGCAAATTCATGCCCCAGATTTTCGGCTGGATGGTCCACGTCTACCCCTTTGAAAAAGACCAGGCCAGCATCTGGACAGTAGAACGCCAGATGCCCGGCGGGCATATGGATTAACGTAGGGACAGCCGCCGCAGCCTGGCCTGAGCGCAGTCGAAGGGGCTGTCCCGTCGAGCGAAGCGAGACGTTTTCGCGTCGCCGACCCGTTCTCCTCACTCCACCGCCGATGCTCTGAACACCAGCCTGTCGCTCACCACAAAATTCACCACCGAACAAGTCGCAATCGTGATCACGTTCGCCAGCAAATACTGCACATGCGCCAATTCCACCAGCAACTTCATCAAAGCCAAATTCCCCGCAATCGAAAACACTCCAGTCGTCAGATTGAATCTCGCGAAGCGCACGATCTCCGATCCCGCAGGCCGGTCCGCCCAGGTGAAGCGCTGATGCCACAGATAGTTGTGAATCACTGCCGCTTCAACCGCCAGCGCCGTCGCCCACAGGTAGCCGAGATGCAGTCCTGACTTCAGCAAAGTCAGCACGGCCAGTTGCACGACGATGCCGACCCAGCCCACGATGTTGAACTTCATCCATCGCCAGCCCGCGCTTCGCCATCTTCCGGTATTGCTCATGAGATGGGTTCTTCCCGATACAGCCTGATCGTGTTGCGCGCCGTGAAGAAGATCGCCATAGCCGCCATCCCCACAAGGCCAACCACGCCGCCCACATCAAACAGCCGGTAGTGTTCTTTGAGCACTGTAGGCCAACGCAGCAGGGCCAGATTTCCCACCGCCAGCAGAATGCGCAGCTCGGTCGGCCCAAAACTCCAGAACGAGAGCCGAAACTCACCCAGCGTGTAAGTCGCGAGATACGACTGAATGGAAAGCAGCAGGAACCCGGCCAGCAATCCGGCAGCAATCAAGGGATGCATATATCCCGAGAAAGCCAATCCGCCCATCAGCGCCAGCGACCCGAAGCTGTCAACCATGTGGTCAACATAGAATCCGTAGCGCGGCCGCTGCTGCTGCCGCACCCGGGCCAGTGTGCCGTCGAGACTGTCGCCCAGCCAGTTCAGCGCCAGAAACCCTATCACCGCCAGCAGCCAATATTGATTCCAGCGCGAAAGCGCGTAAGAAACTCCGGCCATCACCTGTGCCGCGAAGCCTAATATCGTCAGATGGTCCGCGTTGATCCATGCCGGGGTCCGCTCGGCCATCCAGACCAAGGCCCGCTTCTCGATCCCAGCCAGGAAACTCTCCTGGAATCTTTTCGCGTTCTTGAACGGTTTGACCTTGCTCATTTGTCTGAGCACGTCCGGGTTCGCCTGCTCGCAGAAATCAATCATGGGACTCGCCATCGCTCCTCCTGCTGGTTGCGAGATCGACTTTGCCGAAATAAGCCGGGAGGCACAATGCACAGCGGGTCATACCGGGGACAAGCTGGAAACATCTGGCAAGCGACTGAAAACAGGATAGATGGCAAAAGTTATCGTCTGAATATTTTAGGGGCCGGGCCATGCGCCTCTGACCCCCGAATGATGTCAGCGGCTGCGGACGGCCGCCAAGTCAAGCGCCCTCGCCGACTGGCCGACCTCTGAACTGCCGCCTTCTCTCCGCCTACGTTGCAGCACGGCATCCAGCGACCACTTTCCCGGACCATTGATGAGCAGAAAAATGACCGTCACAATCTGCGCATAGTCAGACCGGATTTCATGCAGCACCGCCCAGAACCCCACCTGCGGAGGCGCCGGGGGCAGCGGCAAGGGTGAAGTTCCTAGATAGAGCGAGATTTTTGTAGAGAGTATGGCGACGATCATTTCGCCGATAAACGGGATCGCAATTAGCCGCGTCGCGAGGCCGGTCAGCAACAGCAGGCCTCCGAAGATCTCGAGATAGCCGATAAAGGCCGCGGTGAAATGCGGAAACGGTATGCCTAACTTGGTAAAACGCCCCACTCCCTGGTTCACATAGACAAACTTCAACAGTCCTTCCCAGAAGAACACTCCGCCCGCCATCAGCCTCAAAAGCAGTATGGATTTCGGGCCGTCCGTGGGAGGATTCACCAGCCAGTGCAAGAATTTGGTCATTTTAGTCGCTCCTTTCACCGCATATAACTGGAGCGACCGAAAAATATTCCACCGGTTCTCTTCCGCCTAATTCCCTGCCTGAGCTTCCTCGATTGCCTCTTTCAGTTGCTCCACCGCCCAATCAATCTGCTCGCCACTAATCACCGCAGGCGGCGCAATCAGCAAATGATCGCCCGAAACTCCATCCACGCAGCCCTGCATGGGATACACCAGCAGACCTCGCACCATAGCGGCCGCCGCTACCCGTCCGGCAAAGTTCAGTTCCGGCGGGAACGGGCGCTTGCTGGCTTTGTCGGCGACAAATTCCACTCCCCGCAGCAGACCGATGCCGCGCACCTCGCCCACGGTTTTCACATCGCGCAGCGTCTCGATCGCTTCCGCCAGCTTTGCTCCGATCGACCCTGCGCGCTTCGAATCCGCAGCTTCCACCAGCTTCTTTTCTTTGAGGTGCCGCAACACCGCTCGCCCCGCGGCCAACGAAACCGGGTGCGCGTTGTAAGTGAAGCCGTGCAAAAAAGCGCCCGAGCCGGATGCAATCGCATCCACAACTTTCCTGCTCGCAAGCACCGCTCCCAGTGGAGCGTATCCGCTTGACAACCCTTTTGCCGTAATCAAAATGTCCGGCGCTACTTCCCAATGATCCACAGCGAAATTCCGCCCAGTGCGGCCCATCCCGGTCATCACTTCATCCGCGATCAGCAACACGCCATGACGCCGGCAGACCTCAGCCAGACTTTGCAGGTAACCCGGCGGAGGAACCACCGCGCCCAGCGTCGCCCCGCTCACCGGCTCGAAGATGAACCCGGCCACCTCGCCGTTTGACGATTCGATCGCCCGATCCAGCTCCGCGGCATATTGTTGTCCGCAATTCCGGCAGCCGTCGGTGCAGTCGTAGTCGCAGCGGTAGCAGTAGGGCATGGCCACGTGCTGCCACTCCTGCACCATGGGCAAATAAATCTCGCGCCGCCGCTTGTTGCCCGAGACCGAGAGCGCACCCAAAGTCGAACCGTGATAGCTCTGCGAGCGGCTCAGAATCTGGTAGCGGCTGGTTTGACCGATCTCCACCTGGTACTGCCGCGCCAGCTTCAGCGCAGTTTCCGTGGACTCCGAACCTCCGCAGGTGAAATACACCGCGCCGCCGCGAAAATTCTCGCCGGCAAACTCCAGCAGTTCGGCGGCATACTGCTTCGGCGACCGGCGTGGTGAACTGGCTGGTGTGCACAAATTCGAGTTGCTTCGCCTGCTCCGCCATGGCCTCCGCGATCTCCGTCACACCGTGCCCGATGAGATTCACCGCTGCCGATCCGGAAAAATCGAGATAGCGCTTTCCCCTCGCTGTCCCACACGTACACACCTTCCCCGCGGACAGCCGCAGGAAACGCTTTGCGAAAAGATCGCCGCAAAACGGAAGTATGCAGGGAATCGATGGCAGAATCAGGCACGGCTCCGATTATCTGGTTGCTGATTCAACGTGTCAAAGACCCAAGCGGGTACGCTTCACCACAAAGGGCACGAAGGTACACGAAGGAAACGCTCGAAGTTTCACACCTTCGTGCAACTTCGTGTCCTTCGTGGTTCAAGAATTTAGTTACCCGCCCTTCCGATTCCTTGCGTGTAGAATCGGGCCTGAAATGGCGAATTCCGCGGACACTCCCGCTGCCCCGCGCGGTTCTTTTCTGTCCCGCCTGCCGTCGGTTCTGCTTCCCTCGCACCAGCACAGCGCTTTCTCAGCAACCGTTCTGCTGATGACTGCCGTCATGCTCTCGCGGGTTATCGGCTACGTGCGCGAAGCCTACATCGCCTGGGCTTTCGGCGCCGGCCCGGCAACTGACGCTTACGTTGCCGGCTTCACCATCCCCGACTGGCTGAACTACCTGGTCGCCGGCGGCACCGCCTCCATCACTTTCGTCTCCATCTACACGCGCTTCCTCGCCGAAAAGCGGGAACGCGACGCGGAGAAAACTTTTTCCGTCATCATCACCGTCATGACCGCGGTCCTCGCGATCGGAATCTTGCTGGCCGAAATCTTCACCCCCCAGATCACCCGCCACATGTTCAGCGGATTCACCGCCGATCAGCAGGCGCTTTGCGTTCACCTCACACGAATTCTTCTGCCCGCGCAACTTTTCTTTTACGTCGGCGGCGTCGTCTCGGCAGTGCTGCTGTCGAAGCGGCTATTCCTGTTCCCCGCTTTCGGCCCGCTGCTCTATAACGCCGCCATCATTCTCGGCGGAATCCTGCTCTCCCGCTCGATCGGTATCTCGTCGCTGGCCTGGGGAGCGCTGGCCGGCAGCTTTCTCGGTCCATTTCTCATCAACGCATTCGGAGCCGCTCGCATCGGCACGGGTTATAGCCCCTCGTTTGACGTGCGCAATCCCGCTTTCCGCGAGTGGGTGCGGCTCTCCATCCCGCTCATGCTGGGGGTCTCGCTGGTGAGCGCTGACGACTGGATCTTGCGCTACTTCGCCTCAGGGGGCGCTGGCGACATCACCCGCTTGAATTACGCCAAGCGCCTGTTCGCCGTCCCCATCGCCGTGCTCGGACAAGCCACCAGCCAGGCGTCGCTTCCCTTTTTCGCTAAGCTTTTCGGAGAAAAACGGATGCAGGAATTCGCCGAAACCGTCAACGGCTCCATCTATCGCATCGTCGCCAGCTCACTGCTGGTCACCGCGGGAATGATGGCGGGATCGCTTCCGCTGATCGATCTGGTCTACCGCCGCGGGCACTTCCTCTTCTCTGACACTCAACAAACCGCGCTGTACTTTTTCTGGTTTTCGCTTTCTCTTTTATTCTGGGCAGCCCAGGGCCTCTACTCGCGCGCCTTTTACGCCGCCGGCAACACGCTCACGCCGATGGTGGCAAGCAGCCTGATTACACTGGCTTCGATCCCCATGTACTCGGCGCTCTACCGGGCGTTCTCTACCGTCGGACTGGCATTTGCTTCAGATCTGGGAATCGTTGCCAACACGCTCGCGCTGGCTATTCTGTTGCACCGCCGCAATCTGGTGAAGATGGGAGAATTGCAGTGGGCCGAAATTGGCAAAGCTGCGCTCACCGCCACCGTGGCAGGCTTTCTGAGCTTCTATGTCGCGCGTCCGTTTCTGGGGCGAGCCAGCCGGATCGCAGATCTCGAGGCCCTGGGATTAATTACCGTCACTTGGGCGGCGGCGGTTGCCGCGGGCCTTTGGATCACCCGTTCCCGTCTGTTGCAGGATCTGCGCCGCCGCAAACCTACAACGTATCCGCGGGTCGCCGAGCGCCAGGCGGAGGAATTAAGTGCCGGCATCGAGCCCTGAGTTTTGAAACTCCTGTAAAAGTAAGAACGGCAGGCCGCCCACGCCCGTGGACACGCCTGCCGTTGAATCTCTATTCGACTGAACGCGGCCTAAGCCCGCGCTGCGGTCGCTGTTTCTACCGAAGCCGCCGGCTTCATCTCTTCGCCATTCGGCTTCTGCCCTGCTTTGCGGATGTCGATGCCGCCCTTGAAGTAGGCGCCATCTTCAATCGAGATGCGAGCCGCCACTACATCGCCGGTGAGCGACCCATCGCTACGGATATCCACCCGGTCGCTGGCGGTGAGATTACCGCGCACTTTGCCGAGCACCACGATCTCGCGCGCGCTGATGTTGGCCGCGACCACGCCATTCCGGCCAACCGTAACCCGATTACCGGCCAGGTTGATGGAGCCTTCCACCCGGCCATCGATGTACAACGATTCCGATCCGGTCACTTCGCCCTTGATCACCAGCGACTTCCCGATGGTGGCCTGGTCTGCCGTAGTGGTCGTTGCAGCCGGGCGAGGAGTAGTCGCCGGCTCGCTCATGGCAGGCGTCGTAGTCGGAACCATTGCAGGACGCTCCGGCTCATTGGGTCGTGCTGGAGTCGTGGGCTGATTTGTGGGCTTCCACATGTCGCAAAAGGTCCTTTCCTGAAAAATGGGTACAGGTCAATCTTGCACTTGGATAGCCAAGTTCATTTTACTCCGCAAAACCACAATTGCACTGTGGAAATCGACGGTTTTCAGTTGATATTTAAGGCAGATACCGAGCCAAGGTCTCAATCCGATTGAGACCTTCGTAACGTAACCACCTCCTCCAGCCCCTCCCCATTCGGTAATTCTCGCGTGCCAGCGGCAGTTCTTATATCGCGGTATCATTACCTGCCGACCGCTTTGGGAAGTAAAAACTCCTCCCGGGAAGAGAACTGTTATGACCTTCGACAAGCCACAAGCCGACGAATATGCAGCTTACTACGGCAAATATATTTCGCTGGTCCAGTCCGACGACGTGCTCAGCGCGCTCGAGCAACAGCGCCGTGACACCGTGCTGCTGCTTTCCTGCCGGACCGAGCAGGAAGGCAACTTCGCCTACGCCCCCGGCAAGTGGAGCGTGAAAGAAGTGATCGGCCACGTTTGCGATGGGGAACGCGTCTTCGCGTATCGCGCCCTGCGCATCTCGCGCGACGACCAGACCCCCATGGAAGGCTTCGAGCAGGACGACTACGTTCGCAACGGCCCCTTCGCCCGCGCTACCCTGTCCGATGTGATTGACGATTTCATTGCCGTGCGCCGCGCGACGGTTTCGCTTCTTCGCAATCTGGATGAAGCCGCCTGGCTGCGGCGCGGTGTGGCGAACAAGAGCGAAGTCAGCGTGCGGGCACTGGCTTATATTATTGCCGGCCACGAATTGCATCATCGCCGGATTCTGGAAGAAAAATATTTTGCCGCCAGCGAAGTCGAAATCGCGAAGAGATAACTGAGAACTGAGACCCGGCAACTGACAACTGGGTTGTTTATCCCCCGGTTTAAGAATTTTACTGTGTGATTTCTGACGCCGACATCCTCCGCCACATCAACCGCCAGTCCCGGCATACTGCCGGATTCAAGCAGCTGGTTCGCGAACTCGGGCTGCATGGGGAAGAACGCCGCGAGTTGCAACAGAAACTGCTGAAGCTGGCGGCTAGCGGTCAGCTTGTGCAGGTAGATTCGGACCGTTATGCGATTCCACAAGCTGCCGCCGGCAAGAATCTGATCGTTGGCAGACTCAGCATGCACCGCGACGGTTTCGGTTTCGTCCTGCCCGACCCGAAATCGCTCGACGAGCGCCTGAAGTCCCAGCTTGCAGGCGACATTTTCATTCCTCCGCCATTTATCGGCTCGGCGATGCACGGCGACCGCGTGCTGGTCGAGATTGCCTCGATTCGCCCCGATGGCCGCGCCGAAGGCCACATCGTGCGCTCTCTCTTTCGCGCGCACCGTACGGTGGTGGGCGTATTCCACCATGGAAACCGGCAGAATTACGTCACTCCTATCGATCAGAAGATTTCGCAGGAGATCGTGATTCCTCCGGGGATGGAACGTCCAAAGCCTGAAACCACAGAGGACACGGAGGAGCCCAAGAAGAAAAACAAAAAGTCCGTCGATCGCGTTTTGGGTGAGGAAGTGGCCCGCGCCTCGACCTGGGACGATCTGGAAAACGTTGTCGTCGACGTCGAGATCACCGACTGGCCTACCGCAACCCAGAATCCCCGCGGGCGCGTGGTGGAAATTATCGGCCGGGCGGACGATTTCGGCGTGGACGTCGAGATCATGATCCGCAAGTTCCATTTGCCCCACCAGTTTCCCGCGGCAGTTCTGGAGGAGGCGCAGCGGGTCGAGCCCATCGTTTCCGCCGTCGAACTGAAAAACCGCCGCGACTTCCGGAATCCCCCGATCGTCACCATCGATGGCGAGACCGCGCGTGATTTCGATGATGCCGTAACCGTAAGCCGCCTCGACAATGGAAACTACGAATTGCAGGTGCACATCGCCGACGTCGCCCAGTACGTCACGCCCAACTCTGCGCTTGATCAGGAAGCGCGGCTACGCGGCACCAGCGTCTATTTTCCCGACCGCGCTGTTCCCATGTTGCCGCTGGAACTCTCCACCGACATTTGCAGCCTGCGTCCGCAAGTGGAGCGGTTGGTCCTGTCGTGTGTGATGGAGATCGACCATCGTGGCGAGATCGTTGGCTACGAATTGTGCGAAGGCGTGATCCGCTCGGCCGAGCGCATGACTTATACCGCGGTCAACGCCGTGCTTGAAGGCGATGCCGCCTTACGCCGGCGTTACGCCCCTCTCGTGCCGACTTTCGAGATGATGCGCGACCTGGCGTTGATTTTGAACCGCAAGCGCGAGCGCCGCGGTTCGATCGACTTCGATTTGCCCGAACCCGTGATCGAGTTCGACGAATTCGGGCTGATGAAGAGCATCACTCGGTCCGAACGCAACATTGCCCATCGCCTGATCGAGGAATTCATGCTTTCGGCGAATGAGTGCGTCGCTGCGTATCTGGAAAGCCATCACATCGCTTCGCTCTATCGCATCCACGAAAAGCCTGACGCCAAGCGCGTGTATGACTTTGAAGTGATTGCTGCAACGTTCGGCTATTCGCTGGGCGTCGGGGCGCTGCCCATCCAGCGGGTGCAGTTCAAATCGGAGCGGCGCGCGGTCGCATGGTACGGGCAAGCGGCCGCGGGAAATTGAGATCCCCAAGGAAGTCCACATCACGCCACGCATGTATCAGAAGCTCACCGAGAAGATTGCCGGCAAGCCCGAAGAACGGATTCTTTCTTACCTCATGCTGAGGTCGCTG
Organism: Terriglobia bacterium; assembly: GCA_963765285.1. Classification (GTDB taxonomy): domain Bacteria; phylum Acidobacteriota; class Terriglobia; order Terriglobales; family Acidobacteriaceae; genus CAVWZH01. The sequence goes on from CAVXVR010000003.1 coordinate 1,164,910, forward strand.
AAGCAGGCGCGCTATTCGGAAGAGAACCTTGGCCACTTCGCGCTGGCCGCCACGACCTACACACATTTCACGTCGCCGATCCGCCGCTATCCTGACTTAATCGTGCATCGCATCCTGAAAAACGTATTGCATCGCACCACGGACTATGTGGCGCGGGGACTCATGCCCGCGAAGCCAGAGGCAACTCCGTCGTCCCCCTGGTCGAAACGTCGCGATCACGCGGAGCACCGCGCCGCGGGCGAAAAGCTCGGCGGCCCCATCTCGCTCGAAGAGCTGCACGACATTGCCGAAGAATCCAGCCAGTCCGAGCGCCGTGCCGACGATGCGGAGCGCGAACTGATGGAGTGGAAGAAGGTCAAGTTCATGCAGGACCGCGTCGGCGAAGACTTCGACGCCCTGATCATCAGCGTCACCAAGTTCGGCTTCTTCGTGGAACTGACCGACCTTTTCGTCGAAGGCCTGGTTCCACTAGCCACGCTGACCGACGACCGCTACACCTATCACGAAAATACGCGGGAGATCATCGGACAGCACAGCCGCAAGACGTATGCCCTGGGGCAAAAGGTCCATGTGCTGCTCGACCGCATTGATCCGGTGGAGAAGAAGCTGCAATTTGCCGTGTTGGAGGAAGTGGCGCAGCGGCCGCGCAAGCGTAAACGGAAATAAATCGGCGTAAGTCATTTTGGCGAAATGTGTTAGCTATAAGAGAACCGTAAGACGACCCGAGCTAACTCAAATAGCCACGCGAGGCGTCGGCCAGAATGCCTTTAGAACGCTTTGCAGTGGCCCTAGGATCGATTGCTGGCTGCGCGGACAGGCCGAACTCCATCCCGTCGCGACAACGCCTCAGAAGGCAACGTGGCGCGATTGTCACAATGTATATCTTAGAGATATAGCTATGTCGCAACAAAAGCGACTCACGCGAAGCGAAACCTCCGCGCCTGGTGTAAAATTCTCCAGTCAACCCCACCGCCGCGTTTGCAGCGGTTCCTTCCTGTCGGGACGTGGCTCAGCCTGGTAGAGCACTCGCTTGGGGTGCGAGGGGGGTCGGCAGTTCAAATCTGCCCGTCCCGACCATTTTTCGATCGCGCCACTGAGCATGCTAAGGCGTAAGGTACAGAGAATAGGCCTTGTTCGCCAGTTCTAAAATCCTTTTCGCATCGAGGATTCGGTTTTGATTCGGCTCGTCTAGCCGATTTAGTGCTGCCTGAATCTGCCTTTCATCCTCGGTCCACTCCAACATCTTTCGCTCCCAGAATTCAGTGGGGATCGTTCCGTCCAATTTGTCCTGATATGCCTGGTCCATTCGCCGCCGAACTGCCGATGAACGTTGTTCCAGGCTATTTCTTTGCATGTTAGCGTTTTCTGACATTTGTTTTTGATCGTGATTTAGGGATTCCTGCAATTGCGTGAGAATCACATCGGGAATGTAGATATCCTTTACGACAACGCCAAGTGTTTCTGCGATCTCAGATTCCGTAAAGCGCGGTGTCGCACATTTGCCGCGATATCCTGTGCAGCGGTAATAGACATATTTCCCTTTCTTGCGCTCCGCTGTAATCATGCAATTGTCGTGAGCGCACCGTAGCAAGCCACGGAACGCGATCTCCTGCTTTCCGTATTTTGGTTTATTGTGTCCGCCTAACACAGCCTGAACGCGCTCCTGCAATTCCCAGGAAATAAACGTTTGGTGCGTGCCTCGATATAGTTTTCCGCCCCAACCGAAATCTCCCTTGTAGAAGGGATTAGTGAGAATGGTGTGCAAATAGGCTCGTGAGATGGTCTTGCCGGTCGCGCTGCGAACTGCAACCTGCAATTCCGAGAGCGAATATTGTCCAGACGCGTACATCTCGAAAATCTTGGTCACGATTTGTGCATTCGCAGGATGAACTTCAATTGTGCGGTCGGCGCGATTGTTCCGGTAGCCGAAGGGAGCCCGGCCCGGATAGATGCCTTGTTCGGCCTTTTCCCGCATTCCCTTCTTTACTTCCTCTCGCAAGTTCTCGATGTAATTTCGCGCCAACACCAGTTGCATACCGTGAATGAGCTTGGCTTGTGATTTTGCATCTTTCGAGATAATCTGCCCTTCTTTCACCAGATGGATTTCAATATCGAGGTCTTCCAACGTGACGGCATCCCGGAAATTGCGATACAAACGGTCGGTTTTCTCAACCAGCACAACCCGGCAATCCTTGTTCTTGGCAAAGAAGCGCACCATCTCCTGGAAGTTCTGTCTACCAGGATTCTTCGCCGTTTCGATATCAACAAATTCCTCTATCAAATGAAATTCATGGCGCATAGCGTATTCCCGCAACAATTTGAGTTGTGCAGGAATCGAGAATCCTTCCCGTTCCTGTTCTTTGCTCGATACACGGGCGTAAATGACCGCTTGGTTCATTTCTGTTTCTCCGTATCTTGTTCCTCTACTTCTTGTTTCAATACCGACCGAAGTCGCTCAATTTCGCTATCCAAACTCTGAATCGCTTTGTCGCGGTCGGAATCGCGGAAGAGCAAGCTAACCATAACGAATCAGGCACTCGGGCCGGGAGTGTTGGGAAGCGATGCTGGCCCAAACGGGCAGCCTAGCAGCAATGCTGTTGTGAATTTTAGCCAGTTTCTACCGAATTATCCGGTCGGATTGGGGGTCATTATTTCCCATGAGTGGGGGCACTATATCCTCAGTTGCTCGCATAATTTGATCCCGATAAACCAGTGGTGTGGAAACGGTGGTTTGATGGGACCTGGCAACGCGTTCGGCCATGGCCCGCCCACGCCAATGATGACGCCACAGTACCCATCGTTTCAGTTCACGAGCGATCAGTTCCCAGCAATCCAGCAAAAGTGTAACAATATCCATGGGACGCCGCCTGGAAGCTAGCGGCGGAGACTCCTTATTGGCTGAGCAGGTTGGAGAAATGCATGAGGCGACGTGAGATTCCAATCCAGTGGTGCATTTTCGTCGTGTCTCTGTTTGTGCTGTCGGACGTGAACCTTCCATCACAAACAGAGCCCACAAAACCTAACGGCATCCTACTGATCCAGGCGATCCGAGAGCACAATTTGGCGGAAGCACACAACATTCTCCGTGCCAGGGCGAAGCTCGATGTCTTTGACAATTTCGGGGATACGCCGCTTGAGGCTGCGATCAGCGGTGGGTACACAGATTTCGCACTGGAGCTTCTAAAGGCGGGCGCTGACCCGAGTTTCACACCTCCGGGCGGAGACTCACCTCTCATGGGGGCTGTTTGGCAACGCAACTTGACGCTTGCCCAAGAACTGCTACATCGAAGCGTGCAGGTGAACGCCGCGAACGCGAAAGGTGTGACGGCGTTGATGTGGGCCCCCCACAACGGGTCGGACGGGAAGATGGTTCAGCTATTGCTAGATGCCGGGGCTGACCCAAATGCGAAGTCTGTTGAGGGCCTCACACCGTTGTTGAGCGCAGCAATGTGTGGTGACGCTCTTGCTGCGGAGAAACTGCTCAAAGCGGGTGCCGACCCTACCGTCGGGGACAGGTACGGGAAAACAGCAGAAAGCGAAGCGTGTCATCGCGGCGAGAAGGGACACGCTCAGGTCTGTGCTGTTGTTCGTGACGCACTAAGAAAGAAGTAAGGAGGCGGAATCGCGGCGTGTGTCTTAGATGGCTACTTTGACGCTACCCTAACTGACTTGGTCTGGCACTTACGGTCTGCGTCGTTCTCTCACGATGCGGGACTGTAAGGTCAAAGCTACCTGTGCGTCAAGAGAGAAAAAAGCAATCTATTCGTCGGAAAACCGACGAACGCTATCCAACATTTCTAGTTTTAGCCCTTACAGGCGATTTTAGGCAGGAAGATTTTGCCAATGTTAGCAGTTTAAGTCGCAGGTGTGCTGTCGGACGAAAGCACGGTCGGTGGAACCGACATTTGCACCCTCTTTGAAAAACTCTGAACTCAAAGGCTTCTGAAAATGGGCAGATCGGGCAGTTCGGCAGTCAGAGCAATAGTTCTAAAATCGTCTGCTAGGGCCGACCATTTCTTTCCGCTTTTATTGGGAGCGGGACACACCTACCCAGCGATCTCTTTCCGCAGATCTTCCCAGATTTGGCTGGGCATCGCGAGGAACGCTTTGACCACATCAGGATCAAACTGGCGTCCGGACAACCTTTCGATTTCATCCAGCGCCACTTGCTGGGCCTGAGCCGGACGATAAGGACGGTCGCTGGTGATCGCTTCGAGGGTATCGCTGACGGCCACGATTCTCGCTCCCAGCGGGATCTGATCTCCCTTCAAGCCCCGCGGATAGCCGCTGCCGTCGAAACGCTCGTGGTGGGAATACACGATCCCGGAAATCCCCGCGTAGACCGGAGAAGCCTGGAGCATCTGGTAACCGAGATAGGCGTGCTCCTGCATTGCGCGCCGTTCTTCTTCGCTGAGTTTGCCGGGCTTGCGCAGGATGTGGCCTGGGATGGCGGTTAAGCCGATGTCGTGCAGAAAGGCTCCACGGGCAATCATTGCGATCTGATCGCGCGCCAAGCGAAGCCCACGCGCAATTGCGATAGTGAAAGCAGTTACCCGCTTGGCGTGGCCCCGGGCCTCGCCGGTTCTAAGATCGAGACCATCATCCATATTCGGGGCCCGTCATCCCTATGCGGGGTCCATCGTCCATGTGCGGGCCCCTCTCTGATTCGCAGCCCAAATGTGCGCGCTCCCTTTCGACTCAGCTCAGGGTCACGCCCGCTAATCGGCTCACGTTCAGCGGGCGGAGCCGCCTTCAGCAACCTGTAAATCAAGGGCGACACGCTCACCATTGATGAGAACTGTTCCAGTGTCGATCAACTGTTGGCCGGTGCAGTCGTAGCTTTCATAACAGTGCAGAGCGGGAAATGGAAAAAAGAACTCGATCGCCTCAGAATTCGCAATTCCACTCGGGGCTTTTCCTGCCAGATGCACGGTCGTGCTGAATCCCAACCCGTCGAATTTCTGATCGCCTTTGAAATACTCCAGAGCCGGGCGTACCAGGTGCGCCACGTGTTCATCGAAGGCTAGGGCTGCCAGTTTGTAGCGGGAGCCGCTAGCGGATTCCGGCAGCGTAGTGTTCATGGAAAGCTCCAGATAGACCCCCTGGCGAAAAGTCACAAATTTGGGGGGCGCGTAAGAGACGAAGTGAGCCTGGGGATCGAGTCCCTCTGTCAAGCGGTCAAGCATCTCTTGGGTTGACGTCTGGAGCGCGGCCAACGCTTGCGGAGAGGTGTCGCGAGCCAGCGGAGGAGGCGGCGCCGTCACCTTAGGTTTGGCCGGCAGTACAAGAGGAGCTATTTCCGGGGCCGGTGTCTCAGCGCCTTCGTGAACAAATTCCGCGCCGAGGTGACTGGCGGTGGATTCGTTGTCAGCGCCTGCTTCCGTGGAGGATTTCGCTGCGGTCAAACGGGGCCCTTCACCACTCAGCCAGATGGTGATGGGCGCAGCGTTCAGAAATGCTTGCCCTTCGAGCAGGGCAGCTTGTTCAGACGTCGCACCCTTGGCGGCAACCACCTTGATGGCCGCATTCTGCGGCAGATACACCATCAGGTTTTCTGCCCGTTCCATGGAAACGCCCATCACTTTGCCCAGAATGTGGTGAGATACTTCGATGGCATAACCCTGAATTGCGCGATTTGACTGGAAGCGTGGCACCGCCGCTTTCAGCACGGGAAAAACCACGCTCAGAAAAGCACTCAACGCGCGCTGGTCCTCGTTGTACTTGTCCGCGGAGTAAGCGGCGTAATAGTTTCCGGTGATGGCCAGCACCGTCCGACCTTGGTAGTGGTCGAATCGAATGGAGCTCTGGTCGCTGGTTTTTTGCTGCTGTTCGTCGATATCAAGCTTGCGGCTGAAGTAGAAGGGATATTCGAAGTGGGTCGCGAGAATGTCTTCGCCCACTTGCTTCAAGTCATTCAGATAACGCTCCTGGAGCGAGCGCAGCTCGGGATCTTTGATCTCCACCGGGGTAACAACTTGTGACGGGGCGGCGCTGACAGCCGTGGCGATGGCTAGGACTAGCGAGGGAAGCCTACTCTTGCGCATATACCATTCCTGATGCGTAAATCACGGGCAGATCTCCTACTCCCGCGGAGGGTAGAGTGTCAGGTACAAGTATGCATCCGCCGCTTCTTCCTCGCTCAAGTAATCAAAAACTGGCATCCTCCCGCGGCATGAGAGTGGCGGCGTGCCCATGCTGATGGCGGCCCCGTTGGTGACTTTTCGAACGAACTCGGGCAGGCTGGTCCGCGTCGTGAGTGTATTTAGCGGAGGTATCGCTCCTTGCAAAAGCTCTTCGGCATTCGGGTTTGTTCCCACCGCGCTGTGGCAGATGTGACAGGTGGATTTCACGACTTGCTCGCCAACATGGGAGGGCGACTCGCTTACCGCCACTTGCGCCGTCCGGGTGCCCGGAAACCGGGCGAGCTGTTGGAGATACGCCACAAGCACCCGAATCTCTGCTTCGCTCAATTGGGGAAAGGCTGGCATGTTCTGCCCCCCCTTGTGGAACCGTTGCAACAAGGCATCATGGGATTGCTTGGCAAGTATCGCTGCATCCGCCCGCCCGATGTCCATGCCGCGCTGCTTCATTCGGTCGACGATGACGGCAACAGAGGTCGAGCGGACGGGCTCGATGAGAGAGTTGATTTCCGGAGGCGCACCCAGCCCGGACTCTTCGTGACATCCCTGGCAATTCAATCGGTACACATCCGAACCGTGGAGAATTACGTTTTCTGCCGCGAATCCGAGCGGCAGACTTGGGTGCCAAAGAGCGGATTCTTCTCCCGGGATTGGCGGCGGCGGACCTAGGTGCCACATCTTCCCCATGCTGGTGTCGCCAAACGTCTTATGGAGATGGTCGAGCCAGCTTTCACCGGCCACGGGCGTTACCGGAGTGTTTTTGTTCCCAGGTGCTTGACCTAACAAGGGTGAGAGCAGCGCGAAAACCACCACCAGAGTCTTCACCGGCATCGTCAACTTCACACGAATGTATGCTGAACGGAAGGAGTGTGCGCTTTTCATTGCTCGCTCTATCTTCTGCCGGAGCGAAAGCGTTATTGCCTCCGCTCCCGTGAGTTCTACTCTCACCTACTTGCTCAAGGTGAAGTCCGCCGTGGTGTCACCCGCCACAGTAATCGGCTTCGACTGGTTCTTGGCTCCTTCGTGCCACGCTGACACCGTGTAGTGTCCGTCAGGAACATTCTCAATCTTGTAGTTTCCGGCCTGATCAGAAGCAGCAAAGTAGGGGGTGGGCGCGATCACGATATATGCCGACATCTCGGGGTGAACATTGCAAAACAGCGGTACCACCCCGGAGGTGTCAAACTTGAAGGAATGTTTCTCTCCCTTTGGCCAGGTGCCCAAATTGTGGCCGAGTTTCTTGTTGCCGCCGACCGAAACCCAGAACACGTTGTGAGCCACACTGTCGCTGTTGAGGAACTCGACAGTCGTGCCTTGCTGCACCACCAGAATATGCGGCTGGAACATCAAGCCTTTTTGATCCAACACCGGCTGTTGCGTTGGAGCGGGAAAAGTCTTCCCCTGGATTGAATCGACATAGACCACCGACTCGCCCGCAACACCGGAAACCTTTCCGCTGATCGTGCCCGCATGGGCCGAGGTCATTAGTGCGACAACCGTAATTATCCCCACCAAGCTCTTCTGGTACATGACTTCTCCTTATGACTATGATTTTGTTCGCCTTCTAGTACACCCACTCCAGACCCACGACCCCGGAATTCGTCCGGAATGGATCGGTTAAGCGCTGCGCTGTGCCCGGCACATAAACAATCTGCTGGGGCCTGATTTGATACTCAAACGACGCTTTGATATTTGCGTGGATCAAGAACTGAATACCCGGCGTGAAGCGGTTCCGAGTGGAGCGATATGCCCCAAAGAAGGGCGCTGGCGGCGGGTTGTTCAAATCGGCCCCGATGTTGTTAAGCGCGTCGGCGGTGGATTTGACCTGGTCCCAGCGCATGATCGTCATGATCCAGGGCAGGACCAGATAGTCCGCTTCCAGAAACCCACCGCTGAAAGTGGCTCCCGGTTGTCCAACAAAGCCAGTTGACAGGGGCAGTCCCGGCGGATTCGGAAACAGGTTTTGATCATGTCCGTAAACATACTGGCCGAAGAGATTGAACGTGCGGTAGTTGAAGCTGAAGTCTCCGCCGACGCGATAGAAGGGCTCACGCGCCGTGAGTACAACTTGCGCGCCAGTCGAGTCCTGGCCCTGAAAGCGCTGAACCGACCGGCCGTAGAAAAACAGGGTGCCAAAGTTCAGGTAGGTGTGATCGCGTGGGCCGGTGGTTCCGGCGGCCTGGACCTCGTTGCGGCTCGCTGCGTCCCGTTCCAGATTAAAGCGGTAGGACAAGCGTCCATAGATGTCCTTGAAGTTGGAATCTGAGACGTACGTGACCACGGGCGGAATGTTGGTCCCACCGCCCGGCGCGCCGCCGGTGTTCTGATTCACGATGGCCAGTGAGTAGTGATAACCGCCATAGGTGTGACCGCCGCTGAACTCTACCCCCTGCGCGGCATTGGAGAGTGCATACGTGTTGTTGACGTTCTGCTGAGGAAAAGCTGCATTCATGGCGCCGATGTTGGACTGGTCATAGATGTCCCAGCCGCTCAGGTTCCAAGTGCGGGCCGGACTAAAGGGCAGATCGAGTTCGAACTGACCAACCCGCATGCTCAGAACATCTTTTGGCAACTTCATGAACCTGCCAATGTTCACAAATTTCAAGTACCCGTCGCCCAATCCGCCCGCGGAGCCGGACCCACCGACACTGATGTCGTCATCCACCCAGAAGGCGATGTCGCTGCCGAAGTTCCCCGCCATGAAGATGCTGAACAGGCCCGGCTGAAAGTCAGTGCGGGGAATGAACTGTTGCAGAGTGGGGTCATTTGGGTTTTGCAGATTGAAGTTGTTCCGGTTGTTACCGACCACCTGGAAAAAAGTGTTGAAACGCAGCCCGATCGGAGGCATACCGGGAATGGTCCCCGGAAAAATCGCATGTGGCCATAACTCTTTCTGCGCCGGCGCCCCCAGCATGACGGGAGGGATCTTGATGAAGGTCTCATCGTCTTTAGGAAACTTGAACCCCGCATCCTTGAAGGCCTTGCCAAAATCATTGAGCTTGGGAAAGTCGACATGGCAGGTACTGCAGGAAGTGCCATATTGACGGGAAAAAGCCGGGATTGCCTGACTGCTGGTGGGGAAGAAAATGCAGCAGAACAGCCCGAACGTCACGAAGAATACCCACCTGCGATGATACATTTGCATTTCATCGCCCCCTTAATTTATTGACTGCGCGGAAGCTTGGCCGAACCAGGTGATGCTGAGTGATTCTGCAGGTCGCGGGCATGCGGAACAATGGAATGGGTCACAACCTGGTGTGACCTGAATCACAACCGTGATTTGAGGCAGCGTTGTCTGAGGCAGCGAGCAAGGATGTGAAATCGTCGGTGCCGGCGGTTGGTTGCGCTCTCAACTCCCGACTTGCCCGGGGGCGGGCTGCGGCTCACCATTTGCAGAAAAAAGGGACCGCCTTGCGACGGTCCCCAAAGCATTTTTGGGCAAATTAGAACACGTCTCGAATGAGGCGCGTAATCTGGCTCACCGAGTTGTTGCTGGCCTCCCCGACAAGATAGCTGAGGTCCACGGTTTGGTTGTCCACGATGACTGTCCCGAGCAGCAGGGTAGTCGTGCCGCTTGCGACTTCCAGAGAGTACCCGCCCGTGGGCAACTCTGCCGTTACTTCCTGGCCGGGGTTTACGGTGAAAGTGCGCTTCTTGGGATTTTTCTCGGGCCCCACCTGGGTCAGGGTGAGCTGCACTGCGGGCGCGTCGGCGGCATGTGCGAAGATGAACCGGCCCTCGCCGGAAGGCACTGCCTTCAGGTTATCGGCGAAAGTCATCAGGCTGGGAGCGCCACTTCCGTTCAGAGCGATTACAACTGTAGCGCTGCTTCCGGCGGACAATTTTACCGTCGTATCCGCCACAGAAGGATTCGTGCAAGGTGCCAGGCTGTTGGCCCAACTGATCTTGACGTCGTAGTCGCCCGGGGAAAGAGTAAGCGGCCCTCCGTTGGTGGCAAAGGCCAACCCCCGGACGTAACAGACCTCACCGTTTACCTGAACGTCGACGGGCAGGCCGGGATTGAGATTTTCGGCGACATCGCGGCCCGGAATGCCGTGAACGATGTACAGATAGGCGTCATCGGCGGCAAAGGTTATGGTGCTCAGAGCCTATACACAGAACGGCCAACTGCAAGGCGGTGCGCGAGAGAGTTTTCATGATTTTCCTCCTGGGAAGGGCTGCAAAGGTCACAGCCGTTGCTTCGATTGAAGAACTGATACTCAGGCCTTCAGGAACCTGGGATCAGTTCAGTTGGATGCGATGGACTCGAACCTGGGAAAGCTTCGCTTCCCTAGAACACCACTGATGCGGATAAGTCGCGGGCAATCGGCGTGGACAAGATGGGAGCCTGAAATTCGGACGGGACACCAGCGTCGCCGGCCCCAAACCCAAAAAAGGGCCGCCCTTCGCGGGTGGCCCTTCAAAACAGCGCCTAAACGCGAATCACTGGGCTGCGGCAACCACGTCTCGAATAAACGTCAAGCCGTTGGGTGTGCCCAGGCCGGTGACATTGTCCCAGCCGGGGGCGGTTAGCAGGGACGTGTCCGTGCCGAAGGTGATGATGTCCCAGCGCGTGGAGAACGGATTGTCGTAGATAGCGCTGACAAAGTTCTTGGTTTTGTACAGAGGCTGCGCCAGAGACTTTGCCGTTATCTTGGCGGGTTTCAACGGCGGGAAGGTAATGACTCCCGTCGGGTTGGTTGCAGAAGTGACGTCGACGACATCGTAGAAGGCGTCAGCCGGCAAGCTGTAGAGCCAGGGGGCTGCCTGGCCCAACGGGACGCCAGCCGCCTGATTGGCCAAAGCCCACATGGCGGAGAACATGGGACAAGCCAGGCTGGTGCCGCCAAACACTTCCACCACTTGGCCGCCCGTACCGGTGCCGTCGTCGATGACGATTTCCACTCCGGTATAGGGATCGGCCAGGAACGCCACGTCAGGCAGCTTGCGCTTGCCTCCGCTCAGGCTGCTTTGGAAAGCGGGTTTGGCGTAAAAGCGGCTGGTGCCTCCGCCGGCGCCGCCGTTGAAACCGAGCGGAAGCGGGGGAACTGCCGGCGGGTTGGGGTCAACATCAGCAATGCGTGTGAAGTTATTTCCCCAGCCGGTCTGGAAGTTTATCGACTTGTCTTGGTTGAGGAAGAGACTGGTGCCGCCAACCGCCGTGGCAAACCTCGAACTCGATGGCACTTCAACGTCGGTGATGCCTTCCAGGGTGGAAACGTCACCGTCATCGCCGGTTGAGAAGTTGGCCGAAACGCCAAAACCAGCAGCAACTGCATTGATGTTGTCTTCGAGTGTCAGCTCCGGAGGGAAAAATTCGACGAAGAAAGCTTCTGAACCGCCGTAGCTATTGGAGATTACGTTGCCGAAATTCCCCCCGATAAATCCTTCCGCGGCATAAAGCACGGCCAGGTCAAGATTCGAGGTGGTGTTGTCAAACCCTTGAATGAGGAGAATCTTGGCCCCCGGCGCAACGGCGTGAGCCCATTCCACGTCCAGAGTGACTTCCCCGACCCAACCCGCTGGATCGCAACCGTCGGCCGGAGTGCAGCCGGTGGGGCCGCCGATGTTGACGGTCGAGAAATTAGAACTGTTCAGGGCGGGGAGATGGTTGATCGCGGAAAAAGTATTGGCATCCGCGAGGATGGTGGGTGAGCCAAATGCGTCGACAATGATGATGGTCTGGCCCTGGCCCCTTATGTTCTTTTGATAAACCGCTTTCAATCCGTACGCGGTGCGCACATCAGCCGGGCTATAACCGCAAGGCGGAAGATTGGGGACTTTGCTGTTGATGTCTGAGCCATAGCGGTTTCCGGTGTAGGTCGCAGTGGGGCCGCCGGGAGTAGAGAAGGAATCGGTTTCCGGAGCGCGCCAGCAATTCGCCGAGAAAAACAGGCCATGTGAACCCGATGTGGTAAGCGGAATGCCCGGGAACGGCTTGCCGGTTTCGGGATCGACCAGATGCCGGATGTGCGGCTGATACGTCGCATAGGTCAAACCTTGTACGGAAGAAACCAACGCGCCGGCTGGACCCTCAATTACCGGGTCGGAGGCGTTGGCGCGGACCACTTTGCCATTGACGGCGTAACGGTTGAGCTGCACCTGAAATGCTTTTTGCACATCGCCGACCCGCCCCTCGGCAGTGACGAAGTGATTGAAGCGGTCAATCCCTGAAACCTTGAGATTGTGGGCTTCGAGAAAGCTTCGAACCGTATTGGCGTTCTCGGCGGTCGGCGCGAAGTTCGCCTTGTATTGTTCGTGGGTAAACCACTGGTGATAGCTGGGAGATCCTTTCTCGTACATCTGGCGGACCGCCTCATCAAAAGCGGGCTTGTTGCGCTGGCTCAACCAGACCGTTACAGACATTCGCTTGGACGCATCTTCTGCGCCGAGATTTTGCGCGTTTGCAATAAATCGAGGAGTGTGATTTGCAATGACATGTGCGGCGGTGGACTGGGAAAATCCCCAACCGACCATTAACGACAAGACGGTAAGCAGAGTGGCGACGACGGTTCGAATGTTACAAGAACGAAGTGCTGGATTCGACATAGCATCTCCTTGGGAAGGGTTGTCTGGCTTGCGTTTGCCATGATTGGCGCACTGATTGGCAGGGCTGGGCCGAGAGTTTGTCATTCCCAAAGAGGGACTGTCAAGCAGGAAACAAACGAGTGAAAATGATTGCACACACGGCTTCGGACGAAGGATTCAAGCGTTTGCCAAGCATGCGTTCAGAGGGATACGCCCGAACGGACTAATGCGACGCCGACAGCATGGTGAGAATATCGCGCAGACCCTGGCGGATATATTGCAGATCAGAAGGGGAGCGCGCGGGGAAAGGCAGGGGAGATTGCTTTTTTTCGCTCTTCGATTCGGTTTTCAGATATTGGCGCGCGCCGGGAATGGTGAAACCCTCTTCGTAAAGCAACTGCTTGATGCGCAGCACGCTCTCAACGTCTTTGCGGCGGTACATTCTTTGGCCGGTGCTGCTTTTGATGGGCTTCAATTGGGAAAACTCCGATTCCCAGAAGCGCAACACGTAGGCGGGCAAGCGGCAAAGGCGGGCCACTTCACCGATGCGGAAATAGAGTTTTTCCGGAATCAGCACGTCGGCGGCTTTCGCGGTCTCTTTTGCAGTCCTGGCGACGGATCGAGTGCGCGGGCTCATGTTGGGACAGAAAACTTTGGATGCTACAGGCGTTTCTAGCACGAGCGTGGCTTCCGGGACAACCGATTTCTGGTTTGGCAGCACTCAGATGGTCAGGTTGAGCCATTTGGTTAGGTTGGCCCGAGCCATACGAGGACGGAATCCAGCGCATCCACCCCCGCTGTGGCATACACTGGCAAGCGCTTCCCAATCAAGATAATGCCGCGCGATCCCATTGAACTCGAAATCTTCAAGAACATTTATCGCTCGATAGCGGAGGAAATGGGAGCCGCGCTGCGCCGCACTGCGTTTTCGCCCAACATCAAGGAACGGCGAGACTATTCCTGCGCCGTGTTCGATGCTGCCGGAGAGGTGATTGCCATGGGCGACCATATGCCGGTGCACCTGGGCTCGATGCCGATGTCGGTGCGGGCAGCGATTGAGGCTTGCCCGTTCGCGCCGGGCGATGTGGTAATGCTGAATGACCCCTTCCGCGGGGGGACGCATTTGCCGGATATCACATTGGTGGCTCCGGTCTATTCGGAAGGCGGGCGAGGGGACCACACGGGTAAGGCTCGCGGGCGAGGCGCCCGCGGCCACACGATCCCGGGTTTTTATGTGGCTTCGCGGGCGCATCATGCCGATGTCGGAGGGACTTATCCGGGGTCGATGGGACTGTGCCGCGAAATCTACCAGGAAGGCTTCCGGATTCCTCCGGTGCGGCTCGTACGCTCGGGCAGGATGGACCGGGACATTCTGGCACTGCTGCTGAACAACGTGCGTACGCCGGGCGAGCGCGAAGGCGATCTCGGAGCGCAGATTGCGGCTTGCCATACCGGGGCGGAACGATTGCGCGAGGTTTGCTCGCGTTATGGAAGGGAGCGGGCCCAGCTAGCGGCGGCCGATCTGCTTGCTTATTCCGAGAAGATGATGCGGGCGTTTCTGCGAAATGTGCCGCCGGGAGTCTATCGGGCGGAAGACTTCCTGGATAACGACGGGATCAGCGACCGGCCGGTGAAGATCGCCGTCACCGTGAATGTGTGGGGCACTGCCCCGCACGGGCGAGGCGCCCGCGCCCACACGGTCACGATCGATTTCAGCGGCAGCGACCCTCAGGTTGAGGGTTGCGTGAATGCCGTGGAAGCCATTACTTACTCGGCGTGCTTTTATGTTTTTCGTTGCCTGCTGGCGGAGGATATTCCGGCAACCGCCGGACTGATGCGGCCGATTCAGGTGATCGCGCCCGAGGGAACGGTAGTGAATGCGCGGCCGCCTGCAGCCGTCGCGGGCGGAAACGTGGAGACTTCGCAGCGCATTGTGGACGTGTTGCTTCGAGCCCTCTCCCAGGCTGTACCGGAGCGCATTCCCGCGGCTGCGTCGGGAACCATGAACAACTTGACCATTGGCGGAATTGATGCGCGCACCGGGGAACCGTTTGCCTACTACGAGACTATCGCGGGAGGAATGGGGGCGCGGCCTACCAAGCCGGGAGTTTCGGGCGTGCATACTCACATGACGAATTCGCTGAATACTCCGGCCGAAGCGCTGGAGTATGCGTATCCGCTTCGCGTGAGGAAGTATTCGTTGCGTCCGGGAAGCGGAGGAGCTGGACAATTCCGCGGCGGTGCCGGCATTGTCCGCGAAATTGAGGTGCTGACCGATGCTGAGGTCACGCTGCTGGCTGACAGGCGCACCCGGGGGCCCTGGGGATTGAAAGGCGGCGGCGAGGGAGAGCCGGGAAAGGCTTGCGTCATCCGGGGGGATGGCGCGGTAGAAAAGTTGCCGGGAAAATTTAGCGTGCGGCTGAAAAAAGGGGAGCGAATCAGAATTGAAAGTCCGGGCGGGGGCGGTTGGGGAAACCCCAAACTTCGAGATAAACCAGGAGGTCGTGATGCACCGTCTTAAATCCGTGGGAGTTCTTTCGTGCGCCAAGATGTTCGGCGTGCTTTACGGTTGCATGGGCTTGATCTTCATACCGTTCGCCCTGATTGGCGGCATGTTCGGTATTCTTTCGCAGCAAACGGGAGGCGCGATGGGAGGCGCCGCCTTGCTTGTTTTGGCCGTTCTTGCGCCCGTTATCTACGGCGTGATGGGGTTTCTGCTGGGCGCATTGACCGCTTGGGTATACAACCTGGTCGCGAAGTGGATGGGTGGGATCGAGCTTGAGTTGCAGGGCCCGATTCAGCCCGGCACGCTGGTGGGTTCCGTATAGGCGGACTGCAGCGGGTGCTAAAATCAAGTGTTTGCCCACTCATGTCGTTCTCATAAGGAAGGCAGTCATGCCTCAAACCATGCAGGCGGTTGTGAAGGCGGAGCCCGCTCCGGGCGCGGAGATTCAGGAAGTCAAAATTCCCGCTTTTGGCCGCAGGGACGTGCTGGTCAAGGTGAAGGTCGCGTCAATCTGCGGCACCGATCTACATATTTACGAATGGGACCGCTGGGCGCAGAACCGGATTCACCCGCCTTTGATTCCCGGGCACGAATTCTGCGGGGAGGTTGTGGCGTTTGGCGACGAGGTCACCAGCGTAAAGGAAGGCGACTTCGTTTCGGCCGAGATGCATGTGGCCTGCGGCAAGTGCCTGCAGTGCCGCACAGGCGAAGCCCACATTTGCCAGAACGTAAAAATTATCGGGGTCGATGCCAACGGCGCCTTTGCCGAATATGTGGTGATTCCCGAGACCAATATCTGGAAGCTCGATCCCGCCATTCCTCTCGAGTACGCCTCGATTCTCGATCCTTTAGGCAACGCAGTGCATTCGGTCCTGGCGGGAGAAATCGCCGCCAAGACTGTGGCCATCACCGGCTGCGGGCCGATCGGGTTATTTTCTATTGCGGTGGCGCGGGCGGTGGGCGCCGCGCAAGTGTTTGCCATTGAAGTCAATGAACACCGGCGGCGAATTGCTCAAGATATGAAAGCCGATTTTGTGCTCGATCCGTCCAAAGAAAATGTGCGCGAGATTGTGATGGAACGGACCGGCGGGCTGGGGGTCGACGTCGTGCTCGAGATGGCGGGCCATCCCAGCGCTATTCGGACAGCATTCGACATCGTGCGGCGCGGCGGACGCATTTCCCTCCTCGGACTGACTTCCAAACCCATCTCCCTCAATTTCTCTGAAGACATCATCTTCAAGGGCATCACGGTCCAGGGAATCAACGGCCGCCGAATGTACCAGACCTGGTATCAGATGACGGCGCTGCTCAAAGCCGGAAAACTTGATCTTCACCCGGTGATAACTGACCGCATTGCCATGCAAGGATTTTTCCAAGGCGATGGAACGATTGAAGACCGGCGAGGCCAGCAAGATTCTGGTGTATCCCAACGGCACAAAACTTTAGACCTTGGCCGACATCCTGAGGAGATTGTTCTGAATGGCGTAGGCCACAAGCTGGGCCTTGTTGTGGATGTTGAGTTTGCGCATAAAGTTGAACTTGTGGGCTTCGACCGTCTTCACGCTCAGGCCGAGTAACTCCGCCACTCGTTTCGCAGTGTTCCCCTCCGCGACCAGGCGCAGCACTTCCTGTTCACGCGCAGTCAGGCGGTCGATTGAAGGGGTCGTTTTGCCAGCGGCGGAATCTGCGGCCGACCCGGATTGATGCCCGCGCACCAGCCGGATGAGTTGAGGAACCGGTGTATCCCTGGACAGGTATCCTTGCGCATTCAACTGCATTTCGCCGCCGGTCGCTTCCGACGCATGGGCGCCGAGAAAGATCAGCCGGATGCTCGGATAGTCGCGCTTGATCAGCCGGGCGGCCTCGGCAGGTGAGCCCCCGCGCATGGCGGCATCCAGCAGGACCACATCGGGATGATGCGAGGCAACCTTGTGAAGCAACTCAGAAACCGTGCAGGCCTCGCCGATGACCTCCAGATCCGGTTCGTCCTCCAGCAATCGGCGCACGCCCTGCCGCAGCAGTACGTGATCGTGCGCCACCAGGCAGCGAATTCTGCCGTGCGCCGAGGTATCGCCGGAATGCATGCGAGGCTGCGTCGACACTACTCCTCCGTGATCGGCCAGAGAACTTGCGCAAGGTGGAAACCCGCGAGATCTTAAGGCGGAAGCTCTAGTTCCGGGCGCTGCTGAAAGTATGGTTATTCTACCAATTCCGGCGGCCATGAAGTTGATTCAGGCAAGAAAAATTGTGGCCGAATGAGCGGCTCTTCTGGCCTAGCCAGCCGCATCGGATACAATCCCAAGCGATGCTGCGTTACTTCACTTCCGGGGAGTCCCACGGCGAGGCGTTGGTGGCTTTTATTTCCGGGCTGCCGGCTGGGTTAAAAGTGGACCAGGGGTTTCTCGATCGTGAACTGTGGCGCCGCCAGCAGGGTTATGGGCGGGGCGGGCGCATGAAAATCGAAACCGACAAGGCCCACATTTTGTCGGGAGTGAGAAACGGAGCTACGATCGGTTCTCCCATCAGCGTGCTTCTTGAGAATAAGGATTGGAAGAACTGGCAGGAGGCCCTCCCAGTGGCGGAGGGCGATCCGGCCAAGCACAAGCGGGTAGCGTCTCCGCGGCCGGGGCACGCAGATCTCGCCGGGGCCTTGAAATACAACTTTCCAGAGGCCCGATATGTGCTGGAACGCGCCTCGGCCCGGGAGTCGGCGGCGCGAGTGGCGATCGGAGGCCTGGCGAAGTTGTTTCTTCGGGAACTGGGCATTGAGGTCCTGAGTCATGTGATCGCAGTGGGCGGTGCGGTGGTTGAGAATGAGATTCCCTGGGAACAGATTCGGCCGCTTTGTGAGGTGAACGAGGTTTTGCTGAATTGCGCTGACGCGACGCCGAACAGCGAATGAAAGATGAAGTGGACAAGGTACTCAAGACCGGCGATTCGGTTGGCGGAATTTTCGAAGTGGTAGCGCACGGCGTTCCGCCGGGTCTGGGAACGTATGCCCAGTGGGATGAGCGGCTGGATGGACTGCTTGCCGGTGCGGTCATGTCGTTGCAGGCGGTGAAGGCGGTGGAGATCGGCAGCGGAATCAGCGCCGCGGCTTCCCCAGGTTCGGCGGTGCATGATGAAATAGGCTATGCTGCTGAGAAGGGTTTCAGCGGTTTCACGCGCACACGAAATAATGCGGGCGGAATTGAAGGCGGCGTCTCCAATGGGGAGGAGATCCGCGTGCGCGGTTACTTGAAACCGATCTCGACCTTGCGGCGTCCCCTGCAATCGGTGGATTTTTCCAGCCGTGAGACGGTGAAAGCCGCCTACGAGCGTTCCGACGTGTGCGTTGTGCCGGCGGCCGGTGTGGCGGGGGAAGCGATGGTCGCGCTGACCCTGGCGCGCTGCGCGCTCGAGAAGTTCGGCGGCGATTCCATGCTCGAGACATTGCGGAATTTCCAAGGCTATTTGGAGCAACTGAGGAGCTATTGAAGTTTCGACAGCAAGATGAACGAGGCACGCCCGACAACTGAATGATTTATCCGATCGTAAAGCTTGGCAATCCCGTCCTGGAAAAACCAGCCGAACCGGTCACGGTTTTCGACGATGAGCTGAAAAAGCTGGTCGAAGACATGTTCGAGTCCATGTACGAGGCGCGCGGTGTGGGTCTGGCGGCGCCGCAGATCGGCCTTTCCAAACGGCTGGCAGTGATTGATGTAACTTTCAAGGAGGACCCCAAAGCGAAACTGGTTTTGGTGAATCCAGAAATTATTCACACCGAAGGCCGCCACACTCAGAATGAAGGTTGCCTGAGCATCCCCGAATTCCGCGAGCCGGTGACGCGAGCCAACAAAGTGACGGTCCGCGCGCAGGACATACACGGGAAATGGTTCCAGAAAACCGGCGAAGAGCTGCTGGCCCGCGCCTTCCTGCACGAAACCGATCACTTGAACGGCAAACTCTACATCAGCCATATCAGCGCGCTGAAGCGCGACTTCATGAAACGAAAAATCCGCAAGCTGATGAAAGCGGGAGAATGGTAGGAATTGTGACATTGAATCATTGAGAGACTGAGTCATTGAATCAATGATTCAATGGCTCAATGTTTCAATGACTCAATCGCTCCACTTGGTTTTTTGCGGCACGCCGCGCTTCGCTGTGCCTACTCTGGAGAAGCTGGTCGAGGCGGGCTATTCTGTGCGCCTGGTCGTGACTCAGCCGGACCGGCCTAAAGGGCGCGGAATGGAGCCTGCGGCGTCGCCCGTCAAGCAAAGCGCAATGGCGCTGGCGCTGCCGGTGGTCCAGCCGGAAAAGATCAAAACGAACGCCGAATTCCGCGAACAGCTTGCGGCGATCAAGCCGGATGCGATCATCGTCGTAGGTTACGGACGCATCATCCCGCAATGGATGATTGATCTGCCGCGGCTGGGCAACATCAACGTACATGCCTCGCTGTTGCCGAAATATCGTGGAGCGGCGCCGATTCAATGGGCTATTGCCGAGGGAGAGACGATGACCGGCGTGACCACCATGCGCATTGACGCTGGTCTTGACACCGGCGACATTCTGCTGCAAAAAGAAATTCCGATCACGCCGGACGACACTGCGGAGACGCTGGCGCCGCGCCTGGCCACAATCGGCGGGGATTTATTGGTGGAGACGCTACGCGGGTTGCGGGCTGGTGTGATCGAGCCGCGACCGCAGGATAGTTCCAAAGCGACCCTCGCGCCGATCCTGAAGAAAGACGATGGAAGGATCGACTTTCACCGGACCGCGGGCGAAATCATCAACCGCCTGCGCGGATTTCAACCCTGGCCCGGCGCATTCACCAGTTTTCGTGGCAAGAACCTGAGCATTTGGCAAGCTAAACCGGCAGCGCCTGCCTTGGCCGAGGGTGGGCTGCTGGTTGAATCCGGCCACTTGTTCGTCGGTTGCGGCGACGGCACTGCCCTGGAACTTCTCGAGGTACAGCCCGAGGGCAAGCGCCGAATGCCCGCCCATGATTTTGTACATGGCTACCAGCCTCGTGCCGCCGAGAAGTTGGGGACGTGAGCAGGTTCCTGCATGACGGAGTAGTGTGATGGCGGCCTCGCCTGCCCGCGCAGCCGCCTTCGACATTCTGCTGCAAGTCGAACGGGAAAATGCTTATGCGTCCGAGCTTCTGCACTCTTCCCGTTACCAGAAGCTCTCAGCCGCCGATCACGGGCTGGCGACCGAATTGGTGATGGGAGTTCTGCGCTGGCGGTCATGGCTGGATCGCGTGATCGCGCGCTATTCTTCACAATCTCTGCAGAAACTCGACCTCGAAGTGCTGATTGCGCTGCGTCTTGCGGCGTATCAAATGGCAATTCTGGAACGCGTGCCCAAACGCGCGGCGCTCCACGAAAGCGTGGAGCTGGTGAAACGTGCGCGCAAACGCTCGGCCGCAGCTTTTGTAAACGCGGTGCTGCGAAAGATGAGCACGGAGGCCCAGTCTTCACCTTCGATTGCCGACACGCGCAGTGTCGAGGAACTGGCAGAAGCTTCGGCACATCCGCTTTGGTTGGTGGAACGCTGGGCAAAGGAATTCGGCTTCAATGACGCGAAGCAGATATGCAGTTATGACCAGCACTCGCCACAAAGCACGATTCATTTGCGCGATCGTTTGTCCGAAGAAGAATTGGCCCGTGATGGGGTTGCGCTCGCACCAGGCGCCCTGGTTGCTTCGGCGCGCGGTGTGCTCTCAGGGAGAATTTCGCGAACCCGCGCCGTCCGCGACGGCCGCGTTTTTATCCAGGACGAAGGATCGCAGCTCGTCGCGCTTCTTGTGGGCAAGGGCGCGAGCATTCTGGATTGCTGCGCCGCGCCCGGCGGAAAGACGCGGATGCTGGCGGAGCGGAATTCCGAGGCGAATATTCTTGCGGTGGAATTGCATCCCCACCGGGCGCGCCTGTTGCGAAAGCTGGTCTCAGCGAAAAATGTGACGGTGAGAAACACCGACGTAGTCACACTCGCCACGGCCGAATCATTTGAACGGGTGCTGGTGGATGTGCCCTGCTCTGGCACAGGCACCCTGGCCCGCAACCCCGAAATCAAATGGCGGCTGAGACCGGAAGACCTTGCCGATCTGCAAGCGCGACAGGTCGCAATCTTGCGAGCCGCGATGGGGCAGGTGGCGCCGGGAGGAAGAGTCGTTTATTCGACCTGCTCTCTAGAGCGGGAAGAAAATGAAGACGTCACAGAAAAAGTGCTTGTGGCCCAGTCCTCTTTCCGCCTGCTCGAATGCCGGAAAGAATTGGACCGTCTCAAGTCGGAGGGCGAGCTGGCTTGGAACGGCATCGCTTCACTCACGCGAGGGCCGTTCCTGCGAACCATCCCGGGCGTGCATCCGTGTGACGGGTTTTTCGCGGCGGTGCTGGAGAGAACCGGCTAGAATCCTGGTCCCTATCGTACTTCGAAGTTGACTGCCGTGCCCGCGAGAACTTTGGCCCCTGCTGGCGGGTTCTGCGAAACGATGATGCTGGCGGGCGATGGCGCGGCTGCTGGAACCGCAGCGGCCTCGCCACCAGTTTGCTGGGCAAACGTTACCGTCCCCACGCGGAATCCCGCATCCTGCAAGGCGAGCGTCGCGCTGCCGAGAGGCTGGCCGACGAAAGTAGGCATGACGAAAGCTTGGGCCGGCGGCGGGTCACTGATGAGGAGACTGATTTTGGGCGCTGAAACTCCGCTGGCATTCGCGGGCGGGCTTTGCGAGAGCACCTGGTCGGCGGGAGCGCCCGGCAGTTGCAATTGCGCAATTGCCCCGATGTTCAATCCACGCCGCTGAACGCTGATGTCGGCCGCGCGCTCGCTTTCGCCGATTAAATTTGGGATCTCGACTCGCTGCGGCCCCAGGCTCTGTGCAACTCGAACCTCCCAACCGCGGCGCACTTTCGTGCCCGCCGGGGGCAGTTGGGAAAGGATTCTGCCCTCGGGAATTGTGGCGCTGTAGTACTGGCGCTCCACGTCAATCTGTAACCCATTCTGTTCAGCGATTCTGCGCGCTTCAGCGGGAGTCGCTCCGGTGAAGTTGGGTACGGACACCTCACGCCCGTGAACAGCGAAACGCATGGCAGTGAGCGCGGAGACCATGGCTACCACGAGCAGAGACAGCGCGAGGAGAACCAGGCGGAAGAAGGACTTCACGGGGAGTCCTCCCGACCTTCGTCCTGCCATTCGTGGCCGCAAACATTACATCGCCACGCTTTACGGTGGATTGGCAAGGGCACGCCAAGATACGCACTAGAATAAGCGATCTTCCTGTTCAATTCCTCGAAGCTAACATCCAGAGACTTGCATACCGGACAGCGCGGCTGCTGGTACTCGCCAACCCCCTCGACATTCAGTGATTCTGGGATGGGCTGATTCAGCAGGGCGTTGGCATCTTCCAAGTCCTGCGGACTGACCAGAAGCTTGATCCCGCCAAGGAGGTTGGAGATGAACCAGTCCATGCGGATCATGTTGTCATCGGCGAGGAAGCATTCGATGCCGGCAGACTCAAGGCTGCCCTTGGCCATGAGGGCTTCGGGGAGATCACGGAAGCGGCGAAGCAGCACAAGTTCGCGTTCCTCAATTACATCGATGCCGGGAGAGCCGGACAGAACGATGTCAAGTCCACGGCGCGCGATTTCGGACTGCAAACTCTGCCGGGCGTCCTCGGTCAAAGATGGGGCATCGCCGGCAACCTTCTCAAGCTCTCCCGGAGTCATGCCGGCGTAAAGCTGGGAGAGCCGCTGACGCTCCGCTTGAGGGTCAATCTGCATGGTGGAGTTGAGCCAAACCAGTTTAATGCGTTTCCTCTTCCGCCGGGGCAGCATCCGGCGTGTCCAGCTTTTGGGCCACCAGTTCCGTCGGCAATTCCGGCACGGCGGTTGAAATGCGCCTGGGTCTTTGCCCGCCAGCGCGACTTTCATAAAATTCATCCAGATGGGCAACGCGGCGTGCGCTCCGGTTTCCTTGGCGCCCAGAGTTTTCTTTTCGTCGTAGCCGATCCACACGCCGCAGGTCATCGCGGGAGAGAATCCGATGAACCATGCATCGGTGAAGTCGTTGGTCGTGCCCGTCTTGCCGCCCAGCGGGACCTTCATCGCCGTTGCCGCGATCGCGGTTCCATGCTGAACAACTTCCTGCAGCATCGAAGTCATGATGCGCGCGGTGCGGGCGCTGACCACGTCTTTCACGTCGGGAAAATCTTCTTCCAGGACGCGGCCTTCGTAGTCTGTGACCTTCGTGATGTAGCGAGGCACCAGACGGACGCCATCGTTGGGGAAGACACTGAAGGCTGAAGTCTGCTCGAACAGCGTGATTTCAGCCGCGCCCAGCGCCACCGGAAGATACGGGGGCAGGGTCGAGGTCACGCCAAAACGATGCGCGTAGTCGATCACCGTTTTGATTCCCATGCCATCGGCCAACTTCAAGGCCGGAATATTGCGGGATTGCGCGAGCGCACGGCGCAGGGTGATCAGTCCTTCAAATTTTTCGTCGTAGTTGTGCGGGATGTACGGGCCGGAGGCGGTTTCAAAAGTCACGGGCGCGTCGAGGACCGTGTCATCGGGCTTCGCGCCCCGATCGATCGCAGCGGCGTACACGTACGGCTTGAACGAAGAGCCGACCTGGCGCAGGGCCTGCGTGGCGCGATTAAACTTGGAGAGATTGGAGTCGCGCCCGCCCACCATGGCTTTGATTTCGCCGTTCGCGTTGTCGATGGCCATCAGCGCACCCTGCGCGCCCGAATCCTGCTCCAGGCTGACTCGGGCTTTGCCGTCGGCCTCAAGGGCAAGGATTTTCAGGTAGACAATATTGCCGGGCTTCACCAGGTCTTTGATCTTGCGGCTCGTCCAGGCCGCATCAGCCTGGGTCAGCGTTGCCACGTAGCGGCCAAACTTCACAGCCGCCGACCCCGAGCCAACCGATGTGACGAGCGCGTGGATGTATCCGTCGACTTCCGGTTCATTGTCCCAGTCGGGATGCTGGTAATTGACAAGCGACCCGCTTCCCGTCAAGACATTTTCCAACCGGTCGTTCCAGCCATGCCGGCGCTCATAGGCGGCGAGGCCATCGAGGACGGCCTGATTGGCGGCGCGCTGCAAGTCCGTGTTGAGCGACGTGAAGACGCGCAGTCCGCCTTCGTGCACCTGATCGCTGCCATATTTGTTTTCCAGATAGCGGCGGATTTCCTCCACAAAATACGGCGCCAGCGAATTAGGATCATGCGCCAATTGCAATTGCAGCGGCTCGTTCCGAGCCACAGTGGCCTGCTGGGCGGTGATTTCGCCGTCCTCCAGCATGGAATTGATCACCAGATTGCGCCGCTTGAGGGCATGATCGGGATGCGTGATCGGCGAGTAATAGCCCGGCGACTTGGGCAGGCCCGCCAGCAAAGCTGCTTCGTCAAGGTTCAGTTTCTTGGCCGGCTTGCTGAAGTAGAACTCGGAGGCCGCTTCAAATCCATACACGCCGTGGCCGAGATAAATCTGGTTGGCGTAGAGGGTGAAAATCTGCGGCTTGGTGAAACGCCGCTCGATTTGGACGGCGAGCAGCGCCTCCTGGATTTTTCTCTGGAATGAACGGTCGGGAGAAAGAAAAAGATTCCGCGCCAGTTGCATAGTAAGCGTGGACGCCCCCTGCACTTTGCCACCGGATTCGATGTCGCGATAGGCGGCGCCGGCGATGCGCCAGACGTTGATTCCCCAGTGGCGGTAGAACTCTTTGTCCTCGATGGAAATCAAGGCGTCGCGGAGAACGGGAGGATAGTCTTCGTAAGAGGCCACGACCCGGCGCTGCAGCGCAAACGAACCGATGATCCGGCCCTGATCGTCGTAGAGTTCAGTAATGGTGCTGGGACGGTAGCGTTCGAGTTCATCCACCTGCGGCAGGTCGGTGGAGTAAACCAGCAGCAAACCGGCGCTCGCACCGGCCAATGCCGAAGCCAGCACCAGCAGCCCGACAATGACGCGACCCATGAGCTTGCTTCGGTGCGGCATGCTCGGGCGGCGCTTCTTGGGACAGCAATCTCACGGGAGGATTCAGCTTCAGGATAACAGGACAGCCAAACCAGACCTGAACCGTGCCCCATCTACCAAGAAAAAACGCGCGCCAAAAACGCGCGCGTTCGAGAACCCTATTAACAGAAAAATCTAGCTGGTGCGGCTCTTCAACACCTGAAGCGCCTTGTGCAGTTGCTCATCCTGCTGGGGAGGCTGCTTCTTCTCTTCCTCTGGAGGCGTGGCGTTCTCATCCTCATCGGGCACGGCAGAATCATCATCCCCGTCGGCAACGAGCACGTTGGGCGTCACCGCGGTGTCCTGAATCGCTTTACCCAGCGGGGAATAATACTTTGCCACCGACAGAATAAGAGCTGAGCCATCGGGCAAAGGAATGACCTTTTGAACCGAACCTTCCCCGAAGGTTTTGTCTCCCACCACGTCGCCCCGGGCATTCTCCAGGATGGCCGCAGCCACGATCTCCGCCGCTCCGGCTGTGCCTTTGTTCACCAGCACGACCAGCGGCAGGTTCGTAATTGCTTTGGAAGGATCGGCGTTGAACGCTTCCCGGGGATATTTCTGGCCTTGGAGATAAGCGATGGTTCCGTGGTTCAAGAACAGGTTGGCGGCCGCGATGCCTTCTTCCTCATCGCCTTCCGCTGAGTTCCGCAGATCGAGCACCAATTTCTTCGCGCCATCTTTTTGCAGGGCTTTTACTTTGGCTGCAATCTCCTGCGCCTTGCCCTTGGTGAAGGCATCTACCTGGATGTATCCGACGCCATCTTCGACCATCTTGTCGGCGACGGGCGGGACGTTGACCATGTCCCGCGTAATGACCATTTTCTGCGGTTCAGCACGGCGGGCGCGGACCACAGCCACGTTCACGTTCGAGCCGGGCTGCCCATCTAATTGGGCGCGAATCTCGGCGAGCGACATTTCGTGCGTGCTCTTGCCTTCGATCGCCTCGATGATGTCGCTGGCTTGCAGGCCAGCCTTATCCGCCGGGCCGCCGGGGATCACGGAAACGATCACAGCGTAGCCAAAACGCTTCGAGACCGCCGCTCCAATTTCGCCCCGCGCTTCCGATTTGTGCGACTTGTATTCCTGGTATTGCGTCGCAGACAGGTAGCTGGAGTCGGCGTCCAGCGACTCGAGCAGGCCATGCAGGGCCCCATCGGTCACCTGGGGGATGTTGGGCTCCTCGACGTACTCGCTGCGCACCCGCGAGAGCACTTCGCTATAGACCTTCAGTTCGCGGTATGCGCCATCGTTGCTGGAGGCGCGAACATCCAATCCGCCCGCCAGGGCGAAGAGCAAAATGGCGGCAGAAGAAGCAAGAATTACGACCTTCGTTTTTATCGACATCCGACTCAATCTTTCCTGGAAGCAGATTACTTCCTGAGGGTTTGCCTGCTTATTATATCCCCTTTGATGCGCGTACCCCGCACGGTGGTTCGACGAATCACAGAGCCATCGGTAACCGCGGGAACGCGGACTTAATCATGAGAGCAACGGAGAATCTTGTCCCGACGCGCAAGCCGTTGGCATTCAAGGGAAAGGACTTAGGCCTTTCTTAGACTGCCGCCACAGAGAATTTCAGGCACGCGGAGCGCCTGCGAGAGCCTCAACCACGGTGCGAACGTCATTCTCCTGAAATAAGCGGATTCCTGCAATGCCTGCCGCCCCCGCTTTACGGCACGCTTCGGCATTCTCCAGGGTGACGCCACCCAAAGCGAATACCGGGATTTTCTCGGCACAAGCCTGCTGCAGAGCTCCCAAGCCCCTGGGTACGGACCCCGGTTCACTTCGTTTCTCGAACACCGGGCCGAAAACTGCAAAATCGGCGTGGCCAGCCGCGCTGCGAACTTCTTCTATCGAATGGCAGGAAACTCCGATGATGGCACGCTGCGCATCTGCCAAGCCCCGGTGCGGCGATGAGGAGGAACTCAGACTTTGGGTCCAGATCTCTCTCACCTCTGACGGAGAAATGTCCTTTGCCGGCAGATGCACACCATCGGCCCCGCTGGCCAGGGCCACGTCAGTGCGGGAGTTGATCAGCAAAGCAGTTCTCAGATCCCGGCTCTCGGTTCTCAGTTGAGCGTTGGCACGAACCACTTGAACCGCCTCCCGGGCCAGCGATTCCAGCTCTCGCGAGGAAAGGTCTTTCTCCCGCAATTGGATGTAACTGACGCCGCAGCGCGCGGCCTCGCCGATCTTCTCCAGGAGGCGGCGGCGGCGCAAGGCCTCGTCACCGGGAAACTGGCCGCGGTCAGTGATGTAGTAGAGAAGCAAGGCTACGGATTCGTCTTGGCGATTTCGGGCATCACTTCACCGACGCGTTTAGGTGGCGGGCCGAGGTGATACTTGGTCAGGCCCTCGCGCAGTACTTCAAACCCTTCTTCAGGGGTATCGACGATGGTGAAAAGATCCAGGTCTTCCTGGGCAATTGTGGCGGAGTCTACTAGCGCCTGGAAATTGATGACCCGGTTCCAGTATTCGCGGCCGTAAATCACGACAAGAATCTTCTTTGCCAGTTTTTGAGTCTGCGCCAAGGTAAGAATTTCGAATAGCTCATCCAGCGTGCCAAAACCTCCGGGAAAGATCACCAGTGCCTTGGCCAGGTAGGCGAACCAGAACTTACGCATGAAGAAGTAGTGGAATTCAAAATTCAAGGATGGCGTAATGTACTCGTTGGGATACTGCTCGAAGGGCAGATTGATGTTGAGCCCAATGCTTTTACCTCCGGCCTCCTGAGCACCGCGGTCAGCAGCTTCCATAATTCCGGGACCGCCACCGGTAGTCACGACAAAGCGCCGTCTTCGAGCCGGAATCTGAACGGACCACTGGGTAAGCAAGTAAGCCAGACGCCGGGCATCTTCGTAATAGCGCGACATTTCCACCAAAGCCAGCGCCTTTTTTCGTTGAGCAGCTTGTTCAGGGCTGTTTTGCAATTCTTCCAGCTTCTTCTGCGCCTCCTCACGGCTGTGAAAGCGTGCCGAACCGAAGAACACTACCGTGTCCTGAATCTGCTCGTGCCGAAAGCGGGCCAAGGGCTCGCTATATTCAGAGAGAATTCGCAAGATGCGCCCTTCCGGACTGTTGAGGAACGGTTGATTCTCGTAGGCCAGGGGCGCGGGTTTAAGTTTATGTTCGCTCATGAGGTACTTTCTTTTGTCAGGACCTTCGGCAAAACGTCTGTGCGGGGCGATTCGGAGCGCTCGGGCGGTTTCAGCGGTGCGCTCCTTCATGATAGTGCACGGCTTCCCAAAACCCGATCCATATATCCAGCAGTCCCAGACCGCTGCACAGGCCGCGGACGAAGCCGTTAGACATGAAAGCCCGTAGACCCGGCCAGCCTAACAGCAGGCCGTTATCAGTCCACTCGGGGCGCCAGGGCAGGATCACTAGCAGCACGCCTACCGTCGCGCAGAAAAACACCAGCACCAGCACTCTAATGCGATGGAGCCAGAGCTCGGCTCGGCTAGGACGATGCGGCGCGGGGCGCTCAACTGCCGAACTGAGTGGAGTTTTGGGGAGAGAAGGACCGGTCTCTACGTTCACGCCGCGCTCCCCTTTGCCTTGAGAGCGACTTGCCAAAAATTCGCGCACGCCCCCTGGTTAAGACGAAGACCCATCCGCACATTCTACGACTTCAGGGTCTTAATGCGCTCAGCCACGTCGCGGTAATCGATGTTATTGCCGTAAACCTCCATAAAGTGGCTTAAGGCAGCGGGTTTGTTGCCTGCGGCCTCGTGTGCCGACGCCAGCTCATAGTTCAGGGCAACTTTGGTCTCCTCGTCGATTCCGTTGATCTTCAGCGCCCGCTCGTACCAGCGGATGGCGGCTTCGGGGACATTCTTATCCAGGAAGCATTGCGCCAGCCAGGTGTAGGTCTGCATGAGCTGCGGAAAGGGATGTCCGCGGTCGACGGACTGGCATACCTTTTGCAACTCGGCGATGGCCTCATCCAGCAGGCCCATTTCCCGGAAGGCGACCCCCAGGCTGTAATGGGTCTCGGGGTCTTCCTCAACCGCGGTCGCGCCATCTTCCAATTCCTGCTTTAGTTCGCCAAACATGTCGGCCAGATCGATTCCTGCGCCGGCAGCGGGAGTGGGTACTTCTGGAGCACGAGGCCGTGGCTTTGGAGTGTAGCTAAAGGTCGGAGCTGGCGGGTGGGTCTCGACCGCAGGCGCGGGCGCCGCGGCTGCCGAAGCTCTCGCCGGACTCGACGCCGCCATGGCCGAGGGTCTCGCGGCCACCGGGGACGGCTTGGCTTCCACCGGCGCAGCGGCTTGCGGCAGAAAGTTGTCGCCCAACGAGGCTTCCAGGTCCGAAACAAAGTCGCCAAGCACGCCTGCCTGCGCTGCCGGAGTTTTGGCTTGCGCAACTTCCCTAAAGGCGGGCTCCGGCTCGGCAGCCACTTTGCGCGCCGGCTTGGGCAGGAAACCTTCTCCCAGCGAACCTTCGAGGTCTGAAACAAGATCTTTCAATTTGCCCGGTTGGGGCTGCGGTTCGGCAGTTTCCTCGCCCGCGCGCGGAATTTCCTCGACAGAAATTTCTTCAATGGTTTCGGATTCGGCTACCGGGGGCTGGGCGCTAGCTCGTTCGATCTCATGACGCAGGGCCGCCAGTCTTGCCTCTCCGGGGCTCATCTTTTCCAGTTTGTCGAAGACCATGCGTGCCTGTTCGACCATCGACTGGGACAGGTAGAAGCGAATCTCTTCGACCACTTCCTCTATGTCTTCTGCGCTCACGCGGGCAGCCGCGACACCACGCTCCGCTTCCTCGGCGACGGGGATAGCGTCTTCTGTAGCCAGTTCGCCTTCCCATTCTTCAGAAATGTCGATTTCACCCTCGGCTGGTGTGGGCGCGGCGTGAATCTCGAATTCCCCGGGTTCCGCTGAGGCAGGTGTGCCGGGTTTTTCCCAGAACAGTCCGGAAGCTGCGGCAGCAGTCGTCGTCCGGGCAACAGACGTTTTGGCGTCCGCGCTCGCGGCCGATTTCATCTCGGCAGGCTTGGACGTAACCGGCAGGTTCACCTCGGCCGGCTTTGCTTCCAGCGGTTTGGCTGAGGTCCGTTCCTCATACTTTGTGGCCAGTTCCGCGTAACGCGTGGCTTCATCGGGATGCCCCGCATCGTGGTAGAGCTGTTCCAGGGTTCGGCAACAGACCGCAGCCTCGGCAAACCGTCCGGCCCGAGTGTGCAGTGACACCAGGCGCTGATTCACCCGCAGGTCGCGGGGCGCTTTGGGCAGTGCCAAAGAGAGCGGTCCCAACGCCTTCGCCGGCATGTTGTAAGAAACGAAGAGTTCGGCATCGGTTAAAGCGGCGCGTACCGCCAACGCCACGTC
This sequence comes from Terriglobia bacterium, assembly GCA_963765285.1. GTDB lineage: Bacteria > Acidobacteriota > Terriglobia > Terriglobales > Acidobacteriaceae > CAVWZH01. The sequence goes on from CAVXVR010000003.1 coordinate 1,195,421, forward strand.
ATCCGCGTAACGTTGATCGATGAACGGCGCCGTAGCTTCCAGCTCGTCGACCATCACGGCTCCCTCTTCTGCCGTGATCAACTTTCCGGGCGGTGCGACCCCGCCCGCCATACGAGTCAATACTTGCTGGTAGTTCTGGGCGTGCAGCTGATTCTGTGGCTCCAACTGTGTAAGCTTCAAGTAGCAGTCGCGGGCTTTCTCCAGTTCGCCGGACTGCACGCAGGCATGGCCCAGCAGTTCGTACAACTCAGTGACGTGCGTGCTGTCTCCGGCTTTCAGCGAAAGATCGAGGAGTGTTTCCAAAGCGCTCGGACTTTCCCGCAGATGGCCGATGAGAACATGGAGCGTATCCAGAACCTTCGCAGAGTCGCCGGCCAACAGGCGTTCCGAATATTCTTGGTAAACTTGGAGCACCTGCTCGAAATGCCCGGCCGTGAGCAAGGCATCCGCATAGCTGGTAATAGCAACCGGGTCGTTGTGGACGGTAAATAGCTTTGCCGCCAGAGCGCCAGCTTCCGGGATTCGCCCGGCTTGCAGGTAAGCCTGCATCAGCGCCCGCAGGCCGTCGGGATGAGTGTCGAGATCGGCCACCTTCTCCAGGTTTGAAATCGCACCCTGAAAATCGCCGGCGTCGGCGGCCGTCCGGCCCTGTAGTAATAGCGCATAGCTGTTGCCGGGATCCAGGCTCAACATGCGCTTCAGAATCTCTTCGGCCTGGGCGAGCTGCCCTCTTCCGCGCAGGCTGTCGGCCGCGGCGGCGAAGAGCTGCCAGGCTTCGGTTTTCTTGTCGAGGCGGATGTACACTTCGGCCAACCGCACTCGCATCGCCACATTTTCCGGGTCCATTTCCAGCGTTTTCTGGAAAATGCGTACCGCCTGCTCCAGTTCACCTGCGCGCAGAAATTCTTCCGCCACCTGCAAATATTGGGCGCGCGCGTCGTTGAACAGTCCCTGCTGGGTGTAAAGCTCGGCCAGGCGCAACACGCTTTCGAGCGTGGGTTTGATCTTGGTCAGCTTCTTGTACATCGCAATGGCTTTGACCGTGAAGCCCTGGGTGGCATAGGCATCGCCAACGCTCTTGAAGCTTTCTATCGCCTTGTCGTTTTGGCCCAGCCGGGCGTAGAGATCGCCGATGGTGTTGGAAACAGTCAGGTCCTTGGAATCGGCTTTCAGGACCTTTTCGTACTCAGCAATGGCGTTCTGCAGCTTGCCCTGCTGGACGAACTTCTCCGCGGCACTGAGAGCTTTCTGTTTGTTGAAGCCAAAACCGAACGCCATATCGGTGCGAACTCCGGCTCCGGTGCTGCTTTCGCCTGCTGCACGACTACAAGTTCGCGAAAGGTCACCGGCTGGTCGACCATCCATTCGGCCAATGCCGACTACCACTGAAGGGATGGTCTTTCGGACAAGGGCAATTGTAAGGCGAGTGGCCAAGAATCGTATGGTTACTAAGGGTTACCAGAAGGGAGTGTACGAACGAGTTACGATGGGAACCAGCACCGTAAACTGCCGGGCACGACAGGATTTCGACCGAATCCAGCGTCCAGCGCAGTGATTCGCGACGAACGTCCCAATAAAAGTCCCCGGAGCCGCCCCGTTTTCCTTGAATCAGCAACTCCTTCGTAATGCCCCCTCTCAACCAGGCATTCCCCAAATTGTTGGGTCAGGTTCCAACTTTGCCCTTTGGTGTTTGCGCAGCCCTCATGAACTGAATCCAGAAACTCGATATAGGAAGTGGTTGGTGACTTCACTTCTGCACGAGGTGAGCCATGCCACGATGGATTTGCTGGAGGTCGGATGAACAGCTGGTTGGCTGGGCGTGCTCCAAGTGTGACTGGACGTGCGAGCTTCCGGTGCTTCTCCGCGATCCTCAGGCTAAGAGTGCGTTCGACCGGCTGGCCTCAGCCAAGTTTAAAGTGCATCGCTGCTCGGATTACGACGTCCGGGGCACCGCGGTGCAGGACAGTTTTGCTGAGCGCGCCAGAAAGCTGATTATCCGGGGCATGAATGCCAAGGACGCAGCGGAGATTACCATGCAGGAAATCGAATTCGAGAATCGTGATGATCCGGGTGTGACCGAGCAGGCCCACCGCGATGCCGCGGATTTCTTACGCCGCGTAAAGGGCGGGTTGATCTGATCCTTCAGTACCAGATTCCTGGATCAGGCGCGCACTGCCCCCAACAGGAAGAAAGATAGAAGCACTAATAATGGTTTGGGAAGTTTACGCAGGACCTTCCACATCACAATGCTCATTCACCGATCTCCGAGCGGGAAGCCGCGAATGGACCTCGCCGCCGAGTATGCCATAACTGCTTTCTAGTATTGGCAGGCCGGGGGCTTACACTGTAGGTTAACGGGCAGAATTTTAAGGCCAAGACGCAGAGGCGCGCAAATTCTTTCTGGATAACCTATGACCTGGATCCGCACCATTCCATTTTCCGAAGCCGGCGAAAAACTGCGCGCCGCCATGGAAGGGCAAAAGTCCCTTTATCCTCAGGAATATGCGACGCCGGTTCATCCCGTGGAGGGCGGAGGATCGCAGATCGTGGCCTCGCACAGCCTTGATTCCTGATGCTCTCTATCATGCCTTCGCCACCTTCGGCGCACTGATGTCGCCCGACCTCCCACTCTCGCGGCGGCAGCACGAGATGATCACGACGGTCGTCTCGGTCACCAACCGCTGCGTCTATTGAATCGAATCTCACGCAGAGTTTCTGCGTCGCGTGACCCTCGACAAGAACCTGGTGGATGCCCTGGAGAAGGACTACAGCACTGCGCCCATCACTCCGCAAGAGCGCGTCATGCTTGACTACGTGGTCAAGTTGACCAAAGACGCCACCAAGATTTGGAAAGACGACCACGAACGCCTGCGCGCCGTTGGATTCGACGATCGCGGCATTTTGCAGATTACGTTGATTGCCTCCTGGTTTAACTACATCAATCGCGTGGCGGATTCGCTGGGAGTGGGACGGGAATAATTTCGGCAAGCGCCGGGGTCAGATCTTCAGGACTTTCGAGACTTCGTCTATGTCGGCCTGACCAAGCAGGCAGGCACATCCCAGCACAGTCAAAGCTTGGTTGAAGGCCTGGAGCGGCTGTCCTTTCATCCGGGTCAGAAATCGCGCCCACTCTTCAGCCACAGCCTTGCGCTGCTCTTGGTCCGCATCCTGACCGAACTGCCGCGCGGCAGCTTGGGGCGAGCCGTATTCGTCCCCGATATCCTGGTGAAAATAACCGCGCAGGAAATTTCTCAAGGCCGGAAAGTCGGCTGCGGAAATCTGCGAAGTTTCTTTCGTCTTTTTCATCAGCGGCACTCCGGATAAGTGGTCAAAACGTGATACCCAGCAGGTGGGTCGAACTTGAGCACGAGCACTGCATGGGAGCAAGGTTCGGTGCGGTCTTCGCCGCGCCTGAGCGTTCGGCCGATGGGATGGGCTGGATCACCGTCGTAATCCAGTACCAGGTTGGGGTGGCCATTCGGCCTCCCGAACCAACGCTGGATCCGTGATTGTTCCCGGTGCAGCACCGTTCCAACCACCCGCTCGGCAGTTTCTCGATCCGTATAGGTTGACGCTGCCGAGATGTTGCGTTCGCGGTCGAGCCGTTCCCGAAGCTGTTCGTCGGTGCGTCCCACGTGCTTCTTTAGGGTGTGGCCGCCGACTGCCTCGTCTTGCGAAAGATCATGGCTTGGACCTGAAGCCGGCTGCGAAACGGCGCTTGAACTTTGGCTCTCGGGAGACCTGGGCTGACTCTGGCAGCCACCGAAGATGAGAATGATGGCAGCGAGAAAAATCGCACAATCGCCAAACCCATTGCGACGATAGGAGCACGGCGGTTGCTGAGAGACCGGTTTGATGCGCATCGCAAGTCGCGGAGCCCACAAGCTTGTGGAGTAGGCTCCGAGGTTTACCATCATATATATGGAGCGCCGTTCCCTCGTCGAGTATCTCGATAATTTTCTGTGCAGAGGGGAAGAGTGCGCCTACGTCCAACGCCGCGGATACCGCACCGAACGCTGGAGCTACCGCCAGGTCGCCGAGACCGCTTTCCGGTTCGCTCGCGAGCTGGGAGTGCGGCGAATTGGCAAGGGCGATCGGGTCCTGGTCTGGGGGCCCAATTCTGCCGAATGGGTGGCGACGTTCTTCGGCTGCGCGCTGCGCGGGGCAATCGTAGTGCCGATGGACGACGCGGCCACGCCGGAATTCGCCCTGCGGGTTGCCACGCAAGTAAGCGCCAAACTGTTCGTCTGTTCGCGCACGCACGCGCCGGCTTCAGGCTCAGCTCTTGTCCTCGAGGACCTGCAGGCGACCCTGTCGGAACATTCACCCGCCCGGTGCGAGCCGGCCGCCATCACCCCGCAAGACCCGCTGGAGATCGTTTTCACCTCCGGCACCACTGCCGAACCCAAGGGCGTCGTCATCAGCCATGGCAACGTACTGGGCAATGTCGCACCACTGGAAGTTGAGATCACGAGGTATCTTAAGTACGAAAGATTCGTCCATCCCGTCCGCTTTCTCAACTTGCTGCCGCTGAGTCATGTCTTCGGTCAATTTCTTGGAATCTTTCTGCCCCAACTCATGGGTGGCACCGTCATCTTTCAGGAAACGTTGAAACCGGGCGAAGTCGTGGCAACTATCAGACGGGAACGAGTTTCCGTGCTGGTGGCGGTGCCACGCATGTTGCAGTCTCTGAAAGAAAAAATCGAGCGTGATCTCGCGAATGAGAGCAAGCTCGAATCTTTCTCGCGAAAGTTCCAGGCCGCCGAGGGCAAACACTTTTTCCGCCGTTGGTGGACTTTTCGTCAAGTGCATCGCCAATTCGGGTGGAAGTTCTGGGCCTTCATCTCAGGCGGCGCGGCGCTCGACCGGATGACCGAAGAATTCTGGGGACGGCTAGGATTTGCCGTGATCCAGGGTTATGGTCTCACCGAGACCACCTCGTTGATCAGTGTCAACCATCCCTTCCGGCTGGGCAAAGGGTCGATCGGGAAAGTCTTGGAAGGCCGCGAAGTCAAAGTGGACAAAGACGGAGAAATTCTGGTCCGCGGCAGTGGCGTAGCTTCCGGCTATTGGAATGGGAGTGAACTTCAGCCGGTGACGGGGGAAGAAGGCTGGTACCGCACCGGCGATGTGGGCGAACTCGATGCTGCCGGCAATTTGTATTTCAAGGGGCGGAAGAAAAATGTCATTGTCACTCCCGCGGGCATGAACGTTTATCCCGACGATCTGGAAGCGGCTCTGCGACGACAACCTGAAGTGCAGGATTGCGTCGTGATCGGCCTGCCGCGCGACGGCAATGCCGAGCCGTGCGCTGTCGTGATTCTGCGGAACGGCGGCGATCCCGAGCCCGTCGTCAAACGTGCGAATGAATCGCTGGCTGAGTATCAGCGCATGCGTACCTGGTTCGTTTGGCCGGAAAAAGACTTTCCACGAACTTCGACCCAGAAACCACGAACCAACGTGATTCAGCAAACTGTGCAGACGCACCTGGGCTCGAAAACGGCGAGCAGCAGCGACGCCAGCCCTTTGGCGGAACTTATCACCCGGGTCACGAAACGTGCCGGAAAGCTGGAGTCGGGAGCGAATCTGGAGACCGACCTGAATCTCAGCTCGCTCGACCGTGTGGAATTGATGAGCGCGCTCGAAGAACGCTATCAACTTGACCTCAGCGAAACGCGCTTCGCGGCAGTAAAGACGGTAGGCGATCTGGAAGCCATGCTGCACGGCCAGCCTCCGCCGCGTGTTCCCTATCACTATCCGGCGTGGGTACAACGCTGGCCGGTTACATGGATTCGCCTGCTGGCGCATTATCTGCTGCTTCGGCCTGCGGTCTTCTTGCTGGGATGGCCGCGCATCGAGGGACGGCAGAATTTGCGCGGTGTAGCCGGACCGGTGATCGTCATTTGCAATCACATCGGAGACGTAGACGTTGGCTTTGTGCATACGGCACTCCCGGCCCGGCTGCGACATAGAATCGCCACGGCCACAGGGGGCGAGGCGCTGGAAATTCTCCGCACGCCACCGCCGGGGCGGAATTTCGCGCTCAAGCTCTATGACCGCTTGAAGTGGACCCTGGGAGTCTCCCTGCTGAATCTGTTTCCTCTGCCGCGCGAAGCCGGCTTCCGCCAGAGTTTCGCGTATGCCGGCGAGTGCGTCGACCGAGGCTACAGCGTGCTGATCTTCCCTGAAGGCCGCCACACCAACGACGGCAAAATGAATCCCTTCCGCAGCGGCATCGGCCTGCTGGTAAACAACCTTCGTATACCAGTCGTGCCTATGCGCATCGATGGATTATTCGAGTTGAAGCGGGCGGGCAAGAAATTTGCCCGGATCGGCAACCGTCCCATGGAATTGGAGACGCTCCTTTCTCTGGCGATCGAGATCGCCGACGCGCTCGACGCGGCGCACTCCGAAGGCATCGTCCACCGCGACATCAAACCGGCGAATATTTTCGTGACCAAGCGCGGCCACGCCAAAGTGCTGGATTTCGGTCTGGCAAAGATTACCGCTAGTGGCCCTAAGGCGCCTTCAGACGCGACGGAAACCGGCGTGCCAGACATGCACCTGACGAGCCCGGGCGCTGCTGTCGGCACGGTCGCCTATATGTCTCCCGAGCAGGTACGAGCCAAGGAACTCGATTCCCGCACCGATTTGTTCTCCTTTGGCGCTGTGCTTTATGAGATGTCGACCGGACAATTGCCTTTTCGGGGTGACAGCTCAGGAGTGATCTTCGATTCCATTCTGAACCGGCCGCCCCTTCCTGCTTTGAGGCTGAATCCCGATCTTCCTTTGAAGCTGGAAGACGTGATCAACCGCGCGCTCGAGAAAGACCGCAACCTGCGTTACCAGCATGCCTCGGATATGCGGGCAGAGCTGCAGCGTTTGAAGCGCGACACAGAGACCGGCCGCGTCGGGATCGCGAGCTCAGGAGCCGTGCCGGTGCGCGCAAGAAACGGGGTCGCAGGTGGCGGCATCTGGCAGTGCCGGGCTCATCGCCCACGGTCGCCCCGTCGCCATCGTCGTCATCCGGCGCGGTGAAGACAGTCGACGCCCCGTCGTCCCCGGGCGAGAAAGCTGTGGAAGATTCTCCTTCCTGCCGCACGTGGTCTGATCGCCGGGGTGGTCGGCGGGGGCCTTTACTACCGTTCGCGTCCCGCTGCGCCGCTGACGGAAAAAGACACCATCGTCTTGGCGGACTTCGACAACAAAACCGGAGATTCCGTTTTCGATGATGCCCTGAAGCAGGCACTGGCCGTGCAGCTCGGACAATCTCCGTTCCTCAACATTCTCTCCGACCGCAAGGTAGAGGAGACATTGCACCTGATGGGCCGGCCATCGACGGAAAGGATCACGCGAGATGTAGCGAGAGAACTGTGTATTCGCACTGGAAGCAAGGCGTTACTGGTGGGGGCGATTTCAAACCTGGGTGGCCAGTTCGTGGTCGGTGTCGACGCGATCGGCTGCAGCAGCGGAGACACCCTGGCCAAGGAACAGGAAGAGGCCGGGACAAAAGCTGACGTGCTGAAAGCTCTGGGAAAAGCTGCTTCCAGTCTGCGAGGAAAGCTGGGCGAATCCCTCGCCACCATCCAGAAGTTTGACGTTCCGGTCGAAGCCACGACGCCTTCGCTTGAGGCGCTGAAAGCCTTCAGCATGGGCATCACGACCTTCCGCGCAAAGGGTAATGCCGAGGCGATTCCGTTCTACAAGCGCGCCCTCGAACTCGACCCCAATTTCGCCGTAGCCTACGCCAGCCTGGGGCTCGTTTACGGCAACCTGGGACAAGCCAGCCTGGCGGCGGAAAATATCAAGAAGGCTTATGAACTGCGCGATCGCGTCAGCGAGCGGGAGAAATATCGCATCTCGGCTTTGTACTACGAGAGAGTTACCGGCGAGCTGGAGCAAGCCGGCCAGGTTTATGAACTCTGGGGCAAGAGTTATCCCCAGGATCCCATACCGCCCGGTAACCTGGCAGTTATTTATACGGAGCTGGGACAGTACGAGAAGGCCTTGGCAGCGGACGTAGACAGCCAGAACCTGAAACCGGACGCGATCGGTTACAGCAATCTCGCAGATACCTACCTTGCAGCTGAACCGGCTGGATGACGCCAGAAAAACGATCGAGGATGCGCAAACGCATAATTTTGGCGGAGATATCCTGCATTGGACAATCTATCAACTGGCTTTTCTCAATGGGGACAACGCAGAAATGGAGCGGCAGGTGGCCTGGGCTGCGGGTAAGCCGGGAAGCGAAGACATCCTGCTCTCGTTTCACTCCGACACTGAGGCTTACTTTGGCCAGCTGGCGAAAGCACGCGATCTCTCGCGGCGCGCAGTGGATGCGGCGGTGCGGGATGACTCCAAGGAAACCGCGGCACTATGGCAAGTGAATGCTGCCTTGCGGGAAGCAGAGTTCGGGAACGGTGCCGCTGCGAAACAGGCAGTAACGGAGGCATTGGCCCTGGCTCCGGGTAGGGATGTCAAACTGTTTGCTGCTCTCGCCCTCGCGCGCGCTGGCGAAACCGCCCGCGCTAAGGCGATTGCTCCAGGGACTTGAGAACAGCTACGGGTCGCAGACAATGATGAAGGTGTACTGGCTGCCGACGATCAAGGCGGCGATCGAATTGAATGCCAATAATCCTGCCCAGGCGGTGGTGTTTCTGGAAGGCGCGGCTCCCTATGAGTTGGGTGAGCCATTGCAATTGCAAGTGGGGACTCTCGTATCCCGCTTACATTCGCGGCCAAGCCTATCTGGCAGCCCACAACGGCAACGCGGCCGCTGCGGAGTTTCAGAAGTTACTCGATCACCGCGGCATCGTGATCAATTTTCCGTTGGGCGCTCTGGCCCATCTGCAGCTCGGCCGCGCTCCCTGTCAGGTGCGGGCCAAGATCGGCGCAGCGGTTCAGCTTCCGGCTGGGAGCGATCCAGAGCATATCGCGCAAGAGTTGCAGCAGAAGGTGCGAAACACTGTAGATCAGCGTTTTTTCAGCAGAGTCAGCAACTCAGCCGCATGGCTCAGCGCGGCGACCCTTTTGTGAAGACGATTTGCTTCCTGTTCCTTTTCCTGAAGGTACGCCTGATGCCTTTCCCGAAAGCGCGTCAGCTCGGTTGAGACGGCGTTATGGTCAATCTTCAGGGGAGTCAGAAATTCGACCGCGAAGCAAAACCCAGTGCGCTCACGGATGATGCCGGTGACTAGCGCGGGTGGGGTTTGGAACTCGACCTCCATCGGGTCACCCGGTTGCAGAGGAACCCCCGCGTAGAGCACCATGCCGCCAGCGCTAATTTCTGCCAGGCGTCCCGGCACAAGAACTCTGGAACCTCCGCTGGGAAGCACGACTTGTACCGGCAGATCGACCTGATGTCTGGGCCAGCGACGGCTTGTCTTTGGGGCGGATGCCATTGGGAGCCAGCACAAGTATGCAACCTGCCCGGGGAGCTTCTAAGGTCACCGAAGGGCCTGTACCCGACCGGTTACAGTCCACGAACCAGAAGGCACTTCTGGGAGGTTGCGGTAGCACCTGTGATTTCCACACACTTTGTCTGTTTTTGGTCTGAAATTAATTCTTGGTTAACCTTGGCGTCATTCTGACGCAACAACTCTTCAGTAGAGTGCTTGGCAGCAAACTTCACCTACCAGACCAGAGGCCGACTGATCACTGAAATGACCAGTGTTCTGCGACGACCGTCAAACGCTGTAGACCCGGCACGAAAGCACGGGGAATTACGAGCCTTGGAATCCAGAAAATCTCACACCGGCGACGACTTCCAGGTTGCGGCAAATCAGCAGCTCGGGGCCTATACCTTACCCAACTTGAAGGCTGCGGCCAGGAGTGATCGCCTCCAGCCCGGATCCGACTTCTCGTTCTCTTCTGGCGACGGCAGAGCGACCTCGCACGATGTGCTCGTCGCCCTGACCTATGGTTTGGAATTAGTGCAGCACGGAGCCATGCTGGTGGCCAGCGAAGGTCAACCGCAGGCCGCAAACCGCAAGGCTTTGGCCATTCTGGAGAAGAAGGACGGTATCGTATTAGCAAAGACAGGTCTGGTGGCCGATAGCGCGTCCGATACGCGCTTGCTACACAAGATTTTGCATGAGGCCATCACTTACCCTGAATCAGGGGAGCCGAAAGAGTCTCCATTTTCCGTGCAACGCAGAATCGCACGCACTTCCCTGATTGTGCGGGTCGTGCCCGGGCCGGGACTAGCCTGTTGGCCTGATCGCAGTTCGCGCACCGCTCTGCTGAAACTCTACGATCGGGATTTGGGAGTGATCGTCGACGAACACGCGCTTTCTTCCCTCTACGGTCTGACTAAGGGCGAAGCTGGACTGGCTACGCGCCTGGTGCAAGGGAAGTCGATCGAAGAGGCGTCGGCGGACCTGTATATCAGCACTCACACCGCCCGAACTCACCTGAAACGGATCTTCATGAAAACCGACACCCATCGGCAAACCGAACTGGTGGTCCGAATGATGTTCACCGTGGTGTAGGTTGTGGAGTGAAGGACTCGGCGTTTTCTCAGAGAGCAACCGGCAAACGCCCGCTCGCCGCACTCCCTGGGGCATTCGCCTCGTGCAGATTTCTCGGGTTCTCAGCGTGGCTTCGGTCGCAGCAAGACCAGGCGATCCTCGCCGTCATGGGAGCCAATTCCCAGGATTTCTCCCCGGTTATTCAGAGCCAATGCCTGAATGACTTCCCATCCTCCAACCTCGTCCAGGAATCGGTTCAGATCATAGAGCTGGTTGTCGCGAAACACGAAGCCATGAAAATTCTCATCGCCTTCGGTCAGCGATCCTCCGACCACGTCGCCACGATTGTTGATCCCGCGGGCCACGCTGAAGGACCCTCCCAGAGTTCCGAGCATCAGGCGGCGGCCGTCTTTCTGGCGGAACGCCTCGATTCTGCCGTTCGCATCATTCAGGCAAACCCCGGCAAGCCCGCCGAAGTCATTCAGCCCGGAAATGTCGTTGTGGTTGTTTTGAAAGGGGCCAAGATCAAGCACCTCGAAAACTCCAGACGCTTTGGCGCTGGCCTCTCGCCCTGCAATAGTTAGCTTCATAGGAGATGGTTACTCTCTCGCTGCTGAACCCCACTTTCGTATAGACAGGTACCGAATGTGGGCCCGCATGTTGTCAAGGGCCTCGGAGAGATCGCCGGCTGCTCCATCGTAAACCTGCCCTCCCGCGCCGCGCGAAAGCACGTAGCGGTAGAACTTACAGTTCTGACCACTCGAGCTTAGTCTTACGCAGCCCTGGAAGCCAGCCTCGCGTACAAGATAGAACTCCACGCTGGAACCTCGCTGTGTGGGCATATTCACAGGAAGAGCCCAGACTGTAATCCCCTAAATGAGGTATTTTCCCAGAGCGCGTGGCCTCGGCGGGCCGCAAACTGGGCCCGCAGAGCGGAACGGACAAGCCATTCCGCATAAAGGGCTTCCCTGGGCCTGTAAAGAATTATCCCTCCCCAAAGTCCCGGTACCGATTGAGCACGTCATGATGGGAAACCACTCCTTCGAGCTTTCGGAAATCTGCACGGCTGACGACCGGTATGAGCGGCCAGCGGTCGACATACCGCAATGCCATCTCCAGCGGATGATCGGGATGGAGGAAAGGAATCTGGCGGGCAGCGAGAATCGAGTTCAGCGTCATTCCGTCCTTGCCTTCCTTAACCATGGTTTCGATCTCTGTTTTGGCAACGCTACCCCATCCGCTGGGGCTCAAGCGGACCAGGAGAACGTCGTGTGCAGTTTGACCCCAGTGCTGAAGGGCATGATCGAGCCCCTCCCCGCCATCTAAAACGGGTCCCTCCATAGGCCTCATCGCGTCCTCCACGCGCAGGATTTCCTCTTCCCGTTGTTCTTCCATGGAGGGCAGATCCAGTACCGTCCTGGCGGGTCAGAACGTCGAAGATCGCCGTGGGCTCTAGCCGCCCGCGAAATCAGCGTATGCGACTGTGTTGGCCACGATGACGGGAACAATGATGGAATAGTTTCCGCTGACTTCGAGAACCATGAAAGACCGACGTCATGGGCGCCCGCAAGAACCCCGCGAAGAGAACACCCATGTCCGACCAATGCGTAGGTGCCGGGCGACCCGGTAGCTGAGGAAGGAAAGCGTGCTGCGCTCCGCCTACAGCCGCCCCCAGCATGGCGCCGATGAACAATGTTGGAGCAAACATTCCCCCGGGAGTGCCGCTGACAAAGGAAAGCAGAGTCGCAATGATCTTCAGCCCGGCAAGGATGGCCAGCATCTGCCAGGTGAACGGCCGTGCATTGCTTCATCGATGTACTCGTAGCCCGCGCCCATGACTTGCGGCGCACCGAGAACCGCAATTAGTCCGATCAGCAAGACCGGCGATGGCGGGCTGAAAATACTGCGTCCAGCGGGGTAGTGCCTTGAGCCGCGGACGCAGAGTGCCAATCCCCCGCGCGAACAGCACCGAAGCAAGACCGCCGACCACTCCAAGAATGGAGTACGCCAGGAGTTCAGAAGGATGCTCGAGTTGCACGGCGGGAATGCGGAAGAGCGGATTCTGAGCCGAGAAACCACCGCATCACGACTACGCTCGATACCGCCGAAAGCACGACCGAACCGAGAATGCCCGCCGTCCAACGCCCGATGACTTCTTCGATCACGAAAAGCACCGCCGAAATCGGGGCGTTAAATGCTGCCGCCAGACCGGCCGCCGCGCCCACGGGAGCGATTAACCGCATACGGTCGCGGGATAATCCATGCGCCGCCCCAGCGCCGAGGCCAGGCACGCGCCGATTTGCAGCGACGGATCTTCAGGGCCCAGCGAGTGTCCTGATCCAATGGCTAGCGCTGCAGTGATGAACTTGCCGATGGCGGTGCGGAAGGGAATATAGCCGTCATAGATGTAGAGCGCAGCTTTGGTTTGATTGACGCCGCTACCCCGCGCCAGGGGAAAGACATGAATGACCAGCACGGCGATGACCAGCCCAGCGAGGCTCGGAGCCAGCAACATCCGGATGGCGTGAGAGCTGTAACCCGATCCCAGGAGATAGATGCGGCACCAATCGATGGCGAAGCGGAAGCAGACACTGACGAGTGCGGAGAAGATTCCGATGAAGACCGACAGGATCAGAAAGAAACACTCCTCTCGAAATACCGACCGCAGGAGAGCCGCCGTAGAGCCTGTGGGCAACGGCGGCACGGGCCCGGCTTGTCCGTTCTCCAGCAGGGCCTCATTTTGCGAGTTTGGCTGGCCGTTCACCTCAACTCCCTTCATGCAGTTTGGAAATCAAGAGCAGGGCCGTGTCGGTGTCGGTCGGCGGACCGCAAGCGGAGGCAGTTTGTCGCTCGATACGGAATACCAGATCCATGGCCGCTTCTACCAAATCCGGATCTCGCTGCAGGCTTCGCTGATTGATTTTCGGCCGCATCTTTGCCCAGCTCTCCGCAAGACTTCCCGGCGGTTTGACCTGTCCGGCAGCCTCTTTCGAGCCGCCGCCAGGAGAGCACGAACTTATCCGCTTACCCGCTGCGGTGAAGGCCTCAATCACAATGCGATTGCGCTGCGAGGCCGGGAGTTGCCGGCGGAAAGGGTCCATGCGAAGCACGAGTTCTGCAGTTCTGAGACGGGCAACGCTCTGGGCATCATTGGGATTGGCGGCTACTGCTTCTTGCGTGTAGCGTTGTGCCAGGTCGTAGCGGCCAAGCTCGAAAGCAGCTAGACCAGCTCCCGCCAGCACCACCGGGTTACGATGGTCCAACTTTAAGCTGAGGCGATACTCTGCGAGGGCATGCTGGTAATCCTGGGCTTGAAGAAAGAGATCGCCTGCGACAGCGTGCTGGGACGGGTCGTTACCCAGATTCGCAGCGAGCGCAATTAACTCGGATTGGGCCTGTGTTTTGGCGCCGCTCTTCAGCAGAAATTCGATGAGTTCCAGCCGAGTCTTCCGGCGCTCTGCTTCCTGATCGCCCGGCCAGGTGGCATAGATCGAATTATAGTAGTAGCGAAGGGCCTGTTCGGTGTCTCCCTTTTGAGCTGCGATACGTGCCAGCTCGCGATTGACCAGCCCATTCTCCGGCTCTCTCTCCCAAAGGTTGATCAGGTAAGCGTAAGCTTCATCGGTGCGCTTCAGGCCGATCAGAGCCTCAGCCAGGTTGCGCTGGTAGGAGTAGTTGTCGCGCGAGTAAAGCAGCGCCGTACGGAACTCGCTCACTGCTTGCCCAAAACGCTGCTGTTCGAGATCTGCCACGCCACGGGTGAACCAGCGATTCCCGAGAGACTCCTGCTGCGCGCGATAGAGCCGCGACAGGCCGGTCACGGCTACAAATGACACCACCGCCAGAGCAAAGAGAAGTGCCACAATCATTGGCTCTCGAGCGAGATAAAACCGGGAGTCTCGTTTCTGCTCGCGGAGGCTGATCGTCTCTCCTTGCAATGATTCTGCTTGCGATTTTAGCGTAACAAAACCTCCCTCGATAATGGAGCCAAGGTGGCCGACATCCGCCCCTGAACTGCCTCCGGCATTCCGAACGTGGCCAATGCTAGTCGTCGAGGAGGCGCCCCAGAAATAAACGCGCGACCGCCAACGGCTGGAACCAAGACTAAGGAATTCTGGTGGACAGGCGAAAATCAGCACCTGAGAATGGCGCTGGTCTCGGGTGGGTTGACGATTCGGACTTCCGGGTTGGGGTATGACATCCCAGACGGTTCTGCCAGCGGGGGAGCGATGGGGATTGCAAAGCGCTGGAGCGCGGCCTGGAGGATGACCACCCGTAGGCGAGCCGCTGCTCGTGTCGCCTGAAGCGCGGAAACCGGCCCGTGAACGACCGAATACGGCCCCTGGGTCGCCGGAAAAAGGAAGATGGTCAAGACGCAGAGAACCGCCAGGGCGGCCAGTTCCCATCGAATACGGCCAGGAGTCATCAACTTATCATTAATTATAATCGTATCGAATTGGTTCCGCTCAAGGCGGATCAAAGGGAGACGACCCGCTCCGCGGAAAGAGAGGCCCAGCGTTTCGCCGTCACTTTCGACCGCTTTTCGGAATCACGCACTGTGCAGATCCCATGAACAGCGTCGAGTAAAATCTGACGACGAATGCACGAAACGATAACGTGCGTAAGAAACAGCAATGGAACGAAGGTTGCTCGCTGTTTTCGTAATGTCGGCACGCGTGCTTGGCTTGAATTCCATGACCGGCGTTCCTTAGAACGGCCTTAACAAGAACGCCGCCGCCTCTTGAGAGTGCCCGAGATAATATTTCCGTTTCACTAGCCCAAGTTAGAACCGCAGGAGAAGTCGTCATGACGCAAGAAGAGATCAGGCTTGCAGAGTCAACCGCGCGGCGGAAGCATTGGAAGCGTTGGGGACCGTACTTAAGCGAGCGAGCCTGGGGCACGGTGCGTGAGGACTACAGTCCGCACGGCAACGCCTGGGAATATTTTCCTCATGACCAGGCTCGCTCGCGCGCTTACCGCTGGAATGAAGATGGAATAGCGGGGATCAGCGATCGGCATCAATTTGTCTGCTTCGCTTTGGCCTTGTGGAATGAACGTGACCCGATCCTGAAAGAGCGGATCTTTGGCCTCGCGGGAAATGAGGGCAACCATGGCGAGGACGTCAAGGAGTATTACTTCTACCTTGACTCCACCCCGACGCATTCCTACATGAAATATCTCTACAAGTACCCACAGGCTGAATTCCCCTATGGCCTTTTGCTTGAAGAAAACCGGCGACGCGACAAAAGTCAGCCGGAATACGAATTACTCGATACCGGGGTGTTCCATGACAATCGATACTTCGATGTTTTGGTGGAGTACGCCAAGGCTGACGTCGAAGACATTCTGATCAGGATCACAGCCACAAACCGCGGTCCCGAGACCGCCAACCTGCGGCTGTTGCCCACGATATGGTTGCGCAATACCTGGTCGTGGGGAGATAACTGGCCAAAACCTGAGCTTCGCCAGGTTCACGCTGCACCCAACCCGAGCATTGAGCTGAATGCGCCCGGTCTTGGAAGGCGCTGGCTTTATTGCGAAGGCTCTCCGGAATTGTTGTTCACTGAGAATGAGACCAATGTTCAGCGATTGTTCGGAACTGGGAACCGCACTCCTTACGCCAAAGACGGCATCAACGACTACATCGTGCACGGCAATAAGGATGCGGTCAACCCAAAGCACACTGGCACCAAAGCCGCGGCTCACTACTCTCTCACCCTCGGTGCAGGTGAGACGTTTATTGTCTGCCTGCGCCTGGCCAACGCCGACGTGAAGGGCATGGACGCCTTCGCTGGTTTCGACGAGATGTTTTCACTTCGCCAGCGCGAAGCCGACGAATTTTACGCCACCATCATCCCGCCGCACCTTTCAAACGATGCGCAGAATGTTATGCGGCAGGGGTTCGCCGGCATGTTGTGGTCCAAGCAGTTCTACCATTATGTGATCACCGATTGGCTCAAGGGCGATGCCGGCAATCCTTCCCCTCCTCCGGAGCGCCGCAAAGGCCGGAACCACGAATGGTGCCATCTCTACAACGCCGACGTGATTTCCATGCCCGACAAGTGGGAGTATCCCTGGTATGCGGCGTGGGACCTGGCATTTCACTGCGTACCGCTGGCGCTGGTGGACTCCGATTTCGCCAAAGACCAGCTCACGCTGATGCTGCGCGAATGGTACATGCACCCCAACGGGCAGATCCCCGCTTACGAGTGGGCTTTCGGCGACGTGAATCCGCCGGTACACGCCTGGGCTGCATGGCGCGTCTACAAAATTGACAAGAAACGCCACGGCAAAGGCGACCGCGAATTTCTAAAGCGTGTATTTCATAAGCTGATGCTGAATTTCACCTGGTGGGTCAACCGCAAAGATGCCGGGGGCATGAACATTTTCCAGGGCGGCTTTCTTGGTCTGGATAACATCGGAGTGTTCGATCGCAGCGCTCCTTTGCCCACCGGCGGCTATATCGAGCAATCCGACGGCACCAGTTGGATGGCCATGTACACCCTGAATCTGCTGGCGATCGCCATGGAATTGGCTAACGAGGACACCGCCTACCAGGACGTCGCCAGCAAGTTCTGGGAGCACTTCATCTACATTGCCAACGCCATGACCCACCGCGGCGACGACAGCATGGGATTGTGGGATAAAGAGGACGGATTTTTCTACGACGTTCTGAAACTGCCTGACGGTTCGCAATTCCCCATGAAGATCCGGTCCATGGTGGGGCTGATTCCGTTATTCGCGGTCGAAACACTGGAACCCTATGCGCTCGACAGGCTGCCGGAATTCAAGCGGCGGATGGAATGGTTCATCGAAAACCGTCGCGACCTGACCGCCAACGTCGCCTGCATGGACGAGCCGGGCCGCGGCGAACGCCGTCTGCTCTCCATCGCCAACGAGGAGCAATTGCGCGACATCCTCAAATACATGCTGGATGAGCGTGAATTCCTTTCGCCCTACGGCATACGCGCGTTGTCGCGTGTCCATCTGGAACATCCCTACGTGCTCAACGTGCGCGATATGGACCATCGCGTCGACTATGAACCGGGCGAATCCACCACCGGATTGTTTGGCGGCAACTCAAACTGGCGCGGTCCCATCTGGTTTCCAGTAAACTTTCTATTGATCGAGTCGCTGCAGAAGTTTCATCACTACCTGGGAGAAAAATTCCAGGTCGAGTGCCCTACCGGGTCCGGAAAAATGATGACTCTGTGGGAAGTTGCCGGCGAACTTTCGCGCCGGTTGACCAGCATCTTTTTGCGTGACCAAGGCGGGAACGGCCGGCGTCCGGTTTTTGGCGATCTCGAAAAATTTCAGACCGACCCCCACTGGCGCGACCTGGTGCTCTTCCACGAATATTTCCACGGAGACTCAGGCAGAGGAGTCGGCGCCAATCACCAGACTGGATGGACCGGCATTGTCACCAAACTGATCCAGCAGAGCGGCGAGTCTCGCCAACCTAAGAAACACGAGACGGTTTCAGTGTCCAAAGTATCCGCGGATTGAAATAGCCCGAGAACTGCCGGCGACGTCTCGATTCTTCGGTTGAAAAATCTGTCATCCTGAGCGAAGTTTGATCTTCGCAAAAGCGAAGATCAAATGCAGTCGAAGGACCCCGGCACGTCATAGTCCTCCCGCCTGTTTCAAGGCGTTCTCAACGTGCTTCATGACGGCTGCGAGACAAGTCTGCGGGAGCGATCGCTGCAGACTCACCGCCCGTTGCGCGGGCAGTTCTCTTCCAGCCGAACCCGCTTCACGCCGAATGCCAGAATTCTCGCTGGAATATCTCGTAACAGCGGTATCGCAAAGAACGCCCGAACCGGCCAGGGTATGCGGGTCACAGTTTGCCCACGCAATGCCCTGGCCAAGACCTGGTTCTGCAGAGTGGACTGAATCGTCTGGATTGCCCGCGTGGGCCATTCCCGCGCCTGCTGCACTTTCGCAAGATCACTCACTTGCAACTGACCTGTCTTGAGTGGTCCAGTCAGCAGGTTCGCGGTTACCACCGCATCCTGGACGGCATAGTTGATCCCAACGCCGCCAACCGGAGACATTACGTGCGCCGCGTCGCCGATCAACAGCAGGCCGGGCTTGAACCAGAGTGGGCAGCGACTGGATTCCACTGACAAAAGCGAGAACTGGTGCCAGTCGGTGAGGGTCTTCACGTGTTCCGCAAGATGAGGTTCAATTCCCGCAATCGACTGGCGCAGGGATTCCAATCCCGCAGCCCGCAACTCTTGATAACCGCCTTTAGGGAATACGTATCCCACCTGCCAATAATCAAAGCGGTCGAACACGGCCAGCATTCGTCCCCCGCCGAACCCGCCCAGCACCCGGCCCTCGGCCTCGGGAAGGTCCCCGGGGATGTGGGGCAAGCGGAACCACAGAATGTCCATGGGCGCAGAGGTCTTGATTGGCTCGAACCCGGCCAGATGACGGAGTTTCGAAAATCGTCCGTCGGCTCCCACGGTGAGCGTGGCCCGCAACTCATGCATCCCATCGGCACCCAGATAACGCACACCGCGTACTTGGCCATCTTCCTCGACCAGTTGCTCGACGTTCGCTCTCATCATCAGCTTAAAATCCGGATACTTAGCCGCCTCGGCAGCCAAAAATTCGAGAAAGCGTACTTGCGGGACCAGCAGGATGTAAGGGAACCTGGTTTTGAGCCGGCGGAAATCAATCGGCCTGAAACTGCTATTTGCCAACCGAATAATGGGGCCATAAATCTTGGCGTGGCGGAGCTGGTGCAAGGGTTCAGCGAGGCCGAGCTGATCCAGAATCTCGAGCGTCGAGGGATGGATCGTGTCCCCGCGAAAATCGCGGTCGAAGTCCTTGTGCTGTTCGAGAAGGGTGACGGGCACACCCCGGCGAGCCAGAAGAAGTGCCAGCATCATCCCGGCCGGGCCTCCGCCCACGACGCAGCAAGTGGTCGGAGAATCACGAACGGCTTCAACTGGGGCGGAAGCAGTATCAGGCGTCAAGACAGTGGACATACAGGGAGTGTCCTTCGTCTCGGAATGAAAAAGCTCTCGGCAATATACCCAACCCGGAGCCCGCGAGTCGAGCCTTGAACAGCACGGCGCAAATCTCTTAACCACCGCGCAGGCTGGTTGTACGCCAATGAGTCCCTGACTGAAATCTCAGCCCCTGCCATATACCGGGATCACCGCGCCGTTTACGTCTTTGCCTGCATCTCCGGCAAGCCAAATCATCAGGCTCGCGATGTTGGCCGGCTGCACCCACTCGGAAAACCTGGCATTCGCCATCGCCTTGCGGTTGGCCGGGGTATCTATAGTGCCCGGCAGAATTACGTTGGCGGTCATGCCCGCATCTTTGTTTTCGGCTGCCACGGTTCTGATCAAAGAAACCATCGCGGCCTTCGATGCGCTATACGCACCCACGCCCGGCCCCGGATCCACCGCCGCCCGGCTGGCGATTGCAATGACGCGGCCATTCCCGGCTTTGCGCAAGTGCGGAATCACCGCGCGCAAAAGTTGAAAAGCGCTGTTCACGTTCAGATCGAACATGCGCTGGAACGTGGCGTCGTCGGTCTCCGCAATCGACTGCCCACCCGCAAACCCTCCGACCGTGTGCGCGATCACGTCCAGCTTCCCGAAACGTGCCACCACCTGCTCCACCAGAGCATTGACGCCTTCGCGAGTTGAAAGATCGGCTGCCAGCGCCGTGAAGTTCGCCCGGCTGAATTTGGAGTGCTGGATCTTGCGCGATGTGCCAATTACGATCGCGCCGGCATCCAGAAACGCCTGCGTTACGAATGTTCCTAGGCCACCATCGGCCCCGGTGACCAAAACGACCTTACCCTGCATGGCCTGCTCCTGGTGTGCCCGGTCGGGCGCTTTAATTTTCAATTCCGTTTGGGTTGACCGTCCGACTCCTGCATCCGTCAAAGGTTACGCTCCCGCCGCGAGACAGGAAAGCTCCTCCGACTACCTCGTGCTCAGGCGCCGCGCGTACAAAGGTGAAGCAGATTTTGACCTTTCGGGGCTGGAACTTCTTTCTGCCTGGCGCATCTTATGGCCCAGGATTGTGTCCCATCGACAATTACGGTCGAGGCATCGAAGTTTCCGTGGACACAAGAGGTGACATGAAAAACTTCGGATTCTTGTTGCTTTCACTTGCAATTTTAGGCACACCCGTTCTGTTCGCAGCGGACAACCTCAAACTCAATTCTCATCTTGATTATTCGAGCGACAGCCACGATGGGCCGCTCATCACCGGAGAGAATCTGCAAAACGGCTTCGTCGCCGGCAAACCCAACTACGTGATCATCTACGCCGAAGGATGTTTCAACTCCAAACACCAGGCGCGCCGCACAGTTGATCTGTACAACAAATACCGGGGAAAGGTGAACTTCGTGGTCATCGATCTGGACCTGCAATCTTCGCCAGCGCAACAGGAACTGGTGAAACGTTATTACAAAGGCTATATTCCTCACGTGGTGGTGCTGAGCAAAACGGGCGAGGCCCTTTATAACGCATCAGGGGAAGTAGAATCGCAGCGGATCGAGAGTATCTTTGAGCGTTCTCTGACCCCAGAATAGGATTGAAGAAGCGGTCTTGGCGGAGACGAAATTGCGGAAACTGGCGGAGAGGGAGGGATTCGAACCCTCGATACAGGTGTTAGCCCGTATAACGGTTTAGCAAACCGCCGCCTTCAGCCACTCGGCCACCTCTCCGGCGTGTGCGGCCTCAGTTTACCACTTCCGGCCGGGCTCGGGATTCCGCGCCAGCAAAACCCTCGACTTCCAAGCCTCGTAAGCCTGTGTTGAAGGGCACGCGAAGGGTACGTGACCGTTCCAGAATCCCATCCCTGAGCCGATTTCCATCAATCGGTGGTTGCGAAATTAACAATCGGTTAACCATCCCGCAATGTTCCTGAAACAAAGCCCGTGTCAACTTCTAGGCGGAGTTGTGCGTGCACTCGCCTTACGCCAGTACGTTAAAACCCATGGGCGGAATGGTCTCTCAGAGCGAATATCTACCGGGCGTTGTCGAACAACCTCTGATTTTCGTGGTCGAGGACGACATCGACATCGCCGGACTCATTTGTCATCATTTGAATGGCGCGGGCTATCGCACTCGCTGGTTCTCAAGCGCATCGGGAGTAATCGATGAGGCGATCAGAAACCAGCCTTCGGTGTTCCTGCTGGATGTCATGATTCCCGGATGCGACGGCTTTGAGCTGTGCGGCCGGATTCGCGGCACCAAGGCACTGGCGCGCACGCGAATCGTCTTTCTGACGGCCAAGTCAAGCGAGGCGGATCGAGTCCGCGGATTGGAAACCGGCGGCGACGACTACATTGTCAAGCCCTTCAGTCCGCGCGAGGTTCTAGCCAGAGTGCGCAACGTGCTTCGCGGCGCCAGTGAACCGTCGCGCATGTTGCATATCGGTGACCTGGAGATCGATGGCGACGCCATGACCATCACGGTCCGGGGCAAGCCGGTGCTCACCACAACCCGTGAGTTCTACCTGCTGGAATATCTTGCGCGCAACGCTGCGCGCGTCTTCACTCGTGACCAATTGCTCGATGCAGTCTGGTCCGAAGGCTCATTTGTGACCCAGCGCTCCGTGGACGTCTATATTCGGCGTTTGCGCGAAAAGATCGAGGCCGATCCCGACAATCCTACCTACCTGAAGACGATCCGTGGTGTGGGGTATCGCTTCGACGCGCCCAAATAGCGGAAGATGGCTGTTACCCGGAGCCTTCTACGCTTCCATCTTGCGCCGTTTTGCCTCGTGACGTAGGCTGCGGCCTTCCACCAGATGGTAAATTTCCTCTGCCAGGTTCTTGGTGTGATCGCCGGCTCGTTCGAACGCCTGGGCGACAAACAGCAGGTTGGTACTGTATTCCCGCCCCTCCCGATCCATCGCTTCCAGATGGCGCCGGAACAAAGCATGGCAAGTCTGGTCAAGGCGCGAATCGGCTTGCAAAACCCAGGCAGCCGATTCGACTTCGCGACGCGTGAAGCCGTCGTGGACCCGTTCGAGCATTTCCTGCAGGACTGCCGCCATGGCTTTCAGGTCGCGGCTGTCCTGCTTTTGCAGGCCTGGCACAAGCCCGCGCAACCGCTTGGTTGCGGACCAGGCCAGGTCCCCAATGCGCTCCAAATCAATGATGAACTTCAGGCAAGCCAGTAGTTCGCCCGCTTCAGACTCGGTGACCTGGGTAATGGCCCCGGCGATGTTCTCATCGACCGACCGCTCGATCCGGTCCAGCTCCTTCTCGCAGTCCTTCACCGCCATGAGGGCCATTTTCGAAGCGCCCCCGATGAAATCGCCGCAGTTGAATACGGCATCTCGTGCGACGAGACAGGCTTGCTGGATTTGGCGCTTCAGTGCCGTGGTGGATTCCGGCTCTTTGCTGGCAGCTTTCTTCATTTTGCCCAATCGCGCCCCGCCTTCGACGCATGGCTCAGCATCGGAAGACAGCACGGAGCCAGCATAAGCTTTGTCCGCGGACGGAGTACAGGTGCCGAATCCAAATCTCAGAGAGACGCCGGTTTAGCGCCGTCCGGGCGGCGTCGCAGCTTACCCCAGAGCCCGACGACGCCGGTCCCTACCAGGAGCAGCGAAGAGGGTTCGGGCACTGCGGCTAGGGTGCTGCCTACGTTTACATTGCTAATGCCCAGTTGATTGCTCGCTCCTTTGAACACCACCGACCCGGCGTCGCCTGCAAAGGGCAACGGAACAAACGTCCAGGTGCAATAAGTCACTCCGCAAGCACCGCCGGAATTTGGCGAGAGAGTAATCGAGGCGAGGATGTTTCCCGTGCCATTGGCCCCGCTCCATACCGTCACCGTTGCCGAGGCTCCGGCCGCAAAGAAGAAGCTCAGTCCGCCGCTAAAGCCACCGGTAGCGTTCATAACCCCCGGAGTTGTTCCCGAGAAAAAGATCGCCGAGCCACCGTGAGGTTCCACAAAACCACCGCTGCCACCTTGTAGGTATGACCGTATGGCCAGGGTGTTCGAGGAAAATGTCAGACCGTAATTCAGGCCCTTGGTAGACCCGAAGCCACCGGTGCCGCCGTTATAGAAGTTCTGCACCGGCTCCTGGTCTTTCAAGCCGAGAAAGTTGAGCTGGATGCCGGAGGCGTGGGCTTGCAGACCTGCACATAGGAGAAACAGAGCACATCGCAGCAATGCAATTCTAGGCATAACTTCCTCCACAGCATGAAGATTGCCGCCTGGCAGCTCCTGAAGTGGCGAAAAGTGCTGTTCTCCGGCGTGGAGTTAATAAATACACGGCAATTGTTACGAGGAGATTACAGGAGCGTTAAATTCACTTGGATGGCCCGTGTCGTGGCGCTTTCCGTGGTTTCACCGGCACGACCGGCGGTCTCGCCGATGATTGTCCGATCGAGCAGGTGAAGCTCACCGCCCGCGGGGTTTGTAATTGTTACAAACCCGTTACTAACAGGTTAAATCTGCGAGACAATCGCGGAACTGCACTGTTTCCCTTCTGGATTTTTCGATACCCTACCGCATTCTAGTGCCGTTGGGAATATGGCCAAGGCAAAGCCAAAGACAAAGGCAGTGGCTGGAAATCGCCGGACACCCTCGCCCTCGCGGCTGGACAAATCCAGTTTACGCGAGTCCCGGTCGCTTCAGGGCACACCACAAAATGGAGCAAACCTGAGGCCGCCCCTGGTATTTGCCGGTCTACTCGTGGTCGCCGTGCTCCTCCTCTACAGTCCCATCGGAACGCATCCGTTCATCAATTACGACGACCCGGATTACGTGGTCAATAATTCGCACGTGCAGATGGGGATCAGTTGGGAAACGCTGACATGGGCCCTCACCGCCACCGAGCAAAGCAATTGGCACCCGCTCACCTGGCTCTCGCACGCTCTGGACTGTCAGCTTTTTGGGTTGAATGCGGGAGGACATCACTGGACGAGTCTGGTGATCCATGTTCTTAACACCGTGATTCTCTTCTTGCTCTTGTGGCGCGCCACCGCAGCAAGCGGGCGTAGTTTGTTCGTTGCAGCGCTGTTCGCATTACACCCGTTGAATGTGGAATCCGTGGCTTGGATCGCAGAACGCAAGAACGTACTGAGCACGCTGTTTTTCCTGCTCGCGATGGGTGCCTACGGTTGGTACGCGCGAAACCCGGCGGTGCAGCGATACCTGGTCGTCACCCTGCTGTTCGTGCTGGGCCTGGCTTCCAAGCCCATGGTAGTCACGCTTCCGTTCGCGCTGCTGCTGCTCGATTTCTGGCCGTTGCAAAGAATTAAGAATTGGAATACGCCTTCGCCGGTATTTGCGGTGCCGCAGCAGGGAGTTTCACGACTGATTCTGGAAAAGCTGCCGCTATTGGCGCTTTCAGCGGCCAGCGCTGCAATTACAGTTGTAGCGCAAGGTCAAACTGTCATTCCAACCCAGTTGTTGCCGCTGGGCGTACGCCTCGAAAATGCCCTGTACGCGTGTGGCATGTATCTCTTCAAGGCGGCTTGGCCGGTGCACCTGGCACTCATATATCCTCATCCCGGCCGTACGCTGCCGATATGGCAGCCCGCCGTCGCAGGGCTCATGATCGTAACCGTGAGTCTGATGGCGTGGAAGCAACGTCGCAACGAACCATACCTGCTGGCGGGATGGCTTTGGTTTCTCGGCACTGCGGTCCCGGTGATTGGCATCGTTCAGGTCGGCATGCAGGTCATCGCCGACCGATACGCCTACGTTCCTTTGATTGGAGTGTTTGTGATTTTCGCCTGGGAGGCGGGAAATCTGGCAGATCGCTTTCGGTTCACACTGTGGCCGCGAATGATGGCGGCCACTCTGGTCCTGGCAGCCATGTCTTTCACGACATGGCGTCAAATCCGGTACTGGAGTAGCGACGCCGAAGTCTGGACCCACGCGTTAGAGGTAACCAAGGACAACTCGGTTGCGGAGCATGCACTGGCGACGAATCTATTGGCATCGGGGCATTACGAGGAGGGGATGCTTCACTTGCGGAAGTATGTCCGGCTCGAACCTTTGGACGCCGACGCGCACGCGCGAGTAGGCGCCGACTCTATGGATCACGGCCGTCTACCTGAAGCAATCGATGACTTCGAAACCGCAATTCGCGCCCAAGCAACCCTGGCAAGGTATGGTCTAGCTGCAATGGCTCCGCGAGGACTGGCCATTACTTATGCCAATCTGGGGGTGATTCACAGTCAATTGGGAGACGAGGCTAAGGCAAATGCCGATATCAGAAAGGCACTCGATACCGATGCGCCCACGGTGGAGCAAATGATTAGTCGGCTGTCTCAACTGGTTGCGGCACACCCAACGGCCTCGGGCGCTTTCCGGCTCGCCCTGCTATTGAGGCTCACAGGCCGCGAGCCAGAGGCAGAGCAAGCCTTCGCTTTGAGCGAACGGCTCGATTCGCAGCTCAAGCGGTCGAGTCACTGAAGAAAGCTCTAAGCACTAGCTGAGCACTGACGGGGTTACACGCTCAGGCCGCGCGAAGTGCGGAACCCATTCGTCGATCGGATACTGCGGTGCCATCTCACGAACAAATCGTCGCCGACCCGGCTCCCGGCGCGGAGCCCGGCGGAAATCATTGCGGCAGGAATCGAACATGCGAGCGATCAGGCCTCATCCAGGAGAGTCTGGATGGGCGCTTTGCTGCTGGCAGGAACGCTCGCCTTGTACGGGAGGGTCAGCGGGTATCCCTTCATCAACTTTGACGACGAGGACTACGTTGTTAACAACCTTCAGGTTAGAGCCGGACTGACGTGGCAGACGATCCGCTGGTCTCTCACCGCCGTAGCCGCGAATAACTGGCATCCTGTGACCTGGCTCTCGCACGCTCTGGATTGTCAGTTCTTCGGGGTTGATCCGGGCGGTCCGCACGTCGTTAACCTACTGCTTCACACCGTTAATGTGGTCTTGCTTTTCTTTTTGTTGCAACGTGCGACCGGAGCAATCGGACGCAGTTTTATGGTTGCGGCGTTGTTCGCCTGGCATCCCTTCAACGTGGAGTCGGTGGTCTGGATCGCGGAACGCAAAAACCTGCTGAGCACATTGTTCCTGTTCCTGACTCTGCTGGCCTATGGATGGTATGCCCGCCAGCCTAGCCTGAAGCGCTACGCAGTCGTGGCCGGCTTGTTCGCGCTGGGGCTTGCTTCGAAGCCGATGCTGGTGACTCTGCCTGTCATTCTCTTGCTTCTTGATTATTGGCCTCTACAGCGCTTTGCAGGAGAGTCGTCACCACATCTTGCCTTGCCACAGACTACGTGGCGACGGCTGCTGGTAGAGAAAATCCCGCTGTGTTTCCTCTCCCTGGCGAGCTGCGCGATCACAATTTTCGCGCAAAGGGCTGGCGGCGCACTGGAATCGTTCCAGGAACGCCCTTTCACGATAAGACTGCTGACTGCAGCACGCTCGTACGTTCTCTACATTCTCAAGGCATTGTGGCCTTCTGGATTCGCGCTTTTCTATCCTGATCCTTTTGATCCGACCCTGAACCAGCATGCCGGTAAGGTCGAGTATTTTCTGGCTGTATTGGGTGTATTGGCGCTTGTCGGCGTGAGTGGGTTGGCATGGAAGCAACGCAATGTCCGGCCCTATCTCTTGACGGGATGGCTTTGGTACGTCATCACTCTGACACCGGTCATCGGAGTAGTACAGGTGGGAGCCCAAGCGATGGCAGACCGTTATGCATACGTGCCACTGATCGGGATTTTCGTTCTGGCGGTATGGGGCCTGAGCGAACTGGCTCAGCACCTGGGGTTCGTTCCGTCGGTACTCCCCGGACTGGCCGCGGCCACCCTGGCCGTAGCGTGCATCCTCACGTTTCGCCAAACCGGCTACTGGCAAAACAGCTACGAACTCTGGCAACATACCCGCGACGTCACTGCCAATAATTTCATCGCTGACGACAAAATTGCCATTCTGCTGTATCGCCAGAATAATCCGGCAGCGTTCGATTACTACCAACAGGCGGCTCGCATTGCGCCCTGGGATCCGGTCAGCAATGAGGCGGTGGCCGCCATGGCCGCCAGTCAGGGGCGTATCGAGGACGCGGTGCGAGCCTACCAGGTGGTGATTCGCGGCAGCAAAGACCGGGAAGTGTTGGGGTTGGTGCATTCCAATGTGGCTATTCTGTACACCACACTGGGAGACTATGCCAATGCCCAGGCACATGCCAGCGAGGCTATGCGCCTGGCGCCGCAAAGAGTGAATGAGGAAATTCGCGAGCTTTCTGCTGAGTTGACCACCAATCCAGACTCCTCCCGCTACACCAACCTTGCGATCCTCCTTGAGCAAGCGGGCCAGATTGAGGCGGCTCGAGCGGCTTGCCAGAAGGCGCTCGACCTGTCACCCGACTCGCCCGAGGCCCGGAAATTCATGGACCACCTGAACCGGGAATTATCTCGAGGCTGATTTTCGCAGTGCACGGAGCTTTCTCGGGGGAGGCCGGTCACTGCGTGTCGGGTTGCTGGGGCTGCAACGGTTTTACCGGGCGGGCCAGCGGTGTGGGCCCCTGGAGCGGAAATCCGGGATCGTGGGCTGGATCGTAGAAAAATAGCCAGTCTTTATAGTGGTTTTTCTTCTCGAACACGCGAATCGTCTGTTCCGAACTTCGGCTTACCACCCCGACAACCACTCCCGTTCCTGCATCGTTTTCTGGTTCTGCAGGCGCCGAGTCGCCGGAGCCAGGGTCAGCACTTGCTGCGGCCTCCGCTTCTTGACCGGCCGGCTGAACCGTAGACACTCCCGACGGATGGGCAGGATCAGTGGAAGTCTGGTTCGAGCCTGCCGCGCCAGCCACCGGCGGGGGAGCAAAGCCACCGATGCCGAACGGCCGAAGATCTGTAATATGGAGCAACTTGAAGTCCTTGCCGCTGATCGGGTCCCGGTAGCGTCGGCGCAGGTAATGGAGCCCACCCGTGTTTTCGAGGTCCTCGATGCGCAGCGGGTAGCGCCCCACTTTCCGGGTATAGATACGGATCGCCCGCGAATACTGGGCTCCGCGATGAATCAGTTCCTCTTCCCGGTCGCGCCGGATCTGAAAAGCAATACTCGGGGCTGCCGCAGCGGCGAAGATGGCCATCAGCGTGGCCACCAGCAGCAACGCCAACAGCGCGTAGCCGCCTTGCTGGCGCCGGGTCTGAAAGCTGATTGCCGGAGTTCGCATGTGGCTCGGGCCTCTTAAAAGCTGTACTTCAAGCCAAGTTGGATCGTCCGGGGGCGATGCGCATCCAGGGGATGCAGAAATGAGCTTCCCCCCAGGCAGTCAATATTGACGATGGTGCCGCCGCCCAGGTCGGTGTACCCGCCCGCCGCAGAGTTGTTTGGGCCGCCGTAGCATGTGACCGTGTTGTGTCCGGTGTTCCCGAGCGCAGGGTTGAAGATCCTGAACTGGGTATGGTTGAAAACGTTGAACACCTCAAAGCGAAATTCCAACTTGCCCGACTCCTGAACTTTGAAATTCTTCAGCAGTGTAAAGTCGAAGTTCAAGCGGTGCGGATTGTTGAGGTAGTTGCGACCAGCGTCTCCAAAAGTGAGTCCGCGAGGCGCCGCAAAGGCTGCGGGATTCAGCAGCAGGGGTCCAACGCTGTTAGTGGCGCCAATTTGCGGCGAGACTGAGTGTGCGTTCCCGATCACATCCGGATACGATCCCACTCCCACACCGTTGGCGACGCCGCCGTTATCCGGCAGCGAGATTCCTACGTTGCTTCCACCGTTGATCACGCTGAACGGGGTTCCGGACGCAAATAGCGTGATACCGGAAATCTGCCAGCCGTCCAGCACTGTCCGCAAGACCCGCGAATCGCTGGCGGCAGGAAGCGGCGTGCCTTCTGCTGGTTCGGCTTCCCCCGAGCGGTCAATGAGCCACCGGTCAAAGTGTCCGCTCAGCTTCGGCAAATCATAAACGTAGCTGAAATTGAGCAGGTGACGCTCGTCAAAGTCAGAACTGGCATGGCTCGACTTGATATCGATCGTGTTAACTGAAAAGGCGGCGTTGGAGCGGTCAGACGAATCGTCGAGCGAGTGGCTATAAGTGTAGGAGACCCCGAGGGTCAACGGACCGGAAGCGCGCCGCAGCGTGGTCTGCAGCGCGTGATACTCCGAGTCCGCGATGTTTTGCAATGAGAGGACGCGCTGGAATCCCGGGGCGTAGGTACGCAGACTGTTGGGATTGGGGATGCCCGCGTTTACTCCATAGCAGGCCGCAGTCAGGTTCGTCCACGCCGGCTGAGCGGGAGTCACCACCAGCCCGCCGGAGCCGATACCGCCGATGGTATAGGCGTTGGGCGCGTCGTGACCAAAGCTGTTGCAGGTCAGAGTGGTGAGCGGCTGCCGTTCGCCGAACGGATTGCCGTTGAGAAATATGCCGCTGTTCTGCGCCTCCGTCAGCGGGGTCAACTGATTGGCCTGCAATTCTGCTGAGAGATGCGTGCCCTTACTGCCGACATAGGCGATGGTGGCGACGGAGTTTCGCGGCAGCTGGCGCTGTACGCTCAGACTCCACTGCTGCACATACGGCCAGATTGTCTTGCTGGGGATAGAAGTGACGTCGAGCGGATACGCCACCTGGTCACCGCTGGGGTCCTGACCGATCGTGTTGTAGTGCAAGGGGAAAAAATTCGTCATGGTAAGCACCAGCGGCGAACTTCCCTCGAGCGAACCCGTGTTGGCTTCCTTCGCCGTCCCGTGCTCAAAGAAAACGCCGTAGCCGCCGCGAATCGAAGTCTTCCCATCGCCTTTGGGATCCCAGGCAAATCCCACCCGGGGCGCCGGATTAAAAGTGTGGCTGCTCATGCAACTATCCGGGATGCCGTTCTTGCCGCATTGCACCAGCCCGTTGGTTACGACGGGATCGAGATTGCTGCTCGGATTGTTGGGATCGATCGTAATGGGGCCGCCCTTCACTTTTTCCAGGTATCCCGCCTGAAACTGCCCCGACGCAATCTGAACCGTGGATGCCAGAGTCCGGCTGAATGCGCTCGGATCCCAGTTCCAGGCGTTGAGATTCTTTTCGTGATAGTTGCCGAAGAGGCTGATACGCAGACCCAGATTTACCGTGAGCCGGTGATTGACGCGCCAATCATCCTGCAAGTACGGCTCAACGACCCAATAGTTGTTGTGATAGCGAAGCTGGGCACTGTCCTGCTGAAAACTCACGATGGGGTTCACCAGGCTGCCGGGCTGCTGGATCAGGAAATCCGCGAAAGCATTCCCCGTGCTGACACCGTTGTTCTGGTTGCTGAAAGTGAGGATCCCCTGCTGGTCGCCTGTGGCAGCTCCAATGGCCCCATTGGTCTCATTCCGCTGGGCTTCCGTAACCTGAACCCCGAATTGAACGGTGTGGCCTTTCACCACTTTGCTGACATTGTCGGCAAGGGCATAGGTGGGATTGCTGTGCTCCCAGGGTGGATACGAGGTATCCACAGTAAAACCACTGCCGCCATATTGAGCGTTCGTGCCCGCAACGACCAGACCGGGCAGCTTGCCGCCGAACCCATTGTTGAAAATCGAACTCATATCCAGTCCGGCAGGGCGCTGCAGATTTGCCCCCGGACCAGGCCTATCCTCCAGCGTGATGTGCGAGTTGGCGTAGCTGACCACAAACTCGTTGAGCAGTGAGGGTGAGATGGTATCGGTCAACCGCACTACCATGCTCGTACCCGGTCCAGACAGCCGGTTTTGCACTGTCGGAAAACTGTTTTGCACGTATCCCCATAAGGGCGTGACCTCGGTGGTGTCCCACGAGTCATGAATGTAGCGAGCCGAAGCTCGCAGACCGGGCGTGAAGTTGTGGTCCAGCCGGAACAGTTCCTCGCGCCAATATGTGGGAGGCGAGACTACAGCGTCATAGCAGGGAGCGCGGGCGGCTCCCGTCACCGGGTCGAACGTACCCACCAGGCTCGAGTTGCAACCAAAGGTCGAGTTAGGCGCTGGAATCAGACCGGACTGGAAGAGCAGGGCGCTGTTGGGATCAATCGGGACCTGATTGCCGGGAAAGGTCAATTGCGTCGATCCCGTGGAGCCGGAAGAGGGGCAATCGGGAAAGGACTGCCGCAGAAACGAGGCCTGTCCTCCGGGCGTCACGGCGGGACAGACATCGCTGAAATTGCCTGACCGCTCCTGCAAGGTCGGCACCGCCTGGTTGAAGTCGCCGCCCTCTTCCCCTCCGGGGCCTTGCGGAGACTTCTCCAGTCGCACCTCCTCAGACCAGAAAAAGAAAGTCTTGTCTTTCTTGGTGTTGAACACTCCCGGGATATAGAGCGGACCTCCGATCGTGCCGCCGAAGTCCTGCCGGCGGTAAAGCGGGGCCTTGGTCGTTTCGTCAAAGTAATTGCGCGCGTTGAAAAACTCGTTGCGCAAAAAGTCGTACAGCACGCCGTGGAATTGCGCGGTTCCTGTTTTTGTGGACACCAACACCGTTCCCGAAGCGGTGCGGCCATACTGTGCGCCATAGTTCGAGGTCAACACCTTCACTTCCTGGATCGCGTCCAGGCTGGGGTAGACCATCAGCGTGCTCTCGCCGCCGTTCAGTCCGGCATTCAGCACGTCGCTGCCGTCGACATCGAAGTTGTTGTACTCGACGCGCCCGCCATTGACGCTGTATTTCACGCTGCCCTTGATTCCAACTTTGGCCTCGTCTTGCCCGGTCTGATTGCTCACACCCGGTGCCAGCGCAATGAGCTGGGTAAAGTTGCGCCCGTTCAGTCCGATCTTTTCCACTTCCTTCTGGGTGATGGTGCCCTCGATGTGCGCGCTTTCGGTCTGGACTTGCGCCGCATTGGAGGCTTCCACACTGACTTCGGTCTTGGCGCTGGCAGGCAGCAACGCGGCATCGATCTCCAGAGACTGGTCCGTGGTCAGGGTTATATCCGCTTCGAAGTTAGCGAAACCGGCGACGGAAACGGTGAGTTTGTAGGCGCCGGGCTGCAATCCGTTGAGAACATATTGCCCGCGCACATTGCTCTTGGCTGTCGCCGAGCCGCCACTGCCGACGGCGGCTGCGGTGGCGTCCTGGATGACGGCGCCCGAGGAATCGGTAACAACGCCATACAGCGCCGCTTTACCTTTTTGTACCGTGACGCTGAAACCCTGAGGGGCGGCAACTGTGGTCTGCGGCGGCTGTGCTTCCGAGGATGGGGTCTGGGATGGTTGCGCCTGGGTTGGCCCGGCGCTCGTGCCTGCTTCGGGAGCAGGTACGGCAGAACTCTCAGCCGGTTGCGCAATCGGCGGCAGAGCGCGCAGCACGGCGTCGGCTTCCGCTACAGCATCAGGCTTGAGTGATATTTCGACCTCGAAGGTATCGAACCCGGGAGCCGTTACCTTGACCTTGTAACTCCCCGGAGCCAGACCCTCGAGTTTGAACTCGCCGCGGTCATTAGTGCTCACCGAGGGAGCTTCCGAAGCGCCTTCGACGATCACGGTGGCACGCGGCACCGGCCCGCCGGAGGGGACGATGACAACCCCGTGCAGTGACGCGGTCCCGCGCTGCGCGAGAACCGGCCTCCCCAAGCCGACGGTCAACACCATCAGTACAAAGAAAGATTGATAAAGTCTCACGAAATCGGTACCCGGAGCCGGCCGGCGGCCCTGACAGAGCAGTGTTATTTGGACGATGGCGCGAGTAAAGAGGCCAAACTTACTCGGGGATTGTTACAGAGGAATGAAGGACAGGTTAATTTCCGGTGACAGGCGCGGCAGCACGCCTGCGCCCGGTCTTTTGATTTTGTCGCGAGAAATTAATTTGGCGTTCATCTTTCGTTGACCTTCCCTTAACAAGCTTCAGCGATACTTTCGCAGAAGTTATGTGCCTGAAGCTCCGTATCTGCTCCCAGATTATCTACCGTCAGTTTGCGAAGTTGTTGGCATAGGTTCGCGTACGCCCGGCGGGCCCTGCTGAAACTCTAACTGAGTTCAATTTTCCGACTTATCTAAGGAGAAATTCGAAATGACAAAGAAAATCCTGGCAGCTATGGCCTTTGCCGGCTTGCTGCTGGTCGCTCCCAGTGTCTTTGCCACACCCTGTACCGCTGGCGCAACCTTGCAGTTTGTGGGTGTCGGCTCTTCCGCCCAGCAAAATACTCTGGCCTACGCTGCCAGCGACGCCCTCGGCGTCGGCTTCCACCTCTTCTCCGTGACCGGCAAGGACACCAACAGCAACAACACCACTCTCGTCCACGACTCGCGCCCCGGCGTCAACAGGGACGACAGCGCAACGACTTGGATCATGTGGGACGGCGGGACCACCTGCAACGTCTATGCATACTTCACGGAAGATTCCGCGGTAGGCGTGAAGGACTTTCTGGCCTACAGCAAGATCACGGTAGGCGGAAAAGCGTACTCGGTCCAG
Organism: Terriglobia bacterium; assembly: GCA_963765285.1. GTDB lineage: Bacteria > Acidobacteriota > Terriglobia > Terriglobales > Acidobacteriaceae > CAVWZH01. The sequence continues at coordinate 1,229,221 of CAVXVR010000003.1, forward strand.
GCAGCTTATGGCGTACTGAATGCGGATGTGGAGGACAGCAACTTCTCCGGCACTGAGTGCAACACGGCTGGATTTACCTGCGCGACCGGTAAAGTCGGCGGCTTGCCTGACACCGACACCCAGGTCCCCGGTTCGGTGTTCCTGGCTCTTGCAGGCAGCGGCTCCATCCCGGCCAACCAGCCCCCCAATGCGCCAAAGCCTCATTGTGGCGTAAACCCCAATAAGACTCCCAGCGGCGTGTATTGCTACTTCAATGCCGCCGGAACCGACATTCGGCCCGAAGATGCGCTTTACGCGACCACGCGCGCACTAACCAACAAGAACGCCGCGCTCACCGGCCTTGGCTATAACAACGCCACCTGCGGCGGAGATAGCCTCAACCCCGGGAAAATTGGCTGCGGGATTTTTGACTCGTTCGGCCAAGGCAAGACGTTTAACGTTCTCAGCTTCAAGTTGTCCGGGACCGACCCGATCGGCACCGGCACCATTCCCGCATGGACTGCGTTCAACGTTGGAGCTGCGCCCCAACTCGTGATCGTCAACCATGGGGACACCACGGCAGGGCAAGGCTTTGGCGATACCGGCGTGAGCCCCTACACGTTCCACGACATCAATCGGCAGGTTTTGGCTGAAGTATTCCAGGGCCGGCTGCACTGCACCACTGATCTGCTGACCACCGGAACCGGTGTCGGCAAACCAATTCAGGCTGTAGTTCGCGAACCCCTTTCCGGAACCTATAACACCTTCGAGTTCACGGGGGTGCGGGTTCTCTATGGCAGCGGCAATCCCTTCACCAGCGCCCCTACCACTACAGCGGCCAAGAGCAACGCGGACAGCAGCCAAGAGGAAGGCAATGACCCCACGATTGGTCACGGCCTGTCCGGCTGCCCAGCCAATGGGAGCACGGTGCCCACCGCGAGTTGCGGTGACCCGCTTTACCAGCTGACTGGCAGCAACAACACGGGCGGCTGCGGCCAGGGCGTGAAGCTGCGCTCGATCGGCAGCGGCGAGGAAGTCGCGGCTACGGTCAACACTTACGGTGGAATCACCGACGGCATCGGCTACACGTTCTGGAGCTTCGGCAACCTGTCGCCCTTGGCGACCGGCTGCGGCAGCAGCACCAACCAGAACACCTATAACGGTGCCTGCAACTTCATCGGCCACTACCTCACGGTGGATGGAATTGATCCGCTGTACGCCACCCCCGGCGGAGCCAATGACAGCCCGGCCAACCCGGCCGGCGCCTATAACCCGCCACAGTGCAACTTCAAGGGACTGCCTTGCCTTGCGCTTCCATTCACGCACGTCAAAGACGGAACCTACCCGCTGTGGTCGGTGCTCCGCATCATGTCGTTCGCCAACGTCGGCAGCGGCAATGCAGCAACCTTGTTGACTCCTCCGGCAGTCATTAACATGATCGCCTTTGATCAGCAGGAAGTGGCGAACTCGTCCCGCAGAACGGGCGACTTCGTTCCCTTCCTGACTAACCTGGCCAACTCTGGGACGCTTGCGGCTCCGAGCTGGACCGGCGACCTGAATCTGTTTGTCTTCCGTTCGCACTACAAGGCGGCGGGGGATCCGAACAGTCCGCTCAACGGCCACAAGTCCTGCATCACTAGTGGCGTTGCAGACTTCACCAGCGTTGCGCTCGGCGGCGGTACCAGCACCAGCCCGGCCTGCCTGGTGGATAAAGGCAACGACATGGGCGGCGCGGTGCTCACCGTACAGTCCGATGTCGATTGGAACATCGACGCTGGCTCACCGGCAGAGCAATACAACCTGCGCCAGTAAGAACTGGAGCTAACCTCGGCGGGGAAGAAGGAAGGGGCAAAACCCCTTCCTTCCCCGGCCGTTTTTTTATAGAATTCCCGGCCCTGAGAGGACTTCATGAAGTTCGCGAGAGCGGTTATGGGGGCGCAGAAGCTTGGGAGTGTGCTCCTGATGGTTAGCTTTTTGTTCTGTTGCCATGCGATTTCTGCATTTGCGCAGTCTGCGGGGTCCCCATCCAAGGATTCTCAATCGGCCGTGTCGGCGCCGGTTGCACCACCCCTGGCCACGGCAGGCAATCCGGCGGCGACCCAACCCGCACATGCTGACGACAAGCCGATCTTCGATCCGGACCTTGATCCCGTGAGCGGGCTTCCCTGGTATGAAACGATTAACGAAGATTGGAGTTCGCTGGCGGTCGGCATAAGCCATCTGCATCCCGAAGAACCCCTGGTTGCGAACACCGAGGAGAAAGAACACTTCACCCGGACTCTGGTGGGGTTAAAGTGGCGGCCCGGCGACAGGCTGGACGTTTATGTGATCCTGCCCAAAGGCGTGAAGAATCCGCCTGCCGTGCTTTATCTCTACAACTTTGCGGACGATACCGAACGCTTCAGGAACGACGGCTGGTGTGAGCGTGTGACGGGCGGAGGAGTGGCTGCGATTGGATTTGTTTCCGCGCTCAGCGGCCATCGCTTTCATGACCGCCCCATGAAACAGTGGTTCGTCAGCCAACTACAGGAATCGCTGGGAAGCACGGTTCATGATGTGAAATTCATCCTGGACTACCTGGCGACGCGCGGCGACATCGACATGAATCGCATCGGGATGTTCGGGCAAGGTTCAGGCGCAACCATCGCCCTGCTGGCCGCCGCCGCCGACCCCAGAATCAAGGCGGTCGACGCGCTTGATCCCTGGGGGGACTGGCCGGTGTGGCTGGCCAAGTCGCCGGTAGTGTCTTTGGATACTGCCGACTCGCATTTCACAAGTCCCGCGTTTCTAAAAAAGGTCGCGCCGCTCGATCCGGTTAAATGGCTGCCCCAATTGAAGACCCCCTACATCCGCTTGCAGCAGAATCTCGAAGATGAGGGGACGCCGCTACTGGCCAAGAACAAGATCATGAAGGCGGCGCCCAAGCGTACCGAGGTCAACCGCTTCGATTCGACTCTGCAGTTTATGAGAGCAGAAGGCAGAGGCAGGCTGTTTGACTGGATCAAGGAGGCCGTGTTCAAGCCGGTAAAGCCTCTTGCCGCCTCTGGTGTCTCGGTGGCGGAGAAACGTCCGATCCGCTGAGAAGACCGCCGTACAGTGCCTATTCCTCTAACGGGAGTTTCCAAATTGAAAGCGCAAGAAAAAGAAAGGAGCCGTGTGGTTACCAGTGCCCTTGGCCGGTTCTGTCCGGTTTCGATTCTCGCGCTTGGTTGCCTTCTCTCACTGGGCTGCGGTAGTTCGACCAGCAACGGAGGTGGCTCGCAGGGCGGTTCGCTTGCTGTAAACTTCACGTCTCCCAGCACCGCGCCGGCCATTGATCAGGGCCAGTCGGTCACCATCAAGGTCACGGTCAGCAATGATGCTGCGGGGAAAGGTGTGACGTGGAGCTTGCGCAGCGGCGCTGGCAAGGGGCCAGGAACGCTGAGCAATGAAACCTCGAACGGCACGACCTTCGGCGTGACGTACGCGGCGCCAGCCACGGTCACGCATCAAGTGAACGTGACAGTGGTGGCGCAGTCGGTCTCCGATCCGACAGTTTCGGCTAGCTTGGGAATCGTCATTTCGCCGCCCCCTCTAATTACCGGCGGCAACCCGGCTCCAATCACCGCTTGCCCCGCCCCGGGATCCATCGTGATTCCTGGTGGTGCGACGGCTGGCGTGGGAATAGCCTATTTTGCAACCTTTGCCGGGAGCGGAGGAACGCCTCCTTATAGCTGGAGCTTCGCTGCTCCTGGAGCGCTTGCCAACGGACTGGTGCTCCAGCCTCTTCCTCTCGGTCAGGCAAGCATTTCAGGCACGCCTCTATCGGCCGGTTGCCAGGCGCTTTCTCTTCAGCTCACGGACGCTGCCGGGGTTACCTCCCCCCCTTTTCCGTTTGCCCTGCTCACGGCTCCGGCTGCTCTGAACGCGCAGATCCCAAGTCTTCCCACTGCCCTGATCACGTCAACCTCGCCGCAGGTAGGTCTGCCATACGTCGCGGCCCTGCGTGCCAGCGGAGGAGTGGGCGCCTATTCCTGGACCGTGGCCTTCGGAACACCGCCTCCGGGACTGTCCTTAGACGGAACCGGGCTTTTGTCTGGGACGCCCTCACCCGACGGCTTGTTCGTCAATGGCGGGTTAGGTAACTACTCATTCAGCGCCATCGTCAGCGACAGTCAGACGCCCTATCCCGCCACGAAAGTCGCGACCATGGGGGTCACGGTAAACACGATCGACGAGACGTGCCACAGCGGTTTAGAGAGCAATCTGAAAAGCCAGGGGTCCTACGCCTTCTCCCTTCGCGGCTTCGACAAAGACGGTCCGGTGGCGATCGCCGGAAGTTTCACGGTAGACGGTGCCGGGAACATCACCGGAGGTGTGGAAGACGTAAACCGCACGCGGGGTGCCGAGACCAATATAAGCATAGAGGCGACAGGGAGTTCCTACCAGGTCGGCAGTGACAATCGCGGTTGCGTTACGCTCGCCACCTCGCACACCACGACAACTTTCCGCATCGGCCTGAGTGGATGCTCAACCAGTCTGAATTTGCAGGCGGGCGGGTGTTTGCCCGACTCCAACAGTAATCCCGGCTATTTCACCACCGGACACCTGATCGAATTCGATGACGCCAGCGGATCGGGCACCTCGGGCTCCGGAATCATCCGCCTGCAGGACTCCTCCGCATTTGCCGGAGGATTGAACGGAGTGTACGCGTTGGGATTGGACGGTTGGGATTCCGATGGAGGCCGCTATGCCTTGGCGGGATCAACCAGCGCCAGTGGAGGGAGCCTAAGCTCGATTGCGGCCGACACCAATGATGCGGGAACGGTCGCCACGCTGACTGGCGGCAGCGGCACTTACAACGTGGATCCCAGCGGCCGAGGCACAGCGACCTTGACCGTGGGCTCAACTACCATCGACCTCGCCCTTTATATGGTGAGCAAAGGTGAAGCCATATTGGTGTCGACCGACACGCCAAGCGCGGCACATCCCATTGTGAGCGGCCGGGCAATCGGTACGAAGGCGCCGTTCTCGCCAAAGTCGCTGCCTAACAGCTACATCTTGCATATGGCCGGTGTGGCCGGAGGTGTGCCGGATCCAAACCTCGGATTGTTGACCTTCGACGGGATAGGCGCCTTCAGCGGAACGGTGTTTGAAAATCGAGGCGGCACGCTGGGCACGTCGGCGGTATCCGGAGCCTATTTCGTGTCTGGAACCACGGGACGAGTAGAGCTTTCCGCGCCACTCCTTACCCAGAACCTGGGCCCTCACCCGTTTGTGGCTTATATAGTCCCGACCACCAGTGGCATCGCCGGATTTGTGGTCGGTACAGATGCATCGGCGCAGGCCGGCGCTCTGGAATTTCTGGCGTTGAATCCGCCGGCGGCGAATTTCTCCGCCGCCAACGTAGTTGGACGATATTCCTTTGGGACGGAAGAACCGCTCGACCCGGCAACTTCGAACTTGACGGGCGTGGTGCGGGCTTCAGGGGCCGGAGTGCAGGGCGGATTCTGGGATATATCCTCTTCGGTTTCCAATGGGCTGACTCCCAATCAAGGCTTCGGCGGCTCGTACGCGGTGAGTGGAAACGGCAGCGGGAACTTCGGCGGAGAAACGGTTTCGGTAACGAACGGCAAGATGCTCTATTCTACATTGACGAGTCCCCGTTGAACAAACATCCCTCGATTACGGTCGTGGAGCGATGATGGAGTCGGCCATCACAACGAAGTCAGTTTTAGTGGCCAGCCTGCTGCTGGTCATGCTGGCCGCGGGCTGCGGTGGCGGGAAGGATTTTTCTGCCACAGCCATCCCCAAGATCGCCGGTTCCTGGGAATTTGTCGCCGTCTCTACGCAGACTCCGGGGGTTCAAACCGGTCTCGATGCCAACCTGCAGCAAGGGCAGACGTTCGTGACCGGTGCGGTGCAGGAAACCGGACAACTCTCAGCCGTCGGCATTCCGCAGATTCTGCTGGTGGGCCGGGACCAGGATTCCACAGGAAACCTAGTAGGTGTCAGCTTCGCCGGGTTTTGTGGCGGCAGCAGCAGCGGCAGCTTAAGCGGCACGCTGGACCCAAACTATAATCTGAATCTGACTTACACCGACGGAGTCAACGCCTTCAGCATTACCGCGATTTTGAGCTCCGACGCGCAGAGTATGCTGGGTACCTACACTTCTCAGCCCGGCAGCGCATGCGTTGACAGCGGAACCATTTCGGGGAAACTGGTCCCCAAGCTAAGCGGCACGTATCTGGGACAGCTGGCGATGCCTGACGGCAGCACCGACAACGTCAGCGCCACGCTAAGCGAGAGCTCCCCCTCGAAGTTCAGCGCGAACCTTATTGTCAGTGGCCCCAGCAACACCTCATTGTCGCTAACTGGAGTGGTGACGGGCAATGCATTCTCAGCCCAGGGGATCTTCGAGTCCCAATCAGTAGCCTACTATGGATACTTCTATCAGACCGTCATCCAGGACGGGATCAACCAGGGTCTCGTACAAAGCTCCATTTATCTGGTGGACGCGACCGACCCCAACAACCTTGTTCCCGCCGGCACACTGAGCGTCCCGATTCCGCCGCCATAAACCCTCCAGAAGTATTGACCTATCCTGAATACGCCCGACCTCGAAAAACCCTCACCCCCGCCGCGAAATCCGACAGGGGTGAGGATCGCACACGCTACGGCAAGTAGTAGCGGAACGAAGTGAGGAAGAGGTTATCCACTCCGTGCGGATCGTTGGGAATTCCCTGCGAGGGGACGCCGACGCCCGACCAGGTATTGCGAGTGACATAGGAGTATTGCGGGCCGAACTGCACCCGGCCCTTGGGACCGTTGTACAAACGGAACCAGAACCCCACCGTTCCCTCGATCACGGCACGAGTATCGCCCGTACAGGTTGAACCCAACGATCCCGGCGTGAAGCCGTTGGTCGTCGTGCCCGGCAGGGGCTCGGTGGTGCAGGTAGTGTTGGAGAACAGGGGCGATCCGTAGCCCACCGGTTTGCCCGAGATAGGATCGACATCCCAACTGCGGCTGGCGTACTCGCCGCCGGCGTTGAAATAGACGTCCACCTTCGGACCGTGCCACTCGACCGTGGCCAGACCCTGGTAACTGCGCAGCAGCGAGGGCACTCCATTGGAACGGACCGTGACATCCGGGAGACCCGCCGTACCGTAGCGGCCGATGCCGCTGCCGCCCAGAACGTGGCCTCCGACGTCCAGATGCTTCTGAAGGAACGACCAGCGCGCATTGCCGCCGACGCCTCCACCGACTTTGGAGGAATTGAAAGCCAGAGCGGCAGAGGGGGTGGTTATCCCGGAGCCAGCGGGACAAGAATTGCCGGAGGCGATTTCCGCGCAGGGGAAAACGCGATCACGGAAATCGGCGAAGATCCCGAAGATCTCGTAGTGCCCGAAACCCGGCTCAAAGACCGCTTTGGCCACAATGTCAGGTGAAGGGTTGAAGGAGTAGCTGCCGTTAAATGCGTTGTAGAGGCCGCCGGAGTTACCCAACGAACCGAAGAGCGCATTGTTCACGTTGTTATGGGCGGAGAAGGTGGCTTGGGGATTTTCCACCGAAGCCGCCAGCCAGAACTTGTTGCTGAAGTTCTTGGAAACCCGGAAGCCATATTGCCGAGCCCAACTGAACCCCACCGTATATTGAGGATCGATGGTCATGGGGAGCGCCTCGGTGCGGTTGTCCACGCCTTTCTTGGTTTCCGTCACCAGGCTCCACATCTGGCCACCGGTCAAGCTCCAGCCATTCTCGAATGCCGCCTGGCCCCAGGCCTGCCTTTGCCGCAGAGAGTAGCTGTTGCTCTCGTTGTTGTTGGAAGTAACTGCCGCCGAAAGAAAGTCTGCCTCTACATATCCCGACAGCTTTACATTTCTCAGCTTGCCCTCCGCCAACATCGAAATGCGTGACTGACGGCCGGACCCGTAGAACTCGGAGAGTTTGGTTTGCGAACTTCCGGGCAGCGGTACGGAGTTGAAGGGAGTGTTGATATCGGCCCCGAGCGCGTGATTGCGGTACACGGTCTCCGCCGCAAGGAAGCCGCCGGGCGTGATCGTAATCCCCTTGAAGTGAAGCGCCAGGGGACTCTCCATCTCAGAGTTGATGTTCTTTTGGGTTTCTTGCAGACTCAGGGCCGCGTTAGTGGCATTGGACTTCAGGTCGTCGACGTCGGTCTTTACCGCCGCGACCTCGGTTTGCTGCTGCGCGGCCGTCGAGTTGGCGGTTTCCGCCTTCTGCTGGGCCTGGGTGGCCGCGGTTTGAACCTGGTTGACTTGCTGCTGCAATTGCTGGAGTTGGGAGTCCCGGCTCTGCAGTTGCTGCATGAGCAGTTGAATCTGTTGTTGTTGGGCCTCGATGGCCTGCTGCAGTTCGGTGAGTTTGGTATTCACCGTGGCTGAACTGCTCTTCGTGGCTGGTTTCCTGGCGCTTGGCGATGCGCTGCTCTGAGCGTTGCCGCGGGCAGAGCAAAGCGACAGACCAGCGAGGATAACGACGATCACTTGCCTCATGTGCGTATCTCCTGACTAAGTTGAGTTCCACATGGGGCTCCTCCTTATTCTTATGGTTTACCGGGATTAAGCTTTCTCGTTTCCGCGGGTGGGATGAGCCGCTGGATCGCGGCGCGGTTTTCCGTCTCCGTCCCCTGGCACACCCTGCGGATGTTGCTTGATTCGGCGATGCAGGGCTAGTCCTGCGCCGCTCTAGATCTGATGATGCCTAAGTTTGATCCGCTTATGATAACCCGGAACCCGACAAGGCATAAAGGGCGGGATGGCCTAGTGTGCGGGTTTCCTGGCGGCGCAGTTAAAAACCGTTCTAGGCAACGCTCGGCCTGGTTTCGCGACGGGAGCGAGTGCTGGACGGGGTCGCGGCCTCGACTCGATTTCTACCCGCCCGTTTGGCGCGGTAGAGGGCTTTGTCGGCGGCTTGAATTACCTGCTCGGGTTCCCGGGTTCGCGAATTCGGTTCTGCGATTCCGATGCTCACAGTGACCGATATTTCCCGGCCAGTACTCGAACCACTGCTCCGGCTGGGCCCGGGGATTTTCCGGGCTGGACTTCTTCGATCTTCGTCTTTTCTTCGGCGTCTTCGGCGATCGGGAATGGTTGGATTGGGCACGGGAGCCAGACTGCGCCGTTCGACTGCGCCGCGCAGGTGAAAAGTGGAGACTTCGATTACGCTTCGAAGCTGTTCCAGGTGCGGCTGAACTTCTTTAAGCGATTTGCCGGGGAACAGAATGGTGAACTCCTCGCCCCCGACACGATAGGCCCGCCCGCCTCCGCTGACTTGAGCCAGCCGGCCCGCCACCATGCGCAAGACCTGGTCACCGGTCTCATGCCCGTAGATATCGTTGAAGCGCTTGAAGTGGTCGATGTCCACCACTGCAACCGCATAGGGGGATTGCAGACGCAAAACCGCCTCGTTGAAAGCGCGGCGTGCGGGGAGAGTTGTGAGTTCGTCGTGGTACGCGAGGAGATAAGAGTTCTCGATGATCGAACTGACGAGAATAAAACCCGCGCTAGCGAAATACGCAGTCGCAGTGCGTCCGATGCCGTCAGCCTGCAAGGCGAGGAATGCTGCGGCCAGGGACCACAACAGGCCACTTTCCACCGGCTTGCGAAGGAGCAGAAAGCGGACTAACAGGAGAATAAATGCTACGGCAAAGATGAACAGAGCGAATTGCGAAGTTGCGGTCCAGGGGCGTCCGAGAAACGCGGGGTGCAGAAACCCAGGGGCGTGGGCCGCGCCCGGACGGCAAAGCACGGCCACGAATACGGATTCGAAGAAGAGCAACGCCAACCGCGAGCCAACTCCGGAAAGCGCCAGGCCATTTTCACGGATGATCGCAAGGATTATGAAATTCAACGGTAGCAGAACGGCCACGACTTCCAGGGCGGCGCGGCCCGGGCCGGTTGCAACCATTCGCCCGGCAGAGAAGAACTCAAGAGCCCGGTGCGCCAGCAGTAGAGTAAGCAGGGTGAACAGGATGCGGCTGGAATGGAAACGCCAGGCCAGCAGAATTCCCAGCCCGAAAATCGCGTAATAGCAGAATTCGAGGACGGCGCTGGGAACCGTAATCCACTTTCCCTGGAACAAGGCAAGGGCAAGCAACAGCCACAGGCCGCCGGGAATGACCAGCGACTTCAAAGCGCCCTTGTTCCACAGGTCCACGCAGACGTCCCCCTGCATTCCGCCTAGGCTGATTATCTCCGGGAGAGGGATTGGAAGTGAGTGGCAGAAAAGATGCGCCGAAGCGGAAGATGAAGTTACCCAACCCCATCCCCTTGCGGGTTGACGGCGAGTTGAGAGCGGCATTTTGTCGCGCCTGCGGCGATCGACCTAGTGAGCGCGAGGTTAGGATCATGGTGCCGTCCGCGATGCCAGAACGCGGGGCGCAGTGCCCACGCTCCAGACAATGCATATTCTCCTGCCTCCTTCCCATTCAGTATCTGTTTCCCGTTTTGGCCATCCCTCACCTTTGGTCAGGTGCAAATCTCTTGTGGTGTCCTCGTCCGTGACTAAGAATTGGATTACCCGGATTAGAGCGATTTCACATATGCGCATTCTCATCGCAGAAGACGACGCTGCCCTGGCCAGTTTTGTGCGCAAGGGCCTGGAAGCCGAACACCATGCGGTGGATGTTTCAGCGGACGGCGAACAAACCCGGGCGATGGCGGCCGAGCTGAACTTCGATCTGGTGGTGCTCGACTTGAGCTTGCCGCACCTGGATGGGGTTTCGATTCTACGCTTTCTGCGCACCCGCAAACCCAGCATGCCGATCCTGATTCTCACTGGCCGGAGCCGGATTGAGGACCGGGTGCAATGCCTCGATCTGGGAGCGGACGACTACTTGACCAAGCCGTTTTCGTTCAGTGAGCTTTCCGCTCGCATCCGCGCGTTGATGCGGCGCAGCCATTTGCCGGTGGAATCAGTGCTGGCAGTGGATGACCTGAAGCTGGACCGGGTGGAACGGCGCGTGGAGCGGGCGGGGAAGCGAATCGAACTTACTTCCAAGGAGTTTGCGCTGCTTGAGTACCTGATGCGCAACGCCGGGCGCCGCATCACCCGAGCCATGATTATCGAGCACGTGTGGAATTTGTCGTTTGATACCTGCACGAATGTCGTGGATGTGTACGTGTTCGGCCGCTGGCAGCACGTGGACAGTGTGCGCGGGGCAGTGGTCGCGCTGGGCATGCAACGCATGCGCGATATCGCGCTCTCCTGTTCGGTGTTGAGCCTCTTGCCGCGCGACACAGTCTCGTTCGATCCAGTGGTGTTTTGGGAACACTCCCTGGGATGCGCACTGGTGTGCCGCCAGTTCGCCCGCAAGATCGGGTTTGCCGATCCGGCCAAGGCCTACCTGGCAGGTTTGCTGCACGATATCGGCATCGTCGCCCACATTTGTGTCGCCCCCAAGGAGTTTGCCGCTGCCATGGAGATGGCCCGGCAACAGCACATCCCGCTGCATGAAGCGGAGGACACCGTGCTGGGCATTAACCACGGTGAAAGTGGAGAGATGGTCGCACGCCGCTGGAAGTTTCCCGATGACATCATCGACGTCGTGGCCTGTCATCACGATCCCTTGAAGGCCAAAGGCCATCGTGCCCTGGTCGCAGTAACCGGCCTCAGTGATTTGCTCTGCCGGATGAGCGGCATGGGATACGGATATTCCGAGAACCGGCAAATCAATTTCCTGGAGCAGCCGGGCTTTGTTCTGCTGGTGAATGAATGTCCCCAATTGCGGGACTTCGACTGGGCCCGATTCACCTTTGAACTCGAGGCTTATATGGACGAAGTGCACGGGTTGGTGAGCCTGCTCTATCGCGCCACCGCATGAAATGCCTCCGCCGGACGACAATTCGCGGCTGATTCGGGTGCTGGTGGCCGATGACAGCGCGTTCATGCGCACCGCAATCACCCGGATGATCGAATCCGATCCCGGGCTGCGGGTCAGTGGCACCGCGCAGACCGGCGCGGAAGCGCTCGAAAAGGTCAACTTTCTCCAGCCCGATGTGGTCACCCTCGACGTGGAAATGCCCGGCATGAACGGCCTGGACGCCTTGCGGTGCATCATGAAGGAGTCGCCGCGCCCGGTCATTATGGTAAGTTCGCTCACCCGCGAAGGCGCGGAAACCACTTTGGAAGCGCTGGCTTGCGGCGCGTTCGATTATGTTCCCAAGCAAAGTTCCTTCGTCGCCCTCGATATCGTAAAAATTCGAGAGGACTTGATTGGCAAGATCAAAGCCGCAGCCGCAAGCGGACGCCGACGCAAGCCGGGCGCCGGAGTCACTCGGATTACGACTTCTCCTCCTCCGAAGACCCCGCCCCGCCGCCCGGCGCACATCACGCCCACGGTTGTCGCCTTGGGCACTTCTACCGGCGGGCCGAAGGCGCTGCAGGAAATCCTGCCTCTGCTGCCGGCCGACCTGCCAGTCGGAGTGCTGATTGTGCAACACATGCCGCTGGGGTTCACCGGCCCGTTCGCGCGCCGTCTGAATGATTTGTGCCAGATTGAGGTGTGCGAAGCGGAAAACGACACTGCCATAGAGGCGGGCACGGTCTACATCGCACCCGCAGGCCAGCACATGACTGTCTATCGCCACACTCCGGCTCAGTACGCGATCCGTCTATCGCATCTTCCGGAAAAAACCCTACACACCCCTTCCGTCGACGTGATGATGCGCTCCGTGGCCGAAACTTTTCGGGCGGCCGCTATGGGCGTCATCATGACTGGCATGGGTTCTGACGGCTTGGAGGGCATGCGCGCGATTGTGCATGAGGGCGGCGTCACTCTGGGGCAAGACGAAGCCAGTTGCGCCGTCTACGGCATGCCCCGCGCCTGCGCTGAGAACGGGCTGTTGCAAAAAGTCGTGAGCTTGCCCCATATTCCCGAGCAGATCATGCATGCTACCCAATATCGGCCCCGGCACTAAACTCAGACTGCACGCGGTTCGTTTTCCCCAAAGCCTGCCTTACCGCTCTCAACAGGGACTCCCGGCTAAATGGCTTGGCCAGATATAACGTACCCCCGTTGGGCTGGTTTCGGGTCACGACATTTTCCGGATAGCCAGAAATAAAGATAGTCCTCAGGTCCGCGCACTGGCCCGCGAGTTCCTCCCACAACTCGTGCCCGTTGCGGTCCGGCAACACTACGTCGGTAATCAGCAGGTCCGGCTTTCCCCGCTCTTCGCGGAACGCCTGGGTGGCTTGGCTGGCAGTTCGCGCCTCGATCACGCGAAAGCCCGCAGCACCGAGCACCTGGTGAGTCACTTCCCGGACCATGCCCTCATCCTCCACCAGCAGAATGGTTTCGCAGGTTTGCACATAGCAGGAGCGCGAGTGTGATACGTCCCAAGCAAGTTCGCGCCCCACTTCCGCACCGCCGTTAGCTTGATCCAACTTTTCCTCCCACGCTCACTCGTGGAGGTTGCATCTCGATTTCCAACTCGAGTTCAGACTCTGAGATAGCTTGCCCTTCTGAATCACAAGGATTTGCAGCCGTTTGGAAACCTAGACGGGGTGAATATGCGCTGGTTCCTCCCGCTACAGGAATCATTTCGGGAACGACGGGTGGCCTTTCGGGAACGTTGCCGGATCTGGGCGTTCTATCGCAGCCGAGTCAACACTGTATGGTAAGGATCGAGCACGGCCCTTCGTGCCCCTGCAGGCGCGGAGAAGTGAAAGCTGCTTTCCTGGCCGTCCGCCAATACCACTCCCAGCAGGATGGCCTTGTTGCCCAACGCGGCGTAAACCGGCACTGCCGTTACCAGGTCTTTTGGAGCCTCACTCTGCAGGATGGTGCCACTGACAACCGTCGACCCCGGCTTATCGTTGTACTTCACGTTCTCTAATTCCAGACGGGGCAGCGCCGTACCGTTCACCCATCCCTCATAAAACCAATCCAGCGATTTACGCCCTTCAAACCATAGCGAAGGCGGCAGATCCTCCTCGAACACCTTGAGCACTTCTCGGGTCGTGACCGGCCTTCCCTGGTATCGTTCCCGCAGTTTACGGAGCGCACGGGCAAAGGGTTCGTCCACCAGTCGCGCCTCCGAAACTTCCGATACGTGGGCCTTGCCGCTGCGTGAACCGTCGAGCATCATGTTCCGCAACATGTGAAACAACCAGGTGCCGCGCCCGTAACTGATCGCCTCGTAGCCGTCCGGAAAATGCGAACTAGTGAGGCGCGTACCTAGCGTCACCGGACCAGCATCTGCCAGCACCACACCATCTTTGTCTGTCGTGAGCAGATCACCGCGGTACTTTTCCAGAACCGCGTGGAATTTGCGCGAGTCCTGCGATTCCAAAAGCATCAACGAGCTGTAATTTGCCAGCGCTTCCACCAGCCACTGGTCGCGATAGCCGCCCCATGTCACCAGATCACCCCACCATTGGTGAGCGGTCTCGTGCCCAATCACGATGTTGCTCAGGCTCCGGTCCACTTCCGAAAGCCGCAGCTGGGCTTTCTCGTCGTTGGTCAGGAAAGAAAAGCTGGAAAGGAAAATCAACGAAGGCCATCCCTGGCTGACGTTGCCGGGCAGTTGGGTCAGCGCCAGGCTGGAGTATGGGTATGGCCCAAAGCGCCGGGAAAAGAACTCGATGGCCCGCGCGGAAGTGTCCGCTACACCCTGGGCATTGCGAGCGGGGGAGGGCGGTGGCGGCGGAATGGTTACCCCTCCCAGGTGCGGCCGGAAAACTGATGGAAAACCGGGATCCCCTCGAGGCATCGCTTTATCCGGGGCTTTCGGAAAGGATTTCTCCACGCCGTGTGTGGCGTAGGCTTCCACCACAACATCTCCTGCGTGCGCACCCGCCCGGGTATACTTGCCAAGATTGAAGCCCGCAACCGGAATCGGCCGTTCGGACACCCAGCGATTTACCTGTTCTCCGGGGACGTTCTCCGGGAACTCCGGCTTGCCTTGAGCTGTCGCCGGCGGCTGCACGTCCGTGCGTTTGCCCGTAGCCACCAGCGTCCAGCCTTGGGGAAAGTGAAATTCCAGATCATAGTTCGACATTCCCAAACCACGGTTCGGATACCACGTACCCCGAGCCCCAACATAGAGCAAACCGTCGCCCGCTTCCGAAAGCACTTCTCCCCCATAAGAGAAGTGCAGATCGATTTTTTCCCCATCGCGCAGCGGTCGCGCAAACACCAGCGCAACCAGATCGTTCCCCTTCCGCGAAAGCTGCGTACCTTCGAGCGACGGGTTGTGAATAAATTCCAACGGGAGACCGTGAGCCTCCACCTGCTTCACGACAAGGAACCTCGACAACTCAAATAACAAGGTGCGCTCTCCACCGCGATTTACGTCCATTTGCAGCCACGCATCCGCATCCAGCGTCAATGGAGGCTTGACCCGCGCGCGGATGCGAAAGCTGGAGATCTCAACCCCGTCATTTCCCTCCTGTGCGTTAGCGCCACTGCCGGAACCCTGGGGATGTCCCGCTTGCCGTCCCGAGGCAAACTGTGTCCAGACGTCGTAGTAGGTCATGCCCTCAGCGACCCGCGTCTGTCCGACCCATACCGGCTCGGCAGCTGTGTTGTCGTAGAAAACGTCAAATGGCCCGAGCTTCCTTCCCTGCAAACGAGCATGCAAAATGCGATCGCCGGCGGATTTGGTCGCATTGTTTCCCGCCGGCCCCGGCGACCCGGCCACCGGTAAATACCGGCTGAACGTCACCAGCAGCCGGAGCGCATCAGGCTGCGCAAGATTCTTTGCAGTCTCATTCCACTGGGCAATAAATTCCGCAGCATCGTCGGTGGGCAAGAGCGAGGGTTCCAGATCGGCAAAGGTATCGTCGTTGAAGCGAAAATAGGCGGTGACGAAGCTCTCCTCCAGGATCGCAGCCCCGGTGAACAACGCCATCGATCCCCGTTCCGCCTGATTCGGAGGTACCAGCAGGACTTCCCCCTGGCCTTCAAAAAAAGCCCCGGTGATCCGGCCTTCCACATCTTCGGTAAAGGCAATCGTGCCATCATCTAGAGTGATGTGGCAGGCGTCGCGGTCGATCACCGCCTCCCGGATTTTGTACACGCGGGATTTGTCCAAGCCCACGGTTCGCAGTTGCTGGTAGAGCACTTCCGCGGAGTTCGACCGCAGGGGCTGGGCTTCTCCGGCGGTTCTCGGCGTTGCTGTTCCCGGACCAGGCGCGGTCTGGCCCCACGTCGCCGCCGCAAGAAGAAGGACGACCGAGAGCAACGCCTCTGCCGTCAGCTTCTTACCGCATATCCCTCTCATTACCTTGGTCACGTATTCCCGAACTCCGCCTATTGCTAGAATGCGCCCTTGTGCGGGCCTGTGTCACTTCTTCTCTATTGTCTCTCAGCCTGATGCTGTTGGTCTCGGGCGGAACCCGCGCGTGGGCTGACGTCATTCATCTCAAGAACGGGCGCACCATCTGGGCCGACCACGTCCGTGAAACCGGCAATCATATTGAGTACGACATTGGCGAGGACTCGTACGCCATTCCCAAGTCCATCGTGGATCGCGTCGAGGCCGGCGGCGCACCGCCCGAGTATTCTTCCTCGGCTCCCCATGGCGTGGACCTCGAGGGCGCCTCGCAACTGGCCGCGGCCGGCAGCCTTAAGAATGAGAGTGCGCTCGGCGAGCAAATTATCGTCAATGATCGTGTGGACGCTGACGCCCTAACGGCGCTCGAGCGAAAAGGCGATGACAATGTAACCGCAGCCGGCTATCTGGTCGCTGCGAAACATGAATTCGAGAAAGGCAATCTGCCCCAGGCTCGCACCCATTTTGAAGCTGCCTTGCATTTTGCCCCGGATAACCCAACCATCCTGAACTACTACGTTGCGCTACTACTGCGAAGCGGCAACCCATCCGGAGCGCTGCATTACGCCGAGCACGCCGTGCGGGTCGCGCCCAACTCGCCCGATACTCTGGCCATGCTGGGATACGCCCAATTTGCCGCCGATCATACGCCTGAGGCGATTCGCAGCTGGAAGCGCTCGCTCGAACTCCGGCCCGATGCAAATTTGCAGCAGCATCTGGAGAAAGCGGAACGTGAGGCCACCGCAGAAACTGACTTTTCGCAGCGCGAGAGCAGCCATTTCGTCCTGCACTACGAAGGCAAGCAGACCTCGGAAGTGTTCCGCCATCAGCTGGTCTCAGTTCTCGAATCGGAGTATGACGACCTGGTTCGCTCCCTAGGCATCGCTCCGCGCGAAAATATTTCGGTATTTCTCTATACCGAGCAAGCCTTCTTCGACGTGACGCAATCTCCCTCATGGGCAGGCGCGGTGAATGACGGCAAATTGCGGATTCCAATTCAGGGTATGACCTCAGTGACGCCCGAACTGGCGCGCGTCCTCAAGCATGAGCTGACGCATTCTTTCGTCAACCAGCTCTCCGGCGGACGCTGCCCGCAATGGCTTAACGAAGGCATCGCGCAGGCGATGGAACCGAAGTCTCTCAATTCCCACGGACGCCTGCTGGCCCAGCTCTTTCATGCCGACCGCGAGATCCCACTCAACGCCCTCGAAGGCAGCTTCATGAATTTCTCCGGCATACAGGCAGTCGTGGCTTACGATGAATCGCTCGCTGCCGTGCAATACATCGATGATACGTACGGGATGAGCGATTTGCAGCGCATTCTGCAAAGGCTGGGGCAAGGCAGTTCGACCGAAGCCGCGCTGCGTAGCACGATCCATTCTGATTACGGGGAACTACAAACCGAAGTAGGCAAGTACCTGGCAAACAAGTACGGGAATTAGACCCCCATCCTGTTTGGATTTTGGGAAGGGCACGGCTTCAGCCGTGCCGGTCAGAGCCAATAAACACGCGGGCTTTAGCCCCTGAGGCCCCTCTACTCAATCTGCACGAGGCCGCTAGCCGGGGAACCCGCCGCCACAGGGTGCTGCGGCGCTCTCCACGAATCGAAAATCGAAACCTGATGCACGCAGGAAACCGTGCAATGCGGGGCGCAGGGCTTTTCTGCAACGTACTCGCGGCGAACATCTGCCAGCGTGTAGGTCGCGAGCGGAACTCCCGGATATCCGCGCTGCTGCGAACAGTAATGCACCAGCCCGTCCTCGCAAATGTAGAGATAACGCGCCCCTGCCCGGCAGCGCCACTGGTTCGGTCGCCCCTGGGCAATGTTGTCCTGAAACGCGTTCACCCGCGTGAAGCTGCGTTTTTCCATCGCTTTCATCTCGTGATAGACACGGCGTTCTTCGTCCTTCAGCGGCTGAAGCTGGCCCTCGCCATCGTGAATGATGCCGATCGTGGAACTGAAACCCAGCTCCAGCGCGCGTTTCCCGATGACCAGCGCATCCTGCGGATTATGTACTCCGCCGCCCACCACAGAATTAATGTTCACGTGAAAATCAGCATGCTCCGCCAAAAGCTCGAGTTTCTTGTCGAGAACCTTGAGGCTCTTCTTGGAAACCTCATCCGGCGTAACGTTGTCGATCGAAATCTGCAACCATTCGAGTCCCGCGCGGTTCAACCGCTCGATGCGATCCGCAACCAGCAGATATCCGTTGGTGATCAGTCCCGCGATCATGCCCCGCTTGCGGATGTGCCGAATCACCTCGTCCAGCTCAGGGTGCAGCAGCGGCTCGCCACCTGAAATCGTGATGATCGACGTCCCCAGCTCGGCAAGTTTGTCCAGCCGCCGGAACAGATCTTCGGTCGGAACCGGCTTCGAGAAATCATCGTACTCATTGCAATACGTGCAGGAGAGATTGCACCGCCGGATAGGAATGATGTGCGCCAGCACGGGATGGTCGGTCGACGCGAACCCGCGTATGAACATCCGCGCTCCGCGCAAATTGCGGTGCAGCGCCTTCAAATTACGGCGCAAAATTGTACGACTGGTGGGCATATTTGCGATGTCTATATTAGAACACAAGGAAACGCCGCAAGTGCCACTTCCGTCACTGGTTGGAGCGTTTTGAACACTAAATGGAGATGTTAAGCAACAACTGTGTGGCGCCGGGTCTTAGACCCGGCCACACTGAACCCGACAACGATCAACTTACAGCTTTCTTCACGGCCGCTTTCGCCAGCAATCGCGTCGAATCCAGCGTCGGCAACTGCGACGACTCCGGTGTCACCAGCAGCGGAATCTCCGTGCAGCCCAGCACCACCGCATCGCACCCCTCGCCCGCCAGCATGCGGATCACTTCCTTAAAGTAAGCCAACGCCCGCGGCTTGAACTGCCCCTTCACCAGTTCGTCCATGATGATCCGGTTGATCTCTTCGCGCTCCTGCGGGCCGGGGATGCGGTACTCGAGTCCCGCTGCCTTTAGCTTCTCCGGATACACCGGACCTTCCATCAGATAACGCGTTCCCGTCACTCCCAATCGCTTGTAACCATGTCGCAAAGCTTCCTTTGCCACTTCCCGCGCAATGTGCAGCCAGGGCCGCGGCGAGCGATGCTCGACCAGATCAAACGCCTGATGGATGGTGTTATCCGGACAAATCAGGAAGTCGGCACCGGCTTTCGCCAGCTTGTCCGCCGAAGAGAGCATCAACTCCGCCACGCCCGCCCAATCGTTGGCGTAAATACAATTCATGTAACGCGCCAACGGATAGTTGTGCATGGAAACTTCCGGATGATTGTGCTCCCCCAGAAGCGCCTCGCCTTCAAGCGCAATGCTGCGATAGCAGAGAGCCGCACCCTCCGCGCTGCAAGCGACAATTCCGATGTGTTGCGGCATGGCTGAACTCAAATTGCTGAAACCTGTGTTGCACCACAAAAGACACGAAGTCCCACGGAGGAAAACTCTCGGTTCAAACCTTCGTGTGCCGGAGCCTGCCCTGAGCGAAGTCGAAGGGTGTCCTTCGTGGTTTACGAACTTACTTCACTTTGCCCCGACTGCGGCGTCGAACAAATTCAGGAACCCCAGCTTCTTCTCCGCAGCCAGGAACGACGCCTCAAAAGAATTGCGCGCCAGTTCCCGCAAATGCTCGTCGGTGAAGCCGAAACTTTCCTGGGCTAACTGATACTCCCGCGAGAGCGACGTTTGAAACATCGCAGGATCGTCCGAATTCAGCGTGATCATCAGCCCCTGATCAAAATAATTCCGCACCGGATGTTCGGCCAATTCCTTGCAGCATCCCGTCCGCAGATTGCTGGTGATGCAGATTTCAACCGGAACCTGCCGCGTGGCCAGCTCTTCCACCAGTTCCGAATCCTGCGCCGCAGTCAACCCGTGGCCGATCCGTTCGGCACGCAGATTCAGCGCGCCCCAGATCGACTCGGGCCCGGCGCTTTCACCGGCATGAGCCGTAAGGCGCAGGCCGTGGTCGGCCGCGAAGGCGTAGGCTTCACGGAACAGTTCCGGCGGACCCTTCTGCTCGTCGCCTCCGATTCCGATTCCGATCACATGGCGGTCCTGATAGCGGACCGCCAGCTCAAAAACTTTCTGCGTCGCTTCCGCGCCAAATTGACGGATGGAGTCGAAAATCCAGAGCAGCGAAATGCCGAAGTCGCGCTCGCCCCGTTCCCGCCCGCGCTCCAGGCCCTCAAGAATCGCAGCAAAATCCTGCTTCCGCCAAAGGCAAACGCCGACCGAGACGTATACTTCGGCGTGCAGAACGTTCTCTTCCTTCAGCCTTTGCATCAGGCGATAGGTGATCAGTTCGTAATCGTCCGCCGTCCGCAGATGCTCGGTGACGTTCTTGAACGCCATCAGAAAACCGTTGAAATCTTCGTAGCGATAAAGTTGCGCGGTCTCAGCCAGCGTGCCAGATTCCCCGTGCCGTTCGCGGAGTTCAAGCAGCGTTGCAGGTTCGATCGCTCCTTCCAGATGCAAATGCAGCTCCGCCTTGGGAAGCGTCCGGATGAAACTCGACGGCGGCTGCTCGCGCGCAGGAGTCATAATTCAGATTGTAGATTCTTGAGATGAGATTGGCGAGAAGGAAGAACTCAGCGCAGCAGCGACCCTTTAACCACGAAGGACACGAAGGAAATTGCCGGGACTAAAACCTTTGTGAAACTTCGTGTCCTTTGTGGTTAATCGGTTTTCCTGGTCCATCCTGAAATTGATCCACGACCGACCCCGACAGAGTAGGTGGCGACTGAAAGCTAATAGCTATTTCTTCGCAAACTCACTGCGGTGACGGCTGTAGAAAACGTAGATCACTAACCCGAGAAACAGCCAAAGTACGAAGCGAAGCCAGGTAATAACGGTGAGTCCGGTCATCAGCCCACCACAAAGGACGATCGAAATCAGCGGAAACCACGGCACCAGCGGGACTTTGAAGATGCGTGGCCGGTCAGGTTGCGTGCGGCGCAGGATAATCACGCCCAACGAGACGAGAACGAAAGCAAACAGCGTGCCGATATTCGAGAGGTCAGCGGCATCGCTGATGGCAAATATCCCTGCGGGAACACCGACGGCAAGCCCCGCAATCCAGGTGGAATAATGCGGCGTTTTGAATTTCGCGTGAACTTTAGAGAAAAGCGCCGGGAAAAGCCGGTCGCGCGACATGGCATACCAGATGCGCGCCTGGCCGTACTGAAAAACCAGCAGCGACGAGATCATCCCGGTCAGCGCCCCGATTACGATAATCGACTGCGCCCAACGGCTGGCGCCCAGCGTCTTCAAAGCGTAGGCTACCGGAGCCTCGGCAGCTTCACCGGAAACAAAAGTTGTGTACTTCATCATGCCGAGCAGCACGATGGAGACGCCGACATAAAGCACCGTGCATACAATCAGCGACGCAATGATCCCGAACGGCAAATCGCGCTGCGGATTGCGCGCCTCCTCCGCCGCCGTGGATACGGAGTCGAATCCGATGTAAGTAAAGAAAACAATGGCGCCCCCCGTCACGACGCCGCCGAACCCCGAAGGCGCAAACGGTTTCCAGTTGCTCGAGTGCACCAGCGCCCCGCCCACGGCCAGAAATATTAGGATCGCGCCAATCTTGATCGCCACCATCACGTTGTTGGCCTCGGCAGACTCGCGGATGCCGCGCACCAGCAACACGGTCAGAATAAAAATAATCAGAAACGCGGGAATGTTGAAGTACGAGCCCGTCCAGTGGCCCGACTCCCAAACCGGCGTCGACCACCGATCCGGCAGATTCAATCCGAACGACGCCAACTGCGCCTTGGTGTACGCGCTGAATCCAATCGCCACGACAACATTGCTGACCACATATTCGAGGATGAGGTCCCAGCCGATGATCCAGGCGAAAATCTCGCCCAGCGTGGCATAGGAATACGTGTAAGCGCTGCCCGCGATCGGGATCATCGAGGCCAGTTCGGCGTAGCAGAGTCCCGCAAAGCTGCACGCGATGGCGACCAGAAAAAAAGAAATCGCGATCGAAGGCCCAGCCGCCGGACGCCCGTGCATCAGGACTTGCGCCGTCCCGCCACCACGCAGAAAGTTCACGATGATATCGAGAACCTGCGCATGCAGGATGGAAGGCGCCTGAAAATATTCCCCGGCCGCTGCGGTTCCAGTCAGCACAAATATTCCGGAGCCGATGATGGCCCCGATCCCCAGCGCAGTCAGCGACCACGGCCCCAGGCTTTTTTGCAGCCGCTGCCCGGGGGCTTCCGATTCAGCGATCAACTTGTCGATGGATTTGCAGCACAGGACCTGATGCTCGGAGGTGCGGATGGTCGCGGCGGGATCGGTGGATGGTTGTGACAAAGGTTCTTTTGTCTCCCAAGGCCCCTGCATGGGTGCCCCACCCTTCGCGGTTTTCGAAGGGTGGGCTCACCGAAATCCGGGCTTACCGCTTCGCCTGCCCTCGAGCCAGCTTCTTCACCTTGCGCTTTTTTGAACCGCGCGCGTAATCCCGCGGCTTCAGCGGATGCTCCAGCTTGTGCTTCTTGCGCGCCGCGCGCTTGGCTTTCTTACGTTCGTCCTTGCTCAACGTCGATGTATTTGCCATGAATGCTATTTCTTCTCCTAAAAAATCACGTGGGGACTCGCCCCTCGTTAGCCTGCCCTGAGCGCAGTCGAAGGGTCCGGTCGAGCGCAGTTCGACGCCTTAAACCGCTTCCAACTGCGCATACTTCTCCACCAGCTTCTTTAATCCGAAGCGAGGGAATTGTACCGTAATCTTGGCTTCTTCGCCTTCTCCTTCGCGCTGATAGACCGTTCCCTCGCCATATTTGGGATGCCGCACCTTCTGCCCTGGCCGGAACCCTCGCTTGCCTGTAGGCTCCGCCACCGGTACTTTCGCGAAGCTGAACTTCTTCCCCCGCGAAGCAAAAAACTCCGCAATGTTGTCGATCGAATTGTACTTCGGTCCAGAGTTGCTACTCCGCGGCTTGGCAGGCGCAGCCCAGCTCTTGCTCTGATCCTCATCTTCGTAAGCGTAATGCGTTCCCTGCTCGTGTGGCCGCGGGCGACTCGCCCGCGCAGCCGAATGCGAAGCACGAGGCGACCCCATCTCCTCCAGCAATTGCGGCGGCACTTCCTCCAAAAACCGCGAAGGCACGCTAGCCTCGGGCAAGTCGGTCCCATACCGCCGCCGGTACACCGCCCGGGTCAAAACCAGCGTATTCATGGCCCGCGTCATCCCCACGTAGCACAGCCGCCGCTCTTCCTCCACGTCGTCGGGATTCAAGAACGTCCGCGAGTGCGGAAATAATCCTTCTTCGAGCCCGCACAGAAACACCAGAGGAAATTCCAGCCCCTTGGCCGCATGCAAAGTCATCAGAGTGATCTGAGCGCGCTCATCGTAAGCGTCGGCATCGCTCACCAGCGCCGCATGATCGAGAAACTGATCAAGCGTTTCGCCGCGGTCGCGCGAATCCATGGCGGCGTTCACCAGTTCATGCAGGTTTTCCACGCGAGAGTAAGCTTCAGGCGAATCTTCCTCTTCCAGCTGTTTGATGTACCCCGTACGGTCGATAAGAAATTTCAAAAGGTCAGCCGTAGTAGCGCCAGCATCCTGCTGGCGTGCGAACGGGCCAGAATCTTTCGTTTCCTCCGGCAACGCCGGCGAGACACCGGCGCTACTGTCGCTGCCGAAGTCGAAGGAAATATTTCCGAGCTCTACCGGATCAAAGTCGGCGGCATCCGCAGGCGCTGCCACACCCGCGTCTTCCTGCAATCGTTCCGCGAAATTTCCTCCCAGCATAGCGCGCCCATCTTCAATCAATTGCTGAAAGCTCTTCAGCGCCGCCAGCGCCCGCGGCGGCAAGAGTTGCCGATCGATCACTTCCTTCGAAGCGCGCCCCAGAGCGAAAGCCCCGTCTCCAGCGCAACCCGCTCCAGCGTTTCAATCGTCGTCTTGCCAATCCCGCGCGCCGGCGAGTTGATCACGCGCAGCAGCGAAATCGAGTCATCCGGATTCTGGATCACTTTCAAATACGAAATCATGTCTTTAATTTCGGCCCGGTCATAGAACGAAAATCCGCCTACCACGTGATACTTCAACTGGTAGCGGCGCATGGCCTCTTCAAACAGCCGGGACTGCGAGTTGGTGCGGTACAGCACCGCCGCCCGCGCAGCTTCGCCTTCATCGGCCGCCTCGCGGATGTAGCGGGCGATCCAGTCGGCGGCAAACAGCGCTTCATTCTCGCCGTCCGGCGCTTCGTAATAGCCGATCTTGGCCCCGCCCTGCCGCGAGGTCCACAGGTTCTTCCCCTTGCGGCGAATATTGTTCGCCACCACCGCCGAAGCCGCCTGCAAAATATTCTGCGTCGAACGGTAGTTTTGCTCCAGGCGAATGATCTTCGCCTCAGGAAAATCCTTTTCAAACTCCAGAATGTTGCGAATATCGGCGCCGCGCCAGGAATAAATCGACTGGTCTTCGTCACCCACGGCGCAGACGTTGTGCCGCGAACCCGCCAGCAGCCGCATCAGCTCATATTGCGGACGGTTCGTGTCCTGGTATTCGTCGATCATGATGTAGTGAAAGCGCCGGTTGTAGTAATCCCGCACTTCAGGCGCAGCTTTCAGCAGCCGCACCGCCTCGAGCAGCAGATCGTCGAAGTCGAACGCGTTGGCCTTGCGCAGCTCCTTGCGATATTCCTCGTAAATGTGGGCGATGCGTTCCGTCTTGGGATCGCCCGACTGCAAATAAACTTCCTGCGGATCGAGCATATGGTTCTTGGCCCAGGAAATACGCGAGAGCACCGCCGAAGGCGTGAGTTGCTTGTCGTCGATGCCGAACCGCCGCATGATCGACTTCACCACCTGTTGCTGATCGCTTTCATCGTAGATCACAAAGTTTTTCGTATGCCCGATCGCCGGCTGCCCCGGAGTGGCCGAAGGAATCCGCAGGGCCTCGATGTCACGTCGCAACATCCGCACGCAGAAAGAATGGAAAGTCGAGATCGTCGGTTTCGCGATGGAAAGCCCGCCTACCAGCTTGTCCACTCGTTCCACCATCTCGGCGGCGGCCTTGTTGGTAAATGTCATCGCCAAAATGGATTCCGGCATCACGTCCAGGTTCTCGATCAGATAGGCGATGCGGTAGGTGATAACACGCGTCTTCCCGCTCCCGGCGCCAGCCAGGATGAGCACCGGGCCCTCAGCGGTCTCGACGGCCTCACGCTGCTGCGGGTTGAGTTGGTCCAAGAAAGACAATGCGGAAGTGGCTCCGAGGTTGATGATTGAATTTTACAGGGATTCGGAGATTGCGGTTGGAGGGATACGACGCCGCGGCGAGGACGGCCTCTGTTCGAGAGTCAAGAAGTCAGAATTAGAAGTCAGAATTTAGAAGTCAGAGTCTAGAAGTCAGAGTCTAGAAGTCAGAGTTTAGAAGGAGAGTCAAGGAGGTCAAAGTTTAAGGTCGAACCCGAAGCCCGGAAAGTCCGCAGCCGCAAAGCGGCGGGACATGAAAGCCCGGCACGGAAGTGCCGGGAAAGCAGTTTCCCGACACCCCGAGTCCCGTAGGGACGGCACCCTCACCCAAAAACAAACTCCGGATCATACGTCACCCCCGACTTCCGCAAGAGCGATACAAACTCATCCTCAAACGAATGCTTCGCATGATGTTCCGCCTGGTGCTCAATATAATGCTTCACCGCCTCCCGGTTTGAAGCGCTCACGCTGAATGCTCCGTAACCTTGTTGCCACGAAAAATCCAACCCGTGCTCTCCCAGCCATCGCGAAGAGTTCGCCTTGAGCACCTGGACCGCCTTTGCTATCGGCACCGAGGCCGGGAGCACGATCAGCAAGTGCGCATGATTGGCGGTTCCTCCCGCGCACAGAACCGGAATCCCGTGGTTCTTGCCGATTCCGATGAAATATCTCGCCAGCTTTTCGCGCAAGTCGTCCGGAATCGTGTCGCGGCGCTCTTTGGTACTGAATACACAATGAACAAGGATGTTGGGATAGGTGTGGGCCATCGTGCCGTCCCTCCGGGACTCGATGTCTCGACCCCACCCCACCCGGCACTACCGTGCCGGGCTTTCACATAGCGTGCCTTCGGCACTTGAGTTGGTGATCGCGATGGGGCCGAGGTCCTCCGATGGTTGCGCAACATGGAAACAGCGGTCTGTGACGGATGTCACAGGAATCCAAGAAAGGCCAACAGCCGCGTGGTGCTCATCCCGCCTTCGCCGCCGCCCGCTCCACCTTGCATTCCTCGCACGGACACCAGTCCCGCAGAAACTGCCAGGAATAAATTCCCAGCTCGTGGCCGTCGTTCCAATGGAACTTGATGGCGTACTTACCCACGGCCTCGGCCGAGGTCGCCTTGGCCGCTTCTTTGAACATGGGCAGAGCGCCGGGCGCGAGTTTCGGCCCCTCTCCCGGTTGGCGGCCAGCCTTGCCACGTTCATCGTCGCAGAGAGCACAAGGGCACGCATCGCGCAAATAAGGAAATAAATAGTGGGAGCGATGCCCATCCTTCCAATCAATGTCGACGCCGGTGCCCGTGGTCAGGTTCACCTTTACCGATTTTGGGTCTGCTGAAGGCACGATTTCAGTATCGCATAGCACGCGCAGTGAAGGTTCTGTGGGGGCGAAGCAGGGATAAGCTCCCTACAAAAGTAACTTGACCGCGGAGGAATCTGAGGCCGATACTATTTTTGTCGCAGGGTGCTATTGTTGCCCAAGTTTCAAGGATGGCCCCGAGAAATCGGGGCCAAGGTCTTTGTGGCCTCCATTTGGCGAAAACCGGCCAATTCCTGTAAAATTGATCTTTTGCTGATCAAGTTCTGATTCTTTCTGGAGTACTCATGGCACAAGTTTGCGATATCTGCGGCAAGGGGCCGCAATCGGGTAACAACATCAGCCACGCCCACAACGTGACCAAGCGGCGCTGGAACGTAAACCTCCGCCCGGTTCGGGCCAAGGTCAAGGGCGGAAATAAGCGCATTCGTGTATGTACACGCTGCCTGCGCAGCGGCAAAGTGGTCAAAGCGTAGAAACCGCCCGTTCCTACCCGGAATCTGCGTCCTCACCCAATCAGGAATGCCCATTGCGGCGACAGGTGACCGTCACACGGCCCCTGTCTCTTCTTTCTGGATCTTAGAGAGTCAAAGACCCGCCCTGTCGCAAAGAACGCGACAAGGGCAGGGCACCCGACGCGTAGAGTGGCATTTGCGGCGTTGTGCGCCCGGCGCACAACGGTCCGAAAGAGAGAAACGGGCTTGGAGGCCGATCCGGCTTGCTCAGGCCCGGAAAACGGCGTTTGCGAATTTCGACGCCTAGGCCTCCGCGATCACGTCAATCTCTACCAGGACATCTTTGGGCAGGCGGGCGACTTCGACCGTTGAGCGTGCCGGCGGGGCGGCCGTGAAGTATTTTGCGTAGACTTCGTTCATGGCCGCGAAGTCACTCATGTTCTTGAGGAACACTGTCGAGCGGACGACTTTCTCCAACCGGCTGCCGGCTGCTTTCAGGATTCCTGACAGATTTTTCATCACCCGGTCGGTTTGCGCCGCCACGTCGCCTGTGATCACCTGCTGCGTCGCAGGATCAATGGCCACTTGCCCCGACACAAACACAAATCCATTCGAACGCACCGCCTGAGAATAAGGTCCGATCGCCTGCGGACCCTCTTTTGTCGTGACTACCTCGCGCATGGAAACCTCCAAGAACAGTGGCCAGTGATCAGTGGCCAGTGGCCAGCAAGAAACCGGGCTGCAACTGTATCTACTGAACACTGATCACTGGCCACTGACCACTGCCTTTAGATTTTCTGCAGCCGTTGCACATCGTGCACTCCTGGAATCTTCCGCATCCCGTTGATGACGTTTTCCAGGTGCTTCAAATCGGCCACATCGAGCACGATGTCGATATTTGCCTGACCGTTTTCGGTGCGGGCCTCGACGTTGCGGATGTTGGTCTGGCTGTCGCCGATCACTCCGGTGATTTGTTTCAGCATGCCGAAGCGGTCGTCACAGAATACCGTCAACTTCACCGGATAGGAACTGGGAGTGCTGTCGTCCTGCGCCCATTCCACTTCGATCCGACGTTCGGGTTCGTACATCAGCGAAGTGACGTTGGGACAAGTCAGCGCGTGCACGGCCACGCCCTTGCCCCGGGTCACGTATCCGACGACAGTTTCACCACGGATGGGGTTGCAACAGCGGGCGCGGTAGACGAGCAGGTCGCCGTGCCCTTTGACGCGGATGGCGTTGTTATTCTGGTCGCCGCCGAAAACCCGGCGCACCACACTGACAAAGCCACCTGGCTTTTCCTGGTCCCCGTCGCTCGCGGGCTCATTGGTGTCTGGCGCCAGCTTCCCCAGCACCTGCCGGGCAGAGTACTTTCCGTAGCCGATTCCGGCCATCAAATCGTCGGGCCCACCGATGCCATAGTCGGAGGCAATCTTCTGCAAGTTCTCGTCTTTGATGTCCTTGAGCGCAATGCGGTACTTGCGGGCTTCTTTTTCAATCAGTTTGCGGCCGATTTCGATGGCCCGCTCACGCTGGTGCAGGTTGAGCCAGTGCTTGATCTTGTTGCGCGCTCGCGAAGATTTCACGATAGCCAGCCAGTCCCGGCTGGGCTTGTGCGCGGGCTGGGTGAGAATTTCGACGATGTCTCCGCTATGCAGCTTGAAGCGCAGCGGCACCATGCGTCCATTCACTTTGGCGCCTACGCAGCTATGCCCCACTTCGGTGTGAATACTGTAAGCAAAATCCAGCGGCGAGGCATCGCGGGGCAGGACTACAACTTTTCCCTTGGGAGTGAAGGTGTAAACCTCTTCCGGATAAAGATCGATCTTAAGCGTAGAAAGAAATTCGCTGGGATCGGAGACGTCGCGCTGCCATTCCACTACTTGCCGAAGCCAGTTGAGCCGTTGCTCGTCCTGGGCTGAGACCGGGCCGTCTTTGTATTTCCAGTGGGCGGCGATGCCCTCTTCGGCCATCTTGTGCATTTCTTCGGTGCGAATCTGTACTTCGAAGGGTTGTCCTTCTTCTGCGATGACGGAAGTGTGCAGCGACTGATAAAGATTGGGCCGCGGCATGGCGATGAAATCTTTGATACGGCCGGGCACCGGACGCCACAGGTTATGAATGATGCCGAGCACCGCGTAGCAATCCTGTACCGACTGCGTGATGACGCGCATGGCGTACAGGTCGTAGACCTGCTCCACTGCAATATGCTGGCGCAGCAACTTCTTGTGGATGCTGTACATCCGCTTGATGCGGCTTTCCACTTTCGCCGTGATACCGGCTTCTTTCAGTTTGTCGCGCAATTGCTGCTCGACGCGCCCCAGAAACGCTTCCCCGGCCTTGCGGCGGACCTCCACCGCGTCATGCACTTGCTGGTAGCCGATCGGGTCGAAGTACTTGAAACCCAGATCTTCAAGCTCACCGCGGATTTTGCCCATGCCCAGCCGGTGCGCAATGGGGGCGTAAATATCCAGAGTCTCGCGGGCGATTTTTTGCTGGCGCTCGGGAGGCAAATGCTCCAGCGTGCGCATGTTGTGCAGGCGATCGGCTAACTTGATGAGCACCACGCGAATGTCATCGACCATCGCAAGCATCATCTTGCGCAGGTTTTCGGCTTGTTGCTCTTCCCGGGTGGCGAAATCAATCGCGCTGATCTTGGTCACGCCCTCCACAATGTGGGCCACCTGCTCGCCAAACTCCTTGCGGATGTCGACAATGGTCACCGATGTGTCTTCCACCGAGTCATGCAGCAGGCCAGCGGCAATGGCCACGGGATCCATTTTCATTTCGGCCAGAACTAACGCCACTTCAAGGGGATGCACGAGATAGGGCTGGCCCGAAGCGCGGGTCTGCCCGGCGTGATACTTCTGGGAATACTCGTAAGCTTTGCGGATAATCTCCAGATCGTCGTTGGGCCGGTTGGCCCGCATGGTGCGGATCAGCTCGCGGAACTTCGTGACGGTAAGGACATTGGTCGCGATCTGGTGGCGCAGGGTCGCCATAATGGATTATAGCGTGGTGGGAAGGCCGTCAGACAGGCGGCGTCGACCTGTTTCGGATTGGTTCGCGGTCTGGGGAGTCCGCCCAAACGCTACAAATCACGTGAGTTAATGGGCTTTCCAAGAGGTTTGGCGCTCCCGTTCGGCGGATTCATTCCCGACGTATCTTTCAAATCGTTCAACAGAAGCCACGAGCCGTCTTGGAGCCGGAGCAAACTGCTAGAGTGGTTTGGGGGAACTCATGCCAGGAAAGATCCTTGTGAGCGGAGGCTCGGGGCCGATCGGAGCCGCACTGCTGCCTTCCTTCAAAGCGGCCGGATATAGCGTCACGCGCCTGGTGCATGGGACGCCTTCTGGCGAGCAACAAATTGCGTGGAATCCGGCTGAGCCGGTCTCGCCCGAGTCGGTCTCAGGCTTTGAGGCGGTGGTTCATCTGGCCGGGGAATCGATCGTGGGGCGCTGGACCGAAGAGAAGAAGCGGCGGATTCGCGAGAGCCGGGTGCTGGGAACGCGGAACCTGGCCTCCGCCCTGGCTCGGGCGGCGCAGCGACCGCGGGTGTTCATTTCAGGTTCGGCGATCGGCTACTACGGTGATCGAGGGGATGAGGTTCTGCGCGAACAGAGTCTTTCTGGCGCTGGATTTCTTCCGGAAGTCTGCCGTGAGTGGGAAGCGGCTGCGCAGGTTACGGCTGAGGCCGGTATCCGGACAGTTTGTTTGCGGACGGGAGTGGTGCTGAGCACGGTGGGCGGCGCGCTGCCTAAGATGCTGACTCCGTTTCGTCTGGGTTTGGGGGGCAATATTGGAAATGGGCGACAGTGGTTGAGCTGGATTCATGTGCAGGATCTGGTCGGGGCAATCCATCACATCCTCAAGTCTGATTTGGTGCTAGGGCCGGTGAACGGGGTTTCGCCAAGAGCTTCCACCAACGCCGAGTTCACTCAGATTCTCGCGGCGGTTTTAGCGCGTCCAGCGATCTTT
Source organism: Terriglobia bacterium (assembly GCA_963765285.1). Lineage (GTDB taxonomy): Bacteria > Acidobacteriota > Terriglobia > Terriglobales > Acidobacteriaceae > CAVWZH01. The sequence goes on from CAVXVR010000003.1 coordinate 1,260,454, forward strand.
CCCATGCCGGCTTTCGCGGCGCGGCTGGTTTTTGGCCAGATGGCGGATGAGTTGTTGCTGGCCAGCCAGCGGGTGGAACCGGCGGCGCTTATTGCGAGTGGGTATCCGTTTCAGTTTTCGGATTTGGCTAAGACGTTGAAGGATTTGTTGAAATGATGAGGCTAGAACAAATTCGGCCGATCCCACCGGCTTCGCTCGCTTGGGGTTGAGGTTTCGGAGTTGGAATTCCCTGCGGTGGCTTGGGGTGCTGCAGTCAAACTAGGGGTCTTTCGACTTCGCAAAAGGATTCGCGAAGCGAATCCTTTTGCTTCGCTCAAGATGACAGGAGAAGTTGCTTCCCTCAAGATGACAGCGCGGTAAGGCCGAAAGAGTTCATCCCGCTTAGCGTTCGGGCGCTGCGTAGGTGCGGGTGATGCGGTCGTGCCAGCAGAGCTGGTCTTCGTCGAAGAAGCACCAGGCATAGCCGAGGCCAAGCGATACTCCGGACATCACCGAGGTGAGCACACGCCAGCGACGTAGCACGCGCGGCGCCGGGCTGCCGTCGAAGCGATTGAGGTGAAGGCGGGCAAGCTTCAGCCCGGGAGTAGTGCCGGTACCGACCAGCATGAGGTATTGGTAAATCGTCCATAAAATGCCGATGACCACAGCGCTCAGGCTTGCGGCCGGCAAGAGCGGCGGCACGCTGGCGGTAATTTTGAAGAACAAGAACGCGAACATCGCGAACGCGGCGATCACGATCGCAGCGTCGACGGCGGTTGCCGCCAGGCGCCGGCCCATTGGGGCCGCCTGCAACGGAATTTCAAAGCCCGGTCTCTTTTCAACCGGAGTCTCTTCGGCGGATTCGATCAGGATCCCGCCCAAGGCCGGGCCTGGAGGCGCGACATCGAGGGCTTCAAGGATGCGCGGGCGATCGAACACTGGCTCGGCAAGTTCGTCCACCGGTATGGGCAGGGCGGCGGAGCGCGGAAACTCGATGATCTTATTTTCAAGGACCTTCTTTTCAGTGACCTTTGCTTCTGTGATCCTGGGAGTCTTCCCCGGGCTCGCTGCAGCGAGCTGAGAATCAGGCGGTTCGGGCAGGAAAGGCTCGGGCTCGGGTTCGGGATCGGCATGGACCCGCGCGATCGCGACAGACTGGCGCGTGGCTGTCGGGGCTGAGTCAACGATGGCCGTATTTCTAGGAGGCTCGCCATCGTCAAACTTTAAACGCAAGCGAAGGATATCGCGGTTCCCGGGGCCGTCTGCGCGCGCGGTAGTGACCTAATCGTGCCGTAACCTCCTGGCGCCAGGAATCCGAGTCTGATTCTCCAGGAACATCGACATTAACGGCCGGCTCCGGCTGCTCCGAGGAGCGCGCTTCCTGCGTTTCAGAAGCGGGCCCAGCGGGCGCGATGGAGACGCTCGTACCCAGGCTGTCCGCTGGCTCAAGAACAAATCGTCCCCTCGCGGATTCGAGGCTGGCAGCAAATTGCTGCTCGCTGGCATCGAACGCTTCAGGATCAATCAGGACCGCCGGATGATCAGGGAGCTTGCCGGGTTCTGCATCAGGTTCGAATCTGGGTCTCATGAACAAGTGGATCGTGGCCGATTGCAGCGGCGCACGTGCTTTGCCACTGGGGCCAGCGCCGTGCTAACGTCACCATGACCCGGCCGGGTTTCTTATGCGCCGGATTTCGTGCGCTTCCGATGACTGTCCGCACACGATTCCTTATCACGGCGGCGGTGGTTTGTCATCTGCTAGTCGCGCCCGGCTTAGTAACCAGCCAGTTGCTTTCCTCTTCCAATCCAGCCAACCCGCCGCAAAACCTGCCATCCGCGCCCTCCTCATTGAACCAGGAAGACGTCACGATTCGCGCCCTGCAACAGGAAAAAGATGGCGTCGTGTACAAGCTGCGAGGCCAGGCGGAGGTCCACTACGGCACCTATATTCTTTACGCCGATCAGATGGACTACAACTCGGACACCGGCGAGGCCATCGCCGACGGTCATGTCGTGCTCGATGGCGGCCCGAACGACGAGCACGTCGAAGCCACGCATGCCACCTACAACGTTCACTCCGAAACGGGCCACTTTGAGACGGTGAAAGGGACCAGCGGCATGCGGCTGCGCGGCGCGCGACTGATCCTTACTTCTTCGACCCCGTTTGCCTTTAGCGGGAAAGTGGTGGATAAAACCGGGCCGGACCACTATCTCGTCTACGACGGGACGATCACCACCTGTGAATTGCCCCATCCCAAGTGGGAATTCAGCGCTCATCGAATCGTGGTGGAAGTCGGGGGCAACGCGACCATCTATCGCAGCAGTTTTATGATTCGTGGGATCCCGGTCCTATATTTTCCTTTTGCCACGCACCCGATTCAACATCGGCCGCGGCAAACCGGGTTTCTCATCCCCAATATCGGCACCTCCTCCATCAAGGGAAAAATCGTGGGAGAAGGAATCTTCTGGGCCATCAATCGCAGCATGGACGCCACGATCGGGGCGGAATATCTTTCACGGCGGGGCTGGGCGCCACAGGGCCAGTTCCGGGCGCAACCGAGCGAACGCTCGTTTGTGTATCTGAACTATTTCGCCGTGCTCGACCGAAGCAATCTGGATCAGGGCGGGCATGAGGTCCAATTGGTGGCCGAGGATGACTACAATGAGCACTTTCCGGGGCGTAGCCAACATCGACTATCTCAGCTCCTTTGTGTTCCGGCTGATTTTCAATGACGTGTTCACGCAGGCGGTGAACTCGGAAGTAAAGTCGAAGGCCTTTCTTTCGGACACGAACCGGGGCTTCTTCTACAACGCTTCGACGCAACGTTACCAGAACTTTGAAAGTACGGACCCGGGCGACGTGGTCACCATCCTGCATGCACCCAGTTTTGATTCGTCCAGCGTGGACCGGGAAATTGGCCATTCGAACTTTTACTGGACGTATGACGCCGCGATCGAAGGACTGTCGCGGAAAGAGTGCCTCGCGGATTCCACAAACCCGGCAACTCCGGGTTGTGTGGAGAGGTTTTCGACGGCCCCGCTGGTCGGACGCTTCGATGTGAACCCGAGCCTGTCACTTCCACTTTTGTTTCATGGATGGTCGCTGCGGCCTGAAATTGCCGTGCGGGATACGTTGTATACGCAGCGGCTGAGTGCGGCGAACAGCGATTCCGCCGAAGACGCCACCATCAATCGCGAGGCACTGGAGGGGTCGTTTGAGTTGCGGCCGCCCTCGGTGCAGCGCATTTTCGACCGCCAAGTGCTGGGGCGCAAGTGGAAGCACGTGGTCGAACCCAGCGTGACCTATCGCTACGTCACGGGGGTCAGCAATTTCGCTGATATTGTGCGCTTCGATGAACGCGACATCCTGAGCAACACCAACGAAGTGGAGTACGGCGTGATCAACCGCCTGTATGCCAAGCGCACGTCGAGCCAAGCGGAAGACTGTGGGCCGCCGGGGATGCCGTCGCTAATCATTGGCCGCCCGGGCCCTGCCAGCCGGGTGCCGTGGCAACGGCAAATACAGCCGCAAGATACGCCGTGCCTGGCTGCTCCTCCGGTGCGGGAAATCGTCACCTGGGAATTGGCACAGAAATATTTTCTCGATCCGACGTTTGGAGGCGCACTGGTGCCGGGCCAGCGGAACGTTTTTACCACGACCGCGGATTTTACCGGCATCGCGTTCCTGACCGCGGCCCGCCGTCTCTCGCCCCTGATTTCCCGGTTGCGGATTCAGCCAACCATCCGTGCGGAGGCCGAGTGGGACATGGATTATGACTTCAAGAACAGCAGGATCAATGCCAGCACAGTGTTTGTGAACTACCGCATTGGGCTGTTCACCATTGGCGGCGGTGACGCCTACTTGCAGGCACCCACCTCCAGTTCCGGTCCGACGACCTCGCCACAAACTTTCAACCAGTATCGCCTGCTGTTCGGATACGGCCACAGCAATAAGCAGGGCTTGAGCCTGGGTACGAATCTGGGATTCGACGCCAACCTGGGTTCACTGCAATATTCCGCCGTGCAGACCAGCTATAACTGGGATTGCTGCGGCGTGAGCCTGGAGTACCGGCGCTTCGCGCTGGGGTCGTCCGAAGCAAATTTCTCGCGGAATGAAAACCAGTTCCGGTTCACGTTTGCGTTGGCGAATGTGGGCGCGTTTGGGAATTTGCGGAGGCAGGAGAAGTTGTTCTAAGTTGTCTCGGCGAACTCTGCGTGCTCTGTGGTTAATGGCTTTGTCAGTTTCGGGAAAACGCGCTTAACCGCCGGGTCCGCCGAGTTGCCGATAGGAGAGAACGTACTCCGCCGCCATTGCGTATTAGAATGTCTTGATGGCGGCTACTGTCGATCTGTCCTTGAAGCGCTTGGCTCTTGACCAATGTCTCCGCGGGCTGGGGCGAACGCTGGTCGCCTATTCCGGCGGAGTGGATTCAGCCTTTCTGGCTTGGGCTGCGCATCGCGTACTCGGCGACCAGATGCTGGCCGTGATCGCTGATTCTCCCAGCCTGGCGCGCACGCAGCTTGCCGACGCCGCGGCTTTCGCCAACGAACAAGGAGTTTTGCTAGAGGTTGTGCTGACGACGGAGGTCAACCAGCCGGAGTATGCGCGGAATGACTCCATGCGCTGTTTTCATTGCAAGGATGAGCTGTTTACCGTGATGGAAGATCTTCGGCGCGCGCGGGGTTTCGACGCGGTGGCGTACGGCGTGAATGTGGATGACCAGGGCGATTTTCGTCCGGGGCAGCTTGCCGCAGAGAAGCACCGGGTTGCGGCCCCGTTGCAGGAGGCTGGATTGACGAAAGAAGAGATTCGCCAACTGGCGCGTGAGGCTGGGCTGCGCATCTGGGACAAACCGGCTTCGGCCTGCCTTTCCTCGCGCATCGAGTACGGACGGCCCGTGACCCGCGAGTCTCTGGGCGTTGTGGAGCAAGGTGAAGACGCGCTGCGGGCGCTCGGTTTCCGCCAGTTCCGGGTACGGCATCACGGGGAGATTGTTCGCATTGAAATTGCACGTGAGGAACTGGCTCGCGCTCTCGACCCCGACATGGCCGCCGAGTTTACCCGGATTTTCAAGGGGCTGGGGTTCAAGTTTGTCACCCTTGATCTGGAAGGCTTCCGTTCCGGTTCCATGAACGCGCTGCTGCCTGTCGACAAGCTTACGCGCCGAGCCTGAGTGCGGCGTGTGAGATAATCTTCTTTTACATTCAAACGTCTAGGCGGTTTGTGGTGTCTCTATTCCGGTATCCGGCAATTCTCCTTTTATTCGCGTGCCTGGGGTGCTCAGCCCAGTCCGCGCCGCCCGCCCCTGAATTGGGGTTGCGGATTGAGCGGCAAGTTCGCTCTTACTACGAGATTCCGGCCAGCGTGAAGGTAGTGATCGGCCCGCTCAAGCCGAGCGAGTTTCCCAACTATGACGCGTTAACCATCACGTTTGACGGCGGCGAAAAGAAACAGACTTACGATTTTCTTCTTTCCAAAGACAACAAGACGCTGATCCGGATGACCCGGCTCGACCTGAGCAAGGACCCTTACGCCGAGGTCATGAAGAAGATCGACGTTACTGGGCGCCCGGTTCGCGGCAACAAAGACGCCAAGGTAGTGGCCGTGAACTTCGACGATTTTCAGTGCCCTTTCTGTTCGCGCATGCATTCCAGCCTGTTTCCAGAACTCCTCAAGGAGTACGGCGATCGCGTGGCGTTCATCTACAAGGATTTTCCGCTGGACGAAATTCATCCCTGGGCCATCCATGCCGCGGTCGACGCGGGTTGCCTGGCAGCCCAGAACAGCGATGCTTACTGGGACTTCGCCGACTACATCCACGCCAACCAGTCGGAAGTGAATTCAGAGAAGACCATAGGCAGCAAATTTGCGGCGCTCGACCGTCTCGCCATGCAGCAGGGGCAAAAACATAATCTGGACCTGACCAAACTGGAAGCGTGTATCAAGGCCCAGAAAGATGACGCGGTGAAGGCCTCGATCCACGAGGGCGATCAGCTGGGACTGGTGGCCACTCCGACCATGTTTATCAACGGCCAGAAGGTGGATGGCGCAGTGCCCATCAGTGAACTTCGAGATATGCTCGACCGCGCGCTGCAGCAGGCAGGTGTGCCCGTGCCGGTGCGTCCTGCCGCAACGACCGCGCCAGCCAGCGCGCCGTCGGCGTCGCCTAGCAAATGATCTGCGGCCAAAGGAAGCTCCCAGGCACAAGCCGGCGGCATCCGTCTGATTTGGAGGGTGGATTGAAGAGAACCAACTTGAAAATGAACGTTGCGGTACTGCTCAGGCTGACGTTGTGTGTGGCCGGGCTGGCTGGTCTTTTGGTAGGATGCGGCCCCAAGCAGGGCGGCGGCGATGTCGTGGCCACCGTGGACGGCCGCAAGATCTACCGCGCCGATGTCGAGAAGTATTACCAGAACCAGACTTCGGGCTCGAACCAGCAGCCGGTGGGCGAGCAGGCCACCAGCCTCCGCCTGAGCATTTTGCGCGAACTCATCGACAACGAAATTCTCATGCGCCGGGCGGAAAAGCTCGGGCTGATTGCGACCGACGAGGAAGTCGACAGCAAACTCAATGAGATCAAGTCTCCCTACACCAAGGAGGAGTTCGACGCGCGCCTGAAGGAAAAGCAGATCACGCTCGAAGACTTCAGGCGAGATCTGCGCCGCTCGCTTACGGTGGAAAAAGTTTTGAACAAAGAGATCACTTCCAAGATCAATGTTTCTGACCAGGACATCACAAATTACTACAATGCCCACAAGGCGGAATTTAATCTGATTGAGCCGCAGTATCATCTGGCGCAGATTTTCGTCACTACCACGCCCAACCCGCAGGTGCACAACCTGAAGAATGACAAGGCGCAGAACGAGGCCGAGGCCCACAAGAAAATCGACATGCTGGTGAACCGGCTGGACAGCGGAGAAGACTTCGGCACCCTGGCCATGAATTTCTCGGAAGACCCGGAGACATCGGGAAATGGCGGCGATCTGGGCTTTACACCCGAATCATCGTTGCACAACACGGACGCCGCGACGCGCGACACTGTGGCCAAACTGAAGCCCGGCCAGTATTCGCAGGTGATCGCGGTCATGAATCCGGTGACCAAGCAGATGGTGGGGTTCAGAATCGTCAAGCTGATCGCCAAGGAACCGGCGGGTCAACGGGAGCTGGCCGATCCTCGGGTGCAGCAGGCAGTGCGTTCGCAACTGCGCGACCGCCGCGAGCAGCTTTTGAAAGCTGCGTATTACGAAGTATTGCGCAATTCTGCCCGGGTGGAAAACTTTTTCGCGCAGAAAATATTGGATGGCAATGGCACGGCGCAGTAGCTAGATCGCAGCGCTATTCCACGATCGCCAGCACGTCGCCCGCGTTAACAGCCGCTCCTTCCGCGACTGCAAGTTTTTGCACGATCCCTTTTTTCGGCGACTTGATCTCGTTCTGCATTTTCATCGCTTCCACCACCAGGATGCTCTGGCCGCCGTCTACCTTGTCTTTCTCACGCACAAGCACGCGGACCACCTTGCCTGGCATGGGCGCCGTAAGTTTTCTGGGGCCGCTCTCCAAGGATGCAGCCCCATGCCGGCTGCGATAGGAGCGCGGGTCGTGTAGTTCAACGGAGTAGCGGTGGCTGCCGACCCACAGATGCAAATCGGCGCCGATGCGCTCCCGTTTCACCTCATAAGCTTTACCTTCGATCAGAATGGAAAGCACATTTGCTCTGGCCAGAACGGCGTCGACGTAGAGCTCATGACCATCTAAGCGGCAACGCCATTGGCCGGCGCCGTTGCGAACATCGGAATGATGGACTGCGGAATCGTGCGCATCGCATTCCAATTCCAGTCGGTGTTTCTTACCATCGACAATGACGTCGTAAGTCATCGCAGCGCCTCACTCCGGGCGGCACTTTTCCAGCCTGATGCGGAAGGTTCTGCGCTTCGCTTTGCGCCGTTTGCCGGAGCAACCTCTGTGATAACGGGGATCAAAGGAGAATCCAGTTGAGCAAACAAACCGGCCGCCAGCGCCGCAATCTCGGGATGCTCGCCTCCCCCGCCTGTGGTTTCTGACTTGAGCAGGCGATCCAGGTAGCCGGTGTCGATCCTCCCCGCGCGGAAATCTTTATCCTCTAAAACGCGCTGAAACAATGAGATGTTGGTCTTGATTCCACCAACAAAATATTCACGGAGCGCGCGAACCAGGCGGGAGATCGCCTGTTCCCGGTCTTCTCCATAACCGATGAGTTTCGCCAGCAGCGGATCGTAATCTATGGGCACGGTCCAGCCTTCATACATGCCACTGTCTCTGCGGATCCCGGGGCCCGAAGGAGCGAGTAACAGCGTGATCTGGCCGGGGCTGGGAAAATAATTGTTGTCCGGGTCCTCGGCATAAATGCGGCACTCTATCGCATGGCCGCGAAGTTGGATGTCCTGTTGCGCAAACGGAAGCCTCTGGCCGGCGGCGATTTTGATCTGGAGATGCACCAGGTCGAGGCCTGTGACCAGCTCCGTCACGGGATGCTCGACCTGTAGCCGCGTGTTCATCTCGAGGAAATAAAAGCTTTTATCCTGGTCCACGAGAAACTCGACGGTGCCGGCATTGGTATAGCCCGCCGCCTGGGACACACGGACCGCGACTTCGCCCATCTTCCGGCGCATTTCTGGGTCGACAACGGGAGACGGCGCTTCTTCCAGCACCTTCTGATGGCGCCGTTGAATGGAACACTCGCGTTCTCCCAGGTAGACCGTGTTGCCGTGTTCATCTGCCAGGATCTGCATCTCGATGTGGCGCGGATCGAGGATTGCCTTTTCCAGATAAACTTCAGAATCGCCGAAGGACCGTTGGGCTTCACTCTGGGCCGCTTCTAGCCCGGATTGCAGATCCTCCGCCCGGTGAATGAGCCTCATGCCCTTGCCGCCGCCGCCTGCCGCTGCCTTCAGCATGACTGGATAGCCGATCCCGGCCGCGACTCGCTCGGCTTCAGCGAGCGAAGCCAGCGCGCGTGTGTTCCCGGGCACGAAAGGAACGCCGGCCTTTTCCATCTGCTGCCGTGCCCGCGTCTTTGAACCCATCATTTTCATTGCTGAGGGGGTGGGCCCGATGAACTTGATTCCGGCATCGGAGCAGGCCTGGGCGAATTCGGCATTTTCCGAAAGAAATCCGTATCCGGGATGGATCGCATCCGCGCCGCTCTGTCTAGCGGCGGCGAGAATCTTTTCGACGCTAAGATAAGACTCCGCGGCGGACGGCGGTCCAATGGGATACGCCTCGTCAGCTTTGCGGACGTGCAATGCCGCTCGGTCCACCTCGGAGTAAACCGCCACTGAAGCGATTCCCATTTCGCGGCAAGCGCGGATCACCCGCACCGCAATCTCGCCCCGGTTTGCGATGAGAATTTTCTTGAACATGAAGGCCCGATCGGTCCCTTACCATTCTGTGTGGTGGGGGTCGTTTTGCGCAAGCGTGGGGGTCGGATTGCGGTCAACCCGCGTTTAAACCACGAAGGACACCAAGGTACACGAAGGAAAAGCTAAGACCATAACCTTCGTGTAACTTCGTGGTTCGTTGATCTTTCTCTCGCCCGGTGATGAAAGCGCACGCTGATAAACAGGTATGATGAGTGTCCAAACCCAGGCTATGCCATCGTCCCTCGCGACCCTGGTCGCTAAATTACGCCGCGCGCCACTTGCCGATTTTTTCCCGGCCTTTATGCTGGCGGCCGGATTTGTGCTGCGCCTGGATCTGGCTTACTTCACCTTTCTGAATCCCGACGAGGCCTTGCACTACCTGCTTTCGGTGCAGCCTTCGGCCGCGCTTGCCTACCGGGCGAGTCTCACCACGGTTCATCCGCCACTGCTCATCCTCTGGCTGCACTACTGGGGATCTCTTGGTCATTCCGAATTTTGGCTCCGGCTTCCCTGCGTGCTCGCCGGAACGGCCTTCTGCTGGATCAGTTACCGCTGGCTGCAATCGGTAACCGATGACGGCACCGCGCGAATTGCTCTGGCCCTGCTTTCGTTCCTTCCGCCGCTGGTGCTTCTTTCCGCAGAGTTGCGGCAGTATGCATTTTTGCTCCTTTTTATGTCTCTGACTCTGTACCTGTTTGATCAGGGGCTTAAAACCAATTCGGCGTCGAGAGTGGCGATGTCAGCCTTGTTTCTGTGCCTCAGCCTCTTGACTCACTACGCAGCGTTCATGTTCGCGGCAGCATTCGGGATGTATGGTTTCGCGCGTTTCTATGCCAGGCGCGTACCGCACAATTTGATTGCAGTTTGGATGATGGGGCAATTGGCCGCTTTGGCCCTGGCTGTGTTTCTGGTGAGAACTCACGTTTCTCGTCTGGACGCACGAGGAGTCGTGCAGGGTTTGGCTTCGGGGTGGTTTCGCATCTCGGTTTTTCATCCTGGCGAGGAAGGCGCGGTCTGGTTTTTATTGAAGGCGAACCTCCGATTTTTTCACTATTTATGCTGGAGCGGAGCAATCGGGGCGCTGGCGCTGATCTTGTTTGGGGAAGGAATCGTCCTGCTCTTCAAGGGCGGTCCGCAGCCGATGAATTCCAACCAGCCGACTCGCCGCCAGCTTGGCCTTCTACTGCTTCTGCCGTTTGTCATTAACCTTGTGGCGGCGTTTGCGGGAAAGTATCCCTACGGTGGCACGCGGCACAATGCTTTTCTGGCGATCTTCGCCGTGACAGGCATCAGTGTGACCCTGGCACGCTGGAAGAAGACCTTTCCGCGAATCGTCGTCGCGGGCATCGCTGTGGCGCTGACCATCGTGAATCTTTTCCCTTCGCCGAGCGGGGCCTCGATCCGTCCAGAATTTCAGACCTGGAGGTTGATGAATCAGGCGATGCGCCTCCTGAGCCAGTTGCCGGAGGGCTCGACCATCCTGACCGATCAGCAAGGGGCGCTGCTGCTGAGCTACTATTTTTGTCCCGACCCGGTGGTGCAGATTGACCCGAGCCCGCAACCGCTGCACAAATTCACCTGTGGCAGCGTCAACGTGATTTCGCCCTTTCCCCGCTGGTTCGTTTTCGATAGTAAAACCCTCCCGGCCGCACTGCGCGAGCTTCGGCAGACGGGAAAATTCGGTACGATTGAAAACCTCTGGCTCTTTCAGGGCGGCTGGCTGGTCGATCACGAACCAGACGTGCGTTTGGAACTGGCCCACTATGGCTGCCCGACACCGAGGAACTTCGGGGCAAATATTTTGGTGTGCGAGCTGGCTCTACCCCGCCCGGAATAGCACGGCTCCTAAATTCGCCTTGACTAGCACAAAGCAAAAGCCCCTTCGCCATCGGAGAAGGGGCTTTGCAAAACACAACAGTTTTCCGAGGATTATTTCGACTGATCCATGGTGATGCCCTGCGCGCCGGGCTGCTTTTCGGCTTTGGCCTTCTTGGTGGCCATCGTCTTATCCACCCACTCATCGGCGGTCTTCAGATCGGCGGCGCGAGCGGCGGGATCATCGCACTCGAGATCGGCTTTCTCCCGGTACATCAGATTCATGTACGCCATGGCGTCGTCGTAATCGGGCCGAAGTGCCAGCGCTTTGCCCAGGCTGTCGATTCCGTCCTGGATAACGCTCCAGCTCTTTTCTTTCAACGCGGCGCACACCTTCTTATCCTTGAGAGGCTCTTCCGGCTTCAGACCGATTTTGGCCCGCTCTTCCATGCGCGGCTGATAGGACTGCGTCCAATCGATCACACCTACGGAGTAATACACTTCGGGATCGTTGGGATCCACTTCGGACGCCTTGCGGTAGTAGGTTTTCGCTTCCTCGAACTTTTTCATCTGCAGATAGATGTACGCGATACCTTTTATGCTGTTGATGTTCTTGGGATCGCGCTCCAGGACGGCTTTGTACTGATCAATGGCGTCCTGGCCCATCTTGTTGTTGTCTTCAGTGTCAGCGCCGGGAATATAGAGCTGGGCATAGGCGGTCGCCAGGTAGAGGCGGGCGTTGAGCAGCGCGGGATCGAGATTGACCGCCTGCTGAAAGTGATCAATCGCTTCCTCGTATTTTGCGTTCTTGAAGGAGGTTACGCCTTTGTTCAGCTGGTCACGCGCCCGGAGTTTGTTGCAGGCGGTCCCGGAAAGCAAGGTCGCGCCGAGCGCCAACAGAGTCAGTATTCGCACGCATGTCTTCATTCCGTCTCCCTTGCAGAAGTCCTCGGCACCAACACAGCACACAGGCGTTTGCCGGGGCTGGTTGACAGCTTCGCGCCTGTGATGAACCGTTGCTGCCGACGGGCTATCCGCCAGCTTCAATCTTGGCGGTGATTAGGCCGACCTTGTCCACGCCGGAGGCGTGAGCGATATCGATCACGTTGGCCACGTCGGCAAAGGGAACATTGTCATCGCCCTTGACGAACATCACTTTTTCCGCGCGCGTCTTGAAAATATCGGTCAGGCGCCCTTGCAGGTTCTCCCAGGTCGTATCTTCCTGATTGATCTTCAGAGCCGGCGTCTGGCCCGCTCCGCGATCGATCAACTGCACGACAATGGTGCGGTCCGGCGCAACATTCTTGGGCGCATTGGGCGGCGGAGGCTGGGGTACCAGGGCATCCAGCCCCTTGGGGGTCAAGGGTGTGATCACCATGAAGATGATCAGCAGAACCAGCAAGACATCAATGAGCGGTGTAACGTTGATATTCGCGCTTTGGCCTCCGCTCGGGCCAACTGCCATTCCCATAACCGTTCTCCTATAAATCCTTGCTCGTTGCCTACTGTCCGCTGGGTGGTGCGCCTGGCGGTGGTGGCGTCGAACTTGTCTTTTTCTGATCGGTCAGCAAGCCAAGCTGGTCAACTCCGGCTGCCCGGACGTTGTCGACGACCGCGACTACAGATCCGAACTTGGCGCGGGCGTCCGCTTTGACATAGACGCGCTTATCGACCCGGTTCACCAGGCGATCTTTGACTTTTCCTGTCAGTTGGTCCGGCGCAATCTTGTCCTGCCCGAAATAGACCGTGCCATCCCGCATAACGGCCACCAGCAGAGCGTCTTCTTTGTCCGCATCCGCCATCGGCTCGGGGTTGTTGACCTTCGCCATATCGACGCTGACGCCGTGCTGCAACATGGGCGTAACCACCATGAAGATGATCAGCAACACCAGCATCACGTCCACCATTGGGGTGACGTTGATGTCGGAGTTGACCTTCGCCCCTTCATTCCGCTTGTTCAATGCCATAAGAACTTTCTCCCGCGCTTTAGCCAGCCTGGAACTCTCGGCAGCCCTGAGGTTTTGGGATCCAGCGCCGGGACCATGTCCCGGCGCCAGAGCAGCAACTCAGGTCCGCTTCAGTCCGCCGAGCTGGTTAACGGCGTACGCTACGCCGCTTGAGGAAGTAATCGATCAGTTCGCTCGAGGAGTTGTCCATCTCGACGTCGAACGCTTCCACGCGGCCGGTCAGGTAGTTGAACATCATCACGGCCGGGATGGCAACGAACAATCCCACGGCGGTGGTGACGAGGGCTTCAGAAATGCCGCCGGCGACGGCTGCCAGACCGGTGGCTTTTTCCTGTTGAATGCCGCGGAAGGCGTTCAGAATGCCGACCACAGTGCCGAACAGTCCGACGAACGGGGCTGTTGAGCCGATGGTCGCCAGGCCGCCCAGACCGCGCTTCAACTCGGCGTGCACGATGGCTTCGGTGCGTTCCAGGGCGCGCTTGGAAGCTTCGATGGTCTCGCCGGGGATCTCGCCACTTTCCTGATGGGCGCGGAATTCCATAAGACCCGCGGTGACCACTTTGGCCAGATGGCTCTTCTTATTGCGTTCGGCAACTTTGATGGCTTCGTCGATCTTGCCATCGCGCAGAGCGCCGGCCACGGCGGGAGCGAACGCGCGCGACTGTTTGCGCGCTGCGCTGAATGCCATGGCGCGATCAATCATCACGCCGATCGACCAGCCGGACATGATGAACAGAATGATGACCACGGCTTTGGCCAGAATGCCCATATTTTTCCATAGCGAAATCGGGTCCCAGGACACGGTTCCGCCCTCCTGCAACAGCCAGGCGGCGGCCATGGAAGCATGACTAAGAGCGAAAGTTGCTACGTTAGCTACCAACATGAGTTGCCTTCCCTCCTCAGAACTTTTCGGATTACCTCACCTGCATACTGCATTGACACCGACTTCGCCTGCGCCGGAGAACTCAGCCACACCCGGCTGGTTTAACCGCCCGAGAGCGAGAAAATCACAGTGATCTGAGTTTCCACTTCCACCGGTTCACCGTTCAGGATGTAGGGCCGGTATTTCCACTGCTTTACCGCTTCAATAGCGGCGGGCGCCAGCATCGGGTGACCGCTGATCAGCCGCAGGTTTTCAATGTCGCCGCTCTTGCTGATTTCCGCTTGCAGCAACACCTGGCCCTGGATGCGGGCCTGACGGGCCAGCGGAGGATATGGGGGTTGTATCTTGCGGATGAGCAGACCTTGCGTTACGCCCTGCGATACGCGTACGCGTTGCGGTGTAGCTACCTTGGGAACCGCGACCGGAGTCGAACTGATGATGCCGCCGATCACGCCGCCCATCTGGCCTCCGGGAATTCCGCCCGGAACGCCGCCCACAACTCCAGCCATCGAAGTCATCGGCGGGGGCGCTTCCTCTTCCTTGATCATCTGAACTTTCTCAGGAATCTTGGTGGGAGTGCGCAGCTGGCCGTTAATGATATCGGTCTGAATGGTCTTCACGATCTTGACCGGAGCGGCAGCGGGTGGCGGTGGTGGCGGCGGCGGCGGCGGGGGTGCCACGAGGAAAGTCATCAACTGCGTTTTGGGCAAGGCTTCTGTAAACAGCAGCGGGATCAGCACCAGTACGCCGATCAGCGCCACCTGTAACGCAAACGAGAGCACCGTCGTGGCCCCGCGCTTGGTTCTCAGTCTGCCGCCCGATTCAATGAGGCTGTCTTCAAACATAGAGGTTCTCCTGCACAGACCCTACGCACCTTTAGACACCAGCCGGGGCGGGTTTGCTCCCGCAACGGCCGTTTTCCGCCCGCACTACTCCAGCGCGTCTCAGGCCGCAGAGTACCTCAATGCCGTCAACGCGTTACAGCCGCTTTCGAGCCCTGGCTCGGGTTTGCCGGCTTAAGGCCTTTGCCAGGGTTCGCCGGGCCGCCTCTCCCTGCCAAGCCAGTCACCGGTCGTCCCCGCTTCATCTTCCAATCCTGGTAGGCGACCAGGATCGGTGCAGCAATCGCGATCGACGAGTATGTCCCGATCAAAATTCCGATTACCAAAGCGAAGGAGAAGCCATGCAGCACTTCGCCACCGAACAGAAACAAAGCCAGTACAGTTAAGAACGTTAAACCCGCTGTCAAGATGGTCCGGCTTAAAGTCTGATTAATGCTGCGGTTGACGATGTCCGACAGCTTCTCGCGCCGCATCAGCTTGAGGTTCTCGCGAATCCTGTCGAAAACCACGATCGTGTCGTTGTTCGAGTAACCGATCAACGTCAGGATGGCCGCGATCACCGTCAGCGAAATCTCTTTATTGGCTAGAGAAAACGCCCCGACCGTAATCAGAGTGTCGTGAAATACTGTCACGACAGCCGCAACACCATATATCCATTCAAAGCGAAACGCCAGATACACTAACATGCCCGCCAGTGAATAGACCACAGCCCATTTCGCCTGGGTCTGCAACTGCTTTCCCACCTGCGGGCCCACGATCTCGACGTTGCGCACACCGAAGTCTGAAAGATAGAACGCCTCCGGCAAAATGGCCAGGACGGCAGGATCGGCCGCGCTCTTCAGATCGTCAAACGCACTCAGCACCCCGCCTTTTGTCTTATCGCGGAAATCGACGATGGCCTTCGCCTGGGCCGTGTAGCGCTGCTCGGCGTCAGTACCCAAACGTAGCGGGTCTTTCTCCAGCAGATAATTGGCTAATGTCAAAGAACTGGTGTTGTTCAGGTCCTGCTTGCCCGCGGGAGCATTGGTCTCCAGCGCGTTGATAATCTGGACCTTGCCTTTGTCCAAGGCCTGCTCATTGGTCTCCTGCACATCGAGATCAATCAAGACCTCGTTGTTGCTAGGGACCCCGTAGCGCTGAATGCGCGCCCGCTGCAGCCCTGCCTTCTGCAGAGCGTCGCGGATCGCGTTATCATCCGGCGCGTGCGAAAACTTCACGTAGACCAGCGTGCCCCCTCGGAAGTCTACGCCTAGCGGGACTCCATGCCAGAACAACATGGAGAGTATGCCCGCCACGCTGAATACTAAGGAAAAGGCGAGAAAATACCACTTTTTGCCGAGAAAATCTATATTTGGATTGCGAAAAAATTCCACGCGCTTTAGAACCTCTTAGTCATTACTTTGTTGCCAATACTCGATATGTAATCCTGCACAGGCGAAGATAACTAGATGCTTAATGTCTCTCCCACCTGTTTGCGGCTGAGAATCCAGTCGAAAATCATACGCGAGACAAACACTGCGGTGAACAGATTAGCCAGCAAGCCGAAGGTCAAAGTCACCGCAAACCCCTTGACCGGGCCGGTCCCGAAAAGGAACAAGATCGCTGCGGAAACAATAGTGGTCACGTGAGTGTCGACGATTGTTATCCAGGCATGACCGAAGCCTTGTTCAACCGCTGAGGGCGGAGTTTTCCCGCTGCGCAGTTCTTCGCGGATGCGTTCGAAAATCAGCACGTTGGAATCCACGCCCATGCCGACGGTCAGAATGACTCCGGCAATACCGGGCAACGTAAGCGTCGCGCCGAAGTATCCCATGAAACCCAGCAGGATGATCAGGTTCAGGATCAGAGCCAGGTCGGCGTTAATGCCTGCGCCGCGATAGTAGATCAGCATGAAGACGAGGACGGCAAACATCCCGATAATTGCGGCTCTGACACCGGCGCGGATCGAATCCGTCCCCAGCGAGGGTCCAACCGTACGCTCTTCCAGGTACTTGATGCTGGCGGGCAGCGCGCCGGAATTGAGAATCAGTGCCAGGTCCGCAGCTTGCTGCTCGGTGAAGCTACCGGAAATTACTCCCGAGTCACCGATTTCACTTTTGATGACCGCTACTTCCATAACGCGGTTATCGAGAACCACGGCCAGGTAGTCGCCCACATGTTCGCGGGTAAAGGCAGAAAACCGGCGGCCGCCTTCGGCGGTAAGGTAGAAGCTTACTTCGGGACGATTGGTGTCGGTGCTGCGGCCCACCCGCGCTTCGCGCAGATCATGGCCAGCGATGGCCGAAGTGCGGGAGATGATGTACACCGCGTCCTCGGAAGCATTGCCGCCCTGGGACTTGCCGTGCAGCAACATCGTGTTCGGAGGCAGAGTGCCATTGTGCGCTGCCAAAGCGCTCTGTTCGTCCGGATATTCTTCGTGGCTCTGGCCGCGGCCCATCGCCTGGCGGATCTCCAGCATGGCGGTGGACTGCATGATCTCTTTCACCCGCGCCGGATCGTCGACGCCAGGCAATTGCACCAGAATCTGATACTGCCCCAGTCCGTGCTCCTGGATCACCGGCTCGCTGACGCCCAGCTTGTCGACGCGATTGCGGATGGTCTCGATGGCCTGGGTGACGGCACGATTCTTGAGATCGGCCAGGGTCTGAGCCTTCATCGAAAGCGTCCAGGAATTTTCTGCGCCCGATGCCAGGTCATATTCCGGCAAGCGATCGCTGACCAGCGAACGCAGGTCAGAAGTCGACTCCGGGGGGACGCCCTTGATAAGAATTTTGTCGGGATTGTTGGCCGGGTCCGGTTGAACGATATCGGTGTAGTTGATTTTGCGCTTGCGGAGATCGTCTTTCAGGCGCTCAATGGCGCGCTCGGATTCGGCATTTACGGCGTCATTCACCTGCACCTGCAGAATCAGGTGCGTCCCACCTTTAAGATCCAGGCCCAGATGAATGCGCTGCTGCATGGCGTCGAGCAAGCCGCTGCCAGTGGCGCTTTTCGGCAGGCCGAAAATGCCGAATAGAAAGACCAGCATGATGGCGATTGTCAGTCCGAGTTTCCAGCCCAGGTTCTTATTCATAACCCCTTAATTCGTACATCCCCACTCGATTGGATGCATTTCGCCGCAGCCGCTGCCAGATTCCTCACGCCGCCTTGGTTTTGTCGTCAGAATCAGTTACCGAGACAATCGAAGCGCGGGTGACCTCAATGCGCAAATTGTCAGGCGGAACCCGTAGTTGGACGTAATCGTCCTTCAGCGAAAGGATGGTACCGCGCAGACCTCCGCCGGTGACGACCTTGTCGCCGGGCTTGAGTTCATTCAACATCTGCTGCCACTTCTTTTGCCGCCGCTGCTGCGGCATGATCAGGAAAAAGTAGAAGATGGCAAAAATGAACACCAGGGGCGCGATGCCCACCCAGCCGCCCAGCGGGCTGCCGCCGGTTTGCAGCGCCAGTATGTGGTAACTACTCATGGAGACCCAGTATTCTCCTCTAAATCCCGCTCGAACGCCATCTTCCGGCGCCTTGGCTCAGCCAGTTTCCCTTCGGAGGTTCACTACTGCAGGCCGGAGATTCCTTCAGCTTCAGGCATGAAACGGGGATGCCGAGCTATGCTTTTGGTTGAGATGACTCACCAGAAAGAAAACAGGCCCTCTTTCCAAGTCCAATAGAATGACGCACCGACCGCATGGTGTCAAGGTAGAAGCTGAGGTTGTGGACGGTATTCAGGACCTGCGCCAGAACTTCATTAGAAGCGTACAGATGCCGGAGATAGGCACGGGAGTAGCGGGCGCAGACCCGGCAGGCGCAGGCAGGGTCGAGCGGGCCGCTGTCCCCGGCGTAGCGGGCCTGTTTGATAGAGACTCTGCCCTCTGAGGTAAACAGCAGGCCGTGCCGCGCGGCCCGCGTCGGCAGGACGCAATCCATCATGTCGATGCCTAGATTGGCATATTCGACGATTTCCTGGGGCGTGCCCACTCCCATGAGATAGCGGGGCTTGGCGGCGGGAAGGTGCTCGATGGTGGCCTCGACAATTTCGCGGGTAAGGCTGCGAGGCTCGCCGACGCTCAGGCCTCCGATGGCGTAGCCGGGGAAGTCGATCTCGATGGTCCGCTCGGCGGATTCCTTGCGGAGAGCGGAATCCATGCCGCCCTGCACAATGCCAAACAAACTTTGGGTCTGATCGGACTGCGTAGGGGCAGGTGTCGTCCCCTGCCCAGCCGACTCTGCCATCAGCGCTGGAGGGCCGGGTCGGCGCTCGTCTCGGGCGCAATCGAGGGGTCCCGGCCGGCCGGTTCCGGTTGTACGAGACCAGTTCCCGGTTCCGAGTTCCCAGTTCTCAGACGTGGACCACGGGACTTCATGTTTGTGTTCATCGAAATATTTCTTGCAGCGCTCCGCCCAGCGCAACGTCAACTCCATCGAAGCACGTACACGCGCCTGGTCCGCCGGATACTCGGTGCATTCGTCGAAAGCCATGATGATGTCCGCGCCCAGGCCGATCTGGGCTTCGGTGGCCGTCTCTGGACCTAGAAAATGGGAGGAGCCGTCGAGGTGCGAACGAAACGTCACGCCTTCTTCGTTCACTTTGCGCAGGTCGTTCAGGCTGAACACCTGGAAACCGCCGGAGTCGGTGAGGATAGCGCGCGGCCAGGCCATGAACCGATGCAATCCGCCAAGTTTGCGGATTTGGTCGACTCCGGGACGGAGATAGAGGTGGTAGGTGTTCCCCAGCAGAATCTGCACGCCCAGTTCCTCGAGGATGTCCTGCGAAACGCCTTTGACCGTCGCCAAGGTGCCGACCGGCATGAAGACGGGAGTCTGGATTTCGCCGTGAGGAGTCAGCAGGCGTCCGGCGCGGGCAGGACCGGCAGTCGCCTCAACGTGGAATTCGATGGACACTGCTGGATTGTATCGAACCGGGAGGTCTAGATCTGGTAGTCCTATATCTGATAGTCCTATATCTGATAATCAGTGTCTTCCATGATGCGTTGAAGTTGAGCGGACATCGGCTCATGGATGTGGTCTGAGCCTTCCACCTTCTGCAGCCGCTCGCCCAGCTTTTTCACTTCCGCGGCCACGGCAGCCAGAGCCTCAGAGAGCGGGTCGTTGATCTGCTTGGGGTCGGTGATCACGACCCGTTCACCATTGCGGAAAATGATGTGGCCGGGAACGCCGACCACGGTGGAATTCTCGGGCACGTTGCGCAACACCACTGATCCGGCCCCGATGCGGCAGTTTCGCCCGACGGTGATATTGCCGAGAATTTTGGCTCCGCTGCCGACGACAACATTGTCTTCGATGGTGGGATGCCGCTTGCCCTGCTCCTTGCCGGTGCCGCCCAGCGTTACGCCCTGGTACAGGGTTATGTCGTCGCCGATCACTGCGGTCTCGCCGATTACAACTCCCATGCCGTGATCGATGAACAGGCGGCGGCCGATTTTCGCCGCGGGGTGGATTTCGATTCCCGTAAGGAAGCGGGCAACCTCGGACAGCCAGCGGCCCAGAAAGAAGAACCCATGGTTCCAAAGCCAGTGATTGGCCCGGTAGAACCAGACGGCGTGCAGCCCGGCATAACACAAGAACACTTCCAACTTTGACTTGGCTGCGGGGTCACGCTCCACCACCGTGGTGACATCTTCACGCATTAAGGCCAAAAGGTGAGCCATAGCTCAAACCGGGACGGCCGCCGTGGGAATCTGCTGCGCCCGGTTGCGCAGTTCCTCGAACAGGATACTGCTGAGGTAGCGCTCACCGAACGAGGGCAGAACCACCACAATCAACTTGCCGGCATTCTCCGGGCGGCAGCCCACTTTCAGGGCCGCGACCACCGCGGCGCCGGAAGAAATCCCCACGAGGAGACCTTCTTCCAGCGGAAGACGGCGCGCCATTTGAATCGCCTCGTCACTAGTGACGGTGACCACTTCGTCGATGTAGTCCCGGCGAACGATGCTGGGAACAAAACCCGCGCCGATCCCCTGAATCTTGTGAGGAGACGGCTTGCCCCCCGAAAGCACGGGGCTTTCCGCAGGCTCGACCGCGATCGCCTTGAAGGACGGTTTCCTGGGCTTGATGTATTCGGAAACGCCAGTAATGGTTCCACCTGTGCCGACGCCTGAGATCAGCATGTCGACCTTGCCGTCGGTGTCGTTCCAGATCTCTGGCCCCGTGGTTTCCACATGGATCTTGGGGTTGGCCGGATTGTCGAACTGTTGCAGGATGTAGCCGTTCGGAGTATTCGCGAGGATCTCTTCAGCTTTCGCAATCGCCGCTTTCATGCCTTTGGGACCCGGCGTGAGAACGATCTCAGCACCAAAAGCCAGCAGCAGTACACGGCGCTCGAGACTCATTGTCTCCGGCATGGTGAGAATGAGCTTGTAGCCCTTCACGGCCGCCACGAAGGCGAGAGCGATCCCAGTATTACCGCTCGTGGGCTCGATGAGCACGGTTTTGCCCGGATGAATCTTTCCCTGCCGCTCAGCTTCGGCAATCATGCTCACGCCGATGCGGTCTTTTACGCTGCCCACAGGATTCTGGCTTTCGAGCTTGGCAACAATTTCGGCCGCGCAGCCCTGGGTGACTTTGTTAAGCCGCACCAGCGGCGTGCGGCCGATGAGTTCCGTCACATCTTTCGCGATTTTCATGAGGAAGGGTTGCCTTTCCGGGACCGGTTCGGCCAGCAGTACTGGCGACGACATCGATTGTAGTATGCGGGCTTGCCAGGCATCTACTCGGGGGTGATTTCAACAATCTCGCCGCGCAGATCCGCACCCGCCACAATCATGCGGCCGACACTCACTGGCAAGCGAAACCTCCGTGGTCCAGCGCTCCCGGGATTGAAGTAAAGAACACCATTTTTCATCTCCTGTCCGGGAACGTGGCTGTGTCCGTAGACGACAGCAGAGAATCCTGCGGCCTTCGGCTTGAGATCGAGCTGCGCCAAGTCATGCAGGACGTAGATGGAAATGCCGGCGACTTCGAGAACATTGGCGGCGGGAATGCTGCGCGACCATGCAGCCCGGTCCACGTTGCCGCGAACGGCGGTCACCGGCGCAATCTCAGCCAGCTTGTCGAGGATGGCCGGGTCTCCGATGTCCCCAGCATGAATGATCTGGTCGGAGCCCTTCAACAGGGCAACCGCCTCGGGGCGAAGCAGGCCGTGAGTATCGGAAATGACACCGACGGTGACGGCAAGGTTGCTGGCTCGCATTGAGGCTCGGGCTCGAGAGAACGAAGACCGGCGCCAATTCTATGCGAAGCGGTGTGGGCGCCGAACTGAAATTCCTCAACTTAGAGCCGGGATTGACCGCCATTCTCGCTCGGGCGCTCTGCGGGTTTTTGATCCGCTTCGAGCACGTGATTTTGCATCGCTGACTTGAATCCGCGAATCCCCTCGCCGATCCCTTTGCCCAGTTCCGGCAGCTTCTTAGGTCCGAACACGAGCAGGGCGATTCCGAAAATTACCAGCAGATGCATGGGCTGAAACAATCCTTCAAACATGACGACTCCTTTGGATTCAACCGTTGACATTGGAAATGCGGGCGCTGCCACTTCTCCGGCAAGCGCCCGCCGGGGGAAAAACGCGCGCTGCGCTTAAAAGCCTCGTTGGGCCGCGTCGGCTTCTGTGGCCAGTTCCTGCAGTGTTTGGAAGAACTGACGAGATTGGCCGGCAAAGAGTTGATCGTTGGTTAGGGCCTGGACCGCTCCCATCGCGATTCCTTGCGGGTTTGTCGGCCGAATCACAGCGCACCGCGGCAGGTCGGGGCTAATGAATTCGCACGGGACAGGAAAAATCAGATTGGTCTGCAAGTTAGTTGGCTTGGTCACCTGGTTGAGGTCGGGAAAGGTGAGCGTGCCATCGGTCAACGGCGCCAGTGGCGGCGCGGCGGCGTTTCCTGCAAAGTCCATCCATTCCAGGAAATGAGCCACTTCATCGCCGCCAATGCTGAGGACGATTTGCAACACTTCCGCATTGCGCACCTTTTGCGCCATGGCGGAATAAAGGCTGCTGCCGCCTTGCTCGATCATGGCAAAGTGAAACGCAGCAGTGTTGGCAATGGCCTGGATGTGGTTCGGGTCATTAAAGTCGTCGTCGGTCAGCGGAATGGCCGGCCGATTCACAATTTTGATCGCCTGAGGAAACTTGGCGCCGAAATCCGGGTTCTTCTGGCTACGGTAGCGGACAAACCAGCTGGTATCAACGTGCAGCTTCATGAGGTTAGTCAGCCGCCCAATTTGCTGAGCCCCTGTCGCCTGACTGCTCGGCAGATTGCGAAACCCATCGAGATCCACTGGCTCCTGACCCTTGGAGATCAAATAGGCGTTCAGAAACTCCGCGTGAGAAAGTTCGTCGAGTGTGTTGCTGGTGATGTACTGCGAACCATCGCCGTCGAGTTGTTGCAGCGCGTTCTGGTAGGGGTTTTGCGTGCCGGGAGTAACTCCACCGAGTTCCGCGTATTGCTGCCAGAGATCGGTTTCGAGCAGTTCAGCGGCCGCCAGAAAGCGCAGAATGGCGGTATCACCCTTGGTCAGCGTGCTGGGGCTCTTGCCGGTTTGCGCCTGGCTCTTAATGCTAAGCAGCGCTCCGGCAGACAAAGCGGCTCCGGCTGCGCCCAGGCCTTTCAAGAACGAACGGCGTTGGACGCGGCTGCGCGGGACAGTTGAGTTTTCGGTTGTGGAACTGGGAGTTTCAGAGGACACAACTGGGAGGTCTTCGGTCTTCATGATATTCACACTCCGATTTTTTGATGTGATCTAGTTCCAGGGTCGAGTGGCGGAACTGGGATTCACTGTGCGAGCAGAGTACGGGCCGCAGTTTTGCGGTGTGTCATGGCAGGGTTAGAGGTTTGTCAAAAGCTTGTCGGTGAGGAAGATGAAACACGTGGGACGGCCGCCCCCGGCTGCACGGCGGAGCGAAGCTCCGCGTGAAGCTTGCACTGGTATCTATCTCTTTCTCTTTAGAGACAAGTTTGACGGCGTGGCGCGCTACCCGGGCCTGCGCGACAGCCGAGGGCGGCGTGCGCCACGCAGATAATTACAGCGTCGGCAATTTGTCGGCGATCACCTTCTTGATCTTTTCCACAAACTCCGCCGCCAGCATGTCTTCGGTTTTCTCTTTCCCACGCGTGCGGACGTTGACTTTGCCGGATTCGGCTTCTTTGTCGCCCACCACTAACAGGAAAGGAACTTTCTGCAGCGCGTGCTCGCGGATTTTGGCGTTCATCTTTTCGTTGCGGGCATCGACCTCGACGCGCACCCCGACGGCTTTGAGCTGAGCGGCAACGTTATTCGCATACTCCACGTGACGTTCGGCGATGGGGATCATTACGGCCTGTACCGGAGACAGCCACACCGGGAATGCTCCGGCGTAGTGCTCGATGAGCACGCCAAAGAAACGCTCGACTGATCCATACAGCGCGCGATGCACCATGAGCGGCTGTTTGCGCGTGCCGTCTTCCGCAACGTACTCCAGGCTGAAGCGCTGCGGCAGGTTAAAGTCGAACTGTATCGTCGTGAGCTGCCATAAACGGCCAATGGCATCGACCAACTTGATGTCAATCTTTGGCCCGTAAAACGCGGCTTCGCCGGGGATGGTCTTGTATTCGATTTTGCGCCGCTTGAGCACGCTCTCGAGCGAGCGGGTAGCCAGGTTCCACTGCTCTTCGCTGCCCACGAAATTCTTGCGGTCATCGGGATTCCACGTGGAGAGCTCGGTCTGATACTGGTCGAAGCCAAAATCTTTGAGCACGTCCAGCGCAAAATCCAGACACGCCTCGATTTCGCTCTTCAATCTGCTCGGGCATGCAGAAAATGTGTGCGTCATCTTGGGTAAAGCCTCGAACGCGCAAGAGGCCGTGCATCACGCCTGAGCGTTCATAGCGATAGACCGTGCCCAGCTCGCCCAGACGCACCGGCAAATCACGATACGACTTCAGCGAATCCCGGTAGATCAGAATGTGGAACGGACAATTCATGGGCTTGATGCGGTATTCGGCGTCGTCAAGCTCCATGACGTCGAACATGTTCTGCGCGTAGTAGCCCTCGTGGCCGGAGGTCTGCCACAACTGGCGGCGCGCCACGTGCGGCGTGTAGACCAGCGAGTAGCCGCGCTTCAGATATTCGGAGCGCATCCAGTCTTCCATCTCTTTGCGGATAATTCCGCCTTTGGGATGCCAGAAGATCAGGCCCGGCCCGGCAAGTTCCTGAATAGAAAACAGATCGAGCTGCTGGCCGAGCACGCGGTGATCGCGCTTTTTGGCCTCTTCCACTTGAGTCAGGTATTGGTCGAGGTCTTTTTTCGAGAAGAACGAAGTCCCGTAGATGCGCTGCAACTGCTGATTTTTTTCGTCGCCCAGCCAATACGCGCCGGCAATGTTCAGCAACTTGAACGCTTTGATCTTTCCGGTCGAAGGAATGTGCGGCCCGCGGCAGAAATCGAGAAATTTGCCAGTCTTGTAAATCGAAATCTTTTCATCGGGCTGGGTGAATTGCTCGATGAAGTGGCACTTCATGAAGTCGCCTTCACCTTTGAATTTCTGCAACCCTTCGTTGCGCGGCAGAAACTCGCGGGCGTAAGGCAGGTTCTGTTGCACCAATTCCTGCATCTTCTTTTCGATCTTTTCCAGATCTTCCGGCGTGAACGGAGTGGGGCGGTAAAAATCGTAAAAAAACCCGCTCTCGGTCGCGGGCCCGTGACCGAGCTTGGTCTCGGGGAAAAGCTCGAGCACGGCCGCCGCCAGCAAATGCGCCGACGAATGACGATACACTTCCAACGCCTCGGGATCTTTCTCCGTCAGGATGCGCAGATCGGTGTCTTTTTCGAGCGGTCGGGTGAGATCGATGAGATCGCCG